>NZ_BNBO01000004.1:0-307839 GCF_014655955.1 Kitasatospora indigofera
GCGCTGACGGACCGTCCGGCCGGCTGACCGTGGGCGGGACCGTGGTCAGGCCGGCATCTCGTACGCGCCGGCCAGGCCCTCGACCTGGGCCCAGACCCGGGCCGAGCGGCCGGCGTCCGCCACCGGGCGGCGCAGGTGCGCCAGTGCCCAGGCGGCCTGCTCCTCGCCGGCGCCGGACTTGCCGTGCAGCTCGGTGGCGTGGGTGGAGAAGTCGCGCACCAGCACGTCGAAGATCTCGTCCAGCAGGTCGCCGTCCAGGCCCGTCAACTCCGCCTGCTCCAGCACCAGCTGGCCGTAGACCACGAGCGCGAACAGCTGGCCGAGCGAGAGCAGGAAGTCCAGGTCCTGCTGCTGCTCCGGGCTCGGCGCGTGGGCGGCGAGCAGCGCGCACAGGCCGTCGGCCTGCTCGCGGAACCGGGCCACGTTCGGCACGTGGGCGTGCGCGTCGTAGGCCGTGCGCCAGTCGTGGAAGCGGATCGCCCCCAGGCCGCGGGCCGGGCCCTGCCGGAACAGGAACTCGTCGTCGGCGGCGTCCAGCCGGCTCGGGACGGGCGCGTACTCGGCCGGGTTGAACAGGTAGTTGCCCATGAACTTGAGGATCAGGGCCAGGTTGACGTGGACCGTGCCCTCCAGCTTCGGCAGGCCGCGGATGTCCTTCGCGGCCTTGTCGAAGTAGGTGTCCGCCTCGAAGCCCTTGGCCGCGATGACGTCCCACATCAGGTCGATGACCTTCTCGCCCTCCGTGGTGACCTTCATCTTGGTCATCGGGTTGAAGAGCAGGTAGCGGCGGTCCTCGGGGGAGGCCGAGCGGAAGTAGTCGGCGGCCCGGGCACTGAACAGCTTCATCGCCGCGAGCCGGGCGTAGGCATCGGTCAACTCCCGTCGCACGTGCGGGAAGTCGGTGACCTTCTTGCCGTACAGCACCCGGTTGTGGGCGTGCGTCACGGCCTCGTACATGGCGTGCTCGCAGATGCCGACCGAGGCCGTGCAGAGGTTGAACTTGCCGACGTTGACGGTGTTGAGCGCGGCGTCGAAGGCGGCCTTGCCGGTGTGCAGGACGTCCTCGGCGCGCACCGGGTACTCGTCCAGGCAGAACTCGCTGACGTACATCTGCGCGTTCACCACGTTCTTGACCAGGTGGTACGCCTCGTGCCGGCTGTCGGCGGCGAAGAAGACGTACCCCTCCGGGCCCTCGACGTCGGAGCGGCGGCCGAACACCGAGACCAGGCCCGCCACGTTGCCGTTGCCGATGTAGTACTTGGAGCCGCTCGCGGTGAACCCGCCCTCGCCGTCCGGGGTGAGGATCATGTCCGTGGAGTAGATGTCGGCGCCGTGGCTGCGCTCGGACAGCCCGAAGGCCATCACATGACCCTCCGTCAGCAGCTGTGCGGCGCGGGCCCGGACCGCCTCGTTCTCGCTCTGCCAGACCGGGCCGAGGCCCAGGATGGTGACCTGCCAGGTGTACCAGTAGCCGAGCCCGTAGAAGCCGAGGATCTCGTTCAGCTCGGCGATCCGTGCGGTGTCCCAGCGCTTCGCCCCGGCACCGGCCTCCTCGCCCGCCTCGCCGGCCGGCGTCAGGAAGGCCGCGAACAGGCCCTCCTTGGCGGCGAAGTCGAGGAAGTCGCCGTACCAGGCGCGGTCGACGTAGGTGTCGATCAGCGCCTTCTTGCCGCGCGACTCGAACCAGTCGACGGTGGCGCGCAGCAGCCGGCGGGTCGGCTCGTCGAACTGCGCGGGGTCGTAGGTACGCGGGTTGAACAGCATGGTGTCGTCCCTGGGGGTTGAGGGTTCAGTTGCCGAGGCGGTGCAGGGTGGCGAGCACGTCGTCCAGCCAGGCGAGGGTCATCCGCTCGTACTCGATGCCGCCGCGCAGCACCACGTGCTGCAACTGCTGTTGGGCGTCGAGCGCGGCGCCGGCGGGGAAGTCGCGCCGCTCGCCGGAGAGGTAGCGCGCGAGCAGCGCCGCGTGGCTCTCCCGGTGCCGCTCGACCTCGGCGACCAGCGCGGACGGGTCGTCGAAGGCGGCCGCCCGGATCTTGACGGCCAGCTCGTGCCGGACGGTCTCCGGCTCGACGGGCTCGCGCAGCCAGCCGGCCAGCACGGCCCGGCCCGGCGCGGCGGCCGAGTAGACCTTCTTGTCCGGCCGGCCGTCCTGGGCGACCTCTTCGGCGGCGATCCAGCCGTCCGCCTCCATCCGCCGCAGCACGCGGTAGATCTGCTGGTGGGTGGCGGTCCAGAAGCGTCCGATGGAGCGGTCGAACCGCCGGGCCAGCTCGTACCCGGAGCCGGGCTGCTCCAGCAGTGAGACGAGGATCGCGTGCTCCAGTGCCATGCCCGCATCCTGCTATGCAACGAGTTGCATAGGCAATGCCGCCCCGGCGTGATGAGACACAGCTCACCCGGGCGGGCCCGGCCCCGGCGTGGGTCCCGGCCCGGCGCCGGGAAATCCGTCCCGGCCCGGCAGGCCGGCCGGTAGCATCGCCGGCATGGAGCGGATCACCAGCCATCCGAACGTCCGGGCCGTCGAGGCGGCACTGCGGGCCGGCGGCGCCAGTCCGGCCGTCCGGGTACTGCCGGAGACGGCGCCCACCGCCGCGGCCGCCGCGCAGCAGCTCGACTGCCCGGTCGGGGCGATCGCCAACAGCCTGGTCTTCGACGCCGACGGCGCGCCGCTGCTGGTGCTCACCAGCGGCGCGCACCGGGTGGACACGGCGAAACTGGCGGCCCTGATCGGGGCGGCCAGGATCCGGCGCGCCACCCCCGAGTTCGTCCGCGAGCACACCGGCCAGCCCATCGGCGGGGTCGCGCCGGTCGGCCACCCGGCCCCGGTGCGCACCCTGGTGGACGAGACCCTCGCCGCGCACCCCGAGGTCTGGGCCGCCGCCGGGCACCCGCACACGGTCTTCCCGACCACCTTCGAGCAGCTCCTCGCCCTGACCGGCGGCACCGCGGTACCGGTGAACTGACCCCGGTCCGGCGCCCCGGCACCGAGGTGTGCCCGGCGCCCCGGCGCCGAGGTGTGCCCGGGCGGGCGCGAGCGCGAACAATGGCCGGATGACGACGGACGAGACGCGACTGCTGCGCCGGCGGATGCACGCCCAGTTCGGCCCGGCCGGCCCCCGCCGGGCATTGCCGGACGACCCGGGATCCTCCGGCGGCCCGGGATTCTCCGACGACCGGGCATCCTCCGGCGGCCCGGCAGAAGCGGGCGGTCCGGGGCGTCCGGGCGCGGTGGCGGCCGTGGCCGGTCGGGCCGCCGGCATCCAGGCCCAGGACGCGGCGGCCGCCCGGCTCGGCCTGCGGGCCCGGGGCGTCGCCACGGCCGCCGAGATCGACGCGGCGTACCGGTCGGGCGAGGTGGTCGCCAGCTGGCTGATGCGCGGCACCCTGCACCTCGTCCCGGCCGTGGACCTGCCCTGGCTGCTGCGGCTCTTCGGTGCCCGCAACCTCGCGGCCGGTGCGGGCCGGCGCCGGCAGCTGGGGCTGACCGACGAGATCTGCGAGCGGGCCGTCGCGCTGCTGCCCGAAGTGCTGCCGGCCCCGTTGAGCCGGGCCGGCCTGGTCTCCGCGCTGATCGACCGGGGGGTGGAGGTGGACCCGTCCGGGCAGGCCCCGGCTCATCTGGTGGGGTACGCGGCGGCGCGCGGCCTGCTCTGCCGGGGCGCCGAGGTGGCTCCGCGCGAGCCCGGCTACGTCCTGCTGCCGGGCCCGCCGCCCGGTCCGCCGGAGCCGCCCGGTCCGCCCGAGGAGGCGGACCTGGCCGCGCTCGCCGTCCGCTACCTGACCGCCTTCGGCCCGGCGGGCGCCGCCGATCTGGCGGCCTGGTCGGGCCTGCCGCTGACGGTCTGCCGACGGGCCGTCGCGGCGGCGGGGCTGCCCGAGGTGGCCCCGGGGCTGTTCGCCGGCCCAGGGGCCGAGCCGCCTGAGGGCGGGACGGAAGCCGGGCCGGCGGTCCGGCTGCTCGGCGCCTACGACAACTACCTGCTCGGCTACCGCGACCGGACGGTGATGCTGGACCCGGCCTTCGCCAGGCGGATCAACGCGGGCGGCGGGGTGGTCCACCCGGCGCTGGTGGCCGACGGGCGGGTGCTCGGCCGCTGGGCGGCCGAGCGCGCGCGGGGCTCGATGACCGTGCTGGTGGAGCCCTTCGGCCCGGTCCCCGGGCCGGTGCGGGAGGTGCTGCGGGCGGAGGCGGCGGCCGTCGGCCGGTTCCTGGGGCTGGCGGCGGAGGTGCGGATCGCCCGCCCGTGACGATCGGCGGCCGGGAATCGTTCCCGAAAAAAGGGCAAAGTGTTAGAAAAGGTCCAAAATGGGTAGTGGGCTTGCGCCTTCCATGTTCCGCAACCAAGGAGGTGGTATCGGTGTCTACCCAGATTCCGATGGGCATGGAGCATCACCCGGACATCGTCGAACTCCGGGAGCACTACGAGCGCGTCACCTCGACGCCGGCCGCTCAGGGCGTCGAGGCGCTGGCGGTCCTGGCCGGTCTCTTCCTGGCGATCTCGCCCTGGGTGGTCGGGTTCAGCGGCTTCCTCGGCTTCACGACGCTGGTCGTCAACAACCTGATCCTCGGGCTGGCGTTCGCCCTCCTGATGGGCGGCTACGGCTCCGCCTACGAGCGCACCCACGCCCGTGCCTGGGCGGCCACGGCGATCGGTGTCTGGTGCATGATCGCGCCTTGGGTGGTCTCCGGGAACGTGGACGTCCGGCGGACCATCACGACCAATCTGATCACCGGCGGCTGCATGGTGCTCCTCGGCCTGGCCGCCATCTCGATGGCGTCCATGACCGCGAGCGGTGCGGCCATGCGCCGTGGCGCCGGCGGTCGTGCCACCGGCGGCGGCCGTGCGGGCGGAGGAGGCGCCTGATCCGTCGCGCCCCCCTGGGCCCGGGGCGCCTACCGAGGGCGCGGGTGCGACAGGCCCGCGCCCTCCGGCCCGGTCGGGGTCCGGTGCCGGGCAGGGCGGGGGAGCGGCGCCGTCAGGGGCGGGTCATCCGCAGCACGTCCAGGGCCTCGTCCAACTGCTGCTCGGTGAGCAGGCCCTGCTCCAGGTAGCCGCGGTCCAGCACCACCTGACGGATGGTCCTGCGCTCCGCGATTGCCTGCTTGGCGACCTTGGCGGCCTCCTCGTAACCGATGTAGCGGTTCAGCGGGGTGACCACCGAGGGCGAGGACTCGGCGTACTCGCGGGCCCGGCCGACGTTGGCGGTGATCCCGTCGACCGCGCGGTCGGCGAGCAGCCGGGCACTGTTGGCCAGCAGCCGGATCGACTCCAGCACGTTGCGGGCGATCACCGGCAGCATCACGTTGAGCTCGAAATTGCCGCCGGCGCCCGCCACCGTGACCGTGGTGTCGTTGCCGATCACCTGGGCGGCGACCATCAGCACCACCTCGGGCAGCACCGGGTTCACCTTGCCGGGCATGATCGACGAGCCGGGCTGGAGGTCGGGGAGGTTGATCTCGGCCAGCCCGGTCCGCGGCCCGGAGCCCATCCAGCGCAGATCGTTGGCGATCTTGGTGAAGCCGACCGCGATGGTCCGCAGCTGGCCGCTCAGCTCGACCAGGCCGTCCCGGGCGCCCTGGGCCTCGAAGTGGTCGCGCGCCTCGGTCAGCGGCAGGCCGGTCGCCGCGGCGACCTCGGCGATCACGGCGGCCGGGAAGCCGGGCGGGGTGTTGATGCCGGTGCCGACAGCCGTGCCGCCCAGTGGCAGCTCCGCGACCCTGGGCAGGGCCGACAGCAGCCGCTCCCGCCCGTACCGGACCTGGGCCGCGTACCCGCCGAACTCCTGCCCGAGGGTGACCGGGGTGGCGTCCATCAGGTGCGTCCGGCCGGACTTCACCACCTCGGCGAACTCCGCGGACTTGCGCTCCAGCGCCTCCGCCAGGTGCTCCAGCGCGGGGATCAAGTCCCGGGTGACGGCGGCGGTGGCGGCGATGTGGATGGCCGAGGGGAAGACGTCGTTGGACGACTGGCTCGCGTTGACCTGGTCGTTCGGGTGCACCGGCCGGCCGAGCCGCTCGCCCGCCAGGGTGGCGATCACCTCGTTGGTGTTCATGTTCGAGGACGTCCCCGAGCCGGTCTGGAACACGTCCACCGGGAACTGGTCGTCCAGCCCGCCGGCCGCCACCTCCTCGGCCGCCGCCACGATCGCCGCCGCCGTCGCCTCGTCCAGCACCCCCAGCCGGGCGTTCACCTTCGCCGCCGCGGCCTTGATCCGGGCCAGCGCCGCGATGTGCTCCCGCTCCAGCCGCTGGCCGGACACCGGGAAGTTCTCCACCGCCCGCTGCGTCTGGGCCTGCCACTTCGCGGCGGCGGGCACCCGCACCTCGCCCATCGAGTCGTGCTCGATCCGCCACTCCTGCTCGCCGCCCCCGGCCTGCTGACCGGCCCTGGCCTGCTCGTCACCCATGGCGCGACACCTTCTGCTCGGCTCCCGGGGCCGCCGCCGGCACGGCTGCGGCCCGCACGGCGGCCACCCCGCGGCAGCCGCCGATCAGCACAGCCGCGCGCGGTCCCCAGGTATTTCCACCCTCACTCGAACGGATGACGCGAGCCCGCGGCGCGGCCCCGGCGGCCCGCCCGGCAGACTGGGCCCATGACGATGAAGCCCGCCGCGCTCAAGGCCGCCTGCCTGACCCTCAACGGGGCCGAGGAGACCTTCCCGTTCGGTCCGGAGACCTCGGTGTTCAAGGTCGGCGGGAAGATCTTCGCGCTGAGCACCCTGGACGCCGAGCCGCTCAAGGTGAGCCTGAAGTGCGACCCGGAGGCCGCCGTGCGGCTGCGCGAGGCCTACCCTGCGGTCACCCCCGGCTGGCACCTGAACAAGCGTCACTGGAACACCGTGCTGCTCGACGGCTCGGTGCCCGACCGGCTGGTCCGCGAGATGATCGAGGACTCCTACGACCTGATCGTCACCCAGCTCCCGCGCCGGCAGCAGCTGGTGCTGGACTGGCCCGGCGTCTCCCGTCCGGCGGAGGGGGAGGACCCGTCGCGCTGAGCCCCCGGCGTCCGGGGCGGTGAGGCCCGGTGTCCGCTCGCGTGGCGGTAGGTGCCGGGCCGGAAGAGGGCCCGGCCCGGCCGCCCGCGCGCTGCTCCCGTGCCCCGGAGTTCACTCGATCGGGTGAGGCCCGGAGGGATCGCCCCGGTCCCGCCCGGACCGCTTCGTACGCTCGGCCGAGCCCCGCCGGCAGCCGGGCCGTGCCCCGTCCGCCCGCGCCGAAGGCCCGCCGCTCCGGCGGCACCCGGGCGCACCGGACGGGCGGCCGGCGGCCGTGGGCCGTCCGGCCGGAGTCGTCCGGAACGGGCCGGCGGACGGCACAGGCGGACACCGAGGGTGGGGACGGACATGGACACGGACGCAGGACGGCACCGCGGGCGACGACCGGGACTGACCCGGCGCGCGCTGATCGGCGCCTCGGCCGGGCTGGGCGGAGCGGCCTGGCTGCTGCGCGGGACGGTCGGACCGGAGAGCGCCGGCGCGGCCGGCACGGCGCCGCCCGGACTGCCCGCCGGGACGGAGGTCTACCGGCGGGTGTACGAGAACTGGTCCGGCGAGATCCGCACCGACCAGCTCTGGACCTGCGCGCCGCGCACCCCGCAGGAGGTCGCCGCCCTCGCCGACTGGGCGCACGCCCAGGGCTGGCGGCTGCGCGCCCAGGGGTACCGGCACACCTGGGCGCCGCTGACGGTCGCCGACCGGACCGACGAGGCGGCCCGCGTCCTGCTGGTCGACACCTCCAGGCACCTGACCGCGATCTCGCCCGACTCCGCCGACACCGTCCGGGTGCAGACCGGCGCCACCATGGAGAGCCTGCTCGCCCACCTGGCCGGCCGTGGTCTCGGGGTCACCGCCTGCCCCGCGCCCGGGGAGGTCACGGTGGGCGGCGTGCTCGCGATCGGCGGCCACGGCACCGCCGTGCCGGCCACCGGCGAGAGCCCCCGGCCCGGCCACGGCTACGGCTCGCTGAGCAACCAGGTCACCGAACTCACCGCGGTGGTGCGGGACGAGGCCGCCGGCCGGTACGTGCTGCGCACCTTCGGCCGGGCCGAGGCCGACAGCGCGGCCTTCCTGGTCCACCTGGGCCGGGCGTTCCTCACCGAGGTCGTCCTGCGGGCCGGCGCCGACCAGCGGCTGCGCTGCGTCAGCCGCCTGGACGTCCCGGCCGACGAGCTGTTCGCGCGGCCCGGCACGGCGGGCGGCCCGCGGACCTTCGCGAGCTTCGTCGACCACGACGGCCGGGCCGAGGCGATCTGGTTCGCGTACACCGACCGCCCCTGGCTGAAGACCTGGAGCCTGGCCCCGGCCCGGCCGTTCGCCGCCCGGCAGGTGGACGAGCCCTACAACTACCCGTTCACCGACAACATCCCGGAGCCGGTGGCCCGGCTGGCCGGCCAACTGGTCGGCGGCGCCTGGGGGACGGCCCCGTTGTTCGGCCAACTCCAGTACCTGGTGGCGAAGCTGGCGCTCACCGCCGACCTGACCGACATCCTGCTCTCCGGCGGCCTGCTGCGTGACCTGCTGAGCGGCGACACCCTCACCCACCTGCTGGCCGGCGGCCTGCGGTCCGACCTCTGGGGGCCGTCCCGCACCCTGCTCCAGTACGTCAGGCCGAGTACCCTGCGGATGACCGCCAACGGCTACGCCGTGCTGGCCCGGCGGGCCGATCTCCAGTGGGTGGTCAGCGAGTTCGCCGCGCACTACCGGTCGCTGCTGGGGCAGTACCAGGCCCGCGGCGAGTTCCCGGTGAACGGGACGGTGGAGATCCGGGTGACCGGCCTGGACGACCCCGCCTCCTGCGGTGTGCCCGGCGCCCGCCCACCGCTGCTGTCCGCCCTGCGCCCGCGCCCGGACCACCCCGAGTGGGACACCGCGGTCTGGCTCGACATCCTCACCCTGCCCGACACGCCGGGCCTGCACCGGTTCTGCCGCGACGTCGAACAGTTCCTGCTGCGCACCTTCGACGGGACGCGGGCCGGCCTGCGGGTCGAGTGGTCCAAGGGCTGGGCGTACACCGAGGACGCGGCCTGGGCCGAGCCCGAGGTGCTCGGCCGGGTGGTCCCGGACAGCCTGCGCGCGGGCGGCGGCCCCGGCTGGGACGAGGCCGTCGCGGTGCTCGACCGGTACGACCCGCACCGGGTGTTCGGCAACCCGTTCCTGGACTCGCTGCTGCGCTGACCGGCGGCACCCGGTGCGGCCGGGCACCCCGGACGATCGCGGGGTGCCCGGCCGGAGGGCAGGCTCGGGGCCCGGGCGCCGCCGCCCGGCGGCCGTCAGCCGTGGTAGCCGGCGACGATCTTCGTGAAGGCGTACGGCGCCTGGCCGATCCCGCTGCAGGCGTCGCCCGCCGGGGTGCCCGAGGGGCACTGCCGGTCGCGGTTGACGGCCCAGAAGGTGAAGCGGGCCAGGTGGTGCGCCTTGGCGTAGTCGGCGATGGTGGTGAAGTCCGCGACCGAGACGGTCTCGTCGCTCTCGTCGGTCTTCCCGTTCATCGAGGAGATCCCGATGTGGCGGTAGGCCGTCGCGGAGTCGTAGCCGTAGGCGCTCGCGACGACGTTCTTCAGGCCGTCGGCGGCGGTGACGGTCACCGAGCCCATCGAGCCGCTGTGGCCGCCGAAGTCGAAGGGCATGACGGTCCAGCCGTCGAGCGCCAGACCGGCCTTCGCACCCTTCCTGACCAGGTCGGCCCCGGACGCGTCCGGGCCGGTGGGCGTGGTGCCGAAGGTGACGTACTCCTTGATGCCGGGGTTGTTGTTCTTGACGATCTTCAGGGCGTCGATCACCCGCTGACGGACCGTCGCGCTCGCCACCTCGGTGTCCTCGATGTCGATGTCGATCGCCTTGAGCCGGTAGGCGTTGATCACCTTCTGGTACGCGCCGGCCAGGGCGCTCGCCGAGGTGCACTTCTCGCCGAGCTTGGCGCCGCTCCAGCCGCCGAAGGAGATCACCACGTCCCCGCCGGCCGCCCGGATGCTGTTGATCGCGCTCTGGTCGCTGCCGCCGGTGAGCGCCCGGCTGCCGTCCCACTTGGGGTTGCAGCCGCCGTCGCTGAGCATGAAGGCGAGCGTGAACTGCTTGACGCCGGTGGCCGCCATCACGGCGGTCGGACTCTGCGGACTCCCCCAACCGAGGTACTCGTAGGGGGCGTTGAGGCCGACCGGGTCCGGGGTGGCAGCCTGTCCGGCGGGGGCCAGCGCGAAGGCGGTGGCGGTGAGCGAGACGGCGGCGGCCAGGGCGAGCAGCGGGCGGAGGGGTGTGCGCGGGTTCATGGTTCACCGTTCCGTTGGTCCGTGGGGGCCCGTGGGGGCGGGAGACGAGGTGCGGCGATGCAGGGAGGCGCGGGGAGGGGAGCCATTACGTTAGGAAAGTTTCCTAACGCTTGCAGGGTAGGGAACCAGCTGTCGCGGTACACGTCAAGAGCCCCCGCCGGAAGGCCCGTTGCGAGGTCCCGGTGCTGCGGGCGGAGACATGGCGAGGCCGGGCGCCCGGCAGTGCCGCGCGCCCGGCCCGGGGCGGCCGTGCTCAGCCCGCCGGGTTGTCGCGCAGCCGCTCCTGCTGGATCTCCGGGCGCTTGCTGTCCCAGAGCAACTCCCAGACCCGGAACACGCAGTGGTAGTCCCGCATGCTGCCGCGGGTGATCAGCAGGTAGGAGTCGCCGTCCCGCAGCAGTGTGCGCTGACGGTCGGTCACCGGGTGCTGCGGGCGGTAGCCGGGGACGATCCGCTTCAGCTCCGCCAGCGCCTCCTCACGGCTGCCCTCGATCTCGGCGAGGACCTTCGGCGCCCACAGCCGGTTGTCGCCGATGCCGTCGGTCTCCTCGACCACCAGTGCCCAGCGCGCCATCTCGTCCACCCCTTGTCCTCGGAAAATGCCCCTCCTGGCCCGGTCAGCCTAGTACGGGCCGCCCGGCGGCCCCCGCCGTGGGCGGCGCCGCACCGGGCGGCCTCCCGGCGGCCCGGCGGGCGGTCCGGTGCGGAATACTCGCCGGTACCTTCCGAGACTCCAAGGAGCGCTTCAATGACGAAGCCGAACCGCATCGACCCGGCCGACCTCCTCGCCGTCGGCGACCTGCTCACCGACGAGGAGCGGCTGATCCGCGACACCGTCCGGCGCTTCGCCGACGAGCGGATCAGGCCGCACGTCGGGGAGTGGTTCGAGCGCGGCGTCTTCCCGGCCCGGGAGCTGGCCCCCGAACTCGGCGCACTCGGGGTCCTGGGCATGCACCTCGACGGGTACGGCTGCACCGGTTCGACGGCGGTGGCCTACGGCGTCGCCTGCATGGAGCTGGAGGCGGCCGACTCCGGGCTGCGCAGCTTCGTCTCCGTCCAGGGCTCGCTGGCGATGCGCGCCATCCACGCCTTCGGCTCCGAGGAGCAGAAGCAGCAGTGGCTGCCGGAGATGGCGGCCGGCCGGGCGATCGGCTGCTTCGGCCTGACCGAGCCGGACTTCGGCTCCGACCCGGCCAACATGCGGACCCGGGCCCGCCGCAAGGGCAGCGACTGGGTGCTCTCCGGCACCAAGATGTGGATCACCAACGGCAGCATCGCGGACGCCGCCGTGATCTGGGCGCAGACAGAGGAGGGCGTCCGGGGCTTCGTGGTGCCGCGCGGCACCAAGGGCTTCTCGGCCAACGACGTGCACGGCAAGCTCTCCCTGCGGGCCTCGGTGACCAGCGAGTTGGTGCTGGAGGACGTGCAGCTGCCGGCCGACGCGGTGCTGCCGGGCGTCACCGGGCTGCGCGGGCCGCTCTCCTCGCTGAACGAGGCCCGCTACGGCATCCTCTGGGGCACCGTCGGCGCCGCCCGCGACTGCTACACCACCGCGCTGGACTACGCGAAGACCCGGATCCAGTTCGACCGCCCGATCGCGGCCTTCCAGCTCACCCAGCAGAAGCTGGTCGAGATGATGCTGGAGGTCGAGAAGGCCTACCTGGTCGCCCTGCGGATCGGCCGGCTCAAGGACGCGGGGGAGTCCGTGCCGGCACACATCAGCTTCGGGAAGCTCAACAACGTCCGGGCGGCCCTGGAGATCGCCCGCAGCGCCCGGACCATCCTCGGCGCCAACGGGATCACCACCGAGTACCCGGTGCTGCGGCACGCCAACAACCTGGAGTCGGTGCTCACCTACGAGGGCACCGGTGAGATCCACACCCTCGTGCTGGGCCAGGCCATCACCGGTGAGGCCGCCTACCACTGAGCCGTCCTCAAGCGGCGGGGCTGGGGCCGGGCCCACCGAAAACCGGCTCGCCGTCGCGGCGGCGGGCCGGTTAGGGTCGGCACTCCCACCCGCCCCCGTCGAGCGAAGAAGGCCCGGACATGACCGGTACCACCACCCTCTGGCGTCCCACCGGACCGCAGGAGCTGGCACTGGTCGAAGCCTCCGGCCGGCGTGCCTGGCCGCCGAGGCTGCCGGACCAGCCGATCTTCTACCCGGTGCTGAACGAGGACTACGCGATCCGGATCGCCCGGGACTGGAACGTCCGCGCCTCCGGGGTCGGCTACGTCACCCGGTTCGAGGTCGACACCGCCTTCCTCGCCCGCTACCCCGTCCAGCAGGCGGGCGGCCGGACGATCCTGGAGCTCTGGGTGCCGGCCGAGGAACTGGCGGAGTTCAACCGGCACATCGTCGGGCTGATCGAGGTCGTCCACGAGTTCCGGCCGGCCTGCTGACGGAGCCCGGCCCCGCGAACTGTTCCCGCCCGTCCCGGTGCGCTGCGGCCGTCGGCCCCGGCGCCTTTCCGCCCGCCCGGTGCGCCGGGCGCCCCCGGGGCGGGCGGCCGCGTGAGCGCCACCGGCCGGACGCCGGCCGTTCGCCGTCAGGACACCGTCCGGTACGCCACCCACGGCAGCATGGCCGGGCCGGTGGGCGACGCAGCGGCGGCCGACCAGGCGCACGACCCGGCCGCGGCACCGGAAGGAACCCCCACATGACCACGCCCCGTACACCCCGCGTGCTCGTCGTCGGCATCGACGGCGTGCGCCACGACCTGCTGTCCGAGGTGGCGATGCCACGGCTGGCCGAGGTCGCCGGCGCCGGGTTCCTGGTGCCCGTCGAGGTGGACGCGGACACGCCGACCATGTCCGGGCCCTGCTGGGCGACGATCGTGACCGGGGTCACGGCGGCCAAGCACGGCGTATGGGGCAACCACCTCGCGGGCAACCGGCTGGACGTCTTCCCGGACTTCGCGACCAGGCTCGCCAAGCTCGACGGCCGGCGCACCTTCGTCGCCGCGGGCTGGGAGCCGCTGATGCTGGCGATGTCGGGCGGCCCGCTGTTCCGGGCGCCCGGGCGCTCCTCGTACGTCGCACCGGCCGCCGACACGCCGGAGGCCTGGGAGGAGGTCGACGAGGAGGTCATCCGCGAGGCCGTCCACGTGCTGACCACCGCCGACCCGGAGGCCTCCTTCGTCTACCTCGGCGCGGTGGACGAGACCGCGCACTTCCTCGGCTGCGGCTCCCGCTACCGGGACGCGATGCGGGCGGCGGACGAGCGGCTCGGCCGCCTCCTGGACGCCGTCCGCAGCCGGCCGGGGCACCGGCAGGAGGCGTGGACCGTCATCGTCGTCACCGACCACGGGCACGTGGACGCCGGCGGGCACGGCGGCACCACCCCCGAGGAGCGGACCGCCTGGGTGGCCTGCGCCGGCCCGGACATCCCGGCCGCCCCGCCCGCCGGGGTGATCCGCCATGTGGACGTGGCCGCCCAGGTGTACGCGTCGCTGGGCCGTCCGGCCGACCCGCACTGGACCCTGGACGGGCGGCCGTTCCCCGTCGCCCGGCCGGCGCCGGGGGCCGGACCGGACGCCACGGCACGGGTGCCGGCCACCGTCGGGCGGAGCTGAGGCCGGCGCGGTGCCGGGCCCGGGCCCGTCCCCCTAGGGGTGCCGGGCCGGTGCCCGGCCGGCCGCCGGCGGGCGGGAGGGGCGGGAACCGCAGGCCGGCGGGCGCCTGACGGGTCGGCAGCGGGCCGCATGGCAGGCCGCCCGGGGCGCGGCGTACCTCTCAAGGTGGAGACCGTACCCCCTGGGGTGGAGGGAGGTTCGCGACCTCGTGCTGATGCCGCGTCGGGGCGGCCGGGCCAGGATGGAGGTCAAGGTGAGCCGGCGCTGTGTCGTCGCCGGGTGAAGGGGTTGGAGCAGTCATGGGGATGCTGGGCAAGCTCGCTCTGGGGGTGGCGGGCACCGGGATGGCGCTCGCGGTCGCGACGGTGGCCGTCGGCCCCCGGATGACGGACTGGTACGAGGGGCACCACCGCGAGCAGGCCAACTACTCCACCGGCAGCGCCGCCAAGGCGAGCCAGCGCACGGTGCCGGCCTGGCTGCCGGACGACGCCTCCGCCGTCCGCTTCCTGAGGTCCACCACCACCGAGGACAGCCTGCTCCGGGCGACCGTCCCCGGCGGGCGCCTGCCGGCCGGCTGCACGCCCACCGAGCGGAAGACCGGCGCGGCCCACCCCGGGCCGACGGCGAAGGACCGTCCCGGGGCGGCCCGGCTCAAGGCGGGCTGGTTCCCGGCCTCGCCCGCGGCCGAGGTGTCCGGCCGCTGCGGCCACTACAGCGTCGTGCTGTCGGGGGATCAGCTGTTCGCCTGGCAGGACGGCGCGAGCGCCCGGGCCGCGGGCCAGGGGGGCACGGCCCCCCGGCGGTGAGGCCCGCTTCCGAGGTGCGGCACGCTTCCACGGTGCGGCCCGCCTCCGAGGTGCGGCACACCCGGGGGTGCGGCCCGCTTCGCTGATGGGTCGACGGGGCCCGGGCACCCCTCGGGCAGTGACCGCGTACGTCTGGCGGCGCCGCGCCGGAGCGGGCGGGCGACTGCCGGCAGGCCCCCCGGATGATCCACCCGGGGGGCCCGGCTGTCGGCCGGGCGGCAGGCTGGGGTAGGACGGAGCGAGTACCCGACGCTCGTGAGGAGCCCCATGCCCGGCCCGACCGCTGATACCACCGGTGCGCAGTCGACCCTCTCCCGTCCCTCCGACCTCACCGGCATCGGCCGGACCGGCGTCGTCGTCCTCGGCGGGTTGGTCGCCCTCGGCCCGCTCACCACGGACCTCTACCTGCCCGCACTCCCCGCACTCACCGCCGACCTGCACACCAACCCGGCGGCCACCCAGCTCACGCTGACCTTCTCGCTGCTCGGCGTCGCCGCGGGGCAGCTGCTGTTCGGGCCGCTCAGCGACCGCCTCGGCCGGCGCCGGCCGTTGCTGGCCGGGCTGCTGGTCTACTCGGCCGCCACCCTGCTCTGCCTGCTGGCGACCACGCTGCCGCTGCTGGTGGCGGGCCGGTTCCTGCAAGGCATGGCGGGTGCGGCGGGGCTGGTGATCGGCCGGGCCATCGCCCGGGACCGCTACGACGGCGTCGCGGTGGTCCGCTTCCTCGCCTCGATCGGCCTGATATCCGGACTCGCGCCGATGTTCGCCCCCCTGCTCGGCGCACAGCTGCTGCGTGTCACCAACTGGCGCGGCACCTTCGCCGCGCTGGGCGTCCTGGGCCTGCTGCTCACCGTCTTCGCCTTCGTCTCGCTGCGTGAGACGCTGCTCCCGGCGGACCGCCACGGCGGCGGGCTGGCCGCCACCCTGCGGACCATCGGCCGGTTGCTGCGGGACATCCGCTTCCTCGGCCTCGTCCTCACCAGCAGCTTCGCCTTCGGGGCGCTGTTCGCCTACATCAGCGGCTCGTCCTTCGTGCTGCAGCAGGTGTACGGGGTGTCGCCGCAGACCTACAGCCTGCTGTTCGGGGTCAACTCCTTCGCCATCGTCGGGATGACCCAGCTCAACGGCCGGCTGCTCGCCCATCGCTTCTCGGCCCGTGCGCTGATGACCGCGGGGCTGGCGGTCGGTGCGGTGGCGGCGGTGGTGCTGCTCCTGCTGACCGGGGTCTGGGACCTCGGCCTGGCGGGGTTCTGCCCGCCGGTGTTCGTGATGATGGCGAGCATGGGCGTGGTGCTGCCGAACTCGGCGGCCCAGGCGCTGACCATGGTGGAGCCGGCGGCCGCCGGCTCGGCCTCGGCCCTGCTGGGCGTCGGGACCTTCCTCTGCGGCGGGCTGGTCGCGCCGCTGAGCAGTGCCGGCGGTGAGCCGTCCGCATCGGTGCTGGGGGCGGTGGTACTCGGGTGCTCGGCCTTGGCGGGCGCGGCGTACCTGCTGCTCTGCCGGCCCTGGCGGGTCGCGGTCTGAGGGCGGGGGCGGGCCGGGGGTGACGGATGGCGGGTGACAGATGGTGAAATCGCGATGACAAAAGGTGACATCCGTCATCCGTCATCCGTCGACTGCCACCCTTCATCCGTCATCCGTCATCCGTCAGCTGTCATCGCCGCTCGCCGCTCGCCGCCCGCCACCCGGCCCCCGCCACTTCGCCGGGCCGGCACTCACCACCCCGCCGGGCCGGCTCCGCTCCCGTGGCTCCACCGGGTCAGCCCGGGTCAGCCCGGGTCCGGCGACGCCGTCCGGACGCCGAAGGCCCGCAGGGTGGCGGCCACCGCGTCCGCCGTGTCGCTCGGGTGCCAGTCCAGCTGGTGGCGGGCCCGGCGGGCGTCGGGGGTCAGCTCGGAGCCGAGGAAGTGCAGTTCGCCGAAGGACAGCTGGGGCGGCCGGCCGGTGGCCTTCGAGGTCAGCTCGCCGAAGGCGGCGAAGATCCAGGCGCTGGGGCCGGCGAGGGTGACCGGGATCCGGGCGCCCGGCACCGCCTGCCGCACCAGCGCGGCGATCTCGGGCAGTTCCAGAAAGCGGTCGGAGAACAGGTAGCGCGAGCCGACCGGGGCCTGCGCGGCCCGTAGGTGGCCTTCGGCGAGATCCTCGTTGAAGACCACCGCCATGCCACCGGGCGGCAGGGCCGGCACCTTCCGCCGGGCCAGGTCGACCAGCAGCCGGTTGAGCGCGGTGGGCCGGGCGGGCCCCGGTCCGAACACCGCGGACGGGTGCACGAGCCTGGCCGGCAGCCCGCGTCCGATCGCCGCGGCGACCAGCCGGTCGGCCTGTTGCTTGGAACGCTCGTAGGCCGTGCTCAGCGGCTTCTCCGCGAGCAGCGATTCGTCGAACGGCAGGTCGCGGGGGCGCTCGAAGACGTCCATGGTGCTGGTGTGCACGAAGCACTCGACCCGTTCCGCCAGCGCGGCCTCGACCAGGGAGCGGGTGCCGTCGACGTTGACCCGGTCGAAGGCCGAGCGGTCCCGCAGCCATTGTTCCGGCAGGCCGGCGGCGTGGAAGACGGTGTCGCACCCCTGGACGGCGGCCCGCAGCGAGCCGGGGTCGGCCAGGTCGCCGGGCCAGGCCTCGACGCCGGGCGGGAGTCCGGCCCGGGCCGGGTCACGGACCAGCGCCCGGACGCGCACACCCCGCTCGGCCAGCAGCCGGGCCAGCGGGTGGCCGACCGTGCCGGTGGCTCCGGTGACGAGTGCCTGGCGCATGCGGACCTCCGGCGGTTCGGCGGTGGGCGAGCGGCGGCCGGACGCTCACCGGCCCTGGTCGGGACGCGTTCCCGACCCAGGTCCGGTCACGCGGGCGGGCGCCGGGCCACCGCCGTCGATCATGCCCCATCGGGACGGGTCGAGCCCTGACCGCGACGCGCCGACACCCGGCCCGTCCCGGTGGGATCGTCCCGTCCGCCGCCGCCCCGCTTCATGCCGTCCCCAGGAGGGGTCACCTCCGACCCGCCCCGGGAACGCCGCCGCCGGGCGGGGTGCGGGCGGGGAGCCTGCACCACGCCCGGCGGCGGGTCGGGCGGCACCGGGTCGGGCGGTGCCGGCGCGGATCCCGAGCGGATCCAGGCCTGCGCCGGGCGGCGCCGGACCACGTCCGGCGGCCGCCCGGCAGTACCGGGCGCTACCCGGCGGGGGCGGTCAGGCGATGGAGAAGTCGTCGCCGAAGACGCTGCCCTGGCCGTACCAGCCGTGCAGGTAGACGGTGACGGTGCCCGAGGCGCCGGTGGTGAACGGGACGGTGAGCTTGGTCCAGCTGGTGGCGGCGGGCGTCCAGGTGCTGGCCGTCGCGCCGCCGCTCACGCCGATGTAGGCGTAGTTGCCCTGGACCCAGCCCGACAGCGTGTAGCTGTGGTTGGGCAGCAGGGTGACGGTCTGCGCGCACTCGCCGGTCTGCCCGGCGGTCACGGCCGCCTGCAGCGCGCGGGTGCCGCTGTGGACCGGGGTGCTGACCACGGCGCCGCCGCTCTGGCAGGTCCAGGGGGCGAGGCTGCCGGTCTCCAGGCCGCCGTTGACCAGGCCGGTCGGGGTGGTGCCGCCCGTCACGGTCAGGGTGTAGGTGGCGGTGTGGCTGCCGGAGGCGCCGGTCGCCTTGACGGTCAGCGGGTAGCTGCCGGCGGCGGTGGCGGCGGTGGTGCTGATGGACAGGGTGGCGGCCGAACCGGCGTTCACCGTGCTGGGGTTGATGGTGGCGGTGACGCCGGCGGGGGCGCCGGTGACGGTCAGGGCCAGGCTCTGGGCGGCGCCGGAGGTGACGGCGGTGGCGATGTTCGCGGTGGTGGCCGAGCCGGCCGCGACCGTGCCGGCGGCCGGGGTGGTGCTCACCGAGAAGTCGTTGCCCGGCTGGGTGCTGGTGACCGTCAGGGTGTAGGTGGCGGTGTGGCTGCCCGAGGCGCCGGTGGCCGTGACGGTCAGCGGGTAGCTGCCGGCGGCGGTGGCGGCGGTGGTGCTGATGGACAGGGTGGCGGCCGAACCGGCGTTCACCGTGCTGGGGTTGATGGTGGCGGTGACGCCGGCGGGGGCGCCGGTGACGGTCAGCGCGAGGCTCTGGGCGGCGCCGGAGGTGACGGCGGTGGCGATGTTCGCGGTGGTGGCCGAGCCGGCCGCGACCGTGCCGGCGGCCGGGGAGGCGTTCACCGAGAAGTCGTTCACCGGCGTGGTGGTACCGCTGGTGTACGGCGCGAAGATGTGGGTGAAGTCCCAGGTGCCCTGGCTGATGCCGGAGCAGTTGTCCTTGCCGGCCTGCCCGACGCAGCCGCCGTTGTCACGCTGGAGGGCCCAGAAGGAGAGCGTGTTGACGCCCTTCGAGAGTGCCCAGTTGTACACGGTGGTGGCGTTGGCGACGGTGAAGGTCTCGGCCGGGCCGAAGTCGTCGATGCCGAGCATCTCGATGATGCCGATCGAACCCCACAGCTGCGCCGAGGTCTTGTTCGGGTAGAGCTGCGCGAGCTGGTTGTACAGACCGGTGGTGGCGGTCTGGGTGTCGGTCGCCATGTTGTGCGAGGCGTTGTCGTAGTAGTCGAACGTCATCTGGTTGACGACGTCGATCCGCGCGTTGTTGGCGATCGCGTTCCGCAGGACGGCCAGCCCGTTGTCGGCCAGCCCGCTGGTGGTGGTCGGCAGGGTGTAGGAGAACTGGATGGAGCGGCCGTTGGCGGCGGCCCAGTCCTGGACCAGCTTGATGGCCTTGTTGCGACGGTCGATGCCGCCGCTGTTGGTCAGCGAGTTGTCCTCGATGTCGAGGTCGATCCGGCTGATGTCGTAGGTCGTGATGACCTTCTCGAACGCGGCCGCGATCTGGTTCACGTCGGTGCAGCTGTCGGCGAGTTCGGTGCCGGTGTTGTCGGCCGTGTAGCCGCCGAAGGACGGGATGACGTCGCCGCCGTTGGCACGGATGGTGGCGATGTCGGCGCCGAAGGTGGACTGCGCGACCGGCATCGAGGTGTCGCCGTTCCACAGCGGCGTGCAGGAGCCCTTGGTGGCGGTCTGCAGGAACGCCATGGTGAGGTTCTTGGCGCCGGACTGCGCGGCCAGCGCGGCCGGGCTCTCACCGGTCCAGGCCTCGAAGTACGGCGCGAAGACCCGGGTGGGCAGTGGGGTCGCGGCCTCGGCGGAGGCTGTCCCCACCGTGATCAGGCCGGCTGACGCGACCAGCGTGGCACAGGTGGCCACGATGGCCTGGATGGATTTGCGCAGGCGCATGTGTGTTCTCCAACAGACGTGTTGACGTTGACAGTTGGTGACAGTTGTCCGGTCTCGGCCGAAGCCGTGGCCGGGCGCCCGGGTCATGGAGGCACCGGGGCGGACGGCGGTGCAGGGGCACGGTCGCCGTGCGGGTCGGGGGTGGTCGGGACATGGGCAGGGCAAGCCCCGCCGGCCGGTGGTCACACCCCCACAGTGCATCCCGGTCGGATGGACACCGCCTATAGTTGGACTAGACCACCTGTCTGTCAAGAGTCCTAACAGTTCGTCATCGAAGCCATTCGGCGGGCGGCCCGGGGGATATCGCTTGCGGGCCGGCCGCCGCAGCGGAGATGATCCCCCGGTGAGTGACAACGGCAGAGAGGGCGTGCACCGCCCGAGCGCATGAGCCCGAGGGTTCCGCCTGTCCCGGCGGACGGCCCCGGCCACCGCCTGCCCGACTTCTCCTCCCCGTCCCGCGCGCCCCCGGTTCCGCACCCGCCCGCCGCCCGCGGGCCGCCGCCGCGCACCCGCGCCCACCCGACACCGTCCCCCTGGGAGGAAGCAGCATGACCGATCGTCCGGCCAAGGTCCGGGAGGCCCTCCGCGGCGGCGACCCCGCCGCCGCCATGCGTGAACTCAGGCGTGGGGGTGACGAACTGGGCCTCGCCGAGGCCGCCCCGCTGGTGGCGGAGATCGCCGACGCGGTCGGCTTCGAGGACCTCGCCCGCGCCGCCCGCGCCCTGGGCGACGCCCCCGGCGGGGCCGGCGCGCTCTACGCCTACGGCTACGCCTGCGTCGGGCGCGGCGTCCCCTTCCTGGCCGTGCCCGCCCTCGCCGAGGCGCTCCGGCTGGCGGTCGGACCGCCCCCCTCCCGCGGGCTGTTCGGCCGCGCGCGCCGACAGCCGGCACCCGAACCGCAGGTGATCCTGGCCGAGTTGGCCGTGGCCCTGGAGGACGAGGAGCGGCACGCCGAGGCCGTCGACGTCCTGGAACGGCACCAGGGCATCCTGCGCGACTGGCCGGACCGCTACCTGCTCGCCCGCAACGCGGTGTTGGCCGGCGACCTCGGCCGCGCCCGCCGTACCCTCGACGCGCTGCCGCCCGGCGGCCCCGATCGGCAGGGCGCCGCCGACCGGGTGCGCCGTGCCCTGGACCGGGCCGCCGTCGCCGGCCGGACCGGCCCGCCCGGCCTCCAGGACCTGCGGGCCTGGCACTTCGTCCTCACCGGCGGCCTGCTCGGCACCCTCTCGCCGTACGGCTTCGCGGCCGGCATGACCGGCCGCTACGCCTACCTGGGCGACAGCTACGAGCAGTGCCGGCACGGCCTCGACCGGCTGCGGCTGATCCTGGACGCGGCCGGGCAGCGTCCGCGCTCGGTCTCGCTCCTCCCCGACCGGGGCAGCCGCGCGCTCGGGCTGGCCGCCGCCCGGCTGTCCGGGCTGCCCGCCGAGCCCTACCGCCCGGGGACGCCGGACACGCTGGTGGTGGCGTACGACCTGAACGAGCTGGACGAGGCACTCGTCCCGGGGCTGCGCGCGCGGGCGGCGGGTGAGGTGCTGTACGAGCACGTGACCTGCTGGACCTCGCCACCGCCGGTCTCCGCCGATGTCAGCACCCTGCTGGCGCAGTTCGTGCGTGCGCCGTGGGACGCCGCCACCCGCTACCTCCCCGGCGACGACCCGGTCGAGGAGCCGGCCGACCCGCGTCCGGCCGAGGAGCTGGCCGCCGACATCTGCGCGGCGGACCCGGGCCCGGACACCGGTGACGGCGACACCCCGCCGGACCCGGACGAGGCCCTCGCGGCCTTCGTCCGGGCCGTCCGGGGCCGTTGGCTGACGGGCCCGCGGGACCAGGTCCGCTCGTCCGGGCCGGTGCGCAGCTCAAGGTTCGACTGACCGCGGCCTCGCACCGGCCGGGCCGGCGGGATCCGCGGGGGCCGGTGGGCCGGGGCGCCGGGGGGCGTCCCGACCCACCTCCGCGCGTCCGTCCGGCGAGCGGGCGGGGGCGCGGGGCAGGACGTGGGCCGGGACGTGGGCCGGGCCGCAGGACAGGTGGGTGGGTCAGGACGTGGGGCAGACGGCGCCGCGGACGGCTTCGAGGATCTTCGCGGCCTGTTCGGGGCCCCAGCCCGAGGGGTGCTTCGCGGAGGTGAAGCGCTGGTTCGTCAGGTCGACCAGCTTGGCCTTGTCCTTCGGGTACCGGTAGATGTCCTGGCAGGTGTTCCGGGCCCGCTCGGCGGCCTTGTCGGGATCGCCCGCGACGATGTCCCGGTCGATCGCGTCGAGTGCGCCGACCAGCTTCGCGAGCAGGGCGCTGTCGGGCTTGGGCGGCAGGCCGGCGTCGGCCGGCGGCGAGGGCTTGGCGGTGGCCGCCGGCGCGGCGGGATCGGCGGCGGTCGGGTCCGCGGGGGCCGGGTCGCCGGGCGATGCCGATCCCGGTGCGTCGGCCGCGGGGGAGGTGGGGGAGGCGGGTGGCGCGGCGGGGCCCGAGGACGCGGGGGTGGCGGTCGAGGGCGCCGAAGCGGCGGAGCCGCTGCCGCTGGAACAGGCCGTCAGGGTGAGGGCGGCGGCCGCCGTGAGGGTGGCGGCGAGGAGGCGTGTGCGCATCGCCATACGGTGTCATGTTCGCGCCGGGCCGTCGCCGGTCGTGACGATCTCGTAATGCCGGGTCCACGGCTCCGGGCCCCGGCGGCCCTGGCCGGCGGCGGGCCGCCCCGGCCGGGGACCTCGGCCCGCCGGGACGGACCCGGCGGGCCGAGCGGCGGGTCAGCCCAGGCCGTTGGACTTCAGCCAGTCCTTGGCGACCACCGACGGGTCCTCCTTGTCGATCGCGACCCGCTTCATCAGCGCCGTCAGCCCGGCCGTGTCCAGCTTGGCCGAGACGGCGTTCAGCGCGGCCGTCGCGGTCGCGTCCACGCCCGCCTTGTTCACCAGCGGGGTCACGTTCTGCGCGCCGAACACGTTCTTCGGGTCGGCCAGCGGGACGAGCTTGAGCTGGAGGATCTTCGGGTCGGTGGTGAACACGTTGCCGACCTGGATCGTGCCGTCCTTGATCGCGTTCGCGGTGGTCTCGCCGGTCGGCTTCCACTCCTTGAAGGTGAGCCCGTACACGTCCTTGAACTGCGCCTCGCGGCGGGACTTGAACTCCGGCGGGCCGCCGATCACGAAGTTCGCGGCCTGCGGGGCGAGGTCGCTGACGCTCTTCAGGCCGAACTTGTCGGCGGTCTCCTGGCTGACGGTCAGCGAGTCCTTGTCCTCGGCCGGCGAGGAGTCCAGGATCCCGAGCGAGGCCGGCAGCGTCTTGGCCAGTGCCGCGTTCACCTCCTCCTTGCTGGCCGCGGTGGACTTGGCGTCCAGGTAGCCCAGCAGCGCGCCGTTGTACTCCGGCAGCACGGTCAGGCTGCCGTTCTGGACCTGCCCGTACAGCACCTCGCGGCTGCCGATGTTGAACTTCTCCTCGACCTTGACGCCCTTGGCCTTCAGCGCCTGCGAGTAGATCGAGCCGAGGAGCACGTTCTCGGGGAAGTTCGCCGAGCCGACCACCACGGTCGAGCCGGAGGCCGGAGCCGGCGCCGCCGCGCCGGCCGTGGACGGCGAGGCCAGCGGGTCGCCGCCGGAGGAGCCGCAGGCGGCCGCGCCAAGCGAGAGGGAGGCGAGAGTGGCGGCGGTGAGGGCGCGGCGGACAGCTCCGGCGCGTGAGGAGTGCGACATCGGGTGGAACCTTTCGGAAGGGGGAGGGGGAAGCGTCGGGAGCCGGCGGACGGTCAGTCGGGCCGGCGCTGCGCCCGGATGCCGGGCGGCAGTGCGTAGCGGGCCAGCAGGGCGAAGAACAACTGGGCGGCGACCGCGAGCAGGACCACCAGCAGCGCGCCGCCGACGGTCACCGCGTAGTCGCGGGTGGCCAGGCCGTCGATGACGTACCGGCCGAGGCCGCCGAGGCCCACGTACGCGGCCACCGTGGCGGTCGCGATGACCTGGACGGTGGCGGTGCGCAGCCCGGCGAGCAGGGCCGGCAGTGCGGACGGCAGGCAGACCCCGAGCAGGACCTGCCGGTGCGTCATCCCCACCCCGCGGGCCGCGTCCCGGACGTCCGGATCGGTGTCCCGGACACCCTCGACGGCGGCCACCAGCAGCGGCGGCGCGGCCAGCGCGACCAGCGGCAGCAGGACGGCGGTGTCGCCGACCCCGGCGAGCAGGACGGCCAGCGTCACCAGCCCGAGGGTGGGCAGTGCGCGGGTGGCGCCGGCCGTCGCGGTCACGAAGGTGACGCCGCGTCCGGTGTAGCCGATCAGGAGGCCGAGCGGGATCGCCAGCAGCGAGGCGTAGAACAGGGCCTCGGCGGACAGCGCGAGGTGCTCGGCGATCCGGTTGAGGATGGAGTCGGGGCCGCTGCGGCGGTCCGGCGAGCCTATGAAGTCGCTCAGCCAGGAGAGCCAGTTCACCTGGTCACCGCCTTCTCGCGGACGGCCCAGGGGGCGAGCAGCCGGCGGGCCGTCACCAGGACGACGTCGGTGGCCAGGGCGAGGACGGCGATCAGCACGATCCCGGCGACGATCGGGGTCGGGAAGGTCCGCTGGAACCCGTCGATGAAGAGGTAGCCCAGACCGCCGCGGCCGACCAGGGCGCCGACGCTGGCCAGCGAGATGCTGGAGACCGCCGCCACCCGCACTCCCGCCACCAGGTACGGCACGCTGGCGGGAAGTTCGACGGCGGCGAGCCGGTGCCAGGGGCCGTAGCCCATCGCGGTGGCGGCCTGGCGGACCGGCTCCGGCACCGCGCGCAGGCCGTCGACCGTGGTCGGCAGCAGCACGGCGAGGGCGTAGAAGGTGAGCGGGATCATCACGGTGGCCCGGGTGGCCAGCCCCGTGTAGGGGATCAGCACCACGAACACCGCGAGCGAGGGCAGCGCGTAGACGATGTTGAAGACCGCGGCGAGCGGCTGGTAGAGCCGGGGGAACCGGGCGCAGGCCAGGCCGAGCGGCAGTGCGAGCAGTAGTCCGATGAGTACGGGGACCAGTGCGATCACGGCGTGGTCGGCCAGCAGGCCGCCCAGGTAGCCGAGGTGGTCGCCGATCCAGTACCAGCGGACGAGGGGTTCATCGTCCACCGGTGGCCCCGTCCGGGTCGCCGTCCGTCGCCGGAGCGTCCTCGGCCCGGCCGGTGGTCGTGCGGCCGGCCGGCGCCGGGGCTGCTGGGAGGCCGGCGGAGAGGGCCGCCAGGACGGCCTCCCGGGTGGCGGTGCCGAGGGCGCGGCCCTCGGCGTCCAGGGCGACGGCTACGCCGGCGGGGGAGAGCACGGCGGCGTCCAGCGCGGCGCGCAGGGTGTCGGTGGCGGGCCGGTACCCGGCGGCGGGCAGCAGCGCCGCGTCCGCCGCGCGGTCGATCCAGCCGATCGGGCGGCCGGTGTCGTCGAGCGTCAACTCCCAGCTGCCGTACCGCAGTCCGTCCGCGGTCGGGCGGACGTCGACGGTGGAGGCCGGGCGCAGGGCGAGGCCGCGCAGGCCTCGGTCGCGGCCGAGGAAGGCCGCCACGCCGTCGTCCGCCGGGGCGGTCAGCAGGGTGTGCGGGTCGGCCAGTTGGGCGATCCGGCCCTGCTCGTGCAGCACCACGACCTGGTCGCCGAGCTTGACGGCCTCTTCGATGTCGTGCGTGACGAACAGCACGGTCTTGTTCAACTCGGACTGGAGGCGCAGGAGTTCGTCCTGCAGTCCGGCGCGGACCACCGGGTCGACGGCGCTGAACGGTTCGTCCATCAGCAGCACCGGCGGGTCGGCGGCCAATGCCCTTGCCACGCCTACGCGTTGCTGTTGGCCGCCGGACAGCTGGAAGGGGTAGCGCCGGGCCGTCTCCGGTGCCAGGCCGACCAGTTCGAGGAGTTCGGCGGCCCGAGCCCGGGCCTTCTTGCGGTCCTGGCCCAGCAGGTAGGGGACGGTGGCGATGTTGTCGATCACCCGGCGGTGCGGGAACAGCCCGGCCTGCTGGATGACGTAGCCGATGCCCCGGCGCAGCTTGGCCGCGTCCAGTTCGGCGACGTCCGTGCCGTCCAGCAGGACCCGCCCCGAGGTCGGCTCGACCATCCGGTTGACCATCCGCAGGAGGGTGGTCTTGCCGCAGCCGGAGGGGCCGACCAGCACGGTTATCCGCCCGGTCGGCACGTCGAGGTCAAGGCTCCCGACGGCGATGGTGCCGTCGGGGTGGCGCTTGCCTGCGCCGTCGAATCTGATCACTGAGCTTCCTAGCTGTCGCGCCGCGGCGCTGGTCGTCTGAACTGGTCGGGCATACGTTCGATCGTGCTCCGCCCGCGTGGCTGCCCAGGTGCGGACCGCCGGAAACCTTGATCAGGCTACGATCCGGATCTTCCGGTGTCCTGGATTTGGCACCGTTCGGCCGTTCGCCGCCCGGTGTGCCGGTGCTCCGTGCCCCCGTCCCCGCGCCCCGCCCCCTCCGCCCCTGCTGCCCCCTCTGCCTGCGACGCCCCGTGTTCCCCGCGGTCACCCGGCCGACGGGACCGGGAAGCCGAGGTCCGGGTGCCGACGCCCGGACGGATGCCGGGCCCGGACGGGTGGCCGGGGCCCTCCGGCTCCGGTCCCGTCCTCGTCTACCCGCCCGTCCGGGCGCTACTCCCGGCGCAAGCCGGCCTTCAGCCGCCCGCCCGGGTGGGCAGGCCGGCGGCGGCCCAGCCGACGAACCCGCCGTCGAGGTCGGTGGCCCGGTGCAGGCCGAGTTCCCGCAGCGAGGCGGCGGCCAGGCTGGAGGCGTACCCCTCGGAGCAGACCACCACGATCTCCAGGTCGTACCCGGCGGCCTCCGGGATGCGGTGGCTGCCGGTCGGGTCGAGCCGCCACTCCAGCACATTGCGCTCGATGATCAGCGAACCGGGGATCTCCCCCTCGGCGGCCCGCTGCGCGGCCGGGCGGATGTCCACCAGCAGGGCGCCCTGCTGCTGCGCGTCGTAGGCCTCGCGGGCCCGCGGGCGGTGGACGCCCTCGCGGGAGCGCTCCACCAGGTCGTCGATCGTGGTCACCATTGCTCAGGTCCTTCCACCGAGGTGCGGACGAGGCCGCCGGCCCGCAGGTCGTAGTGCGACATCTCGCTCAGCGGCGGCGAGTAGGCGTGCAGGGTGACGGCCGGGCCGGAGGTGGTGTTCCGGACGTCGTGGACGTAGTCGGGGCCGAAGGCGCGGTCGCTGCCTGCCGGGAGCCGGCGGATCAGCAGCCCCTGGTCGGGGCTGGGCAGCGACAGCTCCTCCAGCTCGCCCAGGGCGACGGTGAACGCGCCGCGCGAGCCGCCGTGGTCGTGGAACCCGGTGGACTGGCCGGGCAGCCAGCTGATCAGCCAGACCTCGTGGTCCTCGGAGGACTCCAGCCGCTCGTACCAGCGGTCGTCGGTGGCCAGCCGGACCTTGTGGATCCACTGGTCGGGTTCCTCCGCGAGGGTGCGGACGATCTTGCGCAGGGCGTTGGGCGTGAGGGGCGTGCGGGCGCGGTCGGGCGCCAGGTCCAGGCTCATTCGGTCGTCCTCGGGAAGCGGAGGGTGCGGCGCGGCCCGTGGGGCGGGCGCGCCGAGCGGATGAGAGCGGTGCTGCGGGAGTGCTGCCGAACCGCTCGCGGGAGCCGGTTCAGGAGAGCGCGGTGCGGGCCCTGGAGAACGTCACAGAGCGGGGACCGGCCAGGAGGTGAAGGTCAACAGGCACACATGGAACTCGCCTGGCGTCGCAGATCGACGTGCAGGCGGCAGACCAGAGTGGTGCCGGATTCCATGGGCCGATAGTTCCCGAGAGAAGGACCGCACGTCAAGCCGGGTCCGCGATCCGGGCGGCCGTGTCGCGCACCCCGCGGACGGGGCGCCCCGCCCGTCCCGCCGGGCCCGGGCCGCGCCCGTCGCGTCCGCCGCGCCGTCCGGCCAT
This sequence comes from Kitasatospora indigofera, assembly GCF_014655955.1. Taxonomy (GTDB): domain Bacteria; phylum Actinomycetota; class Actinomycetes; order Streptomycetales; family Streptomycetaceae; genus Kitasatospora; species Kitasatospora indigofera. The sequence goes on from NZ_BNBO01000004.1 coordinate 27,780, forward strand.
CGCCGCGCGCCCCCTCGGCTCACCCGATCGCCGGGGCCCGGGCGCGCCGCCGCGCCGCCCGCCGGACCGTCCGGGCCACCCGTCCGGCCCGGTGCCGGGGAGTCGTCACGCGTCGCATGAGTACCGGCCGCACCCGCGGGGTACATCACCGTTTCATCCGATACGGGAGTTCCTGCGTGTCCGGTTAACCAGACCGACCCTGCCGCGTTACGTCCGACGTATTGTCAGGCCCCAGAGGCCGGGCCTACGGTCTACGCACGTAGATCCGCCCCGTCGACCCTCGAACCGAAGGCCCGTTCCCCCGGACGGGCCACGGAGTTGCGGAGGTACCCATGTCTCGAATCGTCCGTGCGGCCCTCGTCCAGACGAAGTGGACGGGTGATCAGGAGTCCATGATCAGCCTCCATGAGCGGTACGCCCGGGAGGCCGCCGCCCAGGGCGCGCAGGTCATCGGGTTCCAGGAGGTGTTCAACGCGCCGTACTTCTGTCAGGTCCAGGAGCCCGAGCACTACCGCTGGGCCGAGGCGGTGCCCGACGGCCCGACCGTGGTGCGGATGCAGGCGCTGGCCCGCGAGCTGAACCTCGTCATGGTCGTACCGGTGTACGAGGAGGAGCAGCCCGGGATCTACTACAACACCGCCGCCGTGATCGACGCCGACGGCAGCTACCTCGGCAAGTACCGCAAGCACCACATCCCGCAGGTCAAGGGCTTCTGGGAGAAGTACTACTTCAAGCCCGGCAATCTCGGCTGGCCGGTCTTCGACACCGCGGTCGGCAAGGTCGGCGTCTACATCTGCTACGACCGGCACTTCCCCGAGGGCTGGCGCGCGCTCGGCCTGGCCGGCGCCCAGATCGTCTACAACCCCTCCGCCACCAGCCGCGGCCTCTCCGCCTACCTCTGGCAGCTGGAGCAGCCGGCCGCCGCCGTCGCGAACGAGTACTTCGTCGCCGCGATCAACCGGGTCGGCGTCGAGGAGTACGGCGACAACGACTTCTACGGCACCTCCTACTTCGTCGACCCGCGCGGCCAGTTCGTCGGCGAGCCGGCCTCCGACAAGGAGGAGGAGCTGGTCGTCCGCGACCTCGACCTCGGCCGGATCGAGGAGGTCCGCCAGCAGTGGGCCTTCTACCGGGACCGCCGGCCGGACGCCTACGGACCGCTGACCGAGGCCTGAGGGGAGGGGCGAGGCCATGACCCGCACAGTCATCCGGGGCGGCCTGGTCGTCACCGCCGCCGAGGAACTGCACGCCGACGTCCTGATCGAGGACGGCCGGATCGCCGCGCTGGCCGCCACCGGCAGCTCCGCCGCCGAGGCCTGGAGCGCGGACACCGTCATCGAGGCCGGCGGGCACTACGTGATCCCCGGCGGGGTGGACGTGCACACCCACATGGAGCTGCCGTTCGGCGGCACCGCCGCCTCCGACACCTTCGAGACCGGCACCCGCGCCGCCGCCTGGGGCGGCACCACCACCATCGTCGACTTCGCCGTCCAGCCGGTCGGCGGCTCGCTCCGCGAGGGCCTGGACGCCTGGCACGCCAAGGCCGAGGGCAACTGCGCCATCGACTACGGCTTCCACACCATCGTCTCCGACGTCAACGAGTCGGTGCTGAAGGAGATGGACAGCCTCGTCGACTCCGGCGAGTCCACCTCCTTCAAGCTGTTCATGGCCTACCCCGGCGTCTTCTACAGCGACGACGGCCGGATCCTGCGGGCGATGCAGCGCGGCGCCGTCAACGGCGGGCTGATCATGATGCACGCCGAGAACGGCATCGCCATCGACGTCCTGGTCGAACAGGCACTGGCCGCCGGGAAGACCGACCCGCGCTACCACGGCGAGGTCCGCCGCGAGCTGCTGGAGGCCGAGGCCACCCACCGCGCGATCAAGCTCGCCCAGGTGGCGGGCAGCCCGCTGTACGTGGTGCACGTGTCGGCCGCGAGCGCCCTCGCCGAGCTGGCCCGGGCGCGGGACGACGGGCTGAACGTCTTCGGCGAGACCTGCCCGCAGTACCTCTTCCTCTCCACCGACAACCTGGCGGAGCCGGACTTCGAGGGCGCCAAGTACGTGTGCAGCACGCCGCTGCGCCCGCGCGAGCACCAGGAGGCGCTCTGGCGGGGCCTGCGCACCAACGACCTCCAGGTGGTCTCCACCGACCACTGCCCGTTCTGCTTCGCCGGGCAGAAGGAACTCGGCCGGGGTGACTTCTCCAAGATCCCCAACGGTCTGCCGGGGGTGGAGAACCGGATGGACCTGCTGCACCAGGCCGTGGTCGACGGCCGGATCAGCCGCCGCCGCTGGATCGAGATCGCCTGCGCCACGCCGGCCCGGATGTTCGGCCTCTACCCGCGCAAGGGCACCATCGCCCCCGGCGCCGACGCCGACCTGGTGATCTACGACCCGGCCGCCGTGCAGACCGTCTCCGCCGCCACCCACCACATGAACGTCGACTACTCGGCGTACGAGGGGCGGCAGCTCACCGGCCGGGCCAGGACCGTCCTGTCCCGCGGCACCGTCGTCCTGGACGACGGCCGGTGGCTCGGCCGGGCCGGCCACGGCGCCTTCCTGCGCCGCGACACCTGCCAGTACCTGACCTGACCCGTCCGGCAGCACCGCCCGGGGCTGGTGGGCCGGTCCCGGGCGGCGTTCGGCGACCCCGCGGCAGGCCGCGCCCCCCGCACGGCACGCCGCCGTGCACCTCCTCCCGCACACCGCACACCCCGGAACTTCCCGCACACCCCCGCACACCGCCCCGCGCACCCGCACCGCGCGAGCCGCACGTACCCCCAGGATTGGTGGACCCCTCATGGACATCGGCCTCGTCCTGCAGACCGACCCGCCCGCAAGCCTGCTGATCGACCGGATGGTCCGCGCCGAGCGGGCCGGCTTCAGCCACGGCTGGACCTTCGACTCCGTCGTGCTGTGGCAGGAACCCTTCGTCATCCACAGCCGGATCCTCGCCGCCACCGAACGCCTCCGGGTCGGCACCATGGTCACCAACCCCTCCACCCGCACCTGGGAGGTGACCGCCTCCACCTTCGCCACCCTCAACGACATGTACGGCAACCGCACGGTCTGCGGCATCGGCCGGGGCGACTCGGCGATGCGGGTGGCCGGCCGCAAGCCCGCCACGCTGGCCCGGCTCTCCCAGGCCATGCACGCCATCAAGGAACTCGCCGAGGGCCGGACGGTCGAGATCGACGGCACCGAGATGCACCTGCCGTGGGTGACCGACGGCGAACTGCCGGTCTGGATGGGCGCGTACGGTCCCAAGGCCCTGGCCCTCACCGGGCAGCAGGCCGACGGGTTCATCCTGCAGCTCGCCGACCCCTACCTCACCGAGTACATGATCAAGGCCGTCCGGGCGGCCGCCGCCGAGGCCGGGCGCGACCCCGCCGCCCTCACCATCTGCGTCGCCGCGCCCGCGTACGTCACCGCCGACGACTCGCCGGAGACGCTCGCGCACGCCCGTGAGCAGTGCCGCTGGTTCGGCGGCATGGTCGGCAACCACGTCGCCGACCTGGTCGGCCACTACGGCGAGCACTCCTCGCTGGTGCCCGAGGCGCTCACCGACTACATCAAGGGCCGGCAGGGCTACGACTACAGCCACCACGGCCGCGCCGGGAACCCGGACACCGCGTTCGTCCCGGACGAGATCGTCGACCGCTTCTGCCTGATCGGCACCGCCGCCGCCCAGCTGGAGAAGCTGGAGCGCCTGCGGGCGCTGGGCGTCGACCAGTTCGCCGTCTACGCGATGCACGACGCCGTCGAGCAGACCATCGACGCGTACGGCAGCGACGTCATCCCCCACCTGTGACCGAAAGGCGGTGCCCGTGACCGACATAGTGGCCGGCAGGCCCGGCGGAGCATCCTTCGAAGGACCGCACGGCGGGCCGGCCGGCGGCCAACTCGCCCACCCGGACGGCCGTGTCGAACTCGACCCCGCCGGTGTCCTGCCCCCGAACGGCTACACCAACGACGACCTGCTGCCCGTCCCCGTCGCCGGGCGCACCTGGACCACCTACAACTTCCTCGCACTCTGGGTCGGCATGGCCCACAACATCCCCTCCTGGACGCTCGCTTCGGGCCTGGTCGCGCTGGGCATGGACTGGAAGCAGGCGGTGCTGACCATCGCGCTGGCCAACGTCGTCGTGCTGGTGCCGATGCTGCTCACCGGCCACGCCGGCACCAAGTACGGGATCCCGTTCCCGGTCTTCGCCCGGGCCTCGTTCGGGCTGCGCGGCGCCAACCTGCCGGCCCTGATCAGGGCCGCCGTCGCCTGCGCCTGGTTCGGCATCCAGACCTGGATCGGCGGCGAGGGCATCTTCCTGCTGGCCGGCAAGCTCCTCGGGGACGGCTGGCGGACCGCGGGGGAGATCGGCGGCCACCCCTGGACGCAATGGCTCTCCTTCCTGGTCTTCTGGGCGATCGAGATGGCCGTCATCGCCCGCGGGATGGAGGCGCTGCGCCGCTTCGAGAACTGGGCCGCGCCCTTCGTCATCGTCGGCGCGCTCGCCCTGCTGGCCTGGATCACCGTCAAGGCGGGCGGGTTCGGGCCGCTGCTCGACCAGCCGTCCAGGCTCGGCTGGGACCGCGACTTCTGGAAGGTCTTCTTCCCGGCCCTGATGGGCATGATCGGGTTCTGGTCGACGCTCTCCCTCAACATCCCGGACTTCACCCGTTTCGGCGGCAGCCAGCGGGCCCAGATCCGCGGCCAGGCCCTCGGCCTGCCCACCACCATGACGCTCTTCGCCCTGCTCTCGGTGCTCGTCACCTCCGGCTCGCAGGCCGTCTACGGCGAACCCGTCTGGGACCCGATCGCGCTGGCCGCCAAGATGGACAACGTGGCCGGCACCCTCTTCGCCCTGTTGGTCGTCCTGGTCGCCACCCTGTCGGTGAACATCGCCGCCAACGTGGTCAGCCCCGCGTACGACCTCGCCAACCTCGTCCCACGCTGGGTCAACTTCCGTACGGGGGCGCTGATCACCGGCGTGATCGGCATCGTGATCTTCCCCTGGAAGCTGATCGCCGACCCGCACGTCTACATCTTCACCTGGCTCGGCGTGGTCGGCGGGCTGCTCGGCACCGTCGCGGGCATCCTGATCGCCGACTACTGGATCCTGCGCCGCACCCGGCTCGACCTCGCCGACCTCTACCGCCCGTACGGACGCTACTGGTACGCCGGAGGCTGGAACTGGCGGGCCGTCGCCGTCCTGGTCGTCGGCGGGCTGCTCGCGGTCGGCGGCTCCTACGGCGGCCCGTTCCCCGCGGACGGCCTGATCCCGGCGCTCAAGCCGCTCGCCGACTACGGCTGGGCGGTCGGCCTCGGCTCCGCGCTGCTGCTGCACACCGCCCTCGGGGCCGGAGCCCGGCGCACCGCCGGAGGGTAGCCCCGCACACAAGCCCCGCACGCAAGCCCCCGGCCCTGTCGCGCGCGCCGGCGGGCGGGCCGGCCGGCCCCGGTTATTCGATGGATCCGCCCGGTGCGGACTCCTACAGTGACCGGGGCCAGTCGTCGTCACCGGGAGCGGATCATGCGCGTGCAGTACCCCCGTACGCCCCATCTGCCCTGGTCACCGGGGGCGACCGCGGACGACGTACGGACCGGCGACCTCTCCGGCCTGTACGGCGCCGAGGTCGTGGTCACCGAGAAGCTCGACGGCGAGAACACCACGCTCTACCCCGACGGCCTGCACGCCAGGTCCCTCGACTCGGCCCACCACCCCTCGCGGACCTGGGTCAAGGCGCTGCAGGGCAGGATCGGCCCGCGGATCGCGCCCGGCCTGCGGATCTGCGGCGAGAACATGTTCGCGCGGCACTCGATCCCGTACCGCGCGCTGGAGAGCTGGTTCTACGGCTTCTCGGTCTGGGACGGCCCGCGCTGCCTCGGCTGGGACGACACCGTCCGCCTGCTGCGCGGCCTCGGCGTGCCGACCCCGCCCGTGCTGTGGCGCGGCACCTTCGACGAGCGGGCCCTGCGCGCGCTGCGGCTCGACCCCGAGCGGCAGGAGGGGTACGTCGTCCGGACGGCGGAGGGCTTCGAGCGGGCGGAGTTCGGCCGGCGGGTGGCCAAGTGGGTGCGCCCCCGGCACGTGCGGACCGACGCGCACTGGATGCACGCCGCGGTGGTGGAGAACGGCCTCGGCCCCGCCGCCCCGCTCTGGGCGGTCCGCTCCGGCGCCACCGCCGACCCGGCGGCCCTGCGCGCGGCTGTCGGCCTGCCCGCGGCCGGTCCAGGAGCCGGACCCGGAGCCGGACCCGGAGCGGGACCCGGAGCCGCCGCCGATGCGGCCGAGGCCGCCGTCGCCGACGTCTGCGCCCGCCTCGACGTGCTCGGCCGCTCGGGTGACGCCCGGCTGGCCGGCGTGCTGGCCGCCCTCCTGCACGACACCCACCGGGCCGCCCTGGCACCCCGGCTGGCAGGCCCGCTCGGGATGCCGTCGGCCCGCCGGGTCGCCGACCTGGTCGGGCTGCACCCCGCACTGCACCGCCCGTACCCCGACGACGAACGGCGCCGCGGCCTCGCCCGGCTCGCCCTCGGCGCCGACCTGGGCATCCTGCACGCCGTCGCCGCGGCCGTCCTGGCCGGCCGGCCCGGCGCCGGGGCGGAGCAAGCTCTGGAACAGGTCGAATGGTCGGCGCTGCACGCCGAGGAGGCCGGCCTGCTGGCGGAGGCCCCGCTGGAGCCGCTGCGCGCAGGTCTGCGCGAGGCCCTCGCCGGCCTCGGCCCGGACGCGGCCGACCGCTGCTGGGCACAGGCCCGCGAGACCCGTGCGCAGGGACGAACCGGCAGCGTCGAGGCGGCGGTGGCGGCCGGCTGGCGCTGGCGCGACGGCGCCTTCCCCCGGCTGGTGCACCTGACCGGTCCGGCCGGCAGCGGCAAGAGCGCCTTCGCGGCCCGGCTGACCGGCGTCGACACCCGGATCTCCCTCGACGACCTGCGCACCGCCCGCGGCTCCCGGGCCGACCAGCGGGCCAACGGCGACGTGCTGCGCGAGGGCCTGCAGCGCCTCGACACCGCCCTCGCCGACGGGCGGACGGTGGTCTGGGACGCCACCTCCCTCAACCAGCACCAACGCTCCCTGGTGCACCGGATCGCGCACCGCCGGGACGCCCTGATCACCCACGCCGTCCTGCTCGTCGACGAGGACGAACTGGCCCGCCGCAACACCGTCCGGGACCACCCGGTCCCGGACGAGGTGCTCACCGGCCAGTTGCACCGCTTCAGCCCGCCCTACCCGGGGGAGGCGCACCGGACCTGGTACGTCGGTGCCGGCGGTACCGTCGAGGACACCGACGGCAGCCTGCACGCCGAGGAGACCCTGCATGCCGCCGGCGCCCCGCACACGTACCGCACCCCGTGCAGCACCGGGGGGCGATGATGCGGACCAGCGAGCAGATCTACCACCAGGTGTGCTGGGACGCCCGGTTCGACCCCGCCCGGTTCGTGCTCGGGGTCGGCCGGCGCGACGCCGGGCCCAAGCGGGTGCCGCTGCCCGCCTTCGTCCCCGGCGGCGACATCCCCTGGCACCGGGTGCTGTTCGTCGAGGCCGACGGCGAACTCGTCTGGGACCGCGCCACCGGACTGGACCGGATCGACTCCGGCGGGGCCGGCCGGGTGAGCGAACCGCGCCGCCTGCGTGCCCCGTTCTTCCTCACCCGGACCGCCCACGTCTGGGACCGGGACCGCGGCTGGCACCCGGTCGGCGACACGCCGCCGGCGGAGCCGCCCGTCCGGTCCCGGCTGCGCCTGCTCACCTGGAACACCCTCTGGGACCGCTACGACGGCGACCGCATCGACACCGCCCGGCGCCGCCCGCTGCTGCTGGCCGCCCTGGAGCGGGCCGACGCCGACGTCATCGCGCTGCAGGAGGTCGAGGCCCCGCTGCTCGCCCTGCTGATGCGGGCCCCCTGGGTCCGGGCCGGCTGGACGCTGGGCACCGACCCGGCCGCGGACGACGTCGAGGACAGCGGCCTGCTGCTGCTCAGCCGCCTGCCGGTGCGGGAGGCCGGCTACCACCGGCTCGGTCCCCACAAGGCCGTCGCCGCCGTCACCGTGCAGAGCGCGACCGGGCCGCTGGTGGTTGCCGCGACCCACCTGACCAGCGATCACACCCAGGACGGCGCGACCCGGCGGCAGGCCGAACTGGCCCGGATCGCCGAGGGCCTGGCCCGGGTGGACGGCGACCTGGCCCTGGTGGGCGACTTCAACGACGGGTCCGACGGCCCGGCCGGCCCGGCCGCCGTCCTCGGGCTGCGCGACGCCTGGACGGAGGTGCACGGGCCCGGCGACCGGACGCCCACCTTCGACCCGGTGGCCAACCCGCTGGCCGCGGTCTCCTCGCTGTCGGGCCGGGCCTCCCGGCTGGACCGGATCCTGCTGCGGCCCGGCCGGCCGCACCTCGTCTCGGCGGTCCTGCACGGTGACACGCCCACCCCGGACGGCCTGCACGTCTCCGACCACTACGGCGTCGAGGCTGACCTGGACCTGGACCCCGCCGGGGCGGGGCCGGCCGAGCTGCTCGACCTCGCGCCGACCGCCCGGACGGCCGTGGCCTGGCTGCCGCCCGAGGACCTGTGGCCGGCGATCCAGGGGATCCGCCGCGACCACGACCCGCAGATCGACCGGTGGCCGCCGCACGTCAACCTGCTCTTCGGGTTCGTCCCCGAAGCCGACTTCGAGCGGGCCGCGCCGCTGCTCGCCGCCGCCCTGGCCGGCCTGGCTCCGTTCAGCGTCCGGTTGGCCGGGGCGCGGACCTTCCGGCACCGGGAGGACAGCACCGTCTGGCTCGACCCGGCCGCGGAGGACGCGGCGCCCTGGGCGGAGCTGCGGCACGCCCTGGCGCGGCGGTTCCCGCGTTGCCGGGGCCGCGCCGACGGCTTCACCCCGCACCTGACCCTGGGCCTGGCCGCCGACCCCCGGCCGGCCCTGGCCGCCTGCGCGGCGCGGCTCGGCCCGCTGTCCGCGCGGGTCGGCGAGGTCGTGCTGCTCTCCCGCCGGGGCGACGAGCCGATGCGGCCGCGCGCCACCGTCGCGCTGGGGACGGGCGAGGTGCGCTGGCTGCCCGATGCCGTGCCGGGGGCCCGGCCTGATCCCCCGTCGGGGAACCCGTCCGATGCCCGGCCCGAGGCCCGGCCCGGGGCCGCTTCGGGCCGGGGCGTCCGGGGTACGCCGGCGGATGACGTCCTCGACCGGGTCACGGCGGCGCTGGCGGACGGCGTCGTCCATGTCGTCGGATCACGGCGGACGGGCTGCGCGTCCGAGCACGCCGACCTGGACCTGGTGGCCGCGCTGCCGGGGACGCCCGACCCGGCGCGGGTACGCGCCCTGATCACGGCGGCGCTGCCCGGCGCCGGCCGGCTGCGGGAGGTGACCGGCGCCCGGGTGCCGGGACTGCGCCTGAGCGTGGGCGAGTTGGACGTCGACCTGGTGGTGGTCGGCACCGGCGGGACGGCGCCGGCCGAGGCCGTCAGCCGCCGGGCCGAGCTGGGGGAGGCGGCCGCGATCGCGCTGAGCGCCGTGAGCGACGCCGACGCGCTGGCGGCCGCGGTGGGGGAGGGCCACCCCGCCTTCGCCCGGCTGGCCGGGCAGGTGAAGGCCTGGGCGAAGGCACGCGGGCTCGACGCGGCGGCGTACGGCACGCTGCCCGGTCTGGCCTGGTCCGTGCTGGCGGCCCGGACGGTCCGGGAGGCCGGCCCGCTCCCGGACGGCGAGTTGCTGCGGGAGTTCTTCGGCAGCTGGGCCGCCTGGGACTGGCGGGAGCCCGTCACGCTGGTCGCACCGGCCGAGGCCGCCGCGGCCGCGCCGGCCTCCGGCGCGGTGACCGTGCTGACCCCGAGCGCCCCGGTCCGCAGTTGCACCGAGCAGGTCGGCGCCGGCGGCTCCGACCTGCTGACCCAGGAGCTCTACCGGGCCTGGGAGATCCTGGAGGCGGCGGCGGGCACCGGCGTCGACCCGTGGCCCCTGCTGCTGGCGCCGCCACCGCTGCACCGGCGGCACGCGGCCTGGGCGGTGCTCACCGTACGGCCGGGCGGGGCCGAGGAGTTGGAGGCCGTGCTGGGCCGGGCCCGTGGCCGGGTCCGGGCCCTGCTCACCGCCTTGGAGGAGGCCGGCGCGGTGGACGCGCACGCCTGGCCGCGCCCGTTCGAGTGCGGCCCGGCGGTGGTCCGGTACGCGATCGGGCTGGGACGGACCCCGCCGGACGCGGACCGCTTCGCCGTGATCGCCGAGCGGTGGGGCCGGGGCCTGCCCGGCGCCGGCCTGGAACTGCTGCCCGGGGGCTCGGTGCCGACCCTGAGCTGACCCTCGCCGGGCGGGCCCGGCGGGCCGGGCCAGGCCCGGCTGCCGAACTCAGGCCGAACTCGGGCCGAACCATGCCGGGCTCAGGCCGGCGTCAGCCCTTGCGGGCCACCCCGCCGTACATGCTCACCCGGTCCGCACCCTGGGTCGGCTCCGCCTCGGGGCGCCAGAGCGGCACGGTCACCACCTCCGGCTCCAGCAGCTCCAGCCCGTCGAAGAACTGCCGGACCTCCGCACGCGAGCGGCCGACCAGCGGCGCCGTCGCCTTGGTGTAGACACCCGTCACCCGGTCGCGGACCTCCGGCGGGATGAAGTCCGCCGTGCCGTGCGAGAGCACCAGGTAGCTGCCCGGCGCCAGCGCCGCCAGCAGCTCCGCCACGATCCGGTAGGGCTCGTCCTCCTCGGGGACGAAGTGCAGGACCGCCGCCAGCACCAGCGCCACCGGCCGGTCGAAGTCCAGGAGTTCGCGCACCTGGGCGGCGGCCAGGATCCCGGCCGGGTCCCGCAGGTCGGCCTGCATGACGTGGGTGCGGCCCCGGCCCATCCCCGCCATCAGCGCGCGGGCGTGGGTCAGCACGATCGGGTCGTTGTCGACGTACACCACGCGGGCCTGCGGATCGACCTGTTGGGCGATCTCGTGGGTGTTGCCGGCGGTCGGGATGCCGGTGCCGATGTCCAGGAACTGGTCCACGCCCTGCTGCGCGACGTGGCGCACCGCGCGCTGCAGGAAGCCGCGGTTGGCCCGCGCGGTGGACCGGAACTCCGGGTTCGCCGCCAGGGCCCGCTCGGCCGCCTCGCGGTCGGCGGGGAAGTTGTCCTTCCCGCCCAGGTAGTAGTCGTACATCCGGGCGGGGTGCGGTATCTCGGGCCGCAGTTCCGCGGAGTCCGCGACCTCCTGCTGCCGGACGCTCTGCTGCTCCCCCACGACGACCTCCGCCTTCCCCTGCTGCCCCCGGGCCGGCGCCGCCGACCGGTCCCGCACTGCTCCGTCCGCGCACAGCCTAGGTGTTCGGACGATCATCCGGTGGCCGGACGGCCAAGTCGACCGCCGCCGGACACCTGACGTACCGCCGCCGTACAGCCGGTGCGCCGGACGGGGCCCGGCAGCGGTCACCCGCTCGGCCGGGCCCTGCAACCGCGGACCCGGTCGCCGGCGTCCTACCCGGCAGGCCGGCCCGAGGCGGGCCGAGCGGTGGAGGGCAGGTAGACGTCATGGGTTTTGTCGCGTGGATAGTCCTGGGGCTGGTGGCCGGAGCCATCGCCAAGTTCCTGCTGCCGGGCCGCGACCCGGGCGGCCTGGTGGTCACCACGCTCATCGGGGTGGCCGGCTCCTTCGTCGGCGGCTGGATCTCCTCCCGGGTCTTCGACCGGCCGGTCACGGCCCAGTTCTTCGACCTGACCACCTGGGTCTCGGCGATCGGCGGCGCGCTGGTGCTGCTGATCCTCTACCGGATCTTCTTCGGCAACTCCCGCAGCTGAACGGCGCCCCGGCGCCCCGGCACACGGCACTCGGCGTCCGCCTGCGGTGCTCGGCGCTCGGCGCCCTGAGTCCTGGGCCCGGCACCCGGTTCTCGGGTGCCGGGCCCAGGTGCGTCAGGCCTCGGCCGTGACCCAGCCGGGCAGCTCCTCGCGGGCCGCCAGCCAGGGCGCCGGCACCTCGGCCAGGCCCGTCCGGGCGGCGACCACGCCGGCCGCGACGGCGCAGGTGGTGTCCATGTCCCCCCAGCCCGCCAGGGTGTGCCAGATCGCCTCGGGCAGTGAGTCCAGCCGCCCGGCGGCCGCCCACAGGGCGAACGGCACGGTGTCCGGGGCCGAGATCAGCGAACCCGAGCCCAGCACCACGGCGGCATGCCGGACGGACGTCCCGTCCGCCAGCCGGGCGGCCACCCGCAGGCCGGAGCGCACGTCGCTGTCGGGCAGCCGGCCGGCGACCTCCGTCAGCAACTCGGCCCGCCCGGGCGCCTCCTGGCCCCGGCTGCGCGCCGCGAACGCCGCCGCCAGCGCGACCGCCACCGCCCCGGCCGTCGCCTCGGGATGGAAGTGCGTGGTGAGCGCCTGCAGTTCGGCCTGCTCGGCGACCAGGTCGAGGTCCTCCGCGAACCAGGCGCCGAGCGGGGCCACCCGCATCGCCGCGCCGTTCCCGTGCGACCCCTGGCCGCCGAACATCCCCGCGGTGACCGCCCGCCAGTCGGCGCCGTCCTGGACCGCCCGCAGCACCTGGTGCATCGAGGGCCCGTACTTGCGCCCGTACACGGCGGTGTACTCCGCCGCGAAGCCGCGCGCCAACTCGTCCTGCCGCACGGTGCCGTGGTCGATCAGGTGGCGGACCAGCACCAGGGCCATCGCGGTGTCGTCCGTCCAGTGCCAGGGTGCCGGGCGCGGCACCCTGGCGGCCAGCTCGGCCGCCGCCCGGTCGGCCGGGACGGAGAACCAGCGGTCGCCGAAGGCGTCGCCGAGGGCGAGACCCTGCAGACTGTCGAGGGCCGGGACGGGCGCGCGCATGATTCCCTCCTGGGGGAGCGGACGAACGCGGGCCAGTCTGCCGCTGCCCGGCGGCAGCGGCGAGGGCTTTTCCGGGCCGGACAACGCCGCGCCCCGGGCGGAACCGCCCCCGGTCAGTGCGAGCGCAGGCCGTTCAGCAGGAGCGACCAGACGGCCTCGAAGTCCTCCTCGACCTTCGGGGCGGACCACTGGGCGGCGTACTCGGGGTCGTGGAAGCGCGCGGTGGCGTGGAACACCGCCCGGGCGGCGGTCCCGGCGTGGGACGGCGTGAACGCCCCCTGGTGGATGCCGTCCTGGAGGATCGAGGCGATCTGGCCGGTGAGCGTCTCGATGTGCGCCTCGACGGTGTCGCTGGCCTCGCCGACCAGGGTCATGTAGGTGGCGAACAGCTCGGGGTCGTCCAGCGCCTTCTTGCGCTTCGCGGCGAAGAGCGTCGCCAGCCAGCGGTGCAGGCGCTCGACTGCCGGGCCGCGCTCGACGGTGATGGTGGCCAGCTGGTCGTGCGCCTGGTCCAGCCAGCGCTGGGTCACGGACTCGCGCAGCGCCGCCTTGCTCGGGAAGTGGCGGTACACGCTCCCGTGGCTGACGCCCAGCGCGCGGGCGATGTCCACGACGGTGGCCTTCGCCGGGCCGAACCGCCGGAGGACGTCCTCCGCCGCGCTCAGGATCTGCTCGGGAGTGAGTGCGTTGTCCGTGGTCACGGGGAGGTACGTCCTTACGGGGTGAAGCGGCGTGCCGCGCCGGCCCGCCGGCGGCCGCCGGCGCTGGTGGTCACTGCTCGCTGTCGAGGTCGGCCATCTGAGCCGCAGCGTACCTGTCCCCGGCGGCGGACCCGGCCGGGACGGCGGCTTCCACCGCGGCCAGCTCGGCGGCGTCGAGCGTGACGTCCAGTGAGCCGAGGGCCTCCGCGAGGCGGTCCCGGCGGCGGGCGCCGACCAGCGGGACGATGTCCTGGCCCCGCGAGGCGACCCAGGCGATGGCGACCTGCGCCACGCTCGCGCCCTTGGCGTCCGCGATCTCCCGCAGCGCGTTGACCAGCCGCAGGTTGTGGGTGAGGTTCTCACCCTGGAAGCGCGGGCTGAAGCCGCGGAAGTCCGTGCCGGGCAGGTCGCGGGTGTCCTTCCAGTGGCCGCTGAGCAGCCCGCGGGAGAGCACGCCGTAGGCGGTGACGCCGATGCCGAGTTCGCGGGCGGCCGGCAGGATCTCGGCCTCGATCGACCGGGACAGCAGGGAGTACTCGATCTGCAGGTCGCTGACGGGGTGCACGGCCGCGGCCCGGCGCAGGGTCTCGGCGCCGACCTCGGAGAGCCCGATGCGCCGGACGTACCCGGCCTGCACCAGCTCGGCGATCGCGCCGACGGTCTCCTCCACCGGCACCCGCGGGTCCAGACGGGCGGGGCGGTAGATGTCGACGTGGTCGGTGCGCAGCCGGCGCAGGGTGTAGGCGAGCGCGGTCTTCGTGGCCGCCGGGCTCGCGTCGTAGCCGAGCCAGCTGCCGTCCGGGCCGCGCTGGGCGCCGAACTTCACGCTGATCTGCACCGAGTCGCGGTCGCGTCCGCGCAGCGCCTCGTGGATGAGCAGCTCGTTGTGGCCCATGCCGTAGAAGTCACCGGTGTCGAGCAGGGTGACGCCCGCGTCGAGGGCGGCGTGCACGGTGACGATGCTCTCGGCCTCGTCGGCCGGGCCGTAGAGGTCGGACATGCCCATGCAGCCGAGGCCGAGGGCGGAGGTGGTGGGGCCGGTGGTGCCAAGAGTGCGGGTGGGGTGGGTGGGGTGGGGGTGGGTGGTGCCGTACGGACGGGTGGGGGAGGTCATGGCAGGTCCTTGCGGTGGGTGGAGCGGATGGTTCGAGGGGTCGCCGGGGCGGCCGCTGTCAACTATGGACTATCGGATAACAGATTTCAATATCTGTCATCCGATACCCGTCATCGCATATCTGTCGTCCGTCATCCGTGATCGGTTATCGGTCATCTCCGCCGGCGGCCTGGCCCGCCTGCCAGGTCTGCCGGCCCTCCGGCCCCGGCCCGCCCCGGACCCGTGCCCTCCGGCCCCGCGCCCGCCCCGGTCCGCTCAGTCGGTCACCTGGCTCCCGCTCTCGTACGCCAGCTCGACGTACTCGGGGTGCCGGAGCATCCACGCCTTGATGAAGGGGCAGGTGGCGAGCACCGGCAGCCCCCGCGTCCGCGCGTCGTCCAGGGCCGCTCGGGCCAGGGAGCCGCCGATCCCCCGGCCCTCGAAGGCGGGCCCGACCACCGTGTGCGGGTACACCACCAGCCGGTCGTTGCGGATGTACTCGGCGAAGCCTGCGAGGGTGTCGCCCGCCCAGGCCTCGAACCTGCCCTGCTCCGCGTTGTCGCGGATCGCGACCGCCATCCCGGACTCCTCTGCTCGGACTCGACCCGATCCGGAGCCGGGGTCGGCCCCCGGCCATCTTCGAGTCGCCCCGAGCCGCCCGGCCGCAGACTCGCCCGCCCCGGTGGCCCGGCCACCCCCTTGCGGCCCTCGCGTCCCGGCCGGGCGCCTCGGCCGGGCCTCCCCTGCGCGGCCCTTGCGCGGCCGCTCCCGAGCCTTGTCCCCGGCTTGTCCCTGCCTGGTTCGCGCCTTGCCCGCGCCTTGTCCGCCCCTTGCCCGGGCCTTGTGGTCGCGGGCGCCCACGGCTCGGCCGGCCCGGGGCGGGGGCCGCCCGGACCGGCCGCTCCGGGCGCACAACTCCCGTGGCCGGAACTGCCGGTTCGGCCTCCGTCTCGTACCGGACGCTGACCTCGTGTCACCCATCCGGCGTGGATCGGGCGTGCCCGGGCCGTTTGCGCTGCCGATCCGCGGTGCGCGGTCCATGGTGGAGATGGGCGCGATCCGGCGACCGCGCTCGCGCGTCGATCCAGGCCCGCGCGCCGTGCGCCCTGCGCCGATCCTCCGGCGGGGCGTCCGAGGCAAGGTCCGGAACCGGCGTGCTGGGAGCAGGGCCACCTCGCAGGAAACCGAACGGTTCTTCTAGGCTCACGTCTCGGCTACCCCTGCGGCGGTGCCGCCACTGCGCCGTCGCACCGAAGCCGCCGTACACGGGGGCGCCGGATCGGACCGGGGTCCCCGGATCGAGCGAGGAGGACGCAATGTTGCCAGTCATGCCGCCCAGCCGTTCCACCGCACTCCGGCCGTCCGGGCCTGCCAGGACGACCCGACCACCGGCGGTCGCCGCCAGCACGGGGTGTCCCGGACGGTTCGGATCGTCCGCCGGGCAGGGCGCGCCGGTCCGCCCGTCGAGTACCGGCGGCGGTCGGGGAGGCGTGCGTTGAGCCCGCATGCGGTCAGGCCGCCCGTCGCTCCCGTCGCGTCCGTAGCTCCCGTCATCCCCCTCGGTCCTCTCGCCGTCGTCGCGCCGTCCTCCGTGCTCCCGGTGCCGCCCGTGGTGGCGGCCGGGGCCCGCGCGGTCGCCGCGGCGCCCACCGCCGTCTCCTCCGCCGTCCCGTCCACCGCGTCGGCCCCGCCCGTCACGTCCGTTCCGGCGAAGCCGGCCCCCGCCACGGCTCCTCCCGCCACGGCTCCTCCCGGTGCCGCGCGTCCCACCGCCGCACGCCCCACCGCCGCACGCCCCACCGCGGCCGTCTCCGTCGCCCCGCTTCCCCCCGCCCCGCCTTCCGCCACCCCTGGCGGGCCCGCGTCGGGGCCTGCCGCGCCCGCCGCCCCCGCGTTCGCCGCCCCGGGCGAGGCGGACGGCCAGGTGCCGGACACCGCCGCACTGCCCGGCCTGCCGCGGGCACTCAGTGCGCGGGCCCGGACGCTCGCCGGAGCCGTCCGGCGCCGGTGCGCGGACCTGGCCCGGATGGAGTCGCCGAGCGGCGACGCACCCCGGCTGGACGCGTTGGCCGAGGAACTGGTGGCGGGCTTCGAGGCCACCGGCGCGGTCGCCCGCCGCGAACCCGGCCCGGCCGGCGACCACCTGGTGCTCACCTGGGCCGGGGAGGACGAGAGCCTGGCCCACCTGCTGGTGGTCGGCCACCACGACACCGTCTGGCCGGCCGGGACGCTCGCCGACTGGCCGGTCACCGAGCAGGACGGCCTGCTCAGCGGCCCCGGCGTGCTCGACATGAAGGCCGGACTCGCCCTCCTGGAGGGTGCCTTCGCCCTTCTTGCCGACCTCGGCCGGCGTCCGCACCGCCCGGTGCGGCTGGTGGTGGTCTCCGACGAGGAGGTCGGCAGTCCGGACGGCAAGCGTCTGGTCGAGCGTCAACTCCCCGGGGCCGCAGCCGTCCTGGGGCTGGAGCCGCCGCACCCCGACGGCCGGCTGAAGACCGCCCGGCGGGGCAGCACCCGGGTGCTGCTGACGGTCACCGGACGGGAGGCGCACGCGGGGCTCAACGCCGCGGAGGGCACCTCGGCGGTGGACGAACTCGTCGACCAGCTGGTCGCGGTCCGCGGGCTGGCCTGCCAGCCCGGGACGGAGCTGAACACCGGCCGGATCAGCGGCGGATCGCGGGCCAACGTGATCGCGGGCCGGGCGGAGGCCGAACTCGGTCTGCGTTTCGCGACCCCCGAGGCCCAGCGCCGCACGCTCGACCACCTCGCCCAGCTGACCGCGCTGCGGCCCGGCGCCCGGGTGCGGACGGAGGTGCTGTCCAGCCGTCCGGCCTGGCCCGAGCGTTCGGGCAACCCGCTGCTGCGCCACGTCCGTTCGCTGGCGGCGGCGCTCGGCCAGCAGGTCGACGGCGCGCCGGCCGGTGGCGCCGGTGACACCAACATCGCCGGCGCGCGCGGCCTGCCGACGCTGGACGGCCTGGGCGCGGTCGGCGCCGGTCCGCACGCCCGGCACGAGCACATCCGGGTGGACCAGCTCGCGCCCCGGATCGCCCTGCTGGCCGCCCTGTTGGCCGTCCCGCTGCCACGACTGCGGGAGCGGCCCAAGGGGTAGCCCCACGGGGTGCTCCCAGGAGCCGGGCCCGCGGGCCGGTACCAGGAGCGGGGGCCGAAGGAGCACCTGAGGGGAAACCCGAAGGGCGGGAACCCGGGGGTGGCCCCGCCGTCCGGATGCGCGAACTCCGGACGGCGGGGCCACCCCCGGTCAGCAGCTCAGCAGCTCGGCCGGGGAGTCCGCCGGTGTCCGTCCCGCCCACGGTGCCCGCCCCCGCGACCGGCCCGCACCCTGGCCCGCGCCGCCCCGCGCCCGCTTGCCGCCCCGCGCCCGCTTGCCGTCCCGCGCCGTCCCGCGCCGCCCGACCGCGCCGCCCCCCGCAGGGCCGCCGCAGGCCCGGACGGGTCAACGTTCGCCGCCGGTCGCCGCGTCCCGCCCCGCAAGCCTTGTCACGAGGGTGCCCAGCCCGCACAATGGAACCGACCGAACGGTCAGTCGGGATGATCGCCAAGGCCCGGCCGCCGTGCCGGGCCGCCCGGGGTGGCGCGACCGAGATGGGAGCCGTGGTGACAGCAGACGTGGCGGAGCAGGTGCAGGCGGAGCGGTTCGAGGCGGTGATCGCCGCCGAGCAGCGGATCGAGCCCCGCGACTGGATGCCCGACGCCTACCGCGCGACCCTGGTCCGCCAGATCGCCCAGCACGCGCACTCCGAGATCATCGGCATGCAGCCGGAGGGCAACTGGCTCACCCGGGCGCCCTCGCTGCGCCGCAAGGCGATCCTGCTGGCCAAGGCCCAGGACGAGGCGGGCCACGGGCTCTACCTCTACGCCGCCGCCGAGACGCTGGGCGTGGACCGCGCCGAGCTGACCGAGAAGCTGGTCTCGGGCCGGCAGAAGTACTCCTCGATCTTCAACTACCCCACGCTGACCTTCGCCGACGTCGGGGTGATCGGCTGGCTGGTGGACGGCGCGGCGATCTGCAACCAGGTGCCGCTCTGCCGGTGCTCGTACGGGCCCTACGCCCGTGCGATGGTGCGGATCTGCAAGGAGGAGTCCTTCCACCAGCGGCAGGGCTACGAACTGCTGATGACGATGATGCGCGGCACCGAGGGCCAGCGCCGGATGGTGCAGGACGCGGTGGACCGCTGGTGGTGGCCGTCCCTGATGATGTTCGGCCCGCCGGACGGGGACTCACCGAACACCGCCCGCTCGATGGCCTGGCGGATCAAGCGGCACACCAACGACGAGCTGCGTCAGCGCTTTGTCGACATGTCCGTACCGCAGGCCGAGCACCTCGGTGTCACCCTCCCGGACCCGGCGCTGAGCTGGAACGAGGAGCGCGGCAGCTGGGACTTCGGCGAGCCCGACTGGTCCGAGCTCAAGCGGGTGATCCAGGGCGACGGCCCGTGCAACGCCCAGCGCGTCGACCGGCGGCGCCAGGCCCACGAGGACGGTGCCTGGGTCCGCGAGGCGGCCCTCGCCTACGCGGCGAAGCGCCGGGCCGAGGCCGCCCGGGGCGGCGACGAGCACGGAGAAGCAGCGATCAGCACGGAGGAGCAGCGATGAACGGGATCCAGGCCGGCTGGCCGCTGTACGAGGTGTTCGTCCGCCCCCGGCGGGGCCTGAACCACGTCCACGTCGGTTCGCTGCACGCGTCCGACGACCGGATGGCCCTGCTCTCCGCCCGTGACCTGTACACCCGCCGCAACGAGGGCGTCAGCCTCTGGGTGGTCCGCTCGGACGCGATCACCGCCTCCGCCCCGGACGAGCAGGACCCGTTCTTCGTGCCCGGCGGCGACAAGGTCTACCGCCACCCGACCTTCTACGACATCCCCGAGGACGTCCCGCACATCTGAGGCGGGCGGTACCCGGCGGGAGCGGAAAGCGCGAGACGGAAGTGGACACAGTGACGGGAACGGACCACGCGATGACCGACCACCACGCGATGCCCGGCCACCACGGGGCGGGCGACGACCACGTCTACCTGGCCCTCAGCGAGGCCGGTCCGGAACCCGACGGCGAGGCCCGCTGGGCGTACGGCACCGGCTTCTCGGACCCGCTGCTGGGCGTGGACACCACCGTGCCGGCGGGCCTGGACGGCGCCGACCTCGCCGCGTACTGCCTGATGCTCGGCGACGACGCGCTGGTGCTGGCCCAGCGGCTGACCGAGTGGTGCACCCGGGCGCCCGAGCTGGAGGAGGAGGTGGCGCTGGCCAACCTCGGCCTCGACCTGCTCGGCCAGGCCCGGCTGCTGCTCACCCGGGCCGGCCAGGCCGACGGCAGCGGCCGCGGCGAGGACGAGCTGGCGTACTGGCGGGAGGAGCACGAGTTCCGCAACGTCCGCCTGGTCGAGGCGCCGAACGGGGACTTCGCCCACTCGGTGGCCCGGCTGCTGCTCTTCGCCACCGCCCGCGGGGCGCTCTACCGGCTGCTGGCCGGCCACCCCGACCCGGTGCTCGCCGCGGTGGCCGCCCGCGGGGTGCTGGAGCTGGCCTACCACCAGGAGTACGCCACCGCCTGGACGCTGCGGCTCGGTGACGGCACCCCCTACTCGGCGGCCCGGATGCAGGCCGGCCTGGACGCCGTCTGGCCGCTGCTGGACGAGCTGTTCGTCCCGCACGCGGTGGAGCTGCGGATCGGCGCCGACCCGTCCGCGCTGCGGGAGCCGGTGCTGCGCACGCTCGCCGCGGTGCTCGCCGAGGCGGGCCTGACCGTGCCCGAGGCCCGGCCGCTGGCCTCCGTCGGCGGTCGGGCCGGCCGGGACGGGGTGCACACCGAGGCGCTCGGGCCGCTGCTCGCCGAGTTCCAGGTGGTGGCCAGGGCGAATCCGGGTGCGACATGGTGACGGCCCCGGCCGCCGCCTGGGACGTCGCCGCGGCCGTCCCCGATCCCGAGCTGCCGATGCTGACCCTGGCCGAACTGGGCGTCCTGGCCGGGGTGGAGACCGAGGGCGGGGCCGTCACGGCCTGGCTGACCCCGACCTACTCGGGCTGCCCGGCGATCGCCGAGATGGCCGCCGACGTGGACGCCCGGCTGCGGGCGGCCGGCTACCCGGACGTCCGGGTCCGGCTGCGGCTGGACCCGCCGTGGTCCACCGACCGGATCACCGAGGACGGGCGCCGCAAGCTCGCCGAGGCCGGGATCGCCCCGCCGGGGCCGGCCGGCCCGCCGCTGCTGCGGCTCGGGCCGACCAGGCACCGGGTGGTGTCCTGCCCGCAGTGCGGCGGCACCGACACCGAGGAGCTGTCCCGCTTCGGCTCCACGGCCTGCAAGGCGCTCTGGCGCTGCCGGGACTGCCGTGAGCCCTTCGAACGCATCAAGGAGATCTGAATGACCGTCCGCCGACCGGTCTTCCACCCGCTGCGGATCGCCCTGGTGGAGCGGCTCTGCGAGGACGCCGTGGCGGTCACCTTCGACGTCCCGGACGCGCTCGCCGAGGAGTTCGCGTTCCGCCCCGGCCAGACGCTGACCCTGCGCCTGGTGCTGGGCGGCGTCGACGAGCGCCGCTCGTACTCGATCTGCGCCCCGGCCGGCGGCCCGCTGCGGATCGCCGTCCGTGAGGTGCCGGGCGGGCTGTTCTCCCGGCGGCTGGTCCGCGAGGCCCGCGCGGGGGACGAGATCGAGGTGCTGCCGCCGGGCGGGCTGTTCAGCCCGGAGACCGACATCCCCGGCGAGCACGTGCTGGTCGCGGCGGGTTCCGGCATCACCCCGATGCTGTCGATCGCCGGCTCGGTGCTGGCCGCCGACCGGACGTCCCAGGTCACCCTGCTGTACGGGAACCGGCGCAGTGACACCGTGATGTTCGCCGACGAGCTCGCCGACCTCAAGGACCGCTACCTCGGCCGGTTCCAGCTGCTGCACGTGCTCTCCCGGGAGACCCGCGACGCCGAACTGCTCACCGGGCGGCTGGACCCCGAGCGGGTCGGTGCGCTGCTGAACGCCCTGGTGGACATCCCCAAGGTGGACCACTGGTGGCTCTGCGGCCCGTTCGGCATGGTGACCGGGGCCAAGGAGCTGCTGGCCGGGCTCGGCGTGCCGGCCGACCGGGTGCACCAGGAGCTGTTCCACGCGGACGACGAGCCCGTCGCGGACCGCCCCGAGGCGTCGGTGGACGGCGAGTCGAGCGAGGTCACCGTGGTGCTCGACGGCCGCGGCAGCACCCTGGCGCTCCCGCGCGACCGCTCGATCCTGGACGGCGCCCAGCGCTCCCGGCCGGACCTGCCGTTCGCCTGCAAGGGCGGCGTCTGCGGCACCTGCCGCGCCCTGGTGACCGAGGGCGAGGTCGAGATGCGCCGCAACTTCGCGCTGGAGGAGAAGGAGCTGGCCGAGGGCTACGTGCTGACCTGCCAGGCCAGGCCGGTGACGGACCGGGTGACGGTCGACTACGACCGCTGAGCCGGTACGCCGGCCGGGCGCCGGGCCGGGTCGCCGAGCAGCCGGACGATCCCGTTGACGGCCGCCCGCCCGGCCCGGTTGGCGCCGACGGTGCTGGCCGAGGGCCCGTAGCCGACCAGGTGGATCCGCGGGTCGGCGGCGGCCCGGGTGCCGTCCATCCGGATACCGCCGCCCGGGCCGCGCAGCCCCAGCGGTGCCAGGTGCCCGGCCTCGGGCCGGAACCCGGTGGCCCAGACGATCGCGTCCACCGCCAGCTCCTCCGCGCCCCAGGCGACGCCGTGCTCGGTCAGCCGGTCGAACATCGGCCTGCGGTCCAGCGCGCCCAGCTCCCGGGCCCGCCGGTACGCGACGGACGGGCCGAGCCCGGTCACGCTGACCACGCTGCGCACCGGCAGCCCCTGCCGGACCCGCTCCTCCACCATCGCCACCGCCGCCCGCCCGGCCTCCGGGCTGAACGGGCCGTCGCGGTAGACCGGCGGGGTGCGGGTCACCCAGACCGTCTCGGCGACCGCCGCGACCTCCGAGAGCACCTGGATCGCGGACGCGCCGCCGCCGACCACCAGCACACGGCGCCCGGCGAACTCCTCCGGGCCCCGGTAGTCGGCGTAGTGCAGCTGCCGCCCGGCGAACCGGCCGGGGTAGTGGGGGAGGAAGGGCCTGGTCCAGGTGCCGGTCGCGTTGATCAGCGCCCGGGCGGTCCAGCGGCCGGCGTCGGTCTCCACCAGCAGCCGGGAGTCGGGCAGCGTGCGGACGGCCCGGACACGCACCGGGCGCACAACCGGCAGCGCGTGCCGGGCCTCGTACGCCGCGAAGTAACCCGGCACCACCTCGCGCGCCGGGGCGGCCGGGTCCGGCGGGGGGAGCTCGAAGTCGGGGAGGTCGTGGAAGCCGTGCACGGTGGCCATCCGCAGCGAGGGGGAGCGGTGCGCCCAGGCGCCGCCCGGGGCCTCGTCGGCGTCCAGCACGACGAAGCCGCCGCCCCCGGGGCCCGCTCCGGCCGGCAGGTCGCCCGGCCGGGCCGTGACCGGGGCGAAGCCGCGCCGGCGCAGGTGGTAGGCGGCGGACAGGCCGGCCTGCCCGGCGCCGATCACCACGACGTCCACGTCGACGGCGGCCTCGCGCGGGCCGGTCCCGGCCCCGCCGACTTCGGTTGACCCGTAAACATTCACGCCCGTGAAACATCGGATCCGGCGGGCCTGTTCCCGCCGGATCCGGCCCCGCCGGACGCTGCGGAGTCCTGCCCGGCCGGGTGCTCAGGTCAGCGGCGAGATCACCGCCGCCGTGCCGTACGCACAGACCTCGGTCCCCACGTCGGCGGCCTCCGAGACGTCGAAGCGCATCATCAGCACCGCGTTGCCGCCGCGCGCCTGGGCCTGCGCGACCAGTCGCTCCATCGCCTCGTTGCGGCTCTGCACCAGCGTCTTCGTCAGTCCCTTCAGCTCGCCGCCCACCAGGGACTTCAGCGAGGCGCCGATCTGGCTGCCGACGTGCCGGCTGCGGACCGTCAGCCCGAAGACCTCGCCGATCACATGGTCGACCCGGAAACCCGGCACATCGTTCGTGGTCACCACCATCACCTGGGCGTTCTGTCCCTGCCCGCCGCCGAACTCGTCAAGGTTGCTCATGGGCCCATCCTGCGTGCGCCACCCGGCCCCGTCGGCGGAGGCAGGGCCGAGAAGCTGGGCCAGACCGGTGATCGGGCGCCGGAAAAGCCGTACCGTAGGCGCATGGGCGAGCGAAGCGATCATCCGCAGGGGCAGGGCGCCACGGAGGACTCCGGCGCGCGGGAAATCGAGGCGACGGTGGTGCTGGGCCTGCGCATCACCGACTGGCCCGCGCTGCGCGCAGCCGCCAGAGCGGCCGTCGAGGACCTGGACTTCGAGGGCGTCGACCCGGCCGAACAGCGCCGTGAACTGCTGCGGGAGGTGTCCGAGGACCCGAACGCCGCCCTCGGCGTGCTGCTCCACCCGGACCGCCTGGTGGCCGCCATGCCGGGCGTCGACGCGCTCGGCGGCACCCTGGAGATCAGCGTCACCGAGGACTTCGCGCCCGACTTCGCCGAGCTCTTCCCGCTCGACGGGGACGAGGAGGGCAGCGGCGGCGTCGGCGACTGGACCCTCACCCCGCGCACCGCCTGCCTCCTGCACGCCCAGCTCCTCGGCCTGGCCGACGCGGCCTACGACGACCTGGAGGAGCACGAGGGCGAGCCCGTGCTGGAGAGCGAGGAGCACGAATGGGCGGTCCTCGGCCGCCTGCCCACCCGCACCTGGGGCCTGCACCGCGGCTGGCGCCGCTCGATGGCCCGCGCCTTCGACGACCTCGCCGACGACCTGGCCCTCGGCGAGTGGCCGCTGCCGCGCTGCCCGGCCGAGGACATCGCCCTGCGGATGGCACTGGCCGACGCCCGCAACCTGCTGGGCGCCCAGCCGGAGTCCGTCGCCGACATGATGGGCGACCTGCCCGCCGACCTCTACGACTACGACTGGGACGGCTGCCTGGACGAGCTGTTCGGCGTCTACGGCCCCGAGGACGGCGACCCGGAGGCGGACACCGCGAGCCGCACCGAGGAACTGATCGCCGCCACCCACCCCGAGGGCTGGTTCCTGCCGTACGAGGACGCCGAGGAGCGCGACCCGCAGCGCGGCTACCGGCGCTGACGGCGGGCCCGGTCCGCTCCGGTGCGCCGCTGCGCGCCCCCGTGGGCGGGGCCGGGCGGGGGCGGACCGCGGCGGGGCCCGGGCGGGGCGGGCCGGCGGCGGCTGGCATCCTTGACGGGTGACCACACCGTTCGACGCCCCCAGCCCCGACGACGCGCCCGCCGGGCGCGACGCCAACCCCCAGTACGTGCTGCCGCTCGTCGTCCGGATGGAGCGGACCGAACCGCCCGGCCGCACCGACGCGCTGGAGACCTCGGCCCGCGCCGTGCTGACCCTGCTGGACGACCCCCGGGTGACCGACCCGGACGGAGAGTGGGCCGCCCTGGTGGTTGCCTGGACGGACGGCCGGATCCGCAAGGTGGTCCGCCGGGCCCGGGGCGGCGAGTGGCGCAAGGCCGGCGAGCTGCCGGGCATCACCGTGACCGGCGCCGGGGCCGAGGTCCGGGTCTTCCCGCCGGTCCCGCTGGACGGCTGGCCCAAGGAGCTGGCCAAGCTCCAGGTCTCCGGCACCGACCTGGAGGAGACCACGCCGCCGGCCGCTCCCGAACCGGGCCTGCCCGTGCTCTGGCTCAACCCGGAGCTGGAGATGAGCGCCGGCAAGACCATGGCCCAGACCGGCCACGCCGCCCAGCTCGCCTGGTGGCGCCTGGACGAGGCGCAGCGCAAGGAGTGGGCCGGGAACGGCTTCGCCCTCGCCGTCCGGACGGCCACGCCGCAGGCCTGGGCCGAGCTGACGGCCAGTGGCCTGCCCCTGGTGCAGGACGCGGGGTTCACCGAGATCGCTCCCGGCAGCTCCACCGTGGTGGCCGACCACCCGGCGCTGCGGGCGGGGTAGCCGGCGCTCGCCCCGGCCGGGCCGGGCGGTTCGTACAGGGCTCAGGGGCTCAGGCACACACGGCAACGGGGCACAGGGCACAGGGCACAGGGCGACGAGGGGGAACACCGGTGCCGGAACTGACGGGACGGCGGCCGCCGTCCGAGGGGGACGACGGCGCCGCCGTCCCGAAGACCGTCCCGAAGACCGCCTCGGGCCCTGCCGCGCCCGGCCCCGCCGGGTCCGGTGACCGGGCGGAGCTGCTGCTGGCGATGCACCGCCTGGCCGTGGGGCCCCACCCCACGGCTGCCCTGCTGGGCTGGCTGGCCCGGCGCGGCGGCCGGTGGACCGCGTTGCTGGACGCCGACGGCGCCGTCCTCCGGGCGTCCGCCGTCCCGGCCGGCGCGGCCCCGGCGGCCGGGCTGCCCGGGCTCGCCGCCGAGGGCGTGGCGCTCTTGCGTTCGCAGGGCGCCGGCTCGGCGCGGATCGACCGGGCGGGCCTGACCGGCTGGTTCGTGGCGGCCGGCAACGGGCCGGCGCGCGCCGTCCTGGCGGCGGTCGGCCCCGGGCCCGGCCCGGCCGGCCTGCCGCGGCTGCTGGCCGACGCCGCCCGGCTGGCCGAGCTGTGCCGTCAGGTCGAGGCGGCCGCCCGCGACCGCGAGCGGTCCGAACGGGCCGACGCGGGCAGTCGCGAGGCCGTCCTGCACCTGCTGATGATCGGTGAACTGCCGGCGGCCCACCGGATCGCGGCGGCCCTGGGGCCCGAGCTGCCCGACCCGGTCCGGGTCCGGGTGGTCGAGGGGCCGGTCGGGCGCCGGGCCGAGATCGCCGCCGACTGGGGCGCGGCCACCGGCGACCGGTCCTGGATCGTGCCCTGCCCGGTGAACCACGGCCACCTCATCGCCGTCTCCCCGGCCGACCTCGCGCCGGGCGGCGGGGGAGAGCCGGCCGGCCCCGCCGACTGCGCGGTCGGGGTGAGCGGCGCCGTCCCGCTGCGCGAGACCGCGCTCGGCTACGAGCAGGCCTTCCACGCGCTGGCCGCGGCCCGATCGGTGCCGGGCCGGCACGTCGTCTTCGACGGGCAGGGCGACCTCGCGCCGCTGCTCGGCCCGGCCGGGGCCGGCTGGGCGCGGCAGCTGCTCCGCCCGCTCACCGAGTACGCCCCGCCGCGCCGGGCCGATCCGGGGGCGGCCGAGCTGTTGGGCACCCTGTCCTCCTGGCTGGCCTTCGGCACCGGCGCCGTGCGCCACCTCAAGGTGCACCGGAACACCCTCGCCGCCCGGCTGGACCGGATCCAGCACCTCCTCGGGCTGGACCTGGAGCGGCTCCCGGGCCAGGCCACCGCCTCGCTGGCGCTGCGGCTGAGGGCCGTCCCCGCCCTCCCCGCCGGACCGGCCGCGCCCGTCCTGCCGCCCGGCCCGGCCGGGCTGGAACTGCTGCTCGCCACCCCCGCCGCCGCGCACTGGGCCGAGGCCCTGCTGCGCCCGCTGCACGCGGCCGGCCCGCCGACCGCGGCCGCCAGCGTGCGGGCCTGGCTGGCCCAGGACGCCCGGGTCGCCCCGGCGGCGGCCGCGCTCGGCATCAGCGCCCCGGCGCTGCGCAAGCGACTGCTGCGGATCGAGGAACTGCTCCAGCGCTCGCTGCTGGCATCCCCGAGTGCCAAGTACGACCTCTGGCTGGCCGAGCGGGCCGGGGCGCCGGCCGGAGCGTGACCGGGGGTCCGCGCGGAAGGCCGAGGGCGAGCCGGCCGTCCGGGCGATGACTGGGCGGGGTGTTACGCGGGGGCCGTCCGGCTGTGCGGATCGAAGCTTTCGCCGCGGTCCGGTCCCGGTCAGGATGGGGACGCGGCCGAGCGGGCCGCCACCGCGCGGCCCCGGGGACGGGGGACCACTCCGGGCCCACTCCGGGACCGCGCCCACGGCCCGCGCGTCGCGACCTGGCGAGTCCCACGGGGATCGGCAACGGGGGTGCACCGCACGGGGGTGCGGCGCGGCCGGCGTGGCAGAGCCTGTACGGCGGGGCCCGGGGGTTCGCCCCCGGGCCCCGCCGTGCTGCCGCCCCCGCCCTCGGGTCGTGCCCCGTCCTCGGGTCCTGGCTCAGCCTTCGTAGCGGCGGAACCGGCGCAGCCCGCCGTAGGCCGCCGCACCCGCCCAGAGGGCGAGCAACAGCGTCCCGGTCCCGTGCGGGAAGGGGACGTCCGGGTCGGTGGCGTAGCGGATGCCGTACTGTCCGGCCTTGTCCGGCAGGAACGGGACGAGCTCGCGGACCCCGGGGACGGCGCCCAGCAGTGTGGTGCCGACCAGCAGCGTGGGGACCAGCAGGCCCATCGCGGCCGTCATGTTGCCGAGCATCGCGGTGACGCCCAGACAGAACACGATCATCAGTGGCGGGTACAGCGCGGCGGCCGCCAGACTGCGCGGTACGCCCGGATCGGTCCAGCCGGCCGGGTGGTCCAGGGTGGCGCGGGCCGCCGCGAACGAGCCGGCCGAGAGCAGCAGCCCCAGGGCCAGGCCGTAGCCGGCGCCGACGGCGAGCTTGCTCCCGTACAGCAGGCCACGGCGGGGCACCGCCAGCAGGGCGGGCAGGACCGAGCCGGAGTTGAACTCCTGCCCGAGCAGCAGCACTCCGAAGCAGACGAAGGCCGTCTGGAAGACCGTCAGCCCGTAGTGGATGCCGACGCTCGGGTCCTGGATCAGCAGCTCCTGGACGTCCCCGATCAGCGCGCAGACCAGGGCGCTGGCCAGGATGCCGAGCAGGGTGCCGGCCAGCGGGACGGACCAGGTGGTCCGCAGGGTGGTGATCTTCGTCCACTCGGCACGCAGCGCGGTGCCGGCGCTGACCGTCATGGTCTCTCCTCGGGCGTCGGGCCTCGGGTGTCGTCCGGGGCGTAAGGCCTGGGACGACGGGTGGCAGGCGGGGTCACGGGCTCAGGCGTCGTGCCGGCGCAGCGAGCGCAGCCCGCCGTAGGCGGCCGCCCCGGCCCAGAGCGCCATGATCAGCAGGCCGGTCCAGTGCCCGTAGTGGATGCCGGCGGTGTCCTGGTGGCGCAGCGCGTACTGGCCGGCCCGGTCGGGCAGGAACTGCGCCGCCTCCCGGACCCCGGGGACGGCCGCCAGCACGGTGGTGCCGAGGAAGACCATCGGGGAGAGCAGGCCCATGGCCGCCGTCAGGTTGCGCAGCATCGTGGTGGCGCCGAGGCAGAGGATCACCAGCAGCGGGTGGTAGAGCACCCCGGCGACGATGCTGCGGACGGTCGCCGGGGAGTCCAGCGCGAGGTCCACGGTGGCGCCGGCGGCGAGGTAGGACCCGGCGGTCGAGAGCAGCCCGGCCAGCAGGCCGATCCCGCCGCCGAGCAGGAGCTTGGCGCCGAACAGCCGGCCGCGGGCGGGCACCGCCGTCAGCGAGGTCCGGATGGTGCCCGCGTTGTACTCCTGGCCGATCAGCAGGATGCCGAAGCAGGCCGCCGCCACCTGGCCGAAGTTGAGCCCGTAGTAGATGCCGATGCTCGGGTCCTCGGTGAGCGAGGTGTCGGTGGCGCCGTAGGCGTCGTTGACGGCGTAGGCGATGCCGACGGTGAGGAGCACGCCGATCAGCGGGGTGGTCCAGAGCGAGCGCAGGGTGGTGAGCTTGGTCCACTCCGCGTGCAGGACGGCGGCCTTGCGCCGGGC
This sequence comes from Kitasatospora indigofera, assembly GCF_014655955.1. Taxonomy (GTDB): domain Bacteria; phylum Actinomycetota; class Actinomycetes; order Streptomycetales; family Streptomycetaceae; genus Kitasatospora; species Kitasatospora indigofera. The sequence goes on from NZ_BNBO01000004.1 coordinate 56,958, forward strand.
CGGGGCGGTGGCCCGCGGGCCGGCGAGGGTCGTGGTGGTCATGCCGCCACCGCCCGGTACTCGACGCTGTCCGCGGTCATCCGCATGAAGGCCTCCTCCAACGAGTCCCGCTGGACCGCGATCTCGTACAGCACCACGCCGTTCGCGGCGGCCAGTGCGGCGATCCGCTCCGGCTCGGCGCCGGTGACCTCCCAGGCGCCGCCCTCGGCGGGCTCGGCGGTGAGGTCCGAGCCGGGGCCGCGCAGCAGGGCGGACAGCTTGTCCGGATCGACTGCGCGGACCCGGACCCTGGTCCGGCCGTGCCGGTCGATGAACTCCGCGGTGCTCGCGTCGGCGAGCAGCCGGCCGCGTCCGATCACCACCAGGTGGTCCGCGGTCAGGGCCATCTCCGTCATCAGGTGCGAGGAGACCAGCACCGCCCGGCCCTCGGCGGCCAGGCCGCGCAGCAGGGTCCGGATCCAGCGGATGCCCTCCGGGTCCAGGCCGTTGACCGGCTCGTCCAGCAGCAGCACCGGCGGGTCGCCGAGGAGGGCGCCGGCCACGCCCAGCCGCTGGCGCATCCCCAGCGAGAAGCCCTTGATCCGCTTGCGGGCCACCTCGGCCAGCCCGACCTGGTCGAGCACCGCGTCCACCCGGGAGTCCGGCAGGCCGTTGCTGTGCGCCAGCCAGCGCAGGTGCCCCCGGGCGGTGCGGCCGCCGTGCACGGCGTGGGCGTCCAGCAGAGCGCCGACCTGGCGCAGCGGGTCCGCGAGTTCGACGTACGGCCGCCCGCCGATCAACGCCCGGCCCGCGGTGGGGCGGTCCAGGCCGAGGATCATCCGCATGCTGGTGGTCTTGCCCGCCCCGTTGGGCCCGAGGAACCCGGTGACCACTCCGGGGCGGACGCCGAAGCTGAGGTCGTCGACGGCGAGGGTCTGCCCGTACGACTTGCTGAGGCCCTGGACCTCGATCATGGCTGCCTCCCTGGCTCGTTGGTGACGGGCTCCATTCGACCCGGTGGGGCCGGGGCGGCGGATCCCGCCGGGGAGTGGACCGGCCTCCCTCCCGGGAGGGAGGCCCGCGGGGCCGGTGGCCTGGCACGATGGCCGGGTGCCCAGGATCATCGCGCCGCTGTTCGCCGCCTCCACCTACGCCCGGTGGCTCCACCTGCTGGTCGGCATGGTCTTCGCCGGCGTGGTGCTGATGGTCTACCCGGGCATCGAGGAGGTCGGCCTGCTCCGACTCGTCACCTCCGCCACCGTCTGCGACAGCGTGCTGCTGGCGCTGGCGGCGCTGGTCCCGGCGATGCGGCGGGCCGAGGGCGTCCAGGCCCGGCTGCTGCTGATGCCGGACCGCGAGGAGGACATCGGGGTCGAGCGCTCCGGTACCTGGGCCGACCGCCGCCGCACCACGGCCTGGCTGATCGCCCGCGTCGCCCTCGGCATGGCGGTCGGCCTGCTGAGCGTGAACGCGATGACGGTGAGCGTCCTGCTGGCCGGCGCCCCCGGCCGGGACGAGCCGCTCGTGCTGTACGGACATTCGCTGCCGGCCGGCGGTGATCTCTGGTACCCGCTGTTCGCCCCGCTGGTGCTGTTCGGCGCCGGCTGGCTGGTGGTGCTCGCCGGGCGGCTGCAACTGGCCATGGCGGTGCGGCTGCTGGGCCCCTCGCCGGCCGAGCGGCTGGCCGAGGCCGAGCTGCGGGCCGAGCGGCTGCTGGAGCGGAACCGGCTGGCCCGGGAGCTGCACGACTCGATCGGCCACGCCCTGACGGTGACCGTGCTGCAGGCCGGGGCGGCCCGCGAGGTCGGCGATCCGGCGTTCGTGGCCAAGGCCCTGGAGGTGATCGAGGAGACCGGCCGGCGGGCGATGGACGACCTGGAGCGCACGCTCGTCCTGCTGCGCGAGACCCAGGGCGGCGCCGCCACCGAGCAGCCCGGCATCGACCAGCTGCCGCAGCTCTTCGACGCCGCGCGGGCGGCCGGCAGCCCGGTCGAGGCCTGGATCGACGTCCCGCAGGGGCAGTTGCCCGGGGTGCTGTCGCGCGAGACCTACCGGATCGTCCAGGAGGCGGTCACCAATCTGCTGCGGCACGCGCCGGGCCGGCCGATCACGGTGCGGATCGCCGTCCGGGACGGCGGGTTGGAGCTGCGCTGCGTCAACGCGACCGACGGCGGCGGCCGTTCGCGGGCCTCCGGCGGAAAGGGGCTGCGCGGCATCCGGGAGCGGGCCACCCTGCTGGGCGGGGAGGCGACGGCCGCCCGGCAGGACGACGAGTGGGTGCTGGCCGTGCGGCTGCCCCTAAGGTTGGGGGCGTGATGATCAAGATCCTGCTGGTCGACGACGAGGAACTGGTCCGGGCCGGGCTGCGGGCGGTGCTGGAGGCGCAGGGCGACCTGACGGTGGTCGGCGAGGCCGGTGACGGCAGCCAGGTCCTTGGCCTGGTGCGGACCTTGCGGCCCGACGTGGTGCTGATGGACGTCCGGATGCCCGGCATGGACGGGCTGACCGCGACCCGCACCCTGATCGAGGGCTGCCCGGAGCCGCCGAAGATCCTGGTGGTCACCACCTTCGAGAACGACGACTACGTGTACCAGGCGCTGCGGGCGGGCGCCGACGGGTTCCTGCTCAAGCGCTCCCGTCCGGCCGAGATCGCGCACGCCGTACGGCTGGTGGCGGCGGGGGAGTCGCTGCTGTTCCCGGCCGCGATCCGGCGGCTGGCGGCCGGCCAGGGCAACCGCCCGGCCCGGGAGGCGATGTCGCGGGCCGCGCTGACCGAGCGGGAGGCCGAGGTCCTGCGGCTGGTGGCGCGCGGGCTCTCCAACGGCGAGATCGCCGAGCAGCTGTTCCTCGGGGTCCAGACGGTCAAGACCCATGTCAGCAGTGTGCTGGGCAAGTTGGGCGCACGCGACCGCACCCAGGCGGTGATCGCCGCGTACGAGTCCGGGTTCGTCGCGCCGGACGGGGACTGACCGGGCCGGGCGGTCCGGCCCCCTCGGGCGGTGGCCGAAGGCCGGCTCAGGCCGGGTAGGCGTGGGTCTGGGCGGCCTTGACCGAGGCCCAGACCGCGCTGCCCGGGGCGAGGTCCAGTTCGGCGGCGGCCGCCGGGGTGAGGTCGGCGGCGAGCGGGAGTTCGCCGGTGAGGTCGACCCGGACCTGGTCGCCGTGCAGGTCCAGGCCGGCCACCCGCAACTGCCAGACGTTGCGGGCGCTCGACTCCGGGCGGGCCAGGTGCAGGGTGACGGCGGAGGGCGGGAAGGCGACGAAGGCCGGGCCGGTCAGCTCCTCGGTGGTGGCGAGCACCGGGCCGTCCGCGAGGGTGACCCGGCGGCCGTCGGCGGTGCCCTGGTAGAGGTTGAGGCCGACCAGCCGGGCGATGTAGTCGGTGCGCGGGTGGCGGGCGATCTCGGTGGGCGTCCCGGCCTGCACCTGGCGGCCGTCCTCGATCACCACCAGCCGGTCGGCCAGCACCATCGCGTCCAGCGGGTCGTGCGTCACCAGCACCGCCACCGCCTCGAACTCGGCCAGGTGGCGCCGAAGTTGTGAGCGGACGTCGAGCCTGGTCCGGGCGTCCAGGGCGGCCAGCGGCTCGTCCAGCAGCAGCAGGCGCGGGCGGACGGCGAGGGCGCGGGCCAGGGCGACCCGCTGGGCCTGGCCGCCGGAGAGGCTGCCGGGCCTGGCGCCCGCGTGGTCGGCCAGGCCCATCCGCTCCAGCCAGCCGGCCGCCTCGGCCCGGGCCTCCTTCTTCGGGCGGCCCTGGCAGCGCGGGCCGAAGGCGACGTTGTCGAGGGCGCTCAGGTGCGGGAAGAGCAGGTAGTCCTGGAACACCACGCCGACCGGGCGGTTCTCGGCCGGGGTGTGCAGGTGCTGCCGAGGGTCCTCCAGGGTCCGGCCGTCCAGGCGGAGCCGTCCGCCGGTCAGCGGCAGCAGGCCGGCCAGCGCGCGCAGGGCGGTGGACTTGCCGGCGCCGTTGGGGCCGAGCAGGGCTATCACCTCGCCGGGGGCGGCGGTGAGCGTCAGGTCGAGGCGGAACCCGGCCCGTTCGACCAGCAGCCGGGCGTCCAGGGCGGCTTCGGCGGTGCCGGCCGTGCCGTCGGCCGGGCCGGTGGCCGTGTCGGTCGTGCCGGTCGTGCCGGTCGTGCCGGTGCGCCCGGCGGGGCCTTCGGCGTCGGCCGGGCCCTGGGCCTCGGGGTGCTCGGGGGCGTGCTCGGCGCGGGGTGTCATGGCGTTGGCGTCCAGGGGCTGTGGGGGAGGGCCGGTTCGGGGGCGGGGGCCGGTCCCGGCGCGACCGCCGGGGCGTCGCTGCCCGCAGGGTCGTCGGTGCGCGCCGGACGGGGCCGGGGCGGCCGGGCCTCCCTCCGCACCGGCGCTCCCGGCACCGTCCGGCGGCACGTCATGGGGTGGACATCCAGCGGTCCCGCAGGCCGACCAGGACGGCCACCGAGACCAGCAGCAGCACCAGGCTCAGCGCGATCGCCGCCTCGGGGTCGCGTTCCATCGCCAGGTACACCGCGAGCGGCATGGTCTGGGTCTTGCCGGGGAAGTTCCCCGCGAAGGTGATCGTCGCGCCGAACTCGCCGAGCGCCCGGGCCCAGGCCAGCACGGCGCCCGCGCCGATGCCGGGCGCGATCAGCGGCAGGGTCACCCGCCGGAAGGCCGTCAGCCGGGAGGCGCCCAGGGTGGCGGCGGCCTCCTCGTAGCGCGGGTCGGCGGCGCGCAGCGCGCCCTCCACGCTGATCACCAGGAAGGGCATCGCGACGAAGGCCTCGGCGAGCACCACCCCGGACGTGTGGAACGGCAGGGTGATGCCGAACGCGGAGTCCAGCCAGCGGCCGACGATGCCCCGGCGGCCGAGCACCAGCAGCAGCGCCACGCCGCCGACCACCGGCGGCAGCACCAGCGGCAGCGTCACCAGCGCCCGGACCAGCCGTCGGCCGGGGAAGTCGGTGCGGGCCAGCAGCCAGGCGAGCGGGACGCCGAGCACCAGGGAGACCGCGGTGGCCGCCGTCGCGCAGAACAGCGAGAGGCGCAGCGCCTCCCAGACCTCGGGGCTGGTGAGCTGTTCGGGCAGCGCGCTCCACGGTGCCCGCACCAGCAGCCCGACCAGCGGCAGCACCAGGAAGGCGAGGCCGAGCAGGGCGGGCAGCAGCAGGGTGACGGGCAGGCGCGCGGCGGCGCGCCGCCGGCGCGGGCGGCCCGGGGAGGGGCCGTCCGCGCCGGCGGGAACCGACCGCGCGCCGGTGCGGGTGCTCACGGGGCCTGGAAGCCCGCCGCGGTCAGCACCTGCTTGGCCTCGGCCGACTGGATGTAGGCGACGAAGGCGGCGGCGCCGTCCTTGTTCGGCGCCTTGGCGAGGGCGGCGATCGGGTAGTCGTTGACGGCCTTCTCGGCCTCGGGGAAGTCCACGCCGTCGATCTTCGCGGCGTCGGCCTTCACATCGGTCCTGTACACCAGCGAGGCGTCGACCTCGCCCAGCTCGACCTTGGTGAGCGCGCCCTTGACGTCCTGCTCCAGGGTGACCGGGGTGAGGTCGACACCGGCCGCCTTGAGGGCGGTCACGGCGGCGGCGCCGCAGGGCACCTCCTTCGCGCAGAGCGCGACCTTCACACCGGGGGTGGTGAGGTCCTTGAGCGTGGCCACGTGCTTGGGGTTGCCCTTGGGCACGGCGATGGTCAGCGTGTTGCGGACGAAGTTCGCGGCGGTGCCGTTGACGCCGCCCGCGTCGCTGACGGTCTTCATGGTGCTGGTGCTGGCGGCGGCGAACACGTCGGCGGGGGCGCCGGAGTTGATGCTCTGGGCCAGCGCGGAGCTGCCGCCGAAGTTGAACTTGACCTTGACGCCCGGGTAGTTCGTCTCGAACTTCTTGCCCAGCTCGGTGAAGGTGCCGGTGAGGGAGGCGGCCGCGAAGACGTTGACCTCGCCGGAGAGCTTGGGGGCGGCGGCGGGGGCGGAGCCCGTCGCGGTGGTGGCGGCGTCGGCGCCGGTCTTTCCGCCGTCGCTGCCGCAGGCGGTGGCCCCGAGGCTGAGAGCGAGGGCCGCCGCGGCAGCGACGACGAGTCTGCGGGTGCTGGTGGTCATGAGGTGTTCCCCTCCTGGCGCGCCGGGAGGGGCGCGGGGTGCTGGTGGTGGGCGGGCCGGTCCGTCGCGGCGGTGAGACGGAAGGGGCGGCCCCCGGGACCTGCGGGCGGCGGGGGCGAGCCCTGCCGCAGGTGCGGTCCATACGGCGATCATACTGCCGCAGATGCAAGGGCCCCGTCCTCTGTTCCATCGCACAGGCGGCCGACCAGGAGGGTTGCTGCCCGGCTGTGCGAAGGCTCAAACCCGCCCGTAACCCGCCGGCCGGGGAAAACCCGTCGCCCTCGCGGCGCGGACCGGGGAGAGTGGTCGCGTTCGATCAACAGGCCCGGTCGCCGGAGCCCGGCGCTCGGCGTGCCCGGCCGGCCGGTCCGGCGCCCCGACGCCCGACCCAGGGGGAGGTCCCACCATGTCCACGCTGAAGGTGACCGCCGAGCGGCTCACCATCCTTGAGCACCCGAACGCCGACGCCCTGGAGCTGGCGCAGGTCGGCCTCTACCGCGCGGTCGTCGCCAAGGGCGCCTACCGCACCGGCGAGCTGGCCCTCTACATACCCGAGCAGGCCGTGCTGCCCGCCGGGTTGATCGAGGAGCTGGGGCTGACCGGCCGGCTGGCCGGCTCGCAGGCCAACCGGGTGCGGGCGGTGCGCCTGCGCGGGGAGCTGTCCCAGGGCATCGTCTGCCGGCCCGCCGCGCTGGCCGGGGCCGACCTGGCGGCCGCCGCCGAGCAGGGCGAGGACTTCGCCGAGGCCCTGGGCATCGTGAAGTGGGTGCCGCCGATCCCGACCTCGATGAGCGGCGAGGTCGAGCACGCGCCCGACCTGCTGCCCTGGGTCGACATCGAGAACCTCAAGCGGTTCCCGGACGTCTTCGAGCCCGGCGAGCCGGTGGTGCTGACCGAGAAGCTGCACGGCAGCTGCTGCCTGGTCACCTACCACGCCGCCACGGGTGAGGTGCAGGTCTCCTCGAAGGGGATCGGCGCGCAGGGCCTGGCCCTCAAGGAGGACGGGCGGAACCTCTACTGGCGGGCGGTCCGGGCCCACGGCATCCCGGCCGTCGCGGCCCGGATCGCGGAGCGGCTCGGGGCCAAGCGGGTCGGCGTCTTCGGCGAGGTCTTCGGCGCGGGCGTGCAGGACCTGACCTACGGCGAGTCCGGCCGGACCGAGCTGCCCGGCTACGCGGCCTTCGACGTCTCGGCGCTGGTGGACGGGCAGCTGCGGTGGCTGGACGCCGCCGAGGTGCTGGCGGGGGAGTTGCCGTCGGTGCCCGAGCTGTGGCGCGGCCCGTTCGACGCGGCCACCGTCCTGGAGCTGGCCGAGGGCCGCGAGACGGTCTCCGGCCGGGAGCTGCACCTGCGCGAAGGGGTGGTGGTCCGCCCGGTCACCGAGCGCTGGAGCCCCCTGCTGGGCGGCCGGGCGATCGCGAAGGTGGTCAGCGGTGCCTACCTGACCCGCAAGGGCGGCACCGAGTACGAGTAGTCCGCTGTCGGCCGGCCCGTTCCCATGACGGGTGCGGGCCGTTCGTGTGCGTGGGGCCGGTGTGCGGGGCCGGGTGCGCGGGGCGGAGCCGTGGCCCGCCCGGGGAGGCACGGGGAGGCCGGGCCCGCTCGCCGCGGGCCGGCCGGTGGCGGGAACGCCGGCCGGGATGCCCCCTGGGGGGTGGGGGCCGCGGCGGGGGATGCGAGGATCGTCTTCCGCCCCCGACGGCGGGACTCGACCGACCGGCCGCCCACCCACCCCGTGGCGGCCGGATGGGCACCGGACGAGACCCGCGCTGCGAACACCCCGGCAGCCTTCCCGGTTGGCGCTCCTCCCCTCTCCTTCCCTCAGGAGCGAAGCACCAGCATGTCCCGTACCTTCATGTCCGCATGCCCTCCCGCACCTCCAAGATCCCTCCGGGCGCCCTCCCGGGCCCTGGCCGCGCTCGGCGCCGGCGGCCTGCTGCTCTCCGGCTGCGGCAGCGACCCCGCCCCGGCGGACGGCTCCGGCGCGGCCCTCCGCGGCAAGCTCCCCGCCTCGGTCAGGGCGGCCGGCGTCCTGAGGATCGGCTCGTACCTCAACTACGTGCCGGTCGACTTCAAGACCCCGGACGGCCGCCCGGCCGGCCTCGACCCGGACCTCGCCGACGCCCTGGCGGGCTACCTCGGCCTGCGGGCCGAGTTCGTCGACATGCCCTTCGAGAAGCTCACGCCGGCCGTCCAGTCGAAGCAGATCGACCTGGCCATGTCGGCGGTCATCGACACCCGTCAGCGGCAGACCGGTACCGACGACGACGGCCGCCGGATCGATCCCGGCGTCGACTTCGTCGACTACTTCACGAGCGGCACCTCGATCGTGGTGAAGACCGGCAACCCGGCCGGCATCAACATGCTGGACAGCCTCTGCGGCCACACCGTCGCGGTGCAGCGCGGCACCCTCCAGGAGGCGATGATGGGCCGGCAGACGGTCGCCTGCGCCAAGCTGGGCAAGCCGCTGCAGCTCCACTCGCTGACCAACGACGACCAGGCGCTGGCCGAGGTCGGCAACGGCACGGCGGTGGCGGGCCTGAACGACTACCCGGTGGCCGTGTACAACACCACGGCGCCCGACCGCGGCGGCAGGTTCCAGCTGACCAACGGGCACTTCGTGCAGTCCGGCCCGTACGGCATCACGCTGCGCAAGGACAACACCCAGCTGCGGGACGTGCTGGCCAGGACGCTGGACCAGCTGATCCGGAACGGGACCTACGACAAGGTCCTGACCAAGTGGAACATCCGGCCGGGCGCGGTCTCCAGCGCCATCGTCAACGGCGGGCACTGACCCCGGGGGCCGCCGGGGCGGGGCGACCCCGGCCCGGCGGCCCTTCGCCGTCCCGGTGGGACCGGCGCGGGCGGAGCGCCCCGGGGCGCGGCGCGGTACGGCCCGCCGCTCGCACAGGAGGAGTCCATTCGAGCACACGGCCCGCGCGGGTCGGGCCGCTTTTCACATCTTCGCCAGAGCAATTCCGGCCGCTCGGTAGCGTCCCTCGGACCCGAGACCGAAAGCGCACGTGTGGACGGCATATGTCGAACTGACATGTGACGCAACGTCGCAGAGGCGATCCGCCGCAGCCCGCACGGTCGAGGGGAAGCCCGGGAGCGTCGTGCTCGCCCCCGGGCCCGACCGGCCTACCGGAGGTCCCATGGGCACCATGCACCACTTCAGCTTCGGCTGGCTGACCCCCACGCTCTCCTACCTGATGGCCTGCGTCGGCGCCGCGCTCGGCCTGCGCTGCACCCTGCGGGCCCTCTCCGCCACCGGCGCCTCCCGCCGCAACTGGCTGCTCACCGCGGCCGCCGCGATCGGCTCCGGCATCTGGACCATGCACTTCGTCGCGATGTTCGGCTTCACCGTGGACGGCAGCGAACTGCGCTACAACGTGGCGCTGACCTTCCTCAGCCTGGTCGTCGCCGTACTGGTCACCGGCCTCGGGGTGTTCGTGGTCGGCCACGGCCGGCACCGCGGCCGCTCGATCCTGCTCGGCGGCCTCGTCACCGGCCTCGGGGTCGCCGCGATGCACCACCTCGGGATGGCCGCCGTCCGGATCCACGGCGGCATCGACTACGACCCCGGCACGGTCGGCCTCTCGGTGCTGATCGCGGTCGGCGCCGCCACCGTCGCCCTCTGGGCCGCCGTCACCATCCGCAACGTGGTCGCGGCCGGCGGCGCCTCGCTGGTGATGGGCATCGCGGTGACCTGCATGCACTACACCGGCATGGCCGCCGTGCACGTCCACATGGAGCCCGCCCGGACGGCCCTCGGCGGGGCCGCCCCGATGGAGTTCGTCTTCCCGCTCGCCGTCGGGCTCGGCTCCTTCCTCTTCCTCACCTCCGCCTTCGTCGCGCTCTCCCCGACCGTCCAGGAACGCGCCGCCTACGCCGAGGCCACCGAGCTGACGATCGAGGAGTTCCACCCGGGGGAGCCGGCCGGCACCGCGGCCGGCTGACCCCGGCACCGCACCGTCCCCCGCCGTTCCGTCCCCCGCCGCACCGCCCCCGGCGTTCCGTTCGTCCACCGTTCCCTGCGTCCGCCCCCTGCCCCCGGTACCGCCCGCCCCCAGGAAAGGTCCCGCCCCATGCGAGTACGCCGCGGATCGTCCCGCAGCGCCTCGGCGCCCGCGCCGGGCGTCGCGCGCGGCCCGGCCCGGCCGCCCGCCGCCGGCACCCGGCGCGGCGCCCACGCCGGCCCGCCCGCCGAGGAGTACCTCCCCGCGGACCGCCGGCCCCCGGGCCTGCCGCGCACCGGCCTCGCCCGGCTGCGCCCCCGGACGGTCCGTGCCCGGATCCTCGCCCTGCTGATGGTCCCGGTGGTGTCGGTGCTGGCGCTCTGGTCCTTCGCCGGCGTCACCACCGCGCAGAGCGTCTGGGACCGGACCAGGCTGCTGGAGGTCAGGACCGGCCTGCTCACCCCGGTCTCGGCGGCCGTCGCGGGCCTCCAGGCCGAGCGGGCGGCGGCCGGCCGGCTGCTGGCGGCCCCCAACGCCACCCGGGAGAGCGCCCTGCGGGAGGCCGCCGCCGGCACCGACGCCGCGGCCGCCCGCCTCACCTTCGGCCCCGCGTACAACCGGGCCGACGCCCTGGGCCTGGGCGCCGAGGCCGCCACCCGGCTGGACGCGCTCGGCGCCTCCCTCGCGGGCCTGACCGACCTGCGGACCAGGGTGCTCGCCCGCACCGTGGGCTGGCCCGAGGCGTACGCCGCCTACGGCGCCGCCGTCGACCAGGCCTTCGAGGTGGCCGGCGCGGTGTCCCGGCTGCAGCAGGACGGTCCGGACGCCTCCGACGCCCGGGTGCTGCTCGACCTGGCCCGGTCACGTGAACTGCTGGCCCGCGAGGACGCCCTGCTGCGGGCCGGCCAGAGCTCCGGCACGCTGACGGAGGACCAGCTGCGCGAGTTCTCCGGCGCGGTCTTCGCCCGGCGCCAGTTCGAGCGCGGCCCGGCCGCCGACCTGCGCCCGGACGCCCGGTCCGCCCTGCTGGCCGTCCTCGCCGGGCCCGAGTCCAAGGACCTCACCGGCTACGAGGAGAAGGTCCGCGCGGCGTCCGACGGCAGGGCCGCCCTCGCCGCCGTCGACCCGGACCGCTGGTCGGTGGCCGCCGACGGTGTGGCCCGCGCCCTGCGGACGGTCGACGCCGACGCCGGCCGCGCGGCCGGCGAGCGCCTCGCCCCGTACGCCCTCGGCCTCTTCGGCCCTTCCGGTCTCGCGGCGCTGCTCGGGCTGGTCGCGGTGGTCGCCTCGCTGCTGATCTCGGTGCAGATCGGCCGCGGCTTGGTCACCGAGCTGGTCGGGCTGCGCAACTCCGCCCTGGAGCTGGCCGGACGCGGGCTGCCCGCCACCATGCGGCGGCTGCGGGCCGGCGAGGAGATCGACATCGCGGCCGAGGCGCCGCTGCCGCCGCACGGCAGCGACGAGATCGGGCAGGTGCACGGGGCGCTGGGCAGCGTTCGGCGGGCCGCCGTCACCGCCGCCGTCGAGCGGGCCGAGGTGCTCTCCGGCGTCTCCGGCGTCTTCGTGAACCTGGCCCGCCGCAGCCAGGTGCTGGTGCACCGCCAGCTCACCCTGCTGGACGCGATGGAGCGCCGCACCGAGGACCCGGCCGAGCTGGAGGACCTCTTCCGTCTGGACCACCTCACCACCCGGATGCGCCGGCACGCCGAGGGCCTGATCATCCTCTCCGGCGCCGTCCCCGGCCGGGCCTGGCGCCGGCCCGTACCGCTGCTGGACGTCGTCCGGGCGGCCGTCGCCGAGGTGGAGGAGTACGCCCGGGTCGAGGTGCACCTGCTGCCGTTCGCGGCGCTCGCCGGCCCGGCCGTCGCGGACCTCACCCACCTGGTGGCCGAACTCGTCGAGAACGCCACCGGCTTCTCCCCGCCGCACACCAAGGTGCACATCCGGGGCGAGCGGGTCGGCAACGGGTACGCCCTGGAGATCGAGGACCGTGGCCTGGGGATGGGCGCCGAGGCGCTGGCGGACGCCAACCGGCGGATCGCCGCCGCCGAGCAGGCCGACCTCTTCGACAGCGACCGGCTGGGGCTCTTCGTGGTCAGCCGGCTGGCCCGGCGGCAGAACGTCCGGGTCTCGCTCCGCCCGTCCGCCTACGGGGGCACCACCGCCGTGGTCCTGCTGCCGACCGCCCTGCTGGAGGAGCGGGCCGGGGACGGCCTCCCCGCCCGGGCCGGCCGGCCCGTCCACCGCCCGGCGGCAGGCGCGCACCACGCCAGGGACCGCGCCCCGAGGCGCGAGGCCGCCGCGCACGCCCCAGATCCGGCGGGCGGGCGGGCCCCCGGCGGGGCGCGGCCGGCCCGGCCCGGGCCGTTGCGGCCCTTCGGCGCCCGGGGCGACGACCCGGGCGTGCTGCGCCCGAGCCCGTTCCGGGCCGACGGCGCCCGCACGGAGGTCCCGCCGCCGCCCGCCCCGCCCGTAGTACCCGTCGCCCCGCCGCAGCCCGCCGGTCCCGCACGTGCGGTACCCGGTGCCGTGCCGCGCGCCGTGCCGCGCGCCGTGCCGCGCGCCGTGCCGCGCGCCGTGCCGCGCGTCGTGCCGCCCGGCCCGCCGCCGTCCGCCGGGGCGTCCGACGGCTCTTCCACCCGTCCTTCCACCCGTCCTTCCGCCCGTCCTTCCGCCCGCCCGTCCGCGGGGGAGGCCGTCCGGCCCTTCGTCCCGGTCCCGCCGGCCCCCGTCCCCGCTCCGGAGGAGCCGGACGAGCTGCCCCGCCGGGTCCGGCAGGCCAGCCTCGCCCCGCAACTGCGCGAGGCCCCCGCCCGGCCGGGCCCGGCCGTCGCGGGCCGGTCCCGCGCCGGCCGGGCCGCCGCGGGGAGCACCGGCCGCGACCCGGAGGAGGCGCGGGCCGCGATGTCCGCCTTCCAGCAGGGCTGGGCCCGGGGCCGCGGCCCGCAGCGCCCGGCCGGCCCCGACCGTCCGTCACCCCGAGGAGAGATCCGATGATCGGCACCACCCACCAGGCCGGCGGCCTCAACTGGCTGCTCGACGAGCTGGTCTCGCGGGTCCCGCAGGTCAGGTACGCCGTGATGCTGTCCAGCGACGGCCTGGCGATGGGCACCTCGGCCGGGCTCGGCCGGGAGGACGGCGAGCACCTCGCCGCCGTGGCCTCCGGCCTGCACAGCCTGGCCAAGGGCGCCGGCCGCCATTTCGGGGCCGGCGAGGTCCGGCAGACCATGGTCGAGCTGGAGGACGGCTTCCTGTTCGTCGCGGTCGCGGGCGAGAGCAGCTGCCTGGCCGTCTTCTCCACCGCCGAGGCCGACCTCGGCCTGGTCGCGTACGAGATGGCCCGGCTGGTCCGCCGGGTCGGCGAGCACCTGTACGCGTCGCCGCGCGGCGCGGGCCGGGAGTGAGCCCGGTGCCGTACCCGCACCGCCGCCGGGAACCGGACCCCGGGGGCCCGCCGGCGGGTGCCGGCCCCGGGGAGCCGCCCGGGGCGCAGCACCTCCGCTGGTACGACGAGGCCGCCGGGCCGATGGTCCGCCCGTACGCGATGACCAAGGGCCGGACCAGTCCGGGCGGCCATGAGTTCGACCTGATCGCGCTGGTCGTCAGCGAGGCCGGGGCCGACGGCGGTCCGGACGGCCAGGGGCTCCCGGCCGGCCCCGAGCAGGGCCTGATCCTGGACCTCTGCCGGGGCGACGCCCTCCCGGTGGCCGAGATCGCCGCCGACCTCGACCTGCCGCTCGGTGTCGTCCGGGTGCTGCTCGGCGACCTGCTGGCCGCCGGGCTCATCCGGGTCAGCCTGCCCGTCCCGCCCGCCCTGCTCCCCGACGAGCACATCCTCCAGGAGGTCGTCCATGGACTCCGTGCGCTGTGAACCGGCCGGCCCCGGCCACCCCGACTCCCCGGTGCTGGCCCTGAAGATCCTGGTGGCCGGCGGCTTCGGGGTCGGCAAGACCACCCTGGTCGGCTCGGTCAGCGAGATCCGCCCGCTGCGCACCGAGGAGCGGCTCACCGAGGCCGGGCGCGACGTCGACGACACCGGCGGGGTGGAGCAGAAGTCCACCACCACGGTGGCGATGGACTTCGGGCGGATCACCATTCGCGAGGGACTGTCGGTCTACCTCTTCGGCACGCCCGGGCAGGACCGCTTCTGGTTCCTCTGGGACGAGCTGGCCCGGGGCGCGCTCGGCGCGGTCGTGCTGGCCGACACCCGGCGGCTGACCGACTGCTTCCCGGCGGTGGACTTCTTCGAGCACCGCGGGATCCCGTTCGTGGTGGCGGTCAACCGCTTCGCCGGCACCCGGGAGCACACCCCGGAGGAGGTCTCCCGGGCCCTGGACCTGGACCCGGACACGCCGGTGGTGCTCTGTGACGCGCGGACCCGCAGCTCCGGCAAGCGCGTCCTGATCGACCTGGTCGAGCACGCCGGCAAGGTGCACGCGGCCAGGCTGCTGGCGGACGTCGCCCCGGGGGCCTGAGCCCGGGTCCGGGTCCGGGCCCGGGCCCGCCCCACGACCCGGGCCGGCTGCGACGCACCGGCCTGACGTCGTGTCAGCTGATGCGGCCCGCCGCGACGTACGCTGCCAAACGTGATCACGTACGAGGACCGCAGCCTGAACGCGTTGGCCGAGGCGGGCCACTGGCCCGAGCTGCTCGGCATCTACCGGCAGGTCAGGGCCGCGGCCTCGGCCCGGGCGGGGGAGGCCGGCGCGGCCGCCGAGAGCGCGCCGCTGGGCCATCTGATCGCGCACGGGGCGCCGCCCGAGGTGGCCGTCCGGCTGTTCGACGAGGACGGCGGGCCGGGCACCGCGGCCGGCGTCGGGGACCACGACTCCGGGCCGCTCTGGGAGGTGCTGGCCACCCGGCACTCCTGGCTGCGGCTGGCCCCGCTGCTCGGGCCGGCGCCGGTGCGGCGGCTGGTCGCGCACACCAGGGTGCTGGTCGGCGAGGACCTCTCGTACGGCGCGGAGCCCGACCCGGACGGCGTGCCGTTGGTGCTGGAGCCCTGGGAGGTGGCCGGCTGGGGCGACAGCGGACGGGTCCGCGACTACCTGCGGGCCGGCGGCTCGCGCAGCTGCCTGCTGGCGCTGCCCGCCACCCGGGAGGGGCTCGGCCCGGTCGACCTGCCCGTCCGCCGCGAGCGGGTCGCGGGGCAGCGGGCCACCAAGGAGTTCGCGGCGCTCGCCGACTGGGCCCAGGTGGCCTGCGTGCGCGGCACGGCGGCGGACGCGGCCGCGCAGTACGCCCCGGCCCGCCGGGTGACCGGCGGCTACGTGCCGTTCGCCGCCGCGTACCCGGTGCTGGTCCAGGCCGGGGCCGGGGTCCGGGCGCACGGGGTGGCCCGCGGCCGGCTGGTGGTCTGGCGGGCGCTGGTCGCGATGACCGGCGCGGCCCGGCCCGACCGCGCCGAGGTGAACGCCCTGGTGGCCCGGCTGCGCTGTTTCACCTGGTGCGATCCGGCGGACGAGCTGCGCTACCTGCACGTCGCCCTGGAGGACCCGGCGACCGGCCTGAGCTGGGCGGTCAGCGGCGACGACGTGGAGTGAGCGGCTCCCGGGCGACCGGCGGGGAGCCGGCAGGGGGGAGGGAAGCCGGCTGCGGGGGGAATGGAGTGAGCGGCCGCCGCCCGGTTCAGCCTGCCGGGTGGCGGCCGCGGGCCCCGGCCCGGTCGCCGTCCGGGGGTGGTAGCCGGCGGCCGGGGCGGGGAGCGGGGGGGGGGCGGGTCAGGCGCTGAGCTTCTCCTGGCCGGGGGCGGCGCCCTGGACGGGCACCTGGGCCTCCGGGGCGGCCGCGTGGCTGTCGACCAGCGTCGTCTCGTCGAAGGGCAGCCGGCCGGCCAGCACCTGCCGGGCCCGGTCGTGGTCGATCTCCTTGGTCCAGTGGCCGATCAGCACGGTGGCGACGGCGTTCCCGGCGAAGTTGGTCAGCGCCCGGGCCTCGGACATGAAGCGGTCGATGCCGACGATCAGCCCGACCCCGTCCACCAGTTCCGGCTTGTGCGACTGCAGGCCGCCGGCCAGGGTGGCCAGGCCCGCGCCGGTGACGCCGGCCGCGCCCTTGCTGGCGATCACCATGAAGAGCAGAAGCGAGAGCTGCTGGCCGATCGACATCGGCTTGTCCATCGCCTCGGAGATGAAGATCGAGGCCATCGTCAGGTAGATCGCGGTGCCGTCCAGGTTGAAGCTGTAGCCGGTCGGCACCGTGATGCCGACGACCGGGCGGCTCACCCCGAGGTGCTCCATCTTGGCGATCAGCCGCGGCAGCGCGCTCTCCGAGGAGGAGGTGGAGAGGATCAGCAGGAACTCCCGGCCGAGGTAGCGCAGCAGGGCGAACACGTTCACCCCGGCGACCAGGCGCAGCAGCAGGCCGAGCACGACCACGACGAACAGCGCGCAGGTCAGGTAGAAGCCGATCATGATCACGGCGAGGCTCTTCAGCGCGGCCGTGCCGGTGGCGCCGACCACGGCCGCCATCGCGCCGAAGGCGCCGATCGGGGCCGCCCACATGATCATCGACATCACCCGGAAGACCAGCCGCTGGACGTGCTCGACGCCGCGCAGCACCGGCGCGCCGGCCGGGCCCATCGCCTGCAGGGCGAAGCCGGCCAGCAGGGCGACCAGCAGGGTCTGCAGCACCTTGCCCTCGGTGAGGGCGGACAGCATCGTGGTCGGGATGATGCCGAGCAGGAAGTCGGTGGTGTTCTGGGCCTCGCCGGCGGCGGCCTGGGCGTGCGCGGCCTTGGTGAGGGCCTGGGTGAGGTGCAGCCCGGAGCCGGGCTCCAGCAGGTTGCCGACCACCAGGCCGATGCCCAGGGCGACGGTCGACATGGCGAGGAAGTAGCCGAGGGCCAGGCCGCCGACCCGGCCGACCTGGGCGGCCTTGGTGACCGACCCGACGCCCAGCACGATGGTGCAGAAGATCACCGGGCTGATCATCATCTTGATGAGGTTGACGAAGCCCGTCCCGACCGGCTTCAGCTCCACCGCGAAGCCGGGCGCCAGCAGCCCGACCGCGATGCCCGCGACCACCGCCGCGATCACCGCGAGGTAGAGGTGGTGCGTGCGGTCCCGTCGTCTCCCGTTTCCTGCCCCGGCGATCGTCATCTGCGGCTCCTTCGCCCTGCTGTCCTGGCGGCCCCGGGTGGTGGGCCGCTCCGACTATGGGCGCCGCAGTGACCGGGGTCACGTTTACGTTCATAGAGTTCACGCCGGGCCCGGCACCCCGGGCCTGTCCCGTCCGACGTCCGGCAGTGCACACTGGCTGGCATGTCCGCGCGCCCGCTCCCCTCCTCGCGCCGGCGGGTACGCAGCCTCGCCGGGCAGCTCTTCGTCGTCCAGATCGTCATCGTCGCGGCCGTGGTGGCCGGCGGCGCCGTGCTGGCGTACCTGTTCACCGCGAGCCGCGCCGAGGACGCCGCCCGCAACCAGGTCGTCGCGGTGGCCCGCTCGGTCGCGGACTCGCCGTCCGTCCGCGAGGCCGCCACCGGCCCCGACCCCTCGGCCGTGCTCCAGCCGTACGCGCAGCAGGTGGTGGCGCACACCGGGGTCTCCTTCGTCACCGTGATGGACACCCACGGCGTGCGCTGGACGCACCCCGACCCGGCCCAGATCGGCAAGCCCTTCCTCGGCCACATCGACCGGGCGCTCGCCGGGCAGACCTGGACCGAGACCTACGCCGGCACCCTCGGCCCCTCCGTCCGGGTGGTGACCCCGGTGCTGGACGCGGACCGGCACGTGACCGGGCTGGTCAGCGTCGGCATCCTGGTCCGCTCGATCAGCGACGAGCTGCGCGCCCCGCTGCTCGCGCTGGCCGGCGTGGCCCTGGCCGCCCTCGCCCTCGGCGGCCTCGGCAGCTACCTGGTCGGCGCCCGGCTGCGCCGGCACACCCACGGCATGGGCGCCGCCGAGCTGAGCCACCTGTACGAGTACCACCAGGCCACCCTGCACTCGGTGCGCGAGGGCCTGGTGCTGCTGGACCGCGCGCACCGGGTGGTGCTCTGCAACGACGCGGCCCGGGAACTGCTCGGCCTCGAAGGCGAGTTGGAGGGGCGCCCGATCGCCGGCCTGGACCTGCCGGAATCCCTGGTGACGGCCGTCCTCGGCCCGGAGCCGGCCCGGGACGAGGTGCACCTCACCGCGGAGCGGGTGGTGGTGGTGAACACCTCGGCCATCGGAGCCGGCCTCGGCAGCGTGATCACCCTCCGGGACCACACCGAACTCCAGGCGCTGGCCGGCGAGCTGGACTCGGTGCGCGGGTTCACCGAGGCGCTCGGGGCGCAGGCCCACGAGGCGGCCAACCGGCTGCACACCGTCGTCTCGCTGATCGAACTCGGCCGCCACGAGCAGGCGGTGGAGTTCGCCACCGCCGAACTCGCCCTCGCCCAGCGGCTCACCGACCGGGTGGTGGCCGCCGTCGGCGAGCCGGTGCTGGCCGCCCTGCTGCTCGGCAAGGCCGCCCAGGCCGCCGAACGCGGCGTGGAGCTGACCCTCACCGAGGACAGCCGGATCGACGACGGCGTGCTCCCGCCCGGACTGCCCGCCCGCGACCTGGTCACCGTGCTCGGCAACCTGCTCGACAACGCCGTGGACGCCGCCGTCGAGGGCGCCGCCGACCGCGCCGACGCACCGGAGGTCACCGTCACCGCGCGGGTGGAGGACGACCGGCTGCTGCTGCGGGTCGCCGACACCGGCGCCGGCATCGACCCGCGGGCCGTCGAGGACGTCTTCCGGCGCGGCTGGACCACCAAGCGCAGCGGCCACGGACTGGGCCTGGCCCTGGTCGCCCAGGCCGCCCGCCGCAACGGCGGCACCGTCGAGGTCGGGCGCGAGCGCGGCGCCGTGCTCACCGTCCGGCTGCCGCTGCAGCGCACGGGGGTGACGGTCCGGTGACCCGTCCCGCCGCCCGCCCGATCGGCGTCCTGGTGGTCGAGGACGACCCGGTGGCCGCCGCTGCGCACGCCCTCCACGTGGACCGCGCGCCGGGCTTCCGGACGGTCGCCACCGCGCACAGCTGTGCGGAGGCGCTGCGCGCCCTCGACCGGGCCCGGGCCGCCGGCACCCCGCTCGACCTGGTGCTGCTCGACCTCCACCTGCCGGACGGCCACGGCCTGCAGCTCTGCCGCACCCTGCGGGCGGCCGGGCACCCGGCGGACATCATCGCCGTCACCTCGGCCCGCGAACTGGCGACCGTCCGGCAGGCCGTCTCGGCCGGGGTCGTGCAGTACCTGCTCAAGCCGTTCGGCGGCGCGGCCCTGCGGGACCGCCTGGAGCGCTACGCCCGCTACCGCGAGACCCTGGGCCGCAGCGGCGACGCCACCGGCCAGGACGAGGTCGACCACGCCTTCGCGGTGCTGCGCACCACCGAGCGCAGCACCCTCCCCAAGGGCCTCAGCGCCCCGACCCTGGACACCGTCGCGGGCGTGCTGCGCCAGGCGGACGCCGGCCTGTCCGCCGCAGCGGCGGGCACCGCGGCCGGGGTCTCCCGGATCACCGCCCGCCGCTACCTGGAACACCTCGTCGACACCGGCCTCGCCGACCGCGAGCCGCAGTACGGCCAGGTCGGCCGCCCCGAGCTGTGCTACCGGTGGCGGGCCGGCGCCTCCGGCTGACCGGGCTCCGGCGGCGCCGCCGCCGAACTCAGCCGGTCCGGCGGCGCGGACCGGACACTCAGCCGGTCCGGCGCCGCCGCCCCGACGCTCAGCCCTTCCGGCGGCCCAGGGCGAGGTAGCGGTCGTCCTCGTCCGCGTACGAGACCAGCTCCCAGCCCGCGGCGGCCAGCAGCGGCCGGAGGTTGGGCTCGGCGCGCAGGTCGTCCGGGGTGATCTGCCGGCCGTGCCGGGCGGCCAGCGCCGCGCGGCCGACCGGGTGGAAGAGGGCGAGCAGGCCGCCGGGGCGGGTGACGCGGGCCAGTTCGCGCAGGGCGACGGCCGGGGCCGGCAGGTGCGAGATCAGGCCGGCGGCGAACACCGCGTCGAAGACGGCGTCCGGCAGCGGGAGGTCCGCGCAGTCGGCGAGCAGCAGGGTGGCCTGCGCGCGGTGGGCCCCGGCCTCGGCCAGCATCTCGGGGGTGACGTCCACGCCGGTGACCGCGCCGGCCGGCCCGACGGCCGCCCGCAGCGCGGGCAGCGCGCGGCCGGTGCCGCAGCCGGCGTCCAGGACGCGATGGCCGGGCCGCAGGCCGAGTTCGGCGACGGCGGCGGCGTAGCGCGGGCCGTCGTCGGGGAACTTGGCGTCCCAGCCGGCCGCGCGGGAGCCGAAGAACTCCCGGGTGCGGGCGAGTTCGGCCTCGTGGGCGGCGCGGGCCGGGTCCTGGCCGGCCGGGCCCGGATCGGTGGCGTCGTCGGTCGGCGTGCTGCGGTCGGCCCGCTCCGGCATCGGTGGCTCCCTCGGTGGTCCCGGGGCCAGGGTACCCAGCGGTCACCAGCCCGGTGCGGCCCGCCGGGGGAGCGGACTTCCGGAGAACTTCGAGCGGGGCCGTGACCTTCCGCCGGCCGGCTCGTTGGTCAGCGCGGCACGTGTCACTCGTACGGGTGATCCCCGGTCCCTGCCGCCGGTCCGAGCAGCGTGATCCAGTAAAGTTAGGCTTACCTAACTTTATGGGAGTCTGCCTGTGACCGTCACCGTCGAGCCCGCCGAGCCCGCCGCTCCCGCGCCCGCCCCGGGGGAAGCCGTGCTGCGCCGCCAGCGCATCCGCGAGTCGGCCGCGCGCACCTACGCCCGGTCCTTCCCGATCGTGCCGGTCCGCGCGAACGGGATGACCGTCGAGGGTGCCGACGGCCGCCGGTACCTCGACTGCCTCTCCGGCGCCGGCACCCTGGCGCTCGGTCACAACCACCCGGTGGTGCTGGAGGCGATCCGCCGCACCCTCGACAGCGGCGCCCCGCTGCACCTGCTCGACCTCGCCACCGCCGAGAAGGACGACTTCACCGAAGCCCTCTTCGCCGGCCTCCCCAGCGGCTTCGGCGAGAACTCCCGGGTGCACTTCTGCGGGCCGGCCGGCACCGACGCCGTCGAGGCCGCGCTCAAGCTGATGCAGACCGCCACCGGCCGGCGCGGCGCCCTCGCCTTCACCGGCGCCTACCACGGCATGACCGCCGGCGCCCTCGCGGTGACCGGCAACGTCGCGGTCAAGACCCCGCTGCCCGGCGGTGGCGAGGTCACCCGGCTCCCGTACCCGTACGACTACCGCTGCCCGTTCGGCGTCGGCGGCCCGGCCGGCGCCGAACTCGCCGTGACCTTCACCGAGCGGCTGCTGGACGACCCGGCCGGCGGAGTGGTCAAGCCCGCCGCGATGATCCTGGAGGCCGTGCAGGGCGAGGGCGGCGTGGTGCCCGCCCCGGACGGCTGGCTGCGCGCGATGCGCCGGATCACCGCCGAGCGCGGCATCCCGCTGATCGTCGACGAGGTGCAGACCGGCGTCGGCCGCACCGGCGCCATGTGGGCCGTCGAGCACAGCGGCATCACACCGGACGCGATGGTGCTCTCCAAGGCCATCGGCGGCAGCCTGCCGCTGGCCGTGGTGGTCTACCACGAGGAGTACGACGGCTGGCGGCCCGGCGCGCACACCGGCACCTTCCGCGGCAACACCCTGGCGATGGCCGCCGGCGCCGCCACCATGCGCTTCGTCGCCCGGCAGGGGCTGGTGGAGCGGGCCGCCGTGGTCGGCGACCGGATCACCGCCCGGCTGCGGGCGCTGGCCGCGGAGCTGCCGGTGATCGGCGACGTCCGGGGCCGCGGCCTGATGATCGGGGTCGAACTGGTCGACCCGGACGCCGAGGCGGACGCCTGCGGTTCGCGGCCGGCCGCGCCGGAGCTGGCCGTCCGGGTCCGCGAGGCCTGCCTGGCCCGCGGCCTGATCGTCGAGCTCGGCGGCCGGCACGACGCGGTGCTGCGGCTGCTGCCGCCGCTGACCATCACCGACGAGCAGACCGAGGCGGTGCTCGACCGGCTGGCCGACGCCGTCCGCGCGGCGGCGGCCGCCGGCCCCGGCGCGCTCCCCGGGGCCCGTCCGTGACCGGCGGCCGGCCCGCCGCCGGCCGGCGCCCGGGCCTCGGCCTCGCGGGCACCGGCGGTACCGGGGGAGCCCGGGGGGCCGAGGCGGGCGGCGGGCCGGCCGGGCCCGGACCGGCCGCCCTGTCCGGCGGCCTCGACGGGCCGCAGGCACTGCGCCCGCTGCTGGACACCGTGCTCGACGCCCTGGCGGCGGGCGCCGCCCGGCGGGCCGGGCCGGTGCCCGCCGGAAGACCGGGGCCGCTCGCCGAGCAGGTCACCGCCGAGTTCGCCCGGCCCGCGACCGGCCCCGACGCGCTGCGCCGGCTCACCGAACTCCTCGCCCACGGCAGCGCCGATCCCGCCGACCCGGCCTGCGCCGCCCACCTGCACTGCCCGCCGCTGGCCGTGGCGGTCGCCGCCGACCTCGCCGTCAGCGCCCTCAACCCCTCCCAGGACTCCTGGGACCAGGCCCCCGCCGCCACCGCCCTGGAAACCGCCCTGCTCGCCGAACTCGCCGGGCTGGTCGGCTTCGACCCCCGGCGGGCCACCGGGGTGCTCACCTCCGGCGGCACCGAGTCCAACCTGATGGGCCTGATGCTGGCCCGGGACCAGATCCTCGACGGCATCGTGGAGGTGGACGGCCTGCCGGCCGGCGGCCGGCCGCTGGTCTTCGCCTCGCAGGCCGCCCACTTCTCCGTCCAGCGGGCCGCCGCCCTGCTCGGGCTTGGGGAGCGTGCGGTGGTGGCGGTGCCGGTCGACCGCGAGCTGCGGATGGACCCGGACGGGCTCGCCCGGGCGATGGCCCAGGCGGTCTGGGAGGGCGGGACCCCGCTGGCCGTGGTCGCCACCGCGGGCACCACCGACACCGGAGCCGTCGACCCGCTGCACCGCGCCGCCGACCTGGCCGCCCGCTACGGCGCCTGGCTGCACGTGGACGCCGCCTACGGCGGCGGCGCCCTGCTCTCCGACCGGCTGGCACCCCTGCTCGACGGGATCGCCCGGGCCGACTCGGTCTCGCTCGACTGGCACAAACTGGGCTGGCAGCCGGCCGCCGCCGGGGTCTTCCTGGCCCGGCGGGCCGAGACCTACGTGTCGCTGCTCCGGCGCGCCGTCTACCTCAACCCGGCGGACGACGAGGAGGCCGGCTACCCGAGCCTGCTCGGCCTGTCGCTGCGCACCACCCGCCGGGCCGACGCCTTCAAACTGGCCGTCACCCTGCGCGCCCTGGGCCGGGCCGGCCTCGGCGCCCTGGTGGACGCCTGCCACGACCTGGCCCTGGCCACCGCGGAGGCGGTCCGCGCCGAGCCCGCCCTGGACCTGCACTGCACGCCGGTCCTCAGCACGGTGGTCTTCCGCTACCTCCCGGCGGAGGCCGCCGGGGCCGAGACCGGGGAGGGCCGGGCCGCCGCCGGCCGGACCGATCCGGACCGGCTCGGGGCCGAGGCCGACCGGGTCAACGCCGAGGTGCGCCGGCTGCTGCTGCGCGAGGGCCGGGCCGTCGTCGGCCGGACGGAACTCCCGGGCAGCGGCCCGGGGCGGGTGCGGCTCAAGCTGACCCTGCTCAACCCGCACACCACCGCCGGGCAGACGGCGGCTCTGCTGGACGAGGTGGTCCGGGCCGGCCGGGAGGTCGAGCGCACCGGATTCTGAGCCGATCGGGCCCGGCCCCCGGGCCGGCCTTCCGGCACCGGTGGCATTGGCTACGGAAATGCGGTCACCGCCGTTTCCGGGCGGCCGAGTTGGAGGAATGTACACTGGTGCCCGCGCCCGCCGGATGGGAATGCGGAAGTGCCCCGGCCGGGTCGGCGAAGTGTCTCCGTAGACATACCAATGCCGGGGTCGTACAGGCTGATTCAGGTCACCGGACGATCGAATTCCGCCAACCCCCGGACAGGCCTTGCGGACCGCCCGAACAACGGCGGTAACTTCTTGTAGTCGCCGCCACACCAGGAGCACACGGCTCCTCGGGACTAGCGGCACAAGGGGGATCCACCGCCCGCGCCCGCGCTGTCCCGGGCGCCGCGACCTTGCTTTCGCGTGCGACCCCGCCCAGGCCGCCCCACCGGGCCGTCCTCCGTCCCCCGGCCCGTCCGTCCGGTGCCACACCGCGCCCCGGCCGGCTTCGCGATGCCGTCCCACCCGCCGGATCCATCATCCGTGCGGGAGCCGTCATCCGCGCCGGATCCCTCACCCGAGCCGGTGAATCCGGATCCGTCCCGGGCGAACTCCGCCGAACCGCGGCGGACTTCCCGTCATCAGCCCCCGCATGGCCCGGCCATGCCCCGAAACACCTTTCCGAGCACCGTGATTCATTCCTGCGAGCGCGAAGGCCCCGGCATGAGCGAAATGCTCCTCAGTACCACCCCGGCCATGTTCGAGGCACGGCCCTTCTCCCCCCGCTGCCAGGCGATCTGGCGCCGGGGCGACCACCTGCTGATCGGCGTCAGCCCGGGGAACAGCTATTTCGGACCACGGCGGATCAGTGAACTCGTCTCCTGGTCCACGGAGTTCTTCGCCGCCGTCGACATCGTCTACGCCGACCTGCACGTCGAGGTCCAGTACGAGGCCTTCGGCCACCCGCCCGAGCAGGCACTGCGCCGGGCCGCCAAGGAGATCAAGGCGACCGCCCGCCGGATCCGGCGCGGCGTCGAGGAGTCGGGCCGGCCCGGAGTGGGTGTCCGTCCGCTCTCCTCCTTCACCGACGACCCGGTCTACCAGCGCCTGCACCGGTCCGTGCTGGACGCCTTGCGCACCGACCCGGTGCTGAAGGGGGCGGCCGAGGGCATGGCCCGCTCCTTCCTGACCGCCAGGCTGGGCGAGGGCCTGCCGCCGACCGAGGATCAACTGGCGGCCGGGCTGCGGTACATCGCGGCCGAGCTGCCCTTCTTCCTGGACACCCCGGCGCTGCTCCAGGTGCCCTCCTCGGTCAGCTGCTACCACGTCCAACTCCCGCTCACCCCCGTCCTCTTCGGCCGGGATGCCGGACTGCGGGCGGCCGCCGGGCAGGGCTACGCGGTGGTCCGCCAGGCCGCCGTGGCGGGTGTCCCGCCGCACGCCGCCGCCTGACCCGCGCCCGGCCCGCGCCTGACCTGCGTCCGACCGGTCGCCGGCCCGGCTGCCGGCCCGACCGCCGACGCGTTCCACCCTCACCACACCCTCAGGAGTTCCGTTCCATGACCACGAGTGCCCAGCGCGAAGCGATCTTCCCCCTCTCCCGGCGCGGCGACGTCCTGCCCGCCGAGGCGACCCGGCTGCGGGAGGAGCAGCCGGTGGCCAGGGTCCGCACCATGACCGGGGACGAGGCCTGGCTGGTCAGCAGCTACGCCCTGGCCAAGCAGGTGCTGGAGGACGACCGCTTCAGCCTCAAGGACACCGCCAACCCCGGGGTTCCCCGGCAGTACGCGCTGACCATCCCGCCGGAGGTGGTCGACAACATGGGCAACATCAACAGCGCCGGTCTGCGCAACGCGGTGATGAAGACCCTCTCGCCGCGCGCCGACAAGGAGTTGGACGGCTGGCTGGAGGCCGAGGCGCACCGGCTGATCGACACCCTGGTCGCCCACGGGGCGCCCGGCGAACTGCGCGACGGCTTCACCGAACCGTACTCGGCGGCCCTGCACTGCCGGCTGCTCGGCATCCCCGCCGACGACTGGCGCCGGCTGATGTCCGGCATCGACCTCGCGTTCATCACCAGCCCGGCGCCCTTCGAAGGCTCCTCGCCGAACTGGTACAAGGACCTCGGCTACATGCTGGAGCGGCTCAACGCCGACCCCGGGCCGACCGAGGGCCTGCTCGGGCGGTTCGCGGCGCTGCGCCGCTCGCCCGAGGTGTCGGACCAGGTCGACGACGAGCTGCTGGCCACCGTCGCGCTCTCGCTGTTCGGCGCCGGCGCGGTCTCCACCTCGGCCTTCCTGCTGCACGCCGTCATCGCGCTGCTCCAGCAGCCGGAGCTGGCGGACCGGCTGCGGGCGGAGCCGGCCGTGATCGGCCGGGCGGTCGACGAGCTGCTGCGGGTCAACCTGTCGATCGGTGACGCGCTGCCCCGGCTGGCGCTGGCGGACGTCCGGCTCGGCGAGGTGCTGGTGAAGGAGGGCGAGCTGGTCCTCGTCCTGGTCGAGGGGGCCAACTTCGACCCGGAGGTGTTCCCGCACCCGGAGAAGATCGATTTCGACCGGGAGACCAACCCGCACCTGGCCTTCGGCGCCGGCCGGCACTTCTGCCCGGCCTCCGCGCTGGGCCGTACGCACGCCGAGATCGCGCTGACGGCGCTGGTGGAGCGGCTGCCGGGGCTGCGGCCGGCCCTGCCGGTCGAGCAGCTGGCCTGGCGTCCCGGGTTCATCAAGCGGCTGCCGGAGCGGCTGCCGGTGATCTGGTGACCGCGGCGGGGGCCGGCCTGGGCCCGCTCCCGTCCGGGGCGGCGGCCCGGGCCCGGCGGTCCTCCTCGACCGAGGGCCGCTCGGCCTCGTCGGGGCCCGGCCACTGCCGGCCGCTCCCGGCCGTCCTGCTCACTCCGGGCCGGTGCCCGGCGGTCCTCCTGGTCCGAGGGCCGCGGTGATCCGGCGTCCGGTCAGGCCGGGGCCGCGGTCAGGCCCGTACGCCGAGCAGGATCTCGCGGGTGCGCTCCCAGGTGGCGGGGTCGGCGGCGACCAGCAGGCCGTCCTCGCCGCCCGGCGGGTCGGGCCGGTAGGTGGAGCCGTCCAGCCGGGCGGAGACGCCGCCGGCCTCGGTGACCAGCAGCGAGCCGGGCGCGTGGTCCCACGGCAGGGTGCGCCAGTAGAAGATGAACTCCTGCTCGCCGTCCGCGATCTGGGGGTACTCCACCCCGGCGGCGTGCCGCCCGGGGGTGACCTCGCCGAAGGCGGCCGCGTTGGACCGCAGCCGGTCGCGCTCGGCCGGGTCGACGAACCGGCTCTTGACCGAGCCGCGCCAGTCGCCCGGGCGGGCCGAGGCGGGCGTACGGGTCAGCCGCTCGCCGTTGCGCCAGGCGCCGGAGCCCAGCTCGGCGGCGTAGGCCGTCGCGGTCATCGGCTGCCAGATCCAGGCCGCGACGGTCGCTCCGGAGCGCACCAGCGAGGCCATCACCGCGAAGTCGGGGCGGCCGGCGATGAAGTTGGAGGTGCCGTCCACCGGGTCGACCAGCCAGACGGCGGGCTCGGACTCCAGGGCGTGGGCCAGCGCGGGGTCGGCGGAGACGGCCTCCTCGCCCACCACGGGGACGGGCAGCAGCTCCCGCAGCCGCCGGGCGATGATCACCTCGGCCTCCCGGTCGGCGACGGTGACCACCTCGCCGGGGGCCTTCTCCATCACCTCGCCGGCCGTCAGCGCCCGGAAGCGCGGCACGACCACCTCGGCGGACGCCTCGGCGAGGATCTCCGCCACCTTCTCCATCAGCACGTGCCGCTCCCTTCGCTGACACCACTCTCGCACGCCTGTGCCAGGCGGACCTGCGGCAGCCCCCTCGGCACCGGGCGTCCCGGTGCCCGCTCCGGCAGCTCCGGCACCGGGCGCCCCAGGGCCGGCGGGGCCTTCCGGTGCGTTCCCGTGGCGCCCGGTCGCCGCCCGGTCACCCAGCGGTACCGCCGCGGGGTGCGCCCGGGGCCCGGCCCCGTCCGCCGCTCAGCCGGTGGCGCCCGCCGTGCCGTCCAGGAAGTGGAAACCCGGGCGAGGGTGCATCAGGAACTCGTGGTGCGAGATGTTCCAGGCGTACGCGCCGGCCATCCCGAACAGCACCCGGTCGCCCCCGCGCAGCCCGGCCGCCGGCGCCCGCGACGCCAGGACGTCCTTCGGGGTGCAGAGCTGGCCGGCCAGGGTGGCCCGGCCGGTGGTGACGGCCGGCCGCGGCCAGGGGTGCTTCCAGCCGGCCACCGGCAGCACCTCGAAGGGCTGGTCGTGGCCGCGGGTGGCCGGGGTGCGCAGGTGGTGGGTGCCGCCGCGGACGACGGCGAAGTCCTCGCCGTGGCTGTGCTTCACGTCCAGCACCTCGGTGGCGTACCAGCCGCAGTACGCGGTCAGGGCCCGACCCGGTTCGATCCGCAGGGTCAGGCCGGGGTGCCGGCCGAGCAGTCTCTCCAGGCCGGTCCCGAAGGCCGTCCAGTCGAAGCGGTCGGCCGGGTCGGCGTAGTCCACGGCCATGCCGCCGCCCACGTTGACCTCCTCCAGGGGGAGCCGGTGCCGCCGGGCGAACCGCACCGACCAGTCGACCACCCGCTCGGCCACCTCCAGCTGGGCCGGCGCCCGCAGGCCGCTCGCCAGGTGGGCGTGCGTGCCGCGCAGCCGCAGCTGCCGCCCGAGCGGCCCGGCGAGCAGGGCCGCGCACGCGTCGGCGCGCTCCGGGTCCAGCCCGAACGGGGTCGGCCGGCCGCCCATCGCCAGCGCGGCCGAGTCCAGCGGGCCGGCGCCGACCGGCAGGTTCACCCGCAGCAGGACGTCGACCACCGCGCCGGGCGTCCGCGCCAGCGCGTCGGCCAGCCGGTACAGCTCCTGCTCGCTCTCCACGTGCCAGCGGTGCACCCCGAGCCGGACGGCCTCGGCGATCTCGGCCGGTGTCTTGCCCGGCCCGCCGAAGGCCAGCGCCGCGCCGGGCACGGCCGCCGCCACGTGCGCCGACTCGCCGCCGCTGGAGACCTCGTAGCCGTCCACCGCGCCGCGCAGCGCGGCGAGGAGGGCGGGCTCGGGGTTCGCCTTGGCCGCGTAGTACAGCTCCACCCGGCCGGGCAGCGCGGCCCTGACCGCCGCCGCGTGCGCGCGCAGCAGCGGGAGGTCGTACAGGTAGGCCGGGAGTTCGTCGGGGGCCAGGGCGGCGGCGTGCCGCCGGACCAGGGGGGTGGCGGTCATCGGGGCCTCCGGGGGTGGGTGAGGGCGGGCGCGTGGGCGGGTGGCCGGACGGCCGCCGCCGGCGCCGGCCGGAGCGGGTCGGTCCGGCGGGCCGCGGGCTGCCGGGCCTCGCCCCTGGGCCGGGCCGGCCCGCCCGGCCCGGGACCGCGCCCGGCGGCCGGGCCCGCCGCGGAGTCGACGACGGCGGAATCGCCGGCCGTGCCCCCGGCCGTGGTCCCGGTCCCGGTCCCGGTGAGCACGGTTCCGGCAGCCGTGGTCCCGGCCGCCGTCGGCGCGCCGAGCGGGGAGGGCAGCCGGACGTAGCCCGCCTCGCGGTCCGCCCTGCGCTCCCAGCGGGTCAGCAGGTTCGCCTTGGCCGGCAGCGGCGTCCCCGCCAGCAGGGCGCTCAGCCGGGGCGGGCAGCCGTACGCGTCGCCGTGCGCCCGCAGGACGGCCCGGACGCTCCCCCAGAGGGCGCTCTCCAGCTCCGGGTGCAGGTCGGCGATCGCGGCCAGCAGTTCGGAGACGTGGTTGACCAGCAGGCAGTAGACCACCCGGTCCCAGCCGCGCCGCGCGTCGTAGGCCATCGGCCCGGCCACCTCCGGCGGCAACCGGGCGAGCAGGGCGGCGTTCTGCCCGGGGACCAGCTTGGTGCCCTCCAGGTCGCGGAAGAGCACCTGGACCGGGTGGCCGTCGCCGTCCACGCCGATCAGCACGTTCTGCAGGTGCGGCTCCAGCACCACCCCGTGGTCGAAGTAGGCGGCCAGCACCGGCGGCAGCAGCAGCCGCAGGTAAGCCCGCCACCAGTCCAGCGCGGCCGCCGGGCCGGCGCCGGGCGGCAGCCGGGAGACGTGCGCGGAGCTGGTCGGGTACTCGTCGGCGACGGCGGCCGCCAGCAGGGGGGTGACGCCGGGACGCAGCACACCCGCCAGGCCCTCCCGGACGATCAGCCCGAAGCCCTCGAACAGGGTGACGTCCGGGGTGCCGTCCGGTCCGGGCAGCGCCAGCGTGCGGAAGGCCGGCTCGCGGAGCACCGCGGCGTCCGGGAACCGCCCGGCCAGCTCGTCGAGGGCCGGGGCGAGCAGCCTGGTCAGCGCGACCGCGCCGGTCAGCTCGTACGCGGCGTTCTTGCGCAGGCAGTTGGTGATCCGGACGTTCAGGCTGAACTTCAGGAAGGCCCCCTCGCCGTGCAGGGTCCGCACCGAGGCGGTCGGGGTGAACGGTGCGCCGCCGGTGCCCAGGTCCAGCACGTCGCCGCGGGCGAGGGCGGCCCGCAGGGCGGGGTTGCCGCGCAGCAGCTCGTACTGCCAGGGGTGCGCGGGCAGCAGCCGGTAGCCGGACGGGACTTCGCGCAGTCCGTCGAGGAGTCCGGTGACCGCCGGGTCCAGGCTCTCCTCGGCGAGCAGGCCGGCCCGCACCGCCAGGTGGCGCAGCGGGAAGGCGGCCCGGGCCTCCGGCGCGTACGCGGCCCAGGCGGCCGGGCCCTCCGAGCGCGATTTGGGCGCCGGGTGGAACCGGTGGCCGAACAGCAGGGCCTGCTCGGACTCCAGGTACCGGTCCCCGCCGGGCTCGCCCCGGCCGGACAGTGCGTTGCTGACGCCCTGGTGGCTGGAGGCCAGCTGCTCGGCGAACTCCTCGTTGCCGGTCCCGCTGCGCAGGGTCAGCTCCTGCTCGATGCGGCCGGCCAGCTCGCGCCAGTCCAGCTCGGCCCAGCCGTCGGCCCGTTCCTCGCTGACCGGGCCGGTGAAGCGGTGGGCACCGATCAGCGAGGCACGCCGGAGGGAGACCCGCAGCAGCACACCCCGCCGGGGCAGCCTGATCAGCAGCCGGCCGTCCGCGACGACGCTCTGCTGCTCGGGCCCGGAGACCTCCCGCAGCAGGCAGTTGAGCAGGGTGTGCGCCACCGCGTGCTCGGCGGAGGGGAGTTCGGGAGCGGCCAGGACGGGCGGCGGTACGGGCAACGGCATCAACGACTCCAACGGGTGCGGGGGACGAGGGTGGGCGCGGCCGCACCGGCGGCCACCGCGGCTCCCCGGGAGGCCGGGTCCGCCCCGGCCGGTGCCGCCCGGCGCCGGGCCCGCGGCGGGGCCGGCCGGGCGGTGCGGCGGCGCGGGGCGGGCCCGCCGGTCCGGCCGGCCTCGGCGGCCGTCATCGCGGAGTCCCGTACCGGCGAAGGTAGTTGGGGCCGCTGGTGTAGTGCTTGTTGATGTCGGCGGCGCCGGAGCGCTGCTTGCTGAGCAGCGTCCCCGCGGTGACCATGGCCTTGACCGGGAGCCGCTCGGCCTCCAGCAGGGCGGCGCGGAGCGCGGCGCCTGCCGGGCCGAGCCGGTCGACCGCCTCGGTGAGGCGCCGGTGCAGCAGGCCCAGCGAGGTCTCCAGCGGGGCCCGGCCGTGCGCGGCCAGGGCGAAGGCGAGCGAGGCCGCGCAGAGATGGACGGTGATGGTGGTGAAGAGGTCGGTGAGCGGCCGGTCGCTGCTCCCGGTCGTCCGGGGGTCGGCGAACTCGTCCGGCGGGGGGCTGGGTTCGCCGAGGGCGGCGGCCAGCCGGGGTCCGTTGACCCGCAGTCCGTCGTTGTCCTTGGAGAGCAGTCGCAGCCTGGTGGCGCCGTCGGCCCGGTCGAGCACCAGCGAGGTGTTCTGCTGGTGCGACTCCAGCGCCACGCCGTAGCGGAAGAGCGTGGTCTGCCAGTCCAGCAGCAGGGTGAGCAGGGCGTCGTAGAGGGCGAGCGGTTCGCCCCCGTAGAACCGGTCGGCGAGATGGTCGATGACGAGCCGTCCGCCCGGCGCGGTGGCCGCCAGTGCGGCCAGCGGGACGGTGACCGCCCCGTCCAGGCCGGCGGGCTGGCGGCGCAGCAGGACGGCCAGCAGCTCGTGGCCGCCCTCGGTCCAGGACTGTTCGTCGGCGTGCAGCACGAGGCCGGCGAACCGTGGCTCCCGGCCGGCCACGGTCTCCAGCAGCCGTTGCCCGGCGGCGCCGTCGGGCAGCACGCCGGCCTTGATGGTGCGCCGGTTGCGCCGGCCGAGGGTGGCGGTGGCCAGCGGCAGCTTGAGGTGGCAGCGCGGGTCGCGGACCACGGCGACGGTCCGCATCGACAGGGTGGGCACCACCTCCAGGTACGGTGTGCGGCCCGGTACGGCGAGGCCGTCCAGCCCGGCGGCGCGCAGCGCCCCGGCCAGCGGCGGGCCGGCGGTGAGCGGGTGGACGGGCAGGGTGAGGTGGTCGCGGGGCAGTTCGGGCAGGCCGATGTCGGCGGGGGCGGGCCACCAGCCGGGCAGCGGCCCGGGGCCGGGGGGCTCGACCGTGCCGGGCGGCAGCGCGATCCAGTGCAGCTCGAAGGTGGGGTGGAACTCGGGCGCGTGGGCGACGAGTTCGTCCTCGGTCAGGCCGGCGCGGCCGCGCGCGGTGGGGTACACCGGGTGGTCCAGGTAGGCGGCCAGGGTGTCCTGGGCGAGCGCGGCGGCCGGGCCCGTCCAGTAGGCCGGGTCGGGGCCGTACCGGGCGGCGAGCGCGGCCAGCACCCCGGGCCGGGCCCGGTCGTGCAGCTCCATGGTGGCCAGGGTCTGCCGGCACTCCTCGGCGAAGTCCAGGTGGCCGGCGCGGTCCTCGGGGTCGGCGAGGTCCCGTACCCGGGCCAGGACGGCCGCCAGGGAGGTGAGACGGACGCCGTCGGCCTCCAGCAGCGGCAGCCGGGCGGCGTACTCGCACTGGAACCCCTCCTCGGTCACCGGCAGCAGCAGGGTGCCGGCGTCGAGGCCGAGGCGCAGCCAGCGGCCGTCGGGCCGGTCGGTCGGCACGCCGCGGGTGCGCAGCCCGAGCACGTCCTCGCGCAGCAGGGCGGAGAGCACCCGGAGGGTCAGCTGCTGTTCGGCGTTCACGGGGTGATCTCCCACCGCCGGCCGGCGGCGAACCCGGCGGCGGCCTCCCGGAGCGCCACCGGGTCGGGGCCGAGGGCCCAGATCAGGCCGAGGTAGTCGCGGTTGGTGCGGTAGTGGGGGTGCTGCTCGCCGAGGGCCCGCAGCGGTCGGTAGGAGAGGCGGACGTCGCCCTCGACCAGTTCGGCCGGCCCGGGGGCGGCGGTGAGAGTGCCGGCCCGGTCGGCGCAGACGGCCAGGTTGTGGGCGTACGTGTCGTCCCGGGCGCCGAGGTCGGCGGGCAGCCGCTCGCCGAGGTGGGTGCGCAGGACGAGTTCGAAGTAGGGGATGCCCAGCACCTGGGCCATCATCAGGTCGGCCCGGTCGCCGATGGCACGGTAGTTGACCTCGACGATCCGGGCCCGGCCGTCCGCCTGGACGATGAACTCGGTGTGGCAGGCGCCGAGTCCGACGCCGAGTGCGTCCAGTTGGGCGAGCACCTGGTCGACCACGGCCTTCGGGTGGGCGTGCACGAAGTCCAGCGCCTCCTCGATGAAGCCGGGCGGCTGGGAGACCTGGGTGCGGAACCCGCCGAGCACGTGCCTGGTCCGCCCGTCGCCGAGCGTCTCCAGCGTGCGGAGGTCACCGACCAGGAACTCCTCGACCACCAGGGCGGCGCCGGTGCGGCGCCGCCGGATCTCCGTGCCGAGCCGGACCAGCTCGTCGAGGTCCCCGGCCAGTACGACGTCCTCGCTGGCCACGCCCTCCCGGGGTTTGACGACGCAGGGGAACGGGAGGTCCGGCGCGGCGAGTTCGGCGAGGTCCTGGCCGGGGGCGAGTTCGGTGGACCGGACCGCGTCCAGGCCGGAGGCGGTGAGGTGGCGGCGCAGCTCGGCCTTGTTCTTGGCCCGCAGGGTGGCCTTCCAGTCCTTGGCCGGCAGGCCGAAGTACCCGGCGGCCAGGGCGGCCTGGGTCTGCAGGTGGTCGCTGTTGGTGAAGACCGCGTCCGGTGCGTGGTGGCGGGAGATCAGGCCGATCACCTCGCGGAAGTCCTGGACCTGGCACTCCAGCACCTCGACCGGCCGGGGGAGGGCGGCGTAGGCGAGGTGGTGGGCCCCGGCCGAGTCGGTGAGGACGGTGACGTCGAGCCCCAGCGCCGCGGCGGCCGGCAGGAAGCCCTCGGTCACGGAGTCGGTGGGGTTGAGGGCGAGCAGGTACAGCCGCATGAGGGGCGGTCCTCTCCGGTGGTGGTGGCGCCGGCGCCGGCGGTTCGGGGCAGGTCACCGGGGCGGCTCCGCCGCCGTTCCGTCCGCCGGCCGACCTGCCGGGTCCGGGGGCGTGGGCCGGCCGGTTCTTCGGCACCGCGTGCGGGCCGGCCCCGGCTGATCGTCTTTCAGCACGGGACGGAATCCTAGGTTAGGTGTGCCTAAGTGCGTCAAATCCGAGCAGCGCCGGAGTGGCTGGTGATGAGCAGTCACTTTCTGGCTATAAGGTGAGCCTCACCTTAGTTGACTGTGCTCGAAGCTTCTGGAGCCCCCATGCCCGACACGCGGTCGATCCGGCCCGGCGCCGTCGATCTGCTGGGTGGGACGTACCGCCGTCTCGCCGCCCGGTGCCCCTCCCTGCGGGCCGAACTGACCACGGCTCAGGGGCCGGGCGACACCCCCGGACGGGACTGGGCCGCCATGGCCGGCCTGGAGCACCACCGCGACCGGCTGATCGCCGGCGAGGCGGCCCGCATCCTGGCGGGCCACGACCGCGCCCCGCGCGAACACGTCGCGGCCTCCCGGCTGCTGCACCACTACCTGTGGACGGTCTGCCTGCTCGTCAGCGGCCCCTGGTACCTGGAGCGCCGGGTGCCCCGGATCCGCCCGGAGGACCTCTGGATCGACCCCGCCGACGGCGGCCTGGCGCTGCGCCCCGGCGCCTTCGCCTGCCTGCCGGACGACCCCGCGGCCGGACTGCCGGGCGCCCGGGTGCTGGCCGGCGAGGACGAGCTGCGGGCCGAGCTGCGGGCGGCCGTCGCCGACCACGTCACCCCCGTGCTCGCCGCCTTCCAGGGCCCGCTGAAGCGGGGCCCGCGCGCACTGTGGGGCATGGTCACCGACGACCTGGTCTCCGGCATCTGGTACCTCGGCCGGATGCTCGGGGAGGAGGAGGCCGCCGTCGCGGCCGCCACCGCGCTGCTCCCCGGTGACACCCCGCCCTTCCCCGGCGCCGCCGCCTTCCGCACGCTGCCGGGCACCGAGGGGCGGCAGCACCTGACCCGCACCCGGCTCGGCTGCTGCCTCTACTACGCCGTCCGGCCCGCCGAGTCCTGCCTGACCTGCCCGCGCACCGGGGACGCCGAGCGGGTGCGGCGGCTGGAACTGCCCGTTCCCTGAGGCGCCGCCGGCCCGGCCGGCGCCGCGCCGCTCAGGCGGTGGCCGGCTCCCGGTCGACGGCCGGCCCCGCCGGTGCGACCGGCCCGGGGCGTCGCCGGTAGCGGCCCTCGGTGGCGGTCAGCCCGGCCAGCAGCAGGGCCGCCCCGGCCGCGAGCACGGTGACCCGGAACGGGGCGCCCGGCCCGTACCGCTCGGCGGCCCACCCGCCGGCCAGCGTCCCCGCGGACTGCGCCAGGGTGATGCTGCTGACCAGCGCGGCCATCGCCTCGCCGAGGCGCCCGGCCGGGACGGTCCGCTCGACCAGCCCGAACATCGTGATCATCTGCGGTGCCACGGCCACCCCGACGCACCCGATCGCCGCCGTCAGGGCGGCCGCCGTCCCGCCCGCGACCAGCAGCAGCAACGACCCGGCGAACAGCAGCGCGGTACCGGCCCGCAGCCGCAGCGGCAGGCCCAGCCGGGAGGGCAGGGCGGCGGTGGCCACCCCGGAGAAGGCGCTGGTGAACCCGAGGAAGGCGTAGAGCAGCCCGGCGGCCCCCGGCTGCCCGAGGGCCTCGGTGCTCGCCGTGACGCCGACCTGCAGCGAGCCGAAGCAGGCCCCGAGCAGGGCCATCCCGGCCAGCAGCAGGACGTACGGGGTGGTCAGCAGCTTCTCCGCGGACCGCACCCGGCGGACGTCGGCGCCGGGGGAGGCGCTCGGGTGCAGGGCGAACAGGGTGGCGCAGACGCCGACCAGCGCGGCGGCGAGCAGCAGGCCGGCCGCCGGGTCGGCGAGCGTGGCCAGCAGGCCGACCAGGGCCGGTCCGGTGGTGAAGCTGACCTCGTCGACGATCCCGTCCAGCGACATCATCGAGGAGGTCAGGTCCTGCTTGCCGCCGGCCAGTCGCACCCACCGGCTGCGCGAGAGCGGGCCCACCAGCGGCATCGACAGGCCGACCAGCGCGGCCGGGGCGATCTGCCAGCCGAGCGGCGCGTCCCGTTCGGAGGCCAGTACCAGGGCCAGGATCGCCACGGTGTTCACCACGGCGGCGGTCAGCCCCACCGGCCGCTGGCCGCGGCGGTCGGCGAGCCGGCCGACCAGCGGGCCGCCGAGGCCCTGGCCGATCGCCAGCGCCCCGGTCGCCGCCGAGCCGCGCCAGACGCTGCCGGTGTTGCCGGTGACCAGCAGCAGGGTGCCGATCGGGCACATCGCGTTCGGCAGCCGTCCGAGCAGCGACCAGAGCAGGACCCGGCGTCCCGTCAGCCCCACGGCCGACCTGAACTTCTCCACCACGGCCATCGATCACCCTCACCCGGGCCGGCCCGGGGCGCCCGCCTCCCCGTTCGCCGGCCCTACCAGGTACGGACCTGCGGGTGAACCCCGACCGTACGGGCCGGTGCCACGGCCCGGGAACCGTGGGATCACCCAGTGCGCTCGGCAGCTCACGGACGGTGTGCTTGGAGGACCGGCCAAGCCGGTGGCGCGTCCGGGCACCGGGCCGTCCGGCCGGGTGATCCGGGGGGAATCCGGGGTGAACGGCCGGCGCCGTACGGGGTGCCGCGTGGCGGGCGCGGCGCGAGGGCGACGGTGCAGTGCGCCGGGCGCGGGCCTCAGGGGGAGGGCGTCGCGGTCAGGTCCCGCTGGATCTGGTCGAGGATCAGGCCCGCACCGGTGTAGCCGATGCCCAGCATCCAGAGGTTGTCGTCCACCTGGAAGGTCCGGTTGTTCCGGACCGCGTCGAGGTTCTTCCAGAGCGCCCCGCCGGTGATCTTCGCCTGGTCGGACCGGGCGGCGTCGCCGTACGTCGACCAGAAGATCACGTCGGCGGCGGCCTGGTCGACCTGCTCCGGGCTGATCTCCAGCGAGAAGCCGGTCCGGTCCTGGTTGGCGGGCCGGCCGAGGCCCAGGTCGTGCAGGATCGAGCCGATGAAGGTGTCGTTGAGGTACAGGCGGGTGGGGGAGCCGGCCAGGAAGCGGGCCATCTCGACCTTGAGGCCCTTCGCCTTCTCCGGGCCGCCGAGGGCGGAGACCAGCGCCTCGGCCTTCGCCCGGTACCCCGCCTCGGCGCTCCTGGCCTCGTTCTGCCGCCCCAGCGCCTCGGCGTGCAGCCGGAAGTTCTCCTGCCAGGCCGGGCCGGTGGTCTTCGTCAGGACGGTCGGCGCGATCTTCGCCAGGTCCTCGTACCGCTTGTCGTCCCGGGCCTGGCTGCTGAGGATCAGGTCGGGCCGCAGGGCCGCGATCGCCTCCAGGTTGGGCGACCCGATGGTGCCGACCGGCTTGACGTCCTTGAGGCGCTCCGCCGGCAGGTAGCCGGGGAAGGGCGCGCCGGCCGCCGTGGTGGTGGCGCCCACGGGGGTGACGCCGAGGGTGATCGCGGAGTCCAGCGAGTCGGTGTCGAGCACCACCACCCGCGCCGGGCGGGCGGGGACGGTGCTCTCGCCGCGGGCGTGCCGGACGACGTGGGCGCCCCCGCCGGTGGCCGCCTCCCCGCCGGCGGTGCCGGTCGGCGCGGTCGCCCCGCAGCCGCCGAGAGTCAGGGCGCCCGCGAGGGCGAGGGTGACGGCGGCTGCGGACCGGCGGGGCGTACGGGACATCGCGCGGCTCCAGGGCTCGGGGGCGCTCGGCGGCGGAGGATGCCTGCCCACCCGCGCCGATCGCTACGCCCGGGCGCTGCCCCCGCTGCCGCCCGGGCCCCCGCGCCGCCTGTGCCGCCGCCGGTCCGTCCGTCGCCGTCCGGTCGTGCGCGTCCCCGCCGGCCGTCCCGGCGGTCCCTGGCAACCGCCGTCAGGCCTCGCCCGTGCCGGCCTCGCCGCCGTCCTGGCGCCGCCGGCGCAGCACCTCGTCGTACTCCGCGTGCACCCGGCGGTCCAGCGCCAGCGCGAACTGGGCGTCCACGACCGTGCGGGCCAGCGGGCGGACCCGCAGGATCTGCTCGGTCAGGTGGGCGGCCTCGCCGGGGGGCAGCGGCCGGTCGTCGGCGAGGGCGCCGAGCAGGTGCTCGCGGACCAGGCCGACGAACAGCTCGGCGATCGCGTCCACGTGTTCCTGGGTGCGCCGGCTGGCCTCCAGCACCACGGAGAGCGGGACGCCCTCGGCGACCAGGGCGGTGGTGGCGTCCATCAGCCGGCGGCTGATGTGGGTGATGCCGTCCGCCCGGACGGTGATCCAGCCCTGGGCGACCGACTCGGCGGTGTTGGTTTCGGTCAGCTGGTCGCCGAAGGCCGTCTTGAGCTCGTCCCAGTCCAGGTCGACCGGGGTCTCGTCGGACCACGGCGCGATGATCGCGGCCTCCAGGCCGATCAGCTCGGCGACGTCGCGCCCGCTCTCGCCGGCGCCGATCAGTTCGGCGATGCCGCCGAGGGTGTGTCCGCGCTCCAGCAGTTCGGCGATCACCCGCAGCCTGGCCAGGTGGGCCTCGCCGTACCAGGCGATCCGGCCCTCCTTGCGCGGCGGCTGGAGCAGCTTGCGTTCGCGGTAGAAGCGCAGGGTGCGGGTGGTGATGCCGGCCGCCTCGGCCAGCTCCTCCACCCGGTACTCGCGCTGCGCTGTCGCCGCTGGTGCTGACCGGGTCTTCTCCACGGCGCTCAGCATAGGCGCGGCGGGCGGGCGACCGACGCTGCCGGGCTTCTTCCATCAACTGTCAACAAGAGCTACCCTGCCAATCGTGCCAGTGATTACTGGCGCGGATGTAATGGACGTGCGCACCTTCACCCCCATCCTCAGGAGGGACGCCGCATGGCACCCACCCCCAAGCGCGCCGAGCCGACGGCGCCCGCCACGCCCCATGTGCGGGTCGCCGTGATCGGGTCCGGCTTCGGCGGCCTCGGCGCCGGCGTCCGGCTCCGCCGGGCCGGGATCACCGACTTCGTCATCCTGGAGCGCGCCGGCTCGGTCGGCGGCACCTGGCGGGACAACAGCTACCCGGGCTGCGCCTGCGACGTGCCCTCGCACCTCTACTCCTTCTCCTTCGCGCCCAACCCCGAGTGGCCGCGCAGCTTCTCCGGCCAGCCGGACATCCGCGCCTACCTGGAGAAGGTCACCGACGTCTTCGGCCTGCGCCCGCACCTGCGCTTCAACGCCGAGGTGACCGAGGCCCGCTGGGACACCGGGCGGACCCACTGGCGGATCACCACCACCGCCGGCCGGTGGACCGCCGACGCGATCGTCTCCGCCGCCGGGCCGCTCGCCGACCCGCAGATCCCCGACCTGCCGGGCCTGGACGGCTTCCCCGGCAAGGTGTTCCACTCCTCCCGCTGGGACCACGACTACGACCTCGACGGCAAGCGCGTCGCGATGATCGGCACCGGCGCCTCGGCCGCCCAGATCATCCCCAACATCCAGCCCAGGGTCGGCCGGCTGACGGTCTTCCAGCGCACCCCCGCCTGGGTGCTGCCGCGCCGCGACCGCGAGATCAGCGCCGCCGAGAAGTGGCTGCACGACCGGCTCCCGGTCACCGCCCAGCTCCGCCGCGGCGCCCTGTTCGCCCTGCGCGAGCTGCAGGTGGACGCCTTCGTCCGGCGCCCCGGCGCGCTGCGCCTGGTGCAGCGGATCGCGGAGCGGCACATCGCGGCCGGCGTCGCCGACCCTGCGCTGCGGGCCAGGCTGACCCCCGACTACCGGATCGGCTGCAAGCGGATCCTGCTGAGCAACACCTACTACCCGGCGCTGGCCGCCGCCAACACCGAGGTGGTCGCCACCGGCCTGTCCGAGGTGCGCGGCTCCACCCTGGTCGCCGCCGACGGCAGCGAGCACGAGGTGGACGCCATCGTCTTCGGCACCGGCTTCCACGTCACCGACATGCCCATCGGCGCCCGGGTGTTCGGCGCGGACGGCCGCAGTCTCGCCGAGGAGTGGAAGGAGGGCATGGAGGCGCTGCGCGGCTCCACCGTCCGGGGCTTCCCCAACCTGTTCTTCGTGATCGGACCGAACACCGGCCTCGGCAACAGCTCGATGATCCTGATGATCGAGTCCCAGCTGAACTACCTGATCGACGCGCTCGGCACGCTGGAGGCGGTCGGCGCCACCGCGATGCAGCCCACCGCCCGGGCCCAGCGGCAGTGGAACCTCACCCTCCAGCACCGGATGTCGCGCACGGTCTGGTCCACCGGCGGCTGCAACAGCTGGTACCAGGACGCGGGCGGCAAGAACACCGTGCTGTGGCCCGGCTCCACCACCGGCTTCCGGCGGGCCACCCGCCGGGTCGACCTGGCCGAGTACGAGCTGATCAAGCGCACCGCCCCCGAACCGGCCCCGCGCGCCCAGGAGGTCCTCGCATGAGCCCCGCGATCCCCGCCGACTGCCTCCCGCCCACCCCCGTCGAGGAGTTGCGGATCACCTCGGCGGACGGCACCGCCCTGCACGCCGAGGTCCACGGCGACCCGGCCGCGCCGACCGTCCTGCTCGCCCACGGCTGGACCTGCTCGATCGCCTTCTGGGCCCCGGTCATCCGCCAACTCGCCGGTGAGTTCCGCCTGGTGGCGTACGACCAGCGCGGCCACGGCCGCAGCGACGCCCCGTCGGGCCGGGCCGGGTACAGCACCCGGGCGCTCGCCGACGACCTGGAGGCGGTGCTCACCCGGGTGGTCCCGGCGGGCGGGCGGGCCCTGCTCGCCGGCCACAGCATGGGCGGTATGACCGTCATGGCCGCCGGCGACCGGGCCGGGGTGGCGAGCCGTACGGCCGCCGCCCTGCTGGTCAGCACCGGCGCGGCCGACCTGGTCGCCGAGCTGCGGGTCGCGCCGGACGCCCTGCGCAGCCCCGGCCTGCGGCGCTTCCTGCACCAGCGGATCCTGAAGTCCCGGCTGCCGCTCGGGCCGGTCACCGGCGTGAGCCGGGCGGTGCTCAAGTACGCCACCATGGGCCCGTCCGCACCGGCCGGCCGGGTCGAGGCGACCGCCCGGATCGTGCACGCCTGCCCGACCCCCGTCCGCGCCCACTGGGCCGGGGTGCTGGGCGAGTTGGACGTCCGCGACGGACTCGCCGCGCTGGCCGCGCCGACCGCCGTGATCGTCGGCACCGACGACCGGCTGACCCCGCCGGTGCTCGCGCACCGGATCGTCGCCGGGCTCCGCGACCCGCAGGGCCTCCTGCTGCTGCCCGGCGCCGGCCACATGGCGCCGGTCGAACGGCCGGCCGAGGTCGCCGCCGAGATCCGCCGCCTTGCCGTCGCCCACCTGGGCGCCCCCGCCGAGAGGAGCACCGCCGCATGAGCGCCGTCCCGCCGCTGTCCGGCCAGGTCGTCGTCGTCACCGGAGCCGCCCGCGGGGTCGGCGCGACGCTGGCCCGCAAACTCGCCGCGCGGGGGGCCAAGGTCGCCCTGGTCGGCCTGGAGCCCGCCGAGCTGAAGGAGGCCGCCGCGCGCTGCGGGCCGGACGCCTCCTCCTGGGAGGCCGACGTCACCGACATCGAGGCGCTGACCGCGACCGCCCGGGCGATCCAGGACCGCTACGGCCGCATCGACGCGGTGGTGGCCAACGCCGGCATCGCCATCGGCGGCCCGCTGCTGGACAGCGACCACCGGGCGTTCAGCCGGGTGATCGAGGTCAACCTGCTGGGCAGCGTCGCCACCGCGCGGGCCTTCCTGCCCGCGCTCGCCGAGAGCCGCGGCTACCTGCTGCAGATCGCCTCGCTGGCGGCGCTGACCCCGGCGCCGCTGATGAGCGCCTACTGCGCCAGCAAGTCGGGGGTGGAGGCCTTCGCCCACGCCCTCCGCGCCGAGGTCGCCCACCAGGGCGTCAAGGTCGGCGTCGGGTACTTGAGCTGGACGGACACCGACATGGTGCGCGGCGCCGACCAGGACGTCGTGCTGCGGCAGATGCGCTCCCGGCTGCCCTGGCCGGCCAACAAGACCTACCCGCTCGACCCGGCGGTCGACCGCCTGGTGGCCGGCATCGCCCGCCGCTCGGCGCACGTCTACGCCCAGGCCTGGCTGCGCGCCATGCAGCCGGTCCGCTCGCTGCTGCCGGGGCTGATCGCGACCGTCGGGGCCCGTGACATCGCCAAGCTGGCCCCGCAGCTGAGGGCGACCGCGAGCACCCGGCTGCGCCCGGTCGGGGCCGGCGGGGAGGCCGACTCGGCGGCCCGTTCGGCCGGGGCGGCGGGCGGCACGGAGTAGGGGGGACGGGAACGGTCCCGGACGGACGACGGAGAGCGCCCGTCCGGGACCGTCGTCCGTCCGGCGGGCCGGGGGCCGGGTGCGCGACCGCCCGGGGCCGGGTCGGTGGCGGCGGACCGTCCGGGTGACGGACCGTCCGCCGCCGGTGCCGGCGGAGACCCCCGTCGGGGTGACGGTCCGTCCGTTCCGGCCGCCCGGCGGGCCGTCCGGGTGCGGGGCCCGCCGTCGCCGGGTCATGCCCACGAGCTGGGAAGCGGCCCGGATGTCGGTGTTTTCGGGCGGCGGAATCGGTACCGTCGGGCCCATGACCACTGCCCTCATCACCGGCGCCACCGCCGGCATCGGCGCCGCGTTCGCCGTCAAGCTCGCCCGCGCCGGCCACAACGTCGTCCTGGTCGCCCGGGACACCGAGCGGCTGTCCGAGTACGCCGAGAAGCTGTCCGCCGAGTACGGCGTCGAGACCGAGGCACTGACCGCGGACCTGGCCACGGACGCCGGCATCGCCGCCGTCGAGGAGCGCCTCGCGGACCCGGCCCGGCCGGTGGACCTGCTGATCAACAACGCCGGCTTCGGCAACAAGGGCGCCTTCCTCGCCGTGCCGCTCCAGGCCGAGCTGGACATGCAGAAGGTGCACATCGAGGCCGTGCTGCGGCTGACCGCCGCCGCCCTGCCGGGGATGCGCGAGCGCCGGCTCGGCGGAGTGGTCAACGTGGCCTCGGTGGCGGCCTTCCTGCCGCGCGGCACGTACGGGGCGAGCAAGGCCTGGGTGGTGAGCTTCACCCAGGGCGTGGCCCGTGACCTCGGCGACTCGGGCGTGCGGATGATGGCGCTCTGCCCGGGCTTCACCCGGACCGAGTTCCACCAGCGGGCCGGCATGGGCACCTCGGACATCCCGTCCTGGGGCTGGCTGTCCGCCGAGCGGGTGGTGAACGAGGCGATGCGCGACTTCGCCCGCGGCC
Source organism: Kitasatospora indigofera (assembly GCF_014655955.1). GTDB lineage: Bacteria > Actinomycetota > Actinomycetes > Streptomycetales > Streptomycetaceae > Kitasatospora > Kitasatospora indigofera. The sequence continues at coordinate 100,060 of NZ_BNBO01000004.1, forward strand.
GGTCGCTGTCCGTCCCCGGCAAGCGGTACAAGGCGGCGGTGGCGGTGGCCCGGCTGCTGCCGTCCGGCGCGCTCGGCGGGGTGTCCTCGAAGGCGGCGCGGACGTACGGCAAGGAGTGACGGCCGGCACGGGCCGCGCCTCGCGTCCGGGGGCGGGCGCCGGGGCGGGACGGGGTCCGGTGGGAGCGGGTTCCGCGGTGGGCGGGGTCGTCGGGGCCGGGCCGGTGGCGGGCGGGAGCGGCGGCCGCAGCGGGAGGAATAGATCAAGCCTCATTATTAGCTTTGCTAACTATGAGCTGTTCTCTGTACGCTGGCCTACCGCCCGCCCCACCACCCCGTCCGAAATCTTTGGAGGTCGACGCTTGAGGCCCGACGGCACCGGCTGGACCCCGCCCGAGCGACCCGGGAGCGAGACGCCACCGCCCAGGCAGCTGCGCCGCATCCTGACGCTGTTCCGCCCGTACCGGGGCCGGCTCGGGGTGGTCGGCCTGCTGGTCGCCGCCTCCGCCGTGGTCTCGGTGATCTCGCCCTTCCTGCTCCGCGCCGTGCTCGACACCGCGATCCCGCAGGGCCGCACCGGCCTGCTGAGCCTGCTGGTGCTGGGCATGATCACGGCGGCCGTGGTGAACAGCATCTTCGGCGTCGTGCAGACGCTGCTGTCCACCACCGTCGGCCAGCGGGTCATGCACGACCTGCGGACGGCGGTCTACGCCCACCTGCAGCGGATGTCCCTGGCCTTCTTCACCCGGACCAGGACGGGCGAGGTGCAGTCCAGGATCGCCAACGACATCGGCGGCATGCAGTCCACCGTGACCTCCACCGCCACCTCGCTGGTCTCCAACTTCACCTCCGTGGTCGCCTCCGTGGTCGCCATGCTGGCGCTGGACTGGCGGCTGACCGTGGTGTCGCTGCTGCTCCTGCCGCTCTTCGTGTGGATCAGCCGGCGGGTCGGCGGCGAGCGCAAGAAGATCACCACCGAGCGGCAGAAGCAGCTGGCCCTGATGTCCTCGGCGGTCCAGGAGTCGCTCTCGGTCAGCGGGATCCTGCTCGGCCGCACGATGGGGCGCTCCGACTCGCTCTCCCGTGAGTTCACCGAGCAGTCCGACCGGCTGGCCGACCTGGAGGTCCGCTCCAGCATGGCCGGCCGCTGGCGGATGAACGCCATCCAGATCGTGATGGCCGCGATGCCCGCCCTGATCTACTGGGCCGCCGGGCTGGCCCAGGCGGGCGGCGCCCCGATCGTCTCGGTCGGCACCCTGGTCGCCTTCGTCTCGCTGCAGCAGGGCCTGTTCCGCCCCACCATCAGCCTGCTCTCCACCGGTGTCCAGGTGCAGACCTCGCTGGCGCTGTTCCAGCGCATCTTCGAGTACCTGGACCTGCCGGTCGAGATAGCCGAGCCGGCCCGGCCCGTCCACCTGGAGCGGATCACCGGGGAGGTCCGCTTCGAGGGCGTCGACTTCCGCTACGACCCGGCCCAGGAGCGGCCCACGCTGGCCGGTATCGAGCTGAAGGTGCCGGCCGGCGGTTCGCTGGCCGTCGTCGGCGAGACCGGATCGGGCAAGACCACGCTCAGCTACCTGGTGCCGAGGCTCTACGACGTCACCGGCGGCCGGGTCACCATCGACGGCACCGACGTGCGCGAGCTGTCCTTCGAGACGCTCTCCCGGGCGGTCGGCGTGGTCTCCCAGGAGACCTACCTCTTCCACGCCTCGGTCGCCGACAACCTGCGCTTCGCCAAGCCGGACGCCACCGACGAGGAACTGGTCGCGGCCGCCGGGGCGGCGCAGATCCACGACATGATCGCGGGCCTGCCGGACGGCTACGACACCATGGTGGGCGAGCGCGGCTACCGCTTCTCCGGCGGCGAGAAGCAGCGCCTGGCACTGGCGCGGACGATCCTGCGCAACCCGCCGGTGCTGATCCTGGACGAGGCGACCAGCGCCCTGGACAACCGGACCGAGCTGGCCGTCCAGCAGGCGATCGACGCGCTGGCCGTCGGCCGGACGACCATCACCGTCGCGCACCGGCTCTCCACGATCCGCTCGGCGGACCAGATCGTGGTGCTCGACCGGGGGGAGGTCGTCGAGCTGGGAACGCACGATCAGCTGGTGGAGGCCGGCGGGCGGTACGCCGCGCTGCTGCGGCGGGAGGGCTCGGCGCCGGAGCCCAGCGGGGCCGGCCACGGGTGAGGCCGGACCCCGGCACGGGCCTGCGGGGGAGGGCCCGAGGGCTCAGGCGGCCTTGGGGAGCTCGTTGTAGCTGGTCGCGACCTCCTGGCCGGACAGCTCCTGGATGGCCCGCATCACCTCGTCGGTGACCTGCCGGCGGGCCTGCGCCGATCGGGCCTGGCCGTGCAGCTCGGTGAAGCTCAGCGGCTCGCCGAAGCGGACGGTCACCTTGCGCACGCGGGGGATCCGCCGGCCGACCGGCAGGATCTCCTCCGGGCCCTCCAGCGCCACCGGCACCACGGGCACCCCGGCGGTCAGCGCCAGCCAGGCGACGCCGGTCTTGCCGCGGTACAGCCGGCCGTCCAGCGAGCGGGTGCCCTCGGGGTAGATGCCGAAGGCCTTGTCGGCCTCCAGGATCTCCAGCGCCGACTGCAGCGAGGCCTGCGCCGAGCGGTAGGTGCCGCGCTCGACCGCCACCGCGCCGATCGCCTCGAAGAAGCCCCGGGACAGCGCGCCCTTGAGGCCGGTGCCGGTGAAGTACTCGGCCTTGGCCAGGAAGTGCACCTGGCGCGGCGCGGTCAGCGGGATGACCACGCTGTCGATGAAGGACAGGTGGTTGCTGGCCAGGATCACCCCGCCCTTGCGCGGCACGTTCTCCAGGCCCTCGATCACCGGCCGGTAGACCGCCCGGGCGAGGGGTTTCAGCACCAGCTTGGTGAGTAGGTTGATCATGGTCCCTCCCTGGACGAATGACCGGGCCGTGCACCCGGGGGTGAGCGTGCGGAGTATCCGGCTCGTCGGCGGGCCGAGATCAGATCGCAGGGTACGACATGGACCCCGTGACCCGTCCACTCCCGCCGCCTCCCGGCCTGTCGCGCCGCGCCGCCGGTCACCGGCCCCGCGCGGGCCGGCCGGCCGCCGCGCGGGGGCGCGGTCCTCCCCGTCGCGCGCCCGCCCGCCGGACCGGGCCGGGGCCCGGCGGGCGGAGCCAGGGGGCGGGGCGGCCCCGGCGGGGCGGGCCGGTACTGTACGCCAGTCAGCACCACCCAGCACCCACAGGAGGGGATCCATCCCATGGCAGACATCGAGGCGGCCCGCCAGGCCTTCGAGCGTTTCGACATCAACGGCGACGGCCTGATCTCGGCCGCCGAGTACTCCCGCGTCATGGCGGAGCTCGGCGACCCGCACGTCTCGGTCGCGGTGGCCGAGTCCGTGATCAAGGCGGCCGACAGCAACAGCGACGGCCTGCTCTCCTTCGAGGAGTTCTGGGCCTCGCGCCAGCGCTGAGCCCACGCGCGAGGGCCGGTCCCGGAGTCTCCGGGACCGGCCCTCGCGCCGTCCGCCGCCCGCTCCGCGCGCCCGCACCGGACGGCTCACGGGGCGGGACGGGTCACGGGCCGGGCCGGCTCAGGCCAGGTCGGCCGGGAACACCCGGCGCACCACCCGCTCGGCCGCGCCGCCGTCGTCCCACGGGCAGAAGCGCTCCCGGAACCTCGCCCGGGAGTCCGGCTCCGAGTCCCCCGAGAGCAGCGCCCGGGTCAGCCCCTCCAGGTCCGTGGTCACCGCGCCCGGCCGCTCGGCGAACAGGTCGAAGTACACCCCGCGCACCTCCTGGTACTCCTCCCAGTCCGGCGCGTAGACGACCAGCGGCCGGTCCAGCACCGCGAAGTCGAACATCATCGACGAGTAGTCGGTGACCAGCACGTCCGCCGCCAGGTAGAGGTCCTCCACGATGGGGTGCTTGGAGACGTCCCGGATCTCGGCCGCGTCCTCCCCGGTCACCAGGTCGCCCGGCCCGCCGGTGAGGAAGTAGTGGGCCCGCACCAGCAGCGTGAAGTCGGGGCCCAGCCGCCGGGCCAGCTCCTCGACGTCCAGCGGCAGGAACGCGCCCTGGCCCTCCCGGTGCGTCGGCGCGTACAGGACGGCCGTACGCCCTTCGGGCAGGCCGAAGCGCTCGCGCATCGCGGCCACCTCGGCGGGCGTGGTGTTGGCCAGCCGGTCGTTGCGCGGGTACCCGGTGTCGAGCATCTCGTAGCGGCCGGGGAAGGCCCGGGCGAAGTGCTCGCTGGTGTGCGGGTTGGGCGAGACCAGGTAGTCCCAGCGCCCGACCGCCTCGCGCAGCCGGTCGAAGTCCATCCCGTCGGCGGCCACCGGGTGGTCCCGCAGGTCCATGCCCATCATCTTCAGCGGCGTGCCGTGCTGGGTCTGCACGTGCACCGTGCCGGGCCGCTTCACCATCGTGTGCGGGAAGTTGACGTTGTTGACGAAGTACTTGGCGGTCGCCATCGCCTTCAGGTAGGCGGGCGTGTTGAGGATCACGTACGGCACCCCGGCCGGCAGGCCGGCGGCCTGCGCCCGGTTCTCCACCACCCAGACGCCCCGGATCCGCGGTGCCAGCTCCTTCGCCTTCTCGTAGATGGCGGCCGGGTTGCAGCCGTAGCCGCGGTGCCAGTAGGCCGCGTACACCGCCAGGTGCTCGTCCAGCGGCAGCCGGCGGAAGGCGTTGTACGCGGTGAAGCGGGCACCGCTGCGCACCCCGCGGCGCACCGCCGGGGCGACCGCCCGGGCGCCGCGCCTCAGCTCGCGCGGCAGCCGGCCGCCGCGGCGCAGCTCGTCGTACGCGAGCCGGGAGCCGCGGGCGGCGAGCCGGTACTGCAGTCCGCTCGCCCCGCCGGGGAAGCGGTAGCCGGCCGGGCGGTGGCGGGCGAAGTGCTCGGACGTCCGGCGGAAGAACTCCTTGCGCATCGTGGCCGGGACGAGCCCGGGGGAGTCGTAGACGGTGAGCGCCTGCTTGAGGGTCCGCTCGAAGACCAGGGTGCGCAGCGGGTCGGCGGCGTCCATGCCGTGGCGGTCCAGGAAGGCGAAGATCGCGTCGTACTGGGCGAAGGCGTCCGCGTGCTTGGGCGAGGCGGTGCTGGTGATCGCGCCGGGCCGGCCGCGGCGGTAGTAGTAGCAGGAGCGGTCGAGGTAGCGCATCCGCCCGGCGGCGACCAGTGCCGGGTAGGTGACCGAGATGTCCTCGTAGAAGCCGCGGCCGAAGGCGACGCCCAGACCGAGCAGGAAGTCCCGGCGGAAGACCTTGTTCCACACCGACATCACCGCCCGCAGCAGCGCCGGGTGCTCGCGCAGGGTGCCGCCGGCGACCAGCGGGGAGCCGGTGAGCAGGTGGCGCCAGGGGTTGGGCTCGGTGGAGTCGTCCGGGTAGACGTGGGTGAAGCCGGTCAGCAGGATGTCGGCCGGCGCGGCGTCCGCGCGCTCGCGCTCCAGTTCCCGCTCCAGCTCGGCGGTGATCGCGTCGAGCGATCCCTCGGGGAGCCAGTCGTCGCTGTCCACGAACCAGACGTAGCGGCCGGTCGCCTCGGCCAGGCCGGCCTCGCGCGCGCCGCCGAGCCCCTGGTTCTCGGCCAGGTGCAGCACCCGCATCCGGGGGTCGCGGGCCGCGTACTCGTCGAGGATGCCGCCGCAGCGGTCGGGGGACAGGTCGTCGACGGCGATCAGCTCGAACCGGCCGTCGTCGGGCCCGCCGAGGATCGAGTCCAGGCAGCGCGGGAGGAACCGCTCCACGCCGTGGACTGGCAGCACGATGCTGAGGAGGACTGTCACGCTCGTTGGCTCCGCGCTCCGCGAGAGGGCCCCGGCGCGATCCGGCCGGGCCCGGGATTGCTGGGCCGTGTCGGACACGGCCGGGGGGAGGTGCGGGCGGGTCCGTCGCCGGCCACCCGGCGAGCACACTCTACCCAGTGCGGGGCGGTGACCAGGAGTTCCGGGGAGGCGTCGGCGCGGGGTGTGAAGCGGCCGCCGGTGCCGCGCCCGTGCGAGGGCGGCACCAGCGGCCTGGTGGTGGTCCGGCCGACCCTCAGCGGCCGACCACCAATCCGTACACCGCGCCGAGCCGGGCCGCCGCAGCGTCGAGGCAGCCGGACAGTGACTCACTGCGGGTGTCGGAAGTTCCTTCACCTGTCGAATTCAATCGACCGGTCAGGGTGGCGCATCTCTCACCGTCCCTGCTGATAGAGATATTGCTTGTAGGTTTCGGCCACGTCAATCCCCCTGATGTGTTCACTTTCCGAAGCTATAGTCCGAAACACAGACCGGCTGTCGGTGCCCGGTCACCCGCGGTCACCCCGGCCCGGCCGCCGTCCGGTCCGCATCCGCCGGCCCGGGCCCGCGCCCGCCGGCCCGCCCGGCCTGGGACGATCCCCGCCGGGCGGTCCTCGCCCCCGGGTCGCACGCCCGGCGTGCGGCTCCCGGGCCGGGCGCCGGGGCCCTCGCGCCGGGTGGGCCCGCGTTCAGGTCGTGCACCACCACCGATGCGCAGTCGTGACCGGGGCGACAGCCCCTGGTGAGGCGTCAGTTGTCGTCGCACGATACGGTGGCAGAACACCAGGACGGTTGCGCGAAGGCCGTCTGTCACGGATAGTCTTCGCCTCACGGCCCTGGCGCCTCGTAGGGGTGGGAAACTGATGGAACACATGCAAGTGCGGACTCGGCCCCGGGTGCCGGCGATCCAGTGCGGTGTCGGCGCGACCGGCCGTCGGATCGACCACCACCTGACCGTGCTCGGCGCGCCCGCACTCCCGGTGGCAGACGCCGCCGAGGCGCTCGGGCTGATAAGGGAGCTGACACCGCGCGGTGTCAGCACCCCGACCGCGCCGCGGCGCACCGCGCGGGTGTCGCTGCTGGCGCCACTGCGTCGGCTGCGACGGAGCCTCTTCGGCGGACGCGGCTAGCCCGCGCCGACCGGAACCGACCCGATGGACCCCACTGGTCCGTCGGGTCTTTGGCGTACCCGCGGGAGGCCGGCCCGAAGACGTCCGGCCGGCCGGACCGGGAGCCGCGTGGCCGGCCGATCCGGGAGCCGTCCGGCCGGCCCGGAGGGCACCCGGGTGGCTCCCGCCGGGCGCGCGGGCGGGGAGCAGGTGAAAGTTTCCGGAGCACCTGCCCGTCCGGCGGGTCGCACGCCCCCGGTGGGTGAGGATGGCGCCATGGCGGACACCTTCCACACCCTGACCTTCGAGGTCACCACCGGCAACCGCGAGGTCGCCCTCGACATCACCGAACACTGCGCGGTGTTCCTGAACGAGCACGCGGCCGGGCGGGACGGCCTGCTGAACGTGTTCGTGCCGCACGCCACGGCGGGCATCGCCGTGCTGGAGACCGGCGCCGGCAGCGACGAGGACCTGCTGGCCACCCTGCGCGAGCTGCTGCCGGCCGACGACCGCTGGCGCCACCGGCACGGCAGCTCCGGCCACGGCCGCGACCACGTGGTGCCCGGGCTGGTCGCCCCGCACGCGACCCTGCCCGTGATCGGCGGCCAACTCGCCCTCGGCATCTGGCAGTCGGTGGTGCTGGTCGACACCAACCGCGACAACCCCCGGCGGACCGTCCGGCTCTCCTACCTCGGCTGATCACCCCGCCCGCGCCCGGCCGCCCGCGCCCGGCCGCCCGCGCCCGGCCGCCCGCGCCCGGCCGCCCGCGCCCGGCGGGGTGGCCGGGGCCGGGCGGCGTCCGGTGACGGGCCCGCCGGGGTGACTACGCCGGCCCGCCCTGCCGCTGCCGGGTCACCCGGCCCGTACCGCGGCCGCCACCGCGACCAGGTAGCGCTCGATCGCCAGGTGCTGCAGCAGCAGCGCCCCGGCCGGCCCAGCCGGGCGTACCAGGCGCTCAGCCGGGAGAAGGCGGCCACCTCGAACCACACCTCGCCGTGCTCGTCCAGCGACACCACGAAGGACTCCTCGCCCCGCTCGGGGTGGCCCGGCAGCGTCCCGTAGGCGAAGCCGATCCGGTCCGGTTCGTCGACCGTCCAGACCACCCGGCAGGGGATCACCGGGCGGGGCAGCCGCAGGCCCGGCAGACCGAGCCGGATCAGCACCGTCGCCCCGGGTTCGGCCGGGGCGGGCGGGTACACCGCGAAGCCCGTACCCAGCTGGCTGCCCCAGCCGAGCACGTGCCGGCCGGCCCGCTCCAGCACCTCGGGGCCGTGGCCCAGGTGCACCCGGCGGCGCAGGTGGGCGTAGCCCGGCGGCAGCGCGGCCTGCCGGGTCGCGCCGACCTCCGGGTAGCTGGGGGCGGTGGCGCGGGCCGCCCGCAGGCGGCGGCGGAGGTCGACGGGCATGGGGCAACGCTAACCCCGGGCCGGCGAAGGCCGGCGGGCGCCCTCGGCCCCCCCGGTGGCCGGCCGGGGCGGGCGCCCGTCCGTCCGGATCGCGGGACGCACGCCGGGGCCGCCTTGCCCTGCGCCGACCGCCCGGAGTAGGAAGGCGGCATGAGTGACGAGACCCAGCAGATCTGCGCGGTGCCGCCGGTCGACACCGTCCGGGCCCTGACCCACGACCCGGCGCTGACCGGCCCGCGGGCCGACTGCGTGCTGTGCGGTGAGCCCACCGAGCTGCCCGCCGACCAGCCCGGCACCACCCTGTGCCCGGTCTGCGCCTGGCAGGAGGCCCAGCGGATCGCCTGCTCCGGCTGACCCCCGCGCCCGTCCGGTCGTAGCCCGGCATCAACCGATCGGCTGATGCCGGGTCGAGCGGGACGGGCGATGCCGGGGCCGGCCCGGCGGCGGGATTCTCGGTGCATGGCAATCATCGAGGTGAACGGGCTGCGCAAGGCCTACGGCGGCCGGCCGGTGGTGGACGGGATCTCCTTCGCGGTCGAGGAGGGCGAGATCTTCGGCCTCCTCGGGCCGAACGGCGCGGGCAAGACCACGACCGTGGAGTGCGTCGAAGGGCTGCGCACCCCCGACGCCGGCAGCGTCCGGGTGGCCGGGCTGGACCCGGTCGCCGACCACCGGCGGGTGACCGGGCTGCTCGGCGCCCAGTTGCAGGAGAGCGAGCTGCAGGCCGCGCTGACGGTCCGGGAGGCGCTGGAGCTCTACCACGGCTGCTACCCGCGCCCGGCCGACTGGCGGCCGCTGGCCGAGCGGCTCGGCCTCACCGCCCACCTGGACACCCGCTTCGGCAAGCTCTCCGGCGGCCGGCGGCAGCGGCTGTTCATCGCGCTCGCCCTGATCGGCGGCCCCAGGGTCGTGGTGCTCGACGAACTCACCACCGGGCTGGACCCACGCGCGCGGCGCGACACCTGGGAGCTGATCGAGGACGTCCGGGACTCCGGGGTGACCGTCCTGCTGGTCACCCACTTCATGGCCGAGGCGCAGCGCCTCTGCGACCGGGTCGCCCTGCTCGGCGCCGGCCGGGTGGTGGCGCTGGACACCCCGGCGGGCCTGATCGGCCGCAGCGCGGGGGCCACCGTGATCTCCTTCGTCCCCTCCCGCCCGCTCGACGACCGGGAGCTGGCCGGCCTGCCGGGGCTCACCGCCGTCGGGCAGCAGGACGGCCGGGTGGTCGTCACCGGCACCGACGAGACGGCCGATGCGACGGTCTCGCTGCTGGCCCGGCACGGCATCACCGCCCGGCACCTGCGGATCACCGACGCCACCCTCGACGACGCCTTCCTCGACCTCACCGCCCGGGAGGCCTGAGATGACCGCCGCCACTCCCACCACACCTGCCTCGCCCGCCACTCCCGGCGGTGCCCCCGGGCCCGTCGGCCGGCCCGCCGCCGCGTGGCGGGCGGTGCTGCGGGCCGAGGCCCGCCTGTTCCGCCGCGAGCCGCTGGCCCTGTTCTGGATCGTGCTGTTCCCCGCCCTGCTGGTGACGATCCTCGGCCTGGTCCCGGCCTTCCGGCAGCCGCAGGCCGAGCTGGGCGGCCGCCGGGTGATCGACCTGTACGTGCCGGTGGCCGTGCTGCTCGCCCTGATCCTCTCCGGTCTGCAGGCGATGCCGCCCGTGCTGGCCGGCTACCGGGAGCGCGGCATCCTGCGCCGGATGTCGACCACGCCCGTCCGGCCGGGTGCGCTGCTGGCCGCGCAGATCCTGCTGCACGGCGCCGCCGCGCTGGGCTCGGCGGCGCTCTCGCTCACCGTGGGCCGGCTCGCCTTCGGCGTGGCCCTCCCGCGGCAGGCCCCCGGGTACCTGCTGGCGCTGCTCCTCGCCGCCCTCGCCGCGCTGGGGGCCGGCGCGGGAGTGGCCGCACTCTCCCGGACCACCAAGATCGCGAGCGCGGCGGCCGGGGCGGTGACCTTCCCGATGATGTTCGGCGCCGGGGTCTGGATCCCGGTCCAGGCGATGCCGGACCTGCTGCGGAGCATCGTCTCCGGCACCCCCTTCGGGGCCGGCGCCCAGGCGCTCGGGCAGGCGGCCGCCGGGGACTGGCCGAGCTGGTCCCACCTGGGTGTCATGGCACTCTGGGCGGTGGTGCTGACCGGCACCGCGTCCCGCTGGTTCCGGTGGGCGTAGCACGGGGGAGGGACGGGCGGATGACTGCGGGGGTGAGACCCGGTGCCGGGTCGGGTGCCGGGGTCGGGGCCGGGGACGGGGACGCCGGGACGACGGCGGCGGAGCAGGGGTGGGACCGGTTCTTCCGGCGGGGGCCGTACGCCCTGCTGGGCACGGCGGTCCTGCTGGCCGTCGCCACCGGGCCGGTGCTGATGACCCGTGACGAAGGGGCCGCCGCCGGAGTGCTGGTCGCGGCCGCGCTGGCGCTGGAGGTGTGGTGGGGCCGCACCGGCGCCGGCCGTCCCGGACACGACCCGGCCGGCCGGCTCCACTACGTCGTCCGCCTGCTGCTCGCCTTCGCCCTCACCTGGCTGAACCCGTTCTTCGCCGTCTACGCCGTGCTCGGCTACTTCGACGCGGCCCGGCTGCTGCCCCGCCGGGCCGCCCGGCTCGGCGAGATCGCCACCGCCGTGACCATGGCCGGCTCGCAGTCCGGCGGCCTGCCGCCCGCCACGGCGGAGAACTGGATCGCCTTCGGCGCGCTGTTCGCGCTCAACTCCTCGCTGGTGCTGGTCTTCGGCCGGCTCGCCGCCCGGGAGAAGGACAGCGCCAGGGCCCAGGCGGCGGCCATCACGGCGCTGGAGCTGGCCAACGCCCGGCTGGAGCAGGCGCTCGCCGAGAACGCCGGTCTGCACGCCCAACTCCTGCTCCAGGCCAGGGAGGCGGGCGTCGCCGACGAGCGCCGGCGGCTGGCCGCCGAGATCCACGACACCATCGCGCAGGGCCTGGCCGGCATCATCACCCAGCTCCAGGCGGCCGCCGACAGCGCCGGACCGGAGGCCGCCCGGGCCCATACCGAGCGGGCCGCCCGGCTCGCCCGGGAGAGCCTCGGGGAGGCCCGCCGCTCGGTGCACGACCTCGCGCCGGGTCCGCTGGAACTCGGCACCCTGCCACAGGTGCTGGCCGGGATCACCGAGGCCTGGGCCGGCACCACGGCGGTGGCCGCCACCTTCACCGTCACCGGCCGGCCCGAGCCGCTGCACCGCGAGGTCGAGGCCACCCTGCTGCGGATCGCCCAGGAGGCGCTGGCGAACGCCGGCCGGCACGCCCGGGCCGGCCGGGTCGGCGTCACCCTCTCCTACATGGGCGACGAGGTGACGCTCGACGTACGGGACGACGGCTGCGGCTTCGACCCGCTCGCCCGGTCCGGGCGGGGGCCGGCCGGCGCGGCCCGGGCCGGCGGCTTCGGGCTGGTTGGCATGCGGAGCCGGGCCGAACGGATCGCCGGTACCGTCGACATCGAGTCGGAGCCCGGCGGCGGGACGGCGGTCTGCGCCCGCGTACCCTTGGTGCGCCATGGCTGAACGCACCGTCACCCTGCTGATCGTCGACGACCATCCGGTGGTCCGGGACGGGCTGCGCGGCATGTTCGCCTCCGCCGCCGGCTTCCGGGTGCTGGGCGAGGCCGCCGACGGCGTCGCCGCGGTGCTGCTGGCCGCAGAGCTGGACCCCGACGTGATCCTGATGGACCTCCGGATGCCCGGCGGCTCCGGCGTCGACGCCATCGCCGAACTGACCCGCCGTGCGGCGCGCGCCAGGGTGCTGGTGCTGACCACCTACGACACCGACGCCGACACCCTTCAGGCGATCGAGGCCGGCGCCACCGGCTACCTGCTCAAGGACGCGCCGCGGGACGAACTGTTCGGCGCCGTCCGGGCGGCGGCCGAGGGGCGGACGGTGCTGTCGCCCGCCGTCGCCTCGCGGCTGGTCTCGCGGGTCAGGTCACCGGGCAACGACGCCCTGAGCGGCCGCGAGCGCGAGGTGCTGCGGCTGGTGGCCAAGGGCACCTCGAACCGTGCGATCGCCGGGGTGCTGTTCATCAGCGAGGCCACCGTCAAGACCCACCTGACCCACATCTACGGCAAGTTGGGCGTCAGTGACCGGGCGGCGGCGGTCGCCGTCGGGTACGACCGGGGCATCCTCGGCCGAGCCCCGGCCGGCTGAGCCCCGGCCGGTCCGGGGTCCAGGACGTCACGGGTCGGACGTCGGGGGTCGGACGTCGGGCGTCAGGCGTCAGGCGTCAGGCGTCCTCCCGGCCCACCAGGGACAGGGTCGAGCCGTGCCGGTTCTTCTTGACCAGCAACTGGGCGGGGATCCGGGCGCGCAGGTCGGCGACATGGCTGACGATCCCGACCGCGCGGTCGCGCTCGCGCAGGCCGTCCAGCACGTCCATCACCTCCTCCAGGGCCTGTTCGTCCAGCGTGCCGAAGCCCTCGTCGATGAAGAGGGTGTCCAGCGGCATGCCGCCGGCCTCGTCCGTCACCACGTCGGCGAGGCCGAGCGCGAGCGCGAGCGAGGCGAAGAAGCTCTCGCCGCCGGAGAGCGTCGCGGTGTCCCGCTCGGTGCCCGTCCAGGCGTCCACCACCCGCAGCGACAGCCCCGAGCGCTTGCCGCCGGACGTCCGGTCGTCGCTGTGCACCAGGGTGTACCGCCCGCCCGACATCCGCACCAGCCGGTCGCTGGCCGCCGCCGCCACCTGCTCCAGCCGGGCCGCCAGGACGTACGACTCCAGCCGCATCCGCAGCCGGTTCTCGGTGGACGTGCCGGCGGCCAGCGAGGCGAGCCGGCTGATCCGGGCGTAGCCGTCCAGCACCGGGGCCAGCGAGGCGGCCAGCGCGGCCAGCCGCGAGCCGATCCGGGCCAGGTCGGCGCAGCGCTCGCGGGCCGCGTGCTGCGCCGCGGTGGCCCGCGCCAACCGGTCGGTCGCGGCCTGCGCCGCCGCCCGGGCGCCCGCCGGATCGGCCGGCGGGCGGGCGGCGGCCGCCACCAGCTCCGGGGCGGCGAGCAGCCGCTGGGCGGCCGACAGTTCGCTCCGGTGCCGCTCCAGCCGCTGCTGCAGCGCGGCGCGCTCGGCGGGCGGCAGCAGCACCGCGGCCGCCTCCCGCGCGCTGGGGAAGCCGGCCGCGACGGCGGCGCCGGCCAGCTCCTGCTCCGCCTCCTTCAGCCGGGCCGCGGTCTGCGCCCCGGTGCGGGCGGCGGCCAGCAGCCCGGTCACCGAGCGGGCCAGGCCGGCCAGCGCGGCGGCCCGCTCGGCCACCGACCCGGCCTCGCCGCGGGCGGCCGCCACCTGCCGCGCCAGCTCCTGCCGCTCGGTGCGTACGGACTCCAGCCGGGCCGTCCGGACGGCGCTCCGCTCGCCGGCCTCGCGCAGCCGGGACAACTGCTCCGCCTGCTGCCGGGTGAGCCCCTCGATCCGTCCGTTCACCGCGCCGAGCGCGTCGGCCGCGCGCAGGGCGGTGCGGTGCTCCTCGGCCAGCGCCGCCAGCACGCCGGCCAGCTCCTCCGCGCCCTCCTCGCCGGCGGCGCCCGCCGCGGCCGCCTCCTGCACCCGCAGGGCGGTCAGGGACTGGTCGGCGACGGCCAGCCGCTGCTCGGCCTCGGCCTGCGCGGCCCTGGCCCGGTCCTCGTCCTCGGGGCGGACCTGGCCGCCGGCCGGCCGGGCCGGCGCCGGGTGCCCGGGCGAGCCGCAGACCCGGCAGGCCTCGCCGGCCCGCAGCTGGGCGGCCAGCTCGGCCGCCATGCCGGCCAGCCGGCGCTCGCGGACGTCCTGGCTGTGCTCGCGGGCGTCCAGGAAACGGCCGTGCAGACCCAGCCGCTGCTCCTCGGCCCGGCCGATCTCCTCGCGCAGCCCGTCCCGGCGGCGGGCGGCCGCGAGCCGGCCGGTGACCTCGGCCCGGCGGGCGTCCACCTGCTCGACCCTGGCCGCGGCGGCCCGGGCGGCGGACTGCTCCTCCTGGAGGGCGGCGAACCTGGCGTCGAACCCGGCCAGCCACTCGGCCGCGTCCTCGGCCAGCTCCTCGGCGCGGCGCCGCTCGTCCTCCAGCGCCGCCTCCTCCCGGGCCAGCCCGGCGCAGCGCCGCTCCTGGACGGCGGCCGCCTCCAGCCGCACCACCTCGGCGCGCAGCCGCAGCTCGGCCTGCGCCAGCTCCTCGGTCTCGGCCCGGGCCAGCAGCGGGCCGGAGTCGGGCACCCCGTCCGGTCCGTCCGGTCCGTCCGGTCCGTCCGGTCCGTCCGGTCCGTCCGGTCCGTCCGGTCCGCCGGTGCCGTCGGGGCGCGCCGGGCCGTTCCCGGCCGGGAACCGGCCCAGCTCCTCGCGGTGCCGGTGCTCCTCACGCCGGGCGTCCTCGTACGCCCGGGCCGCCGCGTCCCGCAGCCGGAGCACGGCCTCCAGCCCGGCGGCGGCCTGCGCCGCCGCCAGCCGCTCGCGTTCGCCCGCCAGCGCGGAATCCTGCCCGGTCAGCCGGGCCGCCTGCAGCACCGCCTCGCGGTGGCGCCGCTGGTGCTCCGCCAGCTCGCCCGCCGCGGCCTGCCGGTGCTGCGCCTCCTGGTGCCGCTCCCGGGCGCCGGCCAGCGCGCTCTCCGCGACGGCGAGCTGCTCGGCGGCCCCGCTGCGCAGGATCGCCGCCCAGGCCAGCACGCCGGCCGTGAGATCCGCCGGGGCGCCCGGTGCGTCGTCCTCGGCGGGCACCCAGCCGGCGGCGGGCTCGGCGGCCGGGCCGGCCGCCTGCTCGGCCTTGCTGGCCAGGTCGCGCAGCCCGCGCCGGCCGGCCTGCACGGCGGCCTCCTGGGCCCGCCGCCGGTCGGCCAGCCAGCCCTCGACCTGTCCGAACCGCCGGGTGTCGAACAGCCGGCCGAGCAGTTCGGCGCGCTGCGCGGCGTCCGCCCGCAGGAAGCGGGCGAAGTCGCCCTGCGGCAGCAGGACCACCTGGCAGAACTGCTCGCGGCTCATCCCGACCAGGCGGTGGATCTCCTCCCCGGTCTCCTGGTGCGACCTGCTGCCGGCCCGCCAGCCGGGGCTGCCGTCACCGGTGTCGGCCACCCACTCCCGCAGCAGGGTCTGGGCCCGCTCCTTGGTCAGTCCGCCGGCCTTGGTCTTCTTCGGGCGCAGCTGCTCGGGCTGCCGGATGATCTCCAGCCGGCGGCCGCCGAGGGTCAGCTCCAGCCGGACCTCGGTCAGCCGGTTCGGGTCCGCGTGGTCGCTGCGCAGGCGGTTGGCGGTCCGGGCCCCCGGCACCTCGCCGTAGAGCGCGAAGCAGACGGCGTCCAGCACGCTGCTCTTGCCCGCGCCGGTGGCGCCGCGCAGCAGGAACAGGCCGCCGGACGAGAGCGCGTCGAAGTCGACCGTCTCGGTGCCGGCGAACGGGCCGAAGGCGGTGACCGTCAGCTGGTGCAGTCTCATCGGGGCGGCTCCTGCCGGCGGTGGGGTGCGGGCGGCCGGTGCGCCGCGGGACGGCCGGCGGGTGCGGTCATGGCTGGTCCGCCCGCCGGTCGGCGCTCTCGCGGGTGCTCTCGAAGCCCTCGCGCAGCCAGCGCAGCTCGGCGTCGTCGGGCTCGGTACCGGGCCGGACGTGCCGCACGAAGCCCTCGGCGATCTCCAGGTCGGTCCGCCCGCGCACCCTCGACGCGTAGGACCGGGCCGGGCCGGACTCGGTCTCGTCCGGGTCGAAGAGCAGCTGGAGGGTGTGCGGGAAGCGCCGGCGCAGCCGCTCCATCGGCTCGGCCGGGCGGCCCGGGTCGGTCAGGGTGACCTGCACCCAGGACTCCTCGTGCCGGGCGTGGCGCGGGTCGGCGAGCAGCTCCTCCAGCCGCCCGCGCAGGCAGGCCAGCTCCCGGGGGACGGGCGTGTACGCGCGCTCGGCGGTCACCGAACCGTCCGCCGCCAGGTCCACCAGCCACATCGACTTGCGGTGGTCCACCTCGGAGAAGGAGTAGGCGAGCGGGGAGCCGCTGTAGCGCACGTGCGGGGCCAGGGTCTGGCAGCCGTGCAGGTGGCCCAGGGCGGCGTAGTGCACGCCGTCGAAGACCGCGACCGGCACGTTCGCGACCCCGCCGACGGCGATGTCGCGTTCGCTGTCGCTGGGCGCCCCGCCGGTCACGAAGGCGTGCGCCAGCACCACCGCGCGGGTGCCCGCGGGCCGGCCCGCCAGGTCCGCCCGGACCCGCTCCGTCGCGGCGCCGAGGACGGCCGCGTGGCCGCCCCGCTCCAGGCCGAAGCTCTCGCGGACCAGCGCCGGTTCGAGGTACGGCAGCCCGTACACGGCCACCGGGCCGTGCTCGTCGGCGAGCAGGACCGGCGTGGCGCAGCCGGCCGGGTCCGTCCGCAGGTGGATGCCGGCCCGGTCGATCAGGCCGGCGCCGACCCCCAGGCGCCGGGCCGAGTCGTGGTTGCCGCTGATGAAGACGGTGGGGACGCCGAGCCCGGCGAGCCGGTGCAGGGCCCGGTCGAAGAGGGCGACCGCCTCCAGCCCGGGCAACGCCCGGTCGTACACGTCGCCGGCCACCAGCACGGCCTGGACGCGCTCCTCCCGGACCACGTCCACCAGGTGGTCCAGGAAGGCGCGCTGGGCGTCGTGCAGGCTCTCCCGGTGGAAGGAGCGCCCGAGGTGCCAGTCGGAGGTATGCAGCAGTCGCATGGTCCACGACCTTAACCGCAGCCACCGACAACTCGGGGCGGAACGGGCGGGGCGTCCGTCCCGCCGGCCCCGCCGAGCCCCCGTGATCCGTTGCTCTGCGTGGATTGTCAGTGACGCTGTGTATGTTCTCGACTGCCGGACACCCGGGCCTTCCGGGCCGTCCGGCGACCGTGCCGCGCCCGTTCCGGCGGCACGGCCCGGGCGTGCGGCCCGGGTGGACCCGAGGACAGAGGGAGGGCCATGTCCAAGCCCGTCCAGTACCGCCGTCAACCCGACCACCAGCAGCAACCCGAGGACCAGCAGCATCCCGATCGCCGGCGGCAGCCCGAGAGGAAGGGGCAGCCCGGGCAGGGGCGGCGGCCCGGCGAGGCCCGCCGTGCGCCGGCCGCGCCCCGTGGCGGGCGGGCCCGGCGGGATGGCCGGGAGCGCCGTGACCGACGACACGGGCCGGGCCTGGCCGACCGGGGCCCCGGCCGGCCCGCCGACCGCGGCGGACAGCCCGGGTACCCGAAGGGCGGCGGGCCGGGTACGTACGCCGTGGCCGGCCCCGGCGGGACCGGTCTCGGGCCGGCCGGTCCCGGCTCCGGCCGCGGGGGCGGCCCCGGCCCCCGCCCGCGCGGCCGGGGCGGGCCGCGCGGGGGCCCGCCGCCGCAGCCGGTCGCGCTGGCGGTGGCCGCCGACGCCGCCGACTTCGCCTGCCTCAGCCGGTACGGGATGTTCGGCCCGGCGACCTACGAGGCCTACCTGCGGCGGACGGAGAGCCAGCTGCGGGCGCTCCGCGGCCAGGGGCTGGAGGTGCACCTGAGGGTCCTGGAGCCGGCCGACTTCGAGGACTTCTGCGAGGAGTTCGGCCTCGGCCCCGAGGATCCGGCGGCCCGGGTCGCGTACGCCGCCGACCCGGAGCTGGCGGGGGAGCCCTTCGTGTACGGGGGCGAGCGCCTCGGCGAGCTGCTGCCGGCGCTGGTCGAGGACCACCGGGCCCGGGTCCGGATCTCGATCGCCTGCTCGGCGCTGCTCGCCGCGCTGGAGGGGGACGAGCGGCCGGAGCCGAGGCTCACGGCGGTGCTCGGCCACGTCTCGGAGCTGTACCTGGCGCTGGCCGCGGGCGCCGGTGAGGGCTGTCACCTGCTGACCTTGCGCACCTACGGGCCGGAGGACGGCGAGGAGCTGACGGCGGCGGCCGAGGTCTGCGCCGAGGACGGGCGGCTCTTCGTCGGCGGGCGCGAGGCCGAGGCGTTCTGCGTGACGCTGGCGGCCGGCATCGCGGCCGACGGCGCGGGGGAGCTGCTGCTGCACAGCGTCCCGGCGGCGGGCCGGCCGCCCCTGGTCCGCGGCTGGCGGCTGCTGGCCGGTCGGCTCGGGCCGATGACGGTGCCCGAGGTGTTCGCCGCGTTGGCGGAGGACGAGGTGCGGGGCGTCGGGTTGCCGGACGGCGTGGCCGCCCGCCCGGGCTTCCCGCTGCCCGGCCGGCCCGCCGAATGTGGGCCCCGTCGGCCGGCCGGTGGCGGGCCGGGCCGGCCGGGTACGGGTGCGTCGGGTGCGGCTGAGCCCGGAGAGGCGGGTGGGGCCGAGGTCTGACCCGAGGGCGGGGGCTGAACCGGGGCCCCGCCGGGTGGCCGGCCGAGTCCGGCGGGGCGGCCCTGCCGGGCCGGGGCGGGGCGCCGTCCGGCAGGTGCCGCCGCCCGGGTGCCCTGGACGGGGCACCCGGGCGGCCCGGCGGTGGCCCGGCGGTGGCCCGGCGGTGGCCCGGCAGTGGAGTGGCGTGTACGCCACGCGGGAGCCCGGGGGCTGTTCATCGACCGCCTGTTCGGGGAAGATTCGTGGAAGATCAACAGTCGGAGCGCGCGGCGGCCCCACCCCGCCCGCTCCGCAGGCCCATGCAGTGCACCGGGACGCGGACGGCCGCGGACCCGGCGGGCCCCGGCACCGGAGGGGGGACGAATGGGCCGCATCGAGTACAGCGTGGAGATCGCCGACCTGCTCGGCCGCGTACGGCGCCGGCCCCCCGCCGGCTGGCCCTGGCGGCCGGGTGAGCCGGTCCCGCCGGGGCTGACCGTCAAGCAGTCCTGGGGCTGGCTGTTCGCGCCGGACGGCCGGGTGCTGACCCTGGTGAACCCCCGGGACGGCATCGTCAGCCTGCCCGGCGGCTCGCTGGAGCCCGAGGACGAGGGCGACCCGGGGGCGGCGCTGGCCCGTGAGGCGGGCGAGGAGGCGCAGGCCGTGATCGGGCGGCCGCACTACCTCGGCTACCTCTACGACCGGGTCGGGTCCGCGAACGGCGGGCACGAGTGCGCGCGGGTCCGGATGGCGGCGGCGCTGCGGGCCGTCGGGCCGACCGTCCCGGACCCGGCCTCGGGCCGGCACTACCGGCGGCTGCTGGTCGCGCCGGGCCTCGCGGTGGAGCTGCTCGGCTGGGGCCCGGCCGGCCTGCGGCAGGCCCGCACGGCGGTGGCCGTGGCCGTCGAGCACCTCGGCGTGCCCGCGGCCGCCAACGAGGCCATCGAGGAGCTGCCGGTCCTCGGCGGCCCGGTCTTCCCCTTCGGGGGCTGAGTCCGGGCCCGTCCGGTCCGTCCGGCCGGCCGGCCCGCCGCGTCCGGCCTGTCTGCCCGTCCGGTCGCCGGTTCGTCGCGCCCGTCGGCCCGGCCCTGGGCCCGCCCGTCGGCACCTTCCGGCTGCCGGTTCGGCTCGTCCGTACATCTGCTCTTCCGGTTGTCCGTCCGGCTGTCCGTCAGGCGGCCGCTCGTCCGTCCGTCTGCTCGTCCGTCCGCTCGTCCGTCCGGGCGACGGACGGGAGTTCGCCTCCCGGGGCGGTGCGCGGGGGTGGGACCGGTGCGACGCGCCGTGGGGGTCCGTGCCGCTGCCGGCGGCCCTGAGCAGCGCAGTTCCCTTGCGGAGTGGCCCAGTTCACCGGTGCGTCGTGAGACGGTCCGTCAATATCTTTGGCATGAGCGCTTCCTCTACACGCTACCGCCTGGTATCACAACTGTGACCCTTGTCACTCATGTGGAGGTGCCATGCGCCCCGCTCGTGCAATGTCCGTCGCCACACTGGCGGTTCTCCTCACCCTGGCCAGCCTTTTCGTCGCGTCGCCCGCCAGTGCGGCCGGGGTGCGGTACGCCGCCCTCGGTGACTCCTACTCCGCCGGCGTGGGGGCCGGCAGCTACACGAGCGAGAGCGGCAGCTGCAAGCGCAGCACCAACTCGTACCCCTACCTCTGGAAGAACGCCCACGCGCCCTCGGCCTTCGCCTTCGTCGCCTGTTCGGGGGCGAGAACCGGTGATGTGCTGAACAACCAGCTGTCCGTGCTGGACGCGAGCACCACGCTGGTCAGCATCAGCGTCGGCGGCAACGACGCGGGCTTCGCGAGCACCATGCAGACCTGCGTGCTCGACTCCGAGACGGCCTGCCTGAACGCGGTGGCCACCGCGAAGAGCTACGCGACCAACACGCTGCCGGCCCAGCTCGACAACGTCTACGCCAAGATCCACGCCAAGGCGCCCAACGCGCACGTGGTCGTGCTCGGTTACCCGCACCTCTACAAGATCGGCGGCAGCTGCATCTTCGGGATCGGGGACACCAAGCGGGCCGCCATCAACAGCGCGGCCGACACCCTGGCCGACGTGACCGCCAAGCGGGCGGCGAACGCCGGCTTCAGCTACGCCGACGTGCGGAGCGCGTTCACCGGCCACGAGATCTGCGCGAGCGGCACGGTGTGGCTGAACAGCACGGTGCTCCCGGTCGACGAGAGCTACCACCCGAAGGCGGCCGGCCAGTCCGGGGGCTACCTCCCGGTGTTCTCCGCGGCGGCCTGACCGGAACGGATGACCAGAAGCAGCTGCACGCGGCTCATCTGATCGTCCGACATTTGCACCGCTCGTCCGGCCGGAACCGACCGGACGCCCCGGCCCCCGCCGGCCGGCCCTCCCTGGAGGAGCCCGCCGGCGGGGGCCGGGGCACGAGGTGGGCGGCGGCCCGGTGCGGGCCGCCGCCCCGCCGTCAGTGCAGGTACTCGGTGAGTCCGGCCGGCCGCAGGCCGGCGGCCCGGGCCGCCGCCAGGGCCCGCTGGAGGTCGGCCGCGAGGGTGTCGGTGAAGTGCATCAGCACCACGTCACCGGCCTGCAGCGGTCCGCCGTGCCAGACGTTGGAGGCGCCCCAGCTGAAGTCCGCCGTCGCCGTCACGACCGTGCGGATGCCGCAGTTGGCCGCGGCCTGCAGGGTGTCGGCGTTGAAGGCGAGGTACGGCGGGCGGAACACCGTGGTGGGCGTCCCGTAGACGCGGGCGGCCGCGTCCCGGGCGTCGCAGATCTCGGCCTGCTGCTCGGCGAGCGGGAGCGTGCTGAGGTCCCGGTGCGAGACGCTGTGGTTCTGCACCGAGGAGCCCGGTACGGCGGTCACCCGCTTGAAGAAGTCCGGTTCGAAGCCGGAGGGCATCGGCAGCGGGAAGGCCGTGATCGGCAGCTTCTCGGCGGCGATGACCTGCTCCGCCTCCGGGGTGCGCTGCCAGCCGTCGTCGACGGTGAAGAAGACCACGTTGTCGGTGGTCGGGACGTTCCAGGTGGCCCGGGCCGGCGCGGGGGCCGGGCCGTCGACGCGCACGTCGTCCGCCGCGAACGGCCCCTGGCCGTACCAGCCGTGCAGGTAGAGCCGGACGGAGGAGACGCCGGCGCCGGTGGTGAAGCTGGTGGTCAGCCGCTGCCACTGGCCACCGGTGTTCTCCACCCAGGACGGCGCCACGTCGTGACCGGTGCCGGTCGCGCCGAGGAACACGTACGCGCCGCGGACCCAGGCGGAGACCGTGTACGTGGTGGCGGGGAGCACCGAGACGGTCTGGGCGC
Source organism: Kitasatospora indigofera (assembly GCF_014655955.1). Classification (GTDB taxonomy): domain Bacteria; phylum Actinomycetota; class Actinomycetes; order Streptomycetales; family Streptomycetaceae; genus Kitasatospora; species Kitasatospora indigofera. Next base: position 121,808 of record NZ_BNBO01000004.1, read on the forward strand.
ACTCACCGGTGGAGTCGCCGGTGGCCGGGGTGACGGACAGGGCGGAGTCGCCGGTGTGCGCCTGCCCGGTGCCGGCGACGGCCTCGCCGGCGCCGCAGCTCCAGCCCGGGATCGCGCCCCAGTCGGCGAGCGGGAGGGCCGGGATCTCGAATCCCGGGTTGGTGGCCAGGTTGACGGTGGGGACGGGCTCGGCCGAGGCCTGGGCGGTGGGTACCGCGAGTCCGAGGGCGGCGAAGGCCGCGCTCGCGGCGCACGCCGCGAGACGACGCAGGGGTCTGGACACCGGAGTTCTCCTGTGTGGGGGATGCGCCGGGAAGGGGCGCGCGTAACAGGGGGACGCTCCCCGAGGGACGGGAGCCGTGGCGTGCCGCACTCAGGCCGTGCCAAACAATGGACTGGACCAGACGGTCCGTCAAGAGCCGGACGCGCGGCGTGACAGCGGGCCCGGCGGGGAGCGTCGCCCCCTCCGGCGGCACCGGACCGACGGACGTCGGGTGCTTCCGCCGGCCGGTCCGGATCAACCGGCCTCCGGTGCTTCCGCCGGCCGCTCCGGAGGCGGAGAATGAGGGGTCGTCGTCCCGTAGGAGGTCAGGGTGTTCCGCCGCTGGTGGTTCATCGGCCTGCTGCCCGGCCTGGCGGAGGGGCGTCCGGCCCGCGGCGGGCGCGTCCCCAAGGAGCGGCAGGAGCTGGTGCTCCGCGAGTGGGAGGTGCTCCGTGACCGGCTGACGCGGTTCGCCGCCGAGCGGGTCGCGACGGCGGGCGAGGTCTTCCGGGCCGCCGAGCTGGACCTGCCGCCGGAGGAGGGCGCGGCCCGGCGGGAGTACCTCTGGGCGCTGGACGCCTACCAGGCCGCCGGGAAGCTGCTGGACGAGGCGGCGGACCTCCCCGACCTGACGGCGGCGGTGGTGCTGGCCGAGCGGGCCGTTGAGCGGCTCGCGGCGGCCCATGCCGCGCACGCCGGCCGCCGGCCGGGCCCGCCGGTGCTGCGCTGCTTCTACAACCCGCTGCACGGCGCCGTGCCGGCCGCCCCGCCCAAGCAGTCCAACAAGGCCCGCCGGCGCCCCCGGCTGGGCGCCCGGGAGGCGGCCGCCGACCGCAGGCCCGCCTGCGCCGCCTGCCGCCGGGCGATCATCGCCGGGCAGCCCCCGGACGTCCTGCCCGCGCTGCTCCCGGCCGGCGCCACCGGGCGCCGCTCACCGGGCGTGCTGGTGCCCTACTACGCCGTCCCGCAGCAGTGGTCGCCGTGGTCCGCCACGGCCTGCGGCGCGTACGGCGAGGACGGGCCGGCCCTGGTCCTGCGCGGGGAGCACCGCCGCCGCCCCCCGCGCGGCCGCCGCACCCGTCCGGGCGCCACCGGCCGGCCGGACTGACCGGCCCGCCGGGCCACCCTTCGGCCGGGCCACCCTTCTGCCGGGCCCCCGCCGGCACTGACCTCGCGCGCCGCCGCGGATCCGGCCGGCTCAGGGTTGGCAGGAGAACGGTTGCCTCCCGGTGGCCTCGCAGACGGCCGTCCCCGCGGCGAGCTGCGTCTCGACCGAGCTGCCGCTCCGGCTCGACTGCTCCGCCGCCGCCTGCGCCTGGACCTTCGAGCTGGGGGAGAAGCAGTCGTGGTGCCGCGTGATGACGTCGGCCGCCGCTCGCGCCTGGAGCTGTCGCCGGGCACCGGCCTGGCCCGGCTTCAGCCGCTCGTCGACGGAGCCGTTCGCCACCCGGCTCGCCTCCGCGCAGGACGGTCCGTCGGAACCGGTGCTGCGCGCACCCACCGCGCGGCCGTCGCCGGCCAGGACGACGGCTCCGACTGCGGCCGGGGCGAATGTCCAGGGTCTTCTCATGCCCGGCACCGTAGGGCCGGCCGGGCGCCCGCGGACAGGGAATTCCGGGACCGGCGGCTCCGTCCGGAACCGCCCCCGCAACCGGCCCGCCGGACCGGCTCTAGGCCGTGTCTGACAATTCGCGGCGGATCAGCGCGCGTCGTTGGGCGCCCGGCTGGGCGTGCGCCCGCATCGTCCTCGTACTTGGCCGTACTCGGGCGATTCGGGCGTGCGTCCAGGCGGGATGCCCGGCGTCGCGTGCCCGGCGGGAATTGTCAGACACGGCCTAGGGCGAGTACAACTCCTCGATGTCCTCCGCGTACCGCTCGGTGATCGCCGCCCGGCGCAGCTTCAGCGACGGGGTCATCAGGCCCAGCTCCAGGGTGAACTCCCGGGGGAGCAGCCGGAAGGCGCGGATCGACTCGGCCCGGGAGACGGCGGTGTTGGCGGCGGCCACGGCCCGCTGGATCTCGGCGTGCAGCTCCTCGTCGGCGAGCACCCCCCACTCGTCAAGCTGCTCGCGGCCGTGCGTCTTCAGCCAGTGCGCCAGCGCCGGGCCGTCCAGGGTGATCAGCGCCGCGACGTACGGGCGGTCGTCGCCGACCACCAGGCACTGGGAGACCAGCGGGTGGGCCTGCACCCGCTCCTCCAGGCTGCTCGGCGCGAGGTTCTTGCCGCTGCTGGTGACGATCAGGTCCTTCTTGCGGCCGACGATGCTGAGGTAGCCGTCCTCGTCGAGGTGGCCGAGGTCGCCGGTGGCGAGCCAGCCGTCGTAGAGCGCCTCGGCGGTACATCGCGGGTGGTTGAGGTAGCCGCCGAAGACCATCGGGCCGCGCACCCACACCTCGCCGTCGTCGGCGATCGACACCGCGGCGCCGGGCAGCGGGAGCCCGACGGTGCCGAACTTGGCCCGGCCGGGCGGGTTGGCGGTGACCGCCGCCGAGGTCTCGGTCAGGCCGTAGCCCTCGTAGAGGGTCATCCCGGCGCCGGCGAAGAACAGCCCGAGGTCCCGGCCGAGGGTGGACCCGCCGGACATCAGGTTGCGGACCCGGCCGCCGAGCACCGCCCGGAGCCGCTGGTAGACCGTCCGGTCGTAGGCGGCGTGCCGCAGCCGCAGCCGGGGGCCGGGGCCGGGCCCGTGCCCGAGCGCCTTCTGCTCGCGGGCGGCGGCCCATTCGACGGCCACCCGGGCGGCCTGCTCGAAGAGTTCGGCCCGCCCGGCCTCCTCGGCCGCCCGCCGGGCCTGCTGGTAGATCTTCTCCAGCAGGTACGGCACGGCGATCAGCACGCTGGGCCGGTAGGCGGCCAGTGCGGGCAGCAGGCTGTCGGTGCTGATCTCCGCCAGGTGCCCGAGCCGGATGCCGCCGCGGACGGCCGCGATCTGGGCGACCCGCCCGTACACGTGGGCCATCGGCAGGAAGAGCAGGGTGGAGGGCGGTTCGGAGCCGGAGTCCTGGAAGACCTCGTGCCAGCCGTCGAGCAGGGTGTCGGCCTCGACGGCCAGGTTGCCGTGGGAGAGCAGGCAGCCCTTGGGCCGGCCGGTGGTGCCCGAGGTGTAGATGACGGTGGCGACGGTGTCGGGGGTGACGCCGAGGCGCTGGCGGTGCACCAGGGAGTCGGGAACGCCCCGGCCGTCCTCGGTGATGGCCCGGACGCAGTCCTGGTCGAGCTGCCAGATCCCGTTCAGGTCGGGCAGCGCGTCGCAGACCGCGCCGACGGTCATCGCGTGGTCCTCGTCCTCCACCACGCAGGCGACCGCCTGCGTCTCGGCGAGGATCCAGCGGACCTGCTCGGCGGCCGAGGTGGGGTAGACCGGGACGGAGATCGCGCCGATGGACCAGAGCGCGTAGTCGAAGAGGGTCCACTCGTAGCGGGTGCGGGACATCAGGGCGACCCGGTCGCCGTACCGCACGCCGCGGGTGAGCAGGCCCTTGGCGAGGGCGAGCACCTCGTCCCGGAAGCCGGCCGCGGTCACTTCCCGCCACTGCTCGGAGCCGGCCGCGCGGCGGGCCAGCTGGACCAGTCCGGGGGTGCGTTCGGCGGTGTCGTAGAGCGAGTCGGCGAGTCCGCCGGAGGCGGTGGCGGGCGCGGCGGTGCTGGTGGACTCGCGCACGTTCCCCCCGATTTCCGTGACGGCTTCGCCTGCCGGGGCCCGAGCGGGCGTCCGGTGCGGCGGCGCTGTGGGACGGGCAGGTGGGAGCGAAGGTATCGGATTGCCGTGTCACTGCCCAGGGCTGTAGCGGTCATGGGACGAGATCGGCACCTACCGGTGAGGAAAGTGCCTGTACGGGCGGCGACCGGGGGCGCCAATCGGACTTAGCGGATCATACGGACAACCGCCTGTCAACGACCGGTTCGACCCTCGAACGAATGGTCAGGGCGTAGTAGGCTCTCGCAAATCCCGCGGCCGGGTCCTCCGGCGGCCCTGCCTGCCCGAAACCGATCCTTGTCCGCGCCTGGCATTTCCCGACCGAGGACCCCATGCGTCTGCGCAGCAGCTCGATCCGCGCGAAGGTCATCGCGCTGCTCATGGTGCCCATCGTCGCGCTCACCGCCCTGTGGGTCTACGCGACGCTGGTGACCACCAGTGACGTGTGGACCCAGTTCGAGGTCAGCAGCAGCTACCGGAGCTTCGGCACCACGGTGGACCAGTACGCGCACGACCTGCAGAACGAGCGCCGCGCCGCCGTCCAGAAGCTCGCCGACCCGCGCTCGCAACCGGCCGCCGAGGCCTTCGACAAGGCCCGCGCCGTCACCGACCGGGAGGCCCAGGCGCTGCGCGCCAAGGTCGGCACCGCCGAGGCCCGCAAGCTCGACGCGACCCAGCAGGCCCGCTTCCGCGAAGTCCTGGCCAGCTACGACCAGGTGGTCGCGGTCCGCGACCACATCGAGCGCTCGATGGTGAGCTGGACGTACATTCTCGACCAGTACAGCGACCTGATCAAACCCACCTTCGCGTTCCGTTCGGCCTTCGTCAGCCGGCAGAGCGGCCAGCTGCCGCGCCAGGGCACCATCCTGATCGAGCTGGTCCGGGCCCGCGAGTACCTGGCGCAGGAGGACGCGGCGATGGGCGGCCTGAGCGCCTCCACCGCCAAGATCAGCCCGCAGCAGTACCAGGCCGCGCTGGACGCCCTGCACAACCAGCGGGCCCTGTTCACCGTCTACATCGCCGAACTCGAACCCGCGGACCGCACCGACTACCTCGGCCTGCGCACCGGCGAGAACTGGTCCGCGCTGGAGCGCGCCGAACGGGACTTCACCAACGCCGCCGGCTACGAGCGGGTCGCCGAAGCGATCAACGGGGACGACTGGCACGCCGTCGCCGACCGCGCCCTGGCCGACCTCGACGCGATCAACGCCCGGCTGGCGGGCGGCATCGACGCCCGCGCCGACTCCTACGCCATGGGGCTGCTCTGGCGCGGCGGCATCGCCGGCGCGATCGGCCTGGCCGCCATCGTGCTCTCCATCGTGATCTCCTACCGGATCGGCCGCGGCATGGCCCGGGAGATGATCGGGCTGCGCAACGCCGCCCAGGAGCTGGCCGCCAACCGGCTGCCCTCGGTGATGCTCCGGCTGCGCCGCGGCGAGCCCGTCGACATCGCCGCCGAGACCCCCGAGCTGCAGTTCGGCCCGGCCGAGGCCGGCCAGGTCGGCCGGGCGATCAACGCCGTGCAGCGGGCCGCGGTCGAAGCCGCCGTCGAGCAGGCCGAGCTGCGGCGCGGCGTCTCCGCGGTCTTCGTGAACCTGGCCCGCCGCAGCCAGGTGCTGCTGCACCGCCAGCTCACCCTGCTGGACACCATGGAGCGCCGCACCGAGGACCCGGCCGAGCTGGAGGACCTCTTCCGTCTGGACCACCTCACCACCCGGATGCGCCGGCACGCCGAGGGCCTGATCATCCTCTCCGGCGGCTCGCCGGGCCGCGCCTGGCGCAAGCCGGTGCGGATGGTCGACGTGGTCCGCGCCGCGGTCGGCGAGGTCGAGGACTACGCCCGGGTGATCGTCCGGCCGTTCCCTGGCACCGGGCTGCTCGGCAGCGCGGTCGCCGACGTCACCCACCTGATCGCCGAGCTGGTCGAGAACGCGGCCGTCTTCTCGCCGCCGCAGACCCAGGTCACCGTGCAGGGCGAGGTGGTCGCCCACGGCTTCGCGCTGGAGATCGACGACCGCGGCCTCGGGCTCAGCGGCCAGGCCCTCGACGGGATCAACCAGCGGCTCTCGGTGGAGCAGGAGTTCGACCTCGCGGACACCGACCGGCTGGGCCTCTTCGTGGTCAGCCGGCTGGCCCGCCGGCACGGCATCCGGGTGCACCTGCGGCCCTCGCCGTACGGCGGCACCACGGCCGTGGTGCTGATCCCGCGCGAACTGCTCGCCGAGGCGCCGGACGTGATGGCGGAGCAGCCGGCTGCCCCCGCGCCCGTCCAGGCCAGGACGGCGCCCGCCGCGGGTGCCCGGCGCGGCCAGCGCGAACTGGTCGCGGTGCCCGCCCTGGCCGAGACCGGCCCGCACGGGCGGCATGCCGGCCCGGACTCCGCCGCGGAGGAGGCCGACCAGCTCGCCGGCCGCCGGGGCGGCCCCCGCCCGTCGGTGGCCGAGCCCGCCCGCGAGCCGGGCGGCCTGCCGCGCCGCCGCGCCGGCGGTCCCGTCCTGGTGCCCGCGCCCGCCTCCGACGGCTCGGGCCGCGGCCGGCACCGGCGCGACGAGGGTCCGCAGGACCCGGCCCCGGACGGCGACCCGGCCGGGACGCCCGCGGCGGGGCTGCCGGGCGGTGGGGTGCCGGGCGGCGGGTTGCCGGGTGCCGCGCAGCAGGGGAGCGCGCTGCCGGGCGGCGGGCTGCTGCCCCGGCGGGTCCGGCAGGCGAACCTGGCCCCGCAGCTGAAGGAGGCCGCCCAGGCCCGGGCCGCGGCCGCGCCCGGTGCCGTGCCGGGCGAGCCGGCCCGTGAGCGTTCGCCCGAGGAGGCCCGGGCCACCTTCAGCTCGTTCCAGCGCGGGTTCACCCGTGGCCGGGGCGACCGGGTCAGGCCCGGATCGCTGACCGCCGTGCCGTCCCCCGCCGTGCCGCCGGCCCCGGTGGCGCCCTCGCCGGGGAGCCCCGCCTTCTTCGACCCCTGGGCCGGACCGAACCGCCGGGCCCTCACCCCGGGGCCCCGTCCGGCGGCGGCGCTGCCCGCGGCCCCGGCCGGCCCGGCGGCCCTCACCGGCCGCCGCCCGGCAGCCCCCGCTTCGCCCGTCCCACCCGTGGCTTCTGCACCACCCGTTTCACCCTCACCATCACCATCCGCATCATCCGCACCACCCGCTCCAGCGGAAGGAACTGATTCATGACCAGTACGACGCAGCCGTCCGGGGACCTCAACTGGCTCCTGGACGACCTCGTGGGACGGGTCGCGGCCCTGCGGCACGGCGTGATCCTCTCCAGCGACGGCCTGGCCACCGGAGCGTCCAGCGGCCTCGGCCGCGAGGACGCCGAGCACCTGGCCGCCGTCGCCGCGGGCTTCCACAGCCTGGCGAAGGGCGCCGGCCGGCACTTCCAGGTCGGCGGGGTCCGCCAGACCATGGTCGAGCTCGACGAGGCCTTCCTTTTCATCACCGCCGCCGGCGACGGCAGCTGTCTCGCCGTGCTCAGCGAGGCCGAGGCCGACATCGGCCTGATCGCCTACGAGATGGCCCTGCTGGTCAAGCGGGTCGGCGAGCACCTGGCCGCCGAGCCCCGTACCGCGCCGCCCGGGAGATGACCGAAGCGATGACCGAGGGGACGGGCCAGGAGCCCGAGGAGGGCGCGTCCGCGCCGCGCCCGGCCGCGGACGTGCAGTGGTACGACGACGACGCCGGACCGATGGTCCGGCTGTTCTCGATGACCAAGGGACGGGCCAGGCCCACCGAGGAGGGTCTCTTCGACCTGATCTCGATGATCGCCGCCACCGACCGGGCCGAGGACGCGGACGGCGAGGGCGAGGCCGCCCTCGACCTGGAGCACCACAGCATTCTCACCTGGTGCCGGCGCGAGCCGCTCACCGTCGCCGAACTGGGCTCGTACACCGACCTGCCGGTCAGCGTGGTGCGGGTGCTGCTCGGCGACCTGTACGACGCCGAGCTGATCACCGTCACCCGTCCCGTCCCGCTCGCCCAACTGCCGGACGAGCGCCTGCTCCGAGATGTGATCAATGGACTCCGTGCGCTCTGACCCCGCCACCTCCCGAGGGCAGTGGCCCGGCGGCCCGGCCGTCGCCCTCAAGATCCTGGTCGCGGGGGGCTTCGGCGCGGGCAAGACCACCCTGGTCGGGGCGGTCAGCGAGATCCGCCCGCTGCGCACCGAGGAGCAGATCAGCGAACTCAGCCGGCCCATCGACGACACCTCGGGAGTCGAGGCGAAGCGGACCACCACGGTCGCGATGGACTTCGGCCGGATCGACCTGCGCGAGGGCCTGGCGCTCTACCTGTTCGGCACGCCCGGCCAGGACCGGTTCTGGTTCGTCTGGGACGAGCTGGCCCAGGGCGCGCTCGGCGCGGTGGTGCTCGCCGACACCCGCCGGCTGGCCGACTGCTTCCCCTCGGTGGACTTCTTCGAGCAGCGCGGCATCCCCTTCCTGGTCGCCGTCAACTGCTTCGAGGGCACCGAGGTCTTCGCGCCCGAGGACGTCCGGTCGGCGCTCGACCTGGACCCGGGCGTACCGGTGCTGCTCTGCGACGCGCGCAGCCGCGAGGACGGCAAGAACCTGCTGATCGCCCTGGTCGAGCACGCCGCCGACCGGCGGGCCGGGGCGGTCGTCCCGTCCGCGTGACGGACCCGGGGGCGGTCCGCCCGTCCGGATGACGGACCCCGGGGCCCGGCGGGTTGCCCTGCCGGGCCCCCGCGTGGAAGGCTCTGTACGGAAGGTTCCGCCCGCGGCGCGTGCGGCGGGGCCCGCCCGGCGCCGCGACGGCGCCCGGCCCGCGACCCGGGGGAGGACAGCGCGATGACCGTCCAGCGGACCCGTCCGGCCGTGTCCCTCCCGGTCACCCCCGCGCTGACCGTCCGCCGTTACATCGACCTGGCGCTGATCTGCAGCGCCTGCTGTCTGTAACCCCCTCTCGTCCCGCCCGCCCGGAGCGGACCCGGGCGGCCCTCGCCGCCGGGGCTCCGGCGCCCGGTCGCGCCCGCCTTCCGGCGCGTGCCGATCCCTGACGATCAGTCAGCATCCTTCCATGCCCGTGCCGGTACGGCCCGGGCCGACGAGCGGCCCCGCCTGCGCGGGCCGCCGCCCCGGCCTGCCCGCCGTCGCCCCCGGTTCCCGCGGAGACCCCTGTGAAGTTCGCCCGTCCCGTCCTGGCCGCCACCGCCCTGCTGGCCGCCACCGCCTGCGGAGGCAATGCCGAGGCGGGCCCCGCGTCCGCCCCGGCCGGCGCCGCCGCCGCCGTCGAACTGCGCCTGCCGGAGCCCGGGAACTCCGGGGTGCTGGCCGTCGCCAAGAAGGACGGCTCGCTCGACCGGGCGCTGGCCGCCGTGCACGCCAAGGTCACCTGGACCAGCGCGCCGGCCGGCTTCGCCGAGGCCGCCGACGCGCTCAACTCCGGGCGGCTCGACGCCGCGCAGGGCAGCATCAGCACCGGCCTGCTCCCGCTCGCCGGGAAGCCCGGGTTCGCGCTCTTCGGCGCCGCGCAGCCCGACCCGATCGGCGAGGGCATCCTGGTCAAGAACAACTCCGGCATCAAGTCCGTCAAGGACCTGGCCGGCCGCAAGGTCGCGGTCGACGCCGGCGGCGCGGGGGAGTACCTGCTGCTCCAGGCGCTGGCCAAGTACAAGGTGCCGGCCGAGCAGGTGCAGCGGGTGCGGCTGAGCCCGGAGCAGGCCCGCAGCCAGTTCTCGATCGGCGAGGTGGACGCCTGGGCCGCCAGCGGCGAGCCGGTGGTCACCGAACTCGCCCATGCCAGCGCCTACCTGGTGACCAGCGGCTTCGGTGCCGGCTCCGACAACTACCGGGTGTGGGCGGTCCGCAGCGAGCTGGCCCGGCAGCACCCCGAGGTGGTGCGGGCGCTCTACGACTACCTGCACGAGGCGGACGGCAGGGCGCAGCGGGACCCGGCCGCCTACCTGAACGTCTTCACCAGCAGCGGCCCGGAGGCGGTGTCCGGGCGGGCGAAGGACGTCCGGGTCGACGTCGGCCGGGCCGCCGCCCCGGTCGGGCCCATCCAGGAGGCGGACGCCGTCCGGCTGGAGAAGGTCGCGCAGCTCTTCGCCGCCCAGCACGTCACCCCCTCGGTGGTGGACGTCCGCTCCCATCTGCTGGACGTGAACAGCCTTGCGGGGAGCGCCCGGTGACGGCCCCGGCGGGCGGCCGGGGCGGCGGCCCCGGGGCCGGGCCGGAGGGTCCGTCCGTCCCGGTGCGACGCAATCGTCCGTTCATCTGGTTGAATAGGGGCATGAACTACGTCGTGGACAGCAGCCGAGGTCGCTTCGACCTTGAGCCGTTCTGGCCGTCCCGGCAGCCGCACCTGTTCGACCAGACGTGTCCGGGCTCGCCCAGCGCGTCCCGGCCCTCCGCCCGCTGACCTCAGGTCCAGCCCGGCAGCACACCCCGGTCGACGCGCAGACGACACCCACCGTCAGTCTCGCGCGAAAGTAGCGGCACCATGTCTTCTTCCTCCACGGCCACCCTCTCCGTCCCCTCCGCGACCCCGCACCTGCGCGCGGTCCGCGCCGTCCAGCCCCCGGCCGCCGAACGGTGGCACCCCGGCGCGGCCCAGCAGAACGGTCCGCAGCACGCGGTGCCGCAGCTGCCGCCGCAGGGCCTGCTCACCGCCCTGCCCGAGGGCGCCACGGTCGTCGCGACCGTTCCGCAGTCCGCGTTGCCGCAGGGCCTGCTGGCCCAGTACGGCGTCCAGTTCGGTGCGGCCGGCAGCCACCCGATGGTCGGCTACCTGGTGCTCGTCCCGGCCGAGGCGGCGCAGGCCGCTCCCGGCCTCGGGCTCCCGGCCGGTGCTCCGGCGGCCGCGCCCGCTCCCGTGCCGGACCCGGCGCAGCGTCCGGCCAAGCCGGCCGGACAGGGCATCACCGTCGACATCGAGCGCCGCAACGCCTACGTGGACGGCAAGTTGCTCGACCTCACCTACCTGGAGTTCGAGCTGCTGGCGCACCTCACCGACCACCCCCAGCGGGTGCACACCCGCGACCACCTGGTCTCCGCCGTCTGGGGCTACGGCCACGTCGGCGACGGCCGGACGGTGGACGTGCACGTCGCCCGGCTGCGTCGCAAGCTCGGACCCGCCTACCGCGACAGCATCGTGACGGTCCGTCGGGTGGGCTACAAGTACACGCCGGCGGCGTAGTTCCACGACAGCGAGCGGGTTGACCCCCTCCCCCTCGGGGGCGGGGGTCAACCCGCTCGCTGGTCCGGCGGCAGCAGGAGGACGGAGAGCGCGCTCGCGCAGGTCCTGGCGTGGCCGAGGAACCAGGGCAGCCGCTCGTCGGTGAGCCGCTCGGGGGTGGAGCGGACGGCCAGCGCGAACCGGGCGTGGCCGGAGCGGTCCAGCACCGGCACGGCGACCGTCCGGACCCCGGCCGCGGACTCGCCGTCGTTGAGGGCGTGCCCGCTCTCCCGGACCAGGTCCAACTCCCGCAGCAGCAGCTCCGGTTCGGTGATGGTCCGGTCGGTGAACGGCTCCAGCGGGCCCGGCAGGCCGGCGTCCGCCTCGCCCGGGCGCGGCCAGGCCAGCAGGACCTTGCCGAGCGCCGTGGAGTGCAGCGGGCGGCGCAGTCCGAGGCCGGTGTCCGGCCGGACGGAGGCGCCGACCAGGATCACCGCGTGCGGGCCGCTGCGGATCGCCAGGTCGGCGGTGGCGCCGGTGCGCCGGGCGAGCAGGTCCAGCTCCGGGCCGGCCAGGTGCAGGCCCCGCTGGTGGAAGCTGAGTTGGCCCAGTTCGGCGACTGCGGGGCCGAGTCGGTAGCGGGCGGTCTGCTCGTCCTGGTCGAGGAACCCGGCGCCGACCAGGGTGCGGGCCAGGCGGTGCGCGGTGGAGACCGAGAGGCCGGTGCGGCGGGCCAGGTCGGAGGCGCTGAGGTCGGGGCCGTTGTCGTGGAAACAGTGCAGCAGTCCGAGGGCGCGCTGCACGGCCTGCGCGCCCGTGGGGGGACTCTGGACGCCGGCCGCCTCGGCCATGACACCTCGCGTTCTGTGCCGGACCCCTTTCGGGAGACCGGAGTTGATGCCGGATGGGCTGACGCTCCCAGACTATGACAGGCCGCCCTGCGGAATTGTGTCGCCGGCATTGCAATGACATGGCTTTCATGAACAAGTGATCCCACGATGTGGAAAAGCTTGCTTCCCGCTCGTCCGGCGTGGAACGCTCAGGGCACACCGCGGCGGACGCACCGCAGCGGCACCGCGCCGGCCCCGCCGCCGCGACCCCGACGCCCCAGCAGGAAGGAGCAGTGCCGTGACGACCCGCCGGTGCAGCGCCCTCCCCGCGATCCGCGTCCGCCGTACCTGTTGTCTCTGACAACCGTCTTTCACCGCAGGGCACTTGTCCGCCCTGCCCGCCGCATCGGCACCCCCCGTACCGCTCGCAGCCGCGTGCCGCGCCGCCGCGTCCGCGCACCCCCTCCAGCCCAGGAAAGGCACCACCGTGCCCAGCCCCGCCCCGGACACCCTCTGGTTCACCCGCTGCCCCGTCCCCACCGCCACCGGCATCGCCGCCGACCGGGGCCGGCTGGCCGAGGAGTTCGCCGCCGACGGCATCGCGGTCCGCTCGCTGCAGGACGCCCCGCCCGAGGTCGCCGCCGACCACCACTTCACCCACGCACTCACCGGGCTGTTCCGCGAGGGCGGCAACGTCCCCGCCCTGTGGGCCCGTTCGCGTGGCGAGCGGACCCGGCTGATCGGCCTCACCTGGATCGAGGAGCGCCAGGTCGTGCTGGTCAGGGCCGGCAGCGGCGTCAGCGGCCCGTCCGCCCTGCGCGGACTGCGGCTTGCCGTCCCACACCATGGGATAGGCATCGACTTCTGGCGCGCGATGGCCCTGGCCGGCTTCGCCGGCGCCCTCTCACTCGCCGGCCTCACCCTGGCCGACGCCACGCTGGTGGAGGTCCCGGCCGGCGAGGCCGGCGGGCAGTGGTCCGCCGAACTCGCCGCGCTGCGGGACGGGACGGTGGACGCGGTGTACGTCAAGGGCGCCCTCGCGGTGGAGGCGGCCCGGCTGATCGGCGCCGAGGTGGCGGTCGAGCTGGACGCCGCGCCCGACCGGCGGGCCCGGGTGAACAACGGCACCCCGCGCCCCGTCACCGTCCACCAGCGGCTGCTCGACGAACACCCCGACCTGGTCGTGCGCTTCCTCGCGGTGCTGCTCGAAGCCGCCGACTGGGCCGCGGAGAGCCCCGCCGAGGTGGCCCGGATCCTCCAGGCCGAGACCGGCGCCGGGGCCGAGGGCGTGGCCGGCGCGTACGCCGAGGGCGGCCACCGCACCCTGCACCTCGACCTCTCCGAGGAGCGGCTCGGCCTGCTCGCCCAGCAGGAGCGCTTCCTGCACGGCCAGGGCTTCCTGGACGCCCCGGTCGACATCCGGGCCTGGACCGACCCGGAACCCCTCCGCGCGGCCCGCGCCCTGCGCGACCGCCGCCGCTCCACCTCCCGCTGACGCCCGATCAGGAGAAACCGCACCATGAAGACCCCCCGTACCGTCCTCGCCGCCACCGTCCTGCTGGCCGTCGCCCCGCTCGCCGCCTGCGGCTCCTCCGCCGGGAGCGCCAAGGCCTCGGCCGACGGCAACGCCCCGGCCGACGTGGTGCTGCGGCTGCCCGACCCGGGCAACTCCGGCTTCCTGGCCCTCGGCAAGAAGGACGGCTCGCTGGACAGAGCCCTGGCCGCCGTCCATGCCAAGGTCGCCTGGACCGGCAGCGCGGGCCCGTTCGCGCCCGCCGCCCAGGCGCTCTCCGCCGACCAGCTCGACATCGCCCAGGGCTCGATCACCTCCGCGGTGGCCGCGCTCGGCCAGAAGCCCGGGTTCAAGCTGTTCGCCCAGACCGCCCCCGACGCCGTCGGCGAGGGGATCCTGGTGAAGAACGGCTCGCCGATCAAGAGCGTGCAGGACCTGGCCGGCAAGAAGGTCGCCGTCTCGCAGGGCGGCACCAGCGAGTACCTGCTGCTGAAGGCCCTGGAGAAGAACGGCATCCCGGCGGACAAGGTGGAGCGGGTCTACCTGCGCGCCGACCAGACCGCCGGGGTGTTCAACTCCGGCCAGGTGGACGCCTGGGCGACCTGGAACACCTTCTCCACCCCCGAGATCGCCAACGCCGGCGCCCACTTCCTGGTCAACGGCCAGGAGGTCGGCTCGGACAACTACGCGGTCTGGGCGGTCCGCAACGGCTTCGCCGACAAGTACCCCGCCGTCGTCGGCGCCTTCTACGGCTACCTGCACGAGAACGGCCTGAAGGAGAAGGCCGACCCGGCCGCGTACCTCAACGTGGTCACCGACTCCGGCCCGACCGCCGTCACCCCGGCCGAGCGGGAGGTCGCGATCAACGTGACCAGGGCGGGGGCGACCGCCGACGTGATCAGCGACGCGGACCTCGTCCGGTTCGGCACCGTCGCACAGTTCTTCGCCGACCAGAAGGTCACCAAGTCGCTGATCGACGTGAAGCCGTACGTGCTCGACGTCGGCAAGCTCCCCGGCGGCGGCAAGTGACCGCCCCCGCCGCCCCCGTCGCCCCCGCACCCGCGCGGACCACCGTGACCGCCCCCGACACCGACACCGCCCCCGACACCGCCGCCGCGCTGGCCGCCGGCCTGGTCGCCCCGCGGACCAGGCTGCCCGCGCCCCGCCCCCGCCACCTCGCCCTGGTCCTGCGCACCCTCGGCCCGCTCGCCCTGCTGGGCACCTGGGCCCTCGCCTCCGCCACCGGCGCCCTCACCCAGGACGTACTGGCCTCGCCCGGCCAGGTGGTCGGGGCGCTGGACGAGATCTGGCGCAACGGCCAGCTCACCGACGCGCTCGGCGTCTCGCTGACCCGGGCCGGCCTCGGCCTGCTGTTCGGCGCCGGCGCCGGCCTGGTGCTGGGGGTCGTCACCGGCTTCTTCCGGCTCGGCGAGGAGCTGCTCGACTCGGCCGTCCAGGTGCTGCGGACGGTGCCCTTCCTGGCCCTGGTCCCGCTGTTCATGGTCTGGTTCGGCATCACCGAGACCGCGAAGGTCGCCCTGATCGCGGTCGCCACCAGCTTCCCGATGTACGTGTCCACCTCCGGCGGCGTCCGGAACACCGACCGCAAGCTGATCGAGGCGGTCCGCAGCTTCGGCCTCGGCCGCTGGGCGATCGTGCGGACGGTGGTGCTCCCGGGCGCGCTGCCCGCCCTGCTGTCCGGCCTGCGGCTGTCCATGACGCTCAGCGTGATCGCGCTGATCGCCGCCGAGGAGATCAACTCCACCGAGGGCATCGGCTACCTGATGGCGCAGGCCCAGAACTTCTCCCGTACCGACATCCTCGCGGTCTGCATCCTGATCTACGGCGTGCTCGGCCTGCTGGCCGACGGTGTCGTGCGGGTGCTGGAGCGGGTGCTGATGCCCTGGCGGGCGCAAGGAGCGACCCGATGAGCCGTCCGACCACCCCCGGCCCCGGCGCCGGCCCCGGCGCCACCCCCGCCGTCCACCTGCGCGGCCTGCGCCGCACCTTCGGCACCCGGCACGTGCTGGACGGCGTCGACCTGGACATCGCCCGCGGCGAGTTCGTCGCGCTGCTCGGCGCCAGCGGCACCGGCAAGACCACGCTGCTGCGGATCCTCGGCGGGCTGGACCGTGCCGACGCCGGCACCGTGCTCGTCCCGCCGGTCCGCACCGTGGTCTTCCAGGAGCCGCGCCTGGTGCCCTCGCAGCGGGTGCTCGCCAACGTCACCCTCGGCCTGCCGCGCGGCGCCGCCTCCCGGGAGACCGGGGTGCGGGCGCTGGCCGAGGTCGGGCTGGACCGGCACGCCGACGCCTGGCCGGCCACCCTCTCCGGCGGCGAGGCCCAGCGGGTCGCGCTGGCCCGGGCGCTCGTCCGCGAGCCGCAGCTGCTGCTGCTGGACGAACCGTTCGCCGCCCTGGACGCGCTGACCCGGCTGCGGATGCAGGACCTGGTCGGGGAGCTGGTCCGCAAGCACCGCCCGGCGGTGCTGCTGGTCACCCACGACGTGGAGGAGGCGATCCGGCTCGCCGACCGGGTCGCGGTGCTCCGCGACGGCGCGCTCGTCACCGACGAGACCGTCGAGGTGGCCCGGCCGCGCGACTCCGCGGACCCGGCCTTCGCCGCCCTGCGCCGCCGCCTCCTCGCGGACCTCGGTGTGACGCTGCCCGAGCCCGCGGGCGTCTGAGCCCGGCCACCGTCCGAGCCCCGTTCCCGCTCCCGTCCGTACCCCGTCGTCGTCGAGCCCCCGCCGTCGCCGTCCGTACCCCGCCCCCGTACCGAACCCGGAGTGATCCCCATGACCGTCACCATCGGTGTCCACAGCAGCAACCCGTCCCTCTACTACCTCGCCCGCCTGGACTTCCTCGCCGAGGAGCTGGCCCCGCTCGGCGAGAGCGGTGAGTTCCACCACTACACGGACGGCACCCGGACCGGCGCCCTGCTCGCCGACGGCACCATCGACCTCGGCGGCACCGGCTCCACCCCGCCGGTCACCGCCCAGGCGGCCGGCCACGACCTGGTCTACACGGCGGTCTCGGCGCCGCGCCCCGACCACGGCGCGCTGCTCGTCCTGGCCGACGGCCCGGTCACCGGCATCACCGGGCTCAAGGGCGGCACCGTCGTCCTCGGCATCGGCTCCTGGCAGACCCACCTGCTCGCGAAGGCGCTGCACGCCGAAGGCCTGTCCTACGCCGAGGACGTCCGGCCGGTCCGCCCGGCCCCCGGCTCCGACCCGGCCGCGCAGCTGCGGGCCGGCGAGATCGCCGGCTGGATCGCCCAGGGCGCCGAGCTGGCCGCCGCGCTGCGGACCGGCGAGTTCCGCGTCCTGGTCCGCACCGGCGACGTGATCACCGACCGCTCGGTGTTCTTCGCCCGCCGCGACTTCGCCGAGGGCCGGCCCGAGGTGGTCGCCGCGATCACCGCCGCGCTGGCCCGCGCCGACGCCTGGGTGGCGGCCAACCCCGCCGAGGCGGCCGCGATCGCCGCCGCCGACCTCGGGGGCAGCACCGAGGACTGGCGGACCGCCCTGACCGCACTGCCGTGGCGCCTGGAGCCGGCCACCGCCGCGTTCGTCGCCGAGCAGCAGGAGGCCGCCGACATCTTCCACGGCGTCGGCTTCATCGACCGGACGATCACCGTCGCGGACGCCCATCTCCCGGCCCTGGAGGCCCCCGTGGCCGCCGCACTGGCGAAGGCGGTCTGACCGATGGCCTCCGAAGTCCTCTGGTACATCATCCCGCGCGAGGGCCACTACCCCTGGGAGCCGGCCGGCCGCCGCCCGGTCGACCTCGGCTACCTCCAGCAGCTCGCCGGCACCGTCGACCGGCTGGGGTACACCGGCGCCCTGCTCGCCACCGACCTGTACGACGTCTGGACGCTCGGCAGCGCGCTGGCCGCCGCGACCAGCACCGGTTTCAAGCCGCTGCTCGCCGTCCACCCGGGCCTGGTCGCGCCCACCCTGCTGGCGAAGATGGCGCTGAGCTTCGACCACCTGCACGGCGGCCGGCTGCGGTTCAACGTGGTGAACGGCTCCACCGAGCAGCTGCGCGAGTACGGCCTGCACGTCGAGCACGACGACCGCTACCGGCTCAGCGCCGAGTACTGGTCGATCGTCAAGCGCCTCACCGCCGGCGAGGTCTTCGACCACAAGGGCGAGTTCTACGACCTGAAGAACGCCGGCGCGAGCCTGCGCGAACTCGCCCCCGTCCAGCCCGGCGGCATCCCGCTCTGGTTCGGCGGCAGCTCGCCGGCCGGCATCGAGATGGCCGCCGAGCACGTGGACGTGTACCTCACCTGGGGCGAACCGCCGCACCTGCTCAAGGAGAAGCTGGAGAAGGTCCGCGAGCGCGCCGCCGCGCACGGCCGGACCCTGCGGATCGGCCTGCGCCTGCACCTGATCGTCCGGGACACCGAGGACCAGGCCTGGGCGGCCGCCGACCGGCTGCTCGACGTGACCAGCCAGGCCACCTACGCCCGGCAGCTCGGCAACCGGGACGGCGAGGACGGCGTGGGCTGGCAGCGCCAGTTCCGCCAGCACGGCGGCAAGGTCCCGGCGCGGGCGAGGGAGCTGGAGACCCACCCCAACCTCTGGCCGGGCATGAGCCTGTTCCGTCCGGGCCCCGGCACGGCCGTGGTCGGCAGCACCGCGCAGGTGGTGGAGCGCCTCCAGGAGTTCGAGTCGCTCGGCGTCGACACCTTCATCCTCTCCGGCAACCCGCTGCTGGAGGAGGCCCACCGGGTCGCCGAGACCGTCCTGCCCGCGCTCGGGATCAACCGGCGGTGAGCCGGCTCACCGCCGGCCCGGCCGTACGCCGGCCCTGAGCCGCTCCCGCGGGCCCGGCCTGCCGCCGGGCCGCCGGCCGGGCCGGCGGGGCAGAGGTTCGGCCGGCGGCGGGCGCCCAGTTCACGCCGGGCGTGCGCCCCGCGCACGCGCGATCCGGACTGCGGGCACCCGGCGGCCGGTGCAGTCTGGTGGTGTCGGACGTGTGCGAATGGTCCGACGCCATCCCGAGGGATGTCTGCCGAGGAGGCCGGATGTCATCGCGGAACGACTTCCTCCACAACGTCTCCGCGCAGGTGGTCGCCGGCGTGCTGCTGCTGGGCATAGCCGCACTGATCGCGGTCATGGCGCACTCCTGCAGCCAGGGCGGCGGCGGTGCGACCTCGGCCCCGGGCACCGCCACCCCTGGCCCTGCCGCTCCGTCCACGACGGCGGCCGCCTCCTCGGGGCCGCCCCGTTCGCCCGAGCCCTCCACCGCCGGCACGGCCGAGGCGTCCTCCGGCGGGACGGCGGCGAGCCCGCTCGTCGCGGTGGAGCACGCCGCCTGGAGCGTCTCCGACTGCCGGCTGAGCCGGGCGGACGGCGTCCCCGTGCTGCACGCCACGGTGTACGTGAAGAACAAGGACCCCAACACGGCGCACAGCTGCACCACCACCGTGGTCTTCGGGCCCGACTCCGACCGGCTGGCCGCCGACACGATCTACGTCGACGAGGTGAAGCCGCTCCAGACCGGGAAGAACGAGGTGGTCGACACGAATCCCTCGCCGTCCGTGGTCTCCGTGCCGGACGGCCCGGTGTCGTGCCGGATCACCGGGATCAGCGACTACGACACCGGGGCGTCCGTCCAGGAATGACGGCGGCGGGCCGCGGTCAGCGGCTCAGGCGGTCGATCTCGGCCAGGTCCTCGGCCGACAGCGGGCCGCCCTGGAGGGCGTCGATGTTCTGGTCCAGCTGGCGGACGCTGCTGGCGCCGATGATCACCGAGACCACCCGCGGGTCGCGCAGCACCCAGGAGAGCGCCAGCTGCGCCAGGCTCTGCCCACGGCCCTCGGCCACCTTGTTCAGCGCCCGCAGCTGCTCCAGCTTGGAGCCCGTCAGCGCCTCCTCCTTGAGGAAGTGGCCGACCGACATCCGGGAGCCGGCCGGCACCTCGCCGCCGAGGTAGCGGTCGGTCAGCAGCCCCTGGGCGAGCGGGGAGTAGGCGATCAGGCTGGTCTGCGTGTCGCCGACGGCGTCCAGCACGCCGTCCTCCGGCGCCCGGTTCAGGATGGAGTAGCTGGCCTGGTTGAGCAGGACCGGCGTGCCCAGCCCGCGCAGGATCGCCACCGCTTCCCGGTGCTGCTGCGCCGGGTAGTTGGAGATGCCCGCGTACAGGGCCCGGCCCGAGCGCACGGCGGTGTCCAGCGCCCCCATGGTCTCTTCCAGCGGGGTGTCCGGGTCGAAGCGGTGGGAGTAGAAGACGTCGACGTAGTCGAGGCCCATCCGGTCGAGCGACTGGTCGAGGCTGGCCAGCAGGTACTTGCGCGAGCCGCCGTCACCGTACGGGCCCGGCCACATGTCGTAGCCCGCCTTGGAGGCGATGAACAGCTCGTCCCGGTACGGACGGAAGTCCTGGGCGAAGAGGTAGCCGAAGTTGCGCTCGGCGCTGCCGTACGGCGGGCCGTAGTTGTTGGCCAGGTCGAAGTGCGTGATGCCCCGGTCGAAGGCCCGGCGCAGCACCGCGCGCTGCACCTCCAGCGGCTGGGTGTCACCGAAGTTGTGCCACAGCCCCAGCGAGACGGCGGGCAGCTGCACGCCGCTGTGCCCGGCACGGCGGTAGGTCATGGAGGTGTAGCGGTCGTCCGCGGCGAGGTAGGTCATGACGCCATCCTGCCAGCTCGCGGGCCCGAAGTGGACGCACGCCGGGAGCCGTCCCGCAGGCCGGACGCCCCGGCGGGGGACCATCGGCCCTGCCGCCGTCACCGCCGGCCCCGTACCGTGGTGGACAGTCCGCCGACAGGAGCCGCCATGACGCCGCAGCGACCCGCCGACCGATCCGGCGACGCCGGCGCACCCGGTCGCGGCCCCGGGGCCTTCGGTGCCGCGCTCGGCGCCCGGCCGCTCCCGGACATCGCCGGCCGCGCCGACCTCGAAACGCTGCTGCGCCGCTTCTACCGGGCCGCCTTCGCCGATCCGCTGATCGGCCCGTACTTCACCGAGATCGCCGGGCTGGACCTGGAGGCGCACCTGCCGCACATCACGGACTTCTGGGAGAGCGCGTTGCTGCGCACCGCCTCCTACCGCCGCAACGCCTTCACCCCGCACGTCGCGCTGCACGAGCGCCGGCCGATGACCGCCGAGCACTTCGGGCGCTGGGTGCAGCTGTGGACGGCCGCCGTGGACGGGCTGCACGCCGGCCCGGTGGCCGAGCGGGCCAAGGCCCAGGGCGAGCGGATCGCCGTGAATCTGCTGCGCCGCACCTCCGGCGGGTCGACCGACGCCCCGGACGGCGCCGGCGGCGGGTTCGTCCCGCTGTCGGCGGTGCTGCTGCGCAGCTGACGTCCGCGGTCGGCACCCGCGTTCGGCACCCCCGGTCGGCACCTGTCAGGGGCTTCCGCACCCGGCGTCCCCGTACGCTGGGCCCTCCCGGCCGGTACCGCAGCCGGGCCCCGTCACCTGCCCCCGTCACCTGCCCAGGGCACCCGCCACCGCCACCGCCGTCCGGCACCCGGCCGCCGCCCGACGGGCCCGGCCCGCGGGTGACAGCCCACGAGGGACGGCCCGCGAGTGACGGCCGCCGGCGGGCCCTTGCCCGGCCGCCGGAGGGCTGCCTATGCTCACGGTGGATCGTGTGCGGTCCGGCCCGCCGCGGCGACGCGCCGGCCGGACGAGTCGAAGGGGGAGCCGTCGTGAACGAGCGCGCCCTGCCCCTGCGCTGTTGTCGCCCCCGCAGCACCACGCGCTGACGCCGGCCCGTACGACCGCCCGACGCGCGATCCCTCCCCGGTGCTGCTCGCGCGCGTGCGCAGCCGTGCCCGGGGCGCCCGTACGCGGCGGCGGCCGTCCGCACCCGTTCGAACGCCCCTGAAGGAGACCGCCATGCGGTTCACCGTCTCGTCCCTCGTCGCCAACGGCCCCGACCCCGTCGGCGGAGTGCGGCGCACCCCGCACGAGAAGCTCCACAACGTCATCGACCAGGCCGTCACGGCGGAGCAACTCGGCTACGAGGGCTACGGGGTGGGGGAGCGGCACGGCGCGCCGTTCCTCTCGCCGGCCCCGCCGGTGCTGCTCGGCGCGATCGCCGCACGCACCTCGACGATCCGTCTGTTCACCACCGTCACGGTGCTGAGCATCCTCGACCCCGTCCGGGTCGCCGAGGACTACGCGATGCTCGACCAGCTCTCCGGCGGACGCCTGGAGCTGATCATCGGCAAGGGGAACGATCCTCGTCACTTCGGCCTCTTCGGCCTCCCGGAGGAGCGCCAGTGGGACGCCCTCGCCGAGAACTACGGCCTGCTGCGCCGGCTCTGGCGGGAGGAGAAGGTCAGCTGGCAGGGCAGCACCCGGCCGCCGCTGACCGAGGTGACCACCGCGCCGCGGCCGCTGCAGAGCCCGATCCCGGTCTGGCACGGCAGTGCCACCAGCCGGCAGTCCACCGACCTCGCGGCCCGCCACGGCGACCCGCTCTTCTCGGCCAACTCCTTCCACCCGATGGCCAAGTACAAGGCGCTGGTGGACCACTACCGCGAGCGCTGGGAGCACTACGGCCGCGACCCGAAGGACGCCAGGGTCGGCACCGGGTTCGGCGGGCTGTTCGTCGCCCGGCGTTCGCAGGACGCCGTCGAGGGCTACCGGCCGTACTGGGAGGCCATGTACAACTCGGACGCCGGCCGGCACAACAACTCGCCGTTCGCCACCCTGGAGGACGCCCTGGAGCACGGCTCCGCCCTGGTCGGCAGCCCGCAGCAGGTGATCGAGAAGATCCACCGCTACCACCGGGCCTTCGGCAACGAGGTGGTCGGCATCGGCGTCGACGCCCTCACCGAGGACCTCCAGCACGAGCAGCTGGAACTGTTCGCCGCCGAGGTCGCCCCGGTGATCCGGAAGGAGATCCCGGACCCGCCGCCGGCCGCGTGAGGCCGCGCTCCGGCGACCGGGTCGACCGAGGGTGCCGGGGCTCCCGCCGTGACCGCGACCGCGCCCTTGCTGCGACCGGGTGGGTCGGGCGTTCGGTTCGGGCGGGCGGGCGGCCAGGGCGGGCGGCCAGGGCGGTCGGCCCGGGCGGGCCCGGTCGGGCCCGGTCGGGTCGTCGGTCTCCGGTGTCCGGGCCGAGCGCCGTGACCGCCGTCCTCGGGGCTGACGGCACGCCAGAAACGTGACGTACGCCTCATCCGGGGTGCGCCGGGGCGGGAGTGACGGACGGTGTTTGTGGGCAAAGCATCCCGGAGGGGGCCGTTCCGCTGTCGACGCGCGGCCGGCCCCGGGCCGTGGCCGCCGGGGGGCGGCGCACGGCCCCACGGGTGACCGCCCGGACGGGTCGCGGCCCGTCCGTACACCCGGTGATCCGCGAGCAGGCCGGCCGGCCGCCTGCCGGGTGGTCCGGCGGGCCGTTCCGGCGGCCGCCGCGGGAGCCGGCCGCGCCGCCCGGAGGGGCGGGCCCGGCTCCGGAATCCGCCGGGAGCCTCCCGCGCGCCGTCGCATAGGCTGCTTCCCACGATGGTGCGGATAAAGGTGCTGGGGTCCCTGGCTGCGGAGGCCGGCGGCGACCGGGTCGGTCTCGGTGGTCCGCGCCAGCGCGGTGTGCTCGCACAACTCCTCGCCGCCCGGGGCGAGGTCGTCCCGGTCGACCGGATCATCGAGGACCTCTGGCAGGGCCGGCCGCCCGCCAAGGCCGCCGCCTCCGTCCAGGCGTACGTCTCCAACCTGCGCCGCCTGCTCGAACCCCGGCGCGGCCCGCGCGAGCCCGCCCGGCTGCTGGTCAGCGAACCGCCCGGCTACGCCCTGCGGCTGCCGGCCGGTTCGGTGGACGCCTGGCGGTTCGGGCAGCTGCTGGACGAGGCCCGCGCGGAGCCCGGCTCCGCCGCCGCGCTCGGCCTGCTGGACGAGGCCCTGGCGCTCTGGCGGGGCGCCGCCTACGCCGAGTTCGCCGACGAGCCGTGGGCCGTCGCCGAGAGTGCCCGGCTGACCGAGCTGCGGCTCGCCGCCCGCGAGCAGCGCGCCGCCCTCGCCGTCCGGCTCGGGCGGCCCGACGAGGCCGCCGTCGAGGCCCGGGCGCTCGCCGACGAGCACCCGCTGCGCGAGGAGGGCTGGCGCCTGCTCGCACTCGCCCTCTGGAACACCGGCCGCCAGGCCGAGGCGCTGGACGTGCTGCGCCGGGCCCGGGCCGTCCTGGCCGAGGAGCTGGGCCTGGATCCGGGCCCGGCGCTGGCCGGCCTGGAGTCCGCGATCCTCCAGCAGCGCACCGAGCTGCTCGGCGCCGCCCCGCCCGCTCCGGCCCTGGAGCCGGCGGACCGCCGGCCGGTGGCCGTCGTCGGCCGTCCCGTCGCCGACCGTCCGGCCGCCGGCGGCCCCCCGGTGGACCGGAGTGCCGTCGCGGGGCCCGCCCTCGGGGGGACGGTCGTCCAGTGGATGCCGGACCGCTGGGCTCCCGGCGAGCGGCCCGGGCAGCCGGGCCCGCCCGCGCAGCCGCCGGCCGGCCAGCTCTTCGTCGGCCGGGAGGCCGAACTGCTGACCCTGCGCCGGGCCGCCGCCGAGGCGGCCGCCGGCGGCCCGTCCGTCGCCATCGTCACCGGCGAGGCCGGGGCCGGGAAGTCCACCCTGCTGGCCCGTCTGCACGCCGAACTGGCCGCCGCCGGCTGGCGGACGGCGAGCGGCCGCTGCCCGGAGAGCGAGGGCGCCCCGCCCGCCTGGGCCTGGACCGAGGCGCTGCGCGACCTGGCCCGCCAGGCACCCCCGGACGGCGACCTGGCCGTGGCCCTGGCGCCCGTCCTGGACCAGGACCTGGACCTGGGCCCGGGCCCGGACCGCCCCTCCGGCACCGTCCACGCCTTCGCGTTGGCGACGCTGACCGCGACCGGTACGGGCGGCGCCGCCGAAGCCGTCACCGGGGCCACCGGGCGGGGTGACGGCCGGGCCGACGGCCCGCGGACGCCGGGCGGGCCGGTGGTGGCCCTCCGTCCGCCGGGCGGCCTGTTCGCCGCCCGCCCCGGGGAGCCGGGCCCGGACCGCCGGGGTCCGGACGCCGCCCGCACCCCCGGCCCGCGCACCTTCGGCCCGCGCACGCCGGACACCCGGTTGCCGGACGCCCGCACCCCGGACGCCGGCACCCTCGACACCCGTACGCCCGACGCCCGTACGCCCGGCCTGTGGACGCCCGAGGCCCGTACGCCCGAGGCCCGCACCCTCGACACCCGTACGCCCGGCATCCGGCCGGTCAACTCCCGCCCGGCGGAGGCCCGTACGCAGGACGCCCGCACCCCGTGGAGCCGCTCCGACGCCCTGGTCGGACGGTTCCGGCTGCACCGGGCCGTCGGCGACTGGCTGCGCCGGGCCGCCGCCGACCGGCCGGTGGCGATCGTGCTGGACGACCTGCACGCCGCCGACCGGGAGACCCGCGACCTGCTGGCCGACCTGGCCGGCGGCCCGCCCACCCCCGGGCTGCTCCTGGTGCTGGCACACCGCCCCGGCGAGGGCGATCTCACCGACGCGCTGGCCGTCCTGGCCCGCCGCTCGCCGCACCGGGTCCCGCTGGCCGGGCTCGGGGAGGCCGACGCGGGCCGCCTGATCGGCTCGGTCTGCGCGGCCGCCGTCGACCGGCGGACCGTCCACGCGCTGGCCGACCGCACCGGAGGCAACCCGTTCTACCTGCTGGAGAGCGCCCGGCTGCTGGCCCGTGAAGGGGCCCTGGTCGCCGTCCACGAGGTGCCGCAGGGCGTCCGGGACGTGCTGCGCCGCCGCTTCGACCGGCTGCCGCCGAACGCGGTGGCCGCCCTGCGCCTCGCCGCCGTGGCCGGCCGCGAGGCGGACGCCGAGGTGCTGCTGCGCGCCTCGGACGCCGACGAGGACGAGCTGCTCGAAGCGCTGGAGGCCGCCGTCGAGGGCGGCCTGCTGACCGAACCCCGGCCCGGCACCGTCCGGTTCAACCACGCCCTGGTCCGCGACACCCTGTACGCCGACCTCAGCGGGCTGCGCCGGGCCCGGCTGCACGGCAGGGTCGCCGAGGCGCTCCGCGAGCTGCGCCCGGACCAGATCCAGGCCCTCGCGCACCACTACACCCAGGCCGCCACCAGTGCCACGGCCGGCCTGGCCGTCGACTACTGCGTGCGCGCGGCCGAGGCGGCCGAGCGCCGCTACGCCCACGAGACCTCCGCCGCCCTGCTCCGCCAGGCCCTGGACAGCTTCGACCGGCTCCCCCCGGACGGCGGTGACCGCGAGGCCCGGCGCAACGCGCTGCTCGCCGGCCTGCTCCGCGCCCAGGTGCGGATGGGCGCGGTGGCCGCCGCGACCGAGACCAAGGCGACCGCGCTGCGCCTGGCCCGCGAGGCCGGCCGCCACGACCTGCTGATCGAGGCCTGGACGGCCTGGACCGAGCCCACCCCCTGGGTCACCCACCCGTACGGCAGCTTCGACCAGGCGGCCGTCGACTCGATCACCGCGCTGCTGGACCGCCCGGGCATGCCCGCCGCCGTCCGCTGCCGGCTGCTCGACGCGCTCACCTACGAACTCGACTGCTCCGGCCGCCCGGAGGGCTGGGAGGCGGCCGCCGAGGCACTGGCGATCGCCCGCGCCGAGGGCGATCCGCGCCTGCTCGCGATGGCGCTGGCCGCGCAGGCCCGGGTGCACGACTACGAACTCGCCTCCGAACTGCGCGGGGCGACGGCCGCCGAACTCGCCCGGGTGGCCACCGAGCACGACCTGCCCGCCTACCGCTGGCACGCCGAGTACCTCGCCTCCTCGGTGGCCGCGACCTCGGGCGACCTGCCCGCGCTGCGGGCCCACGTCGAGGCCGCCCGGGAGATCGCCGAGACGTACGGGCTGGCCGAACTCCTCGACGTCGGCAACGGGCAGCTGGGCATGCTGGCCTCCGCCGCCGGCCGCACCGAGGAGGCCCAGCGGCTGTACGCGCTGACCGTCGCCGGACTGCGGGCCCGCGGCTCGGTGCACGCCGAGGGGTTCGCCGCCCTGGCCACCGTGGTGATGGCCCTCCAGGAGGGACGGCTGGCCGCCCAGCTGCCGCTGATCGAGCGGATGCGCACCGTCTACGGGTCGCTGGCCGCCGACATCCACGCGCTCGCCCTGGTCGACCTCGGCCGGCCGGCCGAGGCCCGGGCGGCCCGCGCCGAGCCGACCGCCCTGCCGCCGGACTACTACCGGTCGCTCTTCCTCACGGTGCGGGCGATGGCCGTGGTCGCGCTGGACGAGCACACGGAGGCGGCCGGGCTGGTCGAGGAGCTGCTCCCGCTGCGCGACCTGGTGGCGGGCAGCGCCAGCACCTCCATCGCGCTGCGGCCGGTCGCCCAGTCGCTCGGCGAGCTGACCCTGCTGCTGGGCCGGCCCGAGGAGGCCGCCGGGCACTTCCGGCAGGCCGCCGCGGTCGCCCGCCGCTGGGAGTCCGCGGCCTGGACGGCGGAGGCCGAACGCGCGCTCGCGGACCTCGGCCCGCGGTACTGATCCCCGGCCCCGGCCGGCCGATCCCTGCCGTTGCCGTTGCCGCTGCCGTCGCCGCCGGGCCGCCGGGCCGCTGCGCACCGTTCCGGCACGCTCGCCCCGCCGGACCCGTCCCCCACGGCATCCGTTCCCGCCGCACCGTCCCCGCCGTACCGTCGCGGGCCGTTCCAAGCGCACCGGCGGCCGCTTGGAGCCGGACCCCAAGCCGACTCCAAGCCGCCCCTGCCACGATCGGCGGGACTCCGCACGGTGCGCCCGCAGTACTGCCGGTCGCGGCACCGTCCCGAACCCGAACCTGCCGGAAGGCTCCTGATGTCCTCCCTCCTCGGCCGCCTCGGCGGCGCCGCGGCGGCCAGACCGTGGCGCACGCTGGTCGCCTGGCTGCTGCTCCTCGCCGCCGCCTTCGCCCTCGCGTTCACCGTCGGCGGCACACCGCGCGACTCCTACCGGGTGCCCGGCACCCCCTCGCAGGCCGGGAGCGACCTGCTGGCCGAACGCTTCCCCGAGATGTCCGGCGCCGGGGCCCGGGTCGTGGTGCACGACCGGGCCGGCGCCCGGGTGCCGGACGCCGTGCTGGAGGAGCTGAGCGGCCGGCTGGCCGGCCTGCGCGGCACCCCGATCGTGGCGCCGCCCGTGTTCTCGCCGTCCGGCGACACCGCGCTGATCACCCTGAACTACCGGATACCCGTCACCTCCTTCGAGGGAGCGGAAGGCCTGGACGCGCTCCGCGCGGCCGCCGAACCGGTCGAACGCGGCGGCCTCCAGGTCGAGTTCGGCGGCCAGCTGCCGGAGAACTTCTCGGCGCCCTCGGGCACCGCCGAGGCGATCGGCATCGTCGCGGCCCTGGTCATCCTGGTGCTCGCGCTCGGTACCGTGGTCTCGGCCGGGCTGCCGCTGATCGTCGCGCTCGCCGGGCTGGGCCTGGGCAGTGCGGTGGTCTACCTGCTCGCCGCGGTGACCGACATCAGTGCCACCGCGCCCACCGTCGCCACCATGGTCGGCCTCGGGGTCGGCATCGACTACGCGTTGCTGCTGGTCAGCCGCCATGTCGAAGGCCTGCGCAAGGGGCTGACCCCGCAGCGGGCCGCCGCCGAGGCGACCGCCACGGCCGGCTCCTCGGTGGTGGTGGCCGGCTCCACCGTCCTGGTCTCGCTGCTCGGCCTGAAGCTGGCCGGGCTGGCCACCTACTCCTCCTTCGGCTACGCGACCTTCGCGGTGGTCGGCGCGGTGATGCTGGCCTCGCTCACCCTCGTCCCGGCGCTCTGCTCGCTGGCCGGGCCGCGGCTGCTGCGCCGGGCCGAGCGGCGCACGATCGGGAAGCCCGCCGCGGCGCCGGCCGGCCCGACCCGCACCGAGCGCTGGGCCCGGCTGATCGGCCGCCGGCCGGTGGCCGCGGCGCTGGCCTCGCTGGTGGTGATGCTGGCCCTGGCCGCGCCGATGCTGGCGATGCGCACCTGGCCGCAGGACGCGGGCATCCAGGCGGAGTCCAACACCACCCGCAAGGCGTACGACCTGGTGACCGCCGGGTACGGGCCGGGGGCGAACGGGCCGCTGCTGGTGACGGTCGACCTGCGCAAGGTGGCTGCCGCCGAACTCCCGGCGATCGCGGCCCGGTTGCAGGCCGACCCGGGTGTCGCCGCGGTGGCCCCGGCGCTGCTGAACGGTGCGGGGGACGCGGCCGTGGTCTCCGTCCAGCCGCGGACCGGCCCTCAGGACACCGAGACCCGGCACCTGCTGGACCGGATGCGTGCCGGCCTGCTGCCGCCGGGCGCCGAGGTGACCGGTGTGGTGGCGGTCTTCGCCGACATCTCGGACCGGCTGTCCTCCCGGCTCTGGGTGGTGGTCCCGTTCGTGGTGGCGCTGTCCCTGATCCTGCTGACCCTGCTCTTCCGGGCGCCGGTGATCGCGCTGAAGGCGGCGGCGATGAACCTGCTCTCGGTGGCGGCCGCGTACGGCGTGATGACGGCGGTCTTCCAGACCGACGCGGGGGCGGGGCTGCTCGGCCTGCCGCACTCGGTGCCGGTGTCCTCCTGGGTGCCGATCCTGATGTTCACGGTGCTGTTCGGCCTCTCGATGGACTACGAGGTCTTCCTGCTCTCCCGGGTCCGCGAGGACTGGCTGGCCACCGGGGACGCCCGTGGCAGCGTGGTGCGCGGGCTCTCCGCGACCGGCCGGGTGATCAGCAGCGCGGCGGCCATCATGGTGGCGGTCTTCATCGGCTTCGCGATCGACCCGGACGTGACCGTCAAGATGATGGGGGTCGGCATGGCGGCCGCCGTCCTGGTCGACGCGACGATCGTCCGGCTGGTCCTCGTCCCGGCCACGATGACCCTGCTCGGCCGCGCGAACTGGTGGCTGCCGGCCTGGCTGGACCGCCTGCTGCCCGAGCTGCGGATCGAGCACGGGGACGGTCCGGCGCCCGCCGCCAGGGAGCGCGAGCGGGTCGGCGTCTGAGCCCCACCCGTCCGTGCCGTCCGACGGCATGACGTCCGGTACCGTCCGGCCGCTCCCGCCGGACTGACCGCTCCCGCCGGACTGACCGCTCCTCCCCGGTCGACCGGTCCTCCCCGACCGGCTGCTCCGACCGCTCCGCCCGCTCCGCCCGAGGGGGTCGCCGGCTCATGGCCGGCGGCCCCCTTCCGGTGCTTCCGGGGCCGGGGGTGGATTCTGTACCTACTGGTATGTACAGTGGCGTCATGGCAACCCAGGACCGGCTGATCGAGAGCACCCAGGAGCTCCTCTGGGAGCGCGGCTACGTCGGCACCAGCCCCAAGGCGATCCAGCAGCGGGCCGGCGTCGGGCAGGGCAGCATGTACCACCACTTCGACGGCAAGCCCGACCTCGCGGCCGCCGCCCTGCGGCGCAGCGCCGAGGAGATGCGCGCCGTCGCCGAGGAGCGGCTGGCCGGGCCGGGCACCGCCTACCAGCGGATCGAGGCGTACCTGCTGCGCGAGCGCGAGGTGCTGCGCGGCTGCCGGATCGGCCGGATGGCGCAGGACCCCGAGGTGGTCGCCGACCCGCGGCTGCGGGCCCCCGTCGAGGAGACCTTCGACTGGCTGCGCGGCCGGATCGCCGAGGTGATCGCCGAGGGCCGGGCGGCCGGAGAGTTCGTCCCCGGCGCCGACCCCGCGGACACCGCGGCCGCCGTGGTCGCCGTCGTCCAGGGCGGCTACGTGCTGGCCCGGGCCGCCGACAGTGTCGAGCCGTTCCGGCAGGCCGTACGCGGCGCCCTCGGCCTGCTGGCCGGCCTGAACGCCCCGGCCGGCGCCTGAGCCGCCGGCCCGTCGCACCCCGGCCGGCCCTGGCCCGCCGGCCCTCTGTACCCCGCCGTCCGGCACCCGCCCGACCGGAGAGGACCACCGTGCACGCGATGCAGTACGAGATCACCCTGCCCGCCGACTACGACATGGAGATCATCCGCCAGCGGGTCGCCACCAGGGGGCACCTGATGGACGCCCATCCCGGGCTCGGCCTCAAGGCCTATCTGATCCGCGAACGCGGCGACGGGAGCGGCTCGCCGGTGAACCAGTACGCGCCGTTCTACCTCTGGAACACCGCCGAGGGGATGAACGGCTTCCTCTGGGGGCCGGGCTTCCGCGGCATCGTCACCGACTTCGGCCGCCCGGTGGTCCGGCACTGGCTGGGTGCCGGGTTCCGTCCCGGCCCGGCGGTGGAGGACGTGCCGCTCTCCGCCACCCGCCGCACCGAACGCATCCCCGAGGGCACCGACCCCGCCGAGGCGGTGGAACGGGCGCTCGCCGAACTGCCGGGGGACGGGACGCTGCACAGCGCGGCCGTCGCCGTCGACCCCGGCCGATGGGAACTGCTGCGCACCGCGCTGTGGCGGGGGAGCGCGCCGGAGCGGTACGGCACCCGGTACCAACTGCTGCACCTGTCCCGTCCGGGACTCCACGACTTGCCGGCCGGCCGGCACTGGTGAAAGGACCTGACCCGATGGCACTGCCCGACCTCACCCCCGCCCCGCTGGACCGCGCGGCCGGCTACCGCCTGCTGGACGAACTGGCCGGCCAGGAGGTCCAGGACAAGACCCTGCGCGGCCTGGACGAGCTGGCGCCGGGCTTTCCCGACTGGATCGTCACCAGCCTCTTCGGCGGCACCTACCAGCGCCCAGGCCTGGAGCTGCGGGACCGCCAGCTGGTCAACCTCGCCGCGCTGGCGGCCCTCGGCGGCGTGGAGCCGCAGCTCGCCGACCACGTCCGCAACAGCCTGCGGGCCGGGCTGACCCGGGAGCAGATCACCGAGGTGATGGTCCACCTGGCGCCGTACGTCGGGGTGCCCAAGGCGCTGGCCGGCCTGCGGGTGGTCGCCGCCACCCTCGCCGGGGAGGCCCCGGGCACGGGAGCCGGCGCGTGAGCACCGTCCGCACCGTGCTGGGGGACGTCGACCCGGCCCGGCTCGGCGTCTGCGACTCCCACGACCACCTCTTCCTCGCCTCGCCGCGGCTGCCCGGCCAGGAGCTGGACGACCCGGTGGCCGCCGAGGCCGAGCTACGGGCCTTCGCCGCCGCCGGCGGCCGCGCCCTGGTGCAGTGGACCCCGTACGGGATGGGCCGCGGCGGGGCCCGGCTGGCCGGGCTCTCCCGCACCACCGGCGTCCACCTGGTCGCGGCCACCGGGCTGCACCAGGACGTGCACTACGACCCGGCCGTGCTGCGGGGCCTGTCCGGGGCCGGCGTCCTGGCCCGGCTGTTCACCGAGGAGCTGACCATCGGTCTGCGCGAGGAGGGCGGCGAGCCGGCCGGAGTGCGGGCGGGCCTGATCAAGGTGGCCGGCGGCTTCCACGGCCTGGACGGGCACGCCCGCGACGTGATGGTGGCCGCCGCCGAGGCGCACCACGCCACCGGGGCCCCGATCGCCGTGCACCACGAGCTGGGCACCGGGGCCCCGGACGTGCTGGACCTGCTCTGCGGCACCCTCGGCGTACCCGCGGAGCGGGTGCTCCTCGGCCACCTCAACCGGTTCCCGGACCTGCGGCTGCACCGGCAGGTGGCGGAGTCCGGCGCCTTCCTCGCGCTCGACGGTCCGTCCCGGGCCAACCACGCCACCGACCACCACCTCTTCGACACGCTGGCCGCCCTGGTCGAGGCGGGCCACGCCGGCCGGCTGCTGCTCGGCGGCGACACCACCACCCGGGCGGCCCGGGGCGCGCCGGGCCTGCCCTTCCTGGTCGGCGGCCTCGCGGCCCGGATCACCCGGGAGTTCGGGGCCGAGCTGACCGAGCGGCTGCTGGTGGCCAACCCGGCCCGGGCCTTCGCGGCCGACTGGGCCTGAGCGGCCCGGTGGCCGGGGCCCCGGTGGCCGGCGCCGCGCTCAGGGGCCGGCCGGCCTGGGGGCCTTCTCGCCGTGGACGGCCCGGTACTCGGCGGCCAGCCAGGGCCCGAGGTCCTCGATCAGCAGGGTGAGCGCGGCCCGGTCGGCCGAGGGGCGGCGGCCGAGGCCGGCGGCCAGCCGCAGCTGGCCGGCGCGCCCGGGGTAGTAGCGGCCGAACACTTCGGCGGACAGCTCAAGGTCGCTGGTCCAGCCGCCCCAGCGCGGCATCACCAGGGTGAGGCCGGTCCGTACCGTGCGGCGGCCCACCGCCCGGGCGAGCGTCCTCAGCTCGGCCTCGGTGCGGGCCGAGGCCAGCCGCTCGCGCCAGCGGGGCAGCAGCAGGCCGAGATCACCGTTGGTCTCCCGGGCGAGCAGCGAGGTCGGGCGGTAGCGCGGCAGCCGGGCGGCGAGGTCCTCGCCCAGCAGCGGGGTGCAGAGGCAGGCGACGAACCAGCCGAGGTCGTGGCGTTCGAGCTCGCCGAGCAGGGTGTCCAGGTCGGAGAGCAGGATCCCGGCGCCGTCGATCGCGGGGTGGGCGGCGTCCAGTCCGGCCTCCAGGGCCGCGGCGTCGGCCCGGTCGGCGGCGGTGGGGGGCCGGCGCAGGGCGAGCAGCAGGTCGAGGTCGGAGACCCCGGGGGTGGCGGTGCCGCGCGGGATGCTGCCGTAGAGGTAGGCGCTGTGCAGCCGCTCCGGGCCGAACAGCGCCGCGACCCGGGCCCGCGCGTCGGCCACCACCGGGGCGAAGGCGGGCGGCACCCGGTCGAGGGCGCCCTCGCGGGCGATGCAGCCGTCCGGGTCGAGTCCTGGAGCAGTCATGCCCCTCACCCTGCCGGGCCCCGGCGGCCCGGCGCCAACGGGTTTCCGGTCCGCCGGCCCGGGGCCGGTACCGGGCCGGGCGCGGGTCAGGCCTTGGCCGCGTAGCGGGCCAGCACCAGGTCCACGCCGGAGCCGATGATCCGCCGGAGTTCGTCCTCGGTCGTCTCGGCGTCGGCCCGGAAGGTGTGCACGAGCTGCGGCACGCCGACGGTGGCGGCCACGAACTGCTGGACGGCGAGCGCCGGGTCGGGCGTGGCCAGTTCGCCGCGCTCGTTCAGCGTGCCGAACGCGGTGATCAGCGGCGCGTTGTACATGTCGAAGGTGACCCGGTACCAGAGCTGGCCGAGCTGCGGGAACCGGTCGATCTCGCCGATCACCAGCCGGCGCAGCGACATGATGTCGGGCCGGAGCAGGATGTGCGCCCAGTCGACGGCGAGGTCCACCAGCGCGGTGCGCAGGTCGGGGGCGTCGGCGACGCCGGCCGCGCCGCACTCCAGGCGGGCGTAGGTCTGCGGCAGTATCCCGCCGACGACGGCGAGGAAGAGCCGTTCCTTGTTGCCGAAGTGCTTGTAGATGGTGGCCTTGGAGACCCCGGAGCGGTTGGTGATGGCGTCCATCGAGGCGGCCGAGTAGCCCTCGCGGAGGAACTCGACCAGGGCGGCGTCGATGATCGCCTGCCGCTTGCGCTGCGACACGTCGACGGGGGCCGGGATGACGGGGATCCCGTACTCGTCCAGCGGGCCCGCGGCCTCGACTCCCATGGTGGTACTTCCTCTGTTCCGCAGGTGGGGGAGGGACAGACTACACGAATCGTCCTGCCGACCATACTGAACCGTACGGTTGACTGCACTGAACCGAGTGGTTTAGTTTTCTCCGTGTCGAGGCCGGTCCGCCCACGGACCGGCCGCCCAGGGCTTTCTGAAGGAGCATCACCATGAGCGTCTCCAAGGTCTTCGCCATCTCCGGTTCGCTCCGCGCGGGCTCGCACAACACCCACCTGCTGCGCGCCGCCCAGAAGTTCACCCCGGGCGACATGGAGATCGAGATCTACGACGGCCTGCGCGAGATCCCCCCGTACGACCGCGACCTCGACACCCCCGAGGCCCGCCCGGCCGTGGTCAACGAGCTGCGCCGCCGGGTGCACGAGGCCGACGGCCTGCTGATCGCCACCCCCGAGTACAACTACTCCGTCCCGGGTGTGCTGAAGAACGCGATCGACTGGCTCAGCACCGACTGGAGCGGCACCGAGGGCCGCCCGCTGTTCCGCAAGCCGGCCGCCATCGTCGGCGCCGCGCCGGCCAACTTCGGCTCGGTCCGCGCCCAGCTGGCCCTGCGCCAGGTCTTCGCCGGGACGGACACCGACGTCGTGGTCAAGCCCGAGGTGCTGGTCTTCCGCTCGCACGAGCGCTTCGACGAGGAGGGCAACCTCACGGACGAGCTCTCCGTCTCGCTCCTCCAGGACGTGCTGACGGCCCTGCAGGGCAAGATCGACGCGGACCGGGCCCGCCGCCTGGCGGTCTGACCCCACCGCCCGCGCCGCCCGCCCGGCCTGCTCCTACACCCGGCCCGCTCGTGCGACCCGATCCCCCCTGTGCCGTCCGGCCGCCGTCATCGGCCGGACGGCACAGTGCGTCACCTGCGGTTCTCTCCCCGGCCGGCGGTTAAGCTTGATCATCTTGCCCGACGCGGCGCCGGCCGGACCGGCCCGCCCGGTGGAGCAGGGCTGCCCCGGCGTCCGTGGGGGCGGGGGTGCGCGTTCGACCGGGGAGCACGTAGGAATGGGCCTGACGAGCCACAAGGTACTGGCACTGGCGGTGCTGTTCGCCGTCCTGGTGACGGCCGGGACGGTCCGGATCTGGCCGCGGCTCGCCCGGCCCACCTGGACGGCCGTGCTCGGCCGGCTCGGAACCCTCATGGCGACCCAGCTCGCCCTGCTGGCGGTGATCGGCCTGCTCGCCAACAACTACTTCGCCTTCTACAGCAGCTGGGACGACCTGCTGGGCCCGGGGGACGACGGCCCGGTCGAGATCCGGACGAAGCCGGACGCCCGGCACGACGGCCGGGTGGAGCCGCTCGGGCGGGTCCCGGTCAAGGGCGGCGGGGCGGTCGGCCGTGAGCCCGGGCAGGCCGGGGAGATCCAGCAGGTGCGGATCCCCGGCGCCACCACCGGGCTCAGCACCGAGGGCTACGTCTACCTGCCGCCGCAGTACTTCCGGCCGGAGTACGCGCACCGGACCTTCCCGGTGGTGATCGTCACCACCGGCTTCCCCGGCGACGCCAGGAACCTGGTGACCAGGCTCAACTACCCCGGGGCCGCGCTCCGGCTGCTGCAGAGCGGCCGGATGCAGCCGACCGTGCTGGTGATGATGCGCCCGTCGCCGGCGATGCCGGCGGACACCGAGTGCGAGGACGTCCCGGGGGGCCCGCAGTCCGACCGGTACTTCACCGAGGACGTCCCCCGGGCCGTCCGCGCGAGCTACCGGGTCTCCGCGGACCCGCAGGCCTGGGGGCTGATGGGCAACTCCACCGGCGGTTACTGCTCCCTCAAGCTGGCCATGCGCCACCCCGAGGTGTTCCCCACCGCGGTCTCGCTCTCCGGTTACTACCGCGCCGCCGAGGACGCGACCACCGGCGACCTGTTCCGCGGCAGCCCGCAGCGCCGGGACGACGCCGACCTGATCCGCCGGCTGGACCGCGCGCCGCACCCCAGGGTCGCCGTGCTGCTGGCCGGAACCCGCGAGGGGGACGGTGACTACCTGCGGCAGACGGAGGAGTTCGTGGCCGCCGTCCGGGCACCGATGAAGGTGTCGTTCAGCATGCTGAGGAGCGGCGGGCACAACTTCCAGACCTGGGAGCGGCTGTTGCCCTCCTCGCTGGAGTGGCTCTCCCAGCAGCTGAAGGTCCCGGCCGGGGCCTGACCCCGGCCGGGCCGGTCCCGCTACGGCGCGACCGGTGCCAGGGTGCCGGTGTGCAGCTCGCCGACCCGGCCGCCCTCGCCCTCGTACGTCCAGAAGGCCCGGACGGTCAGCTCGGCGAGGTCCATCACATGGCTGACGGTGATGCCGCTCTGCTCGGTCCAGCTGACGAAGTACTGCTCGGGGCCGACCTGTGCGACGTGCAGGGCGACGTCCTCCCACTGGCCGGCCGACTCGCCGAGGCCCTCCCAGCGCAGACGCTTCCCGTCGGCCGAGTAGGCGTTGCGGAACTCGGCGCCGTTGTCGACCTGGAAGAGGTAGGTACGGCCGGCGAAGGCGGGCAGTGGCGCGGTCATGGCTGGGCTGTCCTCGTCGTCTCGTGTCGGTGGGGCACGACCGGTCGCCCGGGCGCGCCCCACCAACCTATCCGACGGTGTCGGGCTTTCGCCCTACTTCAGGTACGGGCCGTCCGTGCCGACCTTGCCCGGGGCGGCGTTGGCGCCGCCCAGGTCCAGCACGTACACCCGCAGGTTGCCCTTGCCGGGCGCGCCGACCGAGAGGGTGCCGTTGGTGACGGTGCGGACGTCCCCGCTGACGGCGTCCTTGTAGGTGCCGTTCGGGATCCCGGTGTACGTCGCCGCGTTGGTCACCGCGACCAGCGCGAACGAGTCGGTGCCGCTCGCCGCGTCGGTGTAGCGGCGCTTGAAGGCCATGTCGCCCGACACGCCGGCGGTCGAGTACTGCCCCATCTGCAGGGCCGGCACCGCACGGCGGATCTGGTTGAGCCGCTGCACCTGCTTGACCAGCGGCTGCGAGAGCGTGCTCGCGACCGCGCCGGAGGCGCCGGAGACCACCGAGAAGTCCGAGGCGGTCACCTCACCGGCGATCTTGTCGCCGTAGTAGGCGCGCCCGGTGGTGGCCAGCGGGCAGGTCGGGCCGCAGTCGATCTGCTTCCCGGCCTGGAACTCGATCTCCGAGCCGTAGTACAGCGTCGGGATGCCGCGGAAGGTCCACATCAGCGCCATGTTCTCGGCCCACGCGTCGGTGCCGCCCGCGTACCGGGTGCTCGACTTGTTCGGCCCGAAGTCGTGGCTGTCGACGTAGACCACGTTGTACGTGGCGTCGTTGGTGGAGTCGTCCGAGTCCTTGCCGTTGTTGAAGGCGTTGGAGGCGTCACCGAAGTTCATGTGCATGCGCATGTCGATGATGTTCATGCCGCTGAACTGGCTCTTGTCCGGCGTGTGGTAGCTGTTCCCGTTGAGGAAGGCGTTGCTGGACGTGGGCTGGTTGGCGGTGCCCATGGTGTTCTCGTAGGTGAACTGGTCGAGCGCCGCCTGCACGTCGTCGGAGGTGTACTCCTTGCGCTCCTTCCAGGTGAAGAACTGCGCCGAGTGGTTCACCGAGCCGCGGTTCCACTTGTCGTTGACGAAGGCGCCGACCTCGCCGAAGACGAAGAAGTTCGCCGCCTTCGCCGCCCCGAACTTCTGGGTGACCTCGCTGTAGATCGCCGGCAGGAAGCGGCGGTTCCAGGTCACCCGCGGGATGTGCACGGCGGTGTCGATCCGGAACCCGTCCACGCCCATGTCGATGTACTTGTTGTAGGCGCCGATCAGGTACTGCTGGACGACCGGGTTCTCGGTGTTGAAGTCGGCCAGGTCCTCGTGCAGCCAGCAGGAGCGCGAGTCCTCGCCCTCCCAGTTGCCGATCCAGCACTGGTGGTACAGCGCCTTCGGGAACATCCCCGACGTGGGGTTGGGCCACTGGCAGTTGTAGACCGTGTAGCCCTCGGCGCTGCGGCCCCCGGTCGGCACGCCCCAGTTGACGCAGGTGTTGCCGGCCGGCGCCGTGGTCGACCACATGTCGCCGTTGTAGTAGGACTTGCCCGACACCGGGTCGACGGTCAGGCCGTCGTACTCGAAGCCCGC
The DNA here is from genome assembly GCF_014655955.1 of Kitasatospora indigofera. Classification (GTDB taxonomy): domain Bacteria; phylum Actinomycetota; class Actinomycetes; order Streptomycetales; family Streptomycetaceae; genus Kitasatospora; species Kitasatospora indigofera. The sequence goes on from NZ_BNBO01000004.1 coordinate 159,656, forward strand.
GTTCGGGGCGTCGTAGTACCAGCTCCACTGCGCGTCGCGGACGCCGTAGACGGTGGGCGTGAACAGGCCCTTGGCACCCCAGCGGGAGCTGTGGTTGTAGACCACGTCCTGGTAGACCTTGATGCCCTTGGCGTGCGCGGCGTTGATCAGGTCCTGGTACGAGGCGCCGGCCGACTCCAGCCGCGGGTCGACCTTGTAGAAGTCGTAGCCGTGGTAGCCGTGGTAGTCGTAGTCCGAGCGGTTCAGCACCACCGGCGTGATCCACATGGCGGAGAAGCCGAGCGCCTTGATGTAGTCCAGCTTCTGGACGACGCCCTTGAAGTCGCCGCGGAACATCGGGTCGTTGTTGGCCGCGTTGCCCGACTTGACGTCCTGGCTGCCGCCCCGGTCGTTGCTGGTGTCACCGTCGTAGAAGCGGGCGGTGAGCAGGAAGTAGATCGGGTCCTTGCGCGGGTCCGTGCCGAGCGGGGTGCCGCCGGCCGCGGGCGGCGGCGTGGCGCCGGTGGTGGCGCAGCCCGGGGCGCTCGCGGCGGACAGGTTGCCCGCGGCGTCCAGTGCCTTCACGGTGTAGCAGTAGTAGGTGGTCGCCTCCAGGCCGGCCTCGGAGTACACCGTGGAGCCGGTGTTGACCACCGAGGTGCCCTTGGTGCCGCCGGTGCGGGTGATCTGGTAGCCGGTGACGGCCACGTTGTCCTTGGAGGCGTTCCAGGTCAGCACCACGGACGTGGCGGTGGCGCTCGCGGTGACCGCGGCCGGTACGTCCGGGGGCGTGGTGTCCGGCACCACGGCGGCGCAGGGGTCGGTGGCGGCGCTCGTCACCGTGCGGTCCTTGACGATGCTGTTCCCGCTGCCGAGCGGGTAGTTGACGCCGTTGTTGTTGTCCCAGACGCCGTTGCCGTTGTTGAAGGTCGCCTGCCAGGTGGTGGCGGTGCCCAGGCTGACGGTCTTCTTGACCCAGCCGGTGCAGGCGGTGTCCATGCCGACGCCGGGGGCGGTGGTCCAGGTGCCGCCGGTGGGCGCCCAGTGCAGGTTGACGGTGCTCCAGCCGACGCTGGTGGTGGAGTACCAGACGGTGGCCGCGGTGCCGGTCGGCGGTGTGGTCGCGGTCGCCGTCGCGCTGGGGCCGGCGGTGGCCGTCGGGGTGGCCGTGGCCGTCGCGGACGGCGAGGCGGAGGCGCTCGCGGAGGGGGACGGCGAGGGGGTCGGGTCGGTGCTGCCGCACGGGTCGCTGTGCGCGACCGCGCCGGCCTTGACCGTGATCGAGCCGGTGCCCAGCTGGTAGTTGGCGCCGCCGTTGCTGTCCCAGGTGCCGGAGCCGGTGGTCGTGGTGGAGTAGAAGACGGTGGCCGAGGTGGGGGTGGCGGCGGCGCACGGGTCGGTGGTGCTCACCGCGCCGCCGGTCACCGCGCTGACGCCGCTGCCCAGGGCGTAGTTGGCGCCGTTGTGGTTGTCCCAGCTGCCGGCGCCGTTGTTGAAGGTGGCGGCCAGGCCGGTGGCGGTGCCCAGGTCGACGGTCTTCTTGAACCAGCCGTCGCAGGCCGCGTCCATCGGGACGCCGGGCGAGGTGGTCCAACTGCCGCCGGTGGGGGCGTAGTGGAGGTCGACGGTGGACCAGCCGGACGTCGGCTTGTAGTAGACCGTGGCGGTGGTGGCCGCGTGGGCGCTGAGGGCGGGGATCAGAGTGGCGAGCAGGCCGGCGAGCACGGCCACCACGGCGGCCAGTGGTCTGCGGTGCCGGTGGGGTCCGCTGCGCCGGGGCGCATGGCGAATGAGGTCCACGACGGGACTCCTCGGGGCGGGCCGCCGGGTGGGGCGGCCGGTCGGGTGGGGGAGGAGCGCGCGGCCGGAGGCAGCGTCGAGCACCGCAAGATCTTGCAGGCGCTGCGCCGTTGGGGCTCTTCACCGCTGCCCTGGGGGTGGGGAGGGCTTGCGGTGCCGCGATCCTGTCTTGCGCAAAGCTCTGCAAGATGTTTCAGGAGCGTACTCGTCCGTAAATCCGACGTAAAGAGGTTCGGAGCCACCGGCTCCGCCGGCCGCGTCCCCGGGCCGGTGCGAGCGCCGCCGGGCCGGTGCGAGTGCCGCCGGGCCGGTGTGAGCGCCGCCGGGTCCGCCGTCGCCGGGAACGCCCCGGGAACGACGAAGCCGCCCGCACCCCGGTGCGGGGTGCGGGCGGCGGCGGTGCGCCGGGTCGCCGGGCGGGCGGTACGGCCGGGTCAGCAGCCGAAGTTGACCTTGCGGAAGGTCGCGTAGTGATCGGCCGTGTAGTAGTCCTCGTGGTACACCTTGCCGGTCACCATCCGGCGCGCGCCTCTGGTCGAGGAGCCGGGCGTCTTGACGGTGTACTCGTGGTAGTAGCCGGTGCTCTGCGAGGGCAGTACGCCCTCCCGGTTCTGGAACACGATCCCGTCCTGCGAGTACGGGAACGGCCCGTTCGTGGCGATCAGGTTCAGGGTGTCCCTCGCCTGGCTGGGCAGGGCGGTGAGACAGACGGTGCCGCTGACGGTGGCATGGGCGTCGGCGGCGAACACGGCGGTCGGGGCCAGGGTGAGCAGGCCGACGGCCACGACGGAGGCGGCGCGGGTCTGCAACGCGCGTAGAGTGTTTCGCATGGCAGCAGTCTGAGGCTCGCCCGAGCGCCCGCGGAAGGCATCCGGCGGCCCTGCGGATACTCTTCATGTACGCGTAACTGCCGTGGAACCCGGGCGACTTCAACCGTCCGCCGATCCGCCGGACCCGCACCGCGCGCACACCCGGCGGGCACCCCGTGAGCACCGGCCGCCCGGAGTGCGGGGCCGCCCGCAGCCCGCCGGATAACCACCTGCGCGCCGGCCCGCCCCGGGTTAGCGTGAGGCCGTCCCCGTCCGGGGGCCGGGGCGGAGAGAGCGGGGTCCGGAGTTGAGGTCCGATCAGGTGCTGGTGTTCGACGCCGACGACACGTTGTGGGAGAACAACGTGGTCTTCGAGCGGGTCATCGCGGACTTCCTGGACTGGCTGGCCCATCCGTCCCTCGGCCGGGCCGAGCTGCGGGCCGTCCTGGACGAGGTCCAGTCGGCCAACGCGGTCACCCACGGCTACGGCAGCCGGATGCTGGTCCGCAGTCTCCGGGACTGCGTCGCGCGGCTGCGCGGCCGGCCCGCCACGGCGGTGGAGAGCGCCGAGATCGACGCCCTGGCCGCGGTGCTGATCAGCCACCAGGTCGAGCCGGTCCCCGGGGCGGCCGAGACGCTGGCCCGCCTCGGCGAGCGCCACACCCTGCTGCTGCTCACCAAGGGTGACACCGAGGAGCAGCAGCGGAAGATCGACTCCTCCGGGCTGGCGCGGTACTTCCGCGCGCTGGAGATCGTCCCGGAGAAGGACGAGGCCACCTACCGGCGCTTCGTCGCCGCGCACGGGATCGTGCCCGCCGACGGCTGGATGATCGGCAACTCCCCGAAGTCGGACATCCTGCCCGCCCGCCGGGCCGGCCTGAACGCCGTCTTCATCCCCAACGACAACACCTGGGTGCTGGAGCACACCGAGCTGGACCCGGACGACCCCGGTGTGCTGCGCCTGCGCGGCATCACCGAACTCCTGGACCACTTCTGAGCCCGGTGCGCGGCCCCGGACACCCGCCCACGGAAGGCCCGACCCGATGACCGACCCGATGACCGCCCGCACGCCCGGCCCGGTGGCCGCCACCGCCCGCGTCCCCGCCCCCGTGCCCACCGTCTCCTGCGTCTTCGTCTGCCACGACGGCGCCGGCCGGGTGCTGCTGGCCCGGCGCGGCGCCGGCGCCCGGGACGAGCCGGGCACCTGGGACACCGGCGCGGGGGCGCTGGAGTTCGGCGAGACCTTCGAGGCCGCGGTGGCCCGCGAGGTCCAGGAGGAGTACACCGCCCCGGCCCTGGCGGTCGAGACGATCGGGGTGCGCAACGTCCTGCGGGCCGAGCCGGCCTCGCACTGGGTGGCGGTGGTCTTCGCGGTCGAGGTGGACCCGGCCCGGGTGGCGATCGGCGAGCCGCACAAGTTCGACGAACTGGGCTGGTTCACGCCGGACGCGCTGCCCTCGCCGCAGCACTCGCAGCTCGCCCCGACGCTCGCGCTGTACCGGTCCGGCCGGGCCTGACCGCCGCTCCCGCCGGTGCCCGGCGGGTGCCGGTCGCGGCTCTCATCCGGTGCCGTCGGCCGGTGCGTCGGTCCGGTGCGCGGGGCCCGGGCGTCAGGCCGGTGCACCCCCGGGGGGTCACTCCGGGACGACGGCGACCTCGAACGGCTGCCGGTTGTCGGACGTGTCCGGGTCGTCCGGGCCGACCACCACGACCCGGCCCCCGGTCAGCGTGCTGGGGGCCGGGGTGTCCGCCCCGACCCGGAGCGGCACCAGCGCGGTGGCACTGCGCAGCGAGGACAGCCCGGGCGGGAACGAGCAGCGCACCCGGCGGCCGTCCTCGGAGACCTGGCACGTCTCGGGGAAGAACGGCCCCTCGGCCCGGGTGCCGGCCGGCAGCACGACCAGCACGGTGAAGCCGGCGGCCGTCCGGTCCGGACCGCCGTTGGTCACGAAGGCGTGCACGGTGGTGCTGCCCCCGGGGTGGACGGCCTCCGGGTCGCTCCGCCCCACGTGGAGGTCGGACACCGCGCGGCCCTGCGGCCCGCCGCCGTCCGGCGCGGGTCCGCCCGCGGCCCGCCCGCTCGGGCCGGCCGCGTCGGCCGTACCGCCGGCACCGGTGTCCGCGAGTCCCGCCGCCGACGGCGCTCCGGTGCCCGCGCCGAGCGCCAGCACGGCGCAGACCGCCACCAGGAGTCTGCGTACCAAGCCTCGGGACAACGTCCTCACCCGCCCAATGCCTCACCGGCCCGTCACCGCGCGCGCCGCCTCGGCACAAGAGTGAACCGCCGGGCGGCGGCAGGCCGGGAAACACTCCGGCGCTGCTCGAACGAGTGAACGCCGGTGTCCGGCGACTGCCGCACGCCGCGCCGTCGGCACCGTCGGGCGGTCGTTCGCGCCGTCCAGGCCGTCGCAGGCCGTGGCAGGCCGTCCCTGTCGTCCCGGTGGCCGGGCGTCGACGACGGCGGGGCGTCAGGGCCGGTCAGGGGGCCAGGACCTGGCCGAGCCGCGCCGCGATGTGCCGCATCACCGGTACCAGCGAGGCGCTGCCGGCCTGCTCCTCCAGCGCCCGGATGCGTGCCTCCGGCCCGGACACCGACAGGGCGGTGGGGGTCGGCGCGCCGGGGACGGCCACCGCGATGCAGCGGACGCCAATCTCCTGCTCCTGGTCGTCCACCACGTAGCCGCGCTCGCGCGCCTCGGCCAGGTGGGCGAGGAGCAGCCGCGGGTCGGTCAGGGTGTACGAGGTGTGCGCGGGGAGCGGGCCCGGGCCGAGCACGGCGCGGGCCTCGTCCTCCGGCAGCTGGGCCAGCAGCGCCTTGCCGACGCCGGTGCAGTGCGGCTGGACCCGCCGTCCGACCTCGGTGAACATCCGCATCGAGCGGCGGGACTGGACCTGCCCGACGTAGACCACCTCGCCGCCCTCCAGGACGGCCAGGTTGGCGGTCTCGCCGGTGGCCTCCATCAGCTCGGCCAGGTACGGGCGGGCCCAGCTGCCGAGCAGCCGGCCGGCCGTCTCGCCCAGCCGGATCAGCCGCGGGCCGAGGGTGTACCGGCGCGCGGTGTCCTGGCGGACATATCCCTGTTGGACGAGGGTACGAACCAGGCGGTGGATGGTGGGCATGGGCAGGCCCGAGGAGGCCGAGAGTTCGCTGAGCGTCGCCACTCCGCCCGCGTCCGCCAGCGCCTCCAGCAGCTGAAAGGCGCGTTCGACGGACTGCACGCCGCCGCTCGCGCGGTCGGTGCCTGTCGTCGATGCTGTGTCGGGGGTCGCAACCACCGGCGTTCCCTTCGCTGTCGGGGGAGGAGTAGAGTCCCAGCGATCACCTCAACAAACCGTTGAAATTCTGTATCGCGGAAACTAGTCTCCACCTTACAGAATCAAACCCGCTACCACGCGGGTTCAGATCAAGGAAGTTCCCACCGGAGCTCCCTTCGCCAGGCTCAACCGTCCAAGGAGTGTCCTGCCCATGGCTACAGATCAGGGACCCGCCGGCGTTTCCACCGCCGCTCCGGTCGTCACTGTCGCCGGTCCGCGCGTCCCCCGCGCCGAGGAGGTGCTCACCCCGGAGGCGGTCGCCTTCGTGGTCGGCCTCCACCGCGCCTTCGAAGGTCGCCGGCAGGAGCTCCTGACCCGACGAAAGAGCCGCCGGGCCGAGATCGCGAAGGCGGGCACGCTCGACTTCCTGCCCGGGACGGCCGGGATCCGGGCCGGCGACTGGAAGGTCGCCGAGGCGCCCCGCGCGCTGCAGGACCGCCGGGTCGAGATCACCGGCCCCACCGACCGCAAGATGGTCATCAACGCCCTCAACTCGGGCGCCCGGATCTGGCTCGCCGACTTCGAGGACGCCACCTCCCCGACCTGGGAGAACGTGGTCAGCGGCCAGGTCAACCTGATCGACGCCTTCGAGGGCCGGATCGACTTCAGCACCGAGGCCGGCAAGTCGTACACCCTGAAGCCGGCCGCCGAGCTGGCCACCGTCGTGGTCCGCCCCCGCGGCTGGCACCTCGACGAGAACCACCTGCTGGTCGACGGGAACCCGGTCGCCGGCGCCTTCCTCGACTTCGGCCTGTACTTCTTCCACAACGCCGCCCGGCTGCTGGCCCGCGGCGCGGAGGACCCGAACTCCGGCCCGTACTTCTACCTGCCGAAGACCGAGAGCCACCTCGAGGCCCGGCTCTGGAACGACGTCTTCACCCACGCGCAGGCCGCCCTCGGCATCCCGCACGGCACCGTCCGCGCCACGGTGCTGATCGAGACCATCACCGCCGCCTTCGAGATGGACGAGATCCTCTACGAACTGCGCGACCACGCCGCCGGCCTCAACGCCGGCCGCTGGGACTACCTGTTCTCGATCGTCAAGAACTTCCGCGACGCCGGTGAGCACTACATCCTGCCGGACCGCAACAGCGTCGGGATGACCTCGCCCTTCATGGCCGCCTACACCCGCCTGCTGGTGCAGACCTGCCACAGGCGCGGGGCCCACGCCATCGGCGGCATGGCCGCCTTCATCCCGTCCCGCCGCGACCCCGCGGTCAACGCCGCCGCCCTGGAGAAGGTCAAGGCCGACAAGGACCGCGAGGCCGGCAACGGCTTCGACGGCTCCTGGGTGGCCCACCCGGACCTCGTCCCGGTCGCCCGCGCCTCCTTCGACGCGGTGCTCGGCGAGCGCCCCAACCAGAAGGAGAACCCCGGGTCCCCCGAGGCCGTCACCCCCGCCGAGCTGCTCGACATCGCCGGCGCCGGCGGCACCTGCACCCAGGCCGGCCTGCACAACGCCGTCCAGGTCGGGGTGCGCTACATCGAGGCCTGGCTGCGCGGCCTCGGCGCGGTCGCGATCTTCAACATGATGGAGGACGCCGCCACCGCCGAGATCTCGCGCTCGCAGATCTGGCAGTGGATCCACAACGGCGTGGTGCTCGCGGACACCGGCGAGAAGGCCACCGCCGAGCTGGTCCGCCGGCTGGTGGCCACGGAGCTCGCGGAGCTCCGTGCCGAGCTGGGCGACGAGGCCTACGCCGGTGGGCGCTGGAACGAGGCCGCCAGGCTCTTCGAGCAGGTCTCCCTCGCGGAGGACTTCGCGGACTTCCTCACCCTGCCCGCGCTGCCCCTGCTGGGCTGAGCCCCAATCTATCCAGCCGTGACCGGACTGCCGCCTTCCAAGCTGTAGCACTGGTCACGGACATTGCTCCGTTCCGTACGGCGCGCGGATCCTTCGCGCCACCGCGTCCGGCACCTCCCCCGAGGGGGTGCCGGCGCGTCCGTTGCCGGCGGCCCGGCCGGGGGGACCTCCGTGGTCCGACCCCCGGCCGGGCCGTCCGGCATGTCCGGCCCCGCCACCGCGGCGGTGCCAGGAGGAGGCCCTGATGGCCCGTATCTTCTTCAACGGCCAGGCGATGGCCGGCGGCCCGTTCCACGCCTCGGTGGCGGACGGCCTGATCGGCCCGGTCCGCACCGCGCCCGGCTACCGGTTCTTCTCGATCGGCGACGTCTGCCCCGGCCTGCTCCCGGCCCCGGGCACCGGCACCGCGATCGAGGGCGAGCTGTACGACATCACCCTGGAGCACCTGCGGGACGTGATCCTGCCCGGCGAGCCGCGCGAGCTGGAGCTGGGCGTCATCGAGCTGGCCGACGGCAGCGCCTGCCTGTCGATGCTGCTGGCCCGCGGCGAGCAGGAGAAGGGCGTCCACAAGGAGATCACCGAGTACGGCGGGTGGCGCGCCTACCTGGCCACGCTGGGCCGCACCGCCTGAGACCCCGCCCGTGGGGGCGTCCGGGCGGCGGCCGCGGGCGGCCGGGAGCGGCGTGGCGATGTGGCCACCGCCAGGGCCTGACCGGCCCCCGGCCGCCGCGGCCACGCCCGTTGGTCGGCCACGCCCGTTGGTCGGCCACGCCCGTCGATCGGCCACGCCCGTTGTCGGTCCCCCCGGGCAGGATGCCGGGCATGGACACCGACACCTTCTGGCGGCTCCTCGCCGATGCCCGGGCCCAGGCGTACGACGAGGAGCAGCAGGCCGAGAACCTCACCGGCCTCCTGGCCGCGCTTGCGCCCGAGGAGATCATCGCCTTCGAGCGGCTCTACTCCGGGCACCACGACCGCGCGTACACCTGGAGGCTCTGGGCGGCCGGGTACGTCATCAACGGCGGCTGCAGCGACGACGGGTTCGACTACTTCCGCGACTGGCTGATCGCCCGCGGCCGGGCCTGCTACGAGCAGGCGCTGGCGGACCCGGACGGGCTGGCGGACATGTTCTGGGCCGATGGCGAACTCGCCGAGGCCGAGTCGGTCGGGTACGCGGCGTACCACGCGTACGAGCGGGTCACCGGCGCCGAACTGCCCTACCCGGAGGTCGCCGCCGGCGCCGCGCGCACCGCTCCGGCCGGTGAGCCGTGGGAGGAGGAGGATCTCGCGGACCTGCTGCCGAAGCTCTCGGCCCGCTTCGGCTGACCGGCCGCCGGGCCGAGCTGCTGCCCGGCCACCCGGTCCGGCGGCACCCGCCCGCTCCCGGGCACGCCGCAGCCCCGGACCCTCGCCGTGGGTCCGGGGCTGCGTTCCGTTCGCCCCGGGGGGCTCACGGAGTCCGGGTCACGCACCGTCCCTGGGCGGACCCGGAGTTGCGGGGTCGCGGGCGCCGCCGGGCGGCGGCCGCGAGGGGAGGGAGGTTCAGCCGCGGGCGGCGAGGTCCTTGGCCGCGCGGGCGCAGGCCTGGGCGATCCGGTCCTCGTTGACGGTGGTCAGGATGCCCTTCTCGACCACCGGGTTGCCGTTGACCAGCAGCAGCGCCAGCGGCGGCAGGGCGCCCAGGGCGAGGGCGGCGACCGGGTCGGCGATCGAGGAGTGCATGATGCCGTCGATCTTCCAGAGCGCCAGGTCGGCGAGCTTGCCGACCTCGATCGAGCCGATCTCGTTGTGCCGGCCGAGCACCCGGGCGCCGCCCATGGTGCCCAGGCGCAGCGAGCTGCGGGCGGTCAGCGCGTCCGGGCGGCCGTGCAGACGGTTGATCAGCAGGGCGTTGCGCAGCTCGGTGCCGAGCTCGCCGGACTCGTTGGAGGCGGTGCCGTCGACGCCGAGGCCGACCGGAACGCCGGCCTTCAGCATGTCCGGGACGCGGGCGATGCCGGCCGCGAGGCGGGCGTTGGAGGACGGGCAGTGCGCCACGCCGGTGCCGGTCTCGGCGAACTTGGCGATGTCCGAGTCGTTCATGTGGACGCAGTGCGCCATCCAGACGTCCTCGCCCAGCCAGCCCGTCGACTCGAAGTAGTCGGTCGGGCCCATGCCGAACAGCTCCTTGCAGAACTGCTCCTCCTCGGCGGTCTCCGAGCCGTGGGTGTGCAGGCGGACGCCCTTGCGGCGGGCCAGCACCGCGGCCTCGCGCATCAGCTCGGTGGAGACCGAGAACGGCGAACAGGGCGCGATGGCGATCTGCAGCATCGAGTCGAAGGAGGCGTCGTGGTAGCGGTCCACGGCGGCTTCGGAGGCGATCAGGATGTCCTCGGTCTTCTCGACCGCGTGGTCCGGCGGCAGGCCGCCGTCCTTCTTGCTGCGGTCCATCGAGCCGCGCAGCGCGGTGAAGCGCATGCCGAGCTCCTGGACGGCCTCGATCTCGGCGCCGAGGATGTCGCCGCCGTCCTTCGGGAACACGTAGTGGTGGTCCGAGGCGGTGGTGCAGCCGGACTTGAGCAGCGCGGCGGCCGAGCCCTGGGCGGCGGCGTGCACGAGCTTGTCGTCGATCCGGGCCCAGGTCGGGTACAGCGCGACCAGCCAGTCGAACAGGATGTTGTCCTGGGCCAGGCCGCGGGTGATCCACTGGTAGAAGTGGTGGTGGGTGTTGACCAGGCCGGGGGTGATCAGGTGGCCCTCGCCGTTGACCCGGCGCACCACGTTGTCCAGCCACTGCGGGGCCGGGCCGTCGCCGACCGACTCGATCTTGTTGCCGAGGACGACGACGTGCCCGCGGGCGTACTCGGTGTCGTTGGCGTCGACCGTGGCGATCGCGACGTTCTCGATGACGATCCGCTGGTCGGCGGGCGGGGGCTGGACTGCCATGGTGGATCTCCTATGGGGGGAGGGCGGGAGGGGGAGCGGTGCGCGCCGTGGCGGTTGTACCGCTCCCCCCGCCGGTCAGGACGGTGTCGCCGTCGGCACCGTGGTTCCGGGCGTGTCGCCCGAGGTGGAGCGGCGGGCCGCTCCGGCGTGGTGGAAGAGCAGGTTGAGCAGGACGGCCATCACGCAGCCGGCCGAGATCCCCGAGTGCATCAGGGTCCGGACGGCCTCCGGGAAGGCGTCGTAGAACGTGGGCGCCGCGATCGGGATGATCCCGACCCCGAGCGAGACGGACACCAGGATGGTGTTCGCGCTGGACTCCATCCCGGCCTCCGCGAGGGTGCGGATGCCGCTCGCCGCCACGGTGCCGAAGAGCACGATGCCGGCGCCGCCCAGGACGGGCTGCGGGACGAGGGAGACCAGTGATCCGAGCACCGGGAAGAGCCCGAGCAGGATCAGGATCCCGCCGCCGGCCGCGACCACGAAGCGACTGCGGATCTTGGTCAGCGCGACCAGCCCGATGTTCTGGGCGAAGGCGCTGGCCGCGAAGCCGTTGAAGACCGGGCTGATCGCGGTGGCCAGGCCGTCCGCGCGCAGGCCCGCGGCCAGGGTCTTCTCGTCGGCCTCGCGGTCGACGATCTTCCCGAGGGCCAGCATGTCCGCGGTGGACTCGGTCATCGAGACGATCATCACGATGCAGAGCGAGACGATCGCCGCCGCGTCGAACATGGGGGCGCCGAAGTGGAACGGGGAGGGGAGCGCGAAGACCTTCGCGTCCCGGACCGCGCCGAAGTCGGCCAGGCCCAGCGGGAAGGCGAGCAGGGTGCCGATCGCCAGTCCGATGAGCAGCGAGAGCTGCTGCCAGAAGCCCCGGAGCAGCCGGTTGCAGAGGACCACCGCGACGAGGGTGAACGCGGCGAGGCCGATGGCCCGCATCGAACCGAATCCGGGGGCGCCGGGGGCGCCGCCGCGGGCCCAGTTCACCGCCACCGGCAGCAGCGAGACCCCGATGAGGGTGATCACGGTGCCTTGCACGACCGGTGGGAAGAATCTGATCAGTTTGCAGAAGTACGGCGCCGCGAGGAAGCACAGGAGCCCCGCGACGATCACCGCCCCGAAGATCACCGGAAGGGCGTCCTCCGGGCCGTGCTCCTGGGCTATCGCGATCATGGGTGCGACGCCGGCGAACGAGACGCCGTTCACGAACGGCATCCGGGCGCCGATCTTCCAGAAGCCCAGGGTCTGGAGCAGGGTGGCCAGTCCGGCGGTGAACAGGCTGGCCGAGATGAGCAGGGCGAGCTCGGCGGGGGAGAGTCCCACGCCGGCGCCGACGATGAGCGGGGGCGCGACTACGCCCGCGTACATCGCGGCGACGTGCTGGAGTCCGGTGGAGACGAGTTTCACCGGGGGCAGCAGCTCGTCCACGGGGTGGACCGCCGAGCCGGACGGTGTGCCGGAGTGGGTGTGCGGCACGCCGTCCGGACCTTCCGGTCTGTCAGGAGTGGAACCGCCGTCTGTGGTGCTGTTGGTGCGGAGTGCCATGTCGAGCCCCTCTTGTGCCCATGGCTCCCGGCGCGCCCGTGGCGCTGGAGACTGGCTGAACTCGCCTGGGCCGAGGGTGGGACGGCGGTGCAAGGGTCCCTCGGCCGGTCTCTCCAGCTCCCCGGGCCGGCCGCCGTGAGGCGAGCACGATCTCCGGTTGGTGGGGGTGGAGAAACAACTGGTGCGGTTGAGCGGGGTGTTGCGCTGACATGCGGTACTGCCGGGTACTGCGGTGGCGCGGTGGCAGCCGGTGTCCTGGTCCGCCGCCCGGTACCGCCCGGCCGGCCGGGGCCGGAGGGTGCGGCGGTGCTGGGCGGGGGTCATGACGTCGGTACCGGGTGCGCCGGCGGGGTCAGGCGACCGGGATGACCGGGACGACGCCCTCGCGGTGCACGGTGCCCTCGATCAGGCCGTACATGCGGTCCGCGGCGTAGTACACCTCGTTGTCGTTCTTGAGGCCGAACGGCTCCAGGTCGACGAGGAAGTGGTGCTTGTTGGGCAGCTCCAGGCGGACCTCGTCCACCTCGGAGCGGTTGTTGAGGACCCGGGTGCCCATCGAGTGCAGGGTCTGCTGCAGCGAGTAGGAGTAGGTCTCCGCGAACGCCTCCAGCAGGTGCCGCCGTACGTGGGTGTACGAGCGGTTCCAGTTCGGCTGGGCCTCGTCGTCCTTGCCGGTGAAGCCGTACTTCCAGCGGGCCGTCACCTGGGTGGCGAGGATCCGGTCGTACGCCTCCTGGAGGGTGGTGTACTTGTCCTTGATGTAGCCCCAGAACTCCGAGTTGGTGGAGTTCATCACGACGAGGTCCTTGAGGCCCGAGATCACCTGGACGGACTCGCCGTCGTAGACGATCTCGGAGGTGCGGGTCTCGCCGCCGTTGCGGACGAACGAGTGGCCGACCTCCTCGGAGCCGATGAAGCGGGCGGAGTTGTCCGGGGTCTTGATCCGGTCCCAGGTGTACTCCTCGATCCGGATCCGGGCGCGGTGGATCGGCTCGTTGTTGTCCACGAAGTGCTTCGCCAGCGTGATGCCGAACTGCTCCGCCGACTCGATCCCGTACTCCTTCGCGAAGGCGAAGACGGTGTTCTTGGTGGTGTCGGTGGGCAGGCAGTTGGCGTTGGAGCCGGTGAGGTGGACGTCGTCGAGGTCCCCGGAGAGGGCGACCGAGACGTTCAGGTCCTTGATCTCGTGACGGGTGCTGTCACGGTAGACGCGGACGATGCGGTTCTCCGCCTTGCCGTACTGGTTCTGACCGAGCACGTGGGCCATGACGTGGCTCCCAATCAATCAAGCGGTCTAGCTTCCGCGGTAGACCGAGTATCCGAACGGGTTGAGCAGCAGCGGCACGTGGTAGTGGTGCTGCGCGGGCGCGACCGTGAAGACGATCGAGACCTCGGGGAAGAACGGCGCCTCGTCCGACCGCGCCGCGTAGTAGGCGGCGGTGTCGAAGAGGAGCCGGACGACCGAGCCCGCCTCCACGGCCGGCAGGTCCTTGGCCCGGCCGTCGGAGTCCGTGGCGGAGGTGCCGAGCACCTTCCAGCCACCCTCGGTGTGCAGTGCGAGCTCGACCGGGACACCCTCGGCCGGGCGGCCGAGGCTGGTGTCGAGCACGTGCGTGGAGATGCCAGTCATGGGTGAATTGACCTTACTGATGGCAGGAGTGACATGCGGTCAGACGGGTGTCTCGTCCAACAGGCGGTTGATCCGGATGTCGTTGATCTTGCGCAGTTCGCCCCGGACGATCTCCGCCTCGGTGGCGGCGTCGTGGGGGAAGCGCTCGCGGAGGGCGGCGAGCATGGTGGCCGCGGTGCGGCCGGTCGCGCAGATCAGGAACACGTGGCCGAACTTCGCCTCGTAGGCGTCGTTGGCCTCCTGCAGGTCGGCCAGGAGGGCGGTGTCGACGCCCTGGATGCCGGCCTGCTCGCGCTCGGAGGTGGCGTCGCCCGCCTTGGGCTTGCCGATCCGGGCGTGGCCCGCCATCGCGTCGGCGAGGTCGGGGACGGTCAGTGCGGCCATCGCCGCCGCGTTGGCGGCGAGCAGGGCCTCACGGTCGGACCAGGGCCGTGCCGAGGCGACGGCCGCGGCCCATCGGGGGCTGGAGCAGATCTCCAGCAGGGTCTTCTCCAGCTCGGCGGCCGGGGCGGCCGCCAGCGCCCGGAGGGCGCCGTCGGCTTCGTCCGGTGCCGGAGGGCGGGACGCTGGGGGGTGGTTGGTCACGGGTGGACCTCCTGAAGAGTGGTGCCACCCGCAAAAACTAGATCCACCACCCCCGGGCGTCAACACTTTGTTGAACGGTTGGTGGTTACGTTTTGATCCGCGCCCGGTTGCCGGCCTGTTTCGTGTGCGATTCGCCAAATGCGCCGCCGGCGGCCCGCGGACAAACTGGGTCAACCGGCGGGACTCGACTGGTCAGCCGGTGTCCGGCCCGGCCTGTGCGTTCGCTCAGCCGGACTTCGAGCCGTCCTGGCGGTTGAGGTAGTTGTACACCGTGAAGCGGCTCACGCCGAGCGCGGCGGCGACCGTCTCCACACCGTGTCGGACGGTGAAGGCACCGCGTTCCTCCAGCAGGGCGACGACCCGCTGCTTCTCCCAGCGGTCCAGCTCGTCCAGCGGGCGGCCGTCGAACTGGCGGGTCATCTCGGCCAGCAGGCGGTCCAGCGCACTGCTCAGGTGAGGCAGCCGCACGGCGATGGCCGGCGCACCGTCCCACTCCAGCAGGACGTCGTCGGACTTGGCCTCGTCGACCGGTACCGGCGTCGCGCCGACCGCGTCGAGCAGCGGCTTTATCGCCGCCGCGAGCGGGTGTTCCAGTGCGTTGCTCACTGCGTACCCACTCCTTCCGGGGTCTTGTCGTCGTCGAGCACGCTCAGCTGGACGGAGATCCGGGTCGCCCCGGCGTCCAGCGTCTCCCGCAGCAGCTTGGTGACGGCGTCCAGCACCTGCTGGGCCTCGCCCTCGGCGCCGGTGCCGAACGGTCCGACGGCGACGGCCAGGCCGGCCTCGTCGACCACTCGCCGGGCCGCCACCGCGTGCTCGGGAAACGTGTCCAGCTCGAACGGTTCTGTCGTGAACTCCACCATCAATCGCACCTGCTCACTGTAGCGAGCGGTGCGGGGAACGGGAGGGGCTGGTCGATCGAACAGTCGGCGGCCCGCCCGGCGGGGCGCTTCGGTTCACTTCAACAAATTGTTGCGACGGCCTTGACACCCGCTCGCTGTGGCGGACATGCTTCCACCAAGCAGAATCCTGCTTCCGGATCGTGGAAGTAGGAAATCTCCCCGCCGGCCGCCGGAAGGCCGCGGGAGATACGGAAGAAAGTGAAAGGTGATTGACGTGACTGCCGCCTCCCAGCACGCGTTCCCGAACGGACGCGCCACGGTCAACCTGTCGATCCTGTTCAGCGAGCTTCCGCTGCTGGAGCGCCCGGCCGCCGCCGCTGCCGCCGGCTTCACCGCCGCCGAGCTGTGGTGGCCCTTCGGCGAGGAGCACACCCCCGCCGAGGCCGAGCTGGACGCGCTCCGCAAGGCCTTCACCGACGCCGGCGTGCAGCTCACCGGCCTCAACTTCCTGGACGACCTCACCAAGGGCGCCCGCGGCACCGTCTCCGTCCCGGCCGAGAAGGAGCGCTTCCGCGAGAACATCGCGGTCAGCGTCTCGCTCGCCGAGTCGCTCGGCACCAAGGCGCTGAACGCCCTCTACGGCAACCGGGTCGAGGGCGTGGACCCGGCCGAGCAGGACGAACTCGCCCTGGAGAACCTGGTGCTCGCGGCCCGGGCCGCCCACGGCATCGGCGCGATCCTGCTGATCGAGGCCCTCAACAAGCCCGAGTCGCCGGACTACCCGCTGGTCACCGCGGCCGCCGCGGTCGAGATCGTCGACAAGGTGAACGCCGCCACCGGTCTCGGCAACGCCAAGTTCCTCGCGGACTTCTACCACCTGGCCAAGAACGGCGAGGACTTCGCCGCCGTCATCGACGCGTACGCCGACCGCTTCGGCCACGTGCAGATCGCCGACAACCCGGGCCGGAACGAGCCCGGCACCGGCGACCTCGACTTCGAGGACCTCTTTGCCCGCCTCGCCGCGGCCGGCTACACGGGCCGCGTCGGCCTGGAGTACCGCCCCTCGGCCGGCGTCACCGCCGACAGCTTCGAGTGGCTGCCCCGCGAGCTGCGCGCCGCGAACTAGGGCCCGAGCCCTCCTCCTCCCACCCTCCCACGTACGAAGGAACGCGACGCATGAGCGCCTCCCGCAAGATCGCTTTCATCGGCCTCGGCATCATGGGCAGCCCGATGGCCGCCAACCTGGTCAAGGCCGGCCACCACGTCACCGGCTACAACCTCCAGCAGCCCGCGATCGACGCCCTGGTGGCGGCCGGCGGCCACGGTGCGACGAGCATCGCCGAGGCCGTGGCCGACGCCGAGGTCGTCATCACGATGGTCCCCGCCGACCCGCACGTCCTCCAGGTCGTCCTCGGCGAGGGCGGGGTGCTGGAGAACGTCAAGGCCGGCACCCTGGTGATCGACATGTCCAGCATCACCCCGCAGACCTCGATCAAGGTCGCGGCCGCCGCCAAGGAGAAGGGCGTCCGGACCCTGGACGCCCCGGTCTCCGGCGGCGAGGCCGGTGCCGTCGAGGCGGTCCTCTCGATCATGGTCGGTGGCGACGACGCCGCGGACTTCGCCGAGGCCAAGCCGATCTTCGACGCGCTGGGCACCACCGTGGTCCACGTCGGCCCGGCCGGCGCCGGCCAGACCGTGAAGGCCGCCAACCAGCTCATCGTGGCCGTCAACATCCAGGTCCTGGCCGAGGCCGTGGTCTTCCTGGAGAACGCGGGCGTCGACCTCGCCGCCGCGCTGGACGTCCTCGGCGGCGGCCTGGCCGGCTCGACCGTGCTGAACCGCAAGAAGGGCAACATGCTGAACCGCGAGTTCGCTCCCGGCTTCCGCATCGACCTGCACCACAAGGACATGGGCATCGTCACCGACGCCGCCCGCGCGGTCGGCGCGGCCCTGCCGGTCGGTGCGGTCGTCGCCCAGCTGGTCGCGTCCGCCCGGGCCAACGGCGACGGCTCGCTCGACCACTCCGCGCTGCTGCGCGGCGTCGAGCGCCTCTCCGGCCGCACGGTGGCCTGAACCACGGCGACCGACGGCTGAGCCCCGCGCTCGGCAGCAGTACCCCGGCCCGGGGGTGCGAACCCCCGGGCCCCACAGACTCCTCCTGGTGGCGTGTACCTATCCGGTCGTGCCCGCGCCACCAGGAGGCCAGGCTCGGTCGGCAGGAGGGCTGGGGCTCATCCGCCCCCTGCCGACCGTCCCAAGCCGGTGGCGCGCCTCCCTGTCGGGGGCACTTCGGTCGTGCCTGTGCGCGCCGCCCGGCCCCCTCCCTCGCCGAGGGGAGCCACTCGTACGTCGGAAGCGGGACGAGTGGAACGGCGGGGAGGGGGTCGCACCCGGCCGTGCCCCGCACGGCCCAGGCCCCGGAAACCACGCAAGGCACCGAAGCACCAGACGGGCGCAGACTCGGACCATCCGGTCCGCCCGCGGATCAGCAGCCCGACCCGGAAGTGAGGCCCACGCCATGCCCGCCACCCCCACCCAGGGCCATGTCGTCGTCGCCCCCGACAAGTTCAAGGGCACGCTGGAGGGCGCCGAGGTCGCCGCCCGCATCGCGGCCGGGATCCGCCGCGGCGCCCCCGGCGTCGAGGTCCGCGAGCTGCCCGTCGCCGACGGCGGCGAGGGCACCCTGGCCGCCGCGCTGGCGGCCGGCTTCACCCGCGTCCCGGCCAAGGTGGCCGGTCCCACCGGCCTGCCGGTGGACGCCGCGATCGCCGTCAAGGGCGACACCGCCGTGGTCGAGCTGGCCCAGTCCTCCGGGCTGGCCCGGCTCCCCGGCGGCCGGACCGCGCCGCTCGCCGCCGGCTCCTACGGGGTCGGCCAGCTGATCGGCCGGGCCGTCTCGCTCGGTGCGAAGCGGATCGTGCTGGGCCTCGGCGGCAGCGCCTGCACCGACGGCGGCGCCGGCATGGTCCAGGCGCTCGGCGTGGGCCTGTACGACGCCGAGGGCACCGAGCTGGCGCCCGGCGGCGCCGCGCTGCGCCGGCTGGCCCGGATCGACCTCGGCCCGCTCGCCGACTCGCTGACCGGGGTGGAGGTCGTGGTCGCCTGCGACGTCGACAACCCGCTGCTCGGCCCCCGCGGCGCGACGGCCGTCTACGGCCCGCAGAAGGGTGCCGACGTCGAGGACCTGCTGATCCTGGAGGAAGGCCTGACCCGCTTCGCCGACGTCGTCGGCGGGAGCACCGGGCGGGACTTCCGCGACGCCCCCGGCGCCGGGGCCGCGGGCGGGGTCGGCTACGCCGCCCTCGCACTGCTCGGCGCCACCATGCGGCCCGGCATCGAGCTGATGCTCGAACTGCTGGGCTTCGACGAGGCCGTGCGTGGGGCACGCCTCGTCGTGACAGGTGAGGGTTGCCTGGACGCGCAGACGCTCCATGGCAAGGCCCCCGCCGGCGTTGCCGCGGCGGCCACTCGGGCGGGGGTTCGGGTGGCCGCTGTGGCAGGGCGTCTTGAGCTGGCGGAGAACGAGTGGCGGGCGGCGGGTTTCGTCGCGGCCTACGCGCTCACCGCGCTGGCCGAGCAGCCCGGCGACAGCATGACCAGGGCGGCGGAGCTGTCCGAGGTCGCGGGCGAGCGGCTGGCCGCCGCGTTGCTGGCCGGTTGATTCCCGGTTTCCTCGTAGTTTCCTACATTGACGTTTTGTTGAAGGCGGGCCTAGGCTCCGAGCAATCGCAGCCGGCGGTGTGATGAGCAGACCTCAACTGCCGCCTCCACGGCCCCTGCCCGCCCTCAGCGACCCCTTCACCCCCTCGTTCACCACAGCTCCCGCTTCGCCCCGAAGACGGTCCACCCGGAGGTCCCGATGCCCCTCAGCGAGACGCCGCACCCCGACGGCCCCGCGGTGATCCGCTCCCGCCGTGTCGTCCTCCCTGACGGCGAGCGTCCCGCTGACGTGCTGATCCAGGACGGCCGGATCGAGCAGATCGCCGCCCACGGCTCCCTGCTCGTCGGCGACCAGCACCTCACCGACCTCGGCGACACCGTGCTCCTCCCCGGCCTGGTCGACACCCACGTGCACGTCAACGAGCCCGGCCGCACCGAGTGGGAGGGCTTCGCCACCGCCACCCGGGCCGCCGCCGCCGGCGGCGTCACCACCGTCATCGACATGCCGCTGAACTCCGTCCCGCCGACCACCACGGTCGAGGGCCTGGACGCCAAGCGGAAGACCGCCGAGGGCCAGGCCTGGGTCGACCTCGGCTTCTGGGGCGGCGCGATCCCCGGCAACACCGGCGACCTGGAGCCGCTGCACACCGCCGGCGTCTTCGGCTTCAAGAGCTTCCTGGCCCCCTCCGGCGTGGACGAGTTCCCGCACGTCGAGCAGGCCGACCTGGAGAGCGCCCTGGCCGAGCAGGCCCGGATCGGCGCGCTGGCGATCATCCACGCCGAGGACCCGGCCGTCCTGGCGGCCGCCCCCCAGCAGCCCGGCGTGCACTACCGCGACTTCCTCGCCTCCCGCCCCGACGACGCGGAGACCGCCGCCGTCGCCCGGCTGCTCGACACCGCCCGCCGCACCGGCGCCCGGGTGCACATCCTGCACGTCTCCTCCGCCGCCGTCCTGCCGCTGCTGCGCCAGGCCCGCGAGGACGGCGTCCGGGTGACCGCCGAGACCTGCCCGCACTACCTCACCCTCGCCGCCGAGGAGGTGCCGGACGGCGACACCGCCTTCAAGTGCTGTCCGCCGATCCGCGACGAGTCCAACCGCGACGCGCTCTGGGCGGCCCTGGCGGCCGGCGAGTTCATCGCGGTCGTCTCCGACCACTCGCCGTCCACGCCGGACCTCAAGCTGCTCAAGGAGTACGGCGGCAGCGGAGACTTCGCGGCCGCCTGGGGCGGCATCGCCTCCCTCCAGCTCGGCCTGCCGGCCATCTGGACCGAGGCCCGCAGGCGCGGCCACACCCTCTCCGACGTGGTCCGCTGGATGTCCTCCGGGCCCGCCTCGCTGGTCGGCCTCACCGGCACCAAGGGCTCCATCGCCGTCGGGAACGACGCCGACCTGGTGGCCTTCGACCCGGACGGCGAGTTCGCCGTGCAGGCCGCCGCGCTGCACCACCGCAACCCCGTGACCCCGTACGCGGGCCGGACGCTGACCGGCGCCGTCCGCACCACCTGGCTCCGCGGCCGGGTGGTGGACGTGGACGGCGAGCCGACCGGCCGTCAGATCACCCGTTCCTGAATCAGGAGACTCATCGATGAGCAGCGTTACGACCCCGAGTGCTCCGTTCACCGAGCTGGTCAACCTGGCCTCCCGGCTGCTCGGCGCCGGCGTGGTCGCCACCAACGAGGACACCTTCGCCGACGCGGAGAACCTGCTGGTCGCCAAGCCCGCCGAGTTCCGCGCGCACACCTTCGGCCACAAGGGCCAGATCATGGACGGCTGGGAGAGCAAGCGCCGGCGCGGCGTCAGCGCCGAGCAGCCGCACCCGACCGACGAGGACCACGACTGGGCGGTCGTCCGGCTCGGCGTCGGCGGCGTGATCCGCGGCGTGATCGTGGACACCGCGCACTTCACCGGCAACTACCCGGAGACCGCCTCCGTCCAGGCCGCCTCGATCCCGGGCCACCCGTCCGTCGAGGAGCTCGACGACGCGGAGTGGACCGACCTGGTGCCGCGCACCGCGCTCCGCGGTGACACCGCCCACGAGTTCGAGGTCACCGACGGGACGCGCTACACCCACGTACGGCTGAACATCTGGCCGGACGGCGGCGTGGCCCGGCTGCGGGTGCACGGCGAGGTGCTCACCGACCCGCGCGAGCTGGACGGCCTGACCTTCGACCTCGCCGCGCAGGAGTTCGGCGGCGTCGCCGAGGCCGCCTCGGACCGCTACTTCTCCTCCCCGCACAACCTGAACGCTCCCGGTCGCGCCTCCGTCATGGGCGAGGGCTGGGAGACCCGGCGTCGGCGCGACAAGGCCAACGACTGGGTCCGGATCGCCCTGGCCGGGGGCGGCGAGGTCCTGGCCGCCGAGGTGGACACCACCCACTTCGTCGCCAACGCCCCCGGCTGGGCCGACCTGGTGGGGTACGACGCCTCCACCGGCGGCGACCCGTCCACCGACGCCGACGGCTGGTTCCCGATCCTGCCGCGCACCCGGCTGCAGCCCGACACCCGGCACCGCCTGCGGCTGGACGCCGGCCGTCCGGTGACGCACGTGCGGATCAACGTCTACCCGGACGGCGGCCTGGCCCGGCTGCGCCTGACCGGGAGGCTCACCGGGGCCGGCCGCGCCGCCCTCGCGCTGCGCTGGTTCAACGCACTTCCGGCCGGCGAGGCCCGTACGGCCCTCGTCGAGGCCGGTCTTGAGGCGGAGGAGGCCACCGCGCTGACCGCCGCCCGCCCGCTCGCGGACGCCGCCGCGACCACCGCCGCCGTGTCCGCGCTCCAGCCGGCCGACGGCCCCGACGGCGAGCAGTCCTCGCGCCGCCGTTCGGCGATCTGGCGGCTGCTCGGCGTCTGACCCGCGCCGGCCCGCCGCCCGACCGACCGTCTCCGCCTTCTCCACGCAACGCCTTTAACGACCTGAAGGACCCTCTCATGTCCAAGATCCTGACCACGGAGTCCGGCGCCCCGGTCGCCGACAACCAGAACTCGGCCTCGGCCGGCGAGTACGGCCCGCTGCTCATCCAGGACCAGCAGCTCCTGGAGAAGCTCGCCCGGTTCAACCGCGAGCGCATCCCGGAGCGTGTCGTGCACGCCCGCGGCTCCGGCGCCTACGGCTACTTCGAGGTGACGGACGAGGTCTCGCAGTTCACCCGCGCCGACTTCCTCTCCGAGATCGGCAAGCGCACCGAGGTCTTCCTGCGCTTCTCGACCGTGGCCGGCAACCTGGGCTCCTCCGACGCGGTGCGCGACCCGCGCGGCTTCGCGCTGAAGTTCTACACCGCCGAGGGCAACTACGACCTGGTCGGCAACAACACCCCGGTGTTCTTCATCAAGGACCCGGTGAAGTTCCCCGACTTCATCCACTCGCAGAAGCGCGACCCGTTCACCGGCGTGCAGGAGGCGGACAACGTCTGGGACTTCTGGGCCCACTCGCCGGCCTCGACCCACCAGATCACCTGGCTCTTCGGCGACCGCGGCATCCCGGCCTCGTACCGCCACATGAACGGCTACGGCTCGCACACCTACCAGTGGGTCAACGAGTCCGGCGAGGCGTTCTGGGTGAAGTACCACTTCAAGACCAACCAGGGCATCCGCTCGCTGGACGGCGACCAGTCCGCCGAGGTGCTCGGCTCGGACGCCGACAGCCACCAGCGCGACCTGCACCAGGCCATCGAGCGGGGCGTGTTCCCGTCCTGGACGCTGTACGTCCAGCTGATGCCGGTCGCCGAGGCCGCCGACTACCGCTTCAACCCGTTCGACCTCACCAAGGTGTGGCCGCACGCGGACTACCCGCTGCAGAAGGTCGGCCGCCTGGTTCTCAACAAGAACCCGGAGAACGTCTTCGCCGACGTCGAGCAGTCCGCCTTCTCGCCGAACAACTTCGTCCCCGGCATCGGTCCCTCCCCGGACAAGATGCTCCAGGGCCGCCTGTTCGCCTACGCGGACGCCCAGCGCTACCGCCTCGGCGTCAACCACACCCTGCTCGCCGTGAACGCCCCCAAGGCGACCGAGGCGAACAACTACGGCCGCGACGGCCTCTCCGCCGTCAACAAGTCCGGCCGGGGCAAGAACTACGAGCCCAACTCGTACGACGGCCCGGCCCAGACCGACAACGCGCTCGCCGCGCCGGTCGCGCTGAACGGCTGGACCGGCACGTACACCACGCCGGCCCACACCAAGGACGACGACTTCTTCCAGGCCGGCGAGCTCTACCGGCTGATGTCGGCCGGCGAGAGGACCCGCCTGATCGGCAACATCGCGGGCTTCCTGGCGCAGGTCACCCGCGACGACATCGTCGAGAAGAACCTCGCCCACTTCCACGCGGCCGACGAGGAGTACGGCGCCCGCCTGGAGGCCGCCGTCGCCAAGCTCCGCGCGGGCGACGAGGGCTGATCCCCGCCCCACCGACCAACCCTCCCAGGCCACCCGGGCCCGCACCCGGGTGACCGGTGAAAGGCCTCTCCTCCCCGGGCAGTGGGGGAGAGGCCTTTCGCCTGCCCGGGTCCGGCCGGCCCCGCGGGGCCGCGGAAAACCGATCGAGCGCCGCTCACCTGCGCGGATATCCTCGGGCGATGACCATGACAACGCCCTCCTATCCCGTCAAGCCCCGCCCCGGCGACCGGGTCGCGGTGATCTCGCCCTCCGCCGGCCTGCCCGGGATCCTGCCGCTGCCCTACGAGTTGGGCCTGCGCCGGCTGCGTGAGGAGTTCGGGCTGGTCCCGGTGGAGTACCCGGCCACCCGGACGATGGGGGCCACCGCGCGCGAGCGCGCCGCCGACATCCACGCGGCCTTCGCCGACCCGGACATCCGGGCGGTGATCGCCAGCATCGGGGGCGACGACCAGATCACCGTGATCCCGCACCTCGACGCGGAGTTGATCCGGGCCAACCCCAAGCCCTTCTTCGGGTACAGCGACAACACCAACCTGCTGGCGTACCTCTGGAACCTCGGCATCGTCGGCTACCACGGCGGCACGGTGATGGTCGAGTTCGGCCGCCCGGGCGCGATGGCCGGCCCGACCGCCGACTCGCTGCGGGCCGCGCTGTTCACCTCCGGGCCGTACGAACTCCGCCCGGCCGGGGCCTTCACCGACCGGGGCGGCCGCTGGGAGGACCCGCGCACCTTCGACGCGGAGCCGGCACTGACGCCCGGTCAGGGCTGGCTCTGGCACCGGGCGGAGCGGGTGGTGGAGGGCGCCAGCTGGGGCGGCAACCTGGAGATCCTCGGCTGGCTGCTGATGGCCGACCGCGGCATCCGGGCGCCCGAGGCCTACGCGGGCTGCGTGCTCTTCCTGGAGACCTCGGAGGAGCAGCCGGGCGCCGAGGAGGTGTACCGGACCCTGCGCAACATGGGGGAGCGGGGCCTGCTGCGGCAGTTCCCGGCGCTGCTGATGGGGCGGGCGAAGGCCTGGTCCCACCAGCGGCCGCTGGACGAGGCCGCCGGGGCGGCCCACCGGGACGCGCAGCGGGCGGCGGTGCTGCGGGCGCTGGCGGAGTACGCGCCGGACACCATGGCGGTGTTCGACGTCGATCTCGGCCACACCGACCCGCAGCTGGTGATCCCCTACGGCGGCCTGGTGCGGGTGGACGGACCGGCGCGGCGGATCACCGTGACCTACTGAGCCGTTCGCGCCGGTTGCCGGTTGCCGGTTGCCGGTCGCCGGACGGGGCGGCAGCTGTGGGGGCGAGGCGCTCTTGTGTGGCATATGCCACACAAGTTGTGCGTATCACCTGCGCAAATATCTGCCGACCGGCCGTTAACGGCGCCCCCCGGTGGATAGGCTGGAGCTGTCGCGGCCGGTCCGCGCGGGGACATCGGAAGGGGACGTCATGCCGACACCAGCCCGGGGTCGTCAGGCCACGCTGGACCAGGGTGTCCCTGGTCCGTTCGGCTCCCTGCAACACGCGCTCAGGCTGCTGGAGGCGGTCGACCGTCACCCCGGCGGGGCCACCAACGCCGGCCTCGCCCGCGAGACCTCGCTCCCGCCCGGTGAGGTCCGCCGGCTGACCGAGTTCCTGGAGACCGAGGGCTACCTGCAGTACCAGGACGAGGCCTGGGTGCTCGGCGGCACCTTCGCCCTGCTCGGGCAGTACAACCGCGAGCAGTTGGTCAGGGTCCGGCTCAACCATAAACTCGCCGAACTGCGGGACGAGTTGGGCGCGGCGGTCTACTTCAGCCGCTACCACGAGGGCGAGCTGTCGGTGGAGGCGGTCTCCGCCGCCGACCACGCGCCCGCCGTCCAGGAGTGGGTGGACTTCCGGGCCACCGCGCACGCCAGCGCGATCGGCAAGTGCCTGCTCAGCCAGCTGGACCACGACTCCCGCCGGGACCACCTGTCCCGGCACCCGGTGGCCCGCCTGACCTCCCGGACGGTGGTCGACGCCGACCAGCTGATGCACCGTCTGGAGCGCCAGCCGGCCACCGTGCCGGTGCTGGACATCCAGGAGTACGCCCTCGGCACGGTCTGCGCCGCCGTCCCCGTCATCGCCGGCAGCACCGTCGGCTGCCTGGCCACCTCGATGCCGGTGGACAACGTGCACCGCCTGAAGGCCGCCGCCGAACTCCTCGCGCACCGCGCGGCGCCGCTGATGCTCGCGATGGCGGTCTGAGCGGCGGGCGCTCTCCCGGGTGCCGCGCGCCCTGCGTGCGGCACCCGTCAGCGCGCCCGCGCCCGCCTGCCGGCTCCGCCCGCGCCCGCCCGCCGGCCCGCAGCGGTGGCCCCGGCCTGTCGGCGGCGTCCGGCATGATCGGCCCATGACGGACAGGCGGCGGGCGGCTGCAGTGATCATCCGGGACGGGCACGTCCTCATGGTGCGGGAGCGGGGCCGCGGCCCGTCCGGCCGGCACGACGGGCACGAGTACTGGACGCTGCCGGGCGGCGGCATCGAGCCGGGCGAGACCGCCGAGCAGGCGGTGCTCCGCGAGGTGGCCGAGGAGGCCGGCCTGGCCGGCCGCTCGGTGCGTCACCTCTACGACGCGCCCCACCCGGCGGGCTGGACGTCCTGCTTCGCCGTGGAGGTGGGGCCGGGCGAACCGCGCCTCGGCGTGGACCCGGGGCTCGACTGCGACTGCCCCCGGATGACCGGCCTCAGCTGGGTGCCGCTGCCGCGCAGTTCGGCCTCCGGGGGCCTGATGGTCCCCGTCCTGCTGATGGCCACCCCCGACGGCCCGCCGGGGGTGGCCTCGTGAGCCGGTACGGCCACCCGGCGGCCGTCACTCCGGCGTGTGAAGTCCCGTGCGTTCACCACCCGCGGCGCGGCGGGCTCGCTAGGGTCGCGCTGACACGTCATCTGTGATCGACGGAGCGTGACGATCCCAGGAGCAGCCATGACCGCGACCAGCCCGACCCGCCGCGCCGCCGTCCTCGCGCTGCTGGTCGGGCTCAGCGCCGCCTGGTCGGTGGCCGCGCCGCTGGCCCCGGGCGCGGCGGCGGCCGGGAAGGGCTGCGCCGTCGGCCCGGGGGACCGCGGCGCGGCGTCCCCGGGCGCACGCGGCGGGGCGGGCGCCACCCGCTGGCCCGGCGGCGTCGTCCCGTACCGGGTCGGGGCCGACGCGAAGTCCCTGGTCAAGGCCCTGCGCGGGGCGATGCGCGAGATCGAGGGCAACTCCTGCGTGCGCTTCGTCCGGGCCGAGCAGCAGCAGAACTGGATCCAGTTCGTCCGCGGCGAGGGCTGCTACTCGTACGTGGGCATGGTCGGCGGCCGGCAGAACTTCTCGCTCGGCGAGGGCTGCGACTGGCACGGGACGGTCCTGCACGAGCTGATGCACGCGCTCGGGTTCTTCCACGAGCACATGCGCGGTGACCGTGACCAGCACCTGGTGCTCCACCTGGAGAACGTCGACCCCTCCCTGGCGGCCCAGTTCGGCAAGGTCGGGACGGAGAACGAGGACACCCTCGGCCCCTTCGACTACGACTCGATCATGATCTACGGCTCGAAGTCCTTCAGCCGCAACGGCCGGCCGACCATGACCCGGCCGGACGGCGGGCTGCTCGTCGACCCCTACGCCCGGACGGGGTTGAGCCGGGGGGACGTGGGCAAGCTCAACCGGCGCTACCCGCCGGCCTGACGGCACCCGCCGGGTCCGGAGCCGGCGACCGACCGGTGCCCTGACCCGGGAGCCTGAGCAGGGCCCGGGAGCCCTGACCCGGGGGACCTGGGGAGCCCTGACCCGGCGGACCCGACCCGAGGGCGGGGCCGCCGGGGCCGCCGTCCGACAATGGTCACGGGCCGGCCCGCCGGCCCGCCCGGGCCGCCGCCGTGCCGGCCGCGTCCCGGTGCCGACCGTCCGGACCGACCTCTGGAGCACCGCTTGTCCCAGCCCACGTACGACGACGTCACGGCGGCCGCCGAGCGGATCGCCGGCCTCACCCGGACCGCGGCGGTGGTGTCCGCCGGCCCGGGTGGGGCCGGCGGCGCCGAGGTCTTCCTGGCGCTCGACTTCCTGCAGCACAGCGGCAGCTTCAAGGACCGCGGCGCGGCGAACTTCGTCGCCGCTCACCTGGCCGACGGCAGCATGCCGGCGGCCGGCGTGGTGATCGCCTCCGGCGGCAACGCCGGGCTGGCCTGCGCCTGGGCCGCCAAGGCGCAGGACGTGCCGGCCACCGTCTTCCTGCCCGCGACGGCGCCGCCGGTCAAGATCCGCAAGCTCCGCGGGTACGGGGCGGACGTCCGGCTGACGGGCAGCGAGTACGCGGACGCGCTGGAGGCCGCCCGGCTGTTCGCCGCCGAGTCCGGCGCACTCGCCTCGCACGCCTACGACGACCCGTACATCGCCGCGGGGGCCGGCACCCTGCTGCCCGAGATCCTGGCCGCGGTGCCGGGGCTGGACACGGTGGTGG
Source organism: Kitasatospora indigofera (assembly GCF_014655955.1). GTDB lineage: Bacteria > Actinomycetota > Actinomycetes > Streptomycetales > Streptomycetaceae > Kitasatospora > Kitasatospora indigofera. The sequence continues at coordinate 187,382 of NZ_BNBO01000004.1, forward strand.
TGGCGGTGGGCGGCGGCGGGCTGTTCACCGGCCTGGCCGTGGCGGCGGCGGAGCACGGGGTGCGGGTGGTCGCGGTCGAGCCGGCCGGCTCCCGTGCGCTGAACGCCGCCGTCGCGGCCGGGAAGCCGGTCGACGTCGCGGTGGACTCCGTCGCGGCGGACTCGCTCGGGGCCCGCCGGGTCTCGGAGATGGCCCTGCACTGGGCCGGGCAGGTGGGGGCCGAGTCGGTGCTGGTGGAGGACGCCGCGATCGTCGCGGCCCGGCAGGGGCTCTGGGACGGCCACCGGCTGGTGGTGGAGCACGGCGGCGCCACCGCGACGGCCGCCCTGCGCAGCGGGGCGTACCGCCCGGCACCGCGGGAGCGGGTCGCCGTGGTGCTCTGCGGGGCGAACACCGACCCGGCCTCGCTGGCGTAGCCCGGCCGGCCCCGGGCCTTGGGTCCGGACCCGGCGGAGCGGGCGCCGCAGCGAACCGCTCCGCCGGGGTTTCCGCCCGCCCCCGGCCTCGAAGACTCTCTGTGGCGACCCGCCAGGCTTATTAGACTCGATGTCGATAAGAGTGGTCGAAACCCTTGTCGCCCGCTCTACCCGCGAGTAAGTTGCCCAGAGTCGAGCCGCCACCCGCAGGTCAGGAGGGCCCCTCATGCCCCGTGCCACCCGTGCCGCCGCTGCCGTCCCCGCAGCACCCGCCCCAGCCGCCGGCCCCGCCCCGGCCCCCGTACTGCGCAAAGCCGCCGCGCCCACCGTCCACGAGAACCTCGTCCTCGAACCCCGGGACGTCCGCTTCGACTGGTCGCAGCTGCCGCTGCACTGGATCCCGGACGAGCCGATGGCCACCCACACCATCAACGTGCTCCACCTGCTGCTGCCGGAGGGCGAGCGCTGGTTCGTCAAGGTGTTCAAGGAGGCGCTGCCGCTGATCACCGACGAGCAGCTGCGCGAGGAGGTGCTCGGGTTCATCGGCCAGGAGGCCATCCACGCCGAGGCCCACCAGGAGGTGCTGGACCACCTGCTGGCCCAGGGCCTCGACCCGCGCCCGTACGTCCGCCAGATCGGCTGGCTGTTCCAGCGGGTCCTCGGCGAGCGCAGCGGGCTGGACCCGCGCCGGCGGCGCGAGAACATCATCGAGCGGGTGGCCTTCGTCGCCGCCATCGAGCACTTCACCGCCTTCCTCGGCGACTGGGCGCTCAACTCCCCGGGCCTGGACCGCGCCAAGGCCGACCCGACGATGCTCGACCTGCTGCGCTGGCACGGCGCCGAGGAGGTCGAGCACCGCAGCGTGGCGTACGACCTGATGGTCCACCTCGACCCGGGCTACCTGCGCCGGGTGCGCGGGATGGCGGTGTCCGGGCCGCTGCTGGTCCACCTCTGGGTGCGCGGCGTCCGGTTCCTGCTCGCCGCCGACCCCACCCTGGACGGGCGGATCCGCCCGACCTGGCGCGAGGCCCGGCAGATCGCCGGCCGCGGGATGCTGCCCGACCCGCTCCGCTCACTGCGCTCCGGCCTGCGCTACCTCAAGCGCGGCTACCACCCCACCCAGGAGGGCTCGTCCGGCCAGGCGCTCAGCTACCTGGCCACCTCCCCGGCGGCCCGCGCCGCCGCCGCCCACCACTGACCCGCCGCCAGGAGCCAGGAGAGCCGCCCCGGATGGACCTCACCACCCCGCCCCCGGACCTGTACGGCCGCCCGCGCGCGGACCGCTTCATGCAGCGCGTCACCGCCTTCGGCGACCGGTACACCCCCGCCCTGGGCAGCCCGCTGCTGCGCCGCAACCCGCGCCGCCCGCCGGCCCTCCCCACCCCGCCGCTGCGCCTCGCCGTCACCGCCCGCCGGACGGTCGCCGAGGACGTCGTCGAGCTGCGCCTGGGCGACCCCGGCGGTGACGAACTGCCCGCCTGGCAGCCCGGCGCGCACATCCGGCTGCGGCTGCCCTCCGGCCGCGAGCGGCACTACTCGCTCTGCGGCGACCCGGCCGACCGCACCGGCTACCGGATCGCCGTCCGCCGGCTGCCCGGGGGCGGCGGCGGCTCGGCCGAGATCCACGACGAGCTGGGCCCCGGCACCCGGCTGACCGTGCGCCGGCCCCGCAACGGCTTCGCCTTCTGCGCCGAGCCGAGCGTGCTGCTGCTGGCCGGCGGCGTGGGCATCACCCCGCTGCTGCCGATGGCCCGGGAGGCCCAGCGCCTCGGCCTGGACTGGCGGCTGGTGCACACCGGCCGCAGCGCCGCCACCATGCCGTTCACCGAGGAACTGCTCGCCCTCGACCCCGGCCGGGTGGAGATCCTCGACGACGACCGGCACGGCGTCCCCACCGGCGCCGGCCTGCTCGCCCGGGCCCCCCGGGGCGCCGCCGTGTACTGCTGCGGCCCGGCGCCGATGCTGGCCGCCGTCCAGGGCGCGCTGGAGGCCTCGCCCGCCCGCGCCCTGCACTTCGAGCGCTTCGGCGCGGCGCCCGTCCGGGACGGCCGGCCGTTCACCGTACGGCTCGGCGCGGACGGCCCGGCGCTGGCCGTCCCGGCCGACCGGTCGGCGCTGGACGTCGCCCTGGAGGCCCGCCCCGACCTGCCGTACTCCTGCCACCAGGGCTTCTGCGGCACCTGCCGGGTCCAGGTGCTGTCCGGCACCCCCGACCACCGCGACCGCCGGCTGACCGCCGAGGAGCGCGCTGCCGGCGCCCTGCTGCCCTGCGTCTCGCGCGCCGCCGAGGGCGAGACCCTCGTCCTGGACCTCTAGCGCCGCGACCGCCCGACCGCCGCGACCGCCCGACCGCCCGACCGCCGTGACCGGCCGGGCCCCCACCGGCCCGGGCCGGTCCGGCCCCCCGAGCAGGCGCCCCCGACGGCCCCGAAGGAACCCCATGGCCCTTGCCACCGCACCCCGGCCCGCCTTCCCGTTCACCGAGGCCGACCTCGGCCGCTTCCGGGAGACCCAGCAGCTCGCCTACCACTGCGCCGAACAGGTCGCCGCCTGGATCGAACCCGGCGTCACCGAGCGCCAGGCCACCGCCCAGCTGCGCCGCCGCCTGGTCGCGGCCGGCGTCGAGGACTTCTTCCACGTCCCGTTCGCCTGGTTCGGCGACCGCACCGCCTTCCGGCACTTCCACACCCCGCTGCAGTTCTTCGCCGGCGGCCGCAAGCTGGAGGAGGGCATGCCGTACGTGCTGGACTGCGCGCCCGTGGTCGACGGCTACACCGCCGACATCGGCTACGGCGGCAAGGTCGGCGAGAACCCGCTCTGGGACCGCCTCGCCGCCGACCTGCGGGTCTACCGCGAGCTGATCCTGCGCGAGGTGAAGGCCCGCAAACCGCTGGACGAGGTGTACGCGGCGGTGGACGCGCAGATCGCCGCGCACGGCTACGACAACCGCCACCGGGTCTACCCGGGCCGGGTGATCGGCCACCAGGTGACCCGGACCACCGCCCGCGGGCCGGCCGGCGTCAACCTGTTCGGCTTCGGGGTGCGTACACTCCAGACGCTCGGACGCGAGCTGATCAGCGAACGCCTGCACGGCCGCTCCCCGCTCTGGGCGGACGGCCGGGCCTCCCGGCACGCGCCCACGCCGGGCCTGTGGGCGGTGGAGCCGCACATCGGGTTCCGCGACGTCGGCATCAAGTTCGAGGAGCTGCTGGTGGTCACCGAGGACGACGCCTACTGGCTCGACGACGACCTGCCGCACGTGCGGCGCTGGAGCACCACAGCCGAGGAGGCCTCCCGATGACCCCCCGCCGCCGCACCGTGCACTCCGCCGACGGTCTGCCGCTCGCCGTCTTCGAGCAGGGCGACCCGGCCGCGCCGACCGTCCTGATGGTGCACGGCTACCCCGACACCCACGCGGTCTGGGACGACGTCGCCGAGGACCTCGCCGCCGACCACCACGTGGTGCGCTACGACGTCCGCGGCGCGGGGGCCTCCGGCGTCCCGGCCGGCCGGGACGGCTACCGCCTGGAGCACCTCGCCGCCGACCTCTTCGCGGTCGCCGACGCGGTCAGCCCCGGCCGCCCGGTGCACGTGGTCGCCCACGACTGGGGCTCGCTGCAGTCCTGGGAGGCCGTCACCGAGCCCGGCGCCGAGCGGCGGATCGCCTCGTACACCACGCTGTCCGGCCCGTGCCTGGACCACATGGGCTTCTGGCTGCGGGCCCGGTTCCGCCGGCCCACCCCCCGGCACCTGCGGCAGCTGCTCTCGCAGGGCCTGCACTCCTGGTACATCACCGCCTTCCACCTGCCGGTGCTGGCCCCCGCCACCTGGCGGTTCGGGCTGGCCCGGGCCTGGCCGCGGGTGCTGCGCGACCTGGAGGGCGTCGCCCCGCGCGCCGGCCACCCGCAGCCGACGCTGCGTCAGGACGCGGTGCGCGGGATCGAGTTGTACCGGGCCAACATGCGCCCCACCCTGCGGGCCCCCCGCGAGCGGCCGACCGAGGTGCCGGTCCAGCTGGTCACGCTGACCCGGGACCGCTACGTCGGGGTCGCGCTCTCGGAGGGCCTGGAGCGCTGGGTGCCGAACCTCACCCGGCGCTCGCTGAACGCCTCGCACTGGTCCGCACTGCTGGAGAAGGGGTCCGTCGTGGCCGGTCTGGTCCGTGAGTTCACCGCCCGCACCGGGGCCGGGCAGAAGGCCGGGCCGCCCGAGGACGGCCGCCTGGTCGTCGTCACGGGCGCCGGCAGCGGCATCGGCCGCGCCACCGCGCTGGCCTTCGCCGAGCAGGGCTCCCGGGTGGTGGTCTGCGACCTGGACCTGGAAGCCGCCACGCGCACCGCCGAACTCGCCTCGCTGGTCGGCCCGGCCGCGCACGCCTACCGGGTGGACGTCAGCGACGGCGCGGCCGTCGACGCCTTCGCCAAGCAGGTGGCCGCCGACCACGGCGTGCCGGACGTGCTGGTCAACAACGCGGGCGTCGGCCACTCCGGCACCTTCCTGCAGACCACCGAGCAGGAGTGGCAGCGCGTCCTGGACGTCAACCTGTGGGGCGTCATCCACGGCTGCCGCGCCTTCGGCACCCTGATGACCGAGCGCGGCGAGGGCGGCCACATCGTCAACCTCGCCTCGGCGGCCGCCTACCTGCCGTCCAAGCTGCTGGCCGCGTACGCCACCAGCAAGGCCGCGGTGCTGATGCTCTCGGACTGCCTGCGCGCCGAACTCGCCCCGGCCGGCATCGGCGTCAGCGCGATCTGCCCCGGCATCGTCAACACCAACATCACCCGCACCACCACCTTCTCCGGCGTCACCGCCGACCAGCAGGCCGCCAAGCAGCAGCGCGCCTCCAAGCTCTACGCCCGCCGCGGGTTCCCGCCCGAGAAGGTCGCGGCCGAGATCGTCCGGTCCGTGCGCACCGGCAAGCCGGTCGTCCCGGTCACCTTCGAGGCCAAGGCGGCCCGCCTGCTGGGCCGCGTCTCGCCGGGTCTGCTGCGGCTGGCGGCCCGGCTGAACGTGGGCTGAGCGGTCGGTCCTCGTTCCTGGGCCGGCCGGGGGCGGGCTGCCCGCCCCCACCGGACCGGTCAGGTTCGCCGGTGTCGCGGTGCCGCACCACGACGGCGACTACGACGTGATCACGGCCGTCACGGGCCGGCCCGCCCTGCGGGTCGTCCCCGCGGGTGCGGCCGACTGAGATCGCCCGCCCGGCGCGTGTCAGGGCGCGCTCGCGGGCCGGTGGTCTGTTACTCCTGATGGGCACCGTCCGCACGCCCGAAGGAGAACCCCATGGCCACCGGCACTGTGAAGTCGTACGAGGCGGACCACGGCTACGGCCTGATCACCCCCGACGACGGGGGACCGGACGTGACCCTCTACTACGACTCCGTGGTCCGTACCGCCGCCGGCGAGCCGGGTGTCGACCAGCACGGCCGGGTGCTGACGGTCGGGCAGCGGGTGAGCTACCAGGCCGCCGTGGAGGAGGGCCGTCCGGTCGCCGAGCAGGTCCGGCTGCTCTGAGCGTGCGGGGCCCCGGGGCCGGAACGGCGGTCGGCTGCCCGGAGTTCCCGGCGCTTGTCCTGCCCGGCCACAACGTCGTCCTGTCCTGAGTACCCGGGTACGGCACCGGCCCGGATCCGCGCGAGGCGGGTCCGGGCCGGCGGCCGTGGTGGCCGGTGCCGTGGTGGCCGGGCGGGCGGTTCAGGCCGCGTGCGAGCGGGCCTTCTCCTCCTGCGCGCGGGCCAGGTCGTGGTGGATCGGGCCGTCCCCGGCGGAGAGCGGCAGGCAGCTGCCGCCGCGCCGGTGGGCGACGATCTCGGCGGCGACCGAGACGGCGGTCTCCTCGGGGGTGCGGGCGCCGAGGTCCAGGCCGATCGGCGAGCGCAGCCGGCCGATCTCGGCGTCCGTCAGGCCGACCTCGCGCAGCCGGGCGTTGCGGTCACGGTGGGTGCGGCGCGAGCCCATCGCGCCGACGAAGCCGACCGGCAGGCGCAGCGCGCGCTCCAGCAGCGGGATGTCGAACTTGGCGTCGTGGGTGAGCACGCACAGCACGGTGCGGCCGTCGATCCGGTCGAGCTGGGAGTCCAGGTAGCGGTGCGGCCAGTCGACCACGACCTCGTCGGCGTCGGGGAAGCGGCGGGCGGTGGCGAAGACCGGGCGGGCGTCGCAGACGGTGACGTGGTAGCCGAGGAACTTGCCGATCCGCACCACGGCGGCGGCGAAGTCGATGGCGCCGAAGACCAGCATCCGGGGCGCGGGGACGTACGACTCGACGAAGAAGGTGACGGTGCCCAGCTCCTCCTCGTCGCAGGGGCGGCCGTCCAGGCCGAGGACGACCTTGCCGGTCCGGCCGGCGTCCAGCATGGCCCGGGCCTCGGCGACGGCGGCGCGCTCCAGGGCGCCGGTGGTGGTCGGCGCGGGGGAGAGCCGGCCGTGGTGGCTGTCCGCGGTGACGGCGACGGTGGCGCCGACCAGCGCGGCCGGGCCCTCGATCACCCGGGCCAGCGCGACCGGGGTGCCGGAGGCGATGTAGGTGATGCCGGCGTCCATCGCGGGGTCGGCGCCGGGGGTGATCGGCTGGACGAACACGTCCAGGACGCCGCCGCAGGTCAGGCCGACCGCGAAGGCGTCCTCGTCGCTGTACCCGAAGCGCTCCAGCACCGGCCGGCCGCTGGTGACGGCCTCCTGGCAGAGCTCGTACACGGCCCCTTCGACGCACCCGCCGGACACGCTGCCGACGGCCTCGCCGGCGGCGTCGACGGCCAGTGCGGCCCCCGGGTCGCGCGGCGCGCTGCCGGAGACACCGACGACCGTGGCCACGGCGAAGGAGCGCCCGGACGCGTGCCAGGCCTGCAGCTGCTCGGCGATGTCTTGCATGTCGGAGGCTCCTTACGCGGTGCGGGGGGCTGACGGGGGAGCCGCCGGGCGGGGACGCGGTCCCCGCCCGGCGGCGGCGCTGCTAGTGGACGCCGAGCAGTTCCTTGACCGGGCCGAGCGCGAAGTAGATCACGAAGACGGCGGTCAGGATCCACATCAGCGGGCCGGGCTCGCGCCACTTGCCGGTGCCGGTCTTGATGGCGACGTAGGAGATGACGCCCGCGGCGACACCGGCGGTGATGTTGTAGGTGAACGGCATCAGGACGCAGGTGAGGAAGGCCGGGATGGCCACCTCGCGGTCCGACCAGTCGATGTGCCGGGCCTGGCTCATCATCATCGAGCCGATGACGACCAGCGCGGCGGAGGCGACCTCGACCGGCACGATGCCGGCGATCGGGGAGAAGAACAGCATCAGGGCGAAGAAGCTGCCGGTGACCAGCGAGGCGAGGCCGGTCCGGGCGCCGTCGCCGACACCGGTGGCGGACTCGACGAAGACCGTCTGGCCGCCGGCGCCCGCCACGCCACCGACCGCGCCGCCGGCGCCGTCGATGAACAGGGCCTTGGACAGGCCGGGCATCCGGCCCTGCCGGTCGGCGAGACCGGCCTCGGTGCCGACGCCGATGATGGTGGCCATCGCGTCGAAGAAGCCCGCCAGGACGAGGGTGAAGACCGCGACCGAGGCGCTGATCGCGCCCATGCCCTGGCCGCCGAAGGCGCCGAACAGGTCGATGTCGCCGAAGAGGCCGAAGTTGGGTGCCGCGACCGGGCTGCCGGGCCACTCCGGGACGGAGCTGCTCCAGGTGTGCTCCGGGAGGTTCACCGTCGCGTTGACGATGAAGGCCACCACGGTGCCGCCGGCGATGCCGAGCAGGATCGCGCCGCGGACGTTGCGGGCCAGCAGGATGAAGATCGCGATCAGGGTGACCGAGAAGATCAGGACGGGCCAGCCGGCCAGCTCGCCGGCCGGGCCGAGCGAGACGGGCGGGCCGTACGGGTCCGGGCCGTGGTGGATGAAGCCGGACTTCACCAGGCCGATCAGCGCGACGAAGAGGCCGATGCCGATGGTGATCGCGTGCTTGAGCGGCAGCGGGATGCCGTTCATGATCTTCTCGCGGAGGCCGGAGACGACCAGCAGCACGATCATCAGGCCGTAGATCACGCAGAGGCCGAAGGCCTGTGGCCAGGTGGTGTGCGGCGCGACGATGGTGGAGAGCGCGCCGGAGACCGAGAGGCCGGCGGCGAGCGCCAGCGGGACGTTGCCGACCACACCCATCAGGATGGTGGTGACGGCGGCGGCCAGCGCGGTGGCGGTGGTCAGCTGCGCGTGGTCCAGGTGCATGCCGTTCTTGTCGGCACCGCCGAGCAGGATCGGGTTCAGCAGCAGGATGTAGGCCATCGCCATGAAGGTGGTGAGGCCACCGCGGAGCTCGTTCCCGAAGGTCGAGCCCCGGGCCGATATCTTGAAGTAGGCGTCCATGGCGTTCTTCGGCTGTGCTGCCGGGGGCGGCGGGGTGGCGTCGTCCTCGGCGGGTCTTTCCTCAGTGGTACCTGGCTCCGTCGGGATCCGGGTCATGTCCACTCCCAAGGTTCATAGGGGGTTGGGGTGGGCGAGCCGACCTGGTGACCAGTCAGAGCTGGTGCAGGGGGACTGTTCGACTCACTGGCGCACGCTGTGGTGGTGCGCACCGCTGCAGAACCCCGGCGTGGGAGAGGCAGCGGGAGAATGCTGTGCTTCAGGTCGTGCATGGCGTTGCTCTTCGGTGCTGGCCGGCGCCGTGGGTGCCGGGTGTTGCTGCCCCGGGGCGGCGGGGAAGACGGTCGCCGCCCCGGGGAGGTTTCGGTACCGGGCTACAGCGTCCCGGTGATGTGCTCGGGCCGGACCGGGATCCGGTTGAGCGCCTTGCCGGTCGCCTGGCGGATCGCCGCGACGATGCACGGCGTGGCCGAGACGGTCGGGGCCTCGCCGACCCCGCGCAGCCCGTACGGGGCGTTGGGGTCGGGGAGCTCCAGGACGTCCACCGGGATCGGCGGGGTGTCCAGGATGGTCGGGATCAGGTAGTCGGTGAAGGAGGCGTTGCGCACCTTGCCGTCCCGGACGATGATCTCCTCCATCACGGCGAGGCCCAGCGCCTGGGTGCAGCCGCCCTGGATCTGGCCGATCACGGACAGCGGGTTCAGCGCCTTGCCGACGTCCTGGGCGGCGGTCAGCTCGACCACCTTGACCAGGCCCAGCTCGACGTCCACGTCGACCACCGCGCGGTTGGCGCAGAAGGTGTACTGGACGTGGCCGAAGCCCTGCCCGGTCTCCTTGTCGAAGGGGACGGTCGGGCGGTGGTGGTGCTCGCGGGTGAGGTCGATCGCCTCGTCGCCCAGCAGGTCGACCAGCGGGATCAGTGCGCCCGCGGACTCGGAGACCACCTTGCCGCCGGCCAGCGTGAGGTCGTTCTGGGTCCAGCCGTAGCGCCGGCGGCCCTTCTCGATCACGGCCTGCTTGACCGCCTCGGCGGCGAGCTTCACCGCGCCACCGGTCATGTACGTCTGACGTGAGGCGGAGGTGGAGCCGGCCGAGCCGACCTCGGTGTTCGCCGGGTGGATGGTCACCTGCTCGACACCGAGCTCGGTGCGGGCGATCTGGGCGTGCACGGTGACGCCGCCCTGGCCGACCTCGGCCATCGCGGTGTGCACCATGGCGACCGGCTCGCCGCCGATGACCTCCAGGCGGACCCGGGCGGTGGAGTAGTCGTCGAAGCCCTCGGAGAAGCCGACGTTCTTGATCCCGACCGAGTAGCCGATGCCGCGGACGATGCCCTCGCCGTGCGAGGTGTTGGACAGCGCGCCCGGCAGGGTGCGGACGTCGAGGTTCTCCAGGTCCAGCGGCGGCGGGAGCGGCATGTCCTTGACCCGCTGGAGCAGCTCGGCGACCGGGGCCGGCGAGTCGATGACCTGACCGGTGGGCATGGAGTCGCCCTCGGACATCGCGTTCAGCTGGCGCAGCTCGACCGGGTCCATGCCGATCGCGGCGGCGAGCTTGTCCATCTGCGACTCGTACGCGAACGCCGCCTGGACGGCGCCGAAGCCGCGCATCGCACCGCAGGACGGGTTGTTGCTGTAGAGGGCGATGGCCTCCATCCGCACGTTCGGGATGTTGTACGGGCCGTGGCCCAGCGAGGCGGCGTTGCCGACGACGGCGGGGGAGGCGGAGGCGTAGGCGCCGCCGTCCAGCACGATCCGGGCGTCGGCGAAGACCAGCTTGCCGTCGCGGGTGACGCCGTGCTCGTAGGTCATCTTCGCCGGGTGGCGGTGCACGTGGCCGAAGAAGGACTCGTCACGGGCGTAGACGATCTTGACGGGCTTGCCGGTGCGCTGGGCGAGCAGGCTCGCGTGGATCTGCATCGACAGGTCCTCGCGGCCGCCGAAGGCGCCGCCGACACCGGCCAGCGTGAGGCGGACCTTCTCCTCCGGCAGGCCCAGCACGGGGGCCATCTGCTGGCGGTCCACGTGCAGCCACTGGGTGGCGACGTAGAGGTCGATGCCGCCGTCCTCGGCGGGCACGGCCAGGCCGGACTCCGGGCCGAGGAAGGCCTGGTCCTGCATGCCGACCTCGTAGTCGGACTTCACGATGACGTCGGCCAGCGCGCGGATCTCGTCCGTGACGCCACCGCCGTGCACCAGCTTCTGGCTGTGGCAGATGTTGCCGTGGCCGTGCGACTTGTACTCGTGCGGCTCGTGGACGTAGCCGTGGACCTCGGGGTTGAGGCACTGCTCCTCGGTGACGATCGGGGTCAGCACCTCGTACTCGACCTTGATCTTCTTCACCGCGCGGCGGGCCGTCTCCGGGTGGTCGGCCGCGACGATCGCGATCGCCTCGCCGTGGTAGCGGACCTTGTCGATGGCCAGCGCCGGCTGGTCCTGGATCTCCAGGCCGTAGAACTTGCTGCCGGGGATGTCGTCGTGGGTCAGCACCGCGTAGACGCCGGGGAGCTTCAGCGCCTCGGAGATGTCCACCGAGAGGATGTTGGCCCGGGGGTGCGGCGAGCGCAGCGCCATGCCCCAGAGCATGTCCTCGTGCCACATGTCGGACGAGTACGCGAACTCGCCCTTGACCTTGAGCGTGCCGTCCGGGCGCAGCGGCGAACCGCCGATGCCGTCCTTGCTCGCCTGCCGGATGTCCTGAAGGTTCTTCTGACCCTGGATGGTACGAGTACTCATTCGGAGGCCGCCTTCGCGCACTTGCGGGCGGAAGCGAGCCGCACCGCGTCCATGATCTTCTCGTAGCCGGTGCAGCGGCACAGGTTCCCCGAGAGGGCCTCACGGATGTCCGTGTCGCTGGGCTGCGCGTCGTTGTCGAGCAGCGCGTCGGTCTGCACCAGCAGGCCGGGGGTGCAGAAGCCGCACTGGACGGCGCCGGCGTCGACGAACGCCTGCTGGACCAGGCCCAGCTCGCCGTTCTCGTCGGCCAGGCCCTCGACCGTCCGGACCTCGCGGCCCTGCACCTGGCCGGCCGCGACCAGACACGAACAGACCGGGGTGCCGTCCAGGTAGACCGTGCAGGACCCGCACTCGCCCTGCTCGCAGGCGTTCTTGGAGCCCGGCAGGCCGACCCGCTCGCGCAGCACGTAGAGAAGGCTCTCGCCCTCCCAGACGTCGTCCGCCTCCACGGGCTTGCCGTTGGCGGTGAAAGTGACCCTCATGCCGCGCTCCTGATCTGCTTGCTGTAGTCGTTCCACGTCCAGGTGAGGGTCCGCCGGGCCATCACGGCCAGCGAGTGCCGGCGGTAGTCGGCGGTGCCCCGGACATCGTCGATCGGGGAGGCGGCGGCCTTGACCAGCTCACCGAAGCGCTGCGTGACCTCGGCGCCGAGCAGGTCGCCCGACTCCCACAGGCCGCGCTCCGCGAGGACGCCCTGGAGGTACTCCTCGGCCTCCACCGCGCGGCGCGGCGTGGGGGCGGCCGAACCGATGCCGGTGCCGACCGTGCGGTTCTTCGGGTGGAGGGCGAAGCCGAAGGCGCAGACCGCGATGACCATCGCGTTGCGGGTGCCGATCTTCGAGAACTGCTGCGGGCCGTCCGCCACCGGGATGTGGACGCGGCGGATCAGCTCGTCCTGCTCCATCGAGTTCCGCTTCACCCCGACGTAGAAGTCGTCGATCGCGATCAGCCGGGTGCCCCGGGCGTGCGAGGCGACCTCGACGAAGACGTCGCGGCCGGCCGCCAGCAGCGCCGGGTGGGCGTCGCCGGCCGGGGAGGCCCCGCCCAGGTTGCCGCCCACCCCGCCGCGGTTGCGGATCTGCGGCGAGCCGACGGTGTGGGCCGCCAGCGCGAGGCCGGGGAGCGGCCCGGACAGCTCGTTGATGATCCGGGTGTAGGGCACCGAGGCGCCGAGCCGGACCACGTCCCCCGTGATCTCCCATTCGGTGAGCTCGGTGATGCGGTTGAGGTCGAGAATCGCGGATGGCCGGTGCACGTCGAAGTTCATCTCGACCATGACGTCCGTACCGCCCGAGATGGGCAGCGCGGTCGGGTACTCAGCCTTCGCCGCGAGTGCCTCGTCCCAGGTAGCGGGCCGAAGGAACTCCATGCGGGTGTCTCCTCAAGTCGTTGCCAGCTCGAACAACTGGGCACTGTGCCCGAGATCCCTCCGGCCCCGCCCAGATGGGCGCGTCCGGACGGGTCTCGAAACCCCTGGTGTGTCGGACCTTGCTACCGTCTCGTTGCCGAAGCGTTGAGTCCTGGTCACCGGGGTGTGTCCGGCGGCGTGTGGCCAGTGAACCGCCGACGGACCACCCGGAGGCAGTCACCGATGGCATGAAGCCTTCGCGGTGCTGCCGCCCGGCATCCTGTACGTTCCTCTAAGGTGGACAATCGCCCAGCCCAGCGGTCGCAAGGCCGCTGCTTACGACCGTAATCCGGCCGTGATTGCGAAGCTACGGGCCCGTGACCCACGGGCGTGTTGATGCGTAACGCCGAGCACTGATGTTCGGGCACACTGTGAGCCCCGCGGGCGGGTCCGCCAGCCGCGCCCCCACCCTGCTCATGCCCCCACCCCCAGCCGAAGGAGTCTGCGGATGCGTGTCCGTGACCTGCTCGCCCCCGGAGCCCCGCGACTGCGGCTGCTCGCCGGCGAGGACGAGCTCGACCGCCAGGTCAGCGGCGTCATGACCACGGACCTGCACGACCCCGGCCGCTACCTGCACGGCGGCGAACTGGTGCTCACCGGCATGCTCTGGCGCACCGCCCCCGAGGACTCCGAGCGCTTCGTCCGCACCCTGGCGTCCGGCGGCGCGGTCGCCCTCGCGGCCGGCGAGGCCGAGGTCGGCCCGGTGCCCGAGGACCTCGTCGAGGCCTGTCGCCGGCACCGGATGCCGCTGCTCGCGGTGCCCGACGACATCGCCTTCGGCGCCGTCGCCGAGTTCATCGGCCGGCAGGTCTCCGCCGACCGCGCCGCCGACCTGTCCGCCCTGGTGGACCGGCACCGGCTGCTGGTCTCGGCGGCCGGCGGCGGCGGCCTGGACGCCGTCCTCGACCTGCTCGGCGGCGACCTCGACCTGGACTGCTGGGTGCTCACCCCGACCGGCGCGGTGATCGCCGGGCCCGCCGACCGGCTCTCCGCCGAGGACCGCGACCAGCTCGTCCGGGCCCACCTCGGTGCCCAGCGCCAGCGCCGCCGGCCTCCGCACCGGGCCCGGATCGCCTCCGGCTCGTACTCGCTGCTCCCGGCGCCCGCCACCCCCGGCGCCGAGGCCCCGCTCGCCGACTGGGTGCTCGCGGTGGCCGGCGACGTCACCGAGTGGACCGCCAAGCGCCAGCAGCTCGCCGAGAACCTCGCCCGCCTGGTGGCCGCCGAGCGCACCCGTCGCGACGAGGGCCGCCGGCTGCGCCGCCGCCTCGCCGACGAGGTGCTCACCCTGCTCCAGCGCGACGCCGACCCCTCCGAGATCAGCCGCACCCTGTACGCCTCCTCGGCGATGGCCGCCCGCTACGAGGGCCGCGAGCCCAAGCCGCAGGCCGCCGAGGGCTCCTGGCTGGTGGTCAGCGCCGAGGGCACCGGACTGCCCGACGGCGCGGTCCGTTCGATCCTGGAGGAAGCTCTCACCGAGACCTCCGACCGGGCGCTGGTGGCCGGCGGCGGGACGGGCGCGGTGGTCGTGCTGCCCGCCCCGGACACCGCCGTCCCGGCCGACGCGCTGCGCGAACTGCTCGCCCCCCTGGAGGCCGGCCTCGGCTCCGAGGGCCGGATCACCCTCGGCGTCTCCGCCCCCGCCCAGGAGGCCGGCGGACTGCGCGGCGCCCTGGAGGAGGCCCGGCACGCCCGCCGGATCGCGGCCGCCCGGGTCGGCCGGGTCTGCGTGGCCGGCCCCGAGGAGCTGGCCTCGCACGTCCTGCTGCTGGCCGCCGTCCCGGACGAGGTCCGCCGGGCCTTCCGCAGCCGCCTGCTGGACAAGGTCATCGCCTACGACATCGAGCACCAGGCGGACCTGGTCCGCACCCTGGAGGCCTTCCTGCGCTCGGACGGCTCCTGGACGCGCTGCGCCGCCCAGCTGCACGTGCACGTGAACACCCTGCGGTACCGGATCGGCCGGATCGAGGAGCTGACCGGCCGTGACCTGTCCCGGCTGGAGGATCGGGTCGACTTCTACCTGGCGCTGGAACTGGCCTGACCGGCCGTCGGCCGGGGCGGTGCGGGTTCCGCGATCCGGCGGGCGACGCGGTGGGGCGAGGTGCCCGCCGGGCGGGGACCGCGCGGGTCCGGGGGCGGACGGCCGCGGTCGGCGCCCACGGTCCTCCGCAGGGTGAACGGCGGTGCCACCGTCACCCGGCACCGCCCTTCCCGGCCATGAACCGTCACTCGGTGAGCTGGTCGACGAGTTGCCAGGCGAGGCGGGTCCCGGCCGCTTCGAAGCCCTGGCGGATCTTCTCCAGCGCGGCGTGGACGTCCTGCCAGGGCAGGTCGTCGTCGGGCCGGCAGTCCAGGTGGAAGGTGGAGCGTTCGATGCCCGGCTGCCAGGTGGCATCACCCCGGAGGTCGGACGTCGTCCCGACCTCGATCTCCCAGCCGTCGGCGAAGACGAAGAACGGGTTGTGACTGAAGGAATCCAGGGCGGCGGCCGTGATTTCGGCGACCTGCTCGAAGCCGATGTCACCGACGACGAGCGCCCGGACGAAGAGCCTCATTTCCATCCTCTCGACAGGGGGCCGGCCGGGCGCCCGCGGCGCCGGCCTTCGCCGGGGATCCACGCGGGCGGACGTCACGCACGGTGCGGCGCCGCTGAGGCCCCGGCGCCTTCACGACACCGCGGTGCCCTCGGCCGGCGCCGCCGCGGGAGCGCCGTGGGGCCCCGCGCCGGGGCCCCACGGCGCTCCGGGCGGGCGGCGGCCCGGGAGGGTGCGGGGACGGTCAGGGCTGGACGGGGATCACGCTGGTCAGCCACTCGAAGACGCCCGGGACCATCGGCTTCCAGACGTCGCTGGCGTGCGGGCCGGTGGTCTCCACGGGCTGCACGGTGGTCGGCGCCTTGGCGGCGTCCCGGAGCGCGAGGGCGTCCTCGAAGCCGTCGCCCTTGTTGCCGCTCAGGTACAGCGCGACCTTCGGGGGCTGGGCGGCCGCCTTGAGGATGTTGACCGGGTTGTTGGCCTCGCGCAGCTTCGGGTCCTGGCCGGCCAGCGACGCCTTCTCGGCGGCGGGGTCGTTGTAGCCGGAGAGGCTCACCCCGGCCCGGTAGCGGTTCGGGTGCGCGACGGCCAGCTTGGTGGCGCAGTGCGCGCCGGCGGAGTAGCCGGCCACCGCCCAGCGGTCGGGGGACGGGTCCACCCGGAAGTTGTCCATGATCATCTGCGGCACGTCCCGGGACAGCCAGGTCTCGGCGTTCGCCTTGCCCGGCACGTCGGTGCAGCCCGCGTCGACCTGGTTGCCCAGCAGCAGGGTGCGCGGCGAGACCAGGATGAACGGCGCCACCTTGCCCTCTGCCATCAGCGGCTTGAGCTGCTCGGAGACCTTGAGCGTGCCGTACCAGGTGCTGGAGGAGCCGGGCCAGCCCGGGATCAGCTCGACCACCGGGAACTTCTTGTCCTTGTGGGCCGGGTCGTTGTACTGCGGCGGCAGCCAGACCAGCACCTCGCCGTCGATGCCGGAGAGCCGGCCCTTCAGCTCGGTGCGCTGCACGTCGCCGGGCACCTTGGGGTCGTCCACGTTCTTGAAGGACTGGACTACCTTGGCCGGCGGTTTGGCCGCGTCCTGGCCCGGCGCGGCGGTGCCGGCCGGGTCCACCGGCGGTACCGCGGGCACCGCGCGGACGTGGTGCCCGGTCCCGAGCAGGTCGTCCCAGCTGCCGTAGATCAGGTTGGCGTTGTTGACCATGACGAAGACCATCGTCACCGCCGTGAACTGGCAGAAGAGCAGCATCGCGAGTCTGCTCAGGATCCGCAGCGGGCGAGGTCCGCGGACCTTGCCCCAGAACAGCAACGCCAGCGCGATGGAGACCGGCACGAGGACGATCGTGCAGATGAGGAACGGTGTACCGAGCAGTTGCATCAAGTTCTCGTTATCCGGGTTGCAAGCCGCCCGGGCCCCGCTTGCCCGGTGCGCTCTCCAATGGGATGGGACGGCGTGGAACAGAAGATCGGTTGCCGGCGAATCTGTGGAAAACCTGAGAGGAACATCACATTTTCCTGATGATCGGTACTCGGTCCGCACACAGTCTGCCATCCACGCGGGACCAGTCACCCGATTCGCCCAGGGATCTCCGAGGAAAGCCCCGGAGCAGGCACGATACCGTTCGGGCGGAACGGGACCGGGCGAGGCGGTCCCGGCATCCGGACACCTGGCGTCCCAGACTGGGGGACCAGGCGGCCCGGCCGGCGAACCAGGAGAGACCTACCGATGACCCGATTCCCCCTCCGTCCGTTCTGCGCGGCGCTCGTGCTGACGCTGGCCCTCGCGGGCTGCAGCAGCACCGGCGGCAGACGGGCCGAGCAGGCCCGCGAGCGGGCCGGGGCGGCCGGCGGCGCGGTGGACACCCCCCGGTGGCGGGTCGCGATGGTCACCCACGCCGGGGCGGGCGACGCCTTCTGGGACATCGTGCGCAAGGGCGCCGAGCAGGCCGCGGCCAAGGACAACATCACCCTCCTCTACTCGAACGACGCGCAGACCCAGAACCAGGTCCAGCTGGTGCAGGCCGCCATCGACCAACGCGTCGACGGCCTCCTGGTCACGCTCGCCAAGGGGGACGCGCTCGGCCCGGTGCTGGCCAAGGCGAAGGCCGCGGGCATCCCGGTGATCACCATCAACTCGGGCCAGGAGTTCTCGGCCCGGTTCGGCGCGCTCACCCACATCGGCCAGGACGAGACCGTCGCGGGCCAGGCGGCCGGCGCCACCCTGGACGCCCGGGGCCGCAAGTCCGTCCTCTGCGTCATCCACGAGCAGGGCAACGTCGGCCAGGAGCAGCGCTGCGACGGCGCGCGGTCGAAGTTCGGCGGGCAGTTCCAGACCCTGTACGTGGACGGCGTCAACATGCCCGACGCCAAGGCCGCCGTCTCCGCCAAGCTCCAGGCCGACCCGGCGCTGGACACCGTGCTGACCCTCAGCGCCCCGGTGGCCGCCACCGGGCTGCAGGCGATCCAGGACGCCCGCCGCCCGGTCGAGCTGGACACCTTCGACCTGGGCACCCAGGTGGTGGCCGGCCTGCAGGCCGGCACCGTGGGCTTCGCCGTCGACCAGCAGCCGTACCTCCAGGGCTACCAGGGCGTCGACCTGCTCTGGCTGTACCGCTACAACCTCGACGTCCTCGGCGGCGGCAAGCCGGTGCTGACCGGCCCGCAGGTGCTCACCAAGGACGACGCCGCCGCGCTCGCCCAGTACGTCGCGCGGGGCACCCGATGAGCGCCCCGGCCCCCGCGCCGGTCGACGTCCTGGCCGCCGAACGGCCACCGGCCTTCCGCCGCCTGCTGAAGCGGCCCGAGATCGGCGCGCTGATCGCCGCGGTGGCGGTCTTCCTGGTCTTCTCGGCGGTGGCCGACAGCTTCCTGCGGACCTCCTCCTTCGGCACCGTGCTGTACGCCGCCTCCACCATCGGGATCATGGCGGTGCCGGTCTCGCTGCTGATGATCGCCGGTGAGTTCGACCTGTCGGCCGGGGTCCTGGTGACCACCGCCGCGCTGATCTCCTCGATGGTCTCCTACCAGCTCACCGCCGTGACCTGGGTCGGGGTGCTGGTCTCGCTGCTGGTCGTGCTGGCCGTCAGCGCCTTCAACGGCTGGATGCTGAGCCGCACCCGGCTGCCCAGCTTCATCGTCACCCTCGGCACCTTCCTGATGCTGACCGGCGCCAACCTCGGCGTCACCAAGCTCGTGACCGGGACGGTCACCACCAAGCCGATCTCCGACATGGAGGGCTTCGCGGCCTGCCGGTGGCTGTTCGCCTCCGAGGTCACCGTCGGCGGGCTGACCGTCAAGGCCACCGTCTGGTGGTGGCTGGCGCTGCTGCTGGCCGGCAGCTGGGTGCTGCTGCGCACCTCCTTCGGCAACTGGATCTTCGCGGTGGGCGGCGACGCGGCCGCCGCCCGTGCGGTCGGCGTGCCGGTCGCCCGCACCAGGACCGTGCTCTACCTCGGCGTCGGCTTCTGCGCCTGGGTCCTCGGCCAGCACCTGCTGTTCTCCTTCGACACCGTGCAGTCCGGCGAAGGGGTCGGCAACGAGCTGATCTACATCGTCGCGGCGGTCATCGGGGGCTGCCTGATCACCGGCGGCTACGGCTCGGTGGCCGGCTCCGCGCTCGGCGCGCTGATCTTCGGCATGACCAGCAAGGGCATCGTGTACGCCGAGTGGAACCCCGACTGGTTCAAGTTCTTCCTCGGTGCGATGCTGCTGCTGGCCGCCCTGCTGAACGCCTGGGTGCGCCGCCGGGTCGAACGGGGGACGGGCCGATGACCGGCCGTGAACTGCTGGCGCTGACCGCCGTGGGCAAGACCTACGGCTCCGTCCGCGCCCTCCAGGACGTCTCGCTGACCCTGCGGGAGGGCGAGATCAGCTGCGTGCTCGGCGACAACGGCGCCGGCAAGTCCACCCTGATCAAGATCATCGCCGGGCTGCACCAGCACGACGAGGGCAGCTACACCATCGCGGGGGAGGAGGTCCGCCTCGGCTCCCCGCGGCAGGCCCTGGACCGCGGCATCGCCACCGTCTACCAGGACCTCGCGGTCGTCCCGCTGATGCCGGTGTGGCGCAACTTCTTCCTCGGCTCCGAACGCGGCCGGTTCCGGCTGGACACCGCCGCGATGCGGGCCACCACCCGGGAGGCGCTGCTGCGGATGGGCATCGACCTGCACGACGTCGACCAGCCGATCGGCACCCTCTCCGGCGGCCAGCGCCAGTGCGTGGCCATCGCCCGGGCGGTCCACTTCGGCGCCAAGGTGCTGATCCTGGACGAGCCGACGGCCGCGCTGGGCGTCAAGCAGTCCGGGGTGGTGCTGAAATACGTGACGGCGGCCCGGGACGCCGGCCTCGGCGTCGTGCTGATCACCCACAACCCGCACCACGCCTATCTCGTCGGCGACCACTTCACCCTGCTGAAGCGGGGCAGGATGGCGGGCAGCCACCCGCGGGCCGAGATCGGCCTCGAACAGCTCACCACCGAGATGGCGGGCGGCTCCGACCTCGCGGAGCTCAGCCACGAGCTGGCCCGTACCGACCCGAAGGAGCGTCCGCCGCAGTGACCAGCCCCCACGGCACCACCAGGCAGGCGGTCCTGCCCACCCTGCTCGGCCTCGGTCCGCGGGCCGAGCGCCGCCGCCGGGCCCTGCCGCCCGGCATCCTGCGCCTGCCCACCATCGGGATCGACATCGGCGGCACCAAGGTGGTAGCCGGCGTGGTGGACGGCGAGGGCAAGGTCCTGGAGAAGCTGCGCGCCGACACCCCCGACAAGAACAAGAGCGCCAAGGTGGTCGAGGACGTCATCGTCGACCTGGTGCTGCGGCTCGCCGACCGGCACGACGTGCACGCGGTGGGCGTCGGCGCGGCCGGCTGGGTCGACGCGGAGCGCTCGCGGGTGCTCTTCGCGCCGCACCTGAACTGGCGCAACGAGCCGCTCCAGGAGGCGCTCAGCGAGCGGCTGCGGTTCCCGGTGGTGGTGGAGAACGACGCCAACGCCGCCGCCTGGGCCGAGTGGCGGTTCGGCGCCGGGCGCGGCGAGGACCACATGGTGATGCTCACGCTGGGGACGGGCATCGGCGGCGCCGTGGTCCGGGACGGCTACGTGGACCGCGGCAAGTACGGGCTGGCCGGCGAGTTCGGCCACATGCAGGTGGTGCCCGGCGGGCACCGCTGCCCCTGCGGGAACCGGGGCTGCTGGGAGCAGTACTCCTCCGGGAACGCGCTGGTGCGGGACGCCCGCGAGCTGGTCGCCGAGGAGTCCCCGGTGGTCGAGCCGCTGCTCGCGCTGGCCGGCGGGGCGGTCGAGGGGATCACCGGCCCGCTGGTCACCGAGGCCGCGCGGGCGGGCGACCCGGTGGCCATCGAGCTGCTCTACGAGGTCGGCACCTGGCTGGGCGTCGGGATCGCGAACCTGGCGGCGGCGCTGGACCCGGGACGCTTCGTCATCGGCGGCGGCGTCTCGGAGGCCGGTGACCTGCTGCTCGGCCCGGCCCGGGAGGCCTTCAGGCGCACCCTGACCGGCCGGGGGTTCCGGCCGGAGGCGGTCGTCGTGCACGCGGCCCTCGGCAACGAGGCCGGGCTGGTCGGCGCGGCCGACCTCGCGCGGCAGGTGGCCCGCCGGTTCCGGACCATCAAGCGCCACCGGGTCGAGCGGGGCGCCGAGGCCTGATCGGGCCGGCCCCGCCGGTCGGGCGGTCCTGGCGGCCGTGCGGTTCGGCGGGCGGCGCGGTCCGGGACGGTTGTCACTGTCCGCGCCGGCCGTACCGGGCGGGCGGGCGGTGCCGGTGGTGCGGGCGGGCCCGGAGGGCGCGGTGGCGCCGGTTCGTACCGGTGGCGCGGGCGGTCCGGGCAGGCCCGGTGGTGCCGGTCGTGCGGTTCGTGCCGGTGGTGCTGTTCGTGCCGGTGGTGCGGGCGGGCCCGGCGGCCCGGCAGCCCTGGCGGCGGCCGGGCCGGGGCCGGCTCATCTGGCGGGGCGCCACATCCCGGGGGTCGGCTCGGCCGTCCGGCGGGACGGGTGGGTCCTGGGGGGCGTGCTCGGTCGGGCCCAGGGTCTTCTGGTCGTCATGGCAAATCCTTTCGATGTGTTCATGCCACGACAATGACTACCAGGCGTGCCGCCACACATGCAATGCGTGATGAGTGTGACGCGGGCTACTGGCCGAGACCGGGCGCCCCGATCCGGCCACTCCGCCCGCGCCCGCCGCACCGCGGGGCCACGCCCGTCCCGTGCACCTCACCGTGAGCCGGTGGCCGGCCCTGGGCGGCCGGCGGGCCGAGGCCCTGTTGTCCGGTACACCTCGACTGTGAAAGAACGGACCTGACGTCGTCTCAGGAGGTCCCGCATGAGAGCCCTGGCCCGCATCGCCCCGCCGCTGCTGCTCGCCACCGCACTGGTCTGTGCCACGGTGGCGCCGGCCGGGGCGGCCGCCCCGCCGGCCAAGGTGCCCGAGGCCGTGGGCTACGGCGGTGCGGTGGCCAGCGTCGACGCGGACGCCACCGCGGCGGGCATCGAGGTCCTCCGCAAGGGCGGCAACGCCGTGGACGCGGCGGTCGCCACCGCCGCCGCCCTGGGCGTCACCGAGCCCTACTCGGCCGGGATCGGCGGTGGCGGCTACTTCGTCCACTACGACGCCGCCACCGGCCGGGTCTCCACCCTGGACGGCCGCGAGACGGCCTCCCGCACCGCGGACGAGTCGCTCTTCCTGGAGGACGGCAAGCCGCTGGCCTTCGCCGACGCCGTCACCAGCGGCCTCTCCGTAGGGGTCCCCGGCACCTCGGCCACCTGGGAGAAGGCCCTCCAGCTCTGGGGCAGCCGCTCGCTCGGCGAGGTGCTGAAGCCGGCCGAGCGGATCGCCGAGCAGGGCTTCACGGTCGACCAGACCTTCCGGGACCAGACGGCCGGCAACGAGGCCCGGTTCCGGGACTTCCCCGAGAGCAGCCGGCTCTTCCTGCCCGGCGGCAGCCTCCCGGTGGTCGGCTCCACCCTGCGCAACCCCGATCTCGCCGCCACCTACCGCACGCTCGGCCGGGACGGCACCAAGGCGCTCTACCGGGGCCCGATCGGCGCCGACATCGTCCAGGCGCTGCAGCACCCGCCGGTCGACCCGGCGTCCGGGCGGGTGGCCCGGCCGGGCCGGGTGGACGCCGCCGACCTGGCGGCCTACCAGGTCGTCCGCCGGCAGCCCACCCACGTCCCCTACCGCGACTACGACGTGTACGGGATCGCGCCGTCCAGCTCCGGCGGCACCACCACCGGTGAGGCGCTCGGCATCCTGGAGGACCTCGGGGCCCCCGACGCGGACGCCACCCGGTACTACCACCACTTCCTGGAGGCCAGCCGGATCGCCTTCGCCGACCGCAACCGCTGGGTGGGCGACCCGGCCTTCTCCGACGTGCCCGCCGGGGAACTGCTCTCGCCGCGCTTCGCCGCGGCCCGGGCCTGCCTGATCAGCCCCGACCACGCGCTGACCAGCCCGCTGGCCCCGGGCGACCCGCGCCACCCGGCGTCCTGCGCCGGCGCCGGACCGGCCGTCACCGAGACCTACGAGGGCCCGAGCACCACCCACCTGACCGTCGCCGACCGGTGGGGCAACGTCGTCTCGTACACCCTGACGATCGAACAGACCGGCGGCAGCGGCATCGCCGTGCCCGGGCGCGGCTTCCTGCTGAACAACGAGCTGACCGACTTCTCCTTCGCCCCCAACACCCCCGGCGTGCCGGACCCGAACCTGCCCGGCCCCGGCAAGCGGCCGCGCTCCTCGATCTCGCCGACCATCGTGCTGCGTGACGGCGAGCCCTTGCTCGCGGCCGGCTCGCCGGGCGGCGCCACCATCATCACCACCGTGCTGCAGGTGCTGCTGGGCCGGCTGGACCGCGGCCTCAGTCTGGAGCAGGCGATCGCCGCGCCCCGGGCCAGCCAGCGCAACAGCGCCGCGACCCAGGCCGAACCGGCCTTCCTGGCCCTGCCCGAGCGGGCCCGGCTGGAGGCGCTCGGGCACGCCTTCGCGGTCACCCCCGAGATCGGCGCCGCCACCGGCGTCGAGCGGCTGGCGGACGGGCGCTGGGTGGCGGCGGCCGAGCCGGTGCGGCGCGGCGGCGGCGCGGCGGCCGTGGTCCGGCCCTCGCGGTAGCCCTCCCGCCGACGGGCCCCGCCGCTCCGGCCGGTCCTTCCCGCCCGCCCGGCGGGGGCCCGTCCCCGGGGCTGCGGCCCGCTGTCGGTGCCTGCCGGTAGATTCGGGGTGGGCGTCCGCAACGGCGCCCGCCCCTCGCCCGGGCCGTGGTCCGGGCCCTTGTCCGCCCCACCCGGGAAGGCCGCCCGCCGTGACCGTCCGCATCGCCACCTGGAACATCAACTCCGTCACCGCGCGGTTGCCCAAGCTGCTGGAGTGGCTGGAGAGCGCCGCCCCCGACGTGCTCTGCCTCCAGGAGCTCAAGTGCTCCACCGAGGCCTTCCCGCACGAGGCGGTCAAGGAGCTCGGCTACGACACGGCCGCGCACGGCACCGGCCGCTGGAACGGCGTCGCGATCCTCTCCCGGATCGGCCTGGAGGACGTCGTGCGCGGGCTGCCCGAGCAGCCCGGCTACCTCGCCGACGACGCGCTGCTGGCCGACGTGGAGCCCCGCGCGGTCGCCGCCACCTGCGGGCCGGTGCGGGTCTGGTCGGTCTACGTGCCCAACGGCCGCGAGGTCGACCACGCGCACTACCGCTACAAGCTGGACTGGCTGGAGTCGCTGCGCCGGGCGGTCGTCGAGGACGCGGCCGGCGCGCGCCCCTTCGCCGTCCTCGGTGACTTCAACATCGCCCCCACCGACGAGGACGTCTACGACGTCGCCGCCTTCGCCGGGCTGACCCACGTGACCCCGCCGGAGCGCGCCAGCCTGGGCAACCTGCGCGAGGCCGGGCTGCAGGACGTGGTGCCGCGCCCGCTGAAGTACGACCACCCGTACACCTACTGGGACTACCGCCAGCTGGCCTTCCCGAAGAACCGCGGCATGCGGATCGACCTGACGTACGGCAACAAGGCCTTCGCGGACGCGGTGACGGACAGCTACGTCGACCGCGAGGCGCGCAAGGGCAAGGGGACGTCCGACCACGCGCCGGTCGTGGTCGACCTGGACCTCTGAGCAGGCCGTGAGGGGCCGCCGGACCCGGTCGCGGAGCGTACCGGCGGCCCCCGAACGGTCCCGTGCGGTGGCCGCCCGGGGGGCCGCTGCCTACCGTGTGGGGTAACTGGGTGTAGTTGTCCGTTCACGTGGACACAGGAGTCCCCGACTGCGCCCGAGAATCCTGGAGGTTCCGGTATGCGCCCCACGCGTACGGCCGCCGCAGCTCTGACAGGCGCCACCCTGCTTCTCGCGTTCGCGGCCCCGGCGGCGCTGGCCAAGGACGGCGACCGGGCATCGGTCAGCCCGGCCCAGGCAGCGCCGGGTCAGAGCGTCACCGTCACCGTGTCCTGCGAGAAGAGCACCACCAAGACCATCACCGCCGAGTCCGCCGCCTTCGAGGGCGGGCCGGTCACCCTCACCCTCGGTGCGGACGGCCGGCACACCGGCTCGGCCAAGCTGGCGAACAAGCCCGGCGGCGACGCCAAGGTCGACGGGAAGTGCCCGGACGGCGCGGCCTTCTCCACCACGGTCACGGTCACCACGGTGACCACCACCACCCCGACCCATGCCGCCAGCCAGGGGGTCACCGACTGGGTCACCTCCGAGGGCGGGCACAGCGGGCTGGTCGAGGAGCCGCACGGGTCCGTGAACACCGGCCTGGGCGGGTCGGTGGGCAGCAACCCGGCCGAGCTGGCCGGCGGCGCGGTCCTGGTGGCCGGCGGGGTGGGCGGCTTCCTGCTGCTGCGCCGCCGCTCCGGCTCCGACTCGGTCTGAGGCGGCACGGCCCCGGCGCCCCCGCGCCGCCACGCTCGTGCGCGCGCCCCCGGACCACCGGTCCGGGGGCGCGGCCACGCGTCCGGGCGGCGCTCCGGTACGGGGGCCGGGCCCCCGGACCGGCCCGCTGCGTCAGGCCGTGGCCGACCGCGGTTCGCGGCCCGGCTCCGCCCGCGGGCCGGTCCCGTCCGGGCCGTCCGCACCGCCGCCGCCGCCGGTGGCGCCCGGCAGGTCCTCCCGGTGGGCCCGCAGGGTGCCGCTCGCCAGCAGGTACTGGGCGACGATGTACGTCGCCATCACCCAGAACTGGTGGCCCGGCAGCTCCCGCCAGTCGGCCAGCTGGGTGGCGATCAGGGTGTCGGAGAGCAGGAACAGCGCCCCGCCGAGGCCGGTGCGCAGGCCGAGCCGGGCCGAGGTGACGGCGGTCGAGGTGAGCAGCAGGCTGTACACCGCCACCGGGATCTTCAGGTCGCCGAGGCCCGGCCAGAGCTGGCTGATCATGACCGCCCAGGCCGCCGCGTAGGCCGCCGCCACCACGGCGGTCCGCCGCCGGTCGTCCAGCGCGCCGCGCCGCACGAACATGGTCACGTAGCAGACGTGCGCGGCCGCGAACGAGCCCATGCCGGCCAGGAAGGCGGTGTCGCCGCCCGCCTGCAGCAGGATGTCGCCGCCGGCGCTCAGCAGCAGCGCGGGCGCGAGCAGCTTGGGCGCGCGCTCGGTGCTCGCCAGGCTGTGCGCCGCCAGCAGCGGCATCAGTGCCGGCTTGGTGGCGTGCTGGAGCGCGGGGGTGTGGGTGAGGATCGCGCCCAGGTGCGCGGCCGAGACCGCGGCGAAGCCGGTGAGCAGGCCGCGGGCGGCGCGCAGGCGCCCGCCGACGGCGGCACGGGTCGTGGTGCTGAGGCTCATGCGGCGTTGCCCTCCGGGCGGTCGGGGCGCACCGGCTGCCAGCCGGGGCCCTTGGTCAGGTGGCGCAGGCGGTCCCGCCAGTTGTCCGCCGCGGCGAGGTCCTTGGCGATCGAGGCGTACTCGTGGGTGGCGACCCGCAGCGGGTTGAAGGTGTCCAGATTCTTCGTCAGGCCGTAGACCGGTCTGGTGGTCTCCGCCGTGAAGGAGCCGAAGGCCCGGTCGAAGACGATCAGGATGCCGCCGAAGTTGCGGTCCAGGTAGCCGCCCTGCGAGGCGTGGTGCACCCGGTGGTGGGACGGCGTGTTGAACAGGTACTCGACGGGGCGCGGCAGCCGGTCGATCCGCTCGGTGTGGATCCAGAACTGGTAGACCAGGTTGGCCGAGGAGCAGAACGCCAGGGCGGCGGGGTGCACGCCGGCCAGGATCAGCGGGACGTAGAAGACCCAGCTGGTGGCGCCGGTCCAGGGCTGGCGCAGCGCCGTGGACAGGTTGTAGTGCTTGCTGGAGTGGTGCACCACGTGGCAGGCCCAGAGGATCCGGACCACGTGGTGGCCGCGGTGCGACCAGTAGTAGCAGAAGTCCTGCGCCAGCAGCATCAGCGGCACCGTCCACCACAGGACGGGCACCCGAAACGGGGTCACCTCGTAGAGGGCCGCGTAGACCGCCACGATCGGGATCTTCCAGAGCGCGTCGAAGAGCAGGCTGCCGAGCCCCATCGTGAGGCTGGTCGTGGTGTCCCGCGGGCTGTAGCCCTGCTCGTCCTCGTCCGGACGGAACCGGTAGGAGACCATCTCCAGGACGGTGAGCAGCACGAAGGCGGGTATCGACCACAGCACGACGTCGGGCAGGTTCGGCATGTCCGGCACCATAGGCGACGCCGGGTGCCCGGCGGAAGGGGTTGTTACCGGCGCGTAGCCCGAGGGGCGTCCGCCGGACAATTCGCGGCGTCACCCGGTTGCTGCCACCGGTCGCCCGGCCCACCGACTAATCTGGTCCACGACATGGATCAGCAGGAGCACGGGGCCGGCACCGCCAGGGTGCCCGGCGGCAGGTCGGACGGGCGCACGGGCGGGGCGGGGCGGGGCACCACCGACGCCTGCGTCGCCGTGCGCGACAGCCGCCCTGACGACGTACCGGGCGGGCTCCCCGGCGAGCGGCCGGCGGCCGGCCGGGCCGCCGGGTCCGCGGGCCTGGAGGGCACCCCCGACCCCGGGCTGCTCCGCCTGGCCGGCTGGTTCGCCGAGGCCTCCGACGAGGGCGCCCACGACCTGTTCACCGCCGCCTTCGGCCTCTACGGCGCCCGGCACTTCGGCGCCCGGCAGGGCGCCGCCGGTCCGCAGGCACCCGCCCCGGACGAGCCCGGGGCCACCGACGCCGTCAGCTGGTGGCACGGGCCCAGCGCGCACGCCCCGGCCGCCCGGCTGGTCCGCGAGGCCCGGCCGCTGCCCGGCCTGCGCCGGGCCCGCCGCACCGCCGGCGCCGCACCGGACGCCACCGCACCGGCCGGCGGCGGGCGCCGCGGCAAGCACCGCAAGCCCGAGCCCGCCCCGGCGCCCGCCGGGCCGCAGGAGCGCTCGGCCGCCGCCGAGCGCCGGATCGCCGCCCGGCTGCTGCTCGCGCATCCGCTGATCACGGCGGCCGGGCCGCACGGCGAGGGCTTCCCCTTGATCCGCCGTCACCGCGACTGGCTGACCGAACGGTTCGACACCCTGCTCGGCTACCGCCTGGTGGTGGGCCCCTGGCACGCCCGCCTCGGCAAGGCCGGGCTCGGGCCGGGCGGCGCCCGCCGGCTGGAGCACCCCGGCAGCGGCACGCCCTTCACGCCCGGCGAGTACGCCCAGCTGGCGGTCGCACTGTCCGTCCTGGTCGACGCCCCGGAGCGGCTGCCGCTCGGGAAGCTGGTCGCGGCGGTCCGCGCGGCCTCCCCGCTGCCGGCCGCCGGGCGTGGCCCGGGCCCCGAGGCCGACCTCGCCGGGGCGCTGCGGGTGCTGACCGACTGGCAGGTGCTCAGCGCCACCGGCAGCGGTCTGGACACCCTCGACCCGACCGCCGAGCTGACCGTCGACCAGGAGCTGGCCCGCGCGCTGCCGGCCGGGCCGCCCGCGCTCGCCGCCGACGCGGGGGACCTGGTCCGCCGGGCGGCCGAGGCCGACCCCGGCACCGCCGTCCGCCGCCGGCTCGCCGAGACCCCCGTCGTGCTGCTCGACGACCTGAACGAGGCCGAGCGGGACTGGCTGGTCGGGCAGTGGCACACGGTGGCCGGGACCTTCGCCGGCTTCCTCGGCCTGGAGGCCGAACTGCGGACCGAGGGCGTGGCCCTGCTCGACCCCGCCGACGAGCTCACCGACCTCGCGCTGCCCGGCACCGGCACCCTCGCCCGGGCGGCCCTGCTACTGGTGGAACGCCTGGTCGAGGAGCTGCGCCCGCTGCCCGGCGAACCCACCGCGCCCGCGGTGCCGATACCCGACGCGCTGATAGACGGGGCCCTCGGCGACATCGCCGACGAGTACGGCCTGCGGGCCGGCTGGCGCCGCGACTACCTCGCCGACCGGACGGCGCTGCGCCGCGACGCGCTCGACCTGCTGGCCCGGATGGGCCTGATCGCGCCCACCCCGCGCGGCACCTACCCGCCCGGCTGGCTGCTGCGTGCCCCCGCGGCCCGCTACGCCCCCGAGGCGCAGCTGCTGCCCGCGCCGGGCACCGGCCGGCACTCCCGCCGGGACGGCACCGACGACGCGGACGACGAGGACCTGGCCGAGTACGGCGAGCCGGGGTCGTACGAGGAACCGGCCGGGTACGGGGGCCCGGCCGGGCCCGAGGCACCGGCCGGACACGAGGCACCGTACGAGGAATCGGCACCGTACGGGCGCGTGGCGGAGCTCGCCGCTCCGGGCCGGGCGGAACCGCCGGCCCGGGCCGGTCAGGTGGAGGCCGTCGTCCCGCCGGCCCGCGGGCCCGCCGAGCGGCCGCAGGAACTCCGGGCCTGAGCCGGGCGGCCGGGACCTCGGGCCCCGGCCTGGCCGCAGGACCTCCGGGCCCGGGCCGGGCCGCGGGCGGGGGCCGGCGGCCGGCTCACCGCGCGGCGGTGGTGGTGGCGACCGAGTCGTGCCGGACGGTCTCGACGGTGGCGCCGACCCCCAGGGTGCCGAGCGCGACCGAGGCGGCGACCGCGGCGCAGGCGAGGAACCGGCGGTGGCGCTTGGGCAGCGGGAAGCGCTGGTCCTGAGTGGTGGACGGAGGCTGGGCGTTCATGTCAGAAAGCATTCCAGCGCACCGTTAAAGCATGACTACACGCGGGTGAAGTCTGGACGGGGGCCAGACATCGGTGTAGTGCGGTCACCCGGACGGCGGCCGTCCGCCCCGGCCCGGCCCGCCCCGGCCCGTGGTTGGGGCCTTCTCGGCGGGGGCGGTGGGGCGACGGCGCGGCCCGGCCCCCGGACGGCCCCTGGCGGCAGGCCGGGCGGGACGCGTACGGACGGGGCGTTCCCGGGGGGTCCGGGCGGAAGCGGTGATCGGGTAGTGTGGCGGCAGCCGGGAGTGACCCCGGTGCTGCTCCGGCCCGCGGAGCGAACGGACGAAGGAGGTGGGACCCATCACCGCTGTGTCAGGTCGGGTGCTCCCATCTCGCGACCGGGCGGTCCGACCGTACAGGTGACCGCGGGAGCGCCCATCGGCGTTCCGAAAGGTTTCTCGTGACGGCTCCAGCTCCCTTCCCGTCCTTCTCCGCCCTCGTCACCCAACTCCGCGCCGCCGGCTGCGTCTTCGCCGAGGACGAGGCGCGCCTGCTCCGATCCGCCGCTGCCACCCCCGGCGAACTCGCCGCCATGGTGGAGCGCCGCGCCTCCGGGCTGCCGCTCGAACACGTCATCGGCTGGGCCGAGTTCTACGGCCTGCGGATCGCGGTGGACGGCGGTGTGTTCGTGCCCCGCCGCCGTACCGAGTTCCTGGTCGAACGGGCGGTGGCGCTCGCCCGGCCCGGCGCCCTGGTCGTGGACCTGTGCTGCGGCTCCGGCGCGCTGGGCGCCGCGCTGGCCGCCGCCTTGGGCCCGGTCGAACTCCACGCCGCCGACATCGACCCCGCCGCGGTGAGCTGCGCCCGGCGCAACATCGCAGCCGCCGGCGGCCTGGCCCACCAGGGGGACCTCTTCGACCCGCTGCCCGCGACCCTGCGCGGCCGGGTCGACGTCCTGCTCGCCAACGTGCCGTACGTGCCGACCGAGGAGGTGGAGCTGCTGCCCGCCGAGGCCCGGCTGCACGAGGCGCGGGTGGCACTGGACGGCGGCGCCGACGGGCTGGACGTCCTGCGGCGGGTGGCTCCCGAGGCGGTGCACTGGCTGGCGCCGGGCGGTCACCTGCTGTTCGAGACGAGCGAGCGCCAGGTGCCCGGGGCGGTGCGCACCGTCGAGGCCGCCGGACTGGTGGCGGAGGTGGCCGAGTGCGAGGAGCGCTACGCCGTGGTCGTGACGGGTACCCGGCCGGTCTGAGGCCCAGGGCCTGACCGCCGGGACGGCCGGCGCGGCCCCCTCCCGGCGGGCGCGCCGGCCGTCCTCCGCCCGCCGGCTCGCCGGGTGACCGTCGGCCGGGCGGGTCGCCGGCCGCCGGGTCGTCAGCCGGTCGGGTCCGCCGCCGTCGGAGGTCCTGCGGTCGGTGGGTCCGCCGCCGGCGGGGCCGTGGCCACCGCCGGGGGAGCGGTGCCCCCGGCCGGGGTGCCGGTGTCGGTCGGGGCCGGCCAGGGCTGGTGGGCCGGGTCGTTGTAGACGCCGGTGCAGCCGCGCCCGCCCGGCTGCACCCCGCAGACCTGCAGCGTGGTGTCCGAACCGCTGGCGTCGACCATCGCCGAGTAGTTGTCGTACCCCCAGTGGATCTCCGCGGTCTGCTGCTGGCCGCTGTTGGTGGTGATGGTCGCCGTGTCCTTCGGCGCCCCCTGCTTGATGGCCGCCCAGGCGGCCAGACATCGCTGGCTGTAGCGGAGATAGATGATCCGCTCGCCGACGTTGGCGGTCAGCAGGGTGCGGGCGTCCACGGCGCAGCCGCTGGCCTGCGGGTCCTTGCCGACGCAGCCAACCCCCTGGCAGGGCGGGGCGAGGGCCGCCGGTGCCGGGTGCCCGGTGCCGGCGGACGGCGTCGGACCGGGCCCGGCCGTGCCCGGCCCGGGCGCCGACGGCCAGAGCAGGGCCGCGACCAGCAGGACGCTCGCGCCGACGGCCGTGGCCAGGGCCGCCCGCAGCCGCCGGCGGGCGCGCCGGCCGGACCGCCGGCCCGGTTCCGTGGAATCCCCCTCGCCCGGGTCCGGCGCCGGGCTCCGCACCGGGCTCGGGTCCGCCGCCGCCGGGGCGGGGCCCGCCGCGTCGTCCGGGTCCGCCGGGGCCGGGCCCGCCGCGTCGTCCGGGTCCGGCTCCCCGGGAGGGGCCTGTCCGGGTCCGGCCCCGGGCACGGGCTCCGTCGGCGCGGCGGACGACTCCTCGGCCAGGGCCTGCTCGTACAGCGCCGTCAGCTCGGTGGAATTCGCCCCGGAGGCCTTCAGCAGGCTGTCCAGCGCCTGCCGGGTTATCAGTCGTTTTCCGTTGAGCCATCGTTCCCACGAGGCCTTGCTGAAATGCGTCCGGCGGGCCGTCTCGGCCAGCGACCAGTTGTTCGCGTCCTTGATCTCCCTGAGGCGCCGGACGAGCAATCGCGTCGATTCGGACATCTCATCGGGAAGTGGTCTCCAGGTGGAACTCATGGGAACGGCACACTCCGGTCGAATCGGGAAAGCGGATTCTGACACTCCGTCAAAATGCTTGCGAGCAGAGGGGTCGGAGCGTCTCAGGATCGGACTGACTGCGTCTCAACATACAGATCAGCGGCTTGAGACGCTCCGCGAAGTCTCAAAGAGCCCGGCTCCTCTCGAACTCTGCTCCACCGCTGGGCCAGAGTTGTCGCCGTCGGGCAGGGAACGGCCCGGACAAATGGCAGCGGAGAAGTTCCGTACGTGTGACAAATGCGGACGACTCCGAATTGCGAACTGAAAGGCAGCGCAATGAACATGAAGAAGGCGGCCGCCGCACTGGCCGCAGCGACCCTCGGCGTCGTGATTCTCGGGACGGCCACGCCGGCCCTGGCGAGCAGTGGCGGCTGTGTCTCCGGTGACGCCTGCCTCTACTACAGCCCGGGTCTCGGCGGGGCGAAGTTCGGCAAGGGCGAGGCCGGCAACTACAGCGGCGTGTTCGGCGGCGGGGGTGCCGGGAACGGCCAGGCCGTGCTCAACAACGCCGCCTCGGTCTGGAACATGGACCCGAACTTCAACCTCCGGGTCCACTACCGGGAGTTCAGCATCCGCAACTCGGGCCCCAACCAGTACATCCCGCGCAACCAGTGGGCCAACCTGGGCGCCGTGCCGTGGAACGGCGGCTCCGTCAACATGCGCAACAACAACCACTCCCAGAGCTGGGAGTAGTCCGGCCGAGGCCGGGTGCCGCACCGCCCGCGCCGAGCCGCGGGCGGTGCGGCACCCGCCCGGCCCCGTCATGACCCGTTGCGGCCGCCGCTCGGCCCGCGAGCCGGCGTACAAGGAGTTCCACCATGACGTCCACCCGCCGCGCCCGCCCGGGGCCGGCCCTGCTGCTGACCGTCCTCGCCCTCACGGCCGCCGGCTGCTCCGCCGCCCCCGGCGCTCCCGAGGCCGGTCCGTCCGCCACCACGCTGTCACCGATGGATCCACCGCCGGTCGGCGACATCCCCCGGCTGACCCGGGTGGACGACCGGGCGCTGCCGGTCGAGGCGTACCTGCTCACGGGGGAGCAGTACCGCAGTTTCGACGCGGCGCAGAGCAAGCTGGCCACCGGCTGCCTGCGGGAGTACGGGCTGGCCTGGACCCGGCCGCCCGGGCCGGCCACGGCGGCCGAGACCCAGACCACCCACCGGTACGACCCGGTCGACCCCGCCGACGTGGCGGTCAACGGGTACCACTCGCCCGATCCGGCCGCCGGGGCGAAGCCGTCCGGCGCCCCCTCGGTGGACCCGGACGTCCTCGCCGTCCTCGGCAGCGGTCTGGGGCCGGACGGCAGGTCGGCCCCGGGGGCCGCCACCGAGTTCCACGGGAAGCCCCTCCCGGCGGGCGGCTGTCTCGGTGACGCGCAGCACCGGCTGACCGCGCAGGGCGGAACGGGCCGGGACGGCGACGCCGCGGTGGCGGTGAACTTCGAGAGCTTCGAGCGTTCGCGGGCCGACCCCCGGGTCGAGGAGGTCTTCCGGGCCTGGTCCGGCTGCATGAAGGAGCGGGGCTACGCCTACCCCACGCCCGCCGACGCCCTCAAGGACGCCCGCTGGGCGGCGGCCGACCGGCCGTCCGCCGAGGAGATCGCCACCGCCACCGCGGACGTCGAGTGCAAGGCCCGCACCAACGTGGTCGGCGTCTGGTTCACCGTCGAGAGCGCGTACCAGACCGAGCTGATCCGCCGGCACCAGGCGGAGCTGGCGGCGGTCAAGGCCGGCAACGACGCCATGACGGCCCTGGCCCGGTCGGTCCTCGCGGCCGGCGGCTGATCCCGGGACCGCGCCCCCCCTTCCCGGCGCCCCTCCCGCCCCCGCGCCCCCCTCCCGCCCCGCGCCCCCTTCCCGCCCCGCGCCCCCTTCCCGCCTCCGCACCCCTTCTCGGCGCGGCGCCCTTCCATGCCCCGGCGCCCCCGCACCCCTGCACGCCCCGGGCCGGCCCCGCCGTCCGGCATGCCCCGCCGCGCCCCAGCCACCGTTCCCGGAGCTCCCGGGAGAACGAGGAAGAGAGATGTCCCCATGTCGACAGTCACCCTCCGCCCACCCACCCGGGCGCCCGGCGCCCGCCTCGGCCCGGTGGCGCTCGCGCTGGCCGTGCTCCTGTTCGGCCTGCTGCTCGGCCCCACCGCCGGGCAGGCCCACGCGGTGGACGTGCGGCTGCTCCAGCGCGACCTCGCGGGGCTCAGCTACGCCCCGCTCAGCGGCGTCGACGGCGTCTACGGCGCGCAGACCACCGACTCGGTGCGGCACTTCCAGCGGGACAACGGCCTGGCCGTGGACGGCGACGCCGGGACGAACACGATGGCCGCGCTGACCGCGAAGGTGAAGCAGGTGCAGGCCAAGGCGGGTGCCTCCGCCGACGGCGACTACGGCCCCGGCACCATCGGCGCGGTGCGGAGCTACCAGAGCGCCCACCACCTGGACGTGGACGGCATCGCCGGCCCGCAGACCATGGGCGCGATGAACATCGACCGGATCACCTCCAGCGGCACCGGCACCAGCAGCGACACCCGGCTGCTCCAGCGCAACCTGGCCGGCCTCGGCTACCTGGCCGCCGGCGGCGTGGACGGGGTCTACGGCCCCGCCACCAAGAACGCGGTGCTGTCCTTCCAGAGCGACAACGACCTGTCGGTCGACGGCATCGCCGGCCCGCAGACCAACGCCGCGCTGACCGCGAAGGTGAAGCAGGTGCAGGGCAAGGCGGCCACGCCCGCCGACGGCGACTACGGCCCCGCCACCACCACCGCGGTGCGGGCCTACCAGAGCGTCCACGGGCTGGAGGCCGACGGCATAGCCGGCCCGCGGACCATGGCGTCGATGGGGATCGCCCGCGAGCTCGGCGGCGGCAGCCCGGGCGGCGAGAGCGGCGGCACCCCCACCGTGCCCCCGTTGGACGGCAGCGTCCGCGACCGGATCGTCCAGGCGGCCCGCTCCCAGCTCGGCGTGCACGAGTGGGGCAACAACTGCAACCCGTACGGCCCCTGCGAGGCCTGGTGCGCCCTGTTCGCCAGCTGGGCCTGGCGGCAGGCCGGCGTCAGCTTCAGCACCGCCTTCAGCGGGGACTTCTACTACTACGGCCGCAACCACGGCACCCTGCACAGCGGTCTGAGCGACCCGCAGCCCGGTGACGCCATCGTCTTCGGCAGCGGTCCGCAGAACACCAGCACCAGCGTGCACGTCGGCATCATCGAGAAGGCCAACGCGGACGGCACGGTCGACACCATCGAGGGGAACTCGAACGACCAGGTGATCCGGCACCACTTCTCCCCGGCCGCCCGGGGCGCCTACGCCATCGTCTCCCCCGCCGGGGGCTGACCGGCGCGGCGCGGCACCCCGGCCCCGGACGCACCCCGCGTCCGGGGCCGGGGTGCCGGTGTCACCCGCCCCGGGCGCGCGGCGTCCGCCGGTGCGTCCCGGGCGGCGCCGGCCGCCGCGGGGCTCACGGCGTGTCGTACGGGGTGAGCACCAGCCGCACCACGTCCTCCAGCCGGCGGCGGGCGTCCCCCAGGGTCGTCCGGCCGGTCACCCAGGCCGTCAGCTCGCCCTGCCAGGCGTGGCCCACGATGTGCCGGACGAGATCGCTCGCGGCGGTCGGCACCTCCGCCATCACCGCCTGCAGGGCGGCGTTGTCGGCCCGGGCCATGCCCTGCAGGGCCTCGCTGGCGAACGGGTCGGTGGACGCCGCGACGGCCACCCGCAGCCGGGCCAGCTGCGGTTGGCGCTGGTAGGCACGCATGCCGTGCCGGACGAAGCGCACCACCCGGTCCGTCGTCCCCAGTCCGCCCCGGGGCCCGCGCAGCTCCGACACCAGGTCGGCCAGCAGCAGCCGGTGCCACTCCGCGATGGCGGCGGCCAGCAGGTGGTCCTTGGAGGAGAAGTAGCGGTACGCCGTGCCGAGGGCGACTCCGGACCGCTCGCAGACCTGCTTCATCTGCAACCGCTCGACGCCGATCTCGTTCACCAGGGCGAGCGCAGCGGCGATCAGGCTCTCGCGGCGTTCGAGTTGGCGTGGAGACATCGCCTCCACCGGCCGTGGTGACAGGTCAACCTTGGTCACCCGCACCATCATACGGGCCGGGGCGTTGCCGGAGTATGACGCGTGGAAGCCCCGCGTGCTACCGCAGGCCGCGGCGGTCGCGGACCAGCGCCTCCTGGACGGCCGAGGCGACCAGCATCCCGTCCCGGCTGTAGAACTCGCCGTGGGACAGGCCGCGCCCGTCGGAGGCCGAGGGGCTGCGCTGGGCGAACAGCAGCCACTCGTCGGCGCGGAACGGCCGGTGGAACCACATCGCGTGGTCCAGCGAGGCGAGGATCACCTCCGGCGGTTCGGTGCGCTGGAACCGGTGCGGCTGCAGGTGCAGGGTGGCGGTCGAGGCGAGCGTGAGGTCGGACAGGTAGGTCAGCGCGCAGACCTGCAGCAACTGGTCGTCCGGCGGCAGCGGGGTGCCGGCCCGGAGCCAGACGAACTGCTGGGGCACGCCCGGCACGGCGGCCGGCAGCCCGGGCGC
Organism: Kitasatospora indigofera; assembly: GCF_014655955.1. Lineage (GTDB taxonomy): Bacteria > Actinomycetota > Actinomycetes > Streptomycetales > Streptomycetaceae > Kitasatospora > Kitasatospora indigofera. The sequence goes on from NZ_BNBO01000004.1 coordinate 223,854, forward strand.
GTCCGGCGGGATGAACCGCATCTGCAGGGTGCGGAACCCGTCCGCCCGGGCGTAGTCCTCCGGGTCGGACCGCTCCCAGAGCAGGAACGGGTCCGGCAGGTCCTCGGGCGCGGGCACCGCCGGCATGGTGCGCTGGCGGCTCTCGGCCGGCTCGGCGTGCTTGAAGGACGCGGAGAGCGTGAAGATCGCCTGTCCGCTCTGCAGGGCCGTCACCCGCCGGGTGGCGTACGACATGCCGTCGCGGACCCGGTCCACCTCGTAGTCGATCGGCCGGGTCGGGTCGCCCGGCCGCAGGAAGTAGCTGTGCAGGGAGTGCACCGCCCGCCCGCGGTCCATGGTCCGCCCGGCGGCGGTGAGCGCCTGCGCGGCGACCTGGCCGCCGAAGGCGCGCATCGGCGCGCCGGCATGGCACCAGCCGCGGAACAGGTTCTTGTCCAGCTCTTCGATCTGCAGCAGCGCGGCGAACGGGCCGATGCCGCCGGTTGCCTGCGTCTGCTGCTCAGTGGGCTCGCTCACCTGCTCATAGTGGCAGAAGCGGGCCGTCCGGCGATGTGAGCTGGATTACCCGGACGGCGCCGGGGCAAGTAGAACGCGTTCTCGTCGGACGCCCTGTCAGAGCCTGGCCCTAACGTTCCGGCCATGACGCAAGCCGTACAGGCGTACGCCTACCTCCGCCCCTCCGCCGTCCACGAAGGCCCGGCCGGGCGCCGCCTCGCCCTGGAGACCTCGGGCGGCAGCACACCGCTCGGGGCGGCCGCCAACCCGCGCTTCTTCGCCGGGTTCCTGACCGCCCCGGCCCCGGCCGCCGCCGCGCTGCTGGCCGTCGCCGACGTCGCCGCCGCCCGCTACCACCGGCCCCAGCTGCGCGCCTCGCTCGACCCGGTGGTCACCGCCAACGGTGACCGGCTGCGCTTCGAGTCCTTCTCCGGCTGCTGCGGCGTCTACGCCCGGCTGGACGTGCTGGCCGACGGCCTGGACGGCGACGAGATCGGCCACGGCACCACCAACGTCGACGTGAACAACCCGTTGCGCGAGTCGCTCGGCCGGATCGGCGCCACCGACCCGCTGCACCTGGCCGTCGGCCCCGACGCCCTGGAGGTCACCACCCTCGACGGCCCGCTGGTCGAGAAGAAGGTCCCGCTGCCGGACCGCTGGCTGCGGGGCTTCGCCGAGACCCAGGTGATCGCGGCCGGCCTCGACCTGCGCGCCGAACTCCCCGCAGCCGAGGCGGTGGCCTTCCTCCGGACGCTGCCGCGCACCGCCGCGGGCGGCGCGCAGTCCCGGGCCGTCCGCTGGGTGGTGCCCGCCGGGCGGACCTTGCGCCCGACCAGCAGGCCGGTGCCCGGCGCCGTCTGCCTGCCCGGCCCCGAGCGGCTGGTCGCCCTGCAGCGGGTGCTGCGCCACGCGCGGGCCCTGCGGGTCTACGGCCCGTCCGGTGTCCGGGAGGCCGCGGCGGCCGCCTGGGAGGTGGTGCTGCCGGGCATGCGCCTCACCCTGACGCTGTCCCCGGACGCCTCCCGCGGCTTCTCCGGCGAGGGCGGGGTGCTCGGTGCGCTCGCCTCCGGGACCGAGCAGGACGCCGACCGGATCGCCGAACTGCTCGCCTGGGAGCCCCGGATCGAGCCGGCCGACCTCGCCGAGCAGTCCGGCCTGCCGGTCGGCCGGGTCCGGGCCGCGCTCACCCGGCTCGGCACCGCCGGGCAGATCGGCTACGACAGCGCCGAGGCCGCCTACTTCCACCGGCAGTTGCCCTACGACTCGGGCCGCGCCGAGGCGCACAACCCCCGGCTGCGCGCGGCGCGGGCGCTCCACGCGGCCGGCGCCGTCCGGCTGGAGCCGGGCGGGACGCTCGCCACCGTGACGGTCGAGGACCACCACCAGCGGGTCCGGACGGACGAGCGGGGACGGGCGAGCTGCACCTGCCTCTGGTGGGCCAGGTACCGGGGCGGGCGCGGGCCCTGCAAGCACGTGCTGGCCGTCGGCCTGGCCCGCGAGGCGGCGGCCGGCCCGGCGGCCGGGGCGACCCGGTGAACCGCGGTGAGGAGCTGCGGCTCAGGGTGGCCCTGCGGGACACCCGGACCAGCGGCGAGAAGGTCGTGGACGCCTGCCGCACGGGCAAGCCCTCCCTGCTCCCCGGGCTGCTGGCCGGCATGGCACCGGCCGAGCGCCGGGCCTGCCTGCCCGAGCTGAAGGAACTGCGCAAGCAGGTGCGCGAGGACTGGTCCACCAGCAGCCGTCCGGTCCGCGAGGCCCTCCAGGTGGCAGGTGCCGGCTGCCACACCGCGCCCGCGGCGGCCGCGACCTGGATCGGCGCCGGCGACATCGCCGGCCGGGCCGGCCTGGACACCCCCGCGCTGGTCACCGTGATCGAGCAGCAGCCGGCCGACTGGCAGGCCGACGTGGTCGCCAGGCTGGCCGCCCGCCGCTCCACGGCCTGGGGGTGGAACGACTACCCGGCGATCGAGCGGCTGGTCCGCAGGTCCGGCTGCCCCGTGCCGACCTCGGACGCCTTCGTCGAGGGCTGGCTGCGGGACCGCACCTGGGGCACCGGCGGGAGCCGTCGCCCGGGTTCGCTGCTGGACGTCCTGCGCGCGGACGACCTGCTGCCGGCCCTGCTGCCGAGGCTGTTCGAACTCGCCGAGGTCGCCGGCAGCCTGGCCCCGGCGCCGAACCGCAAGCCGGAGGACACCTGGCCGGGGGCCCTGGCCGAGCTGGCCCGGACGGGTGGGCTGGACCGCGCCGAACTGCTCGCGCTCTGCCTGGCCAGGCTGGTGCGCGGCGGCCGGGCCAACGACCAACGGGCCTTCCTCGCCGTGCTGGAGGCGCTCGCGCCGACGGCGGAGGAGAACGTCCGTCACGTCCGCGACCACGTGGCCATGCTCGACGGGCTGTCGACCGTCGCGGCCCGGGCCCAGCAGGTGCTGGCCGGCCTGGACGAGAGCGGCCTGCTGGCCTCCGACCTGCTCGCCGAGGCCTCCGACGTGGTGCTGTTCCGCACCGAGAAGAAGCTCGTCCGCGCCCAGTTGGCCTGGCTGGACAAGGCCGCCCGGCGCGACCCGGCCCGGGCCGGATCGGTGGTGCTGGCGGCCGCCGGCGCCTTCGGGCACCCGGACACCGCGCTCCAGGAACGCGCCCTGAACGTGATCGCCCGGCACCTCCCGGCGGCCGGCCCGGCCGTGCTGCCGGAGCTGCGCCTGGCCGCCGAGGGCCTCAACCCGGTCCACCACGGGCGGGCCGCCGGCCTGCTCGGCCTGGCGCTCCCGGCCCCGGCCGGCGCCCCCGCCGACCTGCTGCCGCCCGTCCCGCGGCCGCAGCCGCTGGCCGCGCCGATCGCCACCCCGGCCGAGGTGGCCGAGGAACTCGCCGCGGTGCTGGCCGGCGGGGCCGACGTGGCGGCCTTCGAACGCACCCTGGACGGCCTGGTCCGGCACGCCCACCAGGACCGCCAGGCCCTGGTCGAGGCCCTGGAGCCGGTGCTGCGGGTCCATCGGTGGCAGGACGGGCAGCGGTGGGCCGACTGCGGCCCGTCGGACGTCCTGTACGTGGCCGCCGCCGTCGCCGGGCTGGTCCCGCCCCAGCGGGTCTGGGACGGACTGCACGGACGGGGCCGCTCCCCGCTGCGCGGCCAGGGGAACAGCACCCTGTTCGGGCGCTGGTTCGCGGCCCGGCTGGAGGAGGCCGCCTGGCAGGTCACGGCGGCCCGGCCGCCGCTGCTGCTGGCCGTCCCGTCGGTGGCGAGCGGCGCGCTGGACGCCGCCGAGCTGGTGGCCAGGGTGGCCGCCCACGAGGCCGCCGGCACCCGGCCGGGCCGGGTGGACCTCTCCTGCGCGCTGCTGCGGGTGGTGCCGACCGGCGACGCCGCGGTGCTGGCCGCGGCCGGCCGGCTGATCTCCCCGGCGGGGCTGTGGGTGGCCGCCTGGCTGCGGGCGGGCGGGCTGCCGCCGCAGCCGTCCGAGCGGGTCCGGTTCGCGCCGGGCCGGGGCGGCAGGCCGGACCACCGCTACCAGGAACGCTGGTGGGAGGGCCTGGTCCGGTACGAGGTCGCCCAGCCGGGGCCGCAGGTGCCCGAGGGGCCGGGCGGCGAGGGCCTGGCCCAGGAGTGCCTGGACCTGCTCGCCGCGACCGGGCCCGGCGTGCAGCGGGCCAGGAGCCAGGTCGAGTGGAACTGGAACCCGACCCCGCACTGGCTGGCCGCGCTGCCGAACCACCGCGAGGAGCTGGCGGCCCGCCTGCTGGACGGCTTCGCCGGAGCCGCCGACCGGGACGAGCGGGGAGCCCCGCAGCTGCTCCCGTACCTCGCCGAGGCGGACGGCCCGGCCGGGCCGGCGGTGCACCTGGCGCTGGCCTACGGGCTGGCGGCGCGTCACGAGGAGGACCGGGCGGCGGCCGTGGACGCGCTGCTCGTCCTGGCGGCCCGGGGGGACCTGGACGGGGGGCTGCTCGGCACGGAGCTGGCGGAGCTCGCGGGTGTCGGCGCGCTGAAGCCGAGCCGGCTGGCACCGGCGCTGGCCGGCGCGGCCGGGACGGGCGCCTACGGGACGGTCTGGTCGGTGCTGGCCGGTGCGCTGCCCGGGCTGTCGGCCTCGCTGCCGGAGGGTGGGTCGCCCCGGGGGAGCGCGGAGCTGTTCGCCGTGGCGGCGGACTGCGCGCGGCGCTCCGGGGCCAGGGGCGCCGTCGCCGGGGTGACGGCGCTGGCCGCGCGGGGCGGGTCGAGCCGGCTGGTGCGCGAGGCGCGGGCGCTGCGGGACGCGCTGGGGGAGGAGCCGGCGGAACGGTGACGGGGGACGCGGGGACCGGGGCCGGGGGTGGGGCTGGGGCTGGGTGCGCTCCGGGGTGACGGCGTCTCAGGGCCGCCGGAAGGGGGCGGTGTTGGCCGTACGGGTTTAAGAACGGTCGTTCTTGACTGAACGTTCTTGAACCCGTACGGTCTGGGGCATGGGAAGACCACGCGCTTTCGACGAGGACGAGGCCGTCCGGGCGGCATCCGGGCTGTTCGCCGCCCAGGGGTACGAGGGCACCTCGGTGGACGACCTGGTCAACGGGCTCGGCGTCCACCGGGGCAGCCTCTACAAGGTGTTCGGCAGCAAGCGCGGCCTCTATCTGGCGGCCCTGCGCCGGCACCTGGACCAGGAGGTCCTCCCGACGGCCGCCGCCCTCGCCACCGCCACCGATCTGGCCGGTCTGCTGACCCGGGCCGTCGCCGCCTACGACGGCGGGCCCGCCGCCGGGTTCCTGCTGCTGGCCGCCGCCGAGCGGGCACCGGCCGACCCGGAGGTGGCCGCGCTGGTGGAGGAGGGGCTGGCCGCCCTGGACACGGCGGTCGCGGCCGTCCTCGGGACGGCGGCGGCGCCGCCCGGCGGACCGGCCGACGGCCTGGCCGGGATCCTCGGCGCGGCCGTCCTCGGCCTGCGCCTGCGGGCCAGGGCGGCCGGCACCCCGCCGCCGGCCGAGGCCGTCCTGGGCTTCGCCGGCCGGCTCGCGGCGACCCTGCCGCAGCCGCCCCGGCCGGCCTAGGCCCGGTACCGCGCACCGCGCACCGCGCACCGCCGTCCGCACCGCACACCGCACCACCCACCCCGTAGCGAAGCAGCAGCAGAGGAGCGTTCCATGGCCCGTGTCAGCGTCACCGACGGCACCCTGGTGGTCGAGGTCGAGGGGATCGACAAGCTCTGGGCCCTGAAGAGCCGGCTGGAGATCCCGCTGGCCAACGTCCGGGGGGCGACGATCGACCCCGGGATGGCGCAGGAGTCCAGGGGCATCAAGCTGCTCGGCACCCACATGCCCGGCCTGATCACCGCCGGCACCTTCCGCTCCCACGGCGACCGGGTCTTCTGGGACGTCAAGAACCCGGCGGGAGCGATCGTCATCGAGCTCGCCGACGAGAACTACACCCGCCTGATCCTCGAGGTCGCCGACCCGCGGGCGACCGTCCGGCTGATCGAGGAGGCCAAGCGTCCGGTCTGAGCCCGCGTCCGGTCCGAGCGCGCGCCAGGTCCGGGCGGTCCGCTCGGCGCGCGGGGCCCGGCCCGGGCGGGGGACGGGGCGCCTCTAGAGTGGGCCGTCCCCGCCGCCGAACCCGCCCGGAGCACCTGTGCTGCACCTGCGACTGATCGTGCCCGCCGACCTCCGCGAGCCCGTGCGCGAGCTGCTCGACGGTTCGGTCGGCGTGACCCATCTGATCACCCTGCCGGACGCCGCGGTCCGGCCCGCCGGTGACGTGGTGCTCTGCGACGTGGCCCGCGAGGCCGCCGACGAGGTGCTCGGGGCGCTCCGCGCGACCGGGATCACCGAGCACGGCGCGATCGGCGTCGAGCAGGTCGAGCTCACCCTCTCGGCCGCCGCCGACGAGGCCGAGCGGCTGGCACCGGGGGAGGGCGCCGACGCCCTGGTCTGGGAGGAGGTCTCCGAGATCACCCACGAGGAATCCACCCTCACCGGCGTCTACCTGGCCTTTCTGGCCGTCGCCACCATGCTGGCCGCCTGCGGCGCGGTGCTCGACAGCGCGATCCTGGTGGTCGGCGCGATGGCGGTCGGGCCCGAGTTCGGTCCGCTGGCCGGCCTCTGCGTGGCCCTCGTCCAGCGGCGGGCCCGGCCCGCGCTGCGCTCGCTCACGGCGCTGGTGGTGGGGTTCGCGGTGGCGATGGCCCTGACCGCCGGGTTCACCCTGCTGATGGACGCCCTGGGGCTGTTCAGCCATGAGGCCTTCGAGGCCGCGCGGCCCAACACCTCGTTCATCTGGAAGCCGGACGCGACGTCCTTCGTGGTGGCCTTCCTGGCGGGCATCGCCGGCCTGCTCTCGCTGACCTCCGCCAAGGCCGGGATGCTGGTCGGCGTCGCCATCTCGGTGACCACGGTGCCGGCCGCCGCCAACGCGGCCGTCGCGCTCGCCTACGACGACCTGGGGCAGTTCTGGGGTTCGAGCACCCAGCTGGCGCTGAACACGGCCGGCATCCTGCTGGCGGGGACGCTGACCCTGACGGTGCAGCGGGGCGCCTGGTGGCTGACCCGGCGCCGGGGCCGGGTGGCCGGGCCGCCCCGGGCGGGCGGCGTCGACGGCTGATCCGCCGGCCGGACGAGGCCGCCCGCGGACCGGCCCCGGCGGCCGGAAGCCCGGGATTCCGGCGCTCCCCACTGCCGGGGAGGCCGCTCCGGCGTCCCGTACCGCCGGGGTGGCCGCCCCGGCGGGTCAGACCGCGACCCCGTCGCCCTCCGCCGCCGCCACCTGCGGCCCGCCGGCGACGGCGGGTGCGCCCTGTGCGGGCCGGTTGCCCTGCGCGGACTCCGCGGACCGCGCGGCCGCCGTGGCCCCGGCGATCCCGGCGACCGGGTCCTCGTCGGCCAGCGTGTCGGGGACGACCAGCCCGGCGCCCGCGGGCATCGAGGCCACGGCCCGCCACCACAGCTTGAGCGGCGGCGGCGCGGCCGGCTCGAAGGGCTTGCCGGGCCGCGGCACCGCCAGCGTCGCGCCCAGCGCCTCGGCGGCCGCGACGCTGCGCTCCGGCGGCTCCTCCCACGGGTGCGGCGCGAGGTTGAAGGTGCACCAGTGGATCGGCAGCATGACCTCGCCGCCGAGGTCCAGGTGGGCCCGGACCCCCTCCTCCGGCGTCATGTGCACCTCGGGCCAGAAGTCGCTGTAGGCGCCGACCTGCATCATGGTGGCGTCGAACGGTCCGAGCCGCCGGCCGATCTCGGCGAAGCCGGGGAAGTAACCGGTGTCGCCGCTGTGGAACACCCGGTGCCGCGGGCCGGCCACCACCCAGGACGCCCAGAGGAACAGCGGGCTGGTGCGCGGCCCCCGGCTGCAGTAGTGCCGCGCCGGGGTGGCGGTCAGGGTGAGTCCGGCGACCTCCGCCGTCTCCCACCAGTCCAGTTCGACGATCCGTCCGGCCGGGACGCCCCAGTGCTCCAGGTGCGCGCCGACGCCGAGCGGCACGGCGAAGGCCGCGCCGGTGCCGATCAGGGCCCGGATCGTCGCCATGTCCAGGTGGTCGTAGTGGTCGTGCGAGACCACCACCACGTCGACCGGGCCCAGCTCCTGGAGCGGGATCGGCACGGGGTGCAGCCGCTTGGGACCGGTCCAGCCGAACGGTGAGCAGCGTTCGCCCCAGACCGGGTCGAACAGCACCCGCCGGCCGTCCAGCTCGGCCAGCACGGTCGCGTGGCCCAGCCAGGTCAGCCGCAGTCCCGAGGCCGGCTGCTCGGCCAGCTCGCCCGGCAGCAGCCGGTGCAGCGGTACGGCGGCGGCCGGCATCCGGCGGACCCGGTCGGCGGTCAGCTGCGCGTGGGTGACCTCCAGCGGTGACCTCTCGTACACCAGGCGGCGGGTCGGCACCGGATTGCGGAACGCACCGTCCACGAACTGGGGCGAGCGATGGATCCGGGCCAGCCGCTCACCGCGCGGATCGGCGCCGAAGGCCTCCGTCCGGATCTGGTGCCAGGCGGTGCGCGGCAGCCCGGACAACCGAGGAGGGGAGGAGAACTGCGAGGTCAGACCGGTGACGCGGGAGTACCACGGGAGGGAGCTGGGCACGGTACCTCCAAGGACGGGAGCATCCGGGCCGCACCGGCGGGGTTGCCGTCGTACGGCCGTCGTACGAGCGTCTACTGCCCAACTGTTGCGGTTCGAATACCGGCATGCCGAGGGCCGCGCGACAGCGACGCGGGAGCCGTTGCCGTACGACAACCATCTCGTCGGACCATACCGGCCGGGGGCGGCCCGGACCCGGTGGAACCGCCCGCGCGGCGCCGTTCGGCGTACCGCCCGCCGGGGCCGGACGGACCGGGCCCCGGGCGGCGCGGCTCCCTCCCCGGGGTCAGAGGTAGAAGCGGGTGATGGTCTCGGCGACGCAGTGCGGCTTGGCGCTCTCCTCGCTGACGACGGTGAACCGCACCACCGCCTGCACCCCGCCCGGCACCTCGGTGGCGGAGACCAGCTCGGCCGTCGCCCGCAGCGCCGTGCCGACCGGGACGGGCGCCGGGAACCGGACCTTCTCGGAGCCGTAGTTCAGCGCCATCCGGACGCCCTCGACGCCGTAGCACTCCTTGGCCAGCACCGGGATCAGCGAGAGCGTCAGGTAGCCGTGCGCGATGGTCGAGCCGAACGGGCTCTCCTTGGCGCGCGCCGGGTCGACGTGGATCCACTGGTGGTCGCCGGTGGCCTCCGCGAACAGGTCGATCCTGGCCTGGTCGACGGTGTGCCACTCGCTGGTGCCCAGCACGGTGCCGACGGCCGAGGTCAGGTCGGCGAGGGAGGCGAAGATCGTCAAGGTGCGCTCCAGGGGGCGGGGATGCTCCGGGGTGGTGGGCGGCCCGGGGTGCGCGGGGCGCGGGCCGCCGGTGCCTCCGCAGAGTATGCCTACTCGCCGGTCACCTGTCAGCGGTGCTCCCGGTGGCCCGCCCGCCGGGGCCCGGCGCTTCCCGCGGCCGGCCCCTCCGCGTCCGGCCCCGTCCGGCCCCGCCGCTCAGCTCTGCTGCATCGCCCGGCCGAGCGGCAGCTGCCGCCGGCCGCTGACCAGCTCCGGGAGGATCAGGACGAACATCGGCTCGGCGGCCCCGGCGCCGTCCTCCCAGGGGCGCGGGCCGGTCCGCAGCAGCCGGTCGTGCAGCGCCGGGTCGGACACCACCTGGGCCCGCCCGTGCACCAGCACGCTCCACCCCGTCCGGGTGACGGCGTCCAGCAGGTCGGCCTGGAAGGCCGCTACGGTGTCGTCCAGGGCCCGCCGGACGGCCACGCCCTGCCGCAGGGCCAGCACCAGCCGGCCGTCCGCCGTGACCTCGAACGCCACCGGCAGCACGGCGGGCAGCGCGTGGGCGGTGTACACCACCCGCCCGACGGGCACGGTGCCGAGCAGGTGGAGGCACTCCTCCTCGCTCAGCGACTCCACACGGTTGTCACGGTCCATGTGGTGAATGGTCCCCCTCGGCGCGGCCGCGCCATAGGGCCCATGGTCCCGGACCGGCCCGGCCGCAATGCCCGGCCGGCCGTCCCCCCGCGCCGCCGGCCCCGGCGGTCCGGGCGTTCCGGCCGGCCGATCGGGGCCGGATTCCGGACGCCGCCCTTCCGGCGGCCCGCGCGGCGGTAGCTTGGCGGCGGTACGGGGCATTCCGTACGCGGTACGGCGCAGCGGTCCCTGGTACGGCGGGACCGGCAAGGAGGGGTGCGCGGATGGTCAGTGGAGTCGATCTGGTCGTGATCGGGGCGGACGGCGGCCCGGAGCGCAGTTACGGGGGCTCGGCCATGGCGGCGCAGGGGGCGCGGCTGCTGGCCGACGTGCTGCCCGGGATGTGCTTCGACACCGGCGCCGCCGGCTGCCGGGTCACCCTGCTGGAGCCGGAGGCGGACGCCAACCGGATGCTGACCGCCCTGCGGGAGGCGGCCGGGCGCGGCGGGCGCTGGCTGGTGGTCTGCCTGATCGGCCAGCTGGTGACCGACCCGAAGGGGCGCCGGCTGGCGCTGGTGACGGGCGGCAGTACGCCCGACAACGCCTACCGGCGCGGGCTGGCCTGGGACTGGGTGGTCAGCGCCATGGTCCACGGCGACCAGGAGGAGACCCTGCTGCTGGTCGACGCGGTCACCGACCGGGACACCTGGACGGCACTCGAACGCGGGGGCGGCGAGGACGGGGTGGGGGAGCTGCTCAGCTACTCCCGGGTGCCGTTGTGGGGCCGGGTCGCCCGGCACTCGGGCGGCAGACGCGGCCGGACGGACGTCCTGCCGGGCGGCGAGGGCTCGTTCAGCCGCTCGCTGGTCCGGGTGCTGGAGCACGGGCTGCCGGGCGGGCCGGCCGCGGTCGGCCCGCTGGAGCTGCAGCCGGCCGTCCTCGCGCAGGTGGAGCAGGCCGAGGCGGCGGCCGGGCCGGCCCCGGCCCGGGTGCTCGTACCGCCGCAGGGCGGAAGGTTGTTGATGCGCAATCGGGCGGCGGTGCGGGGCGCATTGGCCGGATTGTCGCTTTCCGAAGAACTGTTGGCCGTTCTGTGGCGAGAAAATGCCCCGACAGATCCCCCTTCCGCGTAAGGTCGGGGGGCCCGAGGTGTTGCCGAGATGGGCCGGTTTGGCGAAGAATCGATGCTCTGGCGGCAGACACGGCGGGGACAGCGGATTGTTATCGGCGGCCAGTGACCACGGACGGGGTCGGTCGCGACGAGGTGGGGCGATGCGGCAGCGCGGAAATGTGTTGCGTCCTGGGGCGGTTGGGGTTGGTGGGGCGGTATTGGTGGTGCTGCTGAGCTCCTGTGGGGCCAGTGGTGGTGCCGGTTCTGCTGATCGGCTCGGGACTTCCGCTCCCAGTGTTGCGGTGGTGACTCCGGTAACACCTTCGGGTGGTTCCGGCACGGACGGGATCGCGCCGACCGACGGCCCGGAAGGAGCCATCGGACGGGCCGCCCTGAGGACGTATCAGGACTGGTGGGCCGCCCAGACGGACGCCTTCGGCCGGTCCGATTCCGACGCTTCCCAGCTTCAGGCCCTGTCGACCGGGAAGGCCCTCAGCGAAGCGGTCGCCAACCTGCACCAGTTGCACGAGGCGAAGCTGGTGATGATCGGAAGTCCACGCAATTCCCCGGTGGTGAAGGCCATTGATCTGAAGGCCGATCCGCAGACCGCGGTGGTCGAGGACTGTCTGGATGTCGCCGACTGGCATCAGGCCGATGCCACCACCCGTGCGACAAAGGATCCACAGAAGCGCCTGACGAGGTACATCGCGACCGTTTCCCTGCGCAAGTCCGGAGCACGCTGGCTGATCGTCGAGTTCAAACGCGAGGTGGACCGAACATGCTGAAGTCTATTGGGCGAATGACGATTCGGGTGATGCTGGCGGCCGGGCTGCTGCTCACCCCGGCGGGCCCCGCCCGGGCGGAGGGCCCGGACGGTGATGTGCACCAGTGCGAGGTGACCACCATCTGCACCGATGTGCACGAACCGGGGACGACGCCGACACCGGGAAGCACCGGCGGCACCGGTACGAACAACGGCGGCGGCGGAGTCCAGACCTGCGCCTGGAACGGCCAGCAGTGGCCGTGCTGGGACAACGACCTGGGCTGGTTCGACAGTTCGAACGGGTGCTACTACCACCGCTCCAGCCCGCAGCCGCCGGCCGGCAGCAAGGACTGGGACGGCCACGACCCGGCGGACGGCGCCGTCTACGAGGTCAACTGCCGGCAGACGGCCGGCGGCCTGCTGCCGCAGGACCCGGTCTTCCTCGCCCAGGCCCCCGGCGGCCCGCCGCCGGACAACCCGGCCACCCTCGCCAAGGACGCCCGCGACCGGATCGTCTTCACCGCCCCGCAGCCGCACATCGCACCGGCCGAGAAGGCCCTGGTCGGCCTGCCGGTCTGGCTCTGGTACGACTGGAGCGGCGCCGCCAGGGCCCCCCAGCCCGTCACGGTGAAGGGCAACTACATCTCGGTCACCGCCACGCCCTCGGTCCACAAGGTGACCTGGGACCTCGGCGACGGTCACACCGTGCAGTGCAAGGGGCCGGGCACCCCGTACCCGCCCGGCGCCACCGGACCGTCCCCCGACTGCCCGTACCTCTTCACGGCCAGCTCCGCGCTCCGGGCCAACGGCTCGTTCTCGGTGACCGTCACGGTGGAGTGGCAGACCGACTCGGTCATCGTCGGCGCGGGCACCAAGGTCGGCCAGCCGATCCTGCTGTCGACGACCAGCGCGCCGTTCGAGCTGAAGGTCGGCGAGGTCCAGGTGCTGAACTGACCGTCACCGCCGCCCGACCCGACCCCTCCCGCTCCAGCACCGACCCGCACGAAAGGCCGAACCCCGGTGGAGAACCGAACCTATCCGACGCCGGGTACCGGCACGGCCACACTCGTGCCGGAGCCCGCGCGCGGCACCCCGCACACCCCGCCACGCACCCTGCGGGCCCGCCGGCGACGGCCGGCCGTGCTGGCCATGGCGGTGGCCCTGATCGCGGCGGGCGGCCTGGGCGGCGCGGTGCTCTACAACAGCACCGGCCAGCGGATCGCCGTACTGGCACTGGCCCGTGACGTCCCGTTCGGCCAAGTGCTGACGGCGAACGACCTGGTGGTGGCCAGGATCGCCGGCGACCCCGCGATCAAGCCGCTGTCCGCCGCCGACCAGGGGCGGGTCGTCGGGATGCGCGCCGCCACCGACCTCAAGCAGGGCGCGCTGCTGGTCAAGGCGGACGTCGCGCAGACCCTGACCGTGCAGCCGGGCCAGCTGGTCGTCGGCATCGCGGCCAAGCGCACCCAGCTGCCGGCGACCAGGCTGCAGCCGGGGCTGGCGGTCCTCGTCGTGTCCACCCCCGACCAGTCCTCGGGCCAGGGCGGCGGCACCAGGACGCCGGAGGCGCTGGCGGCCGTGGTCACCGCGGTCGGCAAGACCGACACCGACGGCAGCCAGGTGATCGACGTGGCGGTGCCGGCGGCCGACGGCGCCCGGCTGGCGGCCTGGGTGGCCAGTGCCAGGTTCCAGGTCGTGCTCGCCCCGCGCGGCGAGGCCGCGGCGCCGGCCGGTGCGGCGCCGTCCGCCCCCGCCGCGAGCGGCGCACCGGCCACCGGTACCCCGGGGGCGGCGCCGTCGGGGAGCGCGACGCAGAGGAGCGGCACCTGATGGCGGTGATCGCGGTCGTCGGCGGCCCGGGCGCGCCGGGCGCCACCACGGCGGCCCTCGCCCTGCTGCTCGCCTGGCCGCTGGAGTCCGGACGCAAGATCCTGCTGGTTGAGTGCGACCCGGACGGCGGAGCCGTCCTCGCGGGCGCCCTGGAGGGCCGGGTGGAGGCCGTCTACGGCCTGCGCAACCTGGCCGTCGCCGACCGGCGCGGCCTGCTCGCCCAGACCCTCTGGGACCAGCTCATCGACCTCTCCCCGGAGGGCACCACCGAGCGCCTGCTGCTCCCCGGCCTCACCGACCCCACCCAGGCCCCCGGCCTGGCGTACACCTGGGAGCCGCTGGTCGAGACCCTGCACGGGCTCGAACAGCAGGGCTACGACGTGATCCTGGACCTCGGACGCTCCGGCGCCACCGGGCCCAGCGCGGTGCTGGCCCGCCGAGCCGACGTGGTCGTGGCCACCCTGCGGACCACCCTGCGCGGGCTCAGCGCCGCCCGGCCGCGACTGGCCGCGCTGCGCGAGGACCTCGACAACGCCGGCAGCGGCGCGGACGCGCTCGGCCTGCTGCTGATCGCCGAGGGCCCCTACTCCGCCTCCGAGGTCTCGCGCGAGTTCGGCCTGCCCACCCTGGGCCTGCTGCCGCACGCGCCGCGGACGGCCCGGGTGCTCTCGGACGGCGGGGACAGCACCGACCGCCGGTTCATCCGCTCCGAACTGATGCGCACGGCCCGCTCGGCCGCCGACCAGATCCAGCTGCTCACCCGCAGCCGCCGGCGCCGGCTGGCACCCGGCGGGTCGCCCGCGCAGGGCGCGGCCGTACCGCTCGCCGCGGGCCGGCCCGCGGAGCCGCTCGGCCCGCACATCCCCGACGGGCAGCCGGCCTACGCCCGGACCGTCCAGGACCAAGGCGTCCGGGACCAGGCCGTCCGTGAGCAGGCCGTCCGTGAGCAGGCCGTCCAGGGGCAGGCCGTCCAGGACCGCTCCGGTCCGTTCCGGTCCGCCGACGCCCAGCCCGCCCAGCTCCGGCCGACGGGGGCGCCGGTGCCGCCCGGGCCTGCCCGCCCGGTGCCCGGAGGCCTCCCGGTGGAACACCAACCCCCGCGCGGGTCCTGGCAGTCCGGCCCCACCGGCCACCCGCTCGCGTACCCGCAGCAGTCCGGCCCGCCCGCCCACGGGACGACGCCGCCGTACGGGACGGCTCCCTCGTACGGGTCGGCGTCGCTGGCCGGGCTCGCCCCGCAACCGGCCGCACCCGCGCCGTTCCCCGGGCAGCAGCCGCCGCAGGCGTACCCCCAGCCGTCCTACCCCCAGCCGTCCTACCCCCAGCAGGCGCACTCGCAGCAGGCGTACTCGCAGCAGTACTCCCAGCAGGCGTACGCCGCACCGCAGGCCGACGCCGCGCAGGCGTACGGCGGTCCGCAGCCGTCCGGGGCGGTGACGTCCGGGGCGCAGGAACCGGGGGCGGCCCCGTTCGCGCCGCAGGAACCGGGGGCGGCCCCGTTCGCGCC
Source organism: Kitasatospora indigofera (assembly GCF_014655955.1). Taxonomy (GTDB): domain Bacteria; phylum Actinomycetota; class Actinomycetes; order Streptomycetales; family Streptomycetaceae; genus Kitasatospora; species Kitasatospora indigofera. The sequence goes on from NZ_BNBO01000004.1 coordinate 238,946, forward strand.
GCAGGCCCACCCGCAGTCCGGGCAGCCGTCGTGGCCCCAGCCCCCGCCGGGGTACTGGTCGCAGGAGCCGGCCGGGGCCCGGCCGCCGCAGGGCCCGTCCCCCCTCGCGCCGTCGCCGCTCGCGCCGTCGCCCCTCGTGCCGACCGCCGTGACGCCGTCCGCCGTGACGCCGTCCTTCGCCGGCCGGCCGGAGCAGGCCGGCGAGCCCGGCACCGGGAGCCCCGACGACCCGCAGACCGCGCAGCCGCAGACCCCGCAGATCAAGTACGGGCAGGTGCTCCGTGCGCGGTAGCCCCCTGAACCAGCGGCCCGCCGCCGACCCCGCCGCCCTGCCCTGGGCGGCGCCGCTGCCGGCCCCGGGCGGCCCCGGCGTGCCCGGCCCGGCCGCGACCGGTCCCGTCCGGCCCGGCCCGGTGCCGGCCGGCGGCCACCCGGCGGCGGCCGCACCCACCGCCGTCCCGTCCGCGCTGCCCTCGCTGGACAAGCGCGGCTCGGCCACCAGACCGGCCGTCGACCCGCAGGTCGCGCGGGAGCTCAAGCGCCAGGTGGCGGCCGAACTGCACCAGCAGCTCACCCGGTTGGCCGCCACCTCCGGCACCGACGCGGACCGGGCCACCCGGCGCCAGCGCGGCCGGGCGCTGATCGAGGAGGCCGTCGCCAGGTGGTCCGACGCGTACGCGCAGACCCACGGCATCCCGCCCACCCGGGAGCAGGACCGCGCGCTCGCCGAAGCCGTCTTCGACCTGCTGTTCCGGGCCGGGCGGCTCCAGCCCTACCTCGACGACCCCGACATCGAGAACATCCTGATCAACGGCTGTGACGACGTCTGGATCTCGCGGGTCCACCAGCCGCTGCGCCAGGTGCCGCCGGTGGCCGACAGCGACGACGAACTCATCGAGCTGCTCCAGGACCTGGCCCGCCAGCACGGCGGCGGCGAGCGCAGCCTCTCCACCGCCAGCCCGACCCTGGCGCTGCGGCTGGAGGGCGGGATGCGCCTCCAGGCGATGACCGAGGTCACCCCGCGCCCCTACGTCGCGATCCGCCGCCACCGGGTGGCCTCCGCGACCCTCTCCGACCTGGTCCAGCTCGGCACCGTGGACCCGACCCTGGCCGCCTTCCTGGCCGCCGCGATCCGGGCCAGGAAGAACGTGATGATCACCGGCACCCAGGGCGTCGGCAAGACCAGCCTGCTGCGCGCGATGGCCGCCGAGATCCCGCCGGACGAGCGGATCGGCACCCTGGAGTCGGAGTTCGAACTCTGGCTGCACACCCTCGGGCACCTGCGCCAGGTCGTCCCGATGGAGGCCCGGGAGGGCAACGGGGAGCGCGTCGAGGGCAGGATGGCCGGCGAACTGACGATCGGTGAGCTGATCCCCGCCGCCCTGCGGATGACCCTGTCGCGGATCATCGTCGGCGAGGTCCGCTCCGGCGAGGTCGTCCCGATGCTGCGGGTCATGACCAACGGCGAGGGCGGCTCGATGTGCACCCTGCACGCCCGCGGCCCCCACATGGTGGTCGACCGGATCGCCGAACTGTGCCTGGAGTACGGCTCCCACATGACCGACAGCCTCGCCTACCGGCTGACCGCCAACGCGATCGACCTCATCGTGCACGTCACCATGGTCGACGAGACCGCCGTCGGCGGGCGCCGGCACCGGTTCGTCTCGCACGTCCTGGAGGTGGCCGGCCTCGGCGAGCACGGCCGGCCGGCGCTGAACACCGTGTTCGGGCCGCGCGCCGAGCAGGGCGAGCCCCGGGCCGTCCCGCACACCCAGCCGAACTGCCTGGACGACCTGCGCCGGGCCGGTTTCGACGCCTCGCTCCTGCAGTCCCGCTACGGGACCTGGGCCGCGCCCCTGCACCTGCGGATCGGTGGTGCCCGATGATGCTGCTCTACGCCCTCTGCGGCCTGCTGGTGGCCGGCGGCCTGGCCGTCCTGGTGGTCGGCCTGCGCGGCACCGAGGCCGACGAGGAGCCGGCCGGCCACGCGCCGCCGGGCCGCCTGCACGTCTTCTGGCACGGCGGCCCCGGCGCCGCCTCCCCCCGGGTGGCCCGCCTGCGCCGGATCCAGCTGCCGCTGGCGCTCGCCGGCGCCCCGCTCGGCTGGCTGTTCACCGGCATCCCGCTGGTCGCCCTGATGGTCCCGCTCGCCGTGTTCGGACTGCCCTGGCTCTTCGACTCCACCCGCTCCGACACCCACCGGGTCGAGCAGCTGGAGGCGCTCGCCGAGTGGACCCAGCGGATCGCGGACGTGCTGCTGCTCGGCGTCGGCCTGAACCAGGCCATCGTCACCAGCCGCCGGACCGCGCCCGCCGCCCTGGAGCCGGAGATCGCCGAGCTCGCCTCCCGGCTGCAGTCCCGCTGGCGGCCCGAGGACGCGCTGCGGGCCTTCGCGGACGCCCTCGCCGACGCCACCGCCGACAAGGTGCTCGGCGCGCTGCTGCTGCGCTCCGGCGACAGCGGACCGGGCCTGGCCCGGGCCCTCGCGGACCTCGCCGAGTCGGTCCGCGAGGAGGTCCGCCAGCGCCGTTCCATCGAGGCCGACCGGGCCAAGCACCGCACCACCATCCGCTGGCTGGTGGGCATCATCCTGCTGGTCGTCGTGGTCGGCTCGTTCAACACCGGCTACACCGCGCCCTACAGCACCTTCGTCGGGCAGGTCGTGCTCGGCGTGCTCGCCGCACTGTTCGTCGCGGTGATCGCCTGGATGCGCGCGCTGGCGGCGCACCCGCCGCTGGCCCGCGTCCTGGAGCCCGACCGGCGCAGCAAGGCCGGCCGGCTCGCCACCGACCGCGACCCCGGCGAACAGGCCGCCGAATCCCTCGACCCGCTGTCCAAGGAGGCCCGGTGATCTCGCCCTGGTCGGTCCTGGCCGGCGCCGTCGCAGCCGGTGGAATCGCCCTGCTCGTCTCCGAACTCCGGCCGGCCGCGCCGGATCTGGGCCAGGCCCTGGACCGGCTCCACCGCACCCCCAGCGGCGGCCTGTCGGAGGACGAGCAGGAGCCCCCGCGCTGGTTCGACCGGATCGGCGCCGGCGCGACCGGCCTGCCCGGACTGCGCCTCCCGCACCGCGAACTGTCGTTGATCGGCCGCACCCCCGCCCGGTTCATGGCGCACAAACTGCTGTTCGCCTTCCTCGGGCTGGTGCTGCCGGCCTACATCTCCGCGATGGCCGCGCTGGCGGACAGCGGCCTCCCGCTGGCGGTGCCGTTCGTGGTCGGGCCGCTGCTCGCCGGGCTGTTCTGGTTCGTCCCCGACGGCATCGTGCGCGGCGAGGCCAAGGAGGCCAGGACCGAGTACCTGCACGGCATCGCCACCTACCTGGAGCTCGTCGCCCTGGAACGCGCCGCCGACTGCGGCCCGGCCGAGGCGCTGCGCAGGGCCGCCGCGGTCGGCCGGGGCACCGTGTTCCGGCGCATCCGCGACGCCCTGGAGCGGGCCGCGACCGACCGGCTGCCGCCCTGGGACGGCCTGGACGCGCTCTCCGTCGAGCTCGGCCTGACGCCCTTGCAGGACGTCGCCGACATCATGCGGATCTCCGGCACGGACGGCGCGGCGGTGTACGACACGCTGCGCGCCCGGGCCAAGAGCCTGCGCGGCGAACTCCTCGCCGAGGACCTGGCCCGCGCCAACACCGACAGCGAGCGGATGGTCGCCCCCGGCTCGGCGCTCACCCTGCTGATGACCACCCTGATCGTCTTCCCCGCGCTCTACCAGATGCTCAACTCGGCCTGAACGCCGGGAAGAAGCACCTGGACCGGTACCCCCCGGTACCTCCCCGGCACGTCCCCCGACCCGACACCTGGAGTCACGATGAACGCTCGCCTGCGTCAGCTGGCCGGTGCCCTGCTGCTGCCCTTCCTGCTACCGGTCCAACTCGCCTCGATGCTCTTCCACTTCCGGGCCGGCCGGCTGCGCGCGGCCCGCGCCTCGGGCGACCGCGGCGCGATCAGCATCGAGCTGGCGCTGGCGGTGATCGCCCTGATGGTGATCGCCGGCGGGGTCATCTTCGCCATCAAGGCCCTCGCCACCGACGTCACCAGCAAGGTCCCCAAGACGGACCCGGTGCCGTGATCCGCAGCCCGCGCCGCCCGTCGTCCGCACCGCCGCAGCGGGACCGGGGGGCGATGAGCCTGAGCCTGGCCGTCGTCTTCCCGGTCATGCTGTTCCTTGTCATGCTCGTCGTGCAGGGATCGATGTGGTGGTACGCCCGGCAGGTCGCGCTGGTCGCGGCCCGCGAGGGCGTGGACGCCGGGCGGTTGCAGGGCCCCGCCGCCGACGCGGCGAAGAACGACGCCGCCGTGCGCCAGGCGACGGACTTCCTCGACCGGGAGGGCAGTGTCGTCGGCCGCTACTCGGTGAGCACGGACGGGAGTTCGGCCGAGCTGATCCAGGTCACCGTGGTGGTCGCACCGCGCTTCCTGATCCCCGGCGTCCCCACCCCGGAGTTCACCCAGCACGCCTCGGGGCCGCGCGAGCGGTTCGTGCCGCGGCCGGGCACCTCGTGAGCGGCCGTCGCGGCCCGGGGCCGCTCCGCGCGGCGCGGTCCGGCCGGAGCCGGCCGGACCGGGGCAGCGTGGCCGTCGAGGCGGCGATCCTGGCTCCCGCGGTGGTCGTCTTCGTCCTGCTGGCGATCGCGGCGGGACGGATGCAGACGGCGGGCGGCACGGTGGACGCGGCGGCACGCGCCGCGGCCCGGACCGCCTCGATCACCCGCGAGCCCGGCGCCGTCGACAGCGCCGCCCGGGCCGCCGCGGACGACGTCCTGCGCCAGGACGGCGTGTCCTGCCAGCAACTGCGCGTCGACATCGAGCGGGGCACGCTGGGCACCCCGGCGGGCCCGGTCGCCACCGTCAGGGTGCGGGTCGGCTGCACGATCGGCCTGCGTGACCTGGTGGTGCCCGGCCTGCCCGGGACCAAGACCCTGACCGGTGACTTCACCTCGGTCGTCGACCGGTACCGAGGACAGTAGACAGAAGTGTGTAGCGCACGTGGGGGTGGGGAAGCGATGCTCCGCAGACCGGAGAGACCGAGGAAGCCGGGGAGACCGGGTGGGCAGGCAGCTCAGGGCGAGCCGGGCCGCGGGCGGCCGGCCCGGCCGTGGCGCGGCCGCCGCGGGAGCCGGCCGGACGCCGGCACCATCTCGCTGTTCGTCGCCGTCGTCGCCACGGGGTTCGTCAGCATCATCGGCGTGGTGGTCGACGCCGGGGGCAGGCTGCGCGCGGTCGAGCGGACCGACGCCTGTGCCCAGGAGGCGGCCCGGGCGGCCGGCCAGCAGCTGGACGAGGCCGGCGTCCTCCAGGGCGACGGCTTCAAGGTCCGCCAGGACTACGTCCAGCGGGCCGCCGACGCCTACCTGCGGACCTGCGGGCTCACCGGCAGCGTCGGGCTCGCCGACGGCGGCACCAGGGTGGTGGTCACGGTGAACACCACCTACGAACCCGCCCTGCTCGACCTGGTGCCGTCCGGCGGCTGGGGGATCACGGGCAGGGGCAGCGCACTCCTCGTCCACGGAGTCAAGGAAGCGGAGAACGGCTGATGGCCGCGCCACGTGCCAAGAACCACGCCCGAACCGACCGCCGGGCCGAGTCCGGCCGACGGCCGGCGCCCGCCCCGCGCGGCCGACGCCGCGGCGGCGTCGGAGCGGTGGCCGGCGCCCTCGTGGCGCTGCTCACCCTGGTCGCCCTGCTGGCCGGCCTCCCGGCCCTGCTGCTGTACGGCACCGCGGCGGTCGCCGGGATGGGCGACCTCGCGCCCGACGGCCTCGGGCAGGCGCTGACCAGCCCCGACGACGGCCGGCTGTTCCTCTGGCTGCTGGTCGTGGCCGGCTGGCTCGGCTGGGCCTGTTTCGCGTTCTCGGTCCTGCTGGAGATCCCGGCACAGCTGCGCGGCCGGATCGCCCGCCGGATCCCGGCCTTCGGCTGGAGCCAGCGGATCGCCGCCGGGCTGGTGGGCTCGGTGATCGCCCTGCTGCCGGTGGCCGGCTCGGCCTTCGCGGCCACCCCCGACCGGTCGCAGGCCGTGGTCTCCGCACCGCAGTTGACGGCCGGGCCGCAGTACGCGGCGCTGCCGGCCGCCCAGGCCGCCCCGGCCCTGGCGCCGGCCGCCGAGCCGCAGGCCGGGTACACCGTGCGGGACAGCCGGCCGGCCGACAGCCTCTGGTCCATCGCCGAGCGCCAGCTCGGCTCCGGCTCGCGCTGGACGGAGATCGCCAAGCTCAACGACGGCCGGGTGATGGACGATTCGGGCCTCCGGTTCGACGCGGACCGGCCGATCCAGCCCGGCTGGAAGCTGCTGATGCCCGCCGACGCCAAGCCGGACGAGCAGTCGCCGGCCCCCGCCCCGGCCCCGCCGGCCCCCGCGCAGCCGGCGGCGGAGGGCGCGCAGCCGGGCGGCGGGCGGCACGCGAAGGTCACCGTAGCCGAGGGGGACACCCTCTCCGCCATCGCGGAACGGGAGTTGGGGAGCGCCGAGGCCTGGCCGCAGCTCTTCGAGGCCAACAAGGGCGTACAGGCACCGGACGGTGAGCGGCTGAGCGACCCGGACGAGGTCGTGCCGGGGATGGTCCTGGCGGTGCCGGGCGTGCCCGAGCCGGCCCCGGCCCAGCCGCCCGCCCAGGCACCGGAGCCGCAGACCACGCCGACCCCGGCGCCGCCGGCCCCCGCAACCCCGGCCCCGACCGCCCCGGCGGCCGAGGCCCCACCGGCCCCGGCGCCCGCCACCGCGAGCCCCGCCGCCGAGGCCCCGGGTGCCCCGGCTCCGGCCCAGGCCCCGGCCACCGCCCAGGACCCGGAGAAGGCGCAGGCCCCCAGCGACGACTACAGCGTCGCCCTGGCCGCCTCGACGGTCAGCGTCCTGCTCGCCGCGATCATGATCGGCACGGTGGCCCGCCGCCGTGGCGGCCAGCAGCGCGCCCGCCGCCCGCGCCACCGGGTCGCCCTGCCCGCGGCCCCCGCCGCGGCCTTCGAGGCCGAACTGAAGGCCCGCCAGGACGCCACCGGGCTGGACCTGCTCAACCGCGCCCTGCGCACGATGGCCCGCAACACCGTCCGCTCCGGCAAGCGGCTGCCCGCCCTGGTGGCCGCCCGGGTCACCCCCGGACGCACGGTCGAACTGCACCTCTCCGCCCCCGCCACCCCCATCGCGCCGTTCCGGGCCGCGCACGCCGCCAACGTCTGGTGGTGCCCGGAGGACGCCTCCGACCTGCTCTCGGCCGGCCAGGCCGGCAAGACCGCCGCGCCCTACCCGGCGCTGGTCACCCTCGGCACGTCCCCGGACGGGTCGGTGGTGCTGGCGGACCTTGAGACCGTCCGGCTGCTGCACCTCTCGGGCCACCCCGACGACGCCCGCGACGTGCTGCGGACCCTCGCGCTCGAACTGGCCCACAGTCCGCTCGCCGACCGCCTGCACCTCCATCTCGTCGACCTCGCCGAGGAGTTGCCGATCTCCGGCCCGGCCGCGGAGCGGATCCACCGGCACCCGAGCCTGGAGGCCGCGCTGACGGCCCTCGGCCCGCGGACCGCCAAGGCGCGCGCCACGCTGGTGGCCGCCGAGGCCACCAGCCCCCGGGACGCCCGCAGCCGCGGCGCCGCCGACGAGTCCTGGATCCCGGAGATCGTGCTCTGCGCCCAGCAGCCCGGCGGCAACATCCCCGCCGAACTGGGCCGGCTGCTCGACGCCCGGCCCCGGACCTGCGTTGCCGTGATCACCCGCGCCCCCGAGCGCGGCACCGGCCCGGTCGCCCGGTGGACCCTGCCGAGCACCGGCCAGACCACCCTGCCCGGGCTGCACCTCGGCCTGGAACTCCAGCGCCTGACCGGCCGGCAGTACGACCAGGTCTCGGAACTGCTGCGCTCCTCCTGCGACGAGACCCAGCACCCGGCGCCGGCCTGGACGATCGACGGCCCCGGCATCGACCTCGAACCGACCGAACTGCCCGTGCCGGTACCGGTGCTGGTGGCCGTCGGGGCCGGCTCCGGCTCCGGCGAGGCCGCCGCGGGCCCGCGGCTGCTGGCCCGGGTGATCGGCACCGGCGTCAGCCCGTTCGCCGGCACCGACCCGGCCGCACCGCTCGCCGCCGCCCCTGCGCCGGCCGGTCCGTCGGCCGCCGTGCCGCCGGGGCCCGGCCAGGCCTTCGCGCCGCCCGGGCCGGGCCGGGCCTTCGGACCGGGCGCGCCCGGGCCCGTCCCCCCGGGGGCGGGCGGCCGGGCCGGGATCAACGGCCGGGGCCGCCGGGTGGTCAACGCCGGCCCCTCGGCCACCGGTGCGCCGGTGCCCGCCCAGGGTGAGACCCCGGTACCGGCCACCGGGCCCAGCTTCGACAAGACGCCCCCGGTCCAGCCGGTCCTCCCCGTGCAGCCCGCGGCCGCCGCGGCGCCGGCCGCTCCCGGTGCTCCGGTGCCCCCGGCGCAGCTGCCCGGCCCCGGGGCGTTCCCGGCCGCCGCACTGCCGCCCGCCGTGCCGACGGCCCCGGCCGGCCCGGACCCGGCCCCGGCACCCGAGCCCGAGCCGGTGCGCGAGCCCGTGACCACCCACGACCCGGCGCCCGCACCCGCCGCCTCCGAGCCGCACACCCCCGCGCGCCCGGCCCCCGGTTCCGTCCGCTCCGACGCCGACGACCTGCTCGCGATCCTCCGCTCGCCGGAGGCGCACGCCACCCGCACCGCGCCCCGGATCCGCCTGCTCGGCCCCGTCGACGTCCTCGGTGCCGCCGGCCCCGCCGAACCCGCCGCGCTGCTGCGGCTGACCGAACTGGCCGCCTACCTGGCGCTGCGCCCGGGCGCCGACCACACCGCCCTCGACCATGACCTGCACCCCGGCGCGGCCCACCTCGAACCGCACCCCGCGGGCGGCCACGGCGACGGCCCGAGCACTCCGCTGCCGGCCAAACTCGCCGACCTGGCGGCCTGGTTCGGCAGCTCGCCGGACGGCCGGGCCTTCCTGCGGACGGACACCGCCGAGGGGTACGCCTTCGCCCCGACGGTCACCTGCGACTGGGACGAGTTCCGCAGCCTCTACCGCCGGGGGATGCGCAGCACCAGCGCCACCGCCGACGCGGCGCTCGCCCACGCGCTGGCCCTGGTCCGGGGCGCGCCGTTCGCCGAGGCGCCGCCGGCCGCCTTCGGCTGGGCGGAGGCGGAGCGGCAGGACATGATCGCCGCGATCGTCGACACCGCGCACGAACTCGCCGCCCGCCGCCTCCAGTACGGCGACCACCGCAGTGCCGAGGCAGCCGTCTTCCGGGGCCTGGCGGTCGCCCCGGACGTCGAACTCCTGCACCGGGACCTGTTCTACGCGTACGCCTCGGCCGGCGCCCGCGACCAGCTGGTCCGCGCCGTCAACCGCCTCGACGCCCTCAGCCGCCGCACCGGCCGGGAGCTCGACGCCGACACGGTGGCGCTGCTCCGGGACCTGCTCTCCGGTTCGTGACGGCCCGTCGGCCGGGGCGGCCGGGGGCGGCGGGGAGCGGCACGCTCCCCGGCCGCCCTCCGCTCCCGGCCGGCCGGGTCGTCGGCGTCGGTCCGGCTCTGAGAGGGTCGTGCGCATGACCGACACCACCACCACCGCACGCGTCGTCACCGATGTGCTCCAGCCCCGGAACGTCCTGCTCGCCGGGATGCCCGCCATCGGCCTGGCGGCGGCCGGGGACTGGACGGGCGTCCCGTGGGGTCTGCTCGGTGCGCTCTGCGCGGGGATCGTGCCGGCCTCCTACATCGAGTGGGAGCGCAGACGGGGCACCTGGGGCGACCGCCATGTGGTCGACCGGACCCAGCGGGCACCGATCTTCCTGGTCATCCTCGGTTCGATCGGCGCCGGGGCCGCGCTGATGACCGTCGGCGGCGCGCCCGGCGGGATCCTGGTCGCGATGCTGGCGCTCTGGGCGATGACCGTCCTGCTGCTGGCGGTGAACACCGTCTGGAAGATCAGCGTGGACTGCGCGGTGGCCTCCGCCGTGGCCGGGATGCTGGCCGTCGTCCACTCGCCCTGGTGGCTGGCCGGGTACGCGGTGGTCGCCGTGGTCTGCTGGACCAGGGTGGCGCTGGGGTACCACACGGTCGCCCAGACGGTGGCCGGCACGGGGCTGGGCGCGGCGGCCGCCGGTGCGGCGCTCGGGCTGCTCTGACGGCGCGTCCGTCCGTCCTGGCGTGCCGGCCTGCGCACTGCCGGACGGCCGAGGGGCCCACGCCCGGGTGACCTCCTGGGCGCCCGCCCGGCCCCTCCGGGCCCCGGCCCACGGGACTCGGGGGCAACCCCGACCGTGCCCGGCCTGCGCCATCGCCCACCCGGCCTGGATCGGGCGAGCCCGGACGCCGTAGGGTGGCGCAACGGGAGTGGTGGACGACCGGCACCACGGTGGACGGGCTGACGCCGCGGCAGCGGCGGGGCGGGGTGGTGACCAGCGGTGTCGGACGCAACAGTGATGCCCGGCGGTCCGGACGGTCCGGGAGACGGCGGCCCCTGGGCCGGCGGCCCGGCCTCCGTGGAGGAGACCACGAGGATGCCGGCGTTCCCGGACGACGACGATTCGGCGATGGAGGAGACGGCCCGGATGCCCCGGATCGGCGTTGCCGGGCGGGAGCCCGCCGAGGCGCCGCCGGCCGCCGCGCAGGCCAACCCCTTCGACGCTCCCGGGCCCTTCGACGCCCGCAATCCCTTCGACGCACCGGGCCCCTTCGACGGGCCGGTCCGGACGACCCGGCAGGGGGCGTTCGACCAGACGCCGGAGTCGGCCGGCGTCCCGGGCCAGTTCCAGCCGCAGCGGTTCACGCCGCAGCCGCAGTCTCCCCAGCCCCAGCCGGCGGCCCACAACGGTCCGTCCCAGGCCCAGGCCCCGCAGCCGGGCCTGCCGGGACAGGCCCCGCCGCCCCCGGCCGCACCGCCCGCCCAGCCCTCCACCGGCTGGACGGTGACGATGCCGGTCATCAACCCGGCGTCGCTGCCGGGCCCGGCGGCCGCACCCGGTCCGGTACCCGTGCAGGGTCCCGTCCCGCCGGCCGGGCCCGTCCCCGCGCCGGGGCCGGTGACCGGCGTCCCCGCGCCCGCCCCGGCGGGCGGGCCGGTGGCCGCCCCCGCCCCCTGGCCGGGCGGGCCGGCGCCGGCGCCCGGTGGCCTCGGTGCCGCGCCGCGCGGCCGGATCCTCGTCGTCGAGGGCGGCTACGGCACGTCAGGCCGACGCCCCTGGGGGCGTGGTGGCGCGAACCAGGCACCCGTCCTGTCGGCGATGCTGGCCGCCGTGTCGCCGCAGATGCTGCTCGCGGCGGACGCCGTGGACGCCGTGCACCTGCCGGGGGCCAACGACCCGCAGACCGTGCTCGCCCACCTGCGGGCCGCCTCCCGGCACCCCGGCCCGCTCCTGGTGCACCTCGGCGGCCACCTGGTGGCCGACAAGCGCGGCGGCCAGCTGTACCTGACGCTGCGTGACTCCAAGCCCGGCTCGGTCCGGCAGGACGGGCTGTCCTGGCAGGCCATCGCCGGCGAGCTGCAGCACCGCCCGCGCGACTGGCAGACCCTGGTGATCGCCGACCTGAGCGCCGACCAGCAGGCCTGGCCGCAGCTGCAGACCCAGATCTCCCCGCTCACCGACGGCATCCCGCTGTGGGCGGTGGTCAGCCCTGACCCGGAGCAGATCGGCACCTTCACCCGCGCCCTGATCGAGGCCCTGCACGGCGGCCGGCCCGGCGCCGACGCGGTGCTGGCGCCCGAGCAACTGCGCCAGCAGGTCTACTCGGTGCTGCGCCCGGACGTGGTGATCCTCAGCTCGCACGCCCCCGACCGGCCGGTGTTCCGCAACACCGCCCGCCGGACGGAGCACGCGCCGGTGATCGACGCGGTGGCCTATGAGGGCCCGCGCCCGGCCGCCGTCCAGCCGCGTCCGGCTGGCCGGCGGGACGCCCTCGTGCCGCCGCCCGCCGCCGGGGCGTCCCCGGTGTCCGGGCCGCCGCCCGCCGCCGGGGCGGCGCCGTCCGGTCCGCCGCCCGCGCCGACGGCCCGGGTGCGGCTCGACAAGCCGCTCCCGGAGCAGGCCGGCGTACCCGCGAGCACCCCCCGGGTCCTGCTGGACAAGCCCGGCACCGCGCCCGACGCGTCCGGCACCGGGGCCGGCCCGGCGGCCGGGCCGGTCGTCAGCCTCAGCAAGGGGGACGCCTCGCCGGTGGCCCCCGCCGGGGCCCGGCCGGTGACGCTCCGGAAGAGGACCACCTGGACGCCCGAGGACGCCCCGGCCACGGCCGGTCCCGGTACGGACGGCCCTCCCACCGACGACCCTGCCACGGACCTGTCGGCCGCCGACGTCCCGGCGGCGGAAGCCCCGGCAGCGCAGGCCACCGTGCCGGCACCCGAGCCGTCGGCAGCCCCGGTGGCTGCCCGACCCGCCGAGGCCCCGCCGGTGGCGGACGAGGCGCCCGAACCCGCCGCCCGCCCGGTCACCCTGGCGAAGCGCGGGCCCGGCGCCGTCCTGCTGGAGGCGCTGTCGGCCGCCGCCGGGCAGCCGCTCCCCGAGCCGGTGTCGCAGTCCGTGTCCGAGCCGGTGTCCGAGCCGCTCTCCGAGCCGGTGTCGCAGGCCGTGTCCGAGCCGAAGCCGAAGCCGGCGCCGGTGTCCGAGTCGAAGTCGGCGCCGCTCTCCGAGCCGGTGTCCGGGAGCGCCTCGCCCTGGGCCGCGGTGGCCGTCGACCCGGCGGCGACGGCTCAGCCGACCCTGACCGGGCTGGCCGTGCCCCCGCCCGAGCCCGCGGCGGCGCCGCAGAACTCGCTCTGGGGCAACCCGGCGCCCGAGGCCGCCCCCGCGCCCCCCGCCGGACCGGCCCCGACCGCGGCGGCACCTGCCGGGACCGCCGCCGGGCCCGAGAGCGGATCCGACGCCGGACCCACCGCCGGACCGGAGGCCGCGACCCAGGCCGCGACCGAGGCTGAGGCTGTCGCCGAGGACCGTCCGCCCCTGCCCGACGACTACCGCGAGGCGATCGGCCGGATCGTCCGGAGTGCCGAGGCCGGCGAGCACGCGGCCGCGGCCGAACTCGCCCTGGCACTGGAGGAGCGGACGGTGGAGGTGCACGGGCCGACGGCGGCACCGGTGCTTCAGGTCCGTCAGGTGCGGGCGCACGTGTCCCGGCTGGCGGGCCGGCCCGGCGAGGCCGCCGACCTGTACCGCGCGGTCGCCCTGGTGCTGCTGCGGGCCCAGGGCGCCGACCACCCGGAGACCCAGCAGGCCGCGACCAACGCCGAGGCCTGCTGGCGGGCCATCCCGGACCGCGCCGAGGCGCTCAAGGTGGCACCGGAGATCATCGAGCTCCGGGCCTACCTGCCGGGCCCGGACGGCCGCAAGCTGCGCGCCGCCGAGCGCTACCTGGCCCAGCTGGCCGCGTCGCCCGCCGGGTGACGGGCGGGCCTGCCCCGGCCGGCCCGCCCGCACGAGGGCCCGGCCGGGCGGCGCGGAGCCACCCGGCCGGGCCGGTCGTACGGTACGGGGGCCCGCCGTCCCGGGGCGGGCGGGGTCAGCGCCCGGCGAGGGCGTGCACGAAGCGCGTCGCGTCGATGGTGCCGAGCCCCGAGGCGAGGTCGTAGCCCTTGGCGGCCTGGTAGCCGGTGACGGTGTCCCAGGAGTTGTCGCCCGCCGTCACGTCGACGATGCCGCTGAACTGCGGCGGGGTGAGCGCCAGCCCGTACAGTCGCGGCCCCAGCTGGCCGAGCCGGTGGCCGGCCAGCTGGGCGGCCAGGGCGACCACGCCGGAGAAGATCGGGGTGGCCTCGCTGGTGCCGCCGGTGAGGTGCCAGCCGACCCGCGCCGGGTCGTAGGACTCGTACGTCCAGGCGGCGCCGTCGACGGCCGCGCTCATGCTGATGTCGGGCGTGCCCCGGTGGTTCCCGGTGACCTTGGCCACGCCGGTCTGGTACCAGGGGCGCGCGAAGACGCCGGACACGCCGCCGCCGGCCGCGCCGTAGTCGTCGTGCCAGACCTGGTCGGGCGCGGTGCGCCGGCCGGTGTCGTCCAGGGTCAGCCGGGTGCCGCCGACCGAGGTGACCAGCGGGTCCGAGGACGGCCAGGAGTTGACCTTGTACGGGTAGAGGTTCTCGCCGTCGGCCTGGTAGTCGGTGGCGCCGGCGTCGCCGGAGGCGGCCAGCACGGTGACGTCGTGGGCGGCGGCGTACTGGAAGGCGTACCGCAGGTCGGTGAGCGACTTGAAGTCGCCCTTGTCGTACCCGGGGAAGGTGTTCTCGGTGGCCCCGAAGCTCTGCGAGATGACGTCGGCCCTCCCGGCCTTGATCAGCGCCTTCTCGGCGTCCATCATCTCGGGCAGGCCGGTGACGCCCTCGGTCTCGGCGACGCCGGTCTCGACCAGGATGATGTGGGCGTCCGGGGCGACGGCGTGGGCGTACTCGACGTCCAGGGTGCTCTCGCCGGCCCAGCCGGTGTGGTCGGGGTTGGTGGGGTCGAACGGCGGCACCTCGCCCCACTTCACCACCTCGACCTGGGTGTCGGGGATGCCCCACTGCTGGTCGAAGACCTCCAGGTCGTGCTGGATGGTCGGCGAGCCGAAGGAGTCCACGATCACGATGGTCCGGCCCTTGCCGGTGATGCCCTGCCGGTAGAGCGGGTCGAGGTTGTACGCGGTGCGGTACTGCAGCGGGGAGTAGCAGTGGATGCCGATCTCGGTGACGCATTGCGAGGTCGGCAGCGGGGCGACCCGGCCGGCGGCGGTGATGTGGCCGCTGGAGGCGGGGCGGACGTGCGGGGAGGGCTGCCGGCTCCCGGTGGCCGGGCCGGCGGCGAGGCCGGTCGCTCCGGCGCCGCCGGTACTGAGGGCGGTGGCCCCGACGGCGAGCAGCGCGAGGGCGCGCACGGTGGCGGAGCGGCGGGTGCCCGCGGTGGCGGGGGAGGTGCCCATGGAACTCCTTGGGACGGAGGGTCCGGCCTGCTGGGGTCGGTCCGGCCATCCCATCGATCAGAACATGATCATGCCATAGTCATTTGGTACTCCTGGCATGACCGCTCCAGGCCACCGGACTAGGTAAAGGCTGGCCCCGGGTTCGGTCATGGACCACCGGGACCAGCCATTTGTGTGACAGTCAGGTCGACGCACGGTCATGTCGACATGTAGTCACGTCCCCCTGCCGCCGGGCCTCCGGCGCGGCTGTCAGCGCGCCCCGCCGTTGACGTACAGGGTCTGGCCGCTCACGTACGAGGCGTCCTCGCTCGCCAGGAACGCCACCACCGCGGCGATCTCCTCCGGCTGCCCGACCCGGCGCAGCGGTGTCCGGGCCGAGACCTCCGCCTGGTGGTCCTCGGGGGTGGCGCCGACCCGCTCCGCGGTGGCCGCGGTCATCGAGGTGGCGATGTAGCCGGGCGCCACCGCGTTGACGTTGATGTTGTACGGGCCGAGCTCGATCGCCAGGGTGGCGGTCAGGCCCTGGACGCCGGCCTTGGCGGCGGCGTAGTTCGCCTGCCCCCGGGCGCCCAGCGCCGAGCGCGAGCTGAGCGAGACGATCTTGCCGTACTTCTGCCGCACCATGTACGCCTGGGCGGCCTGCGCGCAGTTGAACGCGCTGGTCAGATTGACCGACAGGACGGCGTCCCAGTCCGCCTTCGGCATCTTGAAGAAGAGGTTGTCGCGGGTGATCCCGGCGTTGTTCACCAGGATGTGCAGCCCGCCCAGCTCCTCCACGACCCGCGCGAAGACCGCCTCGACCGCCGCGTGGTCCGCCACGTCGCAGCCGTACGCGCGGGCGGTGCCGCCCTTGGCGGTGATCGTGTCGACGGTGGCCTGCGCGCGGTCGGCGGTCAGGTCGACCACGGCGACCGTCGCGCCCTCCTCGGCCAGCCGCAGTGCGGTGGCCGCGCCGATGCCCTGGGCGGCGCCGGTGACGACGGCGACCTTGTCCGAGAACCTGCTCATGTGCTGATGCCCCTTCAGAGTGATCAGACCGATTCGACGAGTACGGCGGTGCCCTGGCCGACACCCACGCACATGGTGGCCAGGCCGCGCCGGGCCCCGGTGCGGCGCATCCGGTGCAGCAGGGTGGTGAGGATCCGGGCGCCGGAGCCGCCCAGCGGGTGGCCGAGCGCGATCGCCCCGCCGGACGGGTTCACCAGCTCGGGGTCGAAGCCCAGCTCGTCCACGCAGGCCAGCGCCTGGGCGGCGAAGGCCTCGTTGAACTCCGCCTCCTGGACGTCCTGGACGCTCCAGCCCAGCCGGCCGAGCACCTTGCGGGTGGCCGGCACCGGCCCGATGCCCATCACGTCCGGGTGCACCCCGGCGGAGGCCCCGGCGGCGTACCGGCCGAGCGGCTCCAGGCCCAGCTCCGCCAGCACCTGCTCGCTGACCAGCAGCAGCGCGGCCGCGCCGTCGTTCATCGGGGAGGCGTTGCCGGCGGTGACCGTCCCGCCGTCCCGGAACACCGGCTTGAGCTTGGCGAGCCGCTCCAGGGAGGAGTCCTCCCGGATGCTCTCGTCCTGGCCGACCGTCACACCGTCCGGGCGGACGACGGGCAGCAGCTCCGCGTCGAAGTGGCCGTCCTTGCGCGCGGCGGCGGCCCGCCGGTGGCTGCGCAGCGCGAAGGCGTCCTGCCGCTCGCGGCTGATCCCGTACCGGCTCGCCACCTCCTCGGCGGTCTCGCCCATGCTCAGCACGCCGTGCAGCTCGTGCATC
Organism: Kitasatospora indigofera; assembly: GCF_014655955.1. Lineage (GTDB taxonomy): Bacteria > Actinomycetota > Actinomycetes > Streptomycetales > Streptomycetaceae > Kitasatospora > Kitasatospora indigofera. The sequence goes on from NZ_BNBO01000004.1 coordinate 255,589, forward strand.
CGGGGGTTGGTGATCCGCCAGCCGAGCCGGGTGTCGAAGGTCTCCAGCCTGTGCGGCAGCGCCTCGTCCGGGCGGGGCAGCACGAAGGGCGCGCGGCTCATCGACTCGCAGCCGCCCGCGACCACGATCTCGGCCTCGCCGGAGGCGATCGCCCGGGCCGCCGTGCTGACGGCCTCCAGGCCGGAGGCGCAGAGCCGGTTCACGGTGGCACCGGGGACGCTCTCGGGCAGTCCGGCCAGCAGGACGGCCATCCGGGCGGCGTTGCGGTTGTCCTCGCCCGCCTGGTTGGCGGCGCCCCAGTAGACGTCGTCGATCCGGGCCGGGTCGAGGCCGGGCACGTCGGCCAGCAGGCCGCGCAGCACGGCGGCCGACAGGTCGTCGGGCCGGACGGTGGACAGGGCGCCGCGCAGCCGCCCGATGGGGGTGCGGCGGGCGGCGGCGAAGTAGACGGGACGCACTTCGTCGGGCTCCTCTACGTCGAACGGTCGGGGGGCGGGGGGCAGGGGGCGGGCGGGGGCAGGGGGCGGGCGGGCCCGGCTCAGAAGGCGTTGACGCCGGTCAGCGAGCGCCCGATCAGCAGTTTGTGGATCTGGCTGGTGCCCTCGTACAGGGTCATCACCCGGGCGTCCCGGAGGTACTTGCCGACCGGGTACTCGTCGATGAAGCCGTACCCGCCGAAGACCTGCAGCGCGTTGTTGGCGGCCCGGACGGCGGCCTCACTGGCGAACAGCTTGGCGACCGAGGACTCGGTGCCGAACGGCAGCCCGCGCTCGATGTGGTCGGCCACCCGCCAGGTGAGCAGCCGGGCCGCGTCCAGGTCCACCGCGATGTCCGAGAGCAGCTCCTGGACCAGCTGGTGCGAGGCGATCGGCCGGCCGAACTGCTCGCGTTCGGCGGCGTACCGCACGGCCGCCTCCAGGCAGGCCCGGGCGATCCCGACGCAGCCGGCGGCCACCGACATCCGGCCCTTGGCCAGGGCCGCCATCGCCACGGTGAAGCCCTTGCCCTCGGGGCCGAGCCGGGCGCTGTCCGGCACCCGGACGGCGTCGAGGGTGAGTTCGGCGGTGGCCTGGCCGCGCAGTCCGAGCTTGCCGTGGATCTCGGTCCTGGTGAATCCGGGCAGGTCGGTCGGGACGAGGAAGGCGGTGATGCCCTTGTGGCCGGCCAGCTCCGGGTCGTCGCCGCCGGTGCGGGCGAAGACCAGGGCGACGTCGGCCCACGTCCCGTTGGTGATGAACATCTTGGAGCCGCTGATCAGCCAGTCTCCGCCGCTCTCCGGGCGGGAGGCGCCCCCGGGCCGGTCGCGGACCGCCCGGGTGGTCAGGTTGGCGGCGTCCGAACCGGTGCCCGGTTCGGTCAGGGCGAAGCAGCCGAGGGCCTGGCCCGAGGTGAGCGCGGGCAGCCACTGCCGCTTCTGCTCCTCGGTGCCGTACGCGTTCACGGACTTGGCGACCAGGCCCAGCGTGACCGAGACGATGCCGCGCACCGCGGAGTCACCCCGGCCCAGCTCCTCCAGGACCAGGCAGTACGCCAGGTGGTCGCCGCCGCTGCCGCCGTACTCCTCGGGGATGGTCAGCCCCAGGAAGCCGAGCCCGGCCAGCTTCCCGACGATCGCGCGGTCCACCGACTCGGCGCGGTCCCAGGCGGCGGCGTACGGCACGATCTCGCGGTCGGTGAAGCTTGCCGCGAGTGCGCGGACGGCGGTCTGCTCCTCGGTGAGCTCCAGGTTCATGGGGGCGTCCATCCGTTAAACTAGCGGTGCAAGTTTTTTCGGACTCTAGCCCGCCCCGGCCGATCTGTGAAGGGCCGCCTGCGAGAATGACCGCCCAGGGCGTGTCCGCCCACCCGACCGGAGGAACCGACGATGGCCCGCCCGCGCACGCCTCTGCTCAGCCGCGACCGCATCGTCGCGGCAGCTCTCGCGCTGGCCGACGCCGAGGGCCTGGACGCGCTGTCCACCCGCCGGCTGGCCACCGAGCTCTCGGTCAGCGGCCCCTCCCTCTACAACCACTTCGCCACCAAGGACGAACTGCTCGACGCGGTGGTCGACTCGGTGATGGGCGAGGTGGACCTCTCGATGTTCGGCCCGGGCGCCGCGGGGACCCGGGACGCGGGCGGCCCCGGCGCTGCCGCCGGCGCCGCGGACTGGCGGACCCCGCTGCGCGACTGGGCCCGCTCCTACCGGGCGGCGCTGGCCGCGCACCCCAGCATCGTCCCCGTCCTCGCCCAGGGCCCGGGCCGCCGGCCGAACGCGCTGCGGCTGGCCGACGCCGTCTTCGGCTGCCTGGTGGACGCCGGCTGGCCGCGCGGCCAGGCCACCCGGATCGGCGCCCTGATGCGCTACTTCGTCACCGGCTCCGCGCTCGCCTCGTTCGCCGCCGGGTTCCCCGAGGACGCCGGGCTGTACGCGGCCGAGTACCCGCACCTCGGCGAGGCCCACCTGCTCGCGGAGCACCGCCGCTCGATCGACGAGGGCGCCTTCGAGACCGGCCTGGAGGCCCTGCTGGACGGCCTCGAACTGCGCTACCTGCGCACCGTCCGCCCCGGTCCCGGGCCCGGTCCTGCTCCTGGTACGGCTCCTGCTCCTGGTACGGCTCCCGCTCCAGGTACGGCTCCCGCTCCCGGCTCCGCGGCCGGGACCGCCCCCGGCCAGGTCTGACGATGCCGGCCGCCCGGCCGGGGAGGCGCGCCGGTCACCACGGTGCGCGGGCCAGGAAGGCCGGGCGCAGCGCGGGGTCCACCGGGTCGTAGTACCGGTGGTACACCGGCGTCAGCCCGCCCGACACCGGCGGGACGATCCAGCTCCAGTCCGCCGGGGTGGGCCGCCCGAGCCGCTTCTCCTGCGCGATGTGCTTGAGGAACCGCTCCGACTCGGTGTGGTGGTCCGCCATCGTCACCCCGGCCTCCTGGAACGAGTGCAGCACCGCCACGTTCAGCTCCACCAGCGTCCGGTCCCGCCAGAGCGTCCGCTCGCTGGAGGTGTCCAGCCCGAGCCGCCCGGCGACCTCGGCCAGCAGGTTGTAGCGGTCCGCGTCCGCCAGGTTGCGGGCCCCGATCTCGGTGCCCATGTACCAGCCGTTGAACGGCGCCGTCGGGTACCGCACCCCGCCGATCTCCAAGGTCATGTCACTGATCGCGGGCACCGCGTACCAGCGCAGGCCCAGCTCGGCGAACCAGCCGTGGTCCGGGTGGCTCAGCCGCACCTCCAGTGCGGCGTCGTCCGGCACCTCGTACCACTCGGGCCGGGCCCCGGCGCGCTCCTGCACCAGCAGCGGCAGCACCTCGAACGGCTCCTCGCCGCACTTCCACCCGAGGTCGCGGGCGCGGGCGGCCAGCTGCGCCCCGGCCGGGTCGCCCGTCCAGCCGCCGCCGGGCGCCGGGTGGCCGGCGTAGCGGACGAGCTGCTGGTTGAGGATCCGGGGCGCCGGGCGGCCCGGCCGGTCGGGGGCGAACACCGAGACCACCGGCCGGATCCGGCCTTCGTTGGTGGCCAGCCGCAGGTGCTCGAAGCACTGCTCGGCGATGTCGTCGGCGGCGGAGAGATGGCGCAGGTCGCGCACCACCAGGCTGCGCCAGTACAGCCGCCCGATGCAGCGGGCGGCGTTGCGCCAGGCCAGCCGGGCGCCGAAGGCCAGCTCCTCGGGCGTGTGCTCGTACGTCCCGGTCCGGTCGATCTCGTCCAGCACCTGGCGCAGCCGGGGCCCGGGGCCGCCCGCACCCGGCCGCTCCTGGTGGAACTGGCGGACGAAGCCGGTGGCCTGCCGGGGGTCGGTGAACACGGCGGGCGCGGCGGTGGGTGCGGCGGCCGGGGCGGTTCGCGTCGCCGGCGCCCCGGCGGAGGGCCCGCCGGCGGACGGGCCGCCCGTCGACGGGGTGCCGGCGGGCGGTGCGGTGTGGCCGTACGGACAGGCGCCCGTCGGAACGGGTCTGCGGGTGCGGAGCCGGTTGAAGATCAAGAATCATCCCTCCCAGGTCTCCAGGAGTACCGGATGTGTGTCCGCGGCCGCAGAGAGTGAACGAATCGGCCCCCGCCCCCGGCGAATGACGCTAGGGTGCGAGGGCCGTGGCGGCGCCGGTCCCGGCCCGGGGTGCCCCGGGGGGAGCGGGCCCGTGCGTGCCGGTGGGGGCCGGTCAGCCCATGTCCTCCAGGCGGACGCCCTTGGTCTCCTTCATGAACCTGGCCACGAAGAACACCGACCCGGCGGCGAAGAGCGCGTAGGCCAGGTAGGTCGCGGAGAGGTTCCAGCCCGCCATCGACGGGAAGGACACCGTGATCGCCCAGTTGGCGATCCACTGGGCGGAGGCCGCCACCGACAGGGCCGCGGCGCGGATCCGGTTGGGGAACATCTCGCCGAGCATCACCCAGACCACGACCCCCCAGGACATCGCGAAGAACAGCACGAAGGCGTTGGCGGCGACCAGCGCCACGGTGCCCTGGAGATCGGGCAGGGCGACGTCGTCCCCGCTGCCGGTGGCCGAGGAGAAGGCCCAGGCGCAGGCGCCCAGCGAGATCGCCATGCCGGCCGAGCCGACCAGGGCGAGCGGCTTGCGGCCGATCCGGTCGACCAGCAGGATCGCGATCACGGTGCCGACGATGTTGATGATCGAGCTGGAGAAGCTGATCAGCAGCGAGTTGCTCTGGTCGATGCCGACGGACTGCCAGAGGATCGACGAGTAGTAGAAGATCACGTTGATGCCGACCAGCTGCTGGAAGACCGACAGGCCGATGCCGGTCCAGACGATCGGCAGCAGGCCGAAGCGGCCGCCCAGCAGGTCCTTGAAGCGGGGCCGGTGGTCGGAGGCGATCAGGCCCTGGATCTCGGCGATCCGGGCGTCGGTGTCGGACGCCGGGCCCTCGACCTCCTTGAGCACCCCGCGGGCCTCGTCGAGCCGTCCGGCCGAGATCAGGAAGCGCGGGGACTCCGGGATCATCGAGGAGAGCACGAAGTAGACCACGGCGGGGACGGCGCAGACGCCGAGCATCCACTGCCAGGCCTCCAGGCCGAGCAGCTGCCCCCGGGTGTCACCGCCGGCCGACTCCGTCAGCACCCAGTTGACCAGCTGCGAGATGGCGATGCCGAGCACGATCGCGGCCTGCTGGAAGGAGGCGAGCCGCCCGCGGTAGCGGGTCGGCGCCACCTCGGCGATGTAGGTCGGGGCGATCACCGAGGCGATGCCGATCGCCGCACCGCCCAGGACCCGCCAGAGGGCGAGGTCCCAGGCGGCGAACGGCATCATCGAGCCGACGGCGCTGATCCCGAAGAGGACCGCGCCCGCCTTCATCACCCTGATCCGTCCGTACCGGTCGGCGAAGCGGCCGGCCAGCGCGGCGCCGACCGCCGAGCCGAGCAGGGCGGAGGAGACGATCAGGCCGGTCACGCCGTCGCCGACACCGAACCTGTCCTGGATGCCGGAGACGGCGCCGTTGATCACGGAGCTGTCGTAGCCGAACAGGAACCCGCCGAGGGCGGCCGCGGCGGTGATGAAGACGACGAAGCCGAGGCGGTCGGGGGCCGGGGCCGAAGCCTCCGGGGCCGGGCCGGGCCGGGCTGACGACTGGGTGGCGGTCACGGAATCTCTCTCCCGGTGCTCAACACTGAGCCTGCATAGCATGAACACTTTGCGGCCGGGTTGCCGCAACGCGCGTTCAAGATATGTTCGTATGAATCGAAACAGCAAGCTCAAACTAGGAAGGACCCGGCATCCTTACATTCAGGTGTTGAACATATGACGCCGGTTACATCGGCTCGGCCAGTGAAAGCCCGAACCTGCCCGCCTCGTCTGTCCACCACCGGGAGAGCCGAAACCCGGCCGCCGCCAACTCGTCCGCGACCCGCTCCCGGCGGAACTTCGCCGACACCTCGGTGCGCAGCTCCTCGCCCGCCTCGAAGTGCACCGGCAGATCCAGCGCCGGGATCTTCACGGTCTGGGTGCGCAGCGAGCGCAGCCGCATCTCGATCCACTCCTGCTCGGCGTCCCAGAGCGCCACGTGCTCGAAGGCCGCCGGGTCGAAGTCGGCCGCCAGCTCACGGTTCAGCACGTTCAGCACGTTCTTGTTGAACTCCGCCGTCACTCCGGCCGAGTCGTCGTAGGCGGCGACCAGCACCGCCGGGTCCTTCACCAGGTCGGTGCCCAGCAGCAGGGAGTCGCCGTGGTCCACCATGCCGCGCAGGGTGGTCAGGAACTCCGCCCGCTCCGGCGGCAGCAGGTTCCCGAGCGTGCCCCCGAGGAAGGCCACCAGCCGGGGGCCGCCGTCCGGCGGCAGCCCGGGCCCGGCGGTGAAGTCGGAGAGCACCGCCCGCACCGTGAGCTCCGGGTACTCCTCGGCCAGGGCCTGCCCGGCGGCGGTCAGCGCGCTCTCGCTGACGTCCACCGGCACGTAGGTCTCCAGCGTGCCCAGCTCGTGCAGCGCGTCCAGCAGCAGGCGGGTCTTCTCCGAGGAGCCCGAGCCCAGCTCGACCAGCGTCCGGGCCTTGGAGGCGGCCGCGATCTCGCCCGCCCGCTCGGTCAGGATGGCCCGCTCGGCCCGGGTCGGGTAGTACTCGGGCAGCCGGGTGATCTCCTCGAAGAGGTCGCTGCCCCGGGCGTCGTAGAACCACTTCGGCGGCAGCCACTTGGGTTCGGAGGTCAGACCGTGCTGCACGTCGTGGCGCAGGGCCTGGCTGAAGTGGTCGGCGGGCAGCAGACGGGTGAGATCGAAGGGTTGCATGGTGGCTCGTCCTCTCGGGTCGGATGCGCGGGTGGGTGCGGTGGGGTGTTCGGGGTGCCTCGGGTGGAGTGGGGTGAGGTGGGGTGCGGTGAGGTGCCCGGGGTGCGTGCGACGGGTGATCCGTGGGCCCGGCCCGGGCCCACGGTCACAGCGGCCGTACGGTCACAGCGGGCGTACGGTCACGCCCTCCGTGGTCGCCAGCACCAGGGAGCGGTCCGGGACGGGCGCCCAGTCGGGGCCGTCGTCGCCGGGCTCCGAGGCGAGCAGCACGCCGTGCCCCGGGCGGCTGCGCCGGAACAGCGTGTCGCCGTAGGTGGTGGCGGCGATCGTGCGGCCGTCCGTCAGCAGCAGGTTCAGCCGGGCGTCCGTGCAGGCGGCGACGTCCCGCACGGTCGCGGCCAACGCCTCGCCGGGGCCCGCGCCGGCTCTCAGCCGGTGCAGCACCAGGGCCCAGACCAGGGCCGAGTCGCTGCGGGCCTCCAGGGAGAGCAGTTCGGCGGGCGGCAGCAGGGCGGCGACCGCGTCGAGCTTGTCCGGCCAGCCCTGTACGGCGCCGTTGTGGCTGAACAGCCAGCCGTCGGCCCCGAACGGCGCGGCCGCGGCTTCGCCGGCCGCACAGCCCTCGGTCGCGGAGCGGACGGCCGCCAGCACGGCACGGCTGCGCACCACCCGGGCCAGGTCGGCGAAGGACGGGTCGGCCCAGATCGGGCCGGCCCGGCGGTACCGGGCCGGCACCGGATCGCCGTCCGCGTACCAGCCGACCCCGAACCCGTCGACGTTCACCGTGCCGTACCGCTGCATCCTGGGCGCCCAGGACTGCCGGTGGAGCCCGAACGGCGGCTCGACGATCAGTTCGCCCAGGGCCACCGGTGCGCCCAGATAGGCCAGATGACGGCACATCAGCGCCGCTCCGGGTCGCGGGCGGTGCGGAACCCGGCGAAGATCTGCCGCCGGACCGGGTAGTCCCAGTTCCGGAACGTCCCCCGGCAGGCGACCGGGGCCACCGCGAAGCAGCCGCCGCGCAGCACCTTGTACTCCGGGCCGAAGAACACCTCCGAGTACTCCTTGTACGGCCAGGCCCGGAACCCCGGGTACGGCCGGAAGTCGCTCGCCGTCCACTCCCAGACGTCGCCCATCAACTGCCGTACGCCGTACGGGGACGCGCCGGCCGGGTAGCTGCCCACGGGGGCCGGGCGCAGGTGGCGCTGGCCGAGGTTGGCGTGCTCCGGCCCGGGGGCCTGGTCGCCCCAGGGGTAGCGGCGCGAGCGGCCGCTGACCGGGTCGTACCGGGCGGCCTTCTCCCACTCGGCCTCGGTGGGCAGCCGCCGTCCGGCCCACCGGGCGTACGCGTCCGCCTCGTACCAGCTGACGTGCAGCACGGGTTCGTCACCGGGGACGGGTTCGACGGCGCCGAACCGTCGGCGCAGCCACTGGCCGCCCTCCCGGCTCCAGAACAGCGGTGCGACCAGCCCGGCCCGGGTGCGGTGCTCCCAGCCCTCGGGGGTCCACCAGCGGGGTTCCTGGTAACCGCCGTCGGCGATGAACCGTTGGTAGGCGGCGTTGGAGACGGGCGTGGTGTCCAACAGGAAGTCGGCCAACTCCAGCTCATGGGAGGGGCGTTCGTTGTCCAGGGCCCAGAGCTCGGTGTCGGTGCCCATCCGGAACGGGCCGCCGGGGATGAGCACCTCGGCGGGCAGGGCGGCGGCGTCGGCCGGGGCCGGCGGGGGCGCCGGGGCGGTCAGCGCCACCGGGCCCTGCCGCAGCTGATGGGTGATCAGCATCGTTTCGTCGTGCTGCTGTTCGTGCTGGGCGACCATGCCGAAGGCGAAGCCGTCGGTCAGCAGCGGCGGGCCCTCCAGGGGGCTGCTCGCGAGCAGGTCCAGTACCCGTCCGCGGACCTCGTGCGCGTACGCCCGGGCCTCGTGCGGCGGGAGCAACGGCAGGCTGGGCCGCTCGGCCCGGGGGTGCTCGAAGGCGTCGTAGAGCGGGTCGATCTCCGGGTGCATCGGGTCCCGGCCGCCGACGTTGCGCAGCAGCCAGAGTTCCTCCTGGTTGCCGATGTGCGCGAGGTCCCACACCAGCGGCGACATCAACGGCGAGTGCTGGGCGGTGAGATCGGGCTCCTCGACGCAGTCGGTGAGGGCCGCGGTGCGGGCGCGGGCGGCGATCAGCTCGGTGGCGATCAGCTCCCGCAGGTCCTCGGTGCCGGGGGAGTCCTGGCCCGGAGTCCCGCCGTCGGACGCCCTGCCGACGCGAGTCCCGCCGTCGGCGGTCCTGGTGCCCGGCGTCCTGCTGCCGGGGTCGGTGTCGTGGTTCAGCACGGTGCGGCCTCCGGGGGTGAGAGTCGGGTGCCGGAGCGCAGGGCGTCCAGCTGGTCGTCCGCCGGGCAGCGGCCCCGGGCGGGGTAGCGCTCGACGAACTCGGCCATGGCGGTGCGCAGTCGGCCGGCTCCTTCGAGCCTGCCGAGCGCGGCGTCGGCGGCCGCGAAGCAGGCCAGCGCGGCGCGGCGCAACTGCGGGTCGCCGACCGCCTGGGTGGCCGCGCGCTGCCAGACCGGGCTCCGCGGCGGGGGCGTGCCGTCGACGGCGGCCAGCGGTTCGAGGGCGGCCAGGGCCGCGTCGGCGGCCACCGGGTCGTCGAACAGCGCGCCGGTCAGCGCGGCGGGCACCACCCAGCCGTCGCCGGGCTGCGCGTCGATCATCCGCAGTTCCAGGTGACCGCGCGGCCGGACCGGCGGGAAGAGCGTGGTGCGGTGGTAGTCCAGGTCGGCCCAGGTCGGCGGACGTTCGCCGCCGCCGCGCAGCCAGTCCCGGAAGGTCAGGCCGGCGGGCGCGGTCCAGGGCTGTCCGTCCGGCCGCCGGATGCACAGCACCTCGGCGTCCAGCACGTACGAGGCCCAGGCGGCCCGGGGATCCCCGCCGTCCGTCCCGGGCGCGAGGGTGCGGCTCGGGTCCATCCGGGACCACACGGTCTGCCGGGTGGACCGGTGACCGGTCGGCTTGCCGTCCAGCAGCGGCGAGTTGGCGAAGGCCGCGACCAGGACCGGGCCCAGCAGGTGGGCCAGCCGCCAGCGTTCGTGCAGCGCGTGCGGGCCCAGTTCGGAGCCGGCGTCCACGCAGACCTGGACGGAGGCGGTGCCGGTCATCATGATCCGGCCCCACGGGCCGCCCCGGTCGAAGAATCGTTCCATCGCCAGATAACGGGGATGTTCCAGGACCATCCGGCGGTCGCGGTCCAGGGGGTCGGTGCCGGTGCCGGTGAGCCGCAGGCCCTGCGCGGCGAAGGCGGACCGCAGGACGGCGAGGTCTCGCCGGGTCTCCTCGACGCATGAGCCGAGGCTGTCGGCGGGCGGGGAGCTGAGCTCGACCTGCCCACCGGGTTCCAGGGTGATCAACGACCCTGAGGGGAGTACCTGGCCGGGGTGTCCCTGGCCGTCGGGGTGACGCGGTAGCGATTCCAGGGCGGCGGCCACGCGTTCCGGTGTGACGGTCGCCTCGGGACATCGGTCGTCATGGACGAACCACTCCACCTCCACCCCGACCAGCCGGGGCGGACCGATCTTGAAACAGACGCCGGCCATATGGCTCTCGGCCGTCGACTCGGTCAGCGGGGTGACCGCCTGGGGGGCCTGGGTGTCCGGCCGGGAGCAGGAGCCCGCTCGGGACTGCGGAGCGGATCCGGCACGCTGCGCCGACGGCGGCCGCGCGGCCTGGGTGGCCTGCGGCGACTGCTCGGCGTCCGGCTGGACCGATGGGCGGTTCGGGCGAACAGGTATCACCGGACTCACCATCCTCGGGGTTCACGATTGCGGCCCGGTCTTCCTGCCCAGTCTGCTACGGGGCATGCGGATCCGCCGTGCAAAGTTCCGATGAACGGGTGTCCATGCAGGTCAGAGGGCACGCAGTCGGGCCTCCACGGTCTCCAGCAGGGGGGTCGGGAGGGCGTAGTTGAGACGTAGCCGCCCGTGCCCGGCCGGGCCGAAACCGGTGCCCTCGGAGAGTTCCAGCCCGCACCGGTCCAGCAGCGCGGCGCGCGCGCCCTCGGCGGGCAGACCGAGCTCGGCGGCGTCCAGCCAGAGCAGGTACGAGGACTGCGGGCGGGACACCACCGCGCTGCCGAGCACCCCGGTGAGCCGCTCCCGGGCCCCGACCAGGTGGCGCAGCAGGGCGTCCAGCCACGGACCGCCGTACCGCAGCGCCGCCCGTTGCACGGTCTGCTCCAGCAGGCCGCCCTCCCAGAGCCCGAACCCGGCCATCAGGCCGGTCAGCCTGCTGCGCAGGGCCGGATCGGGGACGAGGGCGAAGCAACTGGGGACCCCGGAGGTGTTGAAGGTCTTGCCCACCGAGTTGAGGGTGACGGTGTGCCGTGCCAGGTCGCCCGCCGCGACCACCGCCACCGGGTGCCGCAGGCCGTGGTCGGGGTGCAGGAGGTCGCCGTGCACCTCGTCGGAGAGCAGCACCCCGCCCGCCGGTCCGGCTCCGCCGGCCCCGGCCGTGGCCGCGCCGCCCTCGGCGGCGGCCTCGGCGAGGGCGCGGATCTCGGTATGGGTCCAGACCCGGCCGGAGGGGTTGTGCGGGTTGCTCAGCACGACGGCCCCCGGCCGCCGGCGGGCGAACTCCTCGGCCGGCAGCCGGTACCCGTCGCCCTCGACGGACAGCGCGATCTCCTGGTAGGGCAGGCCGGCCGCCGCGCAGATCTCGCCGAACCCGGCCCACTCGGGGGTGGGGATCAGCACCGGCCCGGCCGGCGCGATCGCCTCCAGGAGCAGCCGCAGCGCGGTGCGCGGACTGAACGGCAGCAGCAGCACCCAGTCCGGGTCGACCGCCACCCCGTGCCGGTCCCGGTACCACCGGGAGACGAGGTCGCGACCGCCCGGGTCGCAGAGGGTGTAGCCGTACGCGCGATGGGCCGCCCGGGCGGCCAGCGCCTCGGCGACGGCCGGCGGCCCGGGGAGGTCCATGTCGGCCAGGCCCATCGCGATCACCCCGCCCGGAGCCGCCCCGGCCCGGGCCCACTTGATGCTGCCGGTGCCGGTGCGGTCGAAGAGCCGGTCGAACTCCGCCCCGGGGCGCGGGTCGGCTGCGGGGTGCGGTTCCAACGCGGACCTCCGGGGCTGGGCGGGTACGGGCGGCTCGCTGTCACGCTAACGCGGGTGGGGGAGGGGCGGGAGTGACTTGCCGGGGTGCGGGGGCGGGCGGGTTTCGCTGGGCGTGGGCCGTCTGTTGTCAGCTGCTCTCTGTCATCTGAAATCTGACATCTGTCAGCCGTCAGCCGTCATCTGTCATCGGTCATCCGTCATCCCGCCCACCGGACCCTCTGCCGCCCCCGCCCACCGCCCGGCGTCACCGGCACCGCCGGTTCAGAGCCGCATCAGTCCGGCTGCCGTCGGGCGGAACCCGCAACGCGCGTAGAAGGCTTCGAGCTCGGGCTCGTAGTCGACGTGCAGCCAGTGCGCTCCGAGCGTCTGGGCCTCCTCCGCCGCCGCGCGCACCAGGCGTACGCCGAGTCCGGTGCGCCGCTCGTCGGGGTGGACCGTGGTGTCCAGCACGAAGGCGTGCGCCCCGCCGTCGCCGACCACGTTGACGTACCCGACCAGCCGCCCGGCCCGGTGCAGGGCGACCCAGGTCAGACTGCGTGCGAGCAGGGGTTCGAAGGCGGTCGTCCGGTGGTCGGGCCAGGCCGCCGTGAACAGTTCGTTGAGGGCCTCGTCCGTCAGGTCGGGCCGGACGGTGAGGACAAGATCGTCGTTGGTCATGCGCCCAGGCTTTCATCCGCCCGCGACCGCGGGCCGTCGGACCTCCGGGGCGTCCGGGCGGCAGCGGTCAGTGCCCGGCCACGGTAGCCAGGTGATCGCGCAGACCGCGTTCGCCGCCGCGCATCATGGCCGCGTGGTTGGCCAGGAAGACCGGCCGGGCGGGGACGGCGAGCAGGCGCAGCAGCGGCTTGCCCAGGCGGGCCTCCTCCTCGAACAGCACCTGGGTGCCCAGGGGTTGAGCGGTGACGGTCCAGCGTGACCAGCCGACCAGGTCACCCGTCATCCGGGCTTCCAGGACGCCGGCGGCCTCGTCCTGCCGGGCGGCGTGGACGGTGAAGACCAGCCGGTAGGGGAGCAGTGAGCGGACGACGAGTTCCCCGGCGTCGGCCGCCGTCCGCCGGACCGTACGGACCTGTGGCCACCAGCGGGGATATCCGGCGACGTCCGTCAGTACGGTCAGCACCGGGCCGGGTGGGGAGTCGAACTGCCAGGCGCTGCTGAGGCGGTAGGTGCTGAGATCCATCCGGTACCCCCTGAGTGGTGACGCCGGCCGCCCCGGCGCGCCGCGCGCCCGACGGGTGCCGGCCGCCGCCGTCCGGGCGGCTGCGCCGCGTGCGTCCCGGCCGTGCGTGCTCGACGACCTCTGCCTCCGCGGGCGACTCGTCGCGGTCCCGCCGATCGGCCGAACCCTCCTGCCCGGGCTACCCGTTCGGAGCGACCGGCAACCCGGCCCGAGCGCCGGGGCCGCCCGGGAGAGGGCCCCTGCGAGGCCCTCTCCCGGACACCTTCCGGCCCGGCTTCGGGCCGACTTCCCGTCCGGCTTCGGGCCCGATCCGCCCGACTTCGGGCTCGATCCCGGCCCGGTCCCGGGCTCCGGCCCCACCCGCCGCGGCCCCGTTCCGGCTCCGTTCCGGCCTCATGCCGGCCTCCTCCCGACCTCGTTCCGGCTCCGTTCCGGTCCCTTTCCGGCCCGGCTCCCGGGCGGCTTCCGCGCTGCTCGTGGGCCGTATGCCCGGGAGCGCTCCCACGATTGACACGTCAACGCGGGCTAGTGGAGGCGGGTTTGTCGAATCGTCGAAATCAGTCCTAGACCTTGACGGAGCAGTTGCCCCATGGCTTTATATGCCGTGAGGAACGGGATGCCCTCCGACTTCGCCCCCCGATGGTGGGAGCGCTCCCACTCATTTCCCCCTGGATCCCCCCCACCCGAAAGGATCCAAGAAGTGTCAGCACAGCTCCTTGCCCGGCTCAGAACCGCAGCTGTCGCCGTTGCGCTCAGCGCCACGGCCATCCTCCCGCTCGCCGCCGCGGCGCCGGCCCAGGCCGCGACCGCGAAGGTCGACAACCCGTATGTCGGCGCCGGGGTTTACGTGAACCCGGAGTGGTCCGCCCTCGCCGCCGCCGAGCCCGGTGGCAGCGCGGTCTCCAACCAGCCGACCGCGGTCTGGCTGGACCGGATCGCCGCCATCAACGGCAGCAGCACCTCGATGGGCCTGCGCGCCCACCTGAACGCCGCCGTGGCCCAGGCCGCCGGCAAGCCGTACGTCGTGCAGCTCGTCGTTTACGACCTGCCCGGCCGTGACTGTGCGGCCCTTGCCTCCAACGGTGAGCTCGGCCCGACCGACCTGCCGCGTTACAAGAGCGAGTTCATCGACCCGATCGCCGCGATCCTGGCCGACCCGGCCTACGCGAACCTGCGCATCGTGACCACGATCGAGATCGACTCGCTGCCGAACCTGATCACGAACGCGGGCGGCACCGCCACCGCGACCGCCAACTGCGACGTGATGAAGGCCAACGGCAACTACGTCAACGGTGTCGGCTACGCGCTGAACAAGCTCGGCGCGATCTCCAACGTCTACAACTACATCGACGCCGGTCACCACGGCTGGCTCGGCTGGGACTCCAACCTGCAGCCGACCATCGACCTGCTGAAGACCGCTGCCACCTCCTCCGGCAGCACCGTCGCCAACGTGCACGGCTTCATCGTCAACACCGCCAACTACTCGGCGCTGAAGGAGCCCTACTTCACGATCGACGACGTGGTCGGCGGCCAGTCGATCCGCGCCACCTCGAAGTGGGTCGACTGGAACCGCTACGTCGACGAGCAGTCCTACGCCGTCGCGTTCCGCCAGAAGGCCGCCGCGTCCGGCTTCGACAGCAACATCGGCATGCTGATCGACACCTCGCGCAACGGCTGGGGCGGTGCCAACCGTCCGACCGGCCCCGGCCCGACGACCAGCGGTGACGCCTACGTCAACGGTGGCCGCATCGACCGCCGCTTCCAGGCCGGCAACTGGTGCAACCAGTCCGGTGCGGGTCTCGGCGAGCGCCCGACGGCGGCCCCCACCGCCGGCATCGACGCCTACGTCTGGGTGAAGCCTCCGGGCGAGTCCGACGGTGCGTCCAAGGTCATCGCGAATGACCAGGGCAAGGGCTTCGACCGCATGTGCGACCCGACCTACACGGGCAACGCCCGCAACGGCAACCAGATGTCCGGCGCCCTGCCGGACGCGCCGCTGGCCGGTGCCTGGTTCTCCGCGCAGTTCCAGGAGCTCCTGAAGAACGCGTACCCGCCGGTCACCGGTGGCACCGGCGACACCGTCGCCCCGTCCGCGCCGTCCGCGCTGGTCTCGACCGGCACCACCTCGGCGAGCGTCTCGCTCTCCTGGGCGGCTTCGACCGACAACGTCGGCGTCACCGGCTACGACATCTACCGCGGTGCGACCAAGGTCGGCTCCTCCACCTCCACCACCTTCACCGACACCGGTCTGACCGCCTCGACGGCGTACAGCTACACGGTGAAGGCGAAGGACGCGGCGGGCAACGTCTCGGCCGCCTCCAACAGCGTGACCGCCACCACCACCGCGGTGACCGGCGACACCGTCGCCCCCACCGCGCCCTCGGCGCTGGTCTCGACCGGCACCACCTCGGCGAGCGTCTCGCTCTCCTGGGGTGCCTCGACCGACAACGTCGGCGTCACCGGCTACGACATCTACCGCGGCGCGACCAAGGTCGGCTCCTCCACCTCCACCAGCTACACCGACAGCGGCCTGACCGCCTCGACGGCGTACAGCTACACGGTGAAGGCGAAGGACGCGGCGGGCAACGTCTCGGCCGCCTCCAACAGCGTCACGGTCACCACCGCCTCGACCGGTGGCACGGGCAACCTGGGCTGCACCGCGACGTACACCGTCAGCAGTGACTGGGGCGCCGGCTTCAACGCCGACGTGACGGTCAAGAACACCGGCACCACCGCCACCAGCCATTGGAAGGTCACCTGGAACTTCGGTGGCAACCAGCAGATCACCAACCTCTGGAACGGCAACAAGACCCAGACCGGTGCCGCTGTCTCGGTGACCGACGCGGGCTACAACGGGGCGCTCGCCGCCGGTGCCACCGCGGGCTTCGGCTTCGGCGCCAGCTACTCCGGCAGCAACTCGGTGCCGACGCTCACCTGCACCGCGAGCTGACGAACCACACCGGCGGCCGGTCCCCGGCGCACCACTGGTGAACGACCGCCCAGCCTCCGGCCGGCCCCGAACCACGGGGCCGGCCGGACCTGTCTTCGCCGGACCTGACTCCACCGGGGAGACCGTGCCGCCGGGGAGCAGGTCAGGTCCGGGCAGGTCAGGCCCGGGCAGGCCGGGCCCGAGCAGGTCAGGCCCGGGCGGGGCCGGGCCCGGGCCCCGGCAGGTCAGGACCCGGGGGGCGGCTCGGCCAGCGTGAAGGCCGTGTTGACCAGCGCGACATGGGTGAACGCCTGCGGCATGTTGCCCAGTTGGCGGCTCTCCAGCGGGTCCCACTCCTCGGCGAGCAGGCCCAGGTCGTTGGCGATGGCCACCACCCGGGTGAACAACTCCTTCGCCTCGTCCCGGCGTCCGGTGGCGACCAGGGCGTCCGCCAGCCAGAACGAGCAGGCCAGGAAGGCGCCTTCGCCGCCGGGCAGCCCGTCCGCCCGGACCGGTCCCCCCGCCGGTCCCGGCCCGCCGGCCGCCGCCCGTACGGCCTCCGTCCGCCCGTCGCCCCGCGCCCGCCCGCCGGCCCGTCCGCCGGAACGGCCCTGCCGCACCCCGTTGTACCGCCGGACGAAGCCGCCGTGGTCGAGCCCGGCCCGGACGGCGTCCACCGTGCGGACCACCCGCGGGTCGTCCGGCGGCAGGAACCCGCTCTTCACCACGAACAGCGTGGCCGCGTCCAACTCCGTCCCGCCGTAGTGCTGGACGAAGGTGCCGCGACGCCGGTCGTACCCGTTGGCACAGACGTCGGCGTGGACGGCGTCCCGCATCGCGCGCCAGCGCTCGACGGGTGCGGGCAGCCCGGTGGCCTCGGCCAGCTTCACCGCGCGGTCGGCGGCGACCCAGGCCATCACCTTGGAATGGACGAAGTGGCGGCGGGCGCTGCGGAACTCCCAGAGGCCCTCGTCGGGCTCCTGCCAGTGGTGCTCCAGGTAGCCCATCAGGGCCCGCAGCAGCCCCCAGACGTGCCGTTCCATCGGGATGCCGGCCAGCAGCGCCAGATGAAGGGTGTCCACCACCTCCCCGTAGACGTCCAGTTGGAGCTGCGCGACGGCCGCGTTGCCGAACCGGACCGGCCGGGACTCCTCGTAGCCGGGCAGCCAGCCGGCCTCGGTCTCGGTGACCACCCGCTCGCCCGCGACGCCGTACATGGTCTGCAGGTCGCGCGGGTCGCCGGCGATGGCCCGCAGCAGCCACTGCCGCCAGGCCGCGGCCTCCTCGCGGAACCCGCCGCGCAGCAGCGCCGAGAGCGTCATGCTGGAGTCGCGCAGCCAGCAGAACCGGTAGTCCCAGTTGCGGGTGCCGCCGATCAGCTCGGGCAGCGCGGCGGTGGGCGCGGCGACGATGCCGCCGGTCGGCGCGTAGGCGAGGGCCTTGAGGGTGATCAGCGAACGCAGCACCGGATCGCGCCACTCGCCCCGGTACCGGAAGCTGCCGGCCCAGTCCTGCCAGCGCCCCAGGGTGGCGGCCAGCGCCTGGTCCGGGTCGGTGTTCGGGGTGCTCTGCAGGTGGGAGGGCTGCCAGGTGAGCAGGAAGGCGACCCGGCGCCCGGCGGTGACGGTGAAGTCGGAGACGGTGGTGCCGTCCGCGCCGTAGGTGTGCACCCCGGGTGGTACCCGTAACCAGGCGGAGTCGGGCCCCGCGACGGCCACCCGGTGGTGCCCGGTGCGGCGCACCCAGGGGTCGATCCGGCCGTAGTTGAAGCTCAGCCGCAGTTCGCCGCGCATCTCGACGCTGCCGGTGAGGCCCTCGACGATCCGGACCAGCCGGGGGACCTTGTCCCGCTGCGGCATGAAGTCGGTGACCCGGACGCTGCCGGTGGCGGTGTGCCACTCGGACTCCAGGACGAGGCTGTCGCCGCGGTACCTGCGCGCGTCGCACGGCCCGGCGCCGGCCGGGGCCAGCCGCCAACTGCCGTGGCGCTGTTCGCCGAGCAGCGCGGCGAAGCAACTGGGGGAGTCGAACCGGGGCAGGCAGAGCCAGTCGACCGATCCGTCCCGTCCGATCAGGGCGGCGGTCTGCAGGTCCCCGATCAGGGCGTAGTCCTCAATCCGTCCACTCATCGGTGCTATTATCCGGCCCTCCGCCTGCCCCGGCAGGCCGGGAGCCTCCGGTTGCACCCCTTCGGCGTGCGGAGGATGATCTTCTGTGCCTGTTGTCTCCTCCGAGCCGGATATAGCCGGGAAACTAAAGGGGTACCGCCATGCGGCGACCGGACTGGGTACCGGCTGGAACAGACCTGGACAAGCCCAACGCGGCCCGGGTCTACGACTACTACCTGGGCGGCTCGCACAACTTCGAGGTCGACCGCGAGATGGCGCGCAAGGCGATGGCCCTCTGGCCCGACCTTCCGATGATCATGCGGTCGAACCGGGCCTTCCTGCGCCGCGCGGTCCAGTTCGTGGCCGAGTCCGGCATCTCGCGCTTCCTGGACATCGGCTCCGGCATCCCGACCTTCGGCGCGGTGCACGAGGTGGCCAGGGCGATCCGCCCCGGCTCCGAGGTGGTCTACGTGGACCGCGACCCGGTGGCGGTCGCGCACAGCCGGCTGCTGCTGGAGCACGACCTGCTCAGCCACGTCGTCCAGGCCGACCTGCGCGAGCCGGAGGACATCCTGTCCCGGCCCGAGGTGCGGGAGCTGCTGGCCCCCGGTGAGCCGGTCGCGGTGCTGCTGGTCGCGGTGCTGCACTTCGTCACCGACGCGGAGGACCCGTGGCGTTCGGTGTCGGTGCTGCGGGACGCGCTCCCGTCCGGCAGCGCGCTGGTGCTCTCGCACGCCTCGCTGGAGGGCCGGCCCGACCAGGCGGAGGACCACCAGGCCCTGTACCGGATGACGCCCACTCCGCTGACGATGCGTACGCACGACCAGATCGCCTCGCTCTTCGAGGGCTTCGAGCTGGTCGATCCCGGGGTGGTGTACCTGCCGCAGTGGCACCCGGAGAACCCCGCCGCCGTCGGCGAGCACCCTGAGCGGATGACCGGCATGGCGGGTGTAGGGCTCCGGCCGTGAGCGCCGAGCCGGCGGAGGCGGAGGCGGCCCGGTTCCGCGACGACTGGGCCGGCCTGCTGGCGGCCGGGCACGGCGCGGCCGTGCACCCGGGCATCCTGCACCGCCTGGTCGCCCGCACCGCCGGCCTGCTGCACCGGGCCCGCCGCGAGGACCCGTTCGAGGTGCACTTCGCCGAGCAGGCGGGCGCGCTGCTGGTGGACGCCCACTTCACCGACCCGGCGGTGCTGGCGAGGGCGATCGCCCTGCTGCACCGCCAGCCGGACGGCAACGGGCGCGGCCCGGCGGTCTGCGGTGCCTTCGCGGCCGGCTGGGCGGCGGCGCTGCGCGAGCGCACGCTGCGTGAGCAGGAGGCGATCAGGACGGCCGCCGACAGCGCCCGCAAGGAGGCCGAGAAGGCGCTGCGGGCCTCCGAGGCCCGGTTCCGCGCGCTGTTCGAGAGCGCGGCGATCGGCATCGGCATCGGGGACACCGAGGGCAACATCCTGGCGGTCAACAAGGCCCTCCAGGAGATCTTCGGCGCCGGCCCGGAGGACCTCCAGGGCCACAAGGTCAACGAGCTGGTCCACCCGGAGGACACCCCGGGCGTGTGGGAGGCCTACGAGGACCTGGTCAGCGGCAAGCGCGAGTACCTGCAGTTCGACAAGCCGTACTACCGCCGCGACGGCGAGGTGGTGTGGACCCAGCTGACCGTCTCGCTGATCCGTGACGACGACGGCGCCCCGCAGTACCAGGTGGCGATGCTGGAGGACATCACCGACCGCTACCGCCTGCAGGAGCGGCTGCGCCACCAGGCGACCCACGACTCGCTCACCGGCCTGCCCAACCGGGCGGCCTTCTTCGAACGGCTGGAGAAGATCTTCGAGGAGCCGGAGCCGGGCGCCCGGTTCGGCCTCTGCTACGTGGACCTGGACGGCTTCAAGGTGGTCAACGACAGCCTCGGCCACGAGACCGGAGACCAGTTGCTGACCGCCGTCGCGGACCGGCTGAAGGCCGCGCTGACCCCGCTCGGGCACCTGGTGGCCCGGCTCGGCGGCGACGAGTTCGTGGTGCTGCTGGAGAACTGCCGCGGCGAGCAGGAGGCCGTCGCCGCGGCGAAGACGGTGCTCAACGCGTTGGACGGCCCGGTGCACATCGGCGACCACCGCCTCGCCGTCGGCGCCAGCGTCGGAGTGCTGGAGCGCCGGGTGGCCACCACCACCCCGGGCGCGGCCGTCCGGGCCGCGGACCTCACGCTCTACCGCGCCAAGGAGGCCGGGCGCGGACGCTGGACCCTCTTCGACCCGAAGGAGACCGCGCGGGCGGTGAGCCGCTACGCGGTGTCGGTGCGGATGCCGGCCGCGCTGGACCGGGGCGAGTTCTTCATCGACTACCAGCCGCTGCACGCGCTGGCCGACGGCTCGCTGGCCGCGGTCGAGGCGCTGGTGCGCTGGCGGCACCCGCAGCTGGGGGTGCTCGGCCCGGACGAGTTCGTGGCGACGGCCGAGGAGACCGGTCTGATCATGCCGCTCGGGCGCTGGGTGCTGGAGCAGGCGTGCGGTCAGGCGGCGGACTGGGAGCGGCGGTTCGGCGCCGCCGCGCCGCAGATGAACGTCAACCTGGCGGTCCGTCAGGCCCGCAACGCCGGCCTGGTGGGCGACGTCGGCCGGATCCTGCAGACCACCGGCCTGAATCCGAGCCGGCTGCAGCTGGAGATCACCGAGAGCACCGTGGTGGGGCCCGAGGACGAGGCGCTGAAAACGCTGCACAAGCTGGTCGACATGGGCGTCTCGCTGGCCATCGACGACTTCGGCACCGGCTGGTCCAACCTCGCCTACCTGCGCGACCTGCCGGTCTCCGGCCTGAAGATCGCCGGCTCCTTCGTGGGGGACCTGCACGACCCGCGCAAGGACGAGCCCACCGGGTGGCGGATCGTCAGCGGCCTGGTGTCCCTGGCGCACACGCTCGGCCTGACGGTCACGGCGGAAGGCGTGGAGACCCGCGGCGACGCCGACCGGCTGCGCGCGATCGGCTGCGACTGGGCGCAGGGCTGGCACTTCGGCCGGCCGGTGCGTCCGGCGGAGATCGCCCGCCGGATCGCCGAGGGCGGGCCGCCCAGGTAACCACCCGCGCCCCGTCCGGCCGGGCGCCGCGGACTCCGGACCAGGAGCCCGCGGCACCCGGAGTCCCGGTGCGGGCGCGCACGGCCGGGCGCGCATGGCCGGGCGGGCACGGCCGGGCGGGCACGGCCGGGGCTTCGCGGGGCCCGTTCGGAGCCCGTCAAGAAAATACGGACAAATGTGTTCAAAGCTCTTGACTTGCCCTCGGGTTCATGGGCACGATGAGGCCCTGGCACCGCACCTCGTGCGGAGAGCACATTGGCCAGTTCAGGCAAGTCCGGCGCTTCGGCGCCCACGCAGTACCGGCGCTCCGGCGCCCCAGCGGACCGGCACTCCGCAACTCGCGCCCAGCGCACGTCAGGCGGACACGGTTCCGGCGCACGTCAGGCCGGCAGAGACCGCGTCACCGGCAGCAGC
Source organism: Kitasatospora indigofera (assembly GCF_014655955.1). GTDB lineage: Bacteria > Actinomycetota > Actinomycetes > Streptomycetales > Streptomycetaceae > Kitasatospora > Kitasatospora indigofera. The sequence goes on from NZ_BNBO01000004.1 coordinate 277,094, forward strand.
CGGCGCGTAGTGCGTCACCAGCTGCGCAGCACCTCACGAGCGGCACGGCCGCGCCCTGCGGCCCGACCGTCGTGACCCGCGCACCGCCCTCCCGTCCGGGGGATTCCCACCCGGGCCGCGCCCTGCCGACAACCACAGCGGGCGCCCGCTCCGTCACGACCGGTACGCCGAGGACACCGGCGTACCCGTCGCCTCCCGAGAGGCAGCCTTCGATGAGTACCACTCTGCCCCCTGACGCCCCGCCCCACCCGGCCGACGACGGCCGGCCGAGCCGGCGGGCGAGCGACCGCGTCACCAGCCGCCGCCCCCTGCGCCGGTCGACCGACCCGGTCAGCAGCCGGCGGCCGATGCGCCGTTCCGGCGACACCGTCGCCACCACGCACACCGTGAGCCTGGTCATCCCGGCCAGGGACGAGGCCCGCAACATCCCCTGGGTGTTCGAGCAGATCCCCCGCTGCGTCGACGAGGTCCTGCTGGTCGACGGCGCCTCGGTCGACGCGACGATCACGGTGGCCAGGCGCTGCCTGCCGACCGTCCGCAGCGTCAAGCAGAGCGCCCCCGGCAAGGGCAACGCCCTGCGCTCCGGCTTCGCGGCCGCCACCGGCGAGTACATCGTGATGATGGACGCCGACGGCTCCATGTGGCCCGGCGAGATCCCGCACTACCTGCACTTCCTCGACAACGGCTACGACTTCGTCAAGGGCTCGCGCTGCATCGCCGGCGGCGGCTCGCTGGACCTCACCAGGATCCGCGCGCTCGGCAACCGGGCGCTGCTCGCCGTGGTCAACCGGCTGTACGACAGCAGGCTGACCGACCTGTGCTACGGGTTCTGCGCCTTCCGCCGCGAGTTCCTGGACGAACTGGACCTGCGCTCCTCGGGCTTCGAGATCGAGGCCGAGATGATCGCGCACGCTCTGCGCTCCGGCCTGCGCATCGCCGAGGTGCCGAGCCTCGAACTTCCCCGCCGCAGTGGTCGCTCGCACCTGCACGCCGTCTCCGACGGCCGAAGGGTACTGCGGACCCTGCTCGCCGAGCGCCCCGGCGCCCGGTCCGCGGCGCCCCTTGCCGTGGGGGAGGGATGATGAATGGCTCCGACCGGCGCACCGCAGCGGCCTGCCCCTGCCCAGTCGCCCGCGACTCGCTCTACACCCCCGTTCGGATCGTCGAACTGGACCTGGACGAACCGAGCGGGCTGCGCCCGCCGGGGGGCTCCGGCGCCGTCGACCCGGAAGGCCGCGTGTTGGCGTTGGTGCGGCTGCACGGACACCCGCTCGGATTGGTGAAAGCCACCGGCGCGCGCGGCGACCTCGCCGGGCTGCGCCGGGCGCTGGTCGATGCCGCCCATCGCGAGCTGCGGGTACCCGCCCGGTCCGACCGGACACCGGCCGCGATGACCCCGGCACCGTTCACCGCACCCTCCGTGCCCCGGCTCCCCGCCGCCGCACCCCGACCGGCCGAGCCGGCCGGACAGACCACCGCGGCACCCGCGGCGCGCCCGGGTCGGGCCGGCCGCGCCCGGGTGCCGGCGGACCCGCCCCTGATCAGCGTCATCGTCGCCACCCACAACCGGGAAGGCATGCTGCGCCAGTGCCTCGACTCCCTGCTGCGGAACGGCTATCCGCAGGTCGAGATCATCGTCGTGGACAACGCCCCGGCGAGCGACGCCGCCGAAACGCTGGTCCGCGGGCGGTACCCGGGCCGGGTCCGCTACCTGCGCGAGCCGGTGGCGGGCCTGGCCCGGGCCCACAACTGCGGCCTCGACGCGGCCCACGGCGAGCTGTGCGCCTTCACCGACGACGACACCCTCGCCGACCCGGCCTGGCTCACCTCGCTGGCCGCCGCCTTCGCCGCCGACCGCCGGATCGGGTGCGTCACCGGCCTGATCCTGCCGGCCGAGCTGGAGACCCCCGCCCAGGCCGCCCTGGAGAACCACGGCGGCTTCGGCAAGGGCTTCGCCGCCCGGACGTGGTCGCTCGCCGACCGCCGCCACGAGCCGCTCTTCCCGTTCGCGGCCGGGCGCTTCGGCTCCGGCGCCAACATGGCCTTCCGGACCGCCGAACTGCGCGCCATCGGCGGGTTCGACCCCGCCACCGGCACCGGGACACCCGCCCACGGCGGCGACGACCTGCTGGCCTTCTTCCGGATGCTGGTCGCCGGGCACACCCTGGCCTACGCGCCCGACGCGCTGATCTGGCACCGCCACCGGCGCACCATGGACGCCCTGCCCGCCCAGGCCTTCGGCTACGGCGCCGGCTTCGGCGCCTACCTGGCCGCTGCCCTCACCCATGAACCCGCCATGCTGCCCGCGCTGCTGCGCAGGCTCCCGCAGGGCCTCGGCCTCGCGGCCGGCCGGGTCCGCAGCCGGCCCGCCGCCGGCGGCCGGCCCTCGCTGCGCCTCGCCCGGCTGGAGATCCAGGGCCTGGTCTACGGGCCCGTCGGCTACCTGCGCAGCGTCTGGAAGCAGCGCGGCGTCCGAGCAGAGAGTTGTCCGTGATGTCTGACCGCACTGCCGGCCCGGCCCCCGCGCTGGCCCGGATCGTCGAACTCGACCTGGACGAGCCGAGCGGCCTGCGCCCGCCCGGTGCGGCCGGCACCGTCGAGCCGGCCGGCCCGGTGCTCGCGCTGGTGCGCTCCCAGGGGCACCCGATCGGACTGGTCATGGGCAACGGCGCGGCCGGCGACCCGGCCGGCCTGCGCCGGGCCCTGGTCGAGGCGGCCCGCGAACTCCCGCTCCCGGACCGGCCCGACGGGCCCGCCCCGGTGTCCGGGCCCCCCGCGACCGCCCGGCGGCCGCTGGTCAGCGTGATCGTCTGCACCCGCGACCGGACGGAGATGCTCCGGCGGAGCCTGGACTCGGTGGTCCGCACCGTCTACCCCGAGGCCGAGATCATCGTGGTCGACAACGCGCCGACCAGCGACGCCACCGAGCAGCTCGTCCGCACCCGCTACCCGGACCGGATCCGCTACGTCCGCGAGCCGGTGCCCGGTCTGTCCTGGGCCCGCAACCGGGGCCTGGCCGAGGCCCGCGGCGAGATCTGCGCCTTCACCGACGACGACGCCATCGCCGACCCGCACTGGGTGGACGCCGTGGTGGAGACCTTCGCCCAGGACGAGGCCGTCGGCTGCGTGACCGGGCTGGTCCTGGCCGCCGAGCTGGAGACCGAGGCCCAGGTCCTGCTGGAGCAGTACGGCAGCTCCGCCCGCGGCTACGCGGCCCGGAGCTGGTCGCTGCGCGACAGCGCGGACGACCCGCTGGTCCAGTTCTCGGTCGGCCGCTTCGGCTGCGGCGCCAACATGGCCTTCCGCACCGACGTGCTCCGCGGGTTCGGCGGCTTCGACACCGCGACCGGCGCCGGCACCCCCGCCCGCGGCGGGGAGGACCTGCTGGCCTTCCTGCACGTGCTGAGCAGCGGCCGCACCGTGACCTACCAGCCCGACGCGATCGTCTGGCACCGCCACCGGCGCACCATGGACGCCCTCACCACCCAGGTCTTCAACTTCGGGGTGGGGTACGGGGCCTTCCTGGCCGCGGCGGTGTCCCGCGAGCCCGGCCTGCTGGTCGAGCTGGTGCGGCGGCTGCCCCGCGGGGTCTGGAACTGGCAGGCCGCCCGCCGCCGCCACGTGCGGTCCGCGCCGTCCGCCCGGACCGTCCAGCGGCGGCTCGGGCACCTGGAGTTCGGCGGCCTGCTCTGCGGCCCGTTCGCCTACCTGGTGAGCCTGTGGAAGCAGCGCGGCCTGCAGCCGGGGGAGTGGCCGTGATGTCCGTCCTCGCCGCCCGGCGGACCGCCTCCGCGCGGCCGTGCTCCTGCCCGCAGCCCCTCCCCTGCCAGTGCTCGTACGCCACCCTGCTCAAGGCCCGCGTCAAGGCCGTCCGGGTGACCGGCCGCGGGGAGCCCCTGCTGCGCAACGGCCACATCCTGGCGGCCAGTTCGCTGCTGGCGGCGGGCCTGGGCTCGATGTTCTGGATCCTCGCCACCCGCTCCTACAGCGCCGAGACGGTCGGCCGCAGCTACGCCGCCCTCGCGGCCGCCTCCTTCCTCTCCACCCTGGGCAGCTTCAACCTCGGGGACGTCCTGGTGCGGTTCGTGCCGACCGCCGGCCGGCACACCCGCCGGCTGGTCCTGCGCTGCTACGTCACCAGCGCCGTGTTCAGCGCGCTGGCGGCCGGCGCCTTCCTGCTGCTGATCCCGCTGATCGCACCGGGCCTGGCGTACCTGCGCGAGCCGGTGATGGCGGCCGCCTTCATGGCCGCGACGGCCGGCTACGCGCTGTTCGTCCTCCAGGACGGCGCGCTGACCGGACTGCGCCGCACCGGCTGGGTACTGGGCGAGAACGCCCTGTTCGCGATCGCCAAGTCGGGGATGCTGGCCCTGTGCGCCGCGCTGGCCGTGGGGACGGGCATCCTGGTCTCCTGGTCGGTGGCGCTGGTCCTCGCGATCCTTCTCACCAACCTGGTGCTGTTCGGCCGGGCGATGCCCGCGCGGCTGCGGTCCGACGGGTCCGGCCCGCCCGACGCCGCGCCGCCCCAGCGGGTCGCGCGGTACGCCACCGCCGACTACGTCGGCAACCTGTGCAGCGTCGCCACCTACAGCGTCGTGCCGCTGCTGGTGCTCAACCACCTCGGCGCCGGGCAGAGCGCCTACTACTCGCTGGCCTTCATCATCGCCGACACCCTGTACGTGGCCGCGTTCAGCATGGGCCACTCGCTGGTCGTCGAGGGGGCCGACGCCCCCGAGCGGCTGGTGGAGCTGGCCCGGCACATGCTGCGCCACTCCGGCCTGCTGCTGGCCGGCGCGGTGGCCGTGGTGGTGGCCGCCGCCCCCTGGATCCTCGGGCTCTTCGGGCCCGACTACGCCTCGCACGGCACCACCGTGCTGCGCCTGATGGTGCTCGCCGCGGTACCCAACGCGGTGCTCAGCGTCGCCATCCAGGTGGCCCGGGTGCGCCGGTCGGTGACCTGGATGATCGGACTGCGGCTGGCCTTCGCCGTCGTGGTGATCAGCCTCGCCGCGGGCCTGCTGCCGCTGCTGGGCCTCAACGGGGTCGGCCTCGCCTGGCTGGCCGCCGAATGCGCCCTCGCCGTCCCGCTGCTGCTGACCCTGCGGCGCTGGCTGCCCCTCGCGAACCGGAGGCCGACATGACCGCCCCAGCCGAACCCACCCTGTCCGTCGTCGTCTGCGCCTACACCCCGGACCGCTGGGACGACATCTGCGCCGCGGTCGCCTCCGTCCGCGCCCAGCACCCGCCGCCCGCCGAACTGCTGCTGGTGATCGACCACTGCCCCGGGCTGGAGCGCCGGGCCGCCGCCGAACTGCCGGCCCGGGTGCTCGCCAACACCGGCCCCAAGGGCCTCTCCGGGGCCCGCAACACCGGGATGGCGGCCGCCGCCGGCGAGGTCGTGGCCTTCCTGGACGACGACGCCGTCGCCGCCCCCGGCTGGGCGGCCCGGCTGCTGGCCGGCTACCGCGACCCCGCCGTGCTCGGCGTCGGCGGCCTGGTCGAGCCGTGGTGGGAGACCGGCCGCCCCCGCTGGTTCCCGCCCGAGTTCGACTGGGTGGTCGGCTGCTCCTACCGCGGTCTTCCCCGGCACGCCTGTGCGGTCAGGAACTTCATCGGCGCCAACATGTCCTTCCGGCGGGCCGAGGCGCTCGCCGCCGGAGGGTTCCGCACCGAACTCGGCCGGGTCGGCAGCAGGCCGCTCGGCTGCGAGGAGACCGAGCTGTGCCTGCGGATCGCCGCCCGCACCCCGGCCGCCCTGCTGCGCCACGAACCCGGCGCGGTGGTCCGCCACCACGTCCCGCCCGCCCGCACCAGCTGGGCGTACTTCCGGGCCCGCTGCTACGCGGAGGGCCGCTCCAAGGCCGTGGTGGCACGGCTGGCCGGCGCCCGCCCGGCGCTCTCCAGCGAACGCGGCTACCTGCTGCACACCCTGCCCGGTGCGATCGCCCGCGGGCTGCGCCGGGGCGAACTGCGGAGCGTCGGGGCGACCCTCGCCGGCGCCGGGACCACCGCCTTCGGGTACGCGCTCGGCAGGCTCGCCCGGCCGGTGCCGCCGGGGCGGTCCGGCCGCCGCGGCGGGCCCGCCCCGCGGGTGCCCGCCGCCGAGGCGCCGGCCACCGAGGGGTCCGCCACCGCCGGGCCGCGGAGCGCGTGAGGAGTATTGATCATGATGGCCGTGCCGGTCTTCCTCTACCACTCGGTCTCGGACGACCCGCCGTCGTGGATCGCGCCCTTCACCGTGACCCCACGCGTCTTCCGGGAGCAGCTCGACCGGATCACGGACAGCGGCCTGTCGGTGGTACCGCTGCGCCGGCTGGTCTCCGCCCTCCACGGCGGACCCCCGCTGCCGCCCGGATCGGCCGTCCTGACCTTCGACGACGGATTCGCCGACTTCTACTGGACGGTCGCGCCGGTCCTCGCCGACCTGGGCATGCCGGCCACCCTCTACGTCACCGTCGGGGCCGTCCACCCGCCCGGCGGGCAGCCCACCGGCAGCCTGCTGCCGCCCGCCCGGATGCTGAACTGGCGCCAGGTCACCATGCTGGACGCGGTCGGCATCGAGATCGGCGGCCACTCCCAGACCCACGCCCAGCTGGACACCGTCCAGGCCCGGCAGTGCGCCGACGAGGTCGTCGGCAGCAAACGCCGGCTGGAGGAGGCGCTCGGCCACGAGGTCACGGCCTTCGCCTACCCGCACGGGTACTCCAGCCCGGGGCTGCGCACCAAGGTGCGCCAGGCCGGGTGGACCTCGGCGACCGCGGTGGGCAACCGGTTCAGCTCGAACGCGGACGACCCGATGCGGATCTCCCGGCTGATGGTCCGGGGCGACACCCCGCCGGCCGTGTTCGAAGACTGGACGGCGGGCCGCGGGGCCGGCGTGGCGCCGGCCCCGGAACGCCTGGCGACCAAGGGCTGGCGGACGTACCGCCGCCTGCGGGCCGCGCTGGGCAGCCCGGTCGGCGGACCGGAGCTGCTGTGATGGACACCGTGCGAGACCCGTCACCGTGCGGGGCCCTCCCGAGGAGGCAGTCGGATGATTGAGCAGCAGATCACCGACACGCCGCGCCCGCCCATCCGCTGGGCCCGCCGCTCGGGCCCGGCCGTCCGGCCCGTCCGCCGGACCCTCCGGCAGCGGCTCGCCGCCCCCGGGGTCGCCGGCTGGGCGGTGCGGGCCCCGCTGCCGGTCGCCCTGGTGCTCTGGCTGGTGGCGCTGCGCGGCGCGCGGCTCGACCGGATGGGCACCCTCGGGCTGCTCCAGGCGCTCCCGCTGCCCTACTGGCTGGGCCTGGTCGTCATCACCGTCGGCTTCGCCGCCGCGCTGCGCGACCCCAGGCTGCCGCAGCGCTGGCCGGCCGCCTACGTGCTGGGCCTGATCACGATGGTCCACGCCACCCCCAGCGTGCTCTACCCGACCCTGCGCTACGCCTGGGCCTGGAAGCACATCGCGATCGTCGACGCCGTGATGCGGCACAACGGCACCGTCCCGAACGCCCACGAGCTGGACATCTACAACCGGTGGCCCGGCTTCTTCGACCTGAACGTGCTCTTCCTGCGGGCGACCGGCCTGCACTCGGCGCTCGGCTACGCCTCCTGGTACCCGCTGCTGGCCAACGTCCTGCTGATCGGCCCGCTGCTGCTGATCTACCGCTCGCTCACCAAGGACCGCCGGCTGATCTGGGGCGGGGTCTGGCTCTACTTCGCGACCTCCTGGGTCGGGCAGGACTACTTCGCGCCGCAGGCCTTCGCCTACTTCCTGTTCCTGATCGTGATCGGGCTGGTCCTGCGGCAGCTGGCGGCCCGGCGGGCGGCCGCCCGCGCGCCCGGCGCCCCCTCCCCGGAGCCGTCCGCCGCACCGCCCGTGGCGCCGTCCGCGGTACCCGGGGTGCCGGGCGCGCGGGCCCTGAGCCTGTTCACCGACGCCCCCGCGCGCGGCGGCTGGCGGCTCGCCCCGTTCGGTCTGCTGCTGGTGCTGACCGGGGCGATCGTCACCTCCCACCCGCTGACCCCGATGATGCTGATCAGCTTCCTGCTGCTGCTCTCGCTGCCCCGGGCGAACCGCGCGGTGGTGCTGCCGGTGCTGGCCGCCGCGGCCGGCCTGACCCTGCTCTGGGACGCCACCGTGGCCCGCCCGTACCTGGCGTCCAACATCAGCGCCCTGGTCGGCGCGCTCTCCTCGCCGGACCGCAACGCGGTGTCGGGCTTCGCCGGGCTGGCCGCCGCGGCGCCGGCCCAGGTGATGGCCTCCTGGGTGGACCGCGGGCTGACCGCCACCGTCCTGCTGCTGGCCCTCGCGGCGGCGTGCCGCCGCCGCTGGCGCCGGACACCGCTGCCGCTGCTCCTGCTGGCGCCGTTCCCGCTGCTGCTGGCCAACCCGTACGGCGGAGAGATGATCTTCCGGGCCTACCTCTTCGCGCTGCCGGCCGCCGCCTTCCTGATCGCGACCCTGATCGCCCGCACCCCGCGCCACCCCCGGACCGGGACGGTGGTCCACTCGGTCGTGCTGCTGGCCCTGCTCGCCGGGACGCTCTGCGGCTACTACAGCAAGGAGGCCATCAACTACTTCACCCCGCAGGAGGTCGCCGCCGGGCAGTACCTCGCCCAGAACGCGCCGCCCGGTTCGCAGATCGTGGTGCTCACCGCGGACCTGCCCGGGTTCGAACTCCGCTACGAGCAGCGGGTCCGCACCGTGCTGGCCCAGCAGACCGTCGCCGACCGGCGCGCCCTGCTGGCCGATCCGGCGTCCACGCTGGAGAGCACCATGTCCGACCCCGCGGTGGTCGGGCCGTCCTTCCTGGTGCTGACCCGGGCCCAGGCCGCCGAGTGCGAGCTGACCGGCGTCTTCCCCACGGACACCCTGGGGAAGGTCCGGCTCGCGGCGTCCGGCATGCCGACCCTGCGACCGGTCTTCGCCAACCACGACGCGGTGATCTACCGCCACGTCACGCCCGTGGTCGGCACCGGCCTGTTCGCCGCCCACCCGCGCTGAGGTGGGCACGGTGACCGGGACGCGGGCACAGTGAGGAGGTGGGAACAGTGATGAGGCGGCCGCGGTGGATCACCCCGCGCGGGGTGCTCGCCCTCTCCGGCTGGGCGGCCCTGGCGGCCACCCTGCTGCCGGCCGGCGGCCCGCTGCGGGTCGCGCTGACGGCCGCCTTCCTGCTGGTCTGCCCGGGCTTCGCGCTGCTCCTGCGGGCCCGGCCCACGCCGGCCCCGCTGGCCACCCGGCCCGGCCGGACGGCCACGGCCGCCCTGGTGGTGGCGCTGAGCACGTCGGCGTCGCTGCTGGTGGCCGTGCCGCTCTTCCTGGGCGGCGCGTTCACCGTGGCCAGGGCACTGGCCGTGCTGGCGGCGCTGACCACGGCGCTGGTGCTGCTGCCGCGCCGCCGCCGGGCCGTCCCCGAGCCGTGGAAGCGGGCCCCGGAGGAGCACGGACCGCAGGGGAGTGAGCCGCGGCGGGCCGCCGCCCCGGTCCCGGAGCGGCCAGGCTCCCCGTCCGGCTCCCCGTCCGGCTCCCTGCCCGGCTCCCCGTCCGGTCGGGGGACGGCGCGGCGGCAGGCCGCCGGGCTGTCCGTCGCCGTCCTGCTCCTGCTCAGCACGGCCTGCGCCGGCGCCCTCACCAGCTCCGGACGGCCGCTGACCGCCGACCCCGAGCCGTCCGACACCCCCGGGAGGCTGGGCACGCCCGCTCCCACCGACCAGCCGGTGGCCCCGGGCCCCTGGCACCAGGTCTTCCGGGACGACTTCGACGGGACGACCCTGAACGCCTCCGACTGGGTGACCTGCTACGACTGGGTGCTCGGCGGCGGCTGCACCAACGCGGGCAACGGCGAGGAGGAGTGGTACCAGCCCGGCCAGGTCGAGGTGTCCGACGGTGTCCTGACGCTGAACGCCCAGCGCGGCAAGCAGCACGGCAGCGACGGCCGGACGTACCCCTGGGCCTCCGGCATGGTCAGCACCGGCCGTGACTCGTACAGCGGTACACCCCGCCACACCTTCACCTACGGGTACTTCGCCGCGGCGGTCAACGTCCCGGCGGAGCCGGCCGGCTTCTTCCCGGCCTTCTGGCTGATCCCCGCCGCCACCCGGGGCACCCCGCCCGAGCTGGACATCGCCGAGTTCCCCAACACCAACCAGTACCTGGACATGAACCTGCACTGGCGCACCCCCGACGGCAACGACGCGCACGTCGGACGCCGCTACGGCCCGGCGGAGTTCGCCTCCGGGTACCACGTCCTCGCGCTGGACTGGGAGCGCGACTCCGTCACCTGGTACGTCGACGGGGTAGAAAGGTTCAAGGTCGCCGATCCCTCGCAGGTCCCGAACGTGGCGATGGAGCTGGTGATCAACCTCGCGGTGGGCTACCTGCAGTCACCGCCGCCCACCGTCGACACCGCCCAGCTCCACGTCCAGTGGGTCGGGGTCTGGCAGCACTGAGCGGAGGAGACACCGGCATGGGACGCAGCGGACCGGCCCTGGACCCCGAGGTCCCGGTGCTCGCCGTCAAGGTGGGGCGCTACCCGCAGACGCCGAGCCACCTCGGCGCGGTGCGCTCCTTCGGCCGGCTCGGCGTCCCCGTCTACGCCATGGTCGAGGACCGGTTCACCCCGACGGCCGTCTCGCGGTACCTGACCGGGGCCTTCGTCCGGCCCAGCACCGGGCGCGAGCCCCCCGAGCAGCTGCTCGCGGCCATCGTGGCGGCCGGCCGGGCGATCGGCCGGCCCAGCGTGGTGGTGGCCACCGACGACGAGTCCGCCGTCCTGCTCGCCGAGCACCGCGAGGAGCTGGCGCCGTACTTCCTGCTGCCGCCGGTGCCCGCCGCGCTGCCCCGCCGGCTCGCCAACAAGGTGGACCTGCACGCGATCTGCCAGGAGGCCGGCGTGCCCACCCCGCAGGCTTGCGCCCCGCCGGACCGGGCCGGCCTGGTCGAGGCGGGCCGCCGCTGGGGGTACCCGCTGGTGCTGAAGAACCTGGAGCCCTTCACCCGGCTGCGCCACCCGGTGGTCGGCCACACCACGGTGATCAGGAGCGAGCAGGAGCTGCTCGCCGCCTGGGCCCGGGCCGCGCCCGCCGACGGCCGGGCCTCCGTGCTCGCCCAGGAGTACCTGCCGGCGGAGCAGTCGCAGGACTGGATCACCCATCTCTGCTGCGGTCCCGACGGCGAGCCGCTGGTGGTCTTCACCGGCCTCAAGCTGCGCTCCTGGCCGCCCGGGCGGGGCGTCACCGCGCGGGCCCGGGCCTGCCCCAACCCGGAGCTGGCCGAGCTGGCCGCCCGGCTCTGCCGGCGGATCGGCTACCGCGGCGTCGCCGACCTGGACTGGCGCCTGGACCTGCGCGACGGCCGCTACAAGCTGGTCGACTTCAACCCCCGGACGGGCGCCCAGTTCCGCCTCTTCGAGACGGTGGACGGGGTGGACGTGCTGCGCGCCCTGCACCTCTCGCTCACCGGGCGCCCGGTGCCCGCGGGCGCCCAGCTCTCGCGCAGCTTCGGGGTGGGGCAGATCGACCTGCTGTCCGTGCTGGCCACGTCCTGGGGGGAGCGCCGCCCGCCGCGGGACGTCTGGCCCCGCCGGAGCACCGAGCGGGCCTGGCTCTGCCGGGACGACCTCGCGCCCACGGTCGCGGAGGCCGCCCGGTTCGGCTGTTCGGTGGTGCGGGTGCTGGCCGGGAGCGTCCGCCGGGGCTGACCCGGCCGGCGGACGCCGGCCGGCCGTCTGCGCGGCCACCCCCGGCCACGTCCGGGTTGGCGCGCGCCGGCCTGTATCCCTGCGGCCGGTGTCCCGGCAGTCAGTGTCCCTGCGGTCAGTGTCCCTGCGCGGCGGCGATCCCCCGGCTCACCCGGCCGGCGGCGAAGGCCGTGCCGCAGACGAAGCGCAGGACCGGGCCGAAGGTGTCCGCCGCGGAGAGCCCGGTGAAGTACAGCCCCGGGACGGAGGACTCGAAGGTGCCGGAGAGCCGCGGCGCACCGCCGTTCCCGCGGCGGACCGCCCGGCGCAGCCCCTCGTCCAGCAGGTCGAGCCGGTCGATGTCGACCCCGTACCCGGTGGCGGCCAGCACGTGGTCGGCCTCCAGCGTCTCGGTCCGCCCGCGCGGCCCGCGCAGGCCGAGCCGCAGCTGCCCGTCGGCCTGCTCGACCGAGCGGATCGCGTACCCGGTCAGCAGCGGCAGGCACCCCTCGACGCGGTCCCGCAGCCACCAGGCCCCGGACGGGCCGAGCACCGTGCGCACCAGGTGCGCCCGGGTGTTGTCCGGCAGGTACGGGAACCCCTGCGGGACACGGCTGAAGGCCACGTGCGACCAGCCGGGGCCGAGCGTGGAGCCGGGCTTGGCCAGCCGGACCGGCAGCGGGCGGTCGGCGCTGAGGTCGCTCTCCGGCGGGTCGCCGAACAGCACCCGTTGCGCCCTGGCGACCACGGTCGCCGTCGCGCCGGCCTCGTTGAGCAGCGCGGCGCTCTCCAGCGCGGACTGCCCGGCGCCGATCACCGCGACGCGCCGCCCGGCGAACACGGCCAGGTCCGCGTGGTCGGAGGTGTGCGAGGCCAGGCCCAGGCCGAGCAGCGGAGCCAGCTCGGCGGGCACCCGGGCGTACGGGCGCAGTCCGGTGGCCATCACCACCGCGCGGCTGACGTACGTCTCGCCGCCCCGCAGCGAGACCTGGAACCCGTCGCGCCGGTACTCGACGCCGGTCACCACGGCGCGCTCGACCTCGGGCACGCACCGCCGCTGGAACCAGTCGCCGTAGCGGATGAACTCGTCGATCGGGATCGGGTACCGGTCACCGATCGGGGGCAGCCCCTCCCCGGCCCGGAAGTCGCACAAGCGGTGGGTTCCGTCCGGGTCCGAGATGTTCGAGGCGCGGGGGGTGGACTTCAGGTACATCCCGGCCGGCATCGCGTCCCGCCAGCCGTCCATCGGCTCGCCCAGCACCCGGGCGGGCACCCGGCGGGCGCGCAGGTGGGCGGCGGTGGCGAGGCCGTACGGCCCGGCTCCGACCACGGTGACCGGGACGGCGGCGGGGCCCGTCACGACGGCCGCCCGGGACGGCCCGGGCCCGTGCCGGGCGGGGTGCGGTGGTTCACCGGCATCGGTGTCCTCCCTCGACGGAAGCCCCCCGTTCCAGGGTGCACCGCCCGGCCGTGCCCGGCATCCAGGGCGGCCGCACCCGGCGCCCGCCGGGGCCGTGCCCGGTGTTCGCCGGGGCCGCCCCGCCCGGCCCCGCGGTCAGCCGACCAGGCTGGGCAGGGCGATCGAGTGGCCGGTGCGCTCGACCTTGGCCCGCAGGTAGTGGACGTTGCTCTCGGACAGGTGCACGCCGGTCGGCACCCGCCGTCCCACCTCGACGCCCAGGGCCGACAGCTGGGCCGCCTTGTCGGGGTTGTTGCTGAGCAGGTCGATCGCCGGGGCGCCGAGAGCGGCCAGCATCTGCGCGGCGGCCGTGTAGTCCCGGCCGTCCTCGGGCAGGCCGAGGGCGGTGTTGGCGTCGTAGGTGTCCAGGCCGGCGTCCTGCAGCGCGTAGGCGTCCAGCTTGTTGTAGAGGCCGATGCCGCGGCCCTCCTGGCGCAGGTAGAGCAGGTACCCGCCGGCCTCGCTGATCCGCTCGACGGACTCGCGCAGCTGCGGGCCGCAGTCGCAGCGGTCGGAGCCGAAGACGTCGCCGGTGAGGCACTCGGAGTGCAGCCGCACCAGCGGGGTGCCGCGCACCTCGCCGAGGGCGAGCGCCAGGTGCTCGGCGCCGTCGTCGAGGCCGTGGAAGGTGAAGACCTCGGCGTCGGCGCGGTAGCCGTCGGGGAAGGTCAGCGGGATGCGCACGCGAGAGCGCACGGTGGCGGTGCCGTGCTGCGGCATGCCGGGCCTCCGATGCTGCGGGGGGTGGTCCGGGCGACGGGAAGGTCGGATTCGAACCGGTGGACGAGGATCGACCGTACCCCGTAGTTCCAATTTGAACAACTCCCTTTCGGAGCGGCCGCCACGTTCGGCCCAGCAGCCCCGCGCCACCCACCGCGCGGCGCCGCATTCTGTGGAAGGGCGTCCCCGAGCGCCGGGGCCCGCCCGCCCGCCCGGACCGCCCGAGAGGAACGCGGACAGATGAAGCAGACCGAAGTGACCGTCGGAGCACCCAGCTGGGCCGAGATCACCACCGCGGACCCGGCGGCCGCCAAGGCCTTCTACGGCGAGCTGTTCGGCTGGCGCGCCGAGACCGACCCGCGTCCGGAGGCCGGCGGCTACACCGTCATGCACCTGGGGGACGCCGCGGCCGCCGGACTCAGCCCGCTGTACGGGCCCGCGCAGCGCACCGCGTGGACGGTCTCGTTCGCGGTCCAGGACGCCGACGCCACGGTCGCCCGGGTCACCTCGGCCGGCGGGCAGGTCCTGATGGAGCCCATGGAGGTGCTCGACATCGGCCGTTTCGCGGTGGTCGCCGACCCGTCCGGCGCGGCCTTCTCGCTCTGGCAGGCCCGCACCTTCGCCGGCGCCGGCGTCTTCAACGAGCCGGGCTCGCTCGGCTGGGCCGAGCTGCTCACCCGCGACACCGAGGGGGCCCGGGCCTTCTACCCCCAGGTCTTCGGCTGGACGGTCGACGCCGGCGAGTCCTACACCCAGTGGGGCCTGGACGGCGCCGACTTCGGCGGGATGCTCGCGATGGGCGAGCAGTTCCCGCCCGACCTCCCGCCGCACTGGCTGCCGTACTTCGCGGTCGCGGACGTCGACGGCACCGCGGCCCGGGCCGCCACGCTCGGCGGGGACGTCCTGATGCCGCCCACCTCGGTGCCGGCCGGCCCGCGCATCGCCGTCCTCCGGGACCCGCAGGGCGCCGCCTTCGGCGTCTACCTGGCCGGCACCGAGGGCTGATCCGCGCCCGCCACCGGCGCGGCCGGCCCGGCCCCCGCCGCCGGCCGCCGCCGGGACCGCAGCGCGAGGGCGCCGGCCACGGCCGTCACGGTCACCGCCGTCAGCGGCACCACGTCACCGATCCGGTCGTACACCGTGCGCGCCTGCGGGGCGGTCAGGGGCAGCCGCACGGTCAGCGCGCCGGTGCGGTCGGTACCCAGCCGGGCCAGCTCCCGGCCCTGGGCGTCGAAGGCCGCCGAGACCCCGGTGAGCGAGGCCTGGACGACCGGGCGCCCGGTCTCGGCGGCCCGCAGCGCGCCCAGCGAGACGTGCTGCTCGGGCGCCCAGGTGTGCTGGAAGGTGGACGTCGACGACTGGTAGACCAGCACCCGGGCGCCCTCGTTCACGGCGGCCCTGGACATGTCCGGGAAGGCCGACTCGAAGCAGATCAGCGCGCCCACCGGCAGCGGCGTGCCCGTCCGGCCGGTGGCCGGCAGGACGTGGAAGGCGGTGCCGGGGGCCCGGTTCTCGCCGGCCGCGCGGGAGACCCCGGCGATCCAGCCGAGCGCCGGCCGCAGCGGGATGTACTCGCCGAACGGCACCAGGCGGATCTTGCGGTAGCGGTCGACGATGCCGTCCCGGTCGATCAGCACGGTGTCCTTGGAGATCCGCCCGTCGGCCTTGCGGGCGTCCTCGCCGGCCAGCAGCTGGGCGCCGGTGGCGGCCGACAGGCCGCGCAGGACGGCCAGCGTGGCCGGGTCCCGGTCCAGGTCGGCGGTGGTGCTGCTCTCGCCCCAGACCACCAGGTCCAGCGGCTGCCCGGCCAGCGCGGCGGTGGCCCGCACGCTCGCGTCCAGCCGCTGCCCGGCGTCCTCGACCACGCCGGGCTGGACCAGCGCGACCGTCGCGGACCCCTGCGGCGAGGGCGCCGTCCGCAGCGCGAACAGCAGCGGGCCGGCCAGCAGCACGGCGGCGGCCGCGCCCGCCGCCAGGGCACGGACCTGCCGCCGCCGGGCGCACAACAGCACGGTGACCGCCGTGTTGGCGGCCACCACCGCCGCGCTGACCAGCCAGATCCCGCCGACCGAGGCCAGCGCGAGCACCGCCGGGTGCTGCCACTGGGTCGCGCCGAGCAGGGCCCAGGGGCCGCCGAGCGCGTGCCAGGAGCGCGCGAACTCGGTGGTCACCCAGACCGCCGGGACGACCACCAGCGCGGCCAGCGCGCGCCGGGCGGTCACCGGCGGGCGCAGCAGCCGCCACACCGCCAGGCCGACGGCGCCCTGCAGGGCGCCGAACAGCAGCGCGAGCGGCAGCAGTCCCGGCCCGATCGAGGGGATCAGCCAGTACATCGCGGTGAGGATGAACCCGGCGCCGAACCACCAGCCCCGGACGGCCGCCTCCCGGGCCCCCGGGGACCGCTGCATCAGCAGCAGGCCGGGGACCAGACAGACCCACGCCAGGCTGCCGAGCCCGGCGGCCGGGAAGCAGAGCACGGGGACGGCTCCCGCGACCAGTGAGGCGTAGCGAGCGGGCTGGGTCAGGGCGGCTCGGAGTGACATCCTCCGATTGTCCGCTTCGGTGCGTAATGTCACCAGGCCACGCGGCCGGTGACGGTCGAAGAGTTCCACCCCGCCCGCCTGCCCGGCTTCCCGCCGGGGCATGCCGCGGCGGCTCGCTCAGGCCGTCGGGCCCTCCGCCGCGTCGGTCACCTCCGGGCCGGTCTCCGGGCCGGTCTCCGCCGGACCGGCCATGGTGATCGCCACCTTGCCGCGCGCGTGACCCCCGGCGAGGTACCGGACGGCCCGGGGGACTTCGTCCAGCCGGAAGCTCCGGTCGAGCAGCGGGGTGACCCGGCCCGCCTCGATCAGCCCGGCCAGCCCGCCCAGGTCGGCCCGGCCCGGCACGGCGAGCAGGCCGCGCAGCCGCTGCCGGACGAAGGGCGACAGCAGCAGGGCCCGGAGCGCCCGGTCGGTGCCGCCCAGCCACCGGCCGTCGTGCTCCCCGCCGACGATCACCAGCGTCCCCCGCGGGGTCAGCGCGCGCCGCAGCCGCGACAGCGGGCGGTTGCCGGCCGTGTCGACGATCAGGTCGTAGCGCCGCGGCCCGTCGGCGAAGTCCTCGCGGGTGTAGTCGCTGACGTGGTCGGCGCCGAGGGAACGGACCAGCTCCGCCTTCGCGGGGCCGCACAACCCGGTGACCTCCGCGCCGAAGGCCTTGGCCAGTTGGGTCGCGAACGACCCCACCCCTCCGCCCGCGCCGATCACCAGCACGTGCTGCCCGGGCCGTACCCGCCCGGCGTCGCGCAGCGCCCGCAGGGCGGTGACCGCGGACACCGGGACGACGGCCGCCTGTTCGAAGGTCAGGTTCGCCGGCTTCGGCGCGCACCGGTCCTGCCGGACCACGGCGTACTCGGCGAAGGAGCCCGCGCAGGTGCCGAACACCTCGTCGCCGACCCGGAGGCCGGTCACCTCGGGGCCGAGCGCCGTCACCTGCCCGCTGACGTCCATGCCCCGGGTCCGTACCCGGGGCGCCCGGAGCCCGACGCCGAGCCGCACCAGGTAGGGAAGTCCGGTGGTGAGGTGCCCGACGCCGGGGTCGAGACCGGCCGCGCGCACCCGCACCAGCACTTCACCGGGGCCCGGCACCGGCCTTTCCACCTCCCGCAGTTCCAGTACCTCGGGCGGTCCGTAGCTGTCCTGGACGACGGCCTTCACGGTCGGCCTCCCGCACTGTCCGGCCCGCCGGCCGGCTGGTCGTCCGGGTACTGGAAGACGTCGTCGAGCGGGACGCCGAAGGCCCCGGCGATCTGGAAGGCCATCTCCAGCGAGGGGGAGTAGCGGCCCTGCTCGATGGCGATCACGGTCTGCCGGGTGACGCCGATCCGGGCCGCCAGCTCCGCCTGGGTCATCTCGCCGTGGGTGAACCGCAGGGCGCGGATCACATTGGTGACCCTGGTCGGCCTCACCATGCCGGGAGCCCCCGGCGGTAGGCGACGATCTTGGCGGCGGAGCCGAGCACGGCGGACAGGACGAAGGCCAGGTAGGTCGCGTTGGCGATCCAGAACGGGTCGAGCCGGGCCAGCGCCATCCCGAGGGCGCTCACCCCGCCGAGCACCACGAAGGCCTGCCCGACCCGCTCGCCGAAGCGGTGGATCTCGCGGTCCCGCTGGTCCTTGCCCCCGCAGTCCTCGCGGGTGGTGAGCGCGGCCGCGATGTTCAGCACGATCGTCGCCACCACCGCGGCGAGGACGCTCCACAGCAGTGCGGCCGCGTAGGGCAGCCGGTCGAGCGGGGCGCCGCCGTCCCCGGCGAGCACGGTGGCGAGGTACCCGGCGTAGACCACGACGGTGACCACGCCCATGATCCATACGCGTTTCTCTTCGAGTGGCATGGCATCAATGTAAAGAACAACAGACACCATGTCCAGATTATTTGACATTGGAGGGGTGTGGCGACCTGGGCGCGAGGGCGAGGGCGCGGGCGAGGGCGCGAGGGCGCCGCGAGGGCGTGAAAAAGGCTGCCCCGACCGTGCAGGTCGGGGCAGCCGGGTGCGGCCGGTCAGGGCCGGGGCGGTCGGGCGGGGCTCAGCCCTCGCCCTCCAGGTCGCCCTCGGTCTCCAGGAAAGCCGCCTGCAACTGCTCGATCAGCTCCGGGTCGGGCTCGGCCCACAGGCCGCGGCTCGCCGCCTCCAGCAGCCGCTCGCTGATCCCGTGCAGCGCCCACGGGTTGGCGCCGGCCAGGAACTCCCGGTTGGTCGGGTCGAGCACGTACTCCTGGGTGAGCTTCTCGTACATCCAGTCGGCGACCACACCGGTGGTGGCGTCGTAGCCGAAGAGGTAGTCCACGGTCGCGGCCATCTCGAAGGCGCCCTTGTAGCCGTGCCGGCGCATCGCCTCGATCCAGCGCGGGTTGACCACCCGGGCGCGGAAGACCCGGGCCGCCTCCTCGGTGAGGGTGCGGGTGCGGACGGTCTCCGGGCGGGTCGAGTCGCCGATGTACGCCGTCGGGGCCTTCCCGGTGAGCGCCCGGACGGTGGCCACCATGCCGCCGTGGTACTGGAAGTAGTCGTCCGAGTCGGCGATGTCGTGCTCGCGGGTGTCGGTGTTCTTCGCCGCCACGGTGATCCGCTTGTACGCCGTCTCCATCTCCTCGCGGGCCGGGCGGCCGCCCAGGTCGCGGCCGTAGGCGTAGCCGCCCCAGACCGTGTAGACCTCGGCCAGGTCGGCGTCGGTGCGCCAGTCCCGGCTGTCGATCAGCTGGAGCAGCCCGGCGCCGTAGGTGCCCGGACGGGAGCCGAACACCCGGACGGTGGCCCGGCGCTCGTCGCCGTGCACCGCGAGGTCCGCCTGGACGTGCGCGCGGACGTGGTTATCCTCGTCCGCCTCCTCCTGGCGGGCGGCCAGCCGCACCGCGTCGTCCAGCAGGTTGACCACGTGCGGGAAGGCGTCCCGGAAGAAGCCCGAGATGCGCAGCGTCACGTCGATCCGCGGCCGGCCGAGCTCGGCCAGGCCGATCGCCTCCAGGCCGGTCACCCGGCGCGAGGCGTCGTCCCAGACCGGGCGGACGCCGAGCAGGGCGAAGGCCTCCGCGATGTCGTCGCCGGCGGTGCGCATCGCGCTGGTGCCCCAGAGCGAGAGGCCGACCGAGACCGGGAACGCACCGTCGTTGTCGGCCTGGTAGCGCTCGACCAGCGAGGCGGCCAGCGCCTGGCCGGTCTCCCAGGCGAGCCGGCTGGGCACCGCCTTCGGGTCGACGGAGTAGAAGTTGCGACCGGTCGGCAGCACGTTGACCAGCCCGCGCAGCGGCGAGCCGGACGGGCCCGCCTTGACGAAGCCGCCGCGCAGCGCGTGCAGCACCGCGTCCAGCTCGTCGGTGGTCGCCGCGAGTCGCGGGACGAGCTGGCGGGCGCCGAAGTCCAGCACCTCGGCGACGGCCGGCGGCAGCCCCGCGGCGACCTTCTCGACCGCCTCCGGCGCCCAGTCCTCGGCCTCCATCGCCTCGACCAGCTCGCGGGCCTTCGCCTCGGCCGCGTCGGTGGCGCCCAGCTTCAGTGCCGCCTCGTCCAGGCCGAGCGCCTCGCGCAGGCCGGGCAGCGCGGCGACGCCGCCCCAGATCTGCCGGGCCCGCAGGATGGCCAGCACGATGTTGACCCGGTCGACGCCGGCCGGGGCCTGCCCCAGCACGTGCAGGCCGTCCCGGATCTGGGCGTCCTTCACCTCGCAGAGCCAGCCGTCGACGTGCAGCAGGAAGTCGTCGAAGCCGTCGTCCTCGGGCCGCTCGTCCAGGCCGAGGTCGTGGTCGAGGCGGGCGGCCTGGATCAGCGTCCAGATCTGGGCCCGGACGGCCGGCAGCTTGGCCGGGTCCATCGCGGCGATGTTGGCGTGCTCGTCGAGCAGTTGCTCCAGCCGGGCGATGTCGCCGTAGCTCTCGGCGCGGGCCATCGGCGGCACCAGGTGGTCGACCAGGGTGGCGTGCGCGCGGCGCTTGGCCTGGGTGCCCTCGCCCGGGTCGTTCACCAGGAAGGGGTAGACCAGCGGCAGGTCGCCGAGCGCGGCGTCCGGGCCGCACTCCGCGGACAGCGCGGCGGTCTTGCCGGGCAGCCACTCCAGGTTGCCGTGCTTGCCGAGGTGGACGACCGCGTCGGCGCCGAAGCCGCCGTCCTCCTGGGCGGCCGCGATCCAGCGGTAGGCGGCCAGGTAGTGGTGCGAGGGCGGCAGGTCGGGGTCGTGGTAGATCGCGACCGGGTTCTCGCCGAAGCCGCGCGGCGGCTGGATCAGCACCAGCAGGTTGCCGGCCCGCAGCGCCGCCAGCACGATGTCGCCGTCCGGGTTGACGCTGCGGTCCACGTACAGCTCGCCGGGGGCCGGGCCCCAGTGCCGCTCGACCTCCTCGCGCAGGCCCGCGGGCAGTTCGGCGTACCAGCGGCGGTAGTCCGCGGCCGGGATCCGCACCGGGTTGCGGGCGAGCTGGTCCTCGGTCAGCCAGTCCTGGTCGTAGCCGCCGGCCGCGATCAGGGCATGGATCAGCGCGTCGCCCTCGTGGGCGTCGTTCAGTACTCGCCCACTCGCCTCCGGGCTCTCCGACCCGGCGCCGACGTTCCTCGCTCCCGCGCTCCCTCGTCCCTCGGTCGCTCGTCGCTCGTCGCTTTCGGCACCGGCGGCCCCTTCGGCTCGGGGCGAGCCGGGTGCGGGCGCCAGGCCCGGCAGCGCGTCCGGCCCGTCCAGCGGCCCGAGGTCCATGCCCTCCTCGCGCAGCCGGGTCAGCAGGCGCACCGCGCTGGCCGGGGTGTCCAGGCCGACCGCGTTGCCGACCCGGGCGTGCTTGGTCGGGTACGCGGAGAGCACCAGCGCGAGCCGCCGCTCGGCGGCCGGGATGTGCCGCAGCCGGGCGTGCCGCACCGCGATGCCGGCCACCCGGGCGGCCCGCTCGGGGTCGGCGGCGTAGACGGTCAGGCCGTCCTCGTCCAGCTCCTTGAAGGAGAACGGGACGGTGATCAGGCGGCCGTCGAACTCGGGGACGGCGACCTGGGTGGCGGTGTCCAGCGGGGACAGGCCGTCGTCGCTGGCCTCCCAGGCGGCGCGGGACCAGGTCAGGCAGAGCGCCTGGAGGATCGGGCGGTCCAGCGCGGCCAGCGCGCCCGCGTCCCAGGCCTCCTCGTCGCCGCCGGCCGAGGCGTCGGCGGGGCGGGTGCCGCCGGCCGCGAGCACGGTGGTGACGATCGCGTCCGCCTGCCCCAGCTCGGCCAGCAGTCCGGGCTCGGCGCCGCGCAGCGAGGAGCAGTACAGCGGGCGCGGGCGGGCGCCCTTGTCCTCGATCGCCCGGCAGAGCGTCTCGACGAAGGCGGTGTTGCCGCTCATGTGGTGGGCGCGGTAGTAGAGCACCGCGATCACCGGGCCGTCGGCGTTCGCGGCCGTCGCGGTGCGCTCCAGCGGGCCCCACTCGGGCGCGGAGGCGGGTGCGGCGAAGCCGTGGCCGGTCAGCAGGACGGTGTCGGAGAGGAAGGCACCGAGCTCGGCGAGGTTCGCCGGGCCGCCGTGCGCGAGGTAGGCGTGCGCCTCGGCGGCGATGCCGGCCGGGACGGTCGACAGCTCCATCAACTGGGCGTCCGGGGCCTGCTCGCCGGTCAGCACGATCACCGGGCGGGGGCCGGCCAGCAGCGCGTCCAGGCCCTCCTGCCAGGCGCGGCGCCCGCCCAGCAGCCGGACCACCACCAGGTCGGTGCCCTCGACCAGCGCCGGGAGGTCGGCGGCGGTGAGCCGGGCGGGGTTGCCGAGGCGGTAGCCGACCGGGCCCTCGGAGGCACGGGCGCTCAGCAGGTCGGTGTCGGAGGTCGACAGAAGCAGGATCATGCGAAGGCCCTCCCGGCCTCGATGGCGGGCAGGGGCACGAGCACGGGTGTCGGCGCGGGTCCGGGCCCGGGCAGGGGCACGGCGCCCGGCGCGGGCGGGAGCCCGGGCGCAGGCATGCGGCAGCGCATAGGTCGAGCCTTCCTCGGGGTCCGCGCCCCGTGGGGGATCCCCGGCCGTCGGGCCGGGGGGATCGGGACGGCAGGAGTTCCTGGCTCCCACGGTCGGTGAACCGTGGTCACAGTGGCGGGACCGCACCGGGTTCTCACCGGTTTCCTCCCCTTTGCGCCGTCTCTGGCGTGAGCGGACCCCGAAGGATCCGCCCGGGAGCATAGTAGGTGCTGAGGGTGATCCACGGGACAGAGTCCCCGGCCGGATCCTGGGTATGCTCGCCGCCATGTCACCCTCACCCGACCCCGCAGGACCGGGCCCCGGCGTGCCCGACCGGGCGCGCGGGGACGCGTGTCCGGGGGCCCTTCGCCTACACACCGCCGACGACGGCTCGCTCGCCCGAGTCCGGCTGCCCGGTGGTCTGCTGACGGTCGATCAGGTCCTCGTGCTGGCCGACGCCGCCGAGCAGCTCGGGGACGCCCACCTGGAGACCACCTCGCGCGGCAACGTCCAGCTGCGCGGCCTCCCCGAGGACTGCGGGCAGGACCTCGGCGCCCGGCTGCGGGCGGCCGGCCTGCTGCCCTCCGACCGGCACGAGCGGGTCCGCAACATCGTCGCCTCGCCGCTCGCCGGTGTCGACGGCAACGGGCATGCGGACGTGACCACTTGGGCCCGCGAGCTGGACGCCGCCCTGTGCGCCGCCGACTGGACGAGCGCGCTCTCCGGCCGCTTCCTGTTCGCCCTCGACGACGGCCGCGGCGACGTCGCCGGGCTCGACGCCGATGTGACATTGATCGCAAGCCCCGGCGGCGGGGCACTCCTGCGCCTCGGGCGTGCCACCACCGCGCTCCCGGTGCCGCCCGGCGAGGCCGTCGCCGCCGCGCTGCGCGCCGCCGAGGACTTCCTCGCCCTGCTGCGCGGGACCGGCACCAAGGCCTGGCGGATCCGCGAGGCCGACCCGGACGGCACCCGGCTGACCCCGCCCGGAGCGCCGGTCGTCCCGCTGCCCGCCCTGCCCGGCACGCTGCCGCAGGCCGGCCCGGTGACCGGGGCCGGAGGGCGGCACGGCCTGGCGGCCGGGCTGCCGTTCGGACGGGCCGGCGTCGCACAGTGGCGGCTGCTCGCCGCGGCCGCCGCCGACGGCGCCGGCGAACTGCGGGTGACCCCCTGGCGCGGCGTGGTGCTCCCCGGCCTCGACCCGGCCCGGTCGCCCGGGTGGGCCGGCCGGCTGGCCGCCGCCGGACTCGGGCTCGACCCGCACTCCCCGTGGGAACGCGCCATGGCCTGCACCGGGACCCCGGGCTGCGCCAAGTCCCTGGCGGACGTCCGCGGCGACGCGGCCCGCGCACTGGCGGCCGCGGGGCCCGGCGGCGGACGGCTGCTGCCCGTGCACTGGTCGGGCTGCGAGCGGCGCTGCGGGCACCCGGCCGGCGAGTGGGTGGACGCGCTCGCCACGCCGGACGGGTACCGGGTGGCCGTCCGCCGCCCGGACACCACACCCACCTACCAAGCAACGACAACGCAACAGATGGCCGACGCAGTGGCCCGGGCCCGGAGGACCAAGTGATCGAGTACGAGAAGGACGGGGCGGCGATCTACCGCGAGTCCTTTGCCACCATCCGGGCCGAGGCCGACCTGGCGGGCCTGCCCGCCGACGTCTCGCAGGTCGCGGTGCGCATGATCCACGCGTGCGGCATGACCGACCTGGTCGAGGACCTGCTCTGGTCCCCGGGCGTGGTGGCGGACGCCCGCAGGGCGCTGCGCGCCGGCGCACCCGTCCTCTGCGACGTGTCGATGGTCGCCAGCGGGGTGACCCGCAAGCGGCTGCCCGCCGACAACGAGGTGATCTGCACCCTCTCCGACCCCTCGGTGCCCGAGCTGGCGAAGAAGATGGGCAACACCCGCAGCGCCGCCGCCATGGAGCTGTGGCTGCCCCGGCTGGAGGGCGCCGTGGTCGCCGTCGGCAACGCGCCGACCTCGCTGTTCCGGCTGCTGGAGCTGATCGAGGCGGGCGCGCCGCGCCCGGCCGCCGTGATCGGCGTGCCGGTCGGCTTCATCGGCGCCGCCGAGTCCAAGCAGGCCCTGGCCGAGCACCCCTCCCGGCTGGAGCACCTGGTGGTCCGCGGCCGGCGCGGCGGCAGTGCGATGGCCGCCGCGGCCATCAACGCGATTGCGAGTGAGGAAGAGTGACGGACAGTCAGGCAACCATAGGCGGTACCGGGCGGCTCTACGGCGTCGGCCTGGGCCCCGGCGACCCCTCGCTGGTCACCGTGCGCGCGGCCGAACTCATCGGCAAGGCCGACGTGGTGGCGTACCACAGCGCCCGGCACGGCCGCTCGATCGCCCGCTCCATCGCCGAGCGCTACCTGACCGCGGGCCAGCTGGAGGAGAAGCTGGTCTACCCGCTGACCGTCGAGACCACCGACCACCCGGGCGGATACCGCGGCGCCATCGACGAGTTCTACGAGGAGGCCGCCGCCCGGCTGGCCGCCCACCTGGACGCCGGCCGCGACGTGGTGGTGCTCGCCGAGGGCGACCCGCTCTTCTACGGCTCCTACCAGCACATGCACAAGCGGCTCGCGCACCGCTACCCGACCGAGGTGGTGCCCGGCGTGACCTCGGTCAGTGCCGCCGCCGCCCGGCTCGGCCGCCCGCTGGTGGAGGCCGAGGAGGTGCTGACCATCCTGCCCGGCACCCTGCCGGAGGAGGAGCTGGCGGCCCGGCTGGCCTCCACCGACTCGGCCGTGATCATGAAGCTCGGCCGGACCTTCCCCACCGTGCGCCGCGCGCTGGAGCGGGCCGGCCGGCTGGAGGACGCCCAGTACGTCGAGCGGGCCACCATGGCCGCCGAGCGGACGGCCCCGCTGGCCGAGGTCGACCCGGACACCGTCCCGTACTTCTCGGTGGCCGTGCTGCCGAGCCGGATCGACCGGCCCGTCCCCGCGCCCGTGCCCGGCGAGGGCGAGGTGGTGGTGGTCGGCACCGGCCCCGCCGGACCGCTCTGGCTCACCCCGGAGGCCCGCGGCGCCCTCGCCGGCGCCACCGACCTGGTCGGCTACACCACCTACCTGGACCGGGTGCCGGTCCGGGCCGGCCAGCAGCGGCACGGCTCGGACAACAAGGTGGAGGCCGAGCGGGCCGAGTTCGCCCTCGACCTGGCCCGGCGCGGCCACAAGGTGGCCGTGGTCTCCTCCGGCGACCCCGGCGTCTTCGCGATGGCCACCGCCGTCCTGGAGGCCGCCGGCGCCGACCCGTACCGCTCGGTGCCCGTCCGGGTGCTGCCCGGCATGACCGCCGCGCACGCCGCCGCCTCCCGGGTCGGCGCGCCGCTCGGCCACGACTACGCGGTGGTCTCGCTCTCCGACCGGCTCAAGCCCTGGACGGCGATCGCCCGCCGGCTGCGCGCCGCCGCGGAGGCCGACCTGGTGTTGGCGCTCTACAACCCCGGTTCGAAGAGCCGCACCACGCAGGTCGGCCTGGCCCGCGACCTGTTGCTCGAACACCGCGCCCCGGACACCCCCGTGGTGATGGCCCGGGACGTCGGCGGCCCCACCGAGCGGGTGCGGACCGTCCGGCTGGCCGACCTGGACCCGGCGGAGGTCGACATGCGGACCCTGCTGCTGATCGGCTCCTCGCAGACCCGGATCGTCGAACGGGACAACGGCACCGAGGTGGTCTGGACCCCGCGCCGCTACCCCGAGGAGTGACCGGCGCGGCGCCGGCCCCGGGCACGGTCCCGGGGTCGGTACCGCGCGGCGCCTGTCCGACCGCGGGCGGCAGGGACACGAGTCGGCCTTCGGCGCAGGAGGTCCCTGCGGGAGCGCGCCGGAAACCACCTGTCTCTTGTTGCGGGTGTGCCCTAGGCTGACGGCAATTTGCCGCGGAACGGTCGCTCGCTGGACCGTTCCGCAGCCGGGCGTAGGGGGAGAACGATGCGTAGTGGTCCAGGGCGGTTCGGGGCCTTCGGGACGGTGCTCGTCACGGTGGGGCTGCTGGTAGGTGTCGCGGGTTCGCCCGCGGGGGCGGCCACCGGGAGACCGTTCGTCAACCACAGCAGCGGGAAGTGCCTGGAGATCGCGGACTGGCGCACCGACAACGGCGCGCCCGCCCGCCAGTGGGACTGCACCGGCGGCGCAAACCAGAAGTGGGTGTTCGCCAACAGCGATGGCGCGCTGGCCATCGTCAACGTGAACAGCGGGAAGTGCCTGGAGATCGCGGACTGGCGCAAGGACAACGGCGCGCCCGCCCGCCAGTGGGACTGCACCGGCGGCGCAAACCAGAAGTGGCAGTACATGGAGGTCGGCCCGGGCATCCCGGCCGACAGCCACACGGCCGAGTACCTGCTGAACCTCAACAGTGCCCTGCTGCTGGAGATCGCGGACTGGCGCACCGACAACGGTGCGCCGGCCCGTCAATGGATCTACGGTGGCAGCAGGCAGGCGAACATGGAGTGGAGCTACTGCTCGAACTGGCCCGGCTGCATGACTGACTGAGTGCCGGTCGCGGCGGCCGGCCGGTCGCGATGCCTACCGGCCGCCGGAGCGGTCCGCCGCACCCCCGGAGGAGGGGCCCGTCCTACGGGTGGCTACGCCTGGCCGCTCCCGTTCCCGTTCTCGCTCCCGGCCTCCGGCAGGCCCAGGTGGCCGCGCAGGGTCTCTGCCGTGTAGGCCGTCCGGAACACCCCGCGCCGCTGGAGCTCCGGCACCAGGCCGTCCACCAGCGCGTCGAGGTCCTCGGCGAGCAGGGCGGGCCGCAGCCGGAACCCGTCCGCCCCGCCGTCGCGGAACCACTCCTCCAGGCGGTCCGCCAGCCCGGCCGGGGTGCCGGCGTACACGGCGGCGTCGCTGGTGAAGGGCTCGCCGTCGAGGGCGTCCAGCTCCGCCAGCCGCTCCCGGGCGGCCGCCTCGGTGTCCGCCAGCACCACGTTCAGGTCCGCGAACAGCCGGAAGGGCGTGTCGGCCCGGCCGGCCTCCTTGCGCAGCCCCTCCACCTCCTCGCGGATCTCCAGCAGCCCGGCGGTGTCCACCGGCGTGACGAAGCCGACCTCGGCGTGCCGGGCCACCAGCCGGTACGGGATGGTGGCGTGCCCGAGGATCGCGGTCACCGGCCGGCCCTGCGGCGGGCGCGGGACGGCGGCGCTGCCGGTGGCCCGCACGTGGACGCCGTCGAAGTCCACCGGGCGGATCAGCGCCTGGTCGACGAACTGCCCGCCCGCCAGGTCGCCGAGCAGCGCGCCGGGGGCCCAGCTGTCCCAGTAGCCCAGTACCGCCCGGGTGAACTCGTCCGCCTCGTCGAAGAGTTCGACGAACAGCGGCCCGCCGTCGGGCTCCAGCGCCAGCTGCAGCTGCTCCGGCGTGACGTTCACCCGGGGCCGCCAGCCGGCCCGGCCCGCACTGAGGTGGTCCAGGGTCGCGATCCGGTCCGCGAGCTCGCCCGGGGGGCGGCCGGTCAGGCCGGTCGGCACCAGCCCGATCCTGCTGGTCGCCGCGGCCGCGACCGCCAACACCTGGGCCGCCTCCAGCCGGCCGTGCGCCCGGCCGTCCCGCTGCGCGTGGATCGGCCGGGAGTCGTCCAGCGTGACGAAGTCGAGCAGTCCCTCCTCGGCCCGCCGCACCGCGTCCAGGTGCAGCGCGGCGGAGCCGAAGGCCGACTCCGGGGTGCGCGCGGTGCGCCGCCAGGCGGCCGGGTGAGCCCCGAACCCGTCCAGGGATACGGCGAGATGCAGCTGACGTCCGGCGGTCATGGTCACTCCCGGGTGCTTCGCGGTGACGGACCGTCCGCCCCTGTCCCAGGGTGGCGGCGGAGTGCGAACGTTGTGCTGCGGTGGTGTGAACCATGGCTCGTTCCGGCCCTCACGGGACCGGCCGGCCGGGGGTCGGCGCCCCGGGTGCCTTCGTCCGCGGTGCCTTCGTCCGCGGGGCCGTCGTCCGTCGGGCCGGCATCCTCGCGGCCGGCATCCTCGCGGCCGGTGGCGCCGGGGTGCCGCGCCCGCCGTCCGCCGGCGAGCAGCGCCTCCCACACCCGGCGCCGGTCGCCGGAGGACTGCGGGACCACCGCCTGGACGACGGCCACCACGGCGGCCGCCGCGATCTGCGCGCCCGCCAGTGCGAGGCTCGCGGCGCTCACCCACCACGGCGCGCCCGCCAGGCCGGCCAGCCCGGCGCCGCCGCCGGCGAGCCCCGCGCCGGCCGTGAGTCCCGGCAGGACCCGGCCGGCGGCGCGGCCGGCGCCGGCGTCCGTTGTTCCCTGACGCATGATCAACTCCGTTTCCGGATGCACCGATTGTCGGTGCGACTGCCATCAGCCTGGTTGGATGGCCGGTGTTGCGGTAAGCCGCAACGCGTTGCGAGGATCGCGAAACACCAGGGGGACGGGTGCCGGACCAGCAAGCGTCGTCCGACCGGGACGGGCGGGCCGCCGAGGCCCGGCTGCCGGCGGTACCGGCCGCCAGGGACGTCACGGGCGGGGTGCCTGCCGCGCCCGGGCCGGCCGGGCGGCGCGGACGCACCCGCCGCCGCGTCGAGTTCGCCGGCGACATCGACGAGGACCTGCCGGCGCCCGTCCGCGCGCTCGCGGAGAACCTCCGGATGCAGGCCGCCCGGCTGAACGACACGATGACCGGCTACGCCGCCTCGCTCCACCGCAACCGCTCCACGCTCTCCCGCTGGTTCAGCGGCCAGGAGATCCCCGGGGCCGACTTCGTCGAACGCCTGCTGGACGACGGCGACCTCCACACGGGACGCCCGGTGACCACCGAGACCCGGGAGGCCCTGCGGCAGCTCCACCGCGCCGCCCTGCACGAGGCCAGGCCCAACGCCGCCCGGCTCCAGGCCCTCCGGGACGAGGTGGCGGTGGCCCGCCGCAGGCAGGACGAGGCCGAGGACACCGTCGCCGTGCTGGAGGAGGAACTCGCCACGGCCGAGGCGACCGCCGACCTGCTGGAGGAGCGGCTGGCCAGGGCCACCGAGCGGGCGGAGCAGGGGTTCGTCGAGGTGCGCAGGGCCCTGGAACAGGCCCGGACGCGGGAGGCCCGGCACAGCGTCGAGCTCGACCTGCTGGTCGAGGAGCGGGAGGAACTGCGCACCGAACGCGACGACCTGCGCGAACGGGTGGCCAGGCTGGAGCGTGCGCTGCGCCGGGCCAAGGACCGGGCCGTGGCCGCCGAGACCCGCTGCACCGCCGCCGAGCACCGGCTGGAGCAGGCCGAGGAGCAGGCGGACGAGGCGGCCCGGCAGGGGGACTCCGAACGTACCCGCTGGGAGACGGCCGCGCGGGCGGCGGAGGCCGCGCAGGCCGCGGCGGAGTCCCGGGCCGAGGCGCTGGAGCAGGAGATGGCCCGCCTCCTGCTGGCCCGGCGCGACCAGGAGACACCGGTGGACGACCGGTCCGAAGGGCGGCCCGCCCCGGAGGCGGACGCCCATGAGCTCGGCCGGCGCGGTGACTTCACCGGTGCGCGGCGCAAGCTCCGCGCCGCGATGGTCGGCCGGCGCGCCACCCACGGACCGGACGATCCGCAGGTGCTGGCCGCCCGGTACGACCTGGCCCAGCTGCGCGGTGAGGCGGGTGACCTCGGCGGCGCGGTGGCGGCGCTCGAAGCGCTGCTGGTGGACGAGCTCCGGCTGCTCGGGCCGGACCACGCCGACGTGCTGGGGACCCGGCACCTGCTGGCCCGGCTGCGGGGGGAGGCGGGTGACCCGGCCGGTGCGGCGGCCGCGTTCGAGAAGCTGCTCGCCGACCGGCGCCACCGGCTGGGCGCCGACCACCCCGACACCCTGACCACCCGGATCGACCTCGCCCACTGGCGCGGGGAGGCCGGGGACGCGACCGGCGCGCACGCGGCCTTCGAGGACCTGCTCCCCGACGCGCTCCGCGTGCTGGGACCGGACGACCTGGTCACCCTCGCCGGCCGCCACAACCTCGTCCGCTGGCGTGGCGAGGTGGACGGCGACCTCGCCGGTGCGGTGGCTGCGCTCGAAGCCCTGCTGGTGGACGAGCTCCGGGTGCTCGGGCCGGACCACGGTGGTTCGCTCGGCACCCGGCACCTGCTGGCCCGGCTGCGGGGGGAGGCGGGTGACCCGGCCGGTGCGGCGGCCGCGTTCGAGGAGCTGCTCGCCGACCGGCGCCACCGGCTGGGCCCCGACCACCCCGACACCCTGACCGCCCGGAGCAGCCTGGCGCGGTGGCGGGGGGAGGCGGGCGATCCGGCCGGCGCGGCGGCCCTGTTCGAGGGAGTGCTGGCCGACCGGCTGCGCGTCCTCGGGCCGGACCACCCCAAGACCTTGAGCACCCGGAGCAGCCTGGCCCACTGGCGGGGTGCGGCCGGTGACCCGGCCGGCGCGGTGGCGGCGTTCGAGGAGCTGCTGGCCGACCGGCTGCGTGTCCTCGGGCCGGACCACCCCAAGACCTTGGGCACCCGGAGCAGCCTGGCCCACTGGCGGGGTGCGGCCGGTGACCCGGCCGGCGC
>NZ_BNBO01000004.1:307939-340301 GCF_014655955.1 Kitasatospora indigofera
GGCGGCCGCCTTCCAGGGGGTGTTCGCCGACCGGCTGCGCGTCCTCGGGCCCGAGGACCGCAAGACCCGCTCCACCCGGCAGGCCCGCGACCACTGGCGGGAGGTGGCCGCACGCGGGCGCCCTCGCCCCTGACCGGCCGCCGGGGCCCCGGGCCGCCGGCCCCGGGCCGGGCCGAACCGCCGACCGGGACCCGACCGGGAGAATCAGCGACGGGCAGGGGACCATGGACGGTGGCGGCCACCTCGGCCGCGGCGCGGACGACAGGGCAGGTGAAGGGACGGATGGCGACGATGGGTGCCTCCGCCGGCCGGGGGCCGGACAGGTCGGCCCGGGTGGCCGGCGCGACCACGGGGGGCACCCGTGGCTGAGCTCGGCGGCCGGGCGGCCCAGCTGAGGAGCAGCGGCCTGCGGCACGGCTGGACGACCGGGGCCTGCGCGACCGCCGCCACCAAGGCCGCGTACACCGCGCTGCTCACCGGAGGCTTCCCGGACCCGGTGACGATCACGCTCCCGAAGGGCCAGCAGCCGGCGTTCGCCCTGGCGGTGGAGGAGTTGGCGGACGGCCGGGCGATGGCCGGGGTGGTGAAGGACGCCGGGGACGACCCGGACGTCACCCACGGTGCGCTGATCCGCTCGACCGTCCGCCGGGGCGAGCCCGGCAGCGGGGTGGTGTTCCGGGCCGGCCCGGGGGTGGGGACGGTCACCAAGGCCGGGCTGCCGCTGCCGGTGGGGGAGCCGGCGGTCAACCCGGTGCCCCGGCAGATGATGCGGGACGCCGTCGCCGAGGTGGCGGCCGCCCACGGGGGCAGCGGCGACGTGGTGGTGGAACTCTCGGTCGACCACGGCGAGGAGATCGCCCGCTCCACCTGGAACCCCCGGCTGGGCATCCTGGGCGGCCTGTCGATCCTGGGCACCACCGGCATCGTGGTGCCGTACTCCTGCTCGGCGTGGATCGACAGCATCCGGCGCGGGGTCGACGTGGCCAGGGCGGCCGGGCGTACGCACGTGGCCGGCTGCACCGGCTCGACCTCGGAGAAGGTCGCCGTCGCCGTGCACGGGCTGCCGGAGGACGCGCTGCTGGACATGGGCGACTTCGCCGGCGCGGTGCTGAAGTACCTGAAGCGACACCCGGTGCCGCGGCTCACCATCGCGGGCGGGTTCGCCAAGCTCTCCAAGCTGGCCGCCGGGCACCTGGACCTGCACTCGGCCCGCTCCCAGGTCGACAAGGGCTACCTGGCGGGCCTGGCCCGGGAGGGCGGCGCCGGGCCGGAGCTGGTCGAGGCCGTGGCCGGTGCCAACACCGCCCTGGAGGCGATCCAGCTCTGCCGGGCGGCCGGTGTGCCGCTGGGCGACCTGGTGGCCGAGGCGGCCCGGGCCACCGCGCTGGGGGTGCTGGTCGGCTCGCCGGTCGCGGTCGACGTGATCTGCATCGACCGGGCGGGCACGGTCGTCGGCCGCGCCGATCCGCTGGGTCCGGCGACCGGTCCGTCCTGACCGTCCTGACCGACCGGACGGACCGGGCCGACCGGGCCGGCCAGGCCGGCCCGGCTCCTCGGGGTCCGGGCCCCGAGGCCGCGGCCGTCCCGGCGCGGGTGGCCGCTCACCGCGCCCCCGAGCCGGTGGCGCCGGACCCGCAGGCTCCCCGGCTCCGCCGCGCCGGCCGTCGGTCCGGGCCAGGGGAGCAGGGCCGCGACCCGCCCGGCCCGGACCGGGCCGAACCGGCGGGCGGTCCGGCCCGGTCCGGGATCGGTGCCCGGCTCGGGGGCGGGCCGGGGCAGCGCGCCCGGCCGGCGGGCCGACTCGCAGGCCGGCGGCGCCGTGCCGGGCGGGACGGCGAGGTGCGCCCAGGCGGCCTTGTGGTGCGCGAACTCCAGGAACCCCCAGCGCAGGGCCAGGGCGTCCACGATGTGCAGGCCCCGACCGGACTCCTGGTCCTGGCCGGCCGGCGGCGGCGTGTCCGGGTACCGGGGGGAACGGTCGTGGACCTCGACGGCGAGGACCCCGGGCCCGTGGAGCCGCAGGTGGATGTGGACCTCGGGGCCCTCGCCGTGCCGGATGGCGTTGGTCACCAGTTCGGTGACGACGAGTTCGAGATCGGTGGTGTCCTCGATCGGGACACCGAGGGCGCGGACCTCGGCCACGGCCCTGGTCCGCACGCCCGCGACTTCCCGCGGGGCGGACGGGACCGCCCAGGTGACTCGGGGGAGGAAGGAGATGTCTGCTGAATCGGACATGGCGGTCCTTCGTACGGCGATCGGGCGGCGGTTGCTCCACGGGTCCGACGGGTGCCCGGTGAGGCCGCGGGGGGCCTCGGGCCGGGCGGTGGGGACATTTCCAGTGAAGCCATGATCTCTAGAGAAGTCAATAAGCTCTCTAGAGAAATGGCCGGTTCGGGTTGCGCAGCACCGATAGCAGGCCGAGCGGTGCCGCCCTAGGATGTCTAGAGAGGAAGCGAGGAATCGAACCCATGGCCAACTCGGACAAACGTCGGCAGCCCAAGTACCAGCAGATCGCCGATGCCCTCAAGGAGGCCATCAGGACCGGTGAGTACGCGCCCGGCGACCGCCTCCCCGGCGAGAACGACCTCATGGCCACCTACGAGGTGGCGCGGATGACGGCCCGTCAGGCCCTGGGCGTGCTGCAGAGCGAGGGGATCGCGGAGGCCCGCAAGGGCGTGGGCGTCTTCGTCCGGGTCTTCCAGCCGCTGCGACGGCAGGGCATCAAGCGGCTGTCCGCCGGCCAGTGGGGTTCGGGGCGTTCGATCTGGTCCGCCGACATAGCGGAGCGCGTGCTGGTCGTCGACCAGGTCGACGTGGTGGAGGCGCCGGCGCCGGCCAGGGTGGCCGAGGTGCTCGGGGTCGACCCGGCGCGTCCGGTCTGCGTCCGCAGCCGCCGGTTCGTGCTCGACGGCAAGCCGGTCCTGCTCTCCAGCTCCTACCTCCCGGTGGACCTGGTCGCCCGCTCGGCGATAACCGAGGAGGACACCGGCCCCGGCGGCACCTACGCCCGGCTCGCCGAACTCGGCCACAAGCCGGTGCACTTCCGCGAGGAGATCCGCTCCCGGATGCCCTCCCAGGACGAGGCGGACCGGCTGCGCCTCTCCGCCGGCACCCCGGTGATGCTGATCTGCCGCACCGCGTTCGCCGAGGACGGCCGGGCCGTCGAGGTGAACGAGATGACGCTCGACTCCGCCTCGTACGTGCTGGAGTACGACTTCGACGCCTGAGCGACCGCGGGTGACCCCCTGCCGTCCCCCGAGCCCCTGCCGTCCCCCGCGCCCCTCCCGTCCCCGCGCCGGGCCCGGCCGCGCTGCTCAGGCCACCCTGGCCCCCTCCCACGCGAAAGGTCCCGCGGACCGTCGCCAGGACGGTCCGCGGGACCTCTCGTTCGTGCGCTTGCGGGTCACTCACCCGCTTGCGGGCCCCCGCGGGGACTCGCGCCGGCCCGGGGTCAGCCGAGGGTCGCGACGGCCTCGTTGAAGGTCGCCGACGGACGCATCACGGCCGCCGCCTTGGCGGGGTCGGGCTGGTAGTAGCCACCGAGGTCGGTCGCCGAACCCTGGACCGCGATCAGCTCGGCCACGATGGTCTGCTCCTGCTCGGTGAGCGTCTTGGCCAGCGCCGAGAACGCCTCCGCGAGCTCGGCGTCGTCGCTCTGCCTGGCCAGCTCCTGGGCCCAGTACAGGGCCAGGTAGAAGTGGCTGCCGCGGTTGTCGATGCCACCGAGGCGGCGGCTCGGCGACTTGTCCTCCTCCAGGAAGCTGCCGGTCGCCCGGTCCAGCGTGTCGGCGAGGACCTGGGCGCGCGCGTTGCCCGTGGTCTGCGCGAGGTGCTCGAAGCTGACGGCCAGCGCGAGGAACTCGCCCAGGCTGTCCCAGCGGAGGTAGTTCTCCTTGACCAGCTGCTGGACGTGCTTCGGGGCGGAGCCGCCGGCGCCGGTCTCGAACAGGCCACCGCCGTTGATCAGCGGGACGACCGAGAGCATCTTGGCGCTGGTGCCCAGCTCCAGGATCGGGAACAGGTCGGTGAGGTAGTCACGCAGCACGTTGCCGGTCACCGAGATGGTGTCCTCGCCGCGGCGGATGCGCTCCAGCGAGAAGGCGGTGGCCTCGGCGGGCGAGAGGATCTCGATCTGCAGCCCGTCGGTGTCGTGCTCCGGCAGGTACGCGTTGACCTTGGCGATCAGGTTGGCGTCGTGCGCGCGGGTCTCGTCCAGCCAGAACACCGTCGGGTTGCCGGTGGCGCGGGCGCGGTTGACGGCGAGCTTCACCCAGTCGCGGATCGGCACGTCCTTGGTCTGGCACATGCGGAACACGTCGCCGGCGCTGACCGGCTGCTCCAGCACGGCCTCGCCGGAGCCGTCGACGACCCGGACCGTGCCGGCGGCGGCGATCTCGAAGGTCTTGTCGTGGCTGCCGTACTCCTCGGCCGCCTGCGCCATCAGGCCGACGTTCGGCACCGAGCCCATGGTGGCGGGGTCGTAGGCGCCGTTCGCGCGGCAGTCGTCGATGACGACCTGGTAGATGCCCGCGTAGCTGCTGTCGGGGATGACGGCGAGGGTGTCGGCCTCCTTGCCGTCCGGGCCCCACATGTGGCCGGAGGTGCGGATCATGGCCGGCATCGACGCGTCGACGATGACGTCGCTCGGGACGTGCAGGTTGGTGATGCCGCGGTCGGAGTCGACCATCGCGAGGGCCGGGCCCTCGGCGAGCTCGGCGTCGAACGAGGCCTTGATCTCGGCGCCCTGGGCCAGCGAGTCCAGGCCCTTCAGGATGCCGCCGAGGCCGTCGTTCGGGCTCAGGCCGGCCGCCGCGAGCACCTCGCCGTACTGGGCGAAGGTCTTCGGGAAGAAGGCGCGGACCACGTGGCCGAAGATGATCGGGTCGGAGACCTTCATCATGGTGGCCTTGAGGTGCACCGAGAACAGCACGTCCTCGCTCTTGGCGCGGGCCACCTGGGCGGCGAAGAACTCGCGCAGCGCGGCGACGCGCATGACGGAGGCGTCCACGACCTCACCGGCGAGCACGGGGACCGACTCGCGCAGCACGGTGGTGGTGCCGTCGGCGGCCGCCAGCTCGATCCGCAGGGTGCCGGCCTCGGCGATCACGGCGGACTTCTCGGTGGAGCGGAAGTCGTCGGCGCTCATGTGGGCGACGTTCGTCTTCGACCCGGGCGTCCAGGCACCCATGCGGTGCGGGTGCGCCTTGGCGTAGTTCTTCACCGAGGCGGGCGCGCGGCGGTCGGAGTTGCCCTCGCGCAGCACCGGGTTGACGGCGCTGCCCTTGACCTTGTCGTACCGGGCGCGGACGTCGCGGTCCTCGTCGGTCTTCGGGTCGTCCGGGTAGTCCGGCAGCGCGTAGCCCTGCGCCTGCAGCTCCGCGATCGCGGCCTTGAGCTGCGGTACGGAGGCCGAGATGTTCGGCAGCTTGATGATGTTGGCCTCGGGCGTCTTGGCGAGCTCGCCGAGCTCGGCGAGCGCGTTGTCGATGCGCTGGCCCTCCTCAAGACGCTCCGGGAAGCTGGCGATGATGCGCCCGGCCAGGGAGATGTCGCGCGTCTCCACGCTGACGCCCGCCGTCGAGGCGTAGGCCTGGACCACCGGCAGGAACGAATACGTTGCCAGGGCCGGGGCCTCGTCGGTGTGCGTATAGATGATGGTCGAGTCAGTCACCGTTACTCCGCTTCACGTCTACAACGTCTCGATATCAAGATATCTCGTGCGCGCCCCTCTCCGACACCCAACCCCCGTGTCGAGTGACGGCGGACCGGCCACCACGGGCGGCCGGCGCCCGCCGGGCGCCCCTGATCCCAGGGTGACCTGCCCGGGGCCGGCCCGCCGCTCGGCGGCCGGACCCGTCAGCCGGCCTCGGCCCGCTCCGTGCGGGAGCCGCGGGCCCGGGGGTTCGCGGCCGGAGCCGGCCCGGCGTGCGGCCGGGGGACGGGCAGCGCGCGCGGGCGCCGGCCCGCCAGGCGGCAGCCGAGGCAGTCGGGGTGCCCCTGGCGGGCCGCGGTGTCGCGGGCGCGCCAGTCGCGGCCGCCGGCGGGGCGGGGGCCGGTGGGCTTGCCCCGGCCGGACAGGTGCAGCAGCCAGCTGGCGAGGGCGGCCAGGACCAGGACCGCCCCGCCGATCCCCAGGCCGGCGGGGGAGCCGGCGACGAGGGCCAGGCCCAGGACGATGGTGCCGGCGATGGTCAGGGCGCTGCCGGTCCAGCCAGCGACGGTGTGGCCCATGTCGTGGTCGCCGTGTGCGGACATGTCGACTCCTGGGTGGTGTGGTGGGTGGCGGCTCGGCGAGGGCGCGCGGGAGGGCCGACCCGGGCGGGCCGGAGCGGGCGTGCGGCGGCGCCGGCCGGGGAGAATGGGGGCCGGGAGACAAATTATCTCACGAGCTAAGTAGCTTAGATCGTAAGGGGAATGGCTGTGGAGGGCAAGGAGCGCCCGGGGGCGACGGCCGCGCAGGCGCTGTACGCGATGGACCGGATGATCGCGCTGGCCCAGTTCGGGCAGCAGGACATCGCGGGGCGGCTCGGGCTGAACGTCACCGACCTCACCTGCCTGGGCTTCGTCATCGAGGCCGCGCAGGCCGTCGAGTCGCTCACGGCCGGGGACCTGGCCGAGCGGGCCCGGTTGACCACCGGGGCCGTGACCGGCGTGCTCAACCGGCTGGAGAAGGCGGGCTACACCCGTCGCGAGGCGGACCCGAAGGACCGCCGCCGGGTCCGGGTGGTGATGGAGGACGCCGCGCAGGCCCGTGTCATGGCGGTCTACGGCCCGTTCTACGAGCGGCTGGGCGCCCTGTTCGGCGACTACAGCGCCGAGGAGACCGCCGTGCTGGCGGACTGGTTCACCCGTGCCAGGGCCGCGATGCAGCTCTCGCTGGACGAGATCAGGGAGGGCGGGGCGGAAACCGGCGCCTGACCGCCGGCTCGGCCGGCACCGCGCCCGCCGCCCCGCCCGTGGGCGCCCGCCGGCCGGTCAGCCCGTCCGTG
This sequence comes from Kitasatospora indigofera, assembly GCF_014655955.1. Lineage (GTDB taxonomy): Bacteria > Actinomycetota > Actinomycetes > Streptomycetales > Streptomycetaceae > Kitasatospora > Kitasatospora indigofera. The sequence goes on from NZ_BNBO01000004.1 coordinate 314,929, forward strand.
GGTCAGCCCGTCCGTGGGTCAGGCCGTCGGCCCGCCGGCCGTCAGCCAGGCGACCGCCGCCGCCACGTCCTCGGCCACCGGTACGCCGCCGGGCAGCTCCGGGCGGCGGACGATCACGACCGGGAGGCCCAGTTCCCGGGCGGCGGTCAGCTTGGGGGCGGTGGCGGCGCCGCCGCTGTCCTTGGTGACCAGCACGTCGATGCGGTGCTCGCGGAGCAGGGCGCGCTCGTCCGCCAGCGTGAACGGGCCCCGGGCCAGCAGGACCTCGGTGTGCGCGGGCAGCGGCTCCGCGGGCGGGTCGACCGAACGGGCCACGAAGTGCAGCGCGTCCAGGCCGGCGAAGGCGGCCATGCCCTGCCGGCCGGTGGTGAGGAGGACCCGGCGGCCGAGGGCGGGCAGCGCGGCGGCGGCCTCGGCCAGCGAGGCCACCGGGTGCCAGCGGTCGCCCTCGGCCGGGCTCCAGCCGGGCCGCCGCAGGGCGAGCAGCGGCACGCCGGTGGCGGCCGCCGCCTCCGCGGCGTTGCGCGACATCACCTCGGCGAACGGGTGGGTGGCGTCCACCAGCGCCTCCACCCGCTCGGCGCGCAGCCAGTCGGCCAGGCCGGCCGCGCCGCCGAAGCCGCCGATCCGGACCTGCCCGGCGGGCAGCCGGGGCTCGGCCACCCGTCCGGCGAGCGAACTCGTCACCAGCCGGCCCGGGTCGGCGGCGGGCCCGGTGGCCAGCGCCGCCGCCAGCAGGCGGGCCTCGGTGGTGCCGCCGAGGATCAGCACCCGGCGCGGCGCCCGGCGCACCACGCCGGCACCGGCGGAGGCTGTGGCACCAGCACCAGCACCAGCACCAGCACCGGCACCGGCGTGCGCCGCGGCGGCAAGGGCCCCGGTGTCGGCGGTCCCGGTGGTGGGGGTCCCGGTGGCAGCGGCGGGCCGTTCGGCCCCGGCGGCGTCGACGTGCGGCATCAGGCGCCGCAGGCCTCGTGCGGGCGCTCGCGCTCGGCCGAGTAGAGGTGGCTGTCGCGGAACTGCTCGGCGCCCAGCGTCCGGCCGACCAGGATGACGGCCGTGCGCACCACGCCGGCGGCCTTGACCTGGCCGGCGATGTCGGCGAGCGTGCCGCGCAGCACCAGTTCGTCCGGGCGGCTGGCCATCGCCACCACGGCGGCCGGGCAGTCGGCGCCGTAGTGCGGCAGCAGCTCCTCGACCACGTCGTCCACGTACCCGGCGGCCAGGTGCAGCACCAGCAGGGCGCGGCTGAGGCCGAGCGTCGCCAGGTCCTCGCCCTCGGGCATCGGGGTGGCGCGCTTGGCGACCCGGGTCAGGATCACGGTCTGGCCGACGGTCGGCACGGTCAGCTCGCGCTTGAGCGCGGCGGCCGCCGCGGCGAAGGCGGGCACGCCGGGGACCACCTCGTACGGGATGCCCGCCGCGTCCAGCCGGCGCATCTGCTCGGCGACGGCGCTGAACACGGACGGGTCGCCGGAGTGCAGCCGGGCCACGTCCTGGCCCGCCTCGTGCGCGGCGGTGATCTCGGCGACGATCTGGTCGAGGGTGAGCTGCGCGGTGTCGACCAGCCGGGCGTCCGGCGGGCACTCGGCGAGCAGCTCCCGGGGGACGAGGCTGCCGGCGTAGAGGCAGACCCCGCAGCGGGCCAGGGTCCGGGCCCCGCGCACGGTGATCAGGTCGGCGGCGCCGGGGCCGGCCCCGATGAAGTGGACGGTCATGAGGGGGCTCCTAAACGGCGGGCGGCTGGTGGGGCGGCTGCGTCGGGCCGGCCGGCCGCGCGGGGCGGGACGGCGGCGCCGGGGTGGACGGCGGGGCGGGCGGCGCGGCCGCCGGGGTGTCCGGGAGGCCGGACGGCTTGACCGCCGACCACTGGGTGACGGGCATCGCCTGGCGCCAGCCGGTGAAGCCGCCCACCGGCACGGCGTGCGCCACGGCCAGTCGCAGCAGCTCGCCGCCCCAGCGGCGGTACCACTCGGTGAGCAGCGCCTCGGACTCCAGCGTGACGGTGTTGGCGACCAGCCGGCCGCCCGGCGGCAGCGCCGCCCAGCAGGCCTCCAGCAGGCCGGGGACGGTGAGCCCGCCGCCGATGAACACGGCGTCGGGGACGGGCAGTCCGTCGAGGGCGGCGGGCGCCGGGCCGGTCACCACCCGCAGCCCGGGCACGCCGAGGGCGGCCGCGTTCCGGGCGATCCGGCCGGCCCGGACGGGGTCGCGCTCGATGCTGACGGCGCGGCAGTCGCGGTGCGCGCGCAGCCATTCGACGGCGATCGAGCCGGAGCCGCCGCCGACGTCCCAGAGCAGTTCCCCGGGCGCGGGGGCGAGCGTGGCGAGGGTGGCGGCCCGGACGTGGCGCTTGGTCAGCTGGCCGTCGCTCTCGTACCGGGAGTCGGGCAGGCCGGGCACCACCGAGGTGCGGACGCCGTCGCCGGCGCAGTCGACCGCGATCAGGTTGAGCGGGTCGCCGGGCGGGTGCTGCCAGTCGTCGGCGGCGCCGTCCAGCTGCCGTTCGGCCGGGCCGCCGAGCTGTTCCAGCACCCGCAGCCGGCTGGCGCCGAAGCCGCGGGCGGTCAGCAGGGCGGCGACGGCCGCCGGGGTCCCCGCGTCGGCGCTGAGCACCAGCAGCCGCCGCCCGGGGTGGAGCGCCAGGGTGAGGCTGTCGAGCGGGCGGCCGACCAGGCTGACCACCTCGGTGGCGTCCAGCGGCCAGCCGAGCCGGGCACAGGCGTGGCTGACGGAGGAGGGGTGTGGCAGGACGCGCAGCCGGTCGGCGCCGACCGTCTCGGCGAGGGTCCGGCCGATGCCGAAGAACATCGGGTCGCCGCTGGCCAGCACGCAGATCCGGCGGCCCTCGTGCGCCGCGAGCAGTCCGGCGACGGCGGGGCGCAGCGGGGAGGGCCAGCGGACCCGCTCGGCGGTGGCCTCGGCGGGCAGCAGGCCGAGCTGGCGCGGGCCGCCGATCACCACCTCGGCCTCGCGCAGGGCCTGCCGCGCGGTGTCGGCCAGGCCCGGCCAGCCGTCGGCGCCGATCCCGACGACGGTGATCGGGCGGCCCGCCGGCGCTGGGGCAGGGACGGTGGCCAACAGGTACTCCTCGCAGGTCCGGAAGGGGGCAGCGGCAGCCTACCGGGCGGTTCGCGCCCCGGTCGCGGGGCCCGGGCCGGCGGCACCGGCGGCGGGCCGCGGTGCCGCCGGCGGCACCCGGGCGGGCGTGGCGGGCGGCGGCGGGCGGCGGAGGGGTGGCCCCCGCCACGGGTGCCGGGCCGGGCCGGGCGACGCCGGGCGGGGACGGGAGTGCTGGGTTAGGTTCGGCGAGGGGGTACCTCGGCACGTGACGGAGGACACCATGCCCGACCCAGCGGTCCCGTACACCACCAACAACGCCGGCGTCCCGGTGCCGAGCGACGACCACTCGCTCACGGTGGGGCGGGACGGCCCGATCCTGCTGCACGACCACTACCTGATCGAGAAGATGGCCCAGTTCAACCGGGAGCGGGTGCCGGAGCGGGTGGTGCACGCCAAGGGCTCCGGGGCGTACGGCGTCTTCGAGGTGACGGACGACGTCAGCCGGTACACCAGGGCGACGCTCTTCCAGCCGGGGAAGCGCACCGAGATGCTGGCCCGCTTCTCGACCGTCGCCGGCGAGCAGGGCAGCCCGGACACCTGGCGCGACCCGCGCGGGTTCGCGCTGAAGTTCTACACCGAGGACGGCAACTACGACCTGGTCGGCAACAACACGCCGGTCTTCTTCGTCCGCGACACGATCAAGTTCCAGGACTTCATCCGCTCCCAGAAGCGCCGGCCGGACAACGGGCTGCGCGACCACGACATGCAGTGGGACTTCTGGACGCTGTCGCCCGAGTCGGCGCACCAGGTCACCTGGCTGATGGGCGACCGCGGCATCCCCAGGTCGTACCGCCACATGAACGGCTACGGCTCGCACACCTACATGTGGATCAACGCGGACGGCGAGCGGTTCTGGGTCAAGTACCACTTCAAGACCGACCAGGGCGTCGACTTCCTCACCCAGGAGGACGCCGACCGGCTCGCCGGCAGCGACCCCGACCTGCACCGGCAGGACCTGTACGACGCGATCGAGCGCGGCGAGCACCCGTCCTGGACGCTGTACGTGCAGGTGATGCCCTTCGAGGCCGCCGCTGGCTACCGGTTCAACCCCTTCGACCTGACCAAGGTGTGGCCGCACGGCGACCACCCGCTGGTCAAGGTCGGCCGGATGACCCTCAACCGCAACCCCGAGGACTTCTTCGTCCACATCGAGCAGGCCGCCTTCGAGCCGTCCAACCTGGTGCCCGGCATCAGCGTCTCGCCCGACAAGATGCTGCTCGGGCGGATCTTCTCCTACCCGGACACCCACCGGTACCGGATCGGCCCCAACTACGCCCAGCTGCCGCCGAACCGCGCGCACGTGCCGGTCCACTCGTACGCCAAGGACGGCCCGATGCGGTTCGACCCGAGCCGGGCGGAGGTGCCGTACGCGCCGAACTCCTACGGCGGCCCGGCCGCCGCGGCGGACCGCTTCGACGACCCGTCGGCCGGCTGGCGGACCGAGGGCGAGATGGTCCGGGAGGCGTACGGCCTGCACGCGGACGACGACGACTGGGGCCAGGCGGGCACCCTGGTCCGCGAGGTGCTGGACGCCGCCGCCCGCGACCGGCTGGTCTCCAACATCGTCGGGCACCTGCTCGCGGGCGTCAGCGACCCGGTGCTGGAGCGGGCGGTGCAGTACTGGCGCAACGTGGACAAGGCCCTCGGCGACCGGGTGGCGGCCGGCGTCCGCAAGGCCTGACCCGAGGAGTCCGCGAGGGCCGAACCGAGGGGCGGGCACCGGGTCACCGGCCCGGCGCCCGCCCGTGCCCGCCCGTCAGCGCCGTGTCCAGTCGCCCGATTCGACGGGCGCGGGGCCCGACCGCAGCCGGGCCGCGGTGCGCGGGCCGGCCAGGTAGACCCAGGCGTCGTGCTCGCCGTCCGCGGTCCGCACCGCCCGGCGCAGCCGGACGTACTCGCCGGAGCCGTCCGGACGGCAGTCCTCCAGCCGGTCGAGGCCGGCCAGTACGGACGGATAGCCGGCCGGGAACACCGTCACCAGCTCGCCGACCACCGACCGGCCGGGGTCCGGGACGGCGTACGGGAAGCCCGGGCCCTCGTACAGGGCGGCGCCGGGCAGCACGGCGGGGCGGACGGCGGCGCAGAGCCCGTCCAGGTGGGCGGCGTGGTTGCGGCCGCCCGTCCGGAGTGTGCCGTACACGAAGAACGGGAGCTGGGCGGGGTCGGCGGGCACGGTCCTGGCCTCCTGGGGGCGGTCGTGGGGCGGGCTCGGGCCGCTCGCGGGGCGGCCGGGGGAGGGGCCCACGGTAGCTCCGGCGGGGCCGGGGCGGATACCCACTGGCGCCGGGGGCCGCCGGTGCGGTGTCATGGCGGGGTTCGTACAGCACCGTCCCAGGGAGACACCCATGACAGCTCCGGCCCCGCAGAGACCCTCGGACGCCCCGGACGGCACCGGTGCCCCCGGGGGTTCCGGCTGTACGGAGGGCTCCGGCCCCGCGGCTGGAGCCGCCGTGCAGGACACCGCCGGGCCGGACGCCGCCAGGCCGGACACCGCCGTGCGGGCCGGTGCTGTGCAGGACGCCGCCGGGCCGGACGCCGCCGTGCGGGCCGGTGCCGCACTCGCCGACGCCGTCGGGGCGGCCGCCGGACGGGTGAAGCCGCCCGCCGACCGGCCCCGGATCAGCGGCGCGGTCTGGGGCGCGCTGGCCATCGTCTACGTGCTCTGGGGATCCACCTACCTGGCGATCCGGATCACCATCGAGACCATGCCGACCTTCCTCTCGGCCGGCTCCCGCGCCCTCACCGCCGGCCTGCTGCTGCTGGGCCTGGTCGCCTGGCGCCAGGGCCCGGCCGCCGTCCGGGTGACCGGGCGCCAGCTCCGCTCCGCGGCCCTGGTCGGCGTGCTGCTGCTGACCGGCGGCAACGGGCTGGTGGTGCTCGGCGAGCACTCCATCCCGTCCGGGCTGGCCGCCCTGCTGGTCGCGATCGTCCCGCTCTGGATGGTGCTGCTGCCGGTCGCCTTCGGCGGCGCCCGCCCGCGTCCGGCCGCCCTCGGCGGGGTGCTGCTCGGCCTGGCCGGCCTCGCCGTCCTCTCCTCCCCGGCCTTCGGCGGGGACATCGCGCCCGCCGGGGTGATCGCGGTGGTGGCGGCGACCCTCACCTGGGCGGCCGGCTCCTTCGCCGCCCGCCGGATCAGCATGCCGCCCAACGCCTTCGCGGCCAGCGCCTACCAGATGATCGCCGGCGGGATCGCCAGCCTGGTGGTGGCGCTGGGCCGCGGCGAGCAGCACGGCTTCGACCCCGCGCAGGTCTCCGGCCGGTCCTGGCTGGCCCTCGCCTACCTGGTGGTCTTCGGCTCGCTGGTGGCCTTCACCGCGTACGCCTGGCTGCTCCAGTCGGCGCCGCTCACGCTGGTCGCCACCTATGCCTACGTCAACCCGGTGGTGGCGGTGCTGCTCGGCTGGCTGGTCCTCGCCGAGCCGCTGACCGGGCCGATCCTGCTGGGCGGCGCGATCGTGGTGGCGGCCGTCTGCCTGGTCGTCAGCACCGAACGGCGGCGCTGAGGCCGGCCCTGCCCCGGCCGGCCCGGCCGGTGGGCCGCCGCCGGTGGGCGGCCCGCCCGGTCACCGCGTCCGGCGGGCGGCGGGCAGCAGGGCCGCCCGCCGCCACCGGTACTCCGAGCGGGGGTCGATGATCCCGAGCTCGGTGAAGAACTGCACGGCCTTGCGGGCCCAGTCGGCCTTGGTCTGCTGCCAGTGCGGGTTCTCGGCGGCCGCCTGCCGGGCCGCCCTCGGGTCGAGGCCGGCCAGCGCGTACACCCGGGGGTGGATCACCTCGGCGACCGACTGCTGCGCCAGCAGGCCGAGCGCCTGCCGGAACAGCGCCCGCCGCGGGGCACTCAGCCGGGCCCAGCGACGCTCCAACTCCGGCTTGGCGTACCCGATGTGACGGGCCTCCTCGATCACGTGGATCCGGGCCACCGAGCGGGCCAGCGGCTGCAGGCTCTCGTCCCGGACCATCTCGCGCTGCAGGGCGTCGGTGAACTCCTCCACGAAGATCGCGCCGGCGAAGGTCATGGTGGTGTCGTTGATCAGGAAGTGCAGCCGGCCGAGCCGCTGGGCCCGCCGGGTCGGCCGGGCGGACGGGTAGCCGGTCTTGGTCAGGTACCGCGCGAACATGGTGGAGTGCCGGCACTCGTCGGCGACCTCGGTCAGCGCGTACTGCGCGTGCTTGGTGGTCAGGTCGCTCTCGTAGACGTGCCGGACCAGGCCCTCCATCAGGATCAGCTCGAACCAGATGCCCGCCGAGATGGTGCTGGCGAGCTCGTGGACGCTCAGCCGGGCCCGCTGCCGGTGCGTCATGGTCTCCCAGAGCGGCGTCCCGTACAGCGAGACCCGGTGCGGCGGGATAGCGAACTGGTCCGGGTCGAGCGGGGCGTCCCAGTCGATCTCGGTGAGCGGGTCGTGCGAGTGCTTGGCGGAGACCCGCAGCAGGCGCTCGGCGTTCAACTCGCGCTCGGTGCCGGCGGTGCCGGCGGTCTTGGTGGTGCCGGCGGTGGTGGTGGGAGTGCCGGTGTCGGGAGTGCGGTCGGTCATCGGTCGGCTCCGGTGGGGGTGGCGGTGAGGGTGGGGGTGACGCTCATCGGCCGGTGCCGCCGCCCGGGCGGTCCGGGCCGGCCGGGGGCATCGGGTGGCCCAGGGCCCGCAGGGCGAACCCCGACAGGGCCGGGACGAGCTGTTCGGCCGGCCCGCCGTCGGCCAGCGGGCCGACCAGCGCCTCGCCGACGGCGCCGACCAGGGCGGCCGCGGTGAGCTGCGGATCCTGTGCGGGCAGCCGGCCGGCGGCCACGCCCTCGGCGATCAGACCGGCGATCAGGTCCCGGAAGGCCAGCCGGAAGACCAGCCGTTCGGCGTCCACCTCGGGATCGACCGGCTCGGCGAGCAGGGCGAAGGCCAGCCGCGGTGCCCGCAGCGCCCGGCCCGCGAAGGTGCCGATCACCGAGGCCACCTGGGCCGGCAGGTCGCCCTCGAACGCGGCGGCCGCGCGCACCGCCGCCACCTCGCGGCCGACCACCTCGCGGAACAGCTCGGCCACCAGCTCGGCCTTGTTCGGGAAGCACCGGTAGACGCTGCCGGTGGCGATCCCCGCGCGCTGCGCGACGGCCGCCACCGAGCAGGCGGCGTAACCGTGTTCGGAGAGCAGCGCGGTGGCGGCGGCGAGTACGGAGGCGCGCTGGGCGTCGAGCCGGGCCTGGGCGGCCGGGGTCCTGCGATAGGCCATGGCAAGAAGTGAAGCAGTGATTCAGTGCCTCATCAATACCCCTGCGCGGCCGGATCCGACGGCGTCCCCCGGGCCCCGCGCCGACCACCGCGCCGGCCGCCGCGGGCCGCGGCGCGGCCGCTCCCGGGCCCGGCCGGCGGCCTCCGTCCCGCATCGTGAACCCGCCGCCGCCGCGCCCGGCGCACTGTTACGATCCCGGTGAGCCGCGACTGGCGCGACAGAGATGGAATCAACCATCGGGAAGCGGCTCCGTGTCTCACGTTGTCGCCGTGCGCCTGGGCCGTCCGAACCGAGCGAGGAGACCCACCTTGCCTGCCCAGGCCCCCGAGAACGCCACCCCGCACACCACCGCGTCGCCCGCCGCCAACACCGCCTTCCGCAGCGCCCTGGACGTCGTGCGCCAGGTCGAGCCGCGGATCGCCGACGCCATCGGCGCCGAGGTCGAGGACCAGCGCGCCTCCCTCAAGCTGATCGCCAGCGAGAACTACGCCTCGCCCGCCGTGCTGCTCGCGATGGGCAACTGGTTCAGCGACAAGTACGCCGAGGGCACCGTCGGCCGCCGCTTCTACGCCGGCTGCCGCAACGTCGACACCGTCGAGGCGCTCGCCGCCGAGCACGCCCGCGAGCTGTTCGGCGCCCAGCACGCCTACGTCCAGCCGCACTCCGGCATCGACGCCAACCTGGTCGCCTTCTGGGCGGTGCTCTCCCAGCGGGTGGAGAGCCCGGCGCTGGCCCGCGCCCAGGCCCGGCACGTCAACGACCTCACCGAGCAGGACTGGGCGCAGCTGCGCCAGGAGCTCGGCAACCAGCGGATGCTGGGCATGTCCCTGGACACCGGCGGCCACCTCACGCACGGTTTCCGGCCCAACATCTCCGGCAAGATGTTCGAGCAGCGCAGCTACGGCACCGACCCGGCCACCGGCCTGATCGACTACGACGCGCTGCGCGCCACCGCCCGCGAGTTCCGCCCGCTGATCCTGGTGGCCGGCTACTCCGCGTACCCCCGGCTGGTGAACTTCCGGCTGATGCGCGAGATCGCGGACGAGGTCGGCGCCACCCTGATGGTGGACATGGCGCACTTCGCCGGCCTGGTCGCGGGCAAGGTGCTGACCGGCGACTTCGACCCGGTGCCGCACGCCCAGATCGTCACCACCACCACCCACAAGTCGCTGCGCGGCCCGCGCGGCGGCATGGTGCTCTGCGAGTCGGAGCTGGCCGAGCACGTCGACCGGGGCTGCCCGATGGTGCTCGGCGGCCCGCTCTCGCACGTGATGGCGGCCAAGGCCGTGGCGTTCGCGGAGGCCCGCCGCCCCGAGTTCCAGGACTACGCCCGCCGGGTCGTCGAGAACGCCTCGGCGCTCGCCGAGGGCCTGCTGCGGCGCGGCGGCAAGCTGGTCACCGGCGGCACCGACAACCACCTGGTCCTCGCCGACGTCTCCGGCCACGGCCTGACCGGCCGCCAGGCCGAGGCGGCGCTGCTCGACGCCGGCATCGTGACCAACCGCAACGCCGTCCCGCAGGACCCGAACGGCGCCTGGTACACCTCCGGCGTCCGCCTCGGCACCCCCGCCCTGACCACCCGTGGCCTGGGCGTCGCGGAGATGGACGAGATCGCCGGCCTGATCGACACGGTGCTGCGCGGCACCACCCCGGTCACCGCCGCCTCCGGCGCGCCGTCCAAGGCCCAGTACACGCTGGACGAGGCGCTGCGCGACGGCGTGGCCAAGCGCTCCGCCGACCTGCTGGCGGGCTTCCCGCTGTACCCGGGCATCGACCTGGCCTGAGCCCGGCGGGTGCCCCGGCCGGCGCCGGCCGGGGCACCCGAAGAGCCGCTCCCGGACAACCGCTCCTCCCGGACTGCCGAGCAGTCAAATGACCGATGCCGCACGGATGACTGCGACGCGACAGTGGAACTGCCCGGCGGACAGACACGCCGGTTCCACACCACGGGAGTTGTCACTGTGAAGACGTTTTCGGGCCGGTTGGCGAAGTCGGCGGGCGTTCTGGGCCTCGCGGTCGCGGCACTGACCACCGTGTCGGCATCCCCGGCGACGGCGAGCACCTCCGCCACGGCCGGCTGCACCAAGTACTACCGCTACGACAACATCCAGGTCCAGGTGGACAACTGCTCGGACGGCTGGGTCTGGATCTACACCGAGAAGGGCAGCTTCTCCAAGGGCATCGTCCACGTCACGAACAGCGACAACGGCGGCGAGGCGGGGGTGCTGGAGGCGGCGCAGGGCAAGTCCAACGCGTCCAAGTTCGTCCAGGTCAGGAGCATCACGATCTGCGGCGTCCAGCAGTACAGCTGGGCTCCGCCCACCTGGTGGACCTACTGCGCCAACACGATCAACCTGTGACCGCCGGGCCGTGACCGCCCTCGCGATCACGGCCCGGCGCGGAGCGACGGCGCCCGGCCGGCCGACGCGCGGGAACGCGCGTCCGGCGGGAGCCGCCGGACCCGGCTCAGCGGGCCGGCCGGGGCTCCGGGCTCCCGTAGGACGGGACGAGGGACAGCGGGAGCCCGGCGTCCAGCAGCGGGCCGTAGTCGAACCAGCCGACCAGCGCGGCCCCCTCGGGCGTCCCCGCGACCCGGTCGGCGGAGGCGGCGGGCGCGGTGGAGGCCAGGGCGAGGGCGGCCGCGCCGAGCACGGTCAGCAGGCCGCGCAGCCGGACGCGCGGGGGGACGGGCAGTCGGACGGGCAGTCGCATGGTGGTACTTCCTCACACCCGGGCGGCCGAGCCGGACAGTGGCTCTCGGTGCGGCCATGCTGTCAGCGGCCCGGCGCCGGGCGGCCGCGCGCCGCCCGGGGTGTCACCCGGACGAGGCACGAACACCGCCCGGCCGGCCGCCCGGCACCGCCCGGCGCGAGGGCCCGGGAGCGTTGTCGGTGCGGGCCGCTACTGTCGGCCGGGTGTACGACGACCACCGTGACGGCGACGGTGACCGGCCGGGCGGTCCGGGCGGTCCGGGCGGTCCGGGCGGTCCGGGCGGTCCGGGCGGTCCGGGCGCGAGGGGCGGGTCCGCCGGTACGGCCGGCACGTACCGGGCGGTCCGGCGCGCCGTCCTCGACCATGTGCTGGCCCTGATCGCCCGGGCGCCCTGGAGCGAGCAGCTGGTGCTGCGCGGCAGCGCGGCCATGCTCGCCTGGGCCGGCGCCGCCGCCCGCCCGCCCGGTGACCTGGACTTCGTGGTGCTGCCGCCGCTGGGCACCCCGGTCGACCGGCTGGACCCGTACCCCTACCTGGACCGGATCGGCCGGGTGCAGCAGTGGCCCGAGGCCGCCGACGGCGCGGCCGGGTACGAGATCTGGACGGACGGCGAGGCGGAGTACGAGACCCGCGGCCTGCGCGCCGCCGTCCCGCCGGAGGGGCTCGGCTGGGAGGCCGGCCCGGACGAGGACGAGCCCGACCCGCGCGATCCGGGCCCGCCGTACGGCGACCTGCTCGACCTGCTGGGCCGGTGGCCGGAGGCGGCGCCCGGCGTCCTGCTCGCCGCCGACCGGGCACGGGAGGAGGGCAACTGGACGTACGCCGGCGAGGACGGCGGCCTGCCCGGGGTCCGGCTGCGGATCCCGTGGCGGGCGCCCGGGCTGCCGCCCGGCGAACTGCAGCTGGACTTCGCCCAGGACGAGCGCTTCCCCGAGCCGCCCGTGCTGACGGCGGTGCCCAGGGGCGACGGCGGCGCCCCGGCGGTCGTCCGGACGGCGAGCCGGGCCCTCTCCCTGGCCTGGAAGCTCCGCTGGCTGCACACCGATGCCACCGTCGACGGCCGGCCGCAGGCGAAGGACCTGTACGACGCCGTCCTGCTGGCCGAGGACGGGCGCACCGCGCTGTCGCCGCGCCTGCTGCGGACGGTCCTCGGGCCCACCCCCGCGCGGGCCCCCGGGGGATTCCGGTCGCAGGACCTGCGCGTGCGGGAGGCCGACTGGGCGGCGTTCCGCGCGGACCACCCCGGGGTGCGGGGCCCGGCGGAGCAGTGGCTGGCCCGGCTCGGCACCGCCCTGGCCCGGGTGCCGGCCGGAGGGTGACCCTCGGTCAGGGCCGGCCCGGCCGGCTCAGAACACCACCAGCGAGCGGCCGCCCCGGCCCGCCGCCATCCGGTCGAAGGCGGCCGGGATCTCGTCCAGGGTGATCCGGTCGGTGATCAGCGACTCCAGGTCGAGGCGGCCGGCCCGGACGTGCTCCGCGAGCACCGGGACGTCCTTCACCGGGTCGCTGTTGCCGTAGACGCAGGCGCTGAGGGTCCGGGCGAAGTAGAAGACCTCCAGGGCGGAGAAGGAGACCAGGTCGTCCTTGCCGCCGATGCCGACCACCGTGGTGCGCCCGCCGCGCCGGGTGGCCGACCAGGCCGTCCGGATGGTGCTCGCCCGGCCGGCGCACTCGAAGGCGTGGTCGGCGCCGTGACCGCCGGTCAGCTGCCGCACCCCCTTGGCCGTCCGCTCGTCCGACAGCAGGAAGTCCGTCGCGCCGTGGCGGCGGGCCAGTTCCTCCTTCTCCGGGGTGACGTCCACCGCGACGACCGGGCCGGCCCCGGCGATCCGGGCAGCCTGCAGCACGGCGAGGCCCACCCCGCCGAGGCCGATCACCACCACCGACTCCCCGGCCCGGACCCGGGCCGCGTTGTGCACCGCGCCGTAGCCGGTCAGCACGGCGCAGCCGAGCAGCGCGGCGGCGGCCAGCGGCACGCCGTCCGGCAGCGGGATCAGGGCGCGCTCGGCGACCAGCGTCTCCTCCGCGAAGGCGGCGACGCCGAGGCCCGGGTGGACGCCGGTGCCGTCGGCGAGCGCCGCGTACGGTTCGGCGGAGGCACCGGCGGAGTTCTCGCAGAGCCACGGTTCGCCCAGCGAGCAGAGGTGGCAGCTGCCGCAGGCGGGTGCCCAGTTGAGGACGACGGCGTCGCCGGGGCGCACCGAGGTGACGCCCTCGCCGACGGCGGTCACGGTGCCCGAGCCCTCGTGGCCGAGGACCACCGGGGTGGCGGCCCGCAGCAGGCCGGTGGCCAGCGACAGGTCGGAGTGGCAGACGCCGGCGGCGGCCAGCTTCACCCGGACCTGGCCGGGGCCGGGGGCGGGCAGGTCGATCTCGACCAGCTCCAGCGGGCGGCCGGGGGCGGTGAGCAGGGCGGCGCGGACCATGGGTCCTCCTCGGAATTCGTCGGGCCCGGGGGCACCGGGGCGGGGGAGCGGTGACAGGCGGGCCGGGTCAGAACTGCAGCGACTTGGGCTGGAGGAACTCCTCCAGGCCGTGCCTCCCCAGCTCCCGGCCGAGGCCGGAGCCCTTCCAGCCGCCGAAGGGGGCCAGCGGGTTGAAGCGCCCGCCGTTGATGTCCACCTGGCCGGTGTCCATCCGCCGGGCGAAGGCGACGGCGGTGTCCTCGTCGGCCGCCCAGACGCCGCCGGCCAGGCCGTAGCGGGTGCCGTTGGCGATCTCCAGGGCGTGCTCCTCGTCGCGGTACCCGAGGATCGAGAGTACCGGGCCGAAGATCTCCTCCTGGGCGGCGGCCATCCCGGGCGTGACGTCGGCGAGCACGGTCGGGCGGACGTAGAAGCCGGTGTCCAGGCCCTCGGGGGCCTCCGGGCCGCCGGCCACCAGCCGGGCGCCCTCGGCCAGGGCGCCGCGGATGTGGCCGCGGACCCGTTCGCGCTGGGCGGCGCTGACCACCGGGCCGACCCTGGTCGCCGGATCGGCCGGGTCGCCGGGGACGTACTTGGCCGCGGCCTTGGCGGCGATCGCCACGGCCTCCTCGTACTGGTCCTGGTGGACCAGCAGCCGGGTCCAGGCGCTGCAGGTCTGGCCGGAGTTGGCGAAGACGTTGCCGACGTTGACGTTCACGGCGCGGGCCAGGTCGGCGCCGGGCAGCACCACGTTGGCGGACTTGCCGCCCAGCTCCAGGGCGACCCGCTTGATGCCGCGCCCGGCGGTCTCCGCGACCGTCCGGCCGACGGCGGTGGAGCCGGTGAAGGAGACCAGGTCGACGTCCGGGTGCCCGGCGAGGGCCGCGCCGGCGACCGGGCCGAGGCCGGTGACCAGGTTGAACACCCCGGCCGGGAAGCCCGCCTCGTGCACCAGCCGGGCGAACAGCCGGGCCACCAGCGGGGTGTCCTCGGCCGGCTTGAGGACGACGGTGCAGCCGGCCGCGAGGGCGGGCACCACCTTGGCGACGATCTGGTGCAGCGGGTAGTTCCAGGGGGTGATCGCGGCGACCACGCCGACGGGCTCCGCGAACACCGTGGAGTTGCCGGTCCGCTCCTGGAACCCGTACCCGGCCAGGATGCCCAGGTAGGAGTCGGCGACGGCGAGCGGCAGCCCGGCCTGGACGGCGGTGGCGAAGCCGATCGGGCAGCCGAGTTCGGCGACCACCGTCGTGGCGATCTCCTCCTGGGCGGCGGCCAGGCCGTCCCGCAGCCGGGTCAGCGGGGCCAGGCGCTGCTCGGGGGTGGTGGCGCCCCAGCCGCGGGCGGCGGCCCGGGCGGCGCGGACGGCGGCGTCGACGTCGGCGGGGCCACCGGCCGGGACGGTGGCGAGGACCTGCTCGGTGGCCGGGTCGAGCACCGGCAGGGAGTCGGCGGTGAGGGCAGGACGCCAGGCTCCGCCGATGTACTGGTCGGTGTGCTGCGGCACGAGGGTGGTCCTTTCCTGGGCCGGCCCGGCGGGTGCCGCACCGTGTCATAACTAGCGATGCTAGTTAACGCCGCGCATCACCGGCGGCGCAAGGGTTCCCCGCCGCGGAAGGAGTGTCACCCCGAGGCCCGCCGGGTGCCTCCGGAGCGGCGCCGGCGGCACTATGAACTGAGTGTATAAACCGAGTGTATAGTCGCCGGCATGTCACTCGGACACACCATCCTCGGGCTCCTGGAGTCCCGGCCGCGCCACGGGTACGACCTGAAGCGCGCCTACGACGAGCGCTTCGGGCGCACCCGCTCCCTGCACTACGG
This sequence comes from Kitasatospora indigofera, assembly GCF_014655955.1. Taxonomy (GTDB): domain Bacteria; phylum Actinomycetota; class Actinomycetes; order Streptomycetales; family Streptomycetaceae; genus Kitasatospora; species Kitasatospora indigofera. Next base: position 330,210 of record NZ_BNBO01000004.1, read on the forward strand.
GCAGGTCTACTCGACCCTTTCCAGACTGCTCAGGAACGGCCTGGTCGAGGTCGAGGGCGTGGAGGCCGGCGACGGCCCCGACCGCAAGCGGTACACCATCACCGAGGCCGGCGTCACCGACGTCGCCGAGTGGCTCACCCGCCCCGAGAGCCCCGAGCCGTACCTGCAGAACACCCTGTACGCCAAGGTCGTCCTCGCCGTGCTGACCGGCCGCCGCCCGCAGGACGTCCTGGATGTCCAGCGCACCGAGCACCTGCGCCAGATGCGCGAACTGACCCGCCGCAAGCTGGACGGGGACCTCGCCGACCAGCTGATCTGCGACCACGCCCTGTTCCACCTGGAGGCCGACCTGCGCTGGCTGGAACTGACCGCCGCGCGTCTGGACGACCTGAAGCGGGAGGTCCGGCCCTGATGCCGATCCACCCCGTCGAACCGGTCGGTCCCGCCGGCCCCGCCGGGCGGGCCCCCGCGCCGGCCGTCCCCGCGCCCGCCCGGGCCGCCCGCCCCGCGCCCGCCCCGCACGAGCCGCTCCCGGACGGCGCCGACCTGCTCACCGCCACCGGACTGCGCAAGAGCTTCGGCCCGACCACCGCCCTGGACGGCGCCTCGCTCTCCGTCGCCCCCGGCGAACTCCTCGCCGTGATGGGCGCGTCCGGCTCCGGCAAGTCCACCCTGCTGCACTGCCTGGCCGGCATCACCCGGCCCGACGGCGGCACCGTCAGCTACCGGGGGCAGGACCTCGCGGGGCTCTCCGACTCCCGGCGCAGCGCCCTGCGCCGGAGCGAGTTCGGGTTCCTCTTCCAGTTCGGCCAGCTCGTCCCCGAACTCTCCTGCCTGGAGAACGTCGCCCTCCCGCTGCGGCTGGCCGGCCTGCGCCGCCGCCGGGCCGAGGACCAGGCCTGGGAGTGGCTGGAACGGCTGGAGGTGGCCGACGCCGCCGCCAAGCGGCCCGGTGAGATGTCCGGCGGCCAGGGCCAGCGCGTCGCCGTCGCCCGGGCCCTGGTCACCGGACCACGGGTGGTCTTCGCCGACGAACCCACCGGCTCCCTCGACTCGCTGAACGGCGAACGCGTGCTGCAACTGCTGCGCCGGGCCGCCAAGGACTCCGCCGCCGCCGTCGTGCTGGTCACCCACGAGCCCAGGGTGGCCGCCTACGCCGACCGCGAGGTCGTGGTCCGCGACGGCCGCACCCGCGACCTGGGGGCCGGACGGTGACCGGACGCCCCGCGGACGCCGGGACGCTCCGGTGGCCGGGCCCCGGCCAGCTCGCCATGGGCGCCCGGCTCGCCGTCACCGGGGGCCGGGACAGCGTGGTCCGCACCGCGCTGACCGCGCTGGGCGTCGGGCTCGGCGTCGCCATGCTGCTGTTCGCCTCCGCGGTCCCCGCCATGAAGCACCACCGCGACGACCGGATCCACGCCCTGGTCGACACCATGCACGGCCGGGACGACATGCCCCGCTCGGCCGGCACCCTGCTGCTGCTCGACGCCGGCACCCAGTACCGGGACGCCGTGATCCGGGGCCGGTACGTCCGGCCGGAGGGCCCGGAGGCACCGCTGCCGCCAGGCCTCGACCGGTTCCCCGAGCCCGGCCGGATGTTCGTCTCACCGGCCCTGCGCGACCTGCTCGGCTCTCCCGAGGGCGCGCTGCTGCGCGAGCGCCTGCCGGCCCCGGTCACCGGCGAGGTGGGCGAGGCCGGCCTGACCGGGCCGCGGGACCTCACCTTCTGGATCGGCAGCGACACCCTGACCGTCGGGAGCGCCGCGGACCCGGCCGGCGGCGCCGGAGCGCAGGCCCCCTGGCCGGGCGCCACCAGGCTGGACAGTTTCGGCGACGTCTACCCGCCCCGGGAACTCGAACCCCTGCTGCTCCTGCTGAGCGTGGTCGGCATCGTCGTCCTGCTCACGCCGGTGGCGCTGTTCGTGGCCGCCGCGACCCGGTTCGGCGGCGAGGCCCGCGACCGCAGGCTCGCCGCCCTGCGGCTGGCCGGGGCCGACCGGAGCATGACCGCCCGGATCGCCGCCGGCGAGTCGCTGGCCGGCGCCGTGCTCGGACTCGCCCTCGGCTGGCTGTTCTTCCTGCTGGGCCGGCAGCTGGGCGAACGGATCGCGGTCAACGGCGTGAGCGTCTTCGCCCGGGACGTGAATCCCCAGCCCCTGCTCGCCGCCGCCGTGATGGCGGCGGTGCCCGTCCTCGCGGTCGGGGTCACCCTGGTGGCGATGCGGCAGGTCGCCGTCGAGCCGATGGGCCTGGTCCGGCCCGCCCGTCCGGTCCGGCGGCGGATGTGGTGGCGGCTCGCCGTCCCGGCGGCCGGCGCCGCGCTGCTCGCCGCCGTCGCCACCGGCGCGACCCGGGACGCCGGGGGCCTCGCCGTGGAGGCGGGGAGCCTGACGGCGGTCGTCGGCCTCGGGGCGTACACCGACCCGCTGGCCCTGACCGCCCTGGTGGCCGGGCTGGTGCTGCTGCTGGCCGGGATCGCCGTCCTGCTGCCCGCGCTGCTCGACCTGGTCACCGGCCGGCTCACCGGCGGCCCGCCGTCCTGGCAGCTGGCCGTCCGGCGGCTCCAGCTGAGCGGCGGGTCGGCGGCCCGCGGGACCGCCGCCGTGGTGGTCGCGGTCGCCGGGGCGATCGCGTTGCAGAGCCTGTTCAGCGGCGTCGCCGCCGACGAGTCGGCCCGGTCCGAACGGGCGGCGGCCGAACCGGGGCTGTCCGCCCCGGCCTCGGCGGCCGCCCGGGTGTCCCTCCTCCGCGGGGGCGGGCGGAGCGCCGAGTACGCGGGGCGGCTGCGCGGGGCCGCCGGCACCACCGCGGTCGTCGGCTACGACGAGCTGTTCCTGACCGCCGGGGCGTCCGGCGAGCGGGCCCGGGTGATGGTCGGCGACTGCGCGGCGCTGGGCACCGTCGCCGTGCTGGCGTCCTGCGCCGACGGGAGCGTCTTCCTCGCGGGCGCCGACGGGGACCGCGCGGCGCCCCGTCCGGGCACGACGCTGGCGCCGGTGTACGCCGGTCCGCAGGCGGCGGGCTGGCGCCTGCCGGCCGGGCTGCCCGCGGTGGCTGCGCGCGACACCCCGTTCGCCCGGGGCCCGGGCGCGTTGCTGCTGGCCACGCCCGGGGCGGTGCCGCCGCAGCTGCTGGCCGCCGCCGACGGGGTGGTCGAGCTGGCCGTGGACCCGGCCGTGCCCGACGCCCGTGACCTCGTCCGGAACGCCGTGGCGCAGGTCCTGCCCGGGGCCGGGCCGGTCTTCGGCGACCGGTCGGCCGACAGCTCCGACCGGGCCTTCCGCAGTGTGGCGCGGGTGCTGACCGCCGCGGTGACGGTCACCCTGCTGCTCGTCGCGGCCAGCATGCTGGTCGGGGTGCAGGAGCAACTGCGGGAGCGGCGACGGGTGCTGGCCTCCCTGATGGCCTTCGGCACCCGCCGCCGGACGCTCGGCCGGTCGGTTCTGTGGCAGAGCGCGGTGCCCCTGCTGCTGGGCCTGGTGCCGGCGGCGGCCGTCGGGGCGGGGCTGGGCGGCGTGCTGCTCCGGCTCGCCGGGCTGCCGGTGCACATCGCCTGGACCGGCGTGCTGGCGATGGCGGGCACGGCCGTGGCGGCCGTCCTCGGCGTCACCGTGCTGACGTTGCCGGTGCTGTTCCGGACGGCGCGGCCGGACGGGCTCCGCTTCGAGTAGCCGCGGCGGACCGGCGGACCGGCCAGGACGGCTGAAGCGGACACGACGGCCCGGGCGGGGTGGCGACACCCGGCCCGGGCCGTCGTCACGCCCGGTCGTCGCCCCGCCCGGGCCCCGGCCGGCCCCGCCCCGGCGGTCAGGGCGTCGGCTGGACGTCGCCGACCGTCACCGTCCGGCCGCCCGCCCCGTTGGTCAGGTCGCCCGGCGGGATGCCGGGGTGGTGCCGGGAGGCGTCCTGGTCCGTCGCGGGCGCGGGGTGGCCCGGGTCGGCGAGGGAGATCCGGGAGACGATCCGGTAACGGTCGCCGCGGTACAGCGAGTGCACGTACTCCACCGGCCGGCCCGTCCCGTCGGTGGTCAGCCGCTCGAAGAGCAGGGCGGGCGAGAGCACGGGGACGCTGAGCAGCCGCGCCTCCCGCTCGCTGGTGACGGTGGGTTCGATGGACTGGACGGCCTGGTGGACCTGGATGCCGTGCTGGTCCCGGAGGAGTTCGTAGAAGTCCCCGGATTCCATGTCCGCCGGTGTCAGCCCCGGCACCAGCGCGGCGGGTACGTGCAGGTGCTCGATCGCCATCGGTTCGCCGTCGACCAGCCGGAGTCTGGCGATGTAGACGATTTCGGCGGCGGGCGAGATGTGCAGTTTCCGGCCGACCCGGGCGCCCGCCTGGATGACGGAGAACTCCAGCACCCGGCTGGCCCAGCTGCCGGCGGCGCGGGGCAGGACGAACGCGCTGTCCTCACCGGCCATCGCCAGTTCCTGGGTGATCTTGGCCGGTGCCACGAACATGCCCCGGCCGTGCTCGCGCACGATCAGCCCGGTGGTGACGAGTTCGTCCACCGCCGCCCGCAGGGTCGGCCGGGAGACCCCGAGTTGTTCGCACAGGGCCCGTTCGGAGGGGATCGGGTCACCGGCGGCCTGCGATTCGACGAGATTCCTGAGGTAGTCGCGGACTCGCGTGCGCTTGAGAACGGGACCGGAGTCCTCGGCGCCCATGGACGGATCTCCTTCTTCTGCGGTCGGACATATGACCAGCCGAGACTAGCCAGATGTTGACCAGTTTGCCAGTGCCCGGCGGCCCGTGGGGGCCCGTTTCCGTTGTCGTTGGCCGGTCAGACCGTGGTCGGGGGTCGTTCGGGCCAGATTGACCAGGTACTGACCAGTGGAACCGGTTACCCGGATGTTTCCAGGAGATCCGCCCCGTCCGTAGGTCTTGACGCGCCAAGTGGTCCATGCCACCTTCTCTTACCAGTGCCGCTCCAGTCGGTAACTGGTAAGTTCCACCGCTCCCCTTCGAGGTGACCTCCTCCATGAGACCCCCCGCGCTCTCCGGCCTGCGCTCCGCCACCGCCCTCGCCGCGGCCGGCGTACTGGCCCTCACCGGCCTCACCGCCTGCTCCTCGTCCTCCGACGGCGGCTCCGACGCCGCCGCGCCGTCCCGGCTGACGGTCTGGATCATGCGCGACAGCGTCTCCGACGGATTCCTCCAGCGCTTCCGGGCCGACTACGAGGCCACGCACGCGGGCACCACCCTGGACATCCAGATTCAGGAGTGGGACGGCATCGGGCAGAAGATCACCAGCGCGCTGGCCAGCAAGGACGCCCCGGACGTCATCGAGGTCGGCAACACCCAGGTCGCACAGTACGCGGCCAGCGGCGGCGTCAAGGACCTCTCCGACAAGGTCAGCGACCTCCAGGGCGGCGACTGGATCCCGGGCCTGGCCGAGCCCGGGAAGATCGACGGCAAGCAGTACGGCATCCCGTGGTACGCCGCGAACCGGGTCGTCATCTACCACAAGGACCTCTTCGCGCAGGCCGGCATCACCACCCCGCCGAAGACCCGCGACGAGTGGATCGCCGACACCACCAAGCTCAACACCGGTGGCAACGACGGGATCTACCTCAGCGGCCAGACCTGGTACGCACTGGCCGGCTTCGTCTGGGACGAGGGCGGCGACCTGGCGGCCAAGGGGGCCGACGGCAAGTGGAAGGGAACCCTGGACACCCCGCAGGCCAAGGCCGGGATGGACTTCTACCAGAAGCTCCAGGCCCTCGGCAGCGGCCCGAAGGACTCCGACGAGGCCAAGCCGCTGCAGGCCGAGGTGTTCGCCAAGGGCAAGAGCGCGCAGGTCATCTCCACCCCCGGCGGCGCGGCCGCGATCATCAAGGCCAACCCCGCGCTCAAGGACAAGCTGGGCTTCTTCCCGATCCCCGGCAAGACCGCGGACAAGCCCGGCGCGGTCTTCACCGGCGGCTCCGACCTGGTGATCCCCGAGTCCTCCAAGCACCAGGGCGCCGCGTACGAGGTGGTCAAGGCGCTGGCCGGCGAGAAGTGGCAGACGGACATGGCCAAGGAGATGAGCTACGTCCCCAACCGGACCTCGCTGGCCGGCGCGCTCTCCGGCAACGAGGGGGCCTCGGCGATGGCCGCCGGCGCCGTGAACGGCCACGCCACACCGAACTCCCCGAACTGGGCCGCGGTCGAGGCGAACAACCCGATCAAGCAGTACATGACCCAGGTGCTCACCGGGACCGACCCGTCGGCCGCGGGCCGCACCGCCACCGAGTCCATCACCAAGGCCCTCAACAGCACCTCCTGACGGGAGTCACGCCGTGCTCACCGCACCCCAGGCCGACACCCGGCCGGCCGCCCCGGCGGCGCCCCCGCCCGTGCGGCGCCCGGCCCGGCGCGGCCGTCTCGCCGCCGCCTGGCCGTACCTGCTGATCGCCCCGACGCTCGTGGGCACGGCGTTCCTGCTGCTCTACCCCGTCGCCCGGAACCTGCTGATGTCCGTGCAGCACTTCCGGATGGCCGAACTCATCCGCGGCGACGCCGAGTTCGTGGGCCTCGCCAACTACACCCAGGTGCTCGGCGACCCGGACTTCTGGACGGTCACCGGCCGCACCCTGTGGTGGACCGCCCTCAACACCGGCCTGATCATGCTCATCGGCACCCTGGCCGCCCTGATGCTCAAGGCCCTCGGCCGGCGGATGCGGCTGGCCGTGATGAGCGGGCTCGTCCTCACCTGGGCGACCCCGGTGATCGCCGCCACCACCATCTTCCAGTGGCTCTTCCAGTCCCGCTTCGGAGTGGTCAACTGGGCCCTGGACGCGCTCGGGTTCCACTCGTTCCAGAACTACGCCTGGTTCGCGCACCGCGGCTCGACCTTCTTCATCCTGGTCGCCCTGATCGTCTGGCAGTCCGTCCCGTTCGCCGCCCTCACCCTGTACGGCGGCCTCACCACCATCCCCGCCGAGCTGTACGAGGCCGCCCGGCTGGACGGCGCCGGTGCCTGGCAGACCTTCCGCCTGGTCACCTTCCCGGTGCTGCGGCCGCTGTTCGCGCTGGTCACCTCGTTGGAGGTGATCTGGTGCTTCAAGTGCTTCGCCCAGATCTGGGTGATCAGCCAGGGCGGCCCGGGGGACGCCACCACCACCCTGCCGGTCTACGCCTTCCAGATCGCGCAGTCCCTGCACAAGTACGACCTGGGCTCCGCCGTCTCGACCCTGACCGTGCTGATCCTGGCCGCCGCCCTGGTGTTCAACCTGCGCCGGATGTTCCGCCAGGAAGGAGAAGCCCTGTGAACCACCCGCCGAGCCGGGCGCTGCGCCGCGTCCCGCTGAACCTCGCGGCCCTGCTCGTCCTCGCCCTCTCGGCCTTCCCGGTGTACTGGATGGCGATCACCGCCCTCAAGCCCACCGCCGACATCCAGGCCGACACCCCCACCTTCCTGCCGCTGCACCCGACCCTCGAGCACTTCCGGACGGCCGTCCACGCCGACGGGTTCGGCACCTTCTGGCGCAACAGCCTGCTGGTCACCTGCGGCGCGGTGCTGATGTCCCTGGTGGTGGCGCTCTGCGCGGCGTTCGCCGTCGGACGGCTGCGCTGGCGCGGACGGCGGGCCTTCATCCTGATGGTCTTCGTCGCCCAGATGGCGCCCTGGGAGGCGCTGCTGATCCCGATGTACGTGATCGCCCGCGACACCGACATGCTCGACAGCCTGACCATGCTCACCCTGGTCTACTTCATGACCACGCTGCCCTTCACCGTCGTGACCCTGCGCGGGTTCCTCGCCGCCGTCCCGGTGGAGCTGGAGGAGTCCGCCCAGGTGGACGGCTGCAGCCGGGCCGGCGCCTTCCGCCGGATCACCCTGCCGCTGCTCGCCCCGGGCCTGCTCTCCACCTCGCTGTTCGGCTTCATCACGGCCTGGAACGAGTTCGCCTTCGCCAACACCCTGATCATCAAGAACCAGGACGCCCGGACCCTCCCGGTCTGGCTCTCCTCCTTCGCCAACGTCTTCGGGACGGACTGGGGCGCCACCATGGCCGCCTCCTCGCTCTTCATGCTCCCCGTCCTGCTGGTCTTCCTCGTCCTGCAGAACAAGGTCACCTCCGGAATGACCGCCGGCGCCGTCAAGGGCTGACCGCGCCCCCCGTCCCCTCCCCAGGAGCCCCATCGTGATCATTCCGAAGCCCGCCCGACTGCTCCGCGGTCCCGGCGACTTCACCCTCGGCCCGGCCGGCACCCTCCGGGCCGACGGCGAGGCCCGCGCCGCCGGCGACCTGCTGCGCACCCTGCTCGCCCCCGCCACCGGCCTGCCGCTGCCACCCGCCCCCGCCGGGGAGGAGGCCGCCGTCGAACTGTCCCTCGACCCCGCCGACCCGGACCTCGGCGAGGAGGGCTACCACCTGCGGGTCACCCCGTTCGGCGTCCGGCTGCGGGCCGCCCGCCCGGCCGGACTGCGGCACGGCGTCCAGACCCTGCGCCAACTGCTGCCGCCCGAGGCCCTGCTGGACCGCCCGGCCCAGGACGTACCGTGGCGGATCCCCGTCGTGGAGACCACCGACGTCCCCCGGTACCCGTGGCGCGGCGTGATGGTCGACGTGGCCCGGCACTTCCAGCCGCTGCCCTTCCTGCTGCGCACCGTCGACCTGCTGGCCTTCCACAAGCTGAACGTGCTGCACCTGCACCTCACCGACGACCAGGGCTGGCGGATGCCCAGCAGCGCCTACCCGCTGCTCACCGAGATCGGCTCGGTCCGGGCCCGCTCGATGCTCGGGCAGGCCGGCAGCACCCGCTACGACGACCGCCCGCACGGCGGCTCGTACACCGTGGCCGAGCTGCGCCGGCTGGTCCGGTACGCGGCGGAGCGCGGGGTCACCGTGGTGCCCGAGATCGAGATGCCCGGCCACGCCCGGGCCGCGCTGGCCGCCTACCCGCACCTGGGCAACGTGCCCGGGCGCCGGCTGGACGTCTGGACCGACTGGGGAGTCTGCGAGAACGTCCTCGGCGTCCACGACGAGGTGCTGGAGTTCTGCCGGACCGTCCTCGGCGAGGTGCTCGACGTCTTCCCCTCCCCGTACATCCACATCGGCGGGGACGAATGCCCGACCGCGGAGTGGGAGCGGAGCCCCGACGCCCGCCGGCGCGCCGCCGAGCTCGGGCTCGCCGCGCCGAAGGAACTGCACGGATGGTTCCTCGGCCGGATCGGCGAGTTCCTGATCGAGCGGGGCCGCCGCCCGCTGTGCTGGGCCGAGGACAGCTCCTGCGGAGTGCCGCCCGAGTTCACCGTGATGCCCTGGCGCGACGGCGACCACGGCCTGGCCGCCGCCCGCCGGGGCCACGACGTGGTGATGGCGCCGCACCGCTCCACCTACCTCGACTACCCGCAGTCGGACGCGCCGACCGAGCCGCTCGGGCAGGCCGGCGAGATCGTCGACCTGCGGGCCGTCCACGACAACGAGCCGGCCCCCGCGCACTGGGAGCCCGCCGCCACCGCCCGGGTGCTCGGCACCCAGGCGCAGCTGTGGAGCGAGTTCATCACCACCGCCGAGCAGGCCGACTACCTGGCCTTCCCGCGGCTCTGCGCGCTGGCCGACCGCGCGTGGAACCCGTCCAGCGACTGGACCACCGACTTCCTGCCCGCCCTGCGCGACCACGGGCCCCGCCTGCACGCGCTGGGGATCAACCGCACCACCCCGCGGTGACCGGGACCGGTACCGGTCACACCGCCGCTCCACCCCGTAGTAATCCCGCACAGCCCCCACTCTGAAGGGATCACCGTGTCAGCACGACTCCGCATACCCGCCCGTGCCCGGACGGCGATGGCCGTCTGCACGGCCGCCGGCCTGGCCTGCGCCGCGCTCGTGACCGTGCCGGCCTCGGCCGCCACGGACTCGCTCACCGCGCAGTACCGCACCAGCGCCGGCGGCGCCACCGCCGACCAGTCCGAGCCCTGGCTGGAGATCACCAACACCGGCACCACCAGCGTGCCGCTCGCCGGCGTGACGCTGCGGTACTACTTCAAGTCGGACGGCCCGAACGTCACCTACCGCTACGCCTGCTCCTGGGCGGTCAAGGGCTGCGCCAACATCACCGGCACCTTCGGCACCCTGGCCAACCCCACGGCCACCGCCGACCGT
>NZ_BNBO01000005.1 GCF_014655955.1 Kitasatospora indigofera
ACGGCCTCGCCGGCGCCGCCGACGCCACCCTCGTCCTCAAACGCGCACGCGGCAAGGCCGACGGCGTCCTGCACATCACCGGCCGCGACGTCGACGAAGCCGAACACGCCCTCGCCTTCCAGCCCGACACCGGCAGCTGGCTCCTCCTGAACGGCCCCGCCAGCGACCACACCATCGGCGACACCCGCGCCACCATCCTCGCCTATGTGCGCACGCACCCCGGCAGCAAGCCGCTGGACATCTCCGACGCCACCGGCCTGGACCGCGAGAACACTCGCCGCACCTGCTCCCGAATGGCCGCCGACGGACAGCTCAACGCAAACCACGGCAGCTACACCGCGCCGCTAGGACAGCCCGACCACCCCTGACGTGTCCCAGCTGTCCCACTGTCCCAGCACCCACCCGGACCAGCCCCGATTCCTGGGACAGCCCTGGGACACACCCACCGGCAGTCCACCTCAACCCGAGGAGACCGAATGGCCACCGCCATTCCCGAGGCCCTGACCGTCCCCGAGGTCATGGCCGCCCTTCGCATGAGCCGCAGCAAGGTCTACGACCTCATCCGCTCCAAGAGCCTCGCCAGCTTCACCGAGGGCCGCTCCCGGCGCATCGCCGTCGACAGCCTGGCCGACTACATCCGCAACAAGACCGAGGAGAACTGCCACTGATGGCCCGTAAGAACCCGAACGGCGCCGGGAGTATCTGGCAGCGCAAGGACGGCCGGTACGAGGGGCGGGTGTACGTCCCGCAGCCAGACGGCACCCGCAAGCGCAAGACCGTCTACGGCGACACCTGGGAGGAGTGCGACACCAAGCGGCAGGAATTGGTGAAGCGCGACCGGACGGGCATCCCGACCCCGACGCGCTCGCAGAAGCTCTCCGAGTGGCTCCCCTACTGGCTGGAGGACTTCATCCGGCCGCAGCGCAAGAAGACGACCTACGCCAAGTACGAGACCCACGTTAGGCGCTACCTGATCCCGGCCATCGGGACCAAGCGCCTGGAGTCCCTGAGCGTCGCCGACGTTCGCCGGCTGGTCGGTGCCGTGACGCGCCAGGCGTCCGCCGCCACGGCGAAGGAGTCCCACCGGGTGCTGCGCACGGCCCTGGCGGCCGCCTGCCGCGAGGAACTGATCAGCCGGAACGTGGCCGCCCTGGTCCCGGCTCCCCGCGTGGAGGTGCGCGAGATGAAGACGTGGACGCTCGACCAGACGGCCGCCTTCCTGGAGGCCGCCCGGCCGGACCCGCTGTACACCGCGTTCGTGCTCGCCATCACGCTGGGACTGCGGCGCGGCGAGATCCTAGGACTGCGCTGGAGCGACATCGACCTGGACCGCCGTGCCCTGACGGTTCGCAACCAGCTCCAGCGGGTGCAGAAGGAGCTCTATGCCGACAGCACGAAGAACCGCCGCACCCGTGTGATCCCGCTGCCAACCATGTGCATCGCGCCGCTTCGCTGGCGCCGGCTCCAGCAGGCCGAGCAGCGCAACGCGGCCGGGAAGGAGTGGGAGGAGACTGGGTACGTGTTCACCACGCGGAGCGGTCGGCCGGTCGAGCCCCGGAACCTCAGCCGTTCCTTCGAGCGGCTCGGCGCCGACGCCGGTCTGCCGCGCATCCGCCTGCACGACACCCGGCACGGCTGCGCCACGATCCTGTTCGCCGCCGGCGTCGCCCCGCGGGTGGTGATGGAGATCCTGGGGCACTCGCAGATCGCGGTCACCATGAACGTCTACACGCACGTCTCGGAGGACACCCGGCGGGAGGCTCTGGGGCACATGGACCGGCTGCTGAAGAGGCGCCGCAAGACCGGCTGACATTCAGCCGTTGCCGTCAGTCAGTGCAGTCAAATGCCCCGTAGCGTGATCGCTGCGGGGCATTTTGGCTGGTGGGCGCGGACGGTTTCGAACCGCCGACATCTGCTTTGTAAGAGCAGCGCTCTACCACTGAGCTACGCGCCCCCCGTCGCGGCCCGTGGGGCACGACGAAAGGCAAGAGTACCTGGTCCGGGGGACCCTCCGGTGCACATGGCCGAGGAGTGGGACAGGGGTGCAACAGGAAGGGAAGGGGAAGCGGCAGCCAGGGCGGCAGCAGGTGCGGCGGGGCCGGGCGGGACGGGTGCGTGGCTGTGGTGGGAGGGGTGCCGGTCGGCGGGGGTGATCGGGAAGAATGGGTGGTGGATCAGCTGCCGGGACGGCCTTCGGGCGGACGGGCAGGACGGGACGGCTAGGCAGGGAGCTCGGACGTGGGAGTGGCCGGCGGGAGCGGGCGGGGGCGGCTCGGGGGCGCGGCGGTCGAGGCGCTGGTGTTGCCGCTGGTGGTGGCGGGGATGGTGGGGGCTGCCGGGGCGGCGGCCTTCGGTGGTGCGGGGGGTGGCCGGGGCGGCTGGTGGCGGCGCAACGACACGTTGCGGGCCGATGCCCGGGCGGCCCGGGACGCCGCGCAGCAGGCGTTCTACGAGTTGGACTCGGCCCAGCGGGACGTGCAGCTGGCGGTGGAGACGGTGCGGGCGGCCGAGGACAGTGCGGCGGCGCGCCAGGTGCTGGCCGACTTCCAGCAGGTCTCGGGGCGGGTGGACCAGGTCAGTGTGAACTACCTGGCGGCGCTCGACGCGTACGACCTGGACGCCGAGGAGCTCGAATCGGGCGCGGCCACGCAGGCGCGGCGCCGGCTGGAGGACGTGAAGGGGCAGCTCGGGTCGGCGCAGGCGGAGCTGGACGGGTTCCTGCAGCGGCTGCAGCCGCTGCTGCAGCAGGCGGAGTCGCAGCTGATGCGGGTGACGCCGGCCGTCGAGAAGGCGAAGCGTTCGCTGCTGGCGGCGACCACCGCGCTGGAGGCGGTCCGCGGGGCCGGGCTGAAGGCGGACGACCTCGCGGCGCAGCTGGCCGAGCTGGCACCGGAGCTGACCCGGCTGAACGAGGGGGCCTCGAAGCACGGGGTCGCGCCGACGCTGAAGCGGGCCGACGACGTGGCGCGCCGGGCGGAGGCGGTCGCGGAGCACGCGCAGCGGCTGCCGGAGCGGGCCCAGGAGATCGACCGCCGGGTGGCGAGTCTGCGGACCCGGATCCAGGCGCTGGAGACGAAGGCGGGGACGGTCGAGCCGGCGTTGAGCGAGCTGCGCCGCCGGTTCAGCAGTGCCTGCTGGCAGGACCTGCAGCGGGTGCCGGTGCAGGTGGCCGAGGCGGTGCGGGCCGCGCGGGAGAAGCTGGCCGAGGCCGCGCGGGCCCGGGACGAGCAGCGCTGGCCGGACGCCACGGGCGCGATCGGTACCGTCCGGGCGCTGCTGACCACGGCGGACGACTCGGTGGCCGCGGTCAACGAACGGCTCAGGCGGCTGAACGAGGTGGAGCACGACCCGCACCGCGAGATCGAGCGGACCCGGTTCGCCCTGCGGGACGCCCAGCGGCTGGCGATGGCCGGACGGCAGGCGCCGGACCCCCGGCACGCGGGCCCGCTGGACGCTGCGGTGGCGCGGCTCGACCGGGCGGTCGCGGAGCTGGAGGCGGCCGGGCGGCACCCCGACTACTGGCACTTCCTGGGCGAACTGGCCGAGGTCCGGGAGACGGCAGCCAAGGTGGTGGAGCTGATCCGCGGTGACCTGGGCGCGGCCGGCCACCACTGACCGCGGCCCGGGGACGGCGGGCAGCAACCGGACCCGGTACCGGTGTCGATGCCGGACCCACGACCGGCCCCACCACCGGACCCGACAGTGGCATTACTCGCCAGTAACTTAATCGGCTAGAGTCCTCCCATGGCACGTAAGCGCACCATGACCGCCGCGACCTTCCGGCGTGGGATCAACCTCTGGCCGCCCTTCCTCTTCGCCGGCATCCGGGTGCTGGCGGTCTCGGACGACTTCCGCTCCGCGAAGGTCCGGCTCCGGCTCGGACGGCTGAACCGCAACTACGTCGGCACGCACTTCGGCGGGTCCATCTTCGCGATGACCGATCCGTTCTGGATGCTGCTGGTCATGCAGAACCTCGGCCGCGACTACCTGGTCTGGGACGCCGCCGCCGAGATCAGCTTCGTGTCGCCGGGGCGCGGCGACATCTTCGCCGAGTTCACGCTGACCGACGACCGGCTCGCCGAGATCCGCGAGCTGACCCAGGACGGCAAGAAGGCGCTGGTCTGGTTCGACACCGAGGTGCTGGCGGCGGACGGCTCGGTCGTCGCACGGGTGCGCAAGCAGGTGTACGTCCGGCAGAAGCGCGACCAGGGCGTGCCTACCGGCTGATCCGCTGGGTACCCTGCGGACATGCCTCGTTATGACTTCCGCTGCCGTTCCTGCGGCGCCACCTTCGAGCTCCGCCGCGCGATGGCCCAGGCCAACGACCCGGCCGTGTGCCCGCAGGGACACCCCGACACCGTCAAGCTGCTCTCCACCGTCGCCGTGACCGGTGTGGGCGGCGGTGCCTCGGCCGCCCCGCAGCAGGCCCCCTCCGGCGGAGGCGGCGGCTGCTGCGGTGGCGGCTGCTGCGGCTGACCCGGGAGTCGCCGCGGAGCGAAGCACCGACGGACGGCGCCCGCCCATCAGGAGCAGGCGCCCACCAGGAGCCGGCGACGCCCGCCCTCCCGGACCGGCGACGCCCGCCCCTACCTGGCCGGCGCGGTCCGCGCGGCCCCCGGGCGGGCGCCGGCCCGGACCCGGTCCAGGATCTGGCGGACGATCTCCTCGCCCGCCGCGACACCGACCTGGGTGAGGGCGGTGACGCCCGGCGCCGTCCAGTCGGAGTCGGCGAGTTCGCCGTGGCCGGGGCGCCAGCCCGCGTCGGCGGCCAGCAGCAGCTCGGCGTCGAGCAGGGAGTCGCCGGCCGAGAGGACGGTGGCCCCGCCGAGCCGGCGTTCGACCTCGGCCAGGGCCTCGCTCTTGCTGAGCGGGGCGGGCACGGCGTAGACCTTGCGGCCCTGGAGGGAGACCGTCCAGCCGCGCTCGGTGCACCAGGCGGTGAGTTCGTCGAGCCAGCCGGCCGGCAGCTCGGCGCGCTCGACCACCAGGTAGGCGAAGAGGTCCTCGGCGACCCGCCGCTTGTGGGTCCACTCCGGGTCGGCCGCCAGGGCCAGGTGCTCGACCACCTCCCGCAGCGGGGCGGAGGCGGCCTCCAGCCGGGTGCGGACCTCGGCCTGCCAGTCCTGGTCCGGCACGCCGTTGACCAGGATCTGGCCGCCGTTGGTGCAGATCGCGTACTGCGGGACCCAGCCGGGCGTCGGGCCGGGCAGGTTGACCCGCTCGTACTGGGTGCGGGTGCGCGTCGTGGCGGGCACGAAGACGGCCTCGCCGACGAGCTCGACCAGCAGCTCGGCGGCCTGCTCGGTCATGAAGGAGAGCGCCTTGCCGTCGTGCACCTCGACGGAGAGCAGGCGGGGCGCCAGCCGGTCGGGGACGTCCAGGGCGAGGGCGCGGTTGGAGTAGATCAGGGTGCGGTCGAGGTCGCTCGCCACCAGGAACTGCCGGTCGGTACTCATCAGGCGTCAGGCCTCCTTCGTCAGCACGGCGGTGCCGGCTTCGCCGACGGCGCCCCGGCTGTAGCGGGGGTGGATCAGGCCGACGCAGGAGTAGGGCAGGTCGTCGACCTCCTCCACGGGTACCCCGCGCTGGGCCGCCAGCAGTCGTACGTGGTCGAGGTCTGCGCCGGCGCCGCGCCGGGCGAGCACCCGCCAGGGCACCCGGCGGAGCATCACCCGGGTGGTCTCGCCGACACCGGGCTTGACCAGGTTGACGTTGTCGATGCCGTACTCGGCACTGATCCGCTCGACGGCGGCCCAGCCCTCCCAGCCGGGGGTGCGGTCCTCCTCCGCCAGCCGCGCGGCGGCCGCGAGGGCCTCCTCGCGGACGGCCTCGAAGTGGTCGGCGACGGTCTCCAGGAAGGAGTTGGAGACGTCGGCGCCGGCCAGGTCGGCGTAGTGCTTGGCACCGTGGAAGTCGTCCGGGCCGATCAGGTCGGCGCGCAGCACGGTGCGTGAGATCAGGCCGGAGACCGTGGAGTTGAGGCAGGCGGACGGGATCAGGAAGTCGTCCCGGGTGCCGTAGGTGCGCACGCAGCCGCCCGGGTCGGCGAGGACGGCGAGCTCGGGGTTGAAGTCGGTGCCCACGAGGGCCTCGGCGAGTTCGCGGGTGATCGCGCCCTTGCCGGTCCAGCCGTCCACGAAGACCACGTCGGCGGCGTTGTGGTGGGCGGCCAGGTAGCGCAGGGCGACCTGGTCGATGCCGCGGCCGCGGACGATCGAGACCGCGTAGTGCGGGGTGTCGATCTCGTGCGCGAAGGCCAGCCAGCGGCGGATCAGGATGCCGACCGGGGTGCCGGCCCGGGCGAGCGAGGCGAGCACCAGGCCGCGGCCGCGCTCGCGCAGCAGGGTCTCGGCGACGGTGCCGACGGCCAGTGCGATCCGCCGGGCGGAGGTGCGCAGGGCCTGGTGGAACAGCTCCTGGTACTCGGGGCTGGGCTGGTACTCGACGGGCAGGGACTCCGCGTAGTGCGCGCCGCCGCTCTGCACGGCCTCCTCGCGCTCCTCGGTGGGGGCCTCCAGCGGGACGTCGGAGAGGTCGGTGAGCAGCCAGGTGACATCGGCGGCGGCGTAGGAGGAGAACTCCGGGCCGTACAGCGGGCGCGGTGTGGTCGCGGTGCTGGGGGGCAGCGTGGTCATGTTCGCCTTCGGTCTGGTGCGCGGCTGATGGTCGGGCTCGGGCTGATGGTCGGACGCGTGCGTACGGGGGTCCCGGTCCATCAGGCGGCCGGGGGAGGTACGGGGACGGACGGGGCGGCGGTGCCCGGTCCGTCGGACGGACGGCGGGCGGGGGCGGCGGCGCCCGGCCGGTAGGACGGCAGGACGGCGAGCACGACGTGGTCGGTGACCTGCCGCAGCTGGCGCAGCAGCGCGCGCTCCCCCTGATGCAGGGCGGGGGTGTCGCCGTGGTCGTCGACGACCAGGACGATCGCCTCGAAGCGGCGGCGGGGGTCGCTGCCGGGGGCCACGTTGTAGGCGTAGCGCTCGTCGGAGCCCTCGTCGGCCGGGTCGTCGTGGGCGGGGAAGGCCAGCCTGGTGCGGATCGCGTAGCCGGGGTCGTCGACGGCGAGGACCGGGGAGCGGGTGGTGGTGGAGAACCGGACGCTCTCCTCGCCGAGCACGCCGGCGAGTCCGCCGGCCAGGCGCAGCGGGGCGTACATCAGCTCCTCGAAGCCGAGGACGAGCACGCGCGGGGCGGCGGCGAGGCCGGGGTCCGGGGTGGCGGGCCCGGCGACCAGGCCGCGGAGCAGCTGCTTGGTCAGCTCGGGCAGCGCGCTGTCGAGGGCGGCCCGGTGCTCGGGGGTGAATCCGTGCCGGCCGCCGTCGGGCAGACCGGCGGGCCAGCCGAGGTCGACCCGGGTGACGGGGGCGGGCGGGCCGTCGGGCAGCGGGGCGGGGGGCTCGGCGCGGTCGATCAGCGCCTGGGCGCGCGGCATGACGTCCGCGGGCAGCCGGACGCCGCCGCTGACGGTGGCGACCAGGTCGAGGCGGGCGCCGAGGTCGGCGGCGGCCTCGGCGAGCCGGGAGCGGTCCGCCTCGCCGCGCAGGTCGACCAGGGAGACCACCACGTAGTGGGCGCGCGGGTGGCCGGCGTGCAGGGCGCGGATGGTGTTGAGGACGGTGTTGCCGGTGGAGAACTCGTCGTCGACCAGCACCAGCGGCCCGTCGCCGGTCAGCAGGGCGGGGTCGGCGGGGAGCAGCAGGTGCGAGGTGGCGTGCGAGTGCTCCTCCTCGAAGCCGCCGACCGGGGTGACGCCCTCGACCGGCCGCCGGGTGGAGTGCAGGTAGGGCGCGCCGAGGGCGTCGGCGACGCTGTGGCCGAGGCCGGTGGCGGTCTCGGCGTAGCCGAGCACGACGGCCTGCCGGGAGGCGTCCTCGCCGAGGAGCTCGCGGACCCGGCGGCCGAGGTCGAGCCCGGCGCCGTGGACGACGCCGGGGCGCTGCGGGACGTGCTTGCCGAGCACGTTGGAGACCAGCAGGTGGGCGCGCTTCTTGTTCTCACGCAGGGCGAGTCCGACGAACTCGGGCAGCCGCTCCGATCCGGTCAGGCCGATGCCGAGCCGGTCGGTGACCCAGCGGCCCGTCCACGGCGCCGTCGCGGCGGTGGTGGGGCCGGTGGGGGCGTCCTGTGCTGTCACTGCTCCTGCTTTCGTGCTCGTTCACATGCGTTCGGGGCGTACGTGCGGGTCCGGCTCCCCGCGGGCCGGTCCGGGTGCTTGTCGGGCGGGCGGCTCGACGGGCGTACCGCTGGTCGGGGTGCTGCTGGTCGGGTGGTGCGTCGCGGGCGTGCGGCTCGTCGGGCGTGGTGCGTCTCAGGCGTGCATATCAGGCGGAGGTGTCAGGCATGCGTACGGCGGTGTACGCGCGCCTGGCGTGCACGCCGGGCGCGCGCCTGCCGTCGCTGCCCCGGGGCACCGGCCCGGCCGGTCCCGGTACCCGGCCCGACGGCCGGGCCGGGGCCGAAAGCCCAGCGTACGGGGGTGCGGGCGGCCGGGGCTGCGGCCGCCCGGCCCGCGGACGGACTGCCAGGCCCGCGCCGGGGCCGCCCGGAGCGCCGTCCGGTGCGCCGAGCGCCCCCGGGTGCGCGGGTCAGAGACAGGCGGCCAGCAGTTCGGCGAAGCTGACGTCCTCCCGGGCCACGCCGAACACCTCGGCGCGCAGCAGCACGCGCTCCGCCCAGGCCCGGTGCGGCTTCGCCTCGTTCATCTTGTTGGTGTACGCCGAGCGCAGCACCCCGCCGCCGCCGCGCTCCTGGTCGAGGATGTCGCGGGCGTCCGAGAACTCCTCGTGGGTCACCACCGAGAGGGCGTGCACGGCCGGGACGTGGCTGGGGTGGATGCAGGTCTTGCCGAGCAGTCCGTTGGCGCGGTCGAGTTCGATCTCGCGGATCAGCCCGTCCAGGTCGTGCTCGATGATCCGCTGGCGGACGGCCTCGCCGGGAGGGTCGGTGGCGGCGAACGGGGTGCGGCGCAGCTGGGGCTTGAACATCCGCTCCTGGACGGGGAAGTACTCCCAGACCGGCCCGGTGACGGTGAAGCCGCTGCCGTCCGCGCGGCCGAGCACGTTGACCACGTCGCCGATGACGGCGGCGACCAGGGCGACGTCGTAGGCGGTCAGGTCGGGCGAGCGGCGCAGGCCGTACGCGGAGCAGAGGTCGGTGACGCCGAGACGGACGGCGAGGATCCGGTCGCGGTGCTTGGAGAGCAGCCGGGAGATGCCGAACAGCTGCTCGCGGCGGGTCTCCAGGTGGGCGAGTTCGGGGGATTCGAGCACCGGCATGGCGAACAGCCGGTGGCCGCTGCTCTCCTCGGCGGCCGCGAGGGCCTCCAGGAAGTCGTTGCCGCTCTCCTCGGTGAACTTGGGCAGGACGAAGCCGGAGAGCAGGCCGACGGCGGGGCCGAGCCGGCGGGCGAGATCGGTGATCTGACCGGCGGCGCGCACCCTGATGAAGAGAAGGGGAAGGTCCTGTGTGCGAGACGTGTGCAATTCGCTGAGCCGGGCGACCAGATTGGCCTCGGCGGCCGGCACCTCGTGGTCCGCTATCGCGTCCTCCAGGCAGAGCACCATGGAGACGACACCCCGCGCGGCCTGCTTGCGGACGTCCGCCCCCAGGGTCTCCCGGGTCGCCGGACAGTACAGGGTGGCACCCAGCGCGGTGGAGAGCACGCCCGCCTCGCTGTCCCGGTCGAAGCCCCCGGGCTGTTCGAGGAAGAGGCGTTCGCGTACGTCGTCGGCGAGGTGGCCGAAGTGGCGCAAGGTGCTCTCCTCAGGGGGGTGCGGCTCGCCGGGCGGCGGGGCTGGGGGTGGATCGGGCATGGTCACGGCGGTGGTGGCACTGGGGTGGGTCCTGCTCGGCGGTGGTGCGCCGACACGTCGACAACCGGTCGGCCGGGTGCCGTGGTTCCCGGTTCGGGGTCACGTCCGGCGGGCGGACGGTACGGGAGGGCGCCCGCGTGCCGCGCGCCGTTGCGCGTACGAGGGGCCGGCGGCCTTGCTGAGCTGCTGAAACCCCCCGGGGCCCCAGGCCGCCCATCGTACGGACCGTTGCGTCCCAATGCTCCGTCGAAACATCGAATTCTCGGAAGGTTACCGTCCACTTCACAAAGCGCAAGCAGTCGGCAAAGGCCTGCACGCTTCGGCCACCTTCGGCCACGTTGTCCGAATGGGTGGCGAAGGGGCAGGATGGTCCGCTATGACGCACGTGATGGCAAAGGGCGCCAACGTCGCGCTGCCGGTGGCCGCGGTCCGCGCCGTGCTGCGCTGGAACGCCGTACCCGGATCGCCGGACGTGGACGCCTCGGCGCTGCTGCTCGGCGCCGACGGCCGGGTCCGGTCGGACGCGGACTTCGTCTTCTACAACCAGCCCCGGCACCCCTCCGGCCTGGTGCGCCACCTGCCCAAGCACCGGACGGGCCAGGACGGCGAGGTCGCCGACACCATCGAGGTCGAGCTCGGCAAGCTGCCGGCGGACGTCGACCGGGTGGTGCTGGCCGGCTCCGCCGAGGGCGGCTCGTTCCGCGCGGTGGTCCGGCTGCGGGTGCTGCTGTTCGACGCCGCGGCGGGCGAGGGCGCCCCCGGCGCTGGCCGAGTTCGCGGTGACGGACGCCGAGGAGGTGACCGCCCTGCTGGCCGCCGAGATCTACCGGCGGGACGGCGGCTGGAAGTTCCGCGCGGTCGGGCAGGGCTACGCCTCCGGCCTGATCGGGCTGGCCACCGACTTCGGCATCACCGTCGAGGACGAGCCGGAGACCACCGCGCCGGCCCCGCGGCAGCCCGCCGGCGACCCCGCCCGGGACCCGCGCAACACGCCGCGCCCGGATCCCCGCTCGGAGCCCCGCTCCGAGCCCGGTACGTACACCCTGGCGCCCGCCACGCCCCCGGCGGTGCCCCCGCCGCCGGTCGCACCGCCCACCGCACCGCCGGTGGCGCCGCCGGCCCCGCAGCAGCACCCGCAGCCCGCCTGGGGGTCGCACCAGCCGCAGCCCCAGCCGGGCTGGGGCGCGCCGCGGCCGGAGGCCGGCGGGTACCCGCCGGCCCCGCAGCAGCCCTACCCGCAACCCGGCTACGGCTACCCGCACCCGGGCGCCCAGCAGCCGGCCCAGCAGTCCGGCTACGGCTACCCGCAGGCCCCGGCGGCTCCCCCGCCGCCGGTCCCGCAGCAGCCCGCGCCGCAGGAGGCCTTCGCGCTGCCCCCGCAGGGCCCGCAGTTCCAGCCGCGCTGACCGGCCCGGCCGCCGGAGCCGGACGGCGGGGCCGCGCCGGGCGGCCGCCGTCCGGGCCCGGCGGCGGGCCCGGCGGTCACTCCGCCGTCCCCGAGGGCGTCTTGTAGCCGCGCTGCCACTGCATGCCGAAGCCGTACAGCCGGTCGATGTCCGACTGGAACCCGTTCACGTACCGGACCTCGCGGCGCACCGTCAGCTGCCCGTCCCCGGTGTTCTCGATCAGCACCACCGCGCAGGAGCGCGCGGCGGGCGCCCGCTCCTCAAGCTTGATCTCGATCCGCGGGCCGGTCTGCGGCACGATGGTCACCACCGCGTCGGTCTGGCCGAAGGCCGGGGTGCCGTCGTAGATGTACACGAAGATCAGCAGCCGCTTGAACTGGTCCTTCTTCTCCAGGTTGATGTACATCGTCTCGCCGGAGGGCGCTCCGTACACGTCGTCACCGCTGAGCTTGACGTACGGCGGCTTCTGCAGGTCCCCGAAGAGCTTGCCCAGCGGCTGCACCACACCCCGCTTGCCGTCGCTCAGTTCGTACATGCAGGCCAGGTCGAGGTCGACGTTGACGTCCGGCCGCTGGTACGAGTCGGGCTCCATCGGGCTGAGGATCCGCGGGCTGAACCAGCGCCGTAAGGTCTCGCCCGCCGAGGCTCCGGGAGCCGACGCCCGGGTCCTCCAGTGCAGGTTGACGTACAGGTTGCCGGTGGTGGCCGCGGCGCCGGTGAGGGCGTGCTGCGGCTTCGCCTTGGTGAGGGTCACCTTGTGCTGTCCACCGGGGTCGAGGGTGTTGCGCTCGCCCCTCAGGTACTCCCAAACCGAGGCCATCCAGTCCTCCCCCAGGTCCGCCAGTCGATCTGACGGTTCATGATCCGGCATCCGTCGACCGGGCGGCCACCGTGCGTACCGACACCCCTACCCAAGTCGGCGCCCGAGGCACCGTCAAGCGCCCCCCGCGTGCCGGATGGCGAGCAGAAGACGGCTCCCGTACGATGCCGCCCCCTGGGACGCGATATCGTCTAGCCGCACAGGTGTCCCGTCCGCATCACGGGGGCACCCCAGGTGCGCCCGCGGCCGGCAACGACGCACCGTCAGGCCCACCGTTCACCGCGGTACCTGATCTCCGTGCCGCACACAGACCATTCCTGCGGAAAGCCGAGGCCCGACCCGCAATGAACCTCTCGTCCATACAACTGGTGTGGGCCGTCGTCGGCGGCGCAGCACTGGTGTTCACCGCCGTCCTGGTGGCGACCCTCCGCTTCAGGAACAACAAGAGCGAGGACTCCGGCGACTCCTGGGAGCGCACCGAGGAACGCCGTCGCCGCAAGGAGATGATCTACGGGATCGCCTCCTACGTCCTGCTGTTCTGCTGTGCCGGTGTCGCCGCCGCGCTGTCGTTCCACGGCCTGGTCGGCTTCGGCACGGAGAACCTGGGCCTCTCCGGCGGCTGGGAGTACCTCGTCCCGTTCGGCCTGGACGGCGCGGCGATGTTCTGCTCCGTGCTCGCCGTCCGTGAGGCCAGCCACGGCGACGCCGCGCTCGGCTCCCGCCTGCTGGTCTGGGTGTTCGCCGTGGCGTCCGCCTGGTTCAACTGGGTGCACGCCCCGCGCGGCGGTGCCCACGACGGCGCCCCGCAGTTCTTCTCCGGCATGTCGATCTCGGCCGCGATCCTCTTCGACCGCGCGCTGAAGCAGACCCGCAAGGCCGCCCTGCGCGAGCAGGGCCTGGTGCCCCGCCCGCTGCCGCAGATCCGGATCGTCCGCTGGATCCGCGCCCCCCGCGAGACCTACGCGGCCTGGTCGCTCATGCTGCTGGAGAACGTCCGCAGCCTGGACGAGGCCGTGGACGAGGTCCGCGAGGAGCGCCAGTCGAAGATGGACGCCAAGGTGCGCGCCCGCAGTGCCGACCGGCGCGAACGGGCCGAGCTGAAGGCCATCTCCCGCCAGGGCGGGATGCTCGGCCGGGCCCGCGGCGGCCGCCAGGTACCTGCCCTGACCGCTGCCGGGGACGGCCAGAGCGCTTCGGAGCCTGCGCTAGCCGGTGAACCGGACGCCCGCACCGGCAGCGCCTCCACGGCCCTGGAACCCACCCCCAGGAGCGCGCTGGAGCCGGGCCGGCGTCCGCGTGCGGCGGTCGAGTCCTCGTACTCGTCCTCGTACTCCTCCTCGTCGCCCTACGCCTCTTCCTCCTCCTCGTCGTCGCCCTACTCCTCCTCGTACTCGTCCCCCTCGGTGGACCTGACGGCGGACGACGACACCCTGTCGATGCCCAAGCTCGACTCGCTGGAGCGCAAGCTGCGCGCCATCGAGCAGCAGCTCGGCTGACGACCGGCGCAGCACGGCGAAACGGCCGCTCCCCGCACGTGCGGGGAGCGGCCGTTTCGCTGTGCTGCTGCGGCCGGTCCGCGGTGGTGCCGCGGACCTTTCACTGCCGGACGCGGGCCGGGGGAACGACTCGACCGGCCGGGACCGGCCCTAGTGGGAGTTGCTGCCCACCAGTTCGGAGTCCCCGCTGCCGCCGGCCGCCGCCGCCCGGCGGTTGCGCAGGATCGACGACCCGAGGGCCAGCCCGATGAAGGCGACGCCGATCAGGCCGGTGACGATCTCCGGGATGTGGTACTCGATGCCGACCAGCAGGATGACCGCCAGCGCGCCGATCGCGTAGTGCGCGCCGTGCTCCAGGTAGACGTAGTCGTCCAGCGTGCCCTTGCGGACCAGGAAGACGGTCAGCGAGCGGATGTACATCGCGCCGATGCCGAGGCCCAAGGTGATCATGAAGATGTCCTGGGTGATGGCGAACGCGCCGACCACGCCGTCGAAGGAGAACGAGGCGTCCAGCACCTCCAGGTACATGAAGAGGAAGAACGCGGCCTTGCCGCCCACCTGCACGATGGACTTGCCGGTCTTCTCGGCCTCGGCCTCGGCCTCCTCTTCCTCCTCCAGGCCGGCCTCGAAGACGCTCGACAGGCCGTTGACCGCCAGGTAGGTGACCAGGCCCATGATGCCCGCGAGCAGCACCGTCTCGGCGTTCTCGGCGGCGAAGAAGTTGGCCGCCAGGGCCAGCGTGACCAGGGCGATGACCGAGGAGAAGGCCTCCAGCTTGCCGACCTTCTCCAGCGGCTTCTCGATCCAGCTCAGCCAGTTGAAGTCCTTCTCCTCGAAGATGAAGTCGAGGAAGATCATCAGCAGGAAGATGCCGCCGAAGGCCGCGATGGCCGGGTTGGCGGCCTCCAGGTACTGGGCGTAGGTCGACCCGTTGTAGGTCTGGTCGGAGTGCAGCGCGAGGTCGATCACGGTCGCCGGGTTGAGGTGCGCGGTGAGACCGACCACCAGCAGCGGGAAGATCAGGCGCATGCCGAAGACGGCGATCAGCACGCCGACGGTGAGGAAGATCTTCTGCCAGTACGGGTTCATCCGCTTCAGCACCGTGGCGTTGACCACCGCGTTGTCGAACGACAGGGAGATCTCCAGGATGGAGAGGATCAGCACGATGCCGAAGCCCTCGGCGCCCCAGAGCAGGCCGGCAGCGATCAGGCCGACGGCAGTGATCGCGAACGACCAGCCGAATGTGCGGAGGAACACGGGATTTGGTTACCTTTCGGGTTTCAGGGCGCATGCCACGGGTGCGGCGTCGTCCTGAGACGCCCTGACCGGGACCGGATCCCGGTCAGGTCACCCCCGCGGTGCCCCTTGTTGCTCGTTCCGAGTGATGATGAGGCCTTTACTGTACGTTTACGCCAAAATCCAGAGCAATGCCGCGCAGGCCGGAGGCATAACCCTGGCCCACCGCGCGGAACTTCCACTCCCCCTGGTAGCGGTACAGCTCACCGAAAATCATGGCGGTCTCGTTGGACGCGTCCTCGGTCAGGTCGTAACGGGCGATCTCCTGCCCGTCCAGCACGTTCACCACGCGGATGTACGCGTTGCGGACCTGGCCGAAGTTCTCCATCCGGGCCTCGGCGTCGTAGATCGACACCGCGAAGACCACCTTGTCCACGTGGGCCGGCACCAGCTCCAGGTTGACCACGACGACCTCGTCGTCGCCCTCGCCGTCACCGGTGAGGTTGTCGCCCTGGTGCTCCACCGAACCCTCGGGGCTCTTCAGGTTGTTGTAGAACACGAAGTACTCGTCGCCGAGCACCCGCCCGGCCTGGCAGAGCAGTGCGCTGGCGTCGAGGTCGAACGGCGCACCCGTGGTGGAGCGCGCGTCCCAGCCGAGCCCGATCTGCACCTGCGTCAGATTCGGCGCGGCCTTCGTCAGCGAGACGTTCCCGCCCTTGGCGAGCGTGACACTCATGACTGTTCTTCCTCCCACTCCCTGGCGGCTCCGGCCGGACGGCGGCACGACGAGGCGCATCCCAGATCTATGCCCTCGGACCCCCGAACGACCACCGGCCGCCCACTGAACTTCCTGAACTAGCAGAACCTATCAGCGCCCGGCCCGGCGCCCGCCCGGAGCGGGCCGCCCCCGGACGGCGCGGGACGGCGCGGCACGCTCCGGGCGGGCACGGGACGATCCGGGCCGGCGCCGGGACAAGACACCGCGGCCCCGCGTTCCGGGGAACGCGGGGCCGCGGCGGGAGGGCGGGCGGGTCAGACGTTCACACCGAAGTCCTGCGCGATGCCGCGCAGGCCCGAGGCGTAGCCCTGGCCGATGGCGCGGAACTTCCACTCGGCCCCGTTGCGGTACAGCTCGCCGAAGACCATCGCGGTCTCGGTCGAGGCGTCCTCGGAGAGGTCGTAGCGGGCCAGCTCCTTGTTGTCGGCCTGGTTCACGACGCGGATGAACGCGTTGCGGACCTGGCCGAAGTTCTGGGTCCGGTTCTCGGCGTCGTAGATCGACACCGGGAAGACGATCTTGGCGACGTTGGCCGGCACGGTGGCCAGGCTGACCTTGATCTGCTCGTCGTCGCCCTCGCCCTCACCGGTGAGGTTGTCACCGGTGTGCTCGACGGAGCCGTCCGGGCTCTTCAGGTTGTTGAAGAAGACGAAGTTGCCGTCCCCGTCGACCCGGCCGCCCTCGTTGCAGAGCAGCGCGCTGGCGTCCAGGTCGAAGTCCGTGCCGGTGGTGGTGCGGACGTCCCAGCCAAGGCCGACGATCACGGCGGTCAGGCCGGGGGCCTCCTTGGTGAGGGAGACATTGCCGCCCTTGCTCAGGCTGACACCCACTGGTCCTCCAAGATTCGGGAGGCACGTCGTGGTGCCCCCGCGGTGCGGTCCGAAGCGGCCGGCCTCGGCCGGTGCGCCTCTGACCTGCCAACGGCCCGATCGTAGTGCCGGGTTCCCGTCCTGCGCAGTGACCGGGCCCAACTCCTTCCGGATCGCCCTCCGGATCGCCCCGGTGACGCACCGCTGCGGGGGCCGGCTGGCCCCCGCCGGCCGCCGCGGCCTAGAGGGCGCCGAGGACCTTCAGGTACTCCTGCTCGTCGCGGGCGTCCGGCAGGCCGTTCACGACCGACCAGCGCACCGCACCGGCCTTGTCGATCACGAAGGTGCCGCGCACGGCGCAGCCCTTCTCCTCCTCGAAGACGCCGTAGGCGCGGGAGACCGCGCCGTGCGGCCAGAAGTCCGAGAGCAGCGGGTACTCCAGGCCCTCCTGGTCGCCGAAGACGCGCAGGGTGAACGGCGAGTCGCAGGAGACGGCCAGGACCTGCACGTCGTCGTTCTGCAGGCGCGGCAGCTCCTTCTGGATCGCGCACACCTCGCCGGTGCACACGCCGGTGAAGGCGAACGGGTAGAAGACCAGGACGACGTTCTTCTCGCCCTGGAAGTCGGAGAGCCTGACCAGCTCGCCGTGCTGGTTCTTGAGCTCGAAATCCGGAGCCTGGGTGCCGACCTCGATGGCCATGATGCGGACCTTTCTGAACGCGACGTGGCCGCTCTGCGGGCGCGGCCGAGCCACATCCTTGCATCCGTCCGGGGCAATTAGGCCGAACGGGTGAGCGAGCTCGGGCCCCGGCCCACCGCTTTCGCCCTCGGCGAACAACTCGCCCGGCGACACCTACAGGCCCGCGCCGGGAACGAGCGGGCCCCGCTGGAGAAAACTCCAGCGGGGCCCGCTCCAGGCTTCTCCGGCGCTCAGCGCTTGCCCGACTTCGCCGCCTTCGGGGTCGCCAGACGGGTGCCGGCCCAGTCCTTGGCGACCGCCACCGAGCTCGTCTGGGAGAGACCGGCGGTCTTGGCGGCGTCCGCGATCTCATGGGCCTCGACGTGCCCGTCACGGCCCGTCTTGGGGGTCAGCAGCCACACCAGGCCGCCGTCGGCCAGGTATTCCTGGGCGTCGACGAGGGCATCGGTGAGATCCCCGTCCTCCTCGCGGTGCCACAGCAGAACGGCGTCGGCGACGTCGTCGTAGTCCTCGTCGACGAGATCCGTACCGGTGATCTCCTCAATGCCTTCGCGGAGATCCTGGTCAGTGTCATCGTCGTACCCGAGCTCCTGGACGATCTGGCCTTCTTCGAAGCCCAGACGGTGCGCCGGGTTGGACTTGTCCGCGGGGTCCGCGGTCGCGCTCACGGGAATAACCTCCAGTATTCGGCTCGGCATCCATGCCGAGGCTTGGCCGTAGTCCACACGGGCGCGGCGGTTCGCGCAAGTACCCGGCCCCCGATCCCACCCAAAGGTTGACGACTTGTGGCAAGACACGCCGCTGGACGTGTCGGTAATCACACCCATTTGCCCATGTCTGCACCGGTCGGCCGGGCCGCCCGGGACCCTCGCGGGGGTGGCGGTCGCAGGCACCCGACCGGCGTACACGGGGCGCACGCCTGCCCGAGATACGAACGGCATTCGGAACCGGTGTACCTGCGGGCGTAGAGTCTCCTGTTGGCCCTCAGCCCGACCGCCCGCCCATCGGACGGAAGGGTGCCTGGAGGCCTGGAGAGCCTGTACCCCCGAATCGGGAGTGCAGGCACAGCAGGCACAGCAGGTAAAGGTCGGACCACCTCTTCGTAACTCCCGGGGGTGCGCGAGCCAGGCAACGGAGCCTGCCGCACACCTCATGACCGGCCCGCCCACCAGGCGGAACGGTTACCCATCGGTAGAGATGACGGCTCTCCGAGTTTCGGTACACGATGGAGGCGGCGCGACACACCTCAGTTTCGACCGACAGTGAAGGAACAGCGTGGCTTCCGGATCCGATCGCAACCCGATCATCATTGGCGGCCTTCCGAGTCAGGTCCCGGACTTCGATCCCGAGGAGACCGCGGAATGGCTGGAGTCGCTTGACGCGGCCATCGACGAGCGGGGGCGCGAGCGTGCCCGTTACTTGATGCTCCGCCTGATCGAGCGCGCCCGCGAGAAGCGTGTCGCCGTGCCCGAGATGCGCAGCACGGACTACGTCAACACCATCGCGACCAAGGACGAGCCCTTCTTCCCCGGCAACGAGGAGATCGAGCGCAAGGTCCTCAACGCGACCCGCTGGAACGCGGCCGTGATGGTCTCCCGGGCCCAGCGCCCGGGTATCGGCGTCGGTGGCCACATCGCCACCTTCGCCTCGTCCGCGTCGCTGTACGACGTGGGCTTCAACTACTTCTTCCGGGGCAAGGACGCGGACGGCGAGTCCGGCGACCAGATCTTCTTCCAGGGCCACGCCTCCCCCGGCATCTACGCCCGCGCCTTCCTCCTGGACCGGCTCACCGAGCAGCAGCTCGACGCCTTCCGCCAGGAGAAGTCGAAGGCGCCGTACGGCCTGTCCAGCTACCCGCACCCGCGGCTGATGCCGGACTTCTGGGAGTTCCCGACCGTCTCGATGGGCCTCGGCCCGCTCGGTGCGATCTACCAGGCGCGGATGAACCGCTACCTGGAGCACCGCGGCATCAAGGACACCTCCGACTCGCACGTGTACGCCTTCCTCGGCGACGGCGAGATGGACGAGCCGGAGTCGCTCGGCCAGCTGTCGCTGGCGGCGCGCGAGGGCCTGGACAACCTGACCTTCGTCGTCAACTGCAACCTGCAGCGCCTCGACGGCCCGGTCCGCGGCAACGGCAAGATCATCCAGGAGCTGGAGTCGCAGTTCCGCGGCGCCGGCTGGAACGTGATCAAGCTCATCTGGGACCGCAGCTGGGACCCGCTGCTCGCCCAGGACCGCGACGGCGTCCTGGTCAACAAGCTGAACACCACGGTGGACGGCCAGTTCCAGACCTACGCCACCGAGACCGGCGGCTACATCCGCGACCACTTCTTCGGCGGTGACCTGCGGCTGCGCAAGATGGTCGAGGACATGACCGACCAGCAGATCCAGCACCTGGGTCGCGGCGGCCACGACCACGCCAAGGTCTACGCGGCGTTCAAGGCGGCCCGCGAGCACACCGGCCAGCCGACGGTCATCCTCGCCCAGACCGTCAAGGGCTGGACGCTCGGTCCGAACTTCGAGGGCCGCAACGCGACCCACCAGATGAAGAAGCTGACGACCGAGGACCTCAAGCGCTTCCGCGACCGGCTGCACCTGCCGATCACGGACAAGCAGCTCGACGAGGGCTACCCGCCCTACTACCACCCGGGCAAGGACTCCGAAGAGATCCAGTACATGCACGACCGCCGCAAGGAGCTGGGCGGCTACATGCCGACCCGCAAGGTGCGGCCGCGCAAGCTGGAGCTCCCGGGCGACGAGGCCTACAAGGCGGTCAAGAAGGGGTCCGGCAACCAGACCATCGCCACCACCATGGCGTTCGTCCGGGTGCTGAAGGACCTCATGCGGGACAAGGGCATCGGCAACCGGTTCGTGCCGATCGCGCCCGACGAGTACCGCACCTTCGGCATGGACTCGCTCTTCCCGTCGGCGAAGATCTACAACCCGCTCGGCCAGACCTACGAGTCGGTCGACCGTGATCTGCTGCTCGCCTACAAGGAGTCCCCGAAGGGCCAGATGCTGCACGACGGCATCTCCGAGGCGGGTTGCACCGCCTCGCTGATCGCCGCCGGTTCGTCGTACGCGACGCACGGCGAGCCGCTGATCCCGGTGTACGTCTTCTACTCGATGTTCGGGTTCCAGCGCACCGGCGACCAGTTCTGGCAGATGGCGGACCAGCTGGCCCGCGGCTTCGTGATCGGCGCCACCGCCGGCCGCACCACCCTCACCGGTGAGGGCCTGCAGCACGCCGACGGCCACTCGCAGCTGCTCGCCTCGACCAACCCGGGCGTCGTCGCGTACGACCCCGCGTACGGCTTCGAGATCGCGCACATCATGCAGGACGGCATCCGCCGGATGTACGGCTCCAGCGCCGAGCACCCGCACGGCGAGGACGTCTTCTACTACATCACGGTGTACAACGAGCCGATCAAGATGCCGGCCGAGCCGGAGAACGTCGACGTCGAGGGCATCCTCAAGGGTCTGCACCGGTACGCCCCGGCGACCGCCGGCCAGATCCCGGCCCAGATCCTCGCCTCCGGCGTGGCGGTGCCGTGGGCCCTGGAGGCCCAGCGCATCCTCGCCGAGGAGTGGAACGTCAAGGCCGACGTCTGGTCGGCGACCTCCTGGAACGAGCTGCGCCGCGACGCGGTGGAGACCGAGGAGTTCAACCTGCTGCACCCGGAGGAGCCGCAGCGCGTCCCGTACGTGACGCGCAAGCTCACCGGTGCCGAGGGCCCGTTCGTCGCCGTGTCCGACTGGATGCGCGCCGTGCCGGACCAGATCTCGCGCTGGGTCCCGGGCCAGTGGCAGTCGCTGGGTGCGGACGGCTTCGGCTTCGCCGACACCCGTGGTGCCGCGCGCCGCTTCTTCCACATCGACGCCCAGTCGGTGGTCCTGAGCGTGCTCACCGAGCTCGCCAAGCAGGGCAAGGTCGACCGCAGTGCGCTGAAGGAGGCGATCGACCGCTACCAGCTGCTCGACGTCGCCTCCGCCGACCCGGGCGCCGCCGGCGGCGACGCCTGATCCGGTAGCTCCAACAGGCCGTACGAGGGCCGGACTCCCTTCGGGGGGGTCCGGCCCTTCGGCATGCACCCGCCCGCACTGGTGTTCGCCGGGCGACGGCCGGGCGTGTCGGCCCGGGCGGCCGGCGCCGCGGCGGTAGCCATGAGGCATGTCCGTCTCCATCGCGCTCTTCACCCAGGACCTCCGGCTGCACGACAACCCCGTGCTCCGGGCCGCCCTCGCCGACGCCGACGAGGTGGTGCCGCTGTTCGTCCTGGACGACGGCGTGGCCGCCACCGGCTTCGCCGTCCCCAACCGGTCCGCCTTCCTCGCCGGCTGCCTGGCCGACCTCGACGCCGGCCTGCGCTCCCGGGGCGGGCGGCTGGTGCTGCGGCGCGGCGCGGTGGCCGCCGAGACCGCCCGGCTGGCGGCCGCCACCGGCGCGGTGTCGGTGCACGTCGCCGCCGGCGTGAGCGGCTTCGCCCAACGCCGGGAGAGCGCCCTGCGCGAGGCCCTCGGCGGCCGGCTGCGGGTGCACGACGCGGTGCTGACCGCCCTGGCCCCCGGCGCCGTCACCCCCGCCGGCAAGGATCACTACGCCGTCTTCACCCCGTACCTGCGGGCCTGGCGGGCCGCCCAGCGGCGGCACCCGGTGGCCGCGCCGCGCGCCGTACGGGTGCCGGCGGACGTGCCGGACGGCGTACCCGGCGGCGCGCTGCCGGACGTCCGCCCGGACTCACCCGGGCTGCCCGCCGGCGGCGAGAGCGCCGGCCGCGCCCGCTGGTCGGCCTGGCAGGTCGACCGGTACGAGGAGGTGCACGACGACCTGGAGGGCGACGGCACCTCCCGGCTCTCCCCCTACCTGCACTTCGGCTGCCTCTCGGCCGCCGAACTGGTCGCGCTGGCCGAGCGGCGCGGCGGCCCGGGTGCGGAGGCCTTCGTCCGGCAGCTGGTCTGGCGCGACTTCCACCACCAGGTGCTCGCCGCCCGCCCGGACGCCGCGCACGCCGACTACCGGCCGCACGACGACCGCTGGCACCGGGACGAGGCGGAGCTGGCCGCCTGGAAGGCCGGCCGGACCGGCTACCCGATCGTCGACGCCGGGATGCGCCAGCTCGCCCACGAGGGCTGGATGCACAACCGGGCCCGGCTGCTCACCGCCTGCTTCCTCGCCAAGACCCTCTACCTGGACTGGCGGGCGGGCGCGGCGCACTTCCTCTCCCTGCTGGTCGACGGCGACGTGGCCAACAACCAGCTGAACTGGCAGTGGGTGGCGGGCACCGGCACCGACACCCGCCCCAACCGGGTGCTCAACCCGCTCACCCAGGCCAAGCGCTTCGACCCGGACGGGGCGTACGTCCGCCGCTGGGTCCCGGAGCTGGCGCACGTCCCCGGGGCCGCGGTGCACCAGCCCTGGCTGCTCGCCGAACGGCCGGACTACCCGGCGCCGCTGGTCGGGCTCGACACCGGCCGGTTCCAGCAGGGCCGCGGCCGGTAGCGCGGGCCGGGGCCGGGCCCGGCCGGCGGTGGTCTCCGGGGCCCGTACGGCGGGGCGGTCTCCGGAGACCGTACGGCTAGGCCCGGCCCGGCTGGCGCCGGGCCTGCTCCTGCTCGTGCTCCTGCGCCCCGGCCGGCTCCTGCCGCGGTGGCGGCAGCGCACCCCCGCCGGCCGCCCCCGGGCGGGGCGCGCAGCAGAGCCCGGCCGCGGCCAGCACCAGGACCAGCCCGGCCGCACAGATCGCGAACACCTGGTGCTTGACGCCCTCGACCGCCTCGCCGTACGCGGCGGTGAGGAACTGGACGGCCGTGACGCCGGCCAGGCAGAGCACCGCCGACGCGAACGCCCGCCGGGCCGGGTGGTGCCGCAGGGCGCGGAGCCGGCCGGCCGCCCCCGCGCCGAGGCCGAGCACCAGCAGCAGCAGGGGGCCGCCGCCCAGCAGGCGCAGCAGGGTGCCGAAGACCGCCAGCCGGGACTCCTGGGAGCCGGCCGGCTCCCCCGCGCCCACCGGGTACGAGCCCAGGTAGCCGGGCCGGGCGGCGCCGAAGTCCTCCACCGCCCCGAGCGCGATGCCGGCGGCGACGTCCGGGTGGTGCAGCAGGAACCGGGCGACGGTGGGGTAGGTCATCCGGCCGCGCACCCCGGGCCAGCGCGGGTCGTTCTGCGGCGGGTCCGCCGACCACCAGCTGCGACCGGCGTACTGCGCGAAGTCGGCGGGCAGTCCCAGCTCGACGGCGGCGGCCGCCGGGTCGTCGGCCGCGCCGAGCAGGCCGACGAAGACCACCTCGGTCGGGTTGATCACCTTGAACGGCTCCGGCTGCCACTGGGCGGCGGCCGCCCCGGTCGCCACGATCAGGGCGGCCGCGCAGCACGGCAGCACCCGCCCCGCCCAGGCCCTGGCCGCCCGCGCCGGGGGGACGTGCGCGAACAGCAGCAGGGCCGCGAACGGCAACGCCATCGTCACCGCCTGGGTCTTCGAGGCGACCGCCAGCACCGCGCCCGCCGTGAGGACCAGCAGGCCGGCCCGCCGCGCCCGCGGGGAGCCGCCCAGGTGGGTCGCCCCCGCGGCCGCCAGCAGGATGCCGAGCAGTCCGGCGGTCTCGCTGTAGGGCGAGGCGGCGTAGCCCGCGAAGATGCTGTCCCCGACCACCAGGAACAGGGCCAGGCAGATCAGCGAGCGCGTGGGCAGGCCGCCGCGGAGCGCGGCCGCGAACACCCCGACGGCCAGGCCGGCCAGCAGGCAGAAGAGCACCGCCAGCGCCCGGAGGTCGACCTCGCCGGGCAGCCCGAGCCAGTGCCCGAGCGGCCGCGCCAGCCGCAGCAGCACCGCCGCGCTGCTGCGGTAGCCGCCCGCCGGCTCGCACTCGCCCGGCTGCGCCCGGACGTAGCCGAAGTTGACGTACGCCCACCAGGGGGCGGAGCCCGGGTCGACCTGCACGACGCTGTCCAGCGCGCACATCCGCCGCGGGCCGTCGCCGTTGTCGGCCAGGCCGATCGGACCGGGCAGGAAGATCCGCGCGGCCATCAGCGCCGTCGCGGCGGCTCCGGCTGCGACGGCGAACACCCCGGGCCGCCCGAGGAGCCGGGCCGCGCGGCCCGGCGCCGGCGGGGCGGGAGCGGGCGGCGGGTCCACGACGACGGCGTGCTGGCTGGTCATGCGGACAGCCCACCGCGCACCCGGGCGGCGGGCAAGGCGCCACACCCTCGGCGGCCGGGTGATTCCGCCGGCCCGCCCGCACCGGGGCGGGCCGGCGGCACCGGCGCGGGTCCGTCCCCCCGGCCGGGCCGGCCGACGGCGAGGCCCCTGCCGCCGGGAGGACGTCAGGGGCCGGGTGCCGGGGCCACGGATCGAGGCCCGCGGGATCAGCGGGACCGGCCGGGCCGGACTCAGATGTGCACGGCCGGGCCGGTGTCGGTGGTGCCGCGCCGGGTCAGCAGGCCGAGCAGGGCCGCCACGAAGGCCACCACGGCGGCGACCGCGAAGGCCAGCGACATCCCGCTGACGAAGGAGTCGTGGACGGCCGTCGCCATCGCGTCCACCACCTGCTGCGGGGTGCCCGGGGCGGGCGGCGGCGCGATGCCCAGCTGGGCGGCCTGCTCCAGGCCCTGGGCCTGGGCGCCCTCGACCGGCGGCAGCCCGGCCGCGGCCCAGTTGCCCGGCAGCACGTCGGTGACCTTGGCGGCCATCAGCGCGCCCAGCACGGCGGTGCCGAGGCTGCCGCCGACCTGCATCGCGGCCTGCTGGAGGCCGCCCGCCACGCCGGACAGCTCCAGCGGGGCGTTGCCGACGATCACCTCGGTGGCGCCGACCAGGACGGGGCTGATGCCCAGGCCCATCAGCACGAACCAGAGCGACATCACGCCGCTGCCGGAGCCGGCGTCCAGGGTGGACATGCCGTACATCGCGACGGAGGTGAGCACCATGCCGACCACGATCGGGATCCGCGGGCCGACCCGGCCGATCGCGGCGCCCGCGGCGGGGGCGCCGACGATCATCATGCCGGTCATCGGGAGCAGGTGGACACCGGCGTCGACCGGCGACATCCCGTGCACGTTCTGCAGGTAGAAGGTCACGAAGAAGATCGCGCCGAAGAACGAGAACGCCATAAGGATCATCAGCAGGGTGCCCGCCGACAGCGGCACCGAGCGGAACAGGCTGAGCGGGATCAGCGGCTCGCGGGCGACCCGCTGCCAGAGCGCGAAGGCCACCAGCGCGAGCACCGCGCCGCCGAGGAAGAGCAGCGTGCTGGTGTCGCCCCAGCCCCAGCTCGGGGCCTTGATGATGCCCCAGACCAGCATGAACATCGCGGCCGAGAGCAGCAGGATGCCGGGGATGTCGAAGGACTTGGCGGCGTTCTCGGCCCGGACGTCCTTGAGCACCCAGATGCCGAGCAGCAGCGCCAGCAGGCCGACCGGGATGTTGATGAAGAACACCGACTGCCAGGAGACGTGCTCGACCAGCAGGCCGCCGACGATCGGTCCGGCGGCGGTGGAGGCGCCGATCACGCCGGCCCAGATGCCGATCGCCATGTTGAGCTTCTCGACCGGGAAGGCCCCCCGCAGCAGGCCGAGCGCGGCGGGCTGCAGCAGCGCGCCGAACAGGCCCTGGAGGACGCGGAAGGCGATCACCGTCTGGATGTTGCCGGCGAAGCCGATCGCGGCCGAGGAGGCGGCGAAGCCGACCGCGCCGACCAGGAAGGTCGACTTGTGGCCGAACCGGTCGCCGATCTTGCCGGCGGTGATCAGGAAGACCGCGAGGGCCAGCAGGTAGCCGCTGGTCACCCACTGGATGTCGGCCGGCGAGGCCTTGAGGTCGTTCTGGATCGCCGGGTTGGCGATCGCCACGATGGTGCCGTCCAGGGCGACCATCATGACGCCGACGGCGACGGTGAGCAGGGTCAGCCAGGGGTGGCCCTGCAGGCGCCTCCCCGCCGGGGCGGACCTGCCCGGCGGCGGGGCGTCCGCCTTCGCGTTCTTGACGACGGACTGGCTCATCTGACGGCCCTCCGGGGGGCGTTGACGACACGGAACGTTGGCGTGGCGCCGCGGGCCCACCCGTCCCCACGAGTACTGCGGCCCGGCGGACGCCACCCCCGGGAGATTATGTCAGCTCCTGACATTCGGCAAACCCTGTCTTCTGCCTATGGCTGACATTTGTCAGAGCGCTATCGTTGGCCCTGACCCCCGCCGCCCGCAGTCGGAAGGCCCCCGCCATGGCCGCGCAGCTCACGACCCCCGCCACCGACCCGGCCGCCCGGGTCGTCGGCCTGCGCGAACGCAAGAAGCAGCGCACCAGGGACGCCCTGGTCGAGGCCGCCCACCGGCTCTTCCTCCAGCAGGGCTTCGGGCACACCACGGTCGACGAGATCGCCGCCGCCGTGGACGTCTCGCAGCGCACCTTCTTCCGCTACTTCGCCAACAAGGACGAGGTCGCCCTCGCCGTGATGGCCGACGCCGAGGACTACTTCATCGAGTGCCTGCGCGGCCGCCCAGCCGGCGAGAGCCCGCTCCAGGCGCTGCGCGCCTCGATCGTCCAGTGCTGGCGCGACCTGGCCAGCAGCCGGCACGACGGGCCGAGCGGGGTGACCGCCGCACTGGAACTCATGCAGATGATCGAGGACACCCCCACGCTGCTCGCCGCCCACCTGCGCCGGATCACCGAGCAGGAGCAGGTGGTGGCCGGCCTGCTCGCCGCCCGCGAGGGCCTGGACCCGGCCGTCGACCTGCGCCCCAAGGTGATGGCGGCGGTCTTCGGCGGGGTCCTGCGCTCGGCGCACCTGGCGTGGTCCGCCCAGCCCGAGGACAGCGGGCCGGACGGCATGATCGAGCTGATCGAACGCCACTTCGACCAGCTCGGGCCGGCCCTGGCGGGCGACTGGCGGTCCTGACCCGCGGTCGCGCCTGCTCCCGGCCGGCCGGGTGTCATACCCCGGTATCACCCGCGGGACAGGCCCCCGGTCGGACGCCCGCCGCCCGCCCGGCTCCTAGGCTTGGGCGGCATGGACTCCCCGCCCACCGGACGTACCGGCCCCTCCCCCCTGGCCGCGCTGGCGACCGCCCTGGCCCGGCCGTCCCCCGACCACACCCCGCTGTTCGCCCACGCCTCCCCCCGCTGGCTGCGGTACCTGCCGTACGTCCTCGCCCTCGGCGCCGTGACGGCGCTGCTGCCCAGCTCCATCAACGTGCTGGCCGACGACTA
The DNA here is from genome assembly GCF_014655955.1 of Kitasatospora indigofera. GTDB lineage: Bacteria > Actinomycetota > Actinomycetes > Streptomycetales > Streptomycetaceae > Kitasatospora > Kitasatospora indigofera. Next base: position 27,260 of record NZ_BNBO01000005.1, read on the forward strand.
CGGCCTGAACGCCGGCCTCGCCGCCGGGCTGGCGGTGGCCCAGAGCGTCCCCCTGCTGCTCGCCGTGAGCCGCCCGCTGCCGGCCTGGTGGATCATCGGCTCGGCCCACCTGCTGACCGCCCTGCTGCTGCTCGCCGGCGGGGAGCCGACCGGCTCGGTCTGGCCCTGGCCGGCCACCTCCGTCGTCGGCTACTGCCTGCTGATGGTCCCGCTCGCCCTGCGGGAGCCCCGCCGGACCCTCCTCGCCGTCTGGCTGGCCACCGCCGCCGCCACCCTGACGCTGGCCCTGCTCGCCCCCGACGGGCGGTTCGGCGGTGACAACAGCCTGCTGGGGATCACCCTGCCGGGCGCGGTGCTGGTGCTCGGCGGCGCGCTGCGCGAGCGGGCCGAGGCCCGCCGGCTGCTGGTCGAGCAGGAGCACATCAGCGAGGCCGAACGCGGGCGCCGCACCCTGCTGGAGGAGCGCGCCCGGATCGCCCGCGAGCTGCACGACGTGGTCGCCCACCACATGTCGGTGATCGCGGTGCAGGCCGCCAGCGCGCCCTACCGGCTGACCGGCGTACCGGCCGACGCCGCCGAGGAGTTCACCGCCATCGCCGGCACCGCACGCGCCTCGCTGGCCGAGATGCGCCGGCTGCTGGGCGTGCTGCGCAGCGAGGACTCCGGCCCGGAGAAGGCCCCGCAGCCCGGCGTCGGCGACCTCGCCCGGCTGGTCGGGACGGTGGGCCGGGCCGGGGTGGACGCCGGGCTGACCGTCAGCGCGGAGGCCGCCGGGCCGCTGCCGCCCGCGGTGGACCTCTCGGCGTACCGGATCGTCCAGGAGGCGCTGGCCAACGTGGTGCGGCACGCGCCGGGCGCCGAGGCCCTGGTCTCGCTGACGGTCGAGGACGGCCGGCTGCTGGTGACGGTGGCCAACGCGGCCCCGCCGGCCCGGGTCGAGCCACTGGAGCACCCGGCGGAGGGCACCGGCCACGGCCTGGTCGGCATGCGTGAACGCGTCCGGCTGCTGGATGGCAGTCTGGACACCGGCCCGCTGCCGGACGGCGGCTTCAGGGTCGCCGCCGCACTGCCGATCGACAGCCCCGAGGAGAGCGCCGAGTGACCATCCGAGTGATCATCGCCGACGACCAGGCCATGGTGCGGGCCGGCTTCGCCGCCCTGCTGAACGCGCAGGCGGACATCGACGTGGTCGGCGACGCGGCGGACGGCGCGCAGGCCCTGGAGGTCAGCGGCCGCACCCACCCCGACGTCGTCCTGATGGACGTCCGGATGCCCGTCATGGACGGCCTGGAGGCCACCCGGCAGCTGCTCGGCCGCACCGACGGCGGGCACCGCCCCCGGGTGCTGATGCTGACCACCTTCGACGTGGACGACTACGTGTACGAGGCGCTGCGCGCCGGGGCCAGCGGCTTCCTGCTCAAGGACGCCCCGCCGGCCGACCTGATCGCCGCCGTCCGGGTGGTCGCGGCCGGCGAGGCCCTGCTCGCGCCCTCCGTCACCCGCCGGCTGATCGAGGACTTCGCCCGGACCCGGCCCGCCCCGCGCCGGGACCCGAAGCTGCGGCTCAACGGCCTGACACCGCGTGAGACCGAGGTGCTGGAGCTGATCGCCCGGGGCCTGTCCAACCAGGAGATCGCGGCCGGGCTGGTGCTCGCCGAGCAGACCGTGAAGACCCACATCGGCCGCATCCTCGCCAAGCTCGACCTGCGCGACCGCGCCCAGGCGGTGGTGCTGGCCTACGAGTCCGGGCTGGTGACGCCGGGTCAGTGACGCCCCTCCTGGCACCCGCCTGATACCCGGGTGGTACCCGGTGGTTGGCCCCGCGGTGTGACGCCCGCGGGGCCTTCGCCTTCCTACCTTCTCCCTCGTCGCACCGGACGCACGAGGGAGAAACAGAACGATGCTGCTGCGCTTCAGGCGGACGCTGGCCGCCGCCGCGATCACCGCCGTCACCCTGCTCGGCGCGGGCGGCTGGGCCGCCGCCGACTCGCAGACGCCGGTCACCGGGCCGCCGCCGGGCAGCGCCGCCTGGGTCGCCGACACCACGCTCGGCGTCCGGCTGCCCGACCCGGCCGGCGCGGCGCCCGCCGAGGTGGCGGACTTCTTCGCCGCCCTGCCGGCGGCGCAGCGGGAGGCCCTCGCCGTCCGCCACCCCCAGGTGGTGGGCAACCTGGACGGCGCGCCCGTCCCGCTGCGCTACCGGGCCAACGCGCTGGCCCTCGGCGAGGAGCTCGGCAAGGAGCGGGCCCGGGCCGGCGACCCGGCGCTGACCGGCCGGGACCACGAGGCGGCCCGGGCCCGCGCCGAGCGCTACCAGGGCCTGCTGGCCGACGGGCGGCAGATCCTCGCCTTCGACCCGCGCGGCCGGGGCACGGTCGCCGAGGTCTACGGGGACCTGGCCGGCGCCCGGCACACCGCGGTCGTGGTGCCCGGTTCCGACATCGACCTGATGAGCTTCGACCGCGCCCGGGATCCCTACGGCACGCCCGCCGGCATGGCCCGCGCCCTGTACGAGGCCACCGGCCGGACGGCCGCCGTCATCGCCTGGGCGGGCTACACGACCCCCGTCGGGGTCGGCCTGGACGCCGCCGCCGAGGACCTCGCCGAGGCCGGCGCGCAGCGGCTCGGACGGTTCCTCACCGGCCTGGCGCGGACCACCTCGCCGCAGGCACCCGCGACCGTCCTCTGCCACAGCTACGGCTCGGTGGTCTGCGGACTGGCCGCCCCCGGCCCCGCCCAGGCGTCCGGCGTGGTGGTGCTGGGCTCCCCCGGCATGGGCGTGCCGGACGCCGCCGCCCTGGACCCCCGGGTGCCGCTCTGGGCCACCGACCGCAACGGCTCGGACTGGATCGGCGACGTCCCCCACGTCTCGCTGCTGGGCCTCGGCCACGGCGCCGACCCGACCGGCGACGGCTTCGGTGCCCGGCACCTGCCCTCGACCGGATCGCACGGCCACACCGGCTACTTCGCGCCCGGCACCGTCTCGCTGGCCCGCTTCGCCGACCTCACCCTCGGCCGCCCGGCCGGCTGAACCGGCCCGGGGCCGGCCCCGCCGCCCGCCGCTCCGGGCCGACGGCACACCACGGCCCGGCACCGACCGCACCGCACCGCACCGCACCGATCCGCCGCGATCCACCGCGATCCGCACCGAAGGAGCCGCACCATGGCCGGACCTCTCGCCGCCCTGCGCCGGGCCGCCGCCAAGGCCGACGCGCAGACCCCCGCCAGCCGCGACCGCGCCCTCGACGGGCTCCGCGCGCTCGCCCTGCTCGCCGTACCGGCCGGGCACTGGATGCTCGGCGGCCTCACCCTCTCCCCCGACGGCGCGCTGCACAACGCCAGCCCGCTCACCTCGCTGGGCTTCTTCGCGCCGGCCAGCTGGCTGCTGCAGATGCTCGGCGTGTTCTTCCTGGTCGGCGGCCACTCCTCGGTCCGCTCGCTGGAGCGCGCCCGGGAGCGCGGCGCGGGCACCCCGGCCTGGCTGCGCGGCCGGGCGGTGCGGCTGCTGCGGCCGGTGCTCGGCGTCGCCGCCGTCTGGGCGCTGCTGATCCCCGTGCTGCACCGGCTCGGCGTGCCCGACGGCACCGTCCGGACCGGCTCGGTGCTGGTCGTCCAGCCGCTCTGGTACATCGCGGTGTACCTCGGGCTGACGGCGCTCACCCCGTGGTGCGTGGCGCTGGGCCGGCGGTTCGGCGGCCGGTCGGCGGCCGCGATGCTGGCCGTGGTCGCCCTGGTGGACGCCCTGCGGTACGGGCCGTGGGCCGACGCGGTGCCGTCCTGGCTCGCCCTGGTCAACATCCTCCCGGGCTGGATGTTCGCCTACCAGCTGGGCGTGCTCTGGGCGCAGGGCCGGCTGGGGCGCCGCGCCGCGCGGCTCCTGCTGCTGGGCGGCGGCGCGCTGTTCGCCGCGCTGCTGCTGTTCTTCCACTACCCGGCCAGCATGGTGGGCGTGCCGGGCGCGGCGCGCACCAACTCGCACCCGCCGTCGCTGCTGGTGCTCGCGCTGGCGGCGGTGCAGTGCGGGGCGGCCGTCCTGCTGCGGGAGCGGATCGGGCGGCTGCTGCGCCGGCCGCTGCTCTGGCTGCCGGTGGTGCTGGTCAACCTGTCGGCGATGACGGTGTTCTGCTGGCACCAGAGCGCGATGCTGGCGGTGGCGGTGCCGGGCGCGGCGGCGTTCGGCGCGGTGCCGGGGCTGACCACCGCCCCGGACTCGCCGGCCTGGGTGGCGGGCCGGCTGGTGCTGCTGCCGCTGTTCGCCGCGGCGCTGGTCGGGATCGGCCGGTTCGCCCGCCGCTTCGACGGCCCCTGGACGTCGTTCCCGCGCGCCTGGAAGGCGGTGGCGGGCGCCGGGGCGGCCGCCTTCGCGGTCTACGCGCTCGGCGTGGTGTGACGGTACGGCGGCCGACGGTCCGTCACCCTGCGGAATCACCGGGTGAGTCCGAACGGCTCATCCTGGCGCCCTCGCCGGTCGAGTCGCATGCGAACCACCACGGGGCGTGATGATGTGGCGGCGTCGGCCCCGGCTCCGCGCGGCCCCGCCCACGGACTCCCGCGCGTACTCCCCCGCCGGCCCCCGCACCCCTGCACGCGCCACCTTCCCGCCCCACGCCCCTGCCCCGAGGAGCCCCATGTCCCGCAGGAAACTCTCCGCCGCCCTCTCGGCGTGCGCCGTCGTCTCCGCCCTGACCGGCGCGAGCCTGTTGACCACCGCGGCCCCGGCCCTGGCCCGCGCCGCCCAGGTGCACGGCCACGACGGCCACCCGGCGGGCGAGGAGGCCGCCCCGCACATCACCTCGCCCCGGGTGATGGCCGAGATGCGCCCCGACGAGGTCGCCTCGCTGGGCCAGGAGCACGCCGAGGCGCACGCCGGTGCCAGGGCGGCGATCCGCGGCATCGGCGACTACCCGCAGCCCACCAGGACCAACCGGCTGAACGCGCTGACGGACAGCCAGGCGAAGATCAACGCCGGCTTCGACCCGACCACCTCCGGTGCCTTCAAGCAGTACTTCCCCTCGCCCGAGTTCGCCGCCCACATCGCCATGCTGCCGACCGGCAAGGTGCTGCTCTTCTCCTTCGAGCGGATCGAGACCAACCCGGAGAAGGAGCCCGCGCCGACCCAGACCACCGGCAAGGAGAACGCCGGCCGCGCTTTCCTCTGGGACCCGGCCAAGGGCACCGGCCCCGACGCGTTCACCAAGGTCACCCCGCCCGTGATCGACATGCCGGACGGGCTCGGCGAGCCCCGCCCGGCGCCGTTCTTCTGCGCCGGGCACTCGTTCCTGCCGAACGGCATGCTCGGGGTCTTCGGCGGCAACCTGGGCGGCAACGGCGGCAGCGGCGCCAAGCTGTCGCTGGTCTTCGACCCGTGGACGGAGACCTGGACCCGCAACCCGGACATGTCGGTCGGCCGCTGGTACCCGTCGGTGGTCACCGGCCCCGACGGCCGGCAGCTGATCATGTCCGGCCAGTCCGAACTGGGCTGGGGCACCCCGACCCCGGTGGTCGAGCGGTTCCCGGCGAAGGCCTACCCGGTGCCGCAGACCAAGTCGGACGTGCCGCGCAACACGCCGGTGGACACGTTCAGGGCGAGCGCCCCGTTCACCCTGGACTACCCGCACCTGTTCTCGATGCGTGACGGCAACGTCTACGGCTTCGGCCGGCACCCCGGCGAGCAGTGGCTGTTCGACCCGAACAACGAGACCCGCTCCGACCTGCCGGCCAGGCCGGACGGCAAGAAGCGCAACTACGGCTCGGCGGTGCCGCTGCCCGGCGGCCCCGAGGGCCCGGACGCCACCCTGCTGCTCGGCGGCGACCGGGACAACCCGAACACCCTCAAGTTCTCCAACGGCACCTGGACGGCGGAGAAGTCCCGGGCCTTCGGCCGCACCCAGGACGACACCCTGCTGCTGCCGGACGGCACCCTGATGACCGTCAACGGCGCCTACGACATCCGCGACTACGGCAACGGGCCCTACAACCCCAACGCCGACCTGAAGTACCGCCAGACCGAGCTGCGCGACGCGCAGGGCAACTGGCGGCTCGGGCCCGTCCAGCGCCTGCCGCGCGGCTACCACTCCAACGCGGTGGTGCTCCCGGACGGCCGGGTGATGGTGACCGGCGACGAGCTGCAGCAGCTCGCCAACGACCCGGACATCACGGACGACATGAACGGCAGCATCGAGATCTACGAGCCCGCCTACCTGGCCAAGGGCAACCGCCCGGCGCTCGACCGGGTGCCGCAGAGCATGATCGGCTACGGCAGCAGGTTCCTGGCCACCACCTCGACGCCGACGCTGGCCTCCCGCGCCGTGCTGCTCTCGCCGACCACCGCGACCCACTCGGTGAACACCAGCCAGCGCCACGTCGAACTGCGGATCACCAGCCGGGCCGGCACCAAGCTGGAGCTCCAGGCGCCGCCGTCGGCGGCCGCGGCCCCGCCCGGGTACTACATGCTCTTCCTCCTCGACGACAAGGGCGTCCCGAGCACCGCGCAGTGGGTCCAGCTGGGCACGCCGTCCTGACGGGCGTTCACCGGGCGGCGCCCCCGCCCCGCACCCCGGACGGGGGCGCGCGCGACGGATTCCGCGCGGCCCCGTCCGGGTGACATTTTGGTTCGTCCACGATGAACCCACCTACCGTACGTGTTCCAGTGAACAACCCGCCCCAGGAGGGCACGCATGACCGATCTGAGACTGCGCGAGAGCGACGAGATCCAGGGCGACATCCTCGCCGGATTCAAGAAGGACCACGTCACCCTGCTGTTCCTGAAGTTCGAGGACGCCCCCAAGGCCCGGGCCTGGCTCAAGGCCCTCACCCCCAGGATCGCCACCACCCGTCAGGTGGCCACCTTCAACGCGGCCTTCAGCGCCGCCCGCCGGGCCTCCGGCGGCGACGACCCCGGCTCGCTGAAGGCCGTCTGGACGGGCATCAGCTTCACCTACGCCGGCCTGGCCGAGCTGTCCGGCCGGGAGCCCTACGAGGACGCGCCCGTCGGCGGCACCCTGGAGGCGTTCAAGGACGGCTCCGCCAAGCGGGCCGGCGCGCTCGGCGACACCGGCGACAACTCCCCCGACAACTGGCTCTTCGGCAACGGCCGGACCCAGCCGGTGCACGCGGTGCTGACCGTCGCCGCCGACACCGCGCAGGACCTCCAGGCCGCGGTCAGCGAGCAGCGGGACGCCGCCGCCCAGGCCCGGATCGTGATCGTCTTCCAGCAGAACGCGGCGACCCTGCTCGGCACCCGCCGGGGCAAGGAGCACTTCGGCTTCAAGGACGGCGTCAGCGAGCCGGGCGTCCGCGGCTTCGACCGGCCCTCGGCGACCGACCCGGACGAGGTGGAGGGCCACCCCGGCACCCGGATCGTCCCGGCCGGCGAGTTCGTCGTCGGCGAGGAGCCCGCCCCCGGCAGCGGCACCGGCCTCCCCGACTGGGCGCGGAACGGCTCCTTCCAGGTGGTCCGCCGGCTCGCCCAGGACGTGCCCGGCTGGTGGGCCCAGGTCGGCGTCCAGCTCAAGATCCTCAAGCAGGCCAAGGCCGTCCCGCCGGAGGCCACCACCGAGTGGCTGGCGGCCCGGCTGGTCGGCCGCTGGCGCTCGGGCGCGCCCGTCTGCAAGCACCCCGGCGCCGACGTGCCGTTCGACCCGTCCGCGTCCAACGACAACGACTTCGGCTTCCGGGACGACCCGGACGGCCTGGTCACGCCGCTCTTCTCGCACCTGCGCAAGACCAGCCCGCGCGACGGCCTGCGCGAGCGGCCCGGCGAGCCCCCGCTGGAGGCCCGGCTCCTCGACGGGCGGCGCATCATGCGCCGCGGCGCGCCGTACGGGCAGCCCTTCGACCCGGCCTCCGAGGGCCCCGGCGGCCCGGACGACCCGCGCGGCCTGCTCTTCGTCTGCTACCAGGCCGACATCACCACCCAGTTCGAGTTCATCCAGACCGCCTGGATCGACGAGACGAACTTCCCGCCCGGGCGCGCGCCGCACGAGCCCGGCGGCGACCCCATGGTCGGCCTGGACTGCCCGGTCAGCTACGAGAGCCGGGCGGCGGACGGCAGCCGCCAGGTCACCCCGCTGAGCTTCAAGCAGTTCGTCCGCACCGAGGGCTCGGTCTACGCCTTCGCGCCCTCCCTCAGCCTGCTGCGCGGGCTGGGCGACGGCACCCTCGCCCCGCAGGCGCCGGCCGCGGGGCAGCAGCCCGGCGGCGGCGCCCCGCAGCAGGGCACCGGCACCCCGCAGACCGGGGCCGGCCTGCCCGACGGCGGGCAGCAGCCCGCGCGGCCGCCCGCGCAGGTGGTGGACGAGTTCCTCGCGGTGCCGGACGCGCAGACCCCGGGCGGGGTCGGCGAGTTCTGGGTCTTCCGGCAGGGCCGGTACCGCAGGATCTCGGTCGCCGGCGGCACCCACGACGACGCCCTGCTGAAGCCCGACGGCGCCCTCACCGGCTGGGACGCGCTGCAGGGCGTGGCCCGGGTCGACGCCGTGCTGCCGATCCCCGGCAGGCAGCGGGTCGGGGGCCGGAGCCGGTACTGGTTCTTCCACACCGTCGGCGGCAAGCAGGTCTACCGGGGTGTGTCGATCGCCGACGGCGTCGCACACACCGACACCCTGGACCACGCCGACCGCGGCCTGGGCCGGTGGGGCTCGCTGGCGGGCGTCGCCCAGGTCGACGCCTTCCTCCCGGTGCCGGACCTCCAGGGCGTCGGCGGGAAGAGCTGGTACTGGGTGTTCCACAGCACCGGCGGCCGGCAGGTCTACCGGCTGATCTCGGTCAACGACAGCGGCCTGCACATGGACGCCCTGGAACGCTCGGACCGTGAGCTGACCGCCTGGGTCTCGCTCGAAGGCGTCACCCGGGTCGACAGCTTCCTCGCCGTGCCGGACCGTCAGCGCGTCGGCGGCAGGAGCGAGTTCTGGGTCTTCCACCAGGACAGGTACCGCCGGATCTCGGTCGCCGACGGCAGCGGGCACCCCGACCGGCTCGAACAGGCCGACCGCGGCTCCGGCGGCTGGACCTCGCTGGCCTGACCCGGGGCCGGCCGGGCGCGCCGGGGCCGCGGGCACCCCGGCCGGGCCGGCCACCCGGACGTCCGCGCGGCGGCGGGCCGGCTCGGCGGCCCGCCGAAATCCGCGAGCAGGACGCTGACCTGCGCCGGCGCGTCCGGCGCACGCGCCGGGCGGGCACTGCGGGCGACGGGCGCCCGGCCGGCGACGCGCGCGGGCCGATCACCGGACCACCGGCGCGGCACCCCGGCGAAACTCCCGGTTCAGCCCGGCGATACGGGCCGGACGGGGCGGCATGTGACCCATCCCACAGTTTAGGGCTCGCCCATCGCTCCTCCCGACCACCTACGCTTGCCGGAGCAGTAGGCAGTCGTACCACCTCCGGGCCCCGCCCGCAGTGACGGTCACGGGTCCCCGAGGGAGTTGACGCCATGCGCCGAAGGCGTTGGAAGCGTGTACTGATCGGCGCCTTCGCGGGCTGCGCGGTCCTCGTGGACGCCGGAGCGGCCGCGGCCCAGGCCGCCGCCTCCACCGAACAGGTCGCCATCGCGACGCCCCCGGCCGGCAGTGCCGCCTGGGTGCAGGACCACTCCCTCGGGCGCGCCCTCCCCGACCCGGCCACCACCTCGGCCGGCACCGTCGCCGCCTTCTTCGCCTCGCTGAAGCCCGCCGAGCTGGACCGGCTGCTCACCGAGTACCCGCTGGTGGTCGGCAACTTCGACGGCGCGCCGCTCGACGTCCGCTACCGCGCCAACCGGCTGGCCGTCGCCGCCGAGCGCGAACGCGCCCGGGCCCGGGCCGCCGACCACTCGCTGGACTCCGCCGAGCGCGCGCTGGCCGCCTCCCGCGCCAACGACTGCGACCACCTGCTGCAGGCCGGCCGGCAGATCCTGGCCTTCGACCCGCGCGGCCGCGGGCTGGTCAGCGAGGTCTTCGGCGACCTCGCCCGCGCCCAGCGGGTCTCCGTGCTGGTCCCCGGCTCCGACGCCGACCTCGGCCACCACGACCAGGCCTCCGAGCCGCTGCGCTCCCCCGCCGGGATGGCCCGCGCGCTGCTCGCCGAGGAGCAGCGCCAGGCCCCCGGCACGGTGAGCGCGGTGGTGGCCTGGACGGGCTACGTCACCCCCTCCGGCCTCGGCCCGGACGCCGTCACCTCGCGGCTCGCCGACGTCGCCGCCCCCCGCCTGGAGCGGCTGCTCGGCGGCCTCAAGGAGACCACCGCCCCGACCGCCCCGCCGGCCCTGTTCTGCCACTCGTACGGCTCGGTGGTCTGCGGGATCGCCGCCCCGGACATCCCGCCCGCCACCGGCGCGGACGGCGAACCGGCCGGGATCACCGACGTGGTGGTGTTCGGCAGCCCGGGCATGGGCGTGGAGAGCGCGGCCGAGCTGGGCGGCGGCGTCCAGGTCTGGGCGACCCGCAATCCCACCGACTGGATCGGCAACGTGCCGTACCTGGAGTTCGGCGGGCTCGGCCACGGCGCCGACCCGACCGGCGGCGGCTTCGGGGCGGAGGAGATCTCCTCCGCCGGGGCGGCCGGCCACAACGGCTACCTGGCAACCGGCACCCACAGCCTGCGGAACTTCGCCTCGATCGCGCTCGGCCACTACCGGGCGGTCAGCCACACCCTGCCGGCGCAGAGCTGAGCGACGGGGGCCTCCTCCCCGCCCGCGCCGCCGGTCACCGCCCGGCGTCCGGGCCGTCCGCCGCCGCCCCCTCGGGGCCCGGCGCCGGGGCGTCCCGCCCGTAGAGCCGCACCGCCTCGGCGGCCGCCAGGGCCAGCTCCCGGCGGGCCTCGGGCGGGGAGATCACCTCGACGTCCGCCCCGAAGGCCAGCAGCGCGCGGGCGGCCTGCACCGCCCGGAAGCCCATCACCAGCTCGGTCCACTCCTGCGGCGGGGCGGTCGGCGGCGGCGCCACCAGCAGGGCGCCGTGGATCCGGACGAACATGTCCAGCCGCTCCCTGCGCACCCGCAGCCGCACCGTCACCTCCACCGGCAGCCGCTCCACCCGCTCGCGCAGCCCGGCCCAGGCCTCGCCCAGGGTGACCCCCGGCCGGCGGCGCACCGGCTCCTCCAGGGTCTCGGCCGCCGACGCCCGGTCGGCCCGGAAGAGCCGCGGCGCGCCGGCCAGGTCGGCCACCAGGTACCAGACGCCGGCCTTGCTCACCAGGCCGTACGGGTCGACGGTGTACTCGGCCGGGCCGGCGGCGCCGCTGTGCCGGTAGGCGAGCCGCAGCCGGCGGTCGGCGAACACGGCCCGCTGCAGTTCGCCCAAGTCGGTGGTGGTCTCCGGGCCGGTCCGCATCCAGCGCGCGGGGTCGACCAGGACGCGTTCACTGGTCCGCTCGGCGGCCGGGCGGTGCGGGGCGGGCAGCGCGGCCATCACCTTGCGCAGGGCGGAGCCGAGCGCGCCGTCCAGGCCGAGGGCCCGGTGCGCCCCCTCGGCGGCCAGCACGAACAGCGCCCGGGCCTCGTCGCCGGTCAGGCCGGTGACGTCGGTCCGGTAGCCGGGCAGCAGGCTGACACCGCCGTGCCGCCCGCGCTCGCTCCAGACCGGCACGCCGGCCGCGGAGAGCGCCTCGACGTCGCGGTAGACGGTGCGGACGGACACCTCCAGCCGCTCGGCCAGCTCGCCGGCGGTCACCCGTCCGCGGGTCTGGAGCAGCAGCAGGATCGACAGCAGCCGGTCGGCTTTCATGGCGTCGAGAATGCCAGGAAAACATGACGGCAGGTGTCAGGTTTTCCCGCGAAGGTGGGTCCCGAAGCAGCAACCCGCTCATCGCATGGAGATCGCATGGACATGACCCAGGACCCCCGCCCGCTGTACCTGCTCGCGCTCGGCCAGTTGGAGAAGCTGATCGCCGAGGTGACGCCCGGGGCGCTGGGCAACGCCACCCCGTGCACCGAGTACGACCTGCGGGCGCTGCTGAGCCACACCGTCGGCGGCGTGCACCGGCTCGCCTACATCGGGGAGGGCGGCCGGGCCCAGGACGTGGCGGCCGCCTGCGGCGAGATCGAGGACGACGAGTGGCCCGCCGTGTTCGAGCGGGCCCGGGCCCGGGTGACGGCGGCCTGGGCCGAGGACGCCAAGCTGGACCGGCCGAGCGTGGCCCCCTGGGGCGAGGTGCCGGGCCGGGGCGCGCTGGGCGGCTACGTGATGGAGGCGGTCACGCACTCCTGGGACATCGCGCGGGCGCTGGACAGCACCCTCCCGCTGGACGACGCGCTGGCCGTGGCCGCGCTGGGGATCGCCGAGGCCGTACTGCCCGCCGACATCCGCGGGTTCGTGCCGTTCGGCGAGGTCCGGCCCGTCCCGGCGGACGCGGCCCCCTACGCCCGGCTGGCCGGCTGGCTCGGCCGGGAGGCCTGAGCGCAGCGGGACGGGGGACGGCGGACGGGGCCCGGCCGGGGAACGCGGGGGGCGTTCCCCGGCCGGGGGGGCTACTCGCGCCCGGCCGAGGTGAACGACATGTCGGCGTACCGGCTCCCGGCGACCCGGCCGGCGATCGGCTCCAGCTCGGCGAGCTCCTCGGCGGTCAGCCGCAGGCCGGCCGCGGCCGTGTTCTCGGCCAGCCTGCTCCGCCGCCGGGTGCCCGGGATCGGCACCACCGGCAGGCCGTGCACCTCGGCCCGCTGGTGCACCCAGGCCAGGGCGACCTGCGCCGCGCCGACCCCGCGGGCGGCGGCGATCTTCAGGACCGGCTCCACCAGCAGGGCGTTGCCCTCGGCGTTCGGGCCGCTGAACTGCGGGTGCCGGCGCCGGTAGTCACCCTGCGAGAGCTCCTCGGCGGCGGTGAACGCGCCGGTCAGGAAGCCCCGGCCGAGCGGCGAGTAGGGCACGAAGGCGACCCCGAGCTCGGCGGCCGCGGGCACCGCGGTGCGCTCGACGTCCCGGGAGAAGATCGACCACTCGGACTGCAGGGCCGCGATCGGGTGCACGGCGTGCGCCTCCCGCAGCTCGGCGCCGGTGACCTCGGACAGGCCCAGGTGACGCACCTTGCCGGCCCGCACCAGCTCGGCCATCGCGCCGACCGACTCGGCGAACGGGACGGCCGGGTCGCGGCGGTGCATGTAGTAGAGGTCGATGACGTCCACGCCGAGCCGGCGCAGCGAGGCGTCGACGGCGGAGCGGACGTAGGCCGGGTCGTTGCGCACGCCGCGCCAGGCCGGGTCGTCCTCGCGGCGCTCGATGGCGAACTTGGTGGCCAGCACCACCCGGTCGCGGTTGGCCCGGACGAACGGGCCGATCAGCTCCTCGTTGTGCCCGCCGCCGTAGGCGTCGGCGGTGTCGAACAGGGTGACGCCGAGGTCGAGCGCGGCGTCCAGGGTGGCGAGCGCCTCGGGCGTGTCGGTCGGGCCGTAGAACTCGCTCATGCCCATGCAGCCGAGGCCTTGGACGCCGACGACGGGGCCGGTGCTGCCGAGCTTGGTGGTGGGGATGGTCATGCGCTCTGTTTCCTCTGCTTGCTCGGGGTCCGGGTGCGGGGGGCCCGTGCCGTGACGGGGGTCTGCTCTGTGACGGGGTGCTGCCGGTCGGCGGGGTGCTGCGCGTCGGCGGGGTGCTGCGCCGCGAGGGCCTGCTGCGCCGCGAGGGGCCGCTGGGCCGCGACCGGGTGCTGTGCACGCGCTCCCGGCCGCCGCGCCCTCGCCGGGTCCGGCCCGGCCGGGGGCTCGCGCAGCGCGGTCGGGTCCTGGGTGCCGGAGTAGAGGTCGATCTTGTGGTCGAGCACGGCGAGCGTCGCGTGCAGGTCCGCGAGCCGCTGCCGCACCTCCTCCCGGTGGGTGACCAGCAGATCGCGCCGCTCGGCGAAGGTGTCCTCGCCGAGACGGGCCAGTTCGACGTACCGGAGCATGTCGGCGACCGACATGCCGGTGAGCCGGAGCCGGCTGAGGAAGCCCAGCCGGGCGAGGTCGCCGTCGCTGTAGCGCCGCTGGCCGGAGTAGGTGCGGTCGACCGGGTCCAGCAGGCCGATCCGCTCGTACCAGCGCAGGGTGTGGGCGGTGAGGCCGGTGGCGGCCGCCACCTCGCTGATGGTGTGCCGCGGGGTCCGGTCCGGGGCGCTGTCCGGGGCGGCGTACACCTCGGCGCAGCTGCGCCGGCCGCCGTCGGCCGGGTCGACGGACCGACCGGCGGCCGGGCCCGGCGGGCAGACGGCGACGGCGCGCCGGGCGGCCGGTGCGTCGGCGGCCGGAGTGACTGTGGTCATGGGCTGGACCCCCTGGTGTGCGGTGACTACGACGCTAGTGAGTTGGAGCGCACTCAAAGCAAGCCTCGCACGCGGCCGTCCGGGGGAACTGGCTAGAGTCGGGCCCATGCAGAGCTTGCGGATGATCGAGGACTGGCCGGTTACCAACGCGGCGACGGCCGTGGTGCGCGGCGCGGACGGCGCGCTGCTGGGCGAGAACGGGCCGCAGGAGCACCCGTTCCCGCTGGCGTCGGTGACCAAGCTGCTCAGCGCGTACGCGGCGCTGGTCGCGGTCGAGGAGGGCGTGTTCGAGCTGGACGACCCGGCCGGCCCGGACGGCTCCACGGTGCGTCACCTGCTGGCCCACACCTCCGGCCTGGCCTTCGACGAGCACCGGACGATGGCGGCGCCGGGCACCCGGCGGCTCTACTCCAACGCCGGCTTCGACGTGCTCGCCGAGACCCTGGCGAAGGCGTCCGGGATCCCGTTCGCGCAGTACCTGGCGGAGGCGGTGTTCCAGCCGCTGGGCATGACGGCCTCCCGGCTGGACACCGGGCACCGCTCGCCGGCCGGCGCCGGCGGCGTCTCCACGGTGGCCGACCTGGTCCGGTTCGCCGCCGAGCTGCAGGCACCGCGCCTGCTGGACCGTTCGACCGTCGAGGCCGCCACCCGGTTCGTCGCCTTCCCCGGGCTGAGCGGCGTGCTGCCCGGCTTCGGGCACCGCAAGCCCAACGACTGGGGCCTGGGCTTCGAGATCCGCGGCGAGAAGGCCCCGCACTGGACGGGCACCACCAGCTCGCCGGCCACCTTCGGCCACTTCGGGCAGTCCGGCACCTTCCTGTGGGTGGACCCGACCGCGGGCGTCGCCTGCGTGGCCCTCACCGACCGCGACTTCGGGCCGTGGGCGGCCGAGGCCTGGCCGGCCTTCACCGACGCCGTGCTGGACGAGCTGGACGGCTGAGCCCCGGCCCGGACGGACGCCGGCCCGGCGAGCGGCACGGCGGCCCGGCGGTCAGCCGTACGAGACGGGCGAGTGCATCTCCCAGAGCAGCAGCTCGGCGCCGTGCTCGCCCGCCGTCGGGTCGGCGAAGGCGTCGCCGCTGATCCGGGCGCTGTCGCCGGGCTCCATCGAGCGGCCGCCGCCCTGCGGGCCCCGGACGGTGCGGAAGCCCAGCGAACCCGCCGTCAGGTGCGCGTAGCGGTACTCGGCGGCGGGCAGCTCGGGCAGCGGCAGCCAAGGGCCGGCCGTGACCAGCCAGAGCGCGGCGTCCGAGCGGCGCAGCCGCAGGGCCGGCGTGTCCGCGTCGCGGGGCAGCCCGGAGGCGAGCAGCGTCAACCCGTCGGCGGCCGGTTCCACCCGTCGGAGCCCGTACGCGGGGGGCGCGTCGAAGACGTCCGGCTGGAGCCACATCTGGACGAAGCGGACGGGCACCTCGGCGCCGCCCACGTTGCGCTCGGTGTGGGTGACGCCGGAGCCCGCGCCGAGGTGCTGCACCATGCCCGGGCGGACCACGCCGCTGTGGCCGTCGCTGTCGCGGTGGGCGAGCGCGCCCTCCAGGACGACGGTGAGGATCTCGGTGTCGCGGTGGCGGTGCTCGTCGAAGCCCGCGCCGGGCGCGAGCCGTTCCTCGTTGCAGGCCAGCAGGGCGCCGAAGTGGGTGTTCTTCGGGTCGTAGTGCCCGGAGAAGGAGAACGCGTGCCTGGTCTCGATGCCGGTCGCCGGGGTCGAGAGGTACCGCTCGGCGGTGCGGCGCAGGTCGGTTCGGGGGCGGATGGCTGCGTCGGTCACGGGCCCCACGGTAGCCGGTGTGATCGCTGCCACCGGGCCGGATCGGAGGGGCTGTGCACGAGCGGTCACCCGGGTGAGGCAGTCTTGTCCTGTGCCAGCCGCCTCCGCGAACGCCAAGAACGACCAGTCCGACCCGCCCGACGACACCGTCGGCGTGGCGCAGCCCGCCGCGCCGGGCGCTGCCAGGGCCGGAGCAACCAGATCCGCAGCGGCCAGGTCCGGCGCGGCCGCGAAGGGCGGCAAGGCCGCCGCCGCGCCGCGCGCCGGCCGGGCCGCGCCCCGGCTGACCGCGCAGGAGCGCAAACTGGCGGCCGACCGCGCCGAGCGGCGGGTCGCGACCCTGAAACGGCTGGAGAAGTCCTCGGGCAAGCTGGCCTCGGCCGCGATCGCCCGGATGGACGACCAGCTCGGCTGGTACCGGCGGATGCCGCCGGAGCACCGTTCCTGGATCGGCCTGGTCGCGCAGGCGGGCATCGCCGCCTTCACCGAGTGGTACCGGCACCCGGACGCGCCGCAGGCCATCTCCACCGACGTCTTCGGCACCGCGCCGCGCGAGCTGACCAGGGCCATCACCCTGCGCCAGACCGTCGAGCTGATCCGCACCACCATCGAGGTGATGGAGGAGGCCATCGAGGAGGTGGCCGCCCCCGGCGACGAGGCCGACATGCGCGAGTCGGTGCTGGTGTACGCCCGCGAGATCGCCTTCGCCACCGCGCAGGTCTACGCCCAGGCGGCGGAGGCGCGCGGGGCCTGGGACGCCCGGCTGGAGGCACTGGTCGTCAACTCGCTGCTCTCCGGTGACGCGGACGAGGGTGTGCTCTCCCGGGCGGCCGCGCTCGGCTGGGGCCAGCCGAGCCAGGTCCGGGTGGTGATGGGCAGCGCGCCCGACGGGGACAGCGAGCTGGTGGTGGAGGCGATCCGACGGGCCGCCAGGTACGCCAAGCTGCACGTCCTGACCGGTGTGCTGGGCAAGCGCCTGGTGGTGGTGGTCGGCGGCGACAAGGAGCCGGTGCACGCGGCCCGGGCGCTGATCGGCCAGTTCGCCCCCGGCCCGGTGGTGGTCGGCCCGACCGTCGGCGACCTGCTGTCGGCGACCAGGTCGGCGCACGCGGCCGCGGCCGGCCTGCGGGCCTGCGCGGCCTGGCCGGACGCCCCGCGCCCCGTCCTGGCGGACGACCTGCTGCCGGAACGCGCGCTCGCCGGGGACAAGGCCGCCCGTCGCCAGCTGGTGGAGGAGATCTACACACCGCTCGACGAGGCGGGCTCGGCCCTGCTGGAGACGCTGAGTGTGTACCTGGAGCAGGCCTCCTCGCTGGAGGGCGCCGCCCGGATGCTCTTCGTCCACCCCAACACGGTGCGCTACCGGCTCCGACGTGTGACTGACGTCACGGGCTATGCTCCCTCCGACGTACGGTCGGCCTTCACGCTGCGCATCGCACTCGCACTGGGCCGGCTCGGCACGGTCGGGGAGCAGAACTGACAGCGCTGTAGGGACTCCACAATCCCGCGTGCTTTTCTTCGTTACCGTCGCCTACCCGCCCCCGGGCTCCTGGCAAGAGAGGCTTGAACCGTGCTCGTAATCGTCGCCCCTGGACAGGGTGCCCAGACTCCCGGATTCCTCAGCCCCTGGCTGGAGGTGGACGGCGTCGCCGACCGCCTGCGCGGCTGGTCCGACGTCGCCGGGCTCGACCTGGTGCGCTACGGAACCGAGGCCTCCGAGGAGGAGATCAAGGACACCGCCGTCGCCCAGCCGCTGCTGGTGGCCGCCGGCCTGGTGACCGCCCGCGCGCTGTTCCCGGACGAGAACCTCGCCCGGGAGACCGTCGGCGCGGTGGCCGGCCACAGCGTCGGTGAGATCACCGCCGCGGCCGGCGCCGGTGTGCTCAGCGCGCACGACGCGCTGACCTTCGTCCGCGAGCGGAGCCTCGGGATGGCGGAGGCCGCCGCGGTCACCGCGACCGGCATGGCCGCCCTGCTCGGCGGGGACCCGGAGGCCGTGGCCGCCAAGCTGGCCGAGCACGGCCTGACCGCGGCCAACAACAACGGCGGCGGACAGATCGTCGCGGCCGGCACGCTGGAGCAGTTGGAGGCCCTCAAGGCCGACCCGCCGGCCGGCACCCGGGTGATCCCGCTGAAGGTGGCGGGCGCGTTCCACACCGAGCACATGGCCCCGGGCGTGCGACGCCTCGCCGAGCTGGCGCCGACCCTCAAGGTCGCCGACCCGGCCGTGGCGTACGTCTCGAACCGGGACGGCGAGGTCGTGCAGTCCGGCGCCGAGGTGCTGGAGCGACTGGTGTCGCAGGTCTCCAGCCCGGTCCGCTGGGACCTCTGCATGGAGACCCTGCAGCAGCTGGGCGCGACCGCCGTGATCGAGCTCTCGCCGGCCGGCACCCTCACCAACCTGGTCAAGCGCAACGTCAAGGGTGTCGCGACGCTGGCCCTCAAGACCCCTGCCGATCTCGACAAGGCTCGTGCGCTGGTGGCCGAGCACGGTGCCCACGCGTCCGGCGGTCAGGAGCAGAACGCATGACCACCCCACAGATCCGGCCCGCCACCGGCGCGGCGTTCTCGCGCATCCTCGGTGTCGGCGGGTACCGCCCGGTCCGGGTGATCCCGAACTCCGAGGTGCTGAACTGGATCGACTCCTCGGACGAGTGGATCCGCAGCCGCAGCGGCATCGCCGAGCGCCGCTGGGCCGGCCCGGAGGAGAGCGTCGCCGAGATGTCGGTGCAGGCCGCCGGCAAGGCGATCGCGCAGTCCGGGATCACGGCCGAGCAGATCGGCGGCGTGATCGTCGCGACCGTCTCGCACCTCAAGCAGACCCCGGCCATCGCCACCGAGATCGCCCAGCGGCTCGGCTGCGGGACGGCCCCGGCCTTCGACATCTCCGCGGCCTGCGCCGGCTTCGGCTACGGCCTGGGCCTGGCGGACGGCATGATCCGCGGCGGCAGCGCCGAGTACGTGCTGGTGATCGGTGTCGAGCGGCTCAGCGACCTGACCGACACCTCGGACCGCTCGACGGCGTTCATCTTCGGCGACGGCGCGGGCGCGGTCATCGTCGGCCCGTCCGACACGCCGGGGATCGGCAAGGTCATCTGGGGCTCGGACGGCTCCCAGCGGGACGTCATCTCGCAGACCCAGGCCTGGGACACCGCCTTCGCCAAGCAGGACGCCGTCAACGGCGTCGGCGAGGAGCAGAAGTGGCCGGCCCTGCGGATGGACGGCCAGCCGGTCTTCCGGTGGGCCGTCTGGGAGATGGCCAAGGTGGCCCAGCAGGCGCTGGACGCCGCCGGGATCACCGCCGACCAGCTCGGCGCGTTCATCCCGCACCAGGCCAACATGCGGATCACCGATGCCATGATCAAGGCGCTCAAGCTGCCTGCGTCGGTGCCGGTGGCCCGTGACATCGCCGAGACCGGCAACACCTCGGCGGCCTCCATCCCCCTGGCGATGGAACGCATGCTGGAGAGCGGTGAAGCCCGGAGCGGCGACCTTGCCCTGATCATCGGGTTCGGGGCGGGTCTGGTCTACGCGGCGGCAGTCGTTACGCTCCCCTAGGCACACCGCTGTACCGCTGTACCCACTGAACCTGCGGCCGCCCGCCGGGCCGTCGCATCTACACCGAAGAGGAGCAGCCACCATGGCTACCACCAAGGACGAGGTCCTGGAAGGTCTCGCTGAGATCGTCAACGAGATCGCCGGTATCCCGGCCGAGGACGTCGAGCTGGACAAGTCCTTCACGGACGACCTGGACGTCGACTCGCTGTCCATGGTCGAGGTCGTCGTGGCCGCCGAGGAGCGGTTCGACGTGAAGATCCCGGACGACGAGGTCAAGAACCTGAAGACCGTCGGCGACGCCGTGAACTACATCCTCGCCAACGCCTGAGCACTGGTCACCACCTCCGGCCCGGTCGACCCGACCGGATCGCCCGGTGCGACCGCCTGAAAGACCGGCCGGGGCCCTGCGCCCCGCGTAGTGCCCCGGCCGGGCCCCACCCCCGGCGCCGCCGAACCCCCGCCACACGTGAGAGAGAAAAACCAGTGACCGCTGAAAACCGCACCGTGGTCGTCACGGGTATCGGCGCCTTCACGCCGCTGGGCCGCGACGCGGCCTCCACCTGGGAGGGCCTGCTCGCCGGCCGCTCCGGTGTCGACGTCCTGACCGAGGAGTGGGCGGCCGACCTCCCCGTACGGATTGCCGCCCGCACCGCCGTCGAGCCGGGCGAGATCCTGCCCCGCCCGCTGGCCCGCAAGCTGGACCGCTCGGCGCAGTTCGCGCTGATCGCGGCCCGCGAGGCCTGGGCCGACGCCGGCTACGAGACCCCCGCCACCGACGTGTCCTCCAAGCTCGCCCCCGAGCGTCTGGGCGCCGTGATCGCCTCCGGCATCGGCGGCGTGACCACCCTTCTCGACCAGTACGACGTGCTGAAGGAGAAGGGCGTCCGCAAGGTCTCCCCGCACACCGTCCCGATGCTGATGCCCAACTCCCCGGCGGCCAACGTCGGCCTGGAGGTCGGCGCTCGCGCGGGCGTGCACACCCCTGTCTCCGCCTGTGCCTCCGGCGCCGAGGCGATCGGCTACGCGATCGAGATGATCCGCAGCGGCCGCGCCGACGTCGTGGTGGCCGGCGGCACCGAGGCGGCGATCCACCCGCTGCCGATCGTGGCCTTCGCCAACATGATGGCCATGTCCAAGAACAACGACGAGCCGCAGCGCGCCTCGCGCCCGTACGACAAGGGCCGTGACGGCTTCGTGCTGGGCGAGGGCGCGGGCGTGGTCGTGCTGGAGTCCGCCGAGCACGCCGCCGCGCGCGGCGCCCGGGTCTACGCCGAGGCGATCGGCCAGGGCCTGTCCTCGGACGCGCACCACATCGCGCAGCCGGAGCCGACCGGTGCGGGTGTGGCCCGCGCGCTGGCCGACCTGTTCGACCGCAACCAGCTGGACAAGGCCGAGATCGTGCACGTCAACGCGCACGCCACCTCGACCCCGCAGGGTGACGTCGCGGAGCTGAAGGCCCTGCGCAAGGAGCTCGGCGAGCACCTGGACCACATCGCCGTCTCGGCCACCAAGTCGATGACCGGCCACCTGCTGGGCGGCGCCGGCGGCATCGAGACCGTCGCGACCGTACTGGCCCTGTACAACCGGCTGGCCCCGCCTACCATCAACCTCGACGACCTGGACGACGAGGTCGACGCGGACGTGGTGACCGGCGAGCCGCGCAAGCTGCCCGAGGGCCCGATCGCGGCGCTGAACAACTCGTTCGGCTTCGGCGGCCACAACGTGGTGCTGGCCTTCCGCAGCGTCTGATCCGCGGGGGCGTCCTGACGTCGCCGGCATGGCAGTGGGGACGGTGTCCGGGCGGACACCGTCCCCACTGTCATGTCCGGCGGGCGGTCGGTGACCTCAGGCCCGCGCCTGGCCGCATGCCGCGGGCGGCTCTGGACTGCTCAGCTCACGGCGCGGCCCGGCAGGGCTCAGCAGGCTCGGCAGGGCTCGGCTGCTCGGAAACGGCCCGGCCCGGCCCCGGAACGCCCGAGGGCCGTGAGCGGCTGGGCCCTGAGCAGGACGGCCGCGAGCCGGACGGCCGGGCTCAGACCACCTGGTGCAGCCAGCGCACCGGTGCGCCCTCGCCCGCGTAGCGGAACGGCTCCAGCTCGTCGTCCCAGGGCTTGCCGAGCAGCCGGGAGATGTCCGCCTCCAGGTCGCTGCCCTCGTTGCGGGCCCGCAGCAGGACGGCGCGCAGTCTGTCCTCCGGGATCAGGATGTCGCCGTGGATGCCCGTCACGGCGTGGAAGATGCCCAGGCCGGGCGTACTGCTGTAGCGCTCGCCCTCGGCGGTCGCGCAGGGCTCGCTGGTCACTTCGTACCGCATCAACTGCCAGCCGCGCAGGGCGGAGGCGAGCTTCGACGCGGTGCCGGGCTCCCCCTGCCAGGAGAACTCGGCACGCCAGTGGCCGGGTGCGGCCGGCTGGCGGATCCAGTCGAGGCTCACCCGCACACCGAGCACGCCCGCCACCGCCCACTCGACGTGCGGGCACAGCGCGCGGGGCGCTGAGTGGATGTACAGGACTCCACGTGTCGTCACCGGGACCTCCAGGCTGTGGACGAGGGTCGCCTTCCCCAGCTGCCTCGTGCCTGCAAGTGATCCACAGTTACCCAAGTTAGGCGACATTAAGCCACTAAATTGAGCAAAACGGACAGGCTTTCACTCAATGTTAGTCGGATCCTCAAGGAGGTCCACCCCTCGTTCGGATCTCTCCCCCGAACGGCCCCATCACGGGGCGGGACCACCGTACCGCGCTGCCCCCCACCTCGGGTGACGCTCTTTCGGATCCGGCCGGGATGCGGTAGTGCGCGGCCCCGGCCAGCGCCCGTACGCAAACCGCCCCGCCGGCCCGGAGGGGGCGGCGGGGCGGCGGGCGGAGCAGTTGACGCGGCACCAGGCCGGCTCCGGCCGGGGGCCGGAGCCGGGAGCGGGCCGGGTCAGGAGGCGGGAAGGGGAAGGCTCACGGGGCGGACAGGCTCAGGGGGCGAGCCGGACGACCATCTTGCCGGTGTTGCCACCGCGCAGCAGGCCGATGAAGGCGTCGGCGGCGTGCTCCACGCCGTCCACCACCGTCTCGTCGTAGTGGAGGCTGCCGTCGCGCAGCCAGCCCGCCACCTCGGCGGTGAACCGGGGCTGAAGCTCGGCGTGGTCGCGCACCAGCAGGCCCTCCAGCCGCAGCCGCTTGCCGATGGCGAGCGCCAGGTTGCGCGGACCGGCCGGCGCGGAGGTGTCGTTGTACTGGGCGATGGCGCCGCAGAGCACGGCCCGGCCGTGCACATTCAGCGCCCAGATCGCCGCCTCCAGGTGCTCGCCGCCGACGTTGTCGAAGTAGACGTCGATCCCCTCGGGCGCGGCCTTCTCCAGCTGTTCGCGGACCGGTCCGTCCTTGTAGTTGAAGGCGGCGTCGAAGCCGTAGTCGTCCACCAGCGTGGCGACCTTCTCGGCCGAACCGGCCGAGCCGACCACCCGGGAGGCGCCCTTCAGCCGGGCGATCTGGCCGACCAGCGAGCCGACCGCGCCGGCCGCGCCGGAGACGAAGACCCGGTCGCCCTCCTTGAGGCCGGCCACCGCGAGCAGGCCGGCGTAGGCGGTGAGGCCGGGCATGCCGAGCACGCCCAGGTAGTAGGAGAGCGGCGCCGCCTCGGCGTCCACCTTGACGGCGTGCCCGGCGTCCAGGGTGGCGTACTCGCGCCAGCCGAGCCCGTGCAGCACGGCGTCGCCGACCGCGAAGCCCTCGGCCTGCGAGGCGACCACCCGACCGACCGCGCCGCCGTCCATCACCTCGCCGAGCGCGAACGGCGGCACGTAGGACTTGACGTCGTTCATCCGGCCCCGCATGTAGGGGTCGACCGAGAGGTACTCGTTGCGGACCAGGATCTGGCCCGGGCCCGGCTGCCGGACCGGCGCCTCGACCAGCGCGAAGTCCGCCGGGGTCGGCCAGCCCTGGGGGCGGGCGGCGAGGTGCCACTCACGGGCGACGGTGGGCACTGCCTGCTCTGCCATCGATCTCTCCTTGCGATTAGCGGCGGGTCCGCCCGGGGGCGGTTCTGAGGGCCCTCCCCCGGGTTTACCGGCCCACCTGAAAGGTTGAGCCGGTAAAGCAATCGTGGGCATGAAAGGTTCATGTTGTCAAATGTTCAGGTAGACTGGTCGGTATGGACACCCAGCCGACCGAGGTCGTCGCCCCGCAGCCGACCGATGCGATCACCCGCGAGGTCGTCGACCTCATGGCGAACCTGGTCGCGCTCTTCCACCGCGAGTACGAGGAGGCCGCCGCCGCCCGCTCGCTCACCGGCGCCCAGGCCAAGGTGCTCGCACTGCTCCGCCGCGGCCCGATGCCGATGCGGCACATCGCCCAGACGCTCAGCTGCGAACCGTCCAACATCACCGGCATCGTCGACCGCCTGGAGTCCCGCGGCTTCGTCACCCGGGAGGCCGACCAGCACGACCGCCGGGTCAAACTGGTCGCCGCCACCGAAGCCGGCTCCGACGCCTCCGAGGAACTGCGCGAATCGCTGAACTTCGCCCGCGAGCCGCTGGCCGCGCTGGGCGACGACGAGCGGGCGACGCTGCGCGACCTGCTGCGCCGGATGCTCGACGGCGTCGGCCCCGGCGCGCCGGCCGGACCCGCCGCGTCCACCGACCCCGCCGGCCCGGCCGCCTGACCCGCCGTCGGACCGGACCGCACGCCGTACGCGCACGCCCGGCCCGCCGCCCCCGGGGCGAACCGGGGCGAAACCGGCCGCCGGGCGTGAGACGTGTCACACCGTCGGGCCGGATCGCCCGCGGGTGTAACCGAACGTTCTCCCGAAGCGTCTTACCCATGAGACCAGACCGCCGGCCCCGGCCGGTGGCCGACGAGAGAGCACAGGGGCGATGACCGATCCCACGAACGGCCGTACCGACGGCCGGCGCAGCGGCACGCCCCGGCGCCGGCGGCTCGCCCGTACGGCCATCGGGCTCACCGCCGTCCTGGTGCTCTCGGTCGCGGGTGCGGGAGCCTGGTTCTACCACCGGCTCGACACCAACATCAGCACCTTCGACCCGGGCGGCGTCGCCACCAGCCGGCCGCCGGCCCCCGTTCCCGTCACGCCCGGGGCCAGGCTGCCGGTGAACGTGCTGGTCCTCGGGTCCGACACCCGGGAGGGCGGCAACGACGCGCTCGGCGGCGGCGACATCGGCGTGGGCCACTCCGACACCGCGATCCTGCTGCACGTCTACGCGGACCACAAGCACGCCGTCGGCGTCTCGATCCCCCGCGACACCCTGGTCACCATCCCGTCCTGCAAACTGCAGAACGGGACGTGGACGACCCCGCGCACCAACCAGATGTTCAACGAGGCCTTCACCGTCGGCGAGTTCCCGAACGGCAACCCGGCCTGCACCCAGAACACCGTCGAGGCGCTGACGGGCCTTCGGATCGACCACACCATCGTGGTGGACTTCCGGGGCGTGGCGGCGATGACCGAGGCCATCAACGGGGTCGACATATGCGTCCCCAACGATGTGAACTCGCACGACATCCACCTGAAGAAGGGCCCGCAGAAGATATCCGGGCAGCCGGCCGTCGACTTCCTCCGGGCCCGGTACGGGTTCGGCGACAACTCCGACATCGGCCGGATGAAGCGTCAGCAGGCCTTCCTGTCATCGATGATCAAGAAGGTCCAGGGCCAGGGCTTCTCGCTGCCGACCCTGCTCCCGCTCGCCGACGCCGCCACCCGCTCGCTCACCGTGGACGAGGGCCTGGGCACCGCGATGAAGCTGGTCGACTTCGCGCAGTCGCTGCAGAACATCAAGCTCGCCGACATCACCTTCGTCACCACCCCCTGGCGCTTCGCCGGTGACCGCGTCGCCCTGGTCCACCCCGACGTGGACACCCTCTGGGCCCTGCTGCGCCAGGACCGCACCCTCGACGGCCGACCCACCGGCCAGGGCGATCCGGCCACCACCCCGACCGGGCCCGCCCCCTCGGCCGACACCGTCCCGACCGGCCCGGCCGCGACCGGCACGGCCCCGTCCGACGGCACCGCGGCGGCCACCGCGCCCGTCGCCTCCCCCGCCGCCCCGACCGGCCCTGCCACGGCCGCCCCCGTCACCGTCACCGTGCCGATCGTGGTCGTCAACGGGACGAAGACCGCCGGCCTGGCCGGCCGCGCCGCCGACACCCTCCGGGCCAAGGGCTACCAGGACGTCACCCTCGACGCGACCGGCGGCGGGCGGCTCACCACCGACATCACCTACCCGGCGGCCCAGCGGGCCGGAGTCGAGCAGCTGGCCGCGCTCTTCCCCGGGGCCCGGCTGGTCGCCGAGAGCGGCGCCGACAGTGTGGTGATCACCCTCGGCCGGGACTACGAGCCGGCCGCCGTGAGCCCCTCCGGCGGCCCGAGCCCGTCGAGCACCATCCCGTCGACGATCCCCACCGGCATCGCCGACAACGCGCGGACGGCCGACACCGACCCCTGCGCCAACCTCACCTTCGGCTGACCCGGCCGCGGCCGGCCCGCACCCCCGTGGCGGGCCGGCCCCGGCCGGCGGCTCAGCCGTCCTCCGCCACCCGCAGGACGATCTTGCCCTGGAGGTGTCCGCGCTCCGCCCGCTCGTGCGCGTCGGCCGCGCGCGCGAGCGGGAAGACGCTGTCCACCCCCACCGTGAGCAAGCCCTGCTCGACCAGCCGGGCCAGTTCGCCCAGCTGCGCCCCGTCCGAGTGCACCTGGCCGGAGGGGAAGGTGATGCCAAGCTCCCCCGCCCGCTCGCGGTGGTACTCGCCGAGGAAGACCGGGCTGAGGGTGCCGCCGCGTCGGACCACCCGCAGGAGGCGGTGCGCGTCCGGGCCGCCGACGGTGTCGACGAGGTGGTCGACGTCCCGCACCACCTCCTCGACGGGGGTGGCCGTGTAGTCGACGAAGCGGTCCGCGCCGAGGCCGCGCAGGAACTCCTCGTGCCGCCCGTCGGCCACCGCGACCACCTGGGCGTCGATCGCCTTGGCGAGCTGCACGGTGAAGTGGCCGACCCCGCCCGCCGCGCCGTTGACCAGAACCGTCCGGCCCGCCCCCTTGCCCGGGCCGCGCTCCAGGCCGATGTGGTCGAAGAGGAACTGGTAGGCGGTCAGCCCGGCCATCGGGATCCCTGCCGCGCCCACGTGGTCCAGCCCGGCCGGCTTGCGCGCCAGGTGCGTACCCGGCGCCGTCGCGTACTGGGCGTGGCCCCGGCCGGCGTCACCGGCGGAGGGGAACCGCACCAGCCCGAACACCTCGTCCCCGACGGCCCAGCCGGAGTCCCCCGGCCCGAGGGCCACCACCACGCCAGAGATGTCCGTCCCCGGGACGAAGGGCAGCGTCAGCCGGGCCCGCAGTTCGGCGGGGATGTTGGCGAAGCCGGTCCGGGCGTACCAGTCCGGCGGGTTGAGCCCGGCCGCGTGGACCTCGACCAGCACCTCGCCCGGCGCCGGCTCGGGCACCGGCACCTGCTCGTACCGCAGTACCTCCGGGCCGCCGAACTCGTGCACCCGAATCGCACCCATCGTTGCCCTGGTCATGACTCTCCCCTGGTCGGACGAGCGCCCCGTAGAATGCGGAGCGATGCTCCGGATATAACCGGAGCAGTGCTCCACTTGTCAACGGCAGTGGCCCGCCGGGCCGCTGACCGGCCCCCGCCGCGAAACACCCGGGCGCCCCGGCGACCGGCCCCCGACCGGAGAGAACGCATGACCGCAGAGAGCCCCGCCACCCCCCGCGGCCGGCGCGCCGACGCCGAGAGAAACCGCGAACGCATCCTCGATGCGGCCCGGACGGTGGTCGGGGAGCAGGGCACCCAGGCCTCCCTGCGGGACGTCGCCCGCCGCGCGGACGTCGGACTGGGCACCCTCTACCGGCACTTCCCGACCCGCGAGGACCTGCTGGAGACGCTGCTGCGCGAACGCTTCGACGGGCTCGCCACCCGCGCGGCCGACCTCGGGCGCACCCTGGAACCCGCCGCGGCACTGACCGAGTGGCTGAGCGGCTTCATCGTCAGCACCGGCGGCTACCGCGGCCTGGCCGGCTCGCTGATGGCCACCCTGAACGACCCGGACTCACCCCTGCACGCGTCCTGCGTGGCCATGCGGCAGGCCGCCGGCGACCTGCTCGGGCGGGCCCAGGAGGCCGGGCGGATCCGCCCGGACATCGACGGCACCGACCTGTTCACCCTGGTCAACGCCCTCGGATGGATCGCCGACCAGGCACCCTCGGAGGCCGGCCGCGGCGCCCGCCTGTTCACGGTCTTCATGGACGGGCTCGCGGTCGCCCCCGGGGCTACCGCACCGGGTCCGGCAGCCCCGTGACGACCACCGTCACCCGGGTGCCCGGCGCCAGCGCGCCGGCCGCGGCCAGCTCGTGGACGGCCAGCAGCGTCTTGGCGACGTAGCGCCGCTCCAGCGCGATCCCGTGCCGCTCCTCGAAATCGGCGGCGAAGGCCTCCAGCTCCGCCGGGACCTTTCCGTAGCCGCCGCCGTGGTGGGCGTGGTCGATCCGCCAGTTCGCGAACTCCCGCCCGTACGCCTCCCGGTGGAGCCGGGCCAGCTCGCCCTCCAGGTACCCCTCGCCGCCGCGCAGCACCGCCACCCCGAGGGCGCGCGCACCCGGGGGGAGCCCGGCGGCGATGCCCGCCAGGGTGGCACCGGTGCCGACCGGGCAGCAGAGCAGGTCGCGCGGGCCGAGATCCGGGATCTCGGCCGGGATCGCCGCCGCGCCGGTCACCGCCGGCCCGTTGGAGCCGCCCTCGGGCAGGACCAGGCAGCGGCCCCAGCGCTCGGCCAGCCCGGCCGCGACGGCCGGGTCCGCCAGCCCGGCCACCGTCCGCCGGTACTCGGCGCGGGTGAGGAACCCGAGCTCCATCCCGGACGCCTCGGCCGCCCGCAGCGACCAGTTCCGCGGCGCCCCGGCCAGCTCCTCGCCCCGGACCAGCCCGACGCTGGACAGGCCGAGCGCGGCCGCGGCGGCGGCGGTCGCCCGCAGATGGGTGGAGTAGGCCCCGCCGAAGGTGAGCAGCCGGGTGTGCCCCCGCTCCCGCGCCGGCTCCAGGTTGGGCACCAGCTTGCGCCACTTGTTGCCGGGCACGGCCGGGTGCAGCAGGTCGTCCCGCTTGAGCCGCAGCTCCAGGCCGGCCCGCTCCAGCACCGGGTCGGACAGCTGGTGCAACGGGGTCGGCAGGGCGGCGGGCGCGAGCATCGCCCCAGCTTACGGACCGTGTGCCCGCGGTCCCGCCCCGACGGCCGGCCGGGCCCGGGGTTCAGCCCGGCCCGGTCCCGGCCCAGGGTCAGCCCGGCCGGGCCCGGGGTTCAGCCGAGGCGGATGCCGTCCGAGGGCACCACCGCGCCGAACCGGGGCAGGTTCAGGGTCACCGCCGCGCGGTGCTCCTCCTCCGTCAGGGCGGTCATCGCGTCCTCGGCGAACACCAGCTCGTAGCCGTGGTCGGCGGCCGCCCGGGCGGTCGACTCCACTCCCAGGTTGGTCGCGATGCCCGCGAACACCAGGGTGTCCGCACCACGCTCCCGCAGCCACCCGTCCAGGCCGGTGCCGTGGAAGCCGCCGACGGTCCGCTTGACCAGCACCAGGTCGGCCGCCTCGGCGACCCCCGCCGCCAGCCCGCTGCCCGGCGGCTGCTCCGCGACGCCCGGCCGCTCCACCCGGATCGCGGCCACCGCCGCCCCGGCCGCCCGGAACCGCCCGGCGAGGGCGAGCGAGGTCTCCAGCACCCGGTCGCCGCTCCTCGGCCGGAGGGGCAGTGCGACGATCCGGTCCATCAGGTCGACCAGTACCAGGGCGGTGCGCGCCGCCTCCAGCTCCACCGGCATCTCCACGAACTGCCCCCGGTTCTCCGCGGTCGGATGATCCTTCTTCTCGCGCCGCACTCTCTCACAGGCCGGCGGCCGCCGTCCTCAGTCGGTGAACCCGGCGTGCACGTGGTCGTGGTGGGTGTCGTCGGAGAAGAACTGGTTGACCGTCACGCCGCCGCTCAGCTGCCGCGGCCCGCCGACGTTGTAGGAGCCCGCCGCGGCGGCGGCCCGCATGAAGCCGTCGACCAGGGCGTGGTCGGTCGCCGGGTCGGCGACGGTGTGCCCGTCGATCTGCCAGACGTCCACACCGCGCCCCTGCGGATGGTCGCTGGGCCGGTCGGTGCCGAAGACGTCCAGCGGGTGCCCGGAGCGCAGCACGGTCACCTGGAAGGTGTACGTCCGCGCCAGCGTGAGCATCGCCCGCAGCACGCTGTCGTGGACGGCGCC
The DNA here is from genome assembly GCF_014655955.1 of Kitasatospora indigofera. Lineage (GTDB taxonomy): Bacteria > Actinomycetota > Actinomycetes > Streptomycetales > Streptomycetaceae > Kitasatospora > Kitasatospora indigofera. The sequence goes on from NZ_BNBO01000005.1 coordinate 57,041, forward strand.
GCCGGTGACGTCCGCCAGCGCGGCCGGCGGCAGCAGGATCCGGGTGTCGGTCAGCACCGCGCGGGCGGCGGCGGAGAGGGTGGCCGACGGCGGGCCCGGGTCGGCGGGGTGCAGTTCGGTCACCGTCCAGCGCGGCTGCGCCCGGCCGAGCCGGACGTCGACCGTGGTGCCGCCCTCGGCGACGGTGCCGTCGGCCGCGGCCGTCCACTGCCGGCACACCACCATGACGCTGGCGCTGTCGCCCAGCAGTCCGCCGTACTGGGCGTACAGCACCTGCAGGGCGGCCCGGTCGGCCGCCGGGAGCAGCGGGCCGGCCTGGCCTGCCAGGCCCGGGTCGAGCCCGAGCGCGGCGGCCCGGGCGCCGGCCGCGGCGACGCCCTGCCCGCCGGCCGGCCAGTTGCCCAGCGCCTCGACCAGCTGCACGGCCCGCAGCTTCACGTCGGGGTCCACCTCGCCCGGGCCGGGCACCCAGGGCGTGACCGCCGGAAGTGCGGCGGGTGTGCCGCTCGCGGTCGGCGGGGAGGCGGCGGGCGGGGAACCGGCCGGCGGGGACCCGGCGGCTCCCGGTCCGGTGCCGTCTGGGGCCGGCGTACCAGGGGCCGGCGAGTGGCCGGCCGCCCCTCCCCCGGCGCAGCCGGCCGCGCCCAGGAGCGCCCCCGCGCCCCCGAGCAGCACCGCCCGCCGGGGCAGCCCGCCGCTGAGCGGGGCCGGGGAGACCGGAGACTGTCGCACCACCTCGGCGAAGCTGGAGTCCATACCCCAACTATGCGCGGTGGACGGGGCGCCGGGGCGGGCGAGGGACCCGGGCGGCGTACGGACGGGCGCGCCGGGCGCCCCGGCGGGCGGTGGCCGGTACCTTGCGAGGCCACGTCGGCGGCGGCCCGGGAGCCCGCAACGGGCGGGGCCGGCGGCGAAGGAACCGGCCGCGACCTCGTGGCACCCCCGGAGCCGGCAACGCGCGGGCGCGCCGGACGGTTCGTCACTACGTTGCGGTCCGTCACTACGTTGCGGTCCGTCAATACGTTTCCGGAGCGGGCGTCCCGGACGGGTGAACCTCGGCATGTCCGCGCCTGGAGGGGGGCGGCCCTGCCCTAGAGTTCCTCCAGGACAGTCGGCCGTTGTGGCAGGCCGGCGCGGCGGATTCGCGGCGGGCCGGGACATTTCGACGGTGGGGCGGGTGGGACTCGAACCCACGACCAAGGGATTATGAGTCCCCTGCTCTAACCGGCTGAGCTACCGCCCCGGTTCGCCGTGCGCGCCCGGTGAGCCGGTCGCGGCAGCAGCAGACGGCCCCGGAAGGCCGTCCCGGGCAGCATAGCCGGTCGATCACCCGTGATGCGCGCCGGGGGCGCACATGGGTACGCGGGCCCGGCGCCCTCCCCGTCCGGGCGATTCCCGGTGGCCGGGCCGGCCCGGCGGCCGGATCCTGGGAGCCCACGAGCCGGCCCGGTCCACGGTCCGGCGCGGCGCGGAGGGTGCCGGGTGCGGTGGATGACGATACGTGAGCTGGCGGCCGGCGCCTGCGCCCTGACGCTCGCCCTGGCCTGCGCGGGGTGCGTCTCCCCGGCCGGCCCGACCGCCGCCACGAGGTCCGGCGGCCCGGCGCCGGGGGGTGCGACTTCGGGGGCTCCGGCGCCGGGCACCCGGACGCCGGGCGCCGGCGGCACCGACGCGGTGCACGGCTGGAGCAAGGACCGGATCCTGGCCGCCGTCGCCGAGCACCCCGGGACGACCCGCACGGCCGCGCCCACCGTGCTGAACAGCCTGGTGGGCGCGGTCTTCACGCACTCGGCCGCCGGCGACCACTTCTGCACCGCGAGCGTCGTCGACAGTGCCGGCCTCAACCTGATCGTCACCGCCGCCCACTGCGTGGACGACCCGCACCTGGGCCCGCGCGGCGACCTGGTGTTCGTCCCCGGCTACCGGGCCGGCGAGACCCCGAACGGCGTCTGGCCGCTGCTGTCGGTGACGGTCGACCCGCGCTGGCAGGAGTCCGGCGACCCCGACATCGACGTGGCGTTCGCCGTGGTCGCCCCGCAGAACGGCCGGCAGGTGCAGCAGGTGCTCGGCGCCAACCTGCTGGGCGTCGACCGGGACCACCGGCTGCCGGTCAAGGTGACGGGCTACCCGAGCAGCAGCGACCTGCCCATCACCTGCAGCAACACCTCGGAGGAACAGAGCCCGACCCAGTTGCGGATCGACTGCCCGGACTACACCGGCGGCACCAGCGGGAGCCCCTGGGTGACCGACTTCGACCCGGCCACCAGGACCGGCACGGTGGTCGGGGTGATAGGCGGCTACCAGCGGGGCGGCAACACCGCCGACACCTCGTACAGCAGCTACTTCGGCGACGACGTGCAGGCGCTGTACGACCGGGCCACCGGGTGACCGGGCCGGGCGCTGGCGCCGCCCCCGCCCGGACTGGTAGATCTTCCCGGTACGGGGTGCCGGACGACGGCGGCCCGGCGCGCCGCACCGCCGGCCCCCGGCGCGACGCCCGTACCCCCGACACGCGGCCGCCGGACGCGAGGACGAGAGGCGGAGTCCTGATGGCACTCGGCCCGGCCCGGCCCGTACGCGCCCGGCTGCTGCCCCCCGCAGCCGCCCTGCTGATCGCCGCCACCGCCTGCAGCTCCACCGTCGAGGCGCCCCCGGCGGCCCGGACCGCCCCCCGGGACGCCGCCGGGGACCGCATCGGCACCCTCTCCCTCGGCACCGCCCAGGGGCCCCGTGCCTGCACCGCCAGCGTGGTGCGCAGCCCCCGGCACAACCTGCTGGTCACCGCCGCGCACTGCGTGGTGCCGGAGGACTACGGTCCGCAGGAGGGCCTGGTGTTCACCCCCGGCTACCGCAACGGGACGTCCCCCTACGGGAGCTGGGCGCTGGACGCGGTGACGGTCGATCCGCGCTGGAGCGAGGAGGCCGACCCCGAGTACGACGTGGCCTTCGTCACGGTGAAGCCGTCCGGCGGCCGCCAGATCGAGGACGTGGTCGGCGGCAACAGCCTCGGCGGCGAGAGCGGCTTCGGGCTGGCCGTCTCGGTGACCGGCTACCCGAACGGCGGCGAGGAGCCGATCACCTGCTCCACCCGGACGGCCTCGCAGAGCCCCACCCAGGAGCGCTTCGACTGCGACGGCTACACGGAGGGCACCAGTGGCAGTCCCTGGATCACCGGTGCCGGCGCGGTGGTGGGCGTGATCGGCGGATACCAGGAGGGCGGGGACACTCCCCGGGTCTCGTACAGCGTCACCTTCGACGAGCGGGTCACCCAGCTCTACCGCCGGGCGGCGGCCGGCTGAGGACGGCCGGCCGCAGGCACCGGGCGGGCCGGCTCCTCCGGGACCGTTCCGCCGGGCCGGCCCCTCGGCGGGCCCGCGAGCGGACCGGGCCGGGCCGGGAAACACGAAGGCCCCCCGGTTGATCGGGGGGCCTTCGCTCTGAGCACTCACCGGGGACGAACCCGATGAAGCTCCCGCATTTGGACTCGAACCAAAAACCTGCCGGTTAACAGCCGGCTGCTCTGCCAATTGAGCTATGCGGGATTGCGCGTACCGAGGTACGGCACAGCAGGTCGGCCGGGCCCGTGGGCCCGGCTCCCTGTGGCTCCCCCAATTGGACTCGAACCAATAACCTGCCGATTAACAGTCGGCTGCTCTGCCAATTGAGCTATGGGGGATCGGCTACCGCTCCGGGCTTCCGGTCTCCCGGGCCCTCGGCGCTCGCTGCGGGACATACATTAGCGCACTCAGGGGGGTGGTCCGCCAATCGCTTTCCCGCCACCGCCCCCGACCCCCCGCCCGGCGCGCCCGGCGCGCGCCCGGCCTGCCGCCCGGGGATGCTGGGGGCACGGACGGTTCGCCGCCGCGAACGGCGGGTAGGGCAATGCGGCACAGTCCGCGAGGAAGGGTGGAGACCGAGCATGTGGAAGCTGAGTTTCATCGTGGGGGCCGCGGCCGGGTACGTCCTCGGCTCACGCGCGGGGCGGCAGCGGTACGAGCAGATCGCCAAGGCCACCAGGAAGGTCGCGCAGAACCCCCGGGTGCAGAGTGCCGCCGGCAAGGCCAAGCAGCAGGCGGGCGCGGCGGCCGGCAAGGCGGCCGGCGCCGTGGCGGACAAGGTCGGCGACAAGCTGCCGAACTCGCTGACCGAGCGGGTGCCGTACTTCAACCGCGAGCCGGTGCCGGCGGACGACAGCTGGGGAACCTTCCGCCCGTGAACGGGCCGCTCCTGCCCGCCCCCGCGGCCGCCGGACCGGTGAGCGGCGCCACCGCGCCGGCCGCCGGCCCCGGACCGGACCGCGAGGGCGGACCGTTGTACGAGGGCGGACGGACCGCCGAACCACCGTGCGACCGGGCCGCTACCGACCGGTACCGAGTGGGCAACACTTGTGCCGCCCGGCCGCGCCGGGGCGCCCGCTGAGGCATGATCTCGACATGGCCATCGTCGCGGGGATAGACAGTTCGACCAACCGCACCAAGATCGTGGCGTGCGACGCCGAGACCGGCGCCGTGCTGCGCTCCGGCAAGGCCCCGCACCCGGCCCCCGAGGGCGACGACGCCCGGGCCGGGACGGACCCGCAGTCCTGGCTGCACTCGCTGGGGGAGGCCGCCGCGGGAGGCCTGCTGGAGAGCGTCCGGGCGATCGGCGTCTGCGCCCAGCAGCACGGCATGATCGGCCTGGACGCGGGCGGCGTGCTGGTCCGCCCCGCCATCCTGTGGAACGACCCGCGCTCGGCCGGCGCCGCGGCGGCCCTGGTGGACGCCCTCGGCGGCCCCGCCGCCTGGACCCAGGCCATCGGCGCCGTCCCGACCGCCAGCTACACCATCGCCAAGCTGCGCTGGCTGGCCGAGTTCGAACCGGCCTCGGCCCGGCGGATCGCCGAGGTGCTGCTGCCGCACGACTGGCTGGTCTGGCAGCTCCTCGGCCACCCGCAGCGCCGCACCACCGACCGCGGCGACGCCTCCGGCACCGGCTACTGGTCGCCGGTCACCGGCGAGTACCGGCAGGACCTGGTGAAGCTGGCCCTCGGCCACGAACTGCGGCTGCCCGAGGTCCTCGCCCCGGCCGAGCCCGCCGGGCACACCCCCGAGGGCCTGCTGATCTCGGCCGGCACCGGCGACAACATGGCCGCCGCCCTGGGCCTGGGCCTCGGCCCCGGCGACGCGGTGGTGTCGATCGGCGGCAACGGCACCATCTTCGCGGTGCACGACCGGGCCGTGGTGGACGCCTCCGGCGTCATCTCCTCCTTCGCCGACGCGACCGGCCGCCACCTGCCGATGGCCGCCACCCTGAACGCCGCCCAGGTGCTGCGCGCCACCGCCGGGATGCTCGGCACCGACCTGGAGGGGCTCAGCGAGCTGGCCCTGCAGTCCTCCCCCGGCTCCTACGGGCTGGTGCTGCTGCCCTACCTGGACGGTGAGCGCACGCCCAGCCTGCCGCACGCGGCGGGCACCCTGACCGGGCTGCGCGCCGAGTCGATGGCGCCCCACCACCTGGCCAGGGCCGCCGTCGAGGGCATGCTCTGCAACATCGCCGACGCGCTGGACGTGCTGCGGGCCAAGGGCGTGGAGGTCCGCCGGGTGTTCCTGCTCGGCACCGCCGGGCGGCTGCCCGCCGTGCGGCAGATCGCCCCGCAGCTGTTCGGCGTCCCCGTCGTCGTCCCCGCGCCCGGCGACCACGCGGCGCGCGGCGCCGCCCGGCAGGCCGCCTGGGCCCTGGCCGGCGGCGCCGAGCCGCCGCGCTGGGAGCTGCCGGAGGGGGCCGTCACCACCGTCCCCGACCAGGAGCGGGACCTGCCGGTCGGGTCGGCGGTCCGCCGGCAGTACGCGGCGGCCCGGGAGCAGATCCACCCGGAGACCGCCTCCTGAGACCGTCCGGTGCCGGGCGCCGGTGGCGACGGGAATGCGTCAACCGGCCACCGGTGAAGGCCGGGAGCAGGACACGGCCGTCGGAGCGGAGGGCGGATCCCCCGCGGCGCTGCCCGAAGGAGCCGACGACGGCCGGAGGCTGACGGTCAGCCCGTTCTGCCGGTCTTCGCCTTCACCACCACCGGCGACGTGACCGTTCGGCGTCTTCAACGTCCCGCGCCGGCTGCGCGAGCGGGGCCGGCGGGTGCCCGCCTGCGGCTTCCCGGCGGACGGGACCGGCCCCGCGGTGCTGCGGGCGTCCGCCGCAAGGGCTTCTCCCGCGACCTGGCTGACCGCTGCTCGCCGGCCTGACCCGGCCGCTGCCGGAACTCAGGAGCCGGCCGCGCCCGTTGAAGGACCTCGGGGTCCCGGCCGGGACGGCCTGCCACCACTGAGCCACCGTCGGGCGGCGGTCCGGGCCCTCGCCGGGCCGCCGCCCGCCCTGGGCGTCGGCGGCGCGCGCTATGCTGCCCGACGGACTCTCAGGACCACCAACCCGCCGGGCCTTGAGGAGGGGGCCGTCCAGGCGCGTGGCACCGTCCCGTACTCAGCCGGACCCGGTCACCACCAGGCGAACGGCATGACGATGACCACCGAGGACGCACTCACCACGCCCCCGCACGGCGCCTCCGGCGCCGGAGCCGACGCCGGACCCGACGCCGCCGAGCGGCTGCGCCTGGAGCTGCTGGCCTTCAAGGACGCCTCGGGGCTCAGCTACGCCAGGATCGGCGAGCGTACGCACTACGCGAAGTCCTCGTGGGAGCGCTGGGTCAACGGCAAGCAGTTCCCGCCGCGCGGGGCCGTGGAGAGCCTGGACGCCGCCTTCGGCCACGAGGTGGCCCCGCTGCTCGACCTGTGGGACCTCGCCGACCGGGAGCGGGCGGCGGCCGACGCGGCCGGTACCGCGGCCGGTACCGACGCGGCCGGCCCGGAGGGCACCGACGGCGAGGACGCGGCGCCCGCACCGGCCGGGCGCACCGGCTGGTGGTCGGCCCGCCGGGCGGTGGCCGCCGGGGCACTCGCGGCCGTCCTGGCCGCCGCCCTGGTCCTCGGGCTCACCCGGGACGGCGGCCACCCGGACCAGACCGCCGCCGGGGCCGCCGTCAGCGCCACCGCCACCGGTACCAGTACCGTCGCGGCCGCACCCGCGCCCGGCGGGTCCGCCTCCGCCTCCGCGACGCCGCGTCCGATCGGCTGCAGCGCGGCCGGCTGCAGCGGCAAGGACCCGGGCGCGATGGGCTGCAGCCAGGACGGCCAGACCCTCGTCCTGGGCAAGAACCAGGACATCGTCATGGAGCTGCGCTACAGCAAGGCCTGCTCGGCGGCCTGGGGCCGGATCACCTACGCGGCGCCGAACGCCATCGTCTCGGCGGAGAACTCGGACGGGACCACCTCCCCGTACGCCGTGAAGTGGGGCAACGACGCCTACTCGCCGATGGTGGAGCTGACCGCCGACAAGTCCGCCTGGGTCTGCGCCACCCTGCCGGACGGCGTCACCCGCGCCTGCACCGACCACGTGAAGGCTCCGGCCGCGCCGTAGGACCCGCCGCCGCTGTCCCGGACTCCGCCGGCACCGTCCCAACTCCGCGACGTCCCTGCAGGTCAGAGCCTCTGGGACGGCGAGGTACGGATGGGGACGCCGTGGATCTGGACCAGGCGGCGGGCCGGGCCGGAGCATGGTGATCACCGCAGGGAAGGCGCCCCCGCCTTCCGTCGGGCCCACCGGGCCCGGCGTCCGCGCGGCCGATCTCCACGGAGTCCCTCATGTCCGTCGGCTCGCTGCCCGACCGCAGCTGCCTCCCGTCCCTCCTGCCCCGCCCGGCCGCCGCCGGCCCCGCCGGAGCGCGCGGCCCGGCCGCGTCCGCCGCCACCTCCGCACTGGGCACCGGCCTCGCCGGGGCCGCCCGGCCGCTCGCCAACAACAGCATCTGGGGCTGAGCCCCGGCGCGTCCGGGCAGCGCCCCCGGACATCAGTCCAGGTACCCGCGGAGCTGCTCGGCGAAGGCGTGGTCGCGCAGTTTGCCGAGGGTCTTCGACTCGATCTGGCGGATCCGCTCCCGGGTGACCCCGAAGAGGTGCCCGATCTCCTCCAGGGTGCGCGGGCGGCCGTCGTCCAGGCCGTACCGCAACTGCACCACCTGCCGTTCGCGTTCGCCGAGGGTGGCCAGCACGGCCTCCAGGTGCCGGCGCAGCAGCAGGAACGAGGCCGACTCGACGGGTGAGGCCGCGTCGGCGTCCTCGATCAGGTCGCCGAGGGCCACGTCGTCCTCCTCGCCGACCGGGGTGTGCAGCGAGATCGGCTCCTGGGCCAGGCGCAGCACCTCCCGGATCCGGGTCTCCGGCAGCTCCAGGACGGCGGCGATGTCGGCCGGGGTGGGCTCGACACCGCGCTCCTGGAGCAGTCCGCGCTGGATCCGCACCACCCGGTTGATCAGCTCGACCACGTGCACCGGGACCCGGATGGTGCGGGCCTGGTCCGCGAGGGCCCGGCTCATCGCCTGCCGGATCCACCAGGTCGCGTAGGTGGAGAACTTGTAGCCCCGGGTGTAGTCGAACTTCTCGACCGCCCGGATCAGGCCGACGTTCCCCTCCTGGACCAGGTCGAGCATGGTCAGGCCGCGTCCGATGTAGCGCTTGGCCACCGAGACCACCAGGCGCAGGTTGGCCTCGATCAGCCGGCGCTTGGCGATCCGGCCGAGCACCACCAGGCGGTCGAGCTCGTCGGCGAGGCGGTCGTCCGGACCCGGGGTGCGGCCGAGCCGCTCCTCGGCGAACAGGCCGGCCTCGACCTGGCGGGCGAGTTCGACCTCCTCCGCCGCGGTCAGCAGCCGGACCCGCCCGATCTCGCGCAGGTACTGGCGGAACAGGTCCGCGGCGGGGCCGGCGGCGGCGTCCAGCGAGGCCGCGGGGGCGGCCCGGCCCGGCCGGGAGCCGGGGTCGCCGGCCGGCTCGCCGGCGAGCTCCCCGGGCAGTGCCTCAGGCTCGTCCGGCAGCTCGTCGGACGGCTCGGGCGGCTCCTCAGGGAGTTCCGCACCCGGCCGGCCTCCGGGTGGCTCGCCGGTGGCGCCGGGCCGGGCACGGGGCAGCTGCGGGCCGGGTAAGCGCGGGCCCGGGCCGTCCTGGGCCGTGCCGTCCGGGGCCGAGGCGTCCCGCTGCGGGCGGGGCGGGCCCGGGAGGCCGGCGGCGTCGGTGGTGTCGGAGGTCCGGTTCGGCGTAGGGCGGACTGTCGCGGCGGGCTCCACGGGCATCCCCTCGGGGCCGTGCGCGACTCTGGCGGACCCGCGCTGAACGGAGTTGGGACGTCCTCCAGTGTGGGGTACACCACACACTCCGGCCGAGACTCGTGCGCGGACTTTCTGCCGCCGGCCCCGGCGGGCGCCCGCGGACGCCGATCGCCGCCGGCGGTCCGCCGTGCGCCGCCCGGGGCGCGCCTAGAGCGCGGCGGCGCCCCGGCTGCGCAGCTGCTGGCCGTACTGCTGGAGCTGCCACAGCTCGGTCTGCACCGCGTGCAGCTCCTCGGGGGCGGCCCGGTTGCCCAGCCGCTGGAGCTGGGCCCGGACCTCGGCCACCCGCCGCTCCACCGCCTGCAGCCGCAGCTTGACCAGGAACTCGCCGGCGTAGATCTCGTCGGGCTTGCGCCGGGTGCGGACCGGCTCGACGGTCAGCTCGGTGACCAGCGAGCGCACCTGGTCGTCCGGCGCGGTCTCCCGGACGGTCTTGGTGAAGTCGGGCAGGGCGGCCCCGTACGCGGCGCCGCCGGCCTGGCCGATCGCGCGGCGCACGGCGGTGTACGGCGGGGTGGGGAACTCGTCCTCGCCGTAGTTGTCGAAGGCCGGGCTGACCAGCGCCGGGTACTGCAGGGCCAGCTTGAGCAGCTCGCGCTCGACGAACTGGGCCGGGTCGCGCGGGTTGAGCCGGAACACCGGGCGGGCCGGCTGCACCGGCTGGGCCTGCGCCTCCGGCCGGCGGGCCTGCTGCTGGTTGCCGCCGCGCTGGTTCTGCTGCTTGTTGTCGCGGTCCCAGCGGGCCAGCTGGCCGACCCGGCGGACCACGAACTGCTCGTCGAGGATGCCCAGCATGCCGGCCAGCTGGACGGCGTACTCGTGCTGGATCGAGCGGTCCTTGATCTTGGCGACGATCGGCGCCGCCTCCAGCAGCGCGGCGGACCGGCCCTCGGCGGTCTCCACCCGGTGGCGGGCGACGGCCGAGCGCAGCGCGAACTCGAAGAGCGGGACGGGGTTGTCGATCAGCGTCCGGACCGCCTCGTCGCCCTGGGCCAGCCGCAGGTCGCACGGGTCCATGCCGCCCGGGCTGACCGCGATGGAGGTGCGGGCGGCGAACTTCTGGTCGTCCTCGAAGGCGCGCAGGGCGGCCTTCTGGCCGGCCGCGTCGCCGTCGAAGGTGAAGACCGTCTCGCCCCGGTACTGGGAGGTGTCCATCAGCAGCCGGCGGATGATCTTGATGTGGTCCTCGGCGAAGGCGGTGCCGCAGGTCGCCACCGCCGTGGTCACCCCGGCCAGGTGACAGGCCATCACGTCGGTGTAGCCCTCGACCACCACCGCCCGGCCCGACTTGGCGATCTCCTTCTTCGCCAGGTCGATGCCGTACAGCACGTTGGACTTCTTGTAGATCGGCGTCTCGGGGGTGTTGAGGTACTTCGGGCCGTTGTCGTCCTCGCGCAGCCGGCGGGCGCCGAAGCCGATCACCTCGCCGCCCATGTCCCGGATCGGCCAGACCAGCCGGCCGCGGAAGCGGTCGATCAGGCCGCCGCGCTGGCCCTGCGAGGCCAGGCCGCCGAGCAGGACCTCCTTGTCGCTGAAGCCCTTGCCGCGCAGGAAGCGCACCAGGTGCTCCCAGCCGGCCGGCGCGTAGCCGACGCCGAAGTGCTGGGCCGCCTCCTCGTCGAAGCCGCGCTCGGCCAGGAACCGCCGGCCGATCTCGGCCTCCGGCGACTGCAGCTGCTCCCGGAAGAACGCCGCGGCCACCTTGTGCGCCTCGACCAGCCTGGTCCGCTCGCCCTGCTGGTGGCGGGGGTTGTACCCGCCCTCCTCGTAACGCAGGGTGATGTTGGCCTGGGCGGCCATCCGCTCGACGGCCTCGGCGAAGGTGAAGTGCTCGATCTTCATCAGGAAGGCGATGGTGTCGCCGTTCTCCTGGCAGCCGAAGCAGTGGAAGACGCCCTTGGACGGGTTGACGTAGAACGACGCGGACTTCTCGTCGTGGAACGGGCAGACGCCCTTGTACTCGCCCCCGCCGCCGTTGGTCAGCTGGACGTACTCGCCGACCACCACGTCGATGGGCAGCGCGCTGCGCACCGCCTGTACATCTTCATCCCTGATCCGCCCGGCCACTGTGGAAGTCTACGTCCCCGGCGGCCCGTCCCCGGGCGCTCAGGTCCGGGCCGCCGGGCCGACCAGCCGGGCGTGCAGGGCCAGCGCCGAGGCGTCGGTCAGGGTGGCGATCTGGTCGATCACCGCGCGCAGGGCCGCGCAGTCGTCCTCGGCCTCCTCGTAGCGGGCGGCGAAGACCACGTCCAGGCCCTCCGGGGCCCGCCGGGTCAGCGCCTCGGCCAGCTCGGCGATCACGATCCGCTGGCGCGAGCGGAGCTGCTCCTGCTCGTCGCGCTGCATCACGTACCGGACGGCGACGGCCTTCAGCACCGCACACTCCAGCCGCACCTCGCGCGGGACCACCAGCTCGGCCGCGTACCTGGTCAGCCGGCCGGGGCCGTAGCGGGCCCGGGTGGCCTGCTCGGCGGCCAGGCAGAACCGGCCGATCAGCTGGCTGGTGAGGTCCTTGAGGCCGGCCCGGGCGCGGGCCGAGCCGTCGTAGGCGGCGGGCCACCAGGGCTGGGCGTGCAGGCGGTCCAGCGCCTCCGAGAGCTCCTCGGGCGGGGCGTCCGGGGCGTAGCGCTCGGCGACCTTGAACAGTTCGGCGCGCTCGGCCGGGGAGCGCAGGGCCTCCGGGTCGATGTGGCCGGCCTGCAGGCCGTCCTCGACGTCGTGGGTGGAGTAGGCGACGTCGTCGGACCAGTCCATGACGGTGGCCTCGAAGCACTTGCGGTCGGGCGGGGAGCCGGCCCGCAGCCAGCGGAACACCGGCAGGTCGTCCGCGTAGACGCCGTACTTGGTGGAGCCCGGGTCGGTGGGGTGGGCGCCGCGGGTCCACGGGTACTTGGTGGCGGCGTCCAGCGCGGCGCGGCTGAGGTTGAGGCCGACGCTGCGGCCCGGCCAGGGCGCGAGCCGGGCCGGCGCCTCGTCCAGGGGGGCGAAGCGCTTGGGCTCCAGGCGGGTCAGGATCCGCAGCGACTGGGCGTTGCCCTCGAAGCCGCCGCAGGACTCGGCGGCCTGGTCGAGCGCCTCCTCGCCGGTGTGGCCGAACGGCGGGTGGCCGATGTCGTGCGCCAGGCAGCCCGTCTCCACCAGGTCGGGGTCGCAGCCGAGGGCCGCGCCCAGCTCGCGGCCGACCTGGGCGCACTCCAGCGAGTGGGTCAGCCGGGTGCGGGGGAAGTCGCTGCGCATCGGGGCGACCACCTGGGTCGTGCCCGCCAGCCGGCGCAGGGCGGCCGAGTGCAGGACGCGGGCGCGGTCGCGCTGGAACGCCGTACGGCCGGGGCGTTTGTCCGGCTCGGGCACCCAGCGGGCCTCGGCGGCCCCGTCGTACGGGTCCGGCCGGTGCGACGGGGTCAGGTCCGGGGTGGCGGTGCGGTGCGCGGTGTCGTCCATATGGCAGTCACGGTACGCCGCCCGTCCGACAGCCGGGGGGTGCCGCGCGTGACCGAGCGCACAACAGGGCGCGAACCCCGGACGGGGGCGCGGCCCGCGGCCGGGCGCCCGCGAGCGCCGGGCGGGGCGTCCGGCCGCCGTCGCGGCTCAGGCCGCCGTCCGGAGCCGGGAGTGCTCGTAGCGGGCCAGCACCAGACGGGCCATCAGCTCGTGCGCGCCCAGCGGCGCGCTGGTCAGCCAGTCCCCCGCCGCCGCGGCCAGCCGGGCGAAGTCCCCCGGGGCGGTGAAGTACCCCGCCACCGCGATCCGGCGGTAGCCGCGCGCCGACAGCCGGGCCACCGCCTCGGCCACGCTCGGCGAGCCGGCCGCGACGTAGCCGGGCACCACCGGCACGTGCAGCCGCCGGGCCAGCAGCCGGGCCTGCGCCTCGGTGTCGGCCGCCGCGTCCGGGTCGCGCGAGCCCGAGGCGGCCAGCACGACGGCGTCACGGCCGTGCCGGTGCCGCTCGCGGACGGTCGCGGGATCGGTCCAGCCGGCCTCCACCAGCCGCTCGTACAGCACTTCGGTGAGCAGCCCGTCCGGCCCGAGCGGGGCCGTGATCGTGCCGTTGACCTGCGGCGCGGCCGCCATCAGGGCCGGCAGGTCGACCTTGACGTGGTAACCCCGGCCGAGCAGCAGCGGGACCAGGACCACCGGGCCGGCCAGCTCCGCCAGCACGTCCGGCAGCAGCGGCGCGTTCAGCCCGAGGTGGGCCAGCCGGACGTCGAGTTCGGGGCGGGCGTCCCGCAGCAGCGCGAGCAGCCGGCGGATCTCGGCGAGGGCCGCCGGATCGCGCGAACCGTGCGCGACCAGCACCAGGGCCGGGCGGCGGGCCGAGTGCAGGACCAGCGGCGGCCGGACGGCCGGGCGGCCGGACGACGTCGCGGCCGGCCTGGCGGTGAACTGCTGCGAGATCTCGGCGAGGAGGTCGGAGGAGCTGGAGGTCCAGGTGGGCGGCGTCATGCTTCCAGCGTGGCCGCTCGCTGTTTCCCTGCCGTTGCCCGGCGGTCACGACTGGTTTCCCCGCCCTCACAGCCGGGGCCCACCGGGGTGAGCCCGGTGTGCGGAAGCCGTAACGCGCGGGTCGTGGCGGCGAAACAGCGCCGTAGCAGGGTGACGGCATGAGCAACACCGTCGCCACCACCGACACGCACTGCCCGTACTGCGCCCTCCAGTGCGGCATGGGGCTGCGCCGCACCGGGGGCGCCGTTCCCGTCTCGGTGGTCGAGCGGCCCGGCTTCCCCGTCAACCGGGGCGCGCTGTGCGGCAAGGGGTCCAACGCCGCCGCCGTGCTGGCCCCCGGCGCCCGGCTCAGCACGCCGCTGGTCCGCCGCGACGGCGAGCTGCGGCCGGCCGGCTGGGACGAGGCCCTCGACCTGGTCGCCGACCGGCTGACCGGCACCGCCGCGGCGTACGGGCGGGACGCCGTCGGGGTGTTCGGCGGCGGCGGGCTGACCAACGAGAAGGCCTATCTGCTCGGCAAGTTCGCCCGGGTGGCGCTGCGCACCTCGGCGATCGACTACAACGGCCGGTTCTGCATGTCCTCGGCCGCGGCCGCCGGGACCAGGGCCTTCGGCCTGGACCGCGGCCTGCCGTTCCCGGTCGCCGACATCCCGGGGGCCGGCTGCGTGATCCTGGTCGGCAGCAACCCGGCGGAGACCATGCCGCCGTTCGTCCGCTACCTGCGCGAACTGCGGGAGAACGGCGGCACCCTGGTCGTCGTCGACCCGCGCCGCACCCGCACCGCCGAACTCGCCGACCTGCACCTCGCCCCGCGCCCCGGCACCGACCTGGCCCTCGCGCTCGGCCTGCTGCACCTGGTGGTCGCGGACGGCCGCACCGACGAGGACTTCATCGCCGGACGCACCACCGGCTGGGCGGAGACCAGGGCCGCCGCGATGGCGCACTGGCCCGAGCACGTGGAGGCGGTGACCGGCGTACCGCTGCCGCAGCTGCGCGAGGCCGCCCGGCTGTTCTGCGACGCGGACAGCGCGATGGTGCTCACCGCGCGCGGCCCGGAGCAGCAGGCCAAGGGCACCGACACGGTGAGCGCCTGGATCAACCTCTGCCTGGCCACCGGCAACGCGGGCCGCCCCAACGCCGGCTACGGCTGCCTCACCGGTCAGGGCAACGGCCAGGGCGGGCGCGAGCACGGCCAGAAGGCGGACCAGCTGCCCGGCTACCGCAAGCTGGACGACCCGGCCGCCCGCGCCCACGTCGCCGCCGTCTGGGGCGTCGACCCCGACTCGCTGCCCGGCCCCGGGCGCAGCGCGTACGAGCTGCTGGACTCGCTCGGCGGGGAGGTCAGGGCGCTGCTGCTGACCGGTTCCAACCCGGTGGTCTCGGCCCCGCACGCCGGGCACGTCACCGAGCGGCTGCGCTCGCTCGACTTCCTGGTCGTCAGCGACGTGGTGCTGTCCGAGACCGCCGAGCTGGCCGACGTCGTCCTGCCGGTCGCCCAGTGGGCCGAGGAGACCGGGACGATGACCAACCTGGAGGGGCGGGTCATCCTGCGCCGCAAGGCCGTCGACGCGCCGGCGGGCGTGCGCACCGACCTGGAGGTGCTGCACGCGCTGGCGGCCCGGCTCGGCCACGGCGAGGGGTTCCCGACCGACCCGGAGAAGGCCTTCGACGAGCTGCGCCGCGCCTCGGCGGGCGGCCCGGCCGACTACGCGGGCATCAGCTACGAGCGGATCGCGGCCGAGGACGGCGTGTTCTGGCCCTGCTCGTCGCCGGAGCACCCGGGCACCCCCCGGCTCTTCCTGGAGCGCTTCGCCCACCCGGACGGGCGGGCCCGCTTCACCCCCGTCCAGCACCGGCCCGCCGCCGAGGAGCCGGACGCCCGGTACCCCGTCCGGCTCACCACCGGCCGGGTGCTGGCCCAGTACCAGTCCGGCGCGCAGACCCGCCGGGTCGACGCCCTGAACGCCGCCGCCCCGGGCCCGTACGTCGAGCTGCACCCGCTGCTCGCCGACCGGCTGGGCGTGCGGGACGGGGACCAGGTCGCGGTGGTCAGCCGGCGCGGACGGACCGTCACCCCCGCCCGGCTGACCACCGCGATCAGGCCCGACACCGTCTTCATGCCCTTCCACTGGGCGGGCGAGGGCAGTGCCAACATCCACACCAACCCGGCGCTGGACCCGGTCTCCCGGATGCCGGAGTTCAAGGCCTGCGCGGTGCGGCTGGAGCCGGTCGCCTCCGCCTGAGCCCGCCGATGCCGGGGGCGCGCAGGCCCGCGCCCCCGGCTCTGCAGCGTCAGACGACCGGGCGGCCGCTCGCGGTGCTCTCCGGCACGGCCCCGTCGAGGTCCCAGTGCTCGGCGATCAGGCCGTCGGCGATCCGGAAGACGTCGACCACGGCGCGGCCCGGGTCACCGGGGGCGGCGGTGAAGTGGGAGTGGGCGAAGACCAGGTCGCCCTCGGCGGCGAGGCGGCGCAGTTCGAAGCGGAGCTCCGGGAGCCGGCCGCGCAGGCCGGCGACGAACGCGGCGAGCGGGGCGCGGCCGTCGGGGAGGTTGGGGTTGTGCTGCTGGAGGTCCTCGGCGAGGTAGCGGTCGGCGAGATCGGTGCGGCCCTGGTTCCAGAAGGTCTCCAGGTAGTCCTGGACCAGTGCGCGGGCGGCGGCGGGGTCCGTGGGAACACCTGCGGCGGGAACGGCGGCGGCGGGGGTGACGGCGGCGGGAACGGCGGTGGCGGTCATCGGGTGACTCCTTCTCGGGCGGCGCCGGCCGCGGAGGAGGCCGGCGCGGTGCGGTCGGTACGGCGGACGGAGGCCCGGTGGGCCAGGCCCGCGAGGGCGAGCGGCAGCAGGCCGAGGGCGGGCAGCGGGCCGGCGCCGAGGGCGGGCAGGAAGGTGCCGGCGAGCAGGCTGCCGAGGCTGATGCCGACGTAGAGCATCGAGGCGTTGAGGGCCAGCAGTAGGCCGCGCTGCGCGGGCGCCAGGGCGATCAGGCGGGCCTGCTGCGGCGCCTGGTAGAGCTGGCTGAAGAAGGCCCAGAGCGCGAACAGCAGGACCGCGGCCGGCAGTGCCCCCGGGGCGGCGAGCAGCCCGAGGAAGGCGGCGGCCAGGCCGAGCTGGGTGAGGGTCACCGTCCGGGCGCCGCCGAGCCGGGCGGAGAGCCGGGCGCCGCAGGCGTTGCCGGCCACGCCGCAGAGGCCGAAGGCGAACAGCACCAGGGTGACCGCCCCCGCGGAGGCGCCGAAGCGGGCCGCGACGTAGGCGCCGGCGACGCCGTAGACGGTGAACTGGGCGGCCATGTACAGCAGGGTGGTCAGCACGGTGGCGGCGGCGCCCGGGGTGGCGAGCAGCCGCCGGTAGGCGGCGGCGGTGGGCGGCTCGCCCGCAGGGACGGCCGGCACCAGGGCGGCGACCAGGACGAGCGCCAGCAGGGTGGCGGCCGCGATGCCGGCCAGCGTCCAGCGCCAGCCGACCGCGCCGCCCAGGTAGGCCGAGAGCGGCACGCCGAGGACGGCGGCGACCGTCATGCCGGCGAAGACCGTGGCCAGGGCCCGCGAGCGGTGCTCCTCGGGGACGATCAGCGAGCCGACCGCCGAGGAGGCGGGCCCGAAGACGGCGCCGCCGAGCCCGGCCAGCACGCGGGCGGCGGCCAGGACGGCGTACGAGGGGGCGAGCGCGCTCAGGGCCCCGCCGGCGGCCATCAGGGCGAGGCCGAGCAGCAGGACGGCGCGGCGGTCGAGCCGGCCCAGGACGGCCGGGGCGAGCGGGGCGGCCAGCGCGAAGGTGAGGGCGAAGACGCTGACCAGGACGCCGACGCTGCCGGGTGCGGTGTGCAGGTCGCGGCCGATCGGGCCGCCGAGTCCGACGACGGCGAGCGAGGCGGTGCCGAGGGTGAAGTAGCCGAGCGAGAGGGCCGCGAGCGCGGGCCGGGCGGTGCGGCCGGAGCGGGCGGCGGGCCCGGGACTGGTGGCGGTATCGGGAGCGGCGGCGGGAGCAGGACCGGCTGGGGCGGAGGCGGCGCCGGAGGCAGCTGGGGTGGATGAGGCGGATGAGGCGGATGAGGCGGTGAGAACTGGGCGGGCCAGTGGGGCCCGGGTGGTACGCATCGGAGACCCCCATTCCAATACGGTCCGTTGCGTATCCATATTTCAATACGAGACGGACCGTATGTCAACCCGTAAGGTGAGCCCATGACCGGACGCCCCCGTGACCCCGCCGTCGACGAAGCCATCCGCCGCGCCGCCGTCGACCTGACCGAGCAGCACGGCTACCGCGGCCTGAGCATGGAGGGCATCGCGGCCCTCAGCGGCGTCTCCAAGCAGACCGTCTACCGCCGCTACCGCAGCAAGGGCGAGGTCGTCCTGGACGCCCTGGCCGGCTACGCCTTCACCCACCTGCCGACCCCCGACACCGGCTCGCTGCGCGGCGACCTCACCGCCCTGCTCACCGCGACCTTCGCGGGCCAGCAGGGCGTCAACGGCACCCTCAACCGCGCGCTGGCCGCCGAGGCCGTGCAGGACCAGGCGTTCGCCGCGCTGTTGTGGGAGAAGCTGATCGCCGTCCGCCGCGAGTCGGTCCGCGAACTGCTGGCCCGCGGCCGGGCGCGCGGCGAGGTGGCGCACCCCGACGACGAGTTCCTGCTCGACCTGGTCTACGGGCCCATGTGGTACCGGCTGCTCTTCGACCCGGCGGCCCTCACCCCCGCCTACGCCGCCGAACTCGCCCGCAGCGTCGCCCTGGTGGCCGCCGGCACCCGGCCGTGACACCGGGTGCGCGCCGCCCCCGCGGCGCGCACCGGCCCGGACCCGGCGGGCTCACACCCGGCCCCGGACCCCGCTGAGGTCAACGTTCCGCCTCCGAAACAGACCGGCCCCGGACGGGAAACACCCGCGCCACATGCTCAAAGGCATGACAACGACCGGTACTCCCCCAGCGGACGGCATCGTGGTCGTCGGCGCGGGGATGGCCGGCCACCGGCTCGCCCAGCAGCTCGTCCAGCACGGCACCGACCGCCCAGTCGTGCTGCTCGCCGAGGAGGAGCACCCCGCGTACAACCGGGTCCTGCTCGCCGAGGTGCTGGCCGGCCGTTACGCCCCCGAGCTGGCCGCGCTGGCCGCGCTGCCGGCGCAGGTCGAGCGCCGGCAGGCCCGGGTGGTCCGGATCGACCGGGAGCAGCGCCGGGTGCTCTGCGACGACGGCTCCGCGATCGGCTACGGCGACCTGGTGCTGGCCACCGGGAGCAACCCCGTCCTGCCGCCGCTGCGCGGCCTGTTCGACGACTCCGGGGCGGGGCGGGAGCGGCACACGCTGCCGAGCGGCGTCTTCGCCTTCCGGACGATGGCCGACTGCGCCGACATCGAGGCCTACCTGCCCGGTGTCGCGCAGGCGGTGGTGGTCGGCGGCGGGCTGCTCGGGGTGAGCGCCGCCCGGGCACTGGCGGCGCGCGGCGTCCAGGTGGTGCTGGCCCACCAGGGCGAGCACCTGATGGAGCGCCACCTCGACCCGGAGGCCGGCGCGCTGTTGCGCAAGCACCTCACCGACCTCGGCATCGAGGTGCACACCGAGTGCCGGGTCCGCTCCGTCCTGACCGAGGACCGCACCGTCACCGGCGTCGAACTGGCCGACGGCTTCCGGCTGGAGGCCGGCCTGCTGGTGGTCGCCGTCGGGGTGCGGCCGCGGACCGGGCTCGCCGAGGCGGCGGGCCTGGAGACCCGCCGAGGCATCGTGGTCGACGACCGGCTGCGGACCAGCGACCCGCACATCCACGCGGTGGGCGACTGCGCCGAGCACCGCGGCGTGCTCTACGGCCTGGCCGGCCCCGCCCAGGAGCAGGCCGACACCCTGGCCCGCCTGCTGGCCCCGGGCCCGGCCGCCCCCTCGTACACCGGCAGCCGGCTGCTCACCCGGCTCACCCTGACCGGCCCCGACCGTGCGCCGCTCGACCTCGCCGCCTTCGGCGAGACCGGGCCGGCCGCCCCCGAGGACCGGGTGATCCGGCTCGCCGACGCCGCCGGCGGCACCTACCGCAAGGTGATCGTCCGCCGGGACGAGCAGGGCGAGGACCGCCTCGTCGGCGGCGTCCTGCTCGGCGACCTCAGCACCGTCGGAACCCTGGCCCACACCTGGGAGGGCGACGAGGCCCTGTCAGCCCACCCGCTCCACCTGCTCACCGCCACCACGCAGAGCAGCACGACCCCCGGAGGGACCCGATGACCACCACCACCAGGCCGACCGTACTGCTGGTCGGATACGGCATGGTCGGCCACCGCTTCCTGGAAGCCCTGGCCGACGCCGGAGCCGCCGACCGCTACCGGGTCGTCGTCCTCGCCGAGGAGCCCCGGCACGCCTACGACCGGGTCGCGCTGACCTCGTACTTCTCCGGCAAGACCCCCGAGGACCTGCTGCTCGCCGAGGACGGCTTCGCCGCGAAGCACGGCTACGAGATCCACCTCTCCGACCCGGCCACCGCGATCGACCGCGAGGCCCGGACGGTCACCACCGCGAGCGGCCGCAGCATCGCCTACGACACCCTGGTGCTCGCCACCGGCTCCTACCCGTTCGTGCCGCCGGTGGACGGCAAGGACGCCGAGGGCTGCTTCGTCTACCGCACCATCGAGGACCTGCACGCCATCGAGGCGTACGCGGCCGGCTCCCGGGTCGGCGCGGTGGTCGGCGGCGGCCTGCTCGGGCTGGAGGCGGCCGGCGCGCTCAAGGGCCTGGGCCTGCAGACCCACGTGGTCGAGTTCGCCCCCCGGCTGATGCCCGTCCAGGTGGACGAGGGCGGCGGCGAGGCGCTGCGCCGCACCATCGAGGAGATGGGCGTCGTCGTCCACACCGGCATCGGCACCACCGCCGTGACGGTCTCGCCCGAGGGCGCGGCCAACGGGATGACCTTCACCGACGGCAGCAGCCTCGACACCGACCTGGTGGTCTTCTCGGCCGGTGTGCGCCCCCGCGACCAGCTGGCCCGCGACTGCGGCCTGAAGGTCGGCGAGCGCGGCGGCATCGCGGTCGACGAGAACTGCCGGACCTCCGACGAGAACGTCTTCGCCATCGGCGAGTGCGCGCTCGCCGTGGACGGCCGGGTCTACGGCCTGGTCGCCCCCGGGTACGAGATGGCGGGCGCGGTCGCCCACCAGCTGGCCGACAAGGCCGCCAAGCCGTTCACCGGCGCCGACCTCTCCACCAAGCTCAAGCTGCTCGGCGTGGACGTGGCCAGCTTCGGCGACGCCTTCGGCACCACCCCCGGCGCGCTGGACGTCGTCTACTCCGACTCCCGCTCCGGCATCTACAAGAAGCTGGTGGTCACCCCCGAGGGCGCGCTGCTCGGCGGCATCCTGGTCGGCGACGCCGAGGCGTACTCCTCGCTGCGGCCGCTGGCCGGCACCGGCACCCCGCTGCCTGTCCCGGCCGAGTCGCTGGTGCTGCCCGCCGGAGCGGGCGGGCCGGTCTCGCTCGGCAGCTCCGCGCTGCCGGACGAGGCGGTGGTCTGCAACTGCCACAACGTGACCAAGGGCGAGGTCCGCGCGGCGGTCACCGAGCACAGCTGCGGCACCGTCCCCGAGGTCAAGAAGTGCACCAAGGCCGGCACCGGCTGCGGCTCCTGCATCAAGCTGCTCTCCACGATCGTCAGTGACGAGCTGGAGGCCTCCGGCATCGAGGTCGACAAGGGGCTCTGCCCCTGCTTCGGGCAGACCCGCGCGGAGCTGTACGAGATCGTCCGGGTGAAGCGGATCTCCACCCACCGCCGGCTGCTGGCCGAGCACGGCCGCCTGGGCGGGGAGGGCTGCGAGGTCTGCAAGCCGACCGTCGGCTCGATCATCGCCTCGCTGGCGCCCGAGCTGGAGGCCTCCGGCCACGTGCTGGACGGCGAGCAGGCGGCCCTCCAGGACACCAACGACCACTTCCTGGCCAACCTGCAGAAGAACGGCTCGTACTCGGTGGTCCCGCGGATCCCCGGCGGTGAGATCACCCCCGAGGGGCTGATCGTGATCGGTGAGGTGGCCCGCGACTTCGGCCTCTACACCAAGATCACCGGTGGCCAGCGGATCGACCTCTTCGGTGCCACGGTGGACCAGCTGCCGCTGATCTGGACCAGGCTGGTCGAGGCCGGCTTCGAGTCCGGCCACGCCTACGGGAAGTCCCTGCGGACGGTGAAGTCCTGCGTCGGCTCGACCTGGTGCCGCTACGGCGTGCAGGACTCGGTCGCCATGGCGATCCACCTGGAACTGCGCTACCGGGGCCTGCGCAGTCCGCACAAGCTGAAGTCGGCGGTCTCCGGCTGCGCCCGCGAGTGCGCCGAGGCCCGCGGCAAGGACTTCGGCATCATCGCCACCTCCAACGGCTGGAACCTGTACGTCGGCGGCAACGGCGGTGCCACCCCCCGGCACGCCGACCTGCTCGCCCAGGACCTCGACGACGACCAGCTGATCAAGCTGATCGACCGGTTCCTGATGTTCTACATCCGGACCGCCGACCGGCTGGAGCGCACCTCCGCCTGGCTGGAGCGGATCGAGGGCGGCCTGGACCACGTCCGCGACGTGGTGGTGCACGACAGCCTCGGTATCGCCGACGAGCTGGAGGCCCTGATGGCCAACCACGTGTCCGACTACCAGGACGAGTGGGCCGCCACGCTGGCCGACCCGGACCGGATGCGCCGCTTCGTCTCCTTCGTCAACGCCCCCGGCGTCGAGGACCCGAGCATCCGGTTCACCCCCGAGCGCGGCCAGGTCAAGCCCGACCTGACCCTGCTCGCGACCGAGGCCGATCTGCTGGCCGCCCTCGACCCCGACAACTCGCTCCTGCTGGAGGTCCGATGACCACCGTCGCCACTGAGACCGCCTTCGCCGTCGCCACCGAGGCCGCCGCCACCGACCGGATCGAGGTGCTCGCGGAGGGTGCCTGGGCCCCCGTCTGCGACCTGGAGCGGCTCGCCCCGGGGCGCGGCGTGGCCGCCCTGCTGCCGGACGGCCGGCAGGCCGCGGTGTTCCGCGACCACCTGGACCGGATCCACGCGATCGCCAACCGGGACCCGTTCACCGGCGCTTACGTCCTGTCCCGCGGGCTGCTCGGCTCGACCGCGGACGGCCGGGTCTACGTCGCCTCGCCCCTGCTCAAGCAGCGGTTCGACCTGGTCACCGGCGAGTGCCTGGACGACGAGTCGGTACGGATCGTCGTCCACCCGACCCGGCTGAGCCCGGCCTGAGGCCGTCCCGGCCCCGGCCGGGGGCCGGACGGCCCGCCTGAACACCTGAACGCCCCGCTGCACCGGAACCCCAGGACCCCCGGCGGCCGTCCGTGGTCATTGCCCTGACCGCGCGGACGGCCGCCGGCCCGTTTCCCGGTGGTCCGCCGTCCACCTGACGCGGCCGTCCACCTGGTGCGGCCGCCCGGCCGGCGGGGCGGTGGATGCCGGGGACGCGAGGTGCCGGGCGCGGGCCACCGGACCGCCGGGCTACCCCCGGACGGCCCGCAGCACCGCCGCCGCCATCCCCTGCTGGCCCTGCGCGTTCGGGTGGACGGCGGCCAGGCCCGGCGCCGGGAACGGCGGCTCGACCCAGCGGGCCGCCCCCGCGCACATGTCGTGGCCCGCGGAGGGGGTGGCGGTGTCCACGAAGCCGGCCCCGGCGGCCGCCGCCCGCGCGGCGAGCATGCTGTTGAGCTCGCGCTCCTTCTCCCCCAGGAAGCCCAGGTCGGCGGGGGCCACACCGGCACCCAGCACCGGCGTGCAGGCGCTCGGGTCGGCCGGCAGCAGAGCCGGGTACCCGACCACGAACACCCGGGCCTGCGGGGCCCGGCGCCGCACCTCGGCCAGGACGGCGGCGAGCTTCTCCCCCGCCGCGTCCACCTTGCGCCGGACCTGGTCGGCGCCGCCCGAGGCGTAGTGGTCCCGGCAGGGCGCCGCGGCGGCCGCGCTGCCGGCCAGGCTCTGCGCCAGCGACTGCACCAGGTTCTGCCGGGCGCACTCGCCGACCACCTCCATGAACCCGGCGTCGTTGCCGCCGATCCCGACGGTCACCAGCCGGGTGTCCGCCGACAGCGCGTCCAGCTGGGGCGGGTTGGCGCCGTCGTCGGTGCGCTGCGAGCCGGTCAGGTCGGCCGTGCGGGCCGCGCTGCAGCTGACGTCCCGGAAGGAGGCCCCGGCCAGGCCGAGCGCCTTGGCCACCAGCGAGGGGTAGTTGACCGCCGAGCGGGCGCAGCCCCGGGGCTCGCCGACCTGCGGTTCGATCCTCAGGCCGGAGGTGTACGAGTCCCCCAGCGCCACGTACGGGCCGGCCGGCACGGCGGGCGTCGGACTGGGGCTCGGACCGGGGCCGGTGCTCGGGCCGGCGGCGGCCCGGCCCGGGCCGGACTCCGCCGCGACCGGCCGGTCCGTCCCGCCGCTGCAGCCCGCGGCCAGCAGGACGGCGGCCAGCAGCACCGCGCCGCGGGTGGCGGCCGGGCCGCCGGATGATCGCCTGTGCACAGCAGAGCCCCCCTGGGGATAGGAAATCCGCACGCCCTCGGTACGTGCGCGGCCGGCGGCCCGTCCCCCGGGCACCTCGGCAGCAGCAACGAACGGGCCCGGCCCGAGAACTCCCGCCGGCGGAAACTTCTCGCGCCCCGGCCCCGCCCCGGGGTCGGGGCGGGGCCGGGGCGGGGATTCGGGCCGGGGCCGGGGCGGGGATTCGGGCCGGGGCCGGCTCCCTCGCGAGAACCGGCCCCGGCCCGGGCCGGGCTCAGCGCTTGAGCGTGAAGCCGAAGTCGCCGGAGAGCTTGCCGCCCAGCCGGACGGCCGACACGAGCTTGCCCTGCGCGACCAGCCTCGCGGCCTCCGCCCGCGAAAGGCCGCAGCCCTCCGCGATCAGCCGCAGCGGCCGGACCGGGATCCGGGCCGCGAAGCGGACCGAGACGTCGATCACCTCGCGGCCGAGGTGATCCGATCCCCCGGTGTCCAGGCGCCAGGCGTCGTCCCAGTCGAGGGCGATGCGATTGCGCCGCCGCAGGACCGGGTCCTGCAGCAACTCGGCCGCCAGGCCGGGGTCGTTGCCGTGCAGCCGGCCGAGCAGCGCGGGTGGTACGGAGCGTACGTTCACCCGCTCCAGGACGGTGATCTTGGTGGTGTCCCCGCACCCGGTGCAGAGGGCGAGGAGCCAGGCGTCGACGACCTTGTGGTTGGCGTTGACGCGGAACTTTCCGCCGGCCTGGAAGCGCCCGGACGGGCACGCGTGGCAGCGGCGGATGACGAGGGGGAGGCAGGTGGGCATGACCACCCAGTCCGTGAGCACAGAAGTACACCGGTTCCAGTGAGAAGACCGCAGCAAAAAGGTGCGCGGCGCACAGGTGCGACGCGCGACGAATCAGCACTCGGGAGGTCTCACACGGTGTACAAGGGCTTGTCCTTCACTGGACAACTGGGTTCCGCAGCACGGTAGCGGGGCACGGCGGCGCCGCTCCACCGGTTTTCGAAGGCCTGACCGGCCCGGAACCCGGCCGGCCGGTACGGGCACGGCCGGCGGACCGGCACGCACGCGCACATGACGGTGGGCGGGACCGACCGGTCACGTCACGGTCGTTCCCGCCCACCGCCCCCGCGCGGGGCCCGGCACGCATGCCGGGCCCGGCGCGGTCAGGTCGTTCGGCCCCTGCCCGGCCCCGTCGGCCGCGCCCGGGGCCGGACAGGCCCTGGGGCCCGGCCTAGTCGGCGTCCCGCTCGTGCTCCGCCAGGAACTGCTCGAAGCGCCGGCCCAGCTCGTCCGCCGAGGGCAGGTCGACCGCCTCGGCGAGCAGGCTGTCCCGGCTCTCGGCGCCGGCCACCGCGTCGTACTGGCCCTCCATGCCGCGGATGGCCGAGCGCAGCTCGCCGTCGCCCTGGGCCAGCTGCTCCTCGATGTCGGCGTAGACCTCGCCGACCCGGTCGCGCAGCGAGTGGCCGGGCAGCACCAGGCCGGTGGCCGACTGGGCGGCCTCCAGGATCAGCACGGCGGCGGCGGGGTAGGCCGAGCGGGCCACGTAGTGCGGCACGTGCACGGCGAAGCCGAGGACGTCGTGGCCGGCCTCGGCCAGCCGGTACTCCAGCAGGGCCTGGGCGCTGCCGGGCACCTGGGCCTGCTCGAACCACTGCGGGTAGCCGGAGGCCAGGTCGAGGCGGTTCCCGTGCGGGGTCAGGCCGACCGGGCGGGTGTGCGGCACGCCCATCGGGATGCCGTGGAAGTCGATGGAGAGCCGGACCTCGAACCGCTCCGCCAGCTCGCGCACGGCGGCGGCGAAGCGCTCCCACTCGACGTCCGGCTCGGGGCCGGTGAGCAGCAGGAACGGCGAGCCGGCCGCGTCCTCGACCAGTTGGAGCAGGATCTCCGGCGGGTCGTAGGAGGCCCAGTGCTCACGATCGAAGACCATCGCGGGGCGGCGGGCGCGGTAGTCCACCAGGCGGTCGTGGTCGAAGCGGGCGACGACCTGCGGGGAGCCCTCCTCCAGCAGGTGCGCGACCACCTGGCCGCCGGCCTCGCCGGCGTCCATGAAGCCCTCGAAGTGGTACAGCAGCACCAGGCCCGCGCCGGTGTCGCCCAAGGCCGCGTTCGCGGCGGCCACGGCGGCCACACCCTGCGGTTCCAGCTCGTACAGCGCCTGGTGATCTCGCACCGCGTACCCAACCCCGTTCGTTCTCGTCGTCGGTCTGTCTCGGTCTGACCCGGTCCGACCCGGTCTGGTGTCGTCCGTCGCGGGCCCGTCCCGGTCCGGTACGGCCCTGCGGCCCGTCCGGGCCGCTCCCGGCCTGCGGAGGCCCGGCGCCGGCTGTCCGCCGACGTGGGTCTCCCGCTCACTCCAGCGTGCCGGAGGCCGCTTGCATTCCCGTTGCGCCCACGCTTCGTGCCGGGAACGGTGCCCGGCCCTCCCCCGGTCGGAGAATCATCGCACCCCGCAGGAAACCCGCTGGTCACACCCCCTCCGCCGGTCCGGCGCGGCGTGCGCCGGGCAGATTCCGGGGCCCGCGCCCGGGCGGCGCAGCGTACGGCGGCGACTCACACGCCCCCTTTCGCGTGCCGCGAAGTGACGCACCGCCCTTTGACGGGTATCGTCCTCTCGCTGCCTCGCATCGTCGCGTCGTCGTCTCGTCGTCGGTAACGCCGTTGACCACGTCCCGGACCGCTGTTGGGCCAGCCCACACGACGCACCTTGCCTTCATCTGGCCGCCTGCTTCCCTTCGCGTACTCGTTTCCTCCTCGGCCATATCGCGGACGCACACTGTCCCCTCGCTCATCCCGCCGGACCGGTCCGTGGACCCGTGTCCGTTCCGGCACCGCGCTGCCCGCCTCCGGGCCGCCTCCCCCGCCGTACGAACCGGGCACTCCGGCGTACGCCGGAACGGGCGGAGCCCCCTGGAGCCGGGGCGAAGTCCAGTCGCCCTCCGCGCCGCATCCCGGCGCGAGGTCACCCTCCGACCGCCGAAGGACCGAAGGTTCCGTGCCCGTACCCGTCATCCTCAACGGCCGCACCGTCCGGCTGGAGCCCCTCGCCACGTACCACGCCGAGGCGCTGGCCCAGGCCGGCGCCGAGGACCGTACGACCTACGCCTTCACCCCCGTCCCGCACGGCCTGGAAGCGGCCCGCGACTACGTCGCCCGCGCCCTCGCCGACCAGGCGGCCGGGCGCTCGCTGCCGTTCGCGACCGTGAGCACCGCCGACGGCAGGGTGGTGGGCTCGACCCGCTTCCTCGAACTCGACTACTGGCAGGGCCCGCTGGTCTGGCCGCCGGCACCGGGCATCCCGTTCGGCGATCCGGCCACCGCGGTGCCCGACGCCGCGGAGATCGGCAACACCTGGCTGTCCCCGCGCGCCCAGGGCACCGGCATCAACACCGAGGCGAAGCTGCTGATGCTGCGGCACGCCTTCGAGGTGTGGGGCGTGCAGCGGATCTCGATGCGCGCCGACGCCCGCAACCAGCGCTCGCGGACCGCCATCGAGCGGCTCGGGGCCACCTGCGAGGGCGTCCGCCGGGCCCACTCGCGCGGCCTGGACGGGGTGGTCCGCAGCACGGCCTTCTACTCGATCCTGGACGAGGAGTGGCCGGCCGTGCGGGACATCATCGAGCTGCGGATCGCCGCCGCCACCTCGCCGAGCGCCCCGGACCGGACGATCAACCAGGAGTGCCTTAGACACGGCGGCGGCACTGGGCAGCTGATCCCCGCCTGACCGACCGGACGGCCGTCCGGCGGGGCCCGCCGGACGGGCCCCGCCGGTGCCCCGCCACGGGTCAGTACCCCCGGGCGGCCAGCCGCAGGATCGCGGCGAAGAACGCGTCGGCGTCCAGGGCGCCGGCCCGCAGGCCCGCGTACCGCTCCTCGACCAGTGCCGAGACCGGCCGCCACCCGCCGCCGCGGACGGGTGCCACCCGGACCTCCCAGACCGCGTCACCCGTCCAGCTGCGGTGCAGGTGGAGGGTGCCCTCGGCCGTCCAGGAGAACCACTTGTCCTCCATCGCCGCCGGGCGCAGGCCGCGCCGGACCCGCTGCCACTGCTCCTCGCTCCAGAGCACGTCCGGCACCGCCTGCGGGCGCGGGGAGAGCAGCGGACGGGCGGCGACCGGGTCGGTCGTGGCGGTCGCGACGCTGCCCGGCTCCGGCGTCGCCCAGCCGGGCAGCGGCTCGCGGGCGGCGAGCCACCCGGCGGGGATGCCGGCCGTGCCGGTGCGCGCGGCGACGATGCCGCCGGTGATCGCGGCCGTGGTGTCCACGTCCCCGCCCGCGGCGATCGCGTCCCGGACCGCGCCCGGGTAGTCGTCGAGCCGGCGGGCGGCGCACCAGAGCGCGTACGGCACCGTGTCGGCGGCGCTGACCCGGCTGCCGTTGCCGAGCACCCGGGCGACCGCCCGCAGGTCCGGCTCGGCGAGCAGGGCGATCGCCTCGCCGATGCCTGCCCGGACGGCGCCGGGCGGGGTGAGGTCCCGTACCGCCGTCAGAAGGGCGGCGGGGGTGGTGGGTTCGGTCCGGGCCCGGGCGGCGTGGGCGGCGGCCACGGCGACGGCGACCGCGCCGGCCACCGCCTGCGGGTGGGTGTGGGTGATCACCGCGGTGTCGCCGGCCGGCCCGACGGCGGCCGCCGGGTCGTGGGCGAAGGCGGCGCCGAGCGGGGCGACCCGCATGGCGGCGCCGTTGCCGTACGAGCCCTGGCCGTCGAAGAGCCCGGCCGCCAGGCGTTTCGCGTCCCCGCCCTCGCGGACGAGGCGCAGCATCCGGTTGGCGGCCGGGCCGTAGCCGCGGTCGAAGTCGTGCCGGCGGGCGAAGGCGTGGGTCAGGTCGAAGGTGTCGATGCCGCCGCGCTCGCGGTGCGCGGCGTGGACCGAGCAGGCCATCTCGGTGTCGTCCGTCCACGGCCAGGGGCCGGGCGGGGTGGTCCGGGCGGCCAGGTGGCCTCCGGTGCCGGGGACGAAGAACTGGGCGCCGAGGGCGTCCCCGACGGAGAGGCCGTGCAGGGAGTCGAGGGCGGGGTCGGAGGTCGCGTCGTGTTCGGGGGCAGGGGTCATCGGGCATCATGTTCTCAGACTGAGAACATGATGCCCAGTGCTTTTTCCCGCCGCTGGCCGGCCCGGTGCGACGGCGGTGCGACGGCCCGGTGCGACGGCGGCGGCCGGCCCGGTCCGCCGGCCCGGTTCAGCAGCGCGGGTCGATCTCCTGGAAGCTCGCGTAGTGGTCGGCCGTCCAGTACTGCTCGCCGACCGCGCCGGTGACGACGCGTCGGGTGCCGCGATCCTGGGAGCCGGGGGTGACCACGGTGTACTCGTGGTAGTAGCCGGTGCGCTGCCGGGGCAGCCGGCTCTCGCGGTTCTCGAAGACGACGCCGTCGGAGCGGTAGGGGTAGGGGCCGCCCGCGGCGATCAGCGCCAGGGTGCTGCGGGCCGGGGTGGGGAGCCTGCTCCGGCAGACGTCGGCGATGCCCGGGTCGGCGGGCACCCAGGCGGCGGCGGTGGGGCCGGCCGCGGACGCACCGGGGGCGCGGGCGGTGGAGGCGACGGGCGGGGAGGGGGTCGTCCCGGCGTCCGCCGGGTCCCGGTGCGCGCTGAGGGCGTAGGCGCCCGCGGCGGCGATCGCGCAGACCAGGAGCACGGCGACGGCGATCAGGCGGCTGCGGCTGGTCATGGGACTGGTCATGACATCCAGCTTGCCGGGCGCGTCGCGCCGCCCGTCCGAACGGGGTCCGTCATCACCCGATCGGCGCAGGGAACGCGGAAGGGGCGGGAGCGGACGCCATTGTCCGTTCCCGCCCCAACTGCTGTACGTACGCCGGTTCTCCTGCGCCGAGCTCCGGTGTACGCCCCTCCCGGTCGGAGGGGATGCGGTCAGCGGTCTTCGCCGAGGCGGGTCGGGCCCCGGGCGGCCGATGCCTGGCCGCCCGGGTGCCCGCCACCGTCAGCGCGAGTCGCTGCCCGCCGTCTCAAGGGCGGCGCGGCCCGCTTCCAGGCGCGCCACCGGGATCCGGAAGGGGGAGCAGGACACGTAGTCCAGGCCCACCTCGTGGAAGAAGTGCACCGAGTCCGGGTCGCCGCCGTGCTCGCCGCAGACGCCGAGCTTGAGGTCGGGTCGGGTGGCCCGGCCGGCCTCGACGGCGTGCTTGACCAGCGCGCCGACGCCGTCCCGGTCGATGGTCTCGAACGGGGAGACTCCGAAGATGCCCTTCTCCAGGTACGCGGTGAAGAACGAGGCCTCCACGTCGTCGCGGGAGAAGCCCCAGACGGTCTGGGTGAGGTCGTTGGTCCCGAAGGAGAAGAACTCGGCGGCCTCGGCGATCTGGCCGGCGGTCACGGCGGCCCGGGGCAGCTCGATCATGGTGCCGAGCTTGATGTCCAGCTGGACGCCGGTGGAGGAGGCGACCTCGGCCAGCACCCGCTCGCACTCGTCGCGGACGATCTCCAGCTCCTGGACGGTGCCGACGAGCGGGATCATCACCTCCGGACGCGGGTCGCCGCCGGCCAGCTTGCGCTCGGCGGCCGCCTCCGCGATGGCCCGTACCTGCATGCCGAACAGACCGGGGATGACCAGGCCGAGGCGTACGCCGCGCAGGCCCAGCATCGGGTTCTGCTCGTGCAGCTTGTGGACGGCCTGGAGCAGGCGCAGGTCGTTCTCGTTCGGGTCCTTGCGGGCCTCGGCGAGGGCGACGCGCACCGACAGCTCGGTGATGTCGGGCAGGAACTCGTGCAGCGGCGGGTCGAGCAGCCGGACGGTGACGGGCAGCCCGTCCATCGCCTGGAACAGCTCCAGGAAGTCGCCCTTCTGCAGCGGCAGCAGGGTGCCGAGCGCGGACTCCCGGTCCTTGTCGTTGTCCGCCAGGATCAGGTGCTCGACCTCCTTGCGGCGCTCCTCGCCGAGGAACATGTGCTCGGTGCGGCACAGGCCGATGCCCTGGGCGCCGTAGCGGCGGGCGCGCCCGCCGTCCTCGGCGTTGTCGGCGTTGGCGCGGACGGCCAGGCGGCGGCGCACGTCGGCGTGCGACATCAGCCGGTGCACGGCCTGGACGAGACCGCCCTGGACGTCGGCGCCGGCGTGCAGGGTGCCCTCGAAGTACTCGACCACCGGGGAGGGCAGCACGGGTACCTCGCCGAGGTACACCTTGCCGGTCGCGCCGTCGATGGAGACGACGTCGCCCTCCTCCACGACCTGCCCGTCGGCGGTGGTGAAGCGCCGGCGCTTGGTGTCGACCTCCAGCTCCTCGGCGCCGCAGACACAGGTCTTGCCCATGCCGCGGGCGACGACGGCCGCGTGCGAGGTCTTGCCACCGCGCGAGGTCAGGATGCCCTCGGCGGCGATCATGCCGTCCAGGTCGTCCGGGTTGGTCTCCCGGCGGACCAGGATGACCTTCTCGCCGGAGCGCGACCACTTCACGGCGGTGTAGGAGTCGAAGACCACCTTGCCGACCGCGGCGCCCGGCGAGGCCGCGAGACCCCAGGCGACCCGCTTGGAGCTGGCGTCGGGGGCGAAGCGCGGGAACATCAGCTGGGCGAGCTGCCCGCCGGTGACCCGGTGCAGCGCCTCGTCCAGGTCGATCAGGCCCTGGTCGACCAGCTGGACGGCGATCCGGAAGGCGGCGGCGGCGGTGCGCTTGCCGATCCGGGTCTGGAGCATCCACAGCTTGCCGCGCTCGATGGTGAACTCGATGTCGCACAGGTCGCGGTAGTGCAGTTCGAGCTTGTGCATGATCGCCATGAGCTCGTCGTACGACTTCTTGTCCAGCTTCTCCAGCTCGCTGAGCTGCAGGGTGTTGCGGATGCCGGCGACGACGTCCTCGCCCTGGGCGTTGGAGAGGTAGTCGCCGTAGACGCCGACCGCGCCCGTGGAGGGGTCACGGGTGAAGGCGACGCCGGTGCCGGAGTCCTCGCCGAGGTTGCCGAACACCATGCTGCAGACGTTGACCGCGGTGCCCAGGTCGTTCGGGATGCGCTCCTGGCGGCGGTACAGCCGGGCCCGGTCACCGTTCCAGGAGTGGAAGACGGCGTGGATGGCGAGGTCCATCTGGTCGCGCGGGTCCTGCGGGAAGGCCCGGCCGGTCTCGCGCAGCACGATGGCCTTGAAGGTGTCGACCAGTACCTGGAGGTCGGAAGCGTCCAGGTCCAGGTCGTCGGTGGTGCCCTTGGCGGCCTTGGCCTCGTCGAGGGCCTCCTCGAACAGCTCGCCCTCGACGCCCAGCACGGTCTTGCCGAACATCTGGACCAGGCGGCGGTAGGAGTCCCAGGCGAAGCGCTCGTTGCCGGACTGCGCGGCCAGGCCGAGCACCGAGGCGTCGGAGAGCCCGATGTTGAGGACGGTGTCCATCATGCCGGGCATCGAGAACTTGGCGCCGGAACGGACGGACACCAGCAAGGGGTCGTCGGCCTGGCCGAGCTTCTTGCCCATCTCCCGCTCCAGGGCGTCGAGGTGCGCACTCACCTCTTCGTGGAGCGAGGCCGGCTCACTGCCGGTCTCCAGGAACACCTTGCAGGCCTCGGTGGTGAGGGTGAACCCCGGAGGGACGGGGAGGCCCAGGTTGGTCATCTCGGCGAGGTTGGCGCCCTTGCCGCCAAGAAGATCCTTGAGGTCCTTGTTTCCTTCAGTGAAGGAGTAAACAAACTTCTGCTGGGACGGCACGGGTCGGTCTCCTCGCACACGGTTGCCCTGACGCCGGAGAACATACCCATTTCGAAGGCGTTGTTGCGCTGCCAATAGGCCGTACGAGGCTGGTACCGATCGGTAACCCAGCAGATCGAATGCCCGTCAGGGTGTTCACCTCTGGTGCTGAAATCGTCCGGCTGACGCTAGCGCGCCTTCAAGTCTTGAATGCACGGAAACACGAAGATCACACGAAG
Organism: Kitasatospora indigofera; assembly: GCF_014655955.1. Classification (GTDB taxonomy): domain Bacteria; phylum Actinomycetota; class Actinomycetes; order Streptomycetales; family Streptomycetaceae; genus Kitasatospora; species Kitasatospora indigofera. The sequence goes on from NZ_BNBO01000005.1 coordinate 89,980, forward strand.
CGGACAGAGCGTGATGGTGAGCACCCGGCCGCGTTGCCCCGGTTTGATTTCCTGCATCCCGACTCTCCGATACTCCGCCGACCCCTTCGGAAGGCGATTTGCGCCATCCGGGCCAAGACCGGCACCTGACCGTATGTCAGTCGCCACGGTATGTGGCAAGCGTCACGGGCGCATCTCACCAGTCGTGCGTAGCGACTCTGCGCCAATCGTCGCACTGCGTCCAGAAACGTGTTCGTTCCGTGACCGGATCAAGCCTGAATGGAGCCCTCTTGGCCAGGTTGTCCAAGAGGGCTGGGCCGCTCCGGCAGTCGCCCCTCTCGGGGTCACTTGGCCGGACCGTCCACATCAGCCGCCGGAGGTGTCCGATTCGGCGTCAATGCCCGGCAGGGCGCAGTCGTACGGATCGTCCAACCAGCCCTCGGGGAGGACCACCCGGTTGTTGCCACTGGTCCGGCCCCGGGGACCGTCCGCGCCGGCCGGCCAGAGCTGCGACTGCTCCACCTCGGCCAGCGTCCCGCCCAGTTCGGCCAGCGAGCTGGAGTTGGCCAGCCGCACCCGCAGCTCGGAGCCGACCGAGAAGCCCTTGGTGTACCAGGCGACGTGCTTGCGGAAGTCCACCACCCCGCGCTGCTCGTCCCCCATCCACTCGCCCAGCAGCTGCGCGTGGCGCACCATCGCCCGGGACACGTCCGCGAACGAGGGGCGCGCCGGGTCGGCGTCCCCCTCGAAGACCGCGACCAGGTCCTTGAACAGCCACGGCCGGCCCAGGCAGCCGCGCCCAACCACCACACCGTCGCAGCCCGTCTCCCGCATCATCCGCAGCGCGTCGCCGGCCGACCAGATGTCGCCGTTGCCCAGCACCGGGATGTGCGCCGGGACGGACTCCCGCAGCCGGGCGATCGCCGACCAGTCCGCGGTGCCGCCGTAGTGCTGGGCGGCCGTGCGCCCGTGCAGCGCGATCGCCGAGACGCCCTCCTCGGCGCCGATCCGGCCGGCGTCCAGGTAGGTGAGGTGGTCGTCGTCGATGCCCTTGCGCATCTTCATGGTCACCGGCAGGTCGCCCGCGCCCGCGACGGCCTCGCGCAGCAGCTCCCGCAGCAGGTTCCGCTTGTACGGCAGCGCCGAGCCGCCGCCCTTGCGGGTCACCTTGGGGACGGGGCAGCCGAAGTTGAGGTCGATGTGGTCGGCCAGGCCCTCGTCCGCGATCATGCGGGCGGCCTTGCCGACGGTCACCGGGTCCACCCCGTACAGCTGGATGGAGCGCGGCTTCTCGCTCGGGTCGAAGCGGATCAGCTGCATGGTCTTGGCGTTGCGCTCGACCAGCGCCCTGGTGGTGATCATCTCGCTGACGAACAGGCCCTTGCCGTCGCTCTGCTCCCGGCACAGGGTGCGGAACGGCGCGTTGGTGATGCCCGCCATCGGGGCCAGCACGACGGGCGGCCACACCCGCATCGGGCCGATGTCCAGCGGCGCGAACTCGGAGTCGGCCGGGGCGGGCACGGGCGTGGCGGTGGCGGGCGTGGCGGTCATGCGCGGCGCATCCTCAGCAGCTAGGCGGTCCCGCCGGGCGCGGTCCGGGACTCTTCATTGTCCCCCACCCGGCCCGGTGGCCGGTCAGCCGTCGGACGACCTGATGAACACCGCCCCCGAGCGGGTGGAGACGTCGATCCCGCGCGGCGCCGCCGGGTCCTCCAGCACCGGGTCGATGCTGCGCCCGCCCGAGGCCGAACGGCCGGTGATCCGGTACCGCGAACCGGTGGGGACGGTGATCCACAGCTCCCCGGAGGTGGTCGAGGCGGTGACCGAGTCCGGCGGACGGGCGAAGGCCAGCCGGGCGTCGCCGGAGCCGGTGCCCACCTCGACCCGGGCCGACGCCAGCGCCGTGCCCCAGACCGACCCCGAGCCCGACCGGGCGGTCACCCGTCCGCCGAGGCCCGTCAGCACCACCGCCCCCGAGCCGCTCCGCAGCCGGACGTCCCCGGTCAGACCGCGCACCTCGACGGACCCCGACGTGCTCAGCCCGGTCACCGCGGTGGCGGCCGGCACCCGGATGTCGAGGCCGACCCCGCAGCCGAGACCGCCGAGGTCGAGCATCCGGTCGCAGCGCACCGTCACCTTCAGGGTGTCGCCCTCCCAGAGCATCGCCACCAGCGGTTTGCGCAGGGTCCAGTCCAGGCTGCTGCGGACCAGCACCTGCCCGGGCAGTCCCGGCTCGATCCGGACCTCCGCCCCGGTGGTGTCGAGCACCAGCTCGCGGGCGGCCAGCGCGTACGTCTTGTCCCGCACGGTGTGCTGCCGCACCAGCACGCCCATGGCCTGCGAGCCGGAGAGCACCAGCACCACCGCCGTCACCAGCCCGCCGACGAGGCGCCAGACCCGGAGTCCGCGCGCCGTCCCGCCCGGCCGCGGCGCCCCCTCCGGACCGTCCGTCCAGGCTCCTGGCCCGGACCCGGTCCCGTCCGCGGCCCCCGCCGCCCTCTCCCCTCCGGCGACCCGCTCCATGGTCAGCCGACCTCCAGGAAGCGCAGCACCGCGAGCACCCGGCGGTGGGTCGCGTCCGCCGGCGGCAGGTCCAGCTTGGTGAAGATCGAGTTGATGTGCTTGGCGACGGCACTGTCGCCGACCACCAGGGCCGCCGCGATGGCCGTGTTGGAACGTCCCTCCGCCATCAGGCCGAGCACCTCCCGCTCGCGCGGGGTCAGCCGCTCCAGCGGGTCGCTGTTGCGGCGCACCAGCAGTTGGGCGACCACCTCCGGGTCCAGCGCGGTGCCGCCCTCGGCCACCCGCTGCAGGGCGTCCACGAAGTCGTCGACGTTCGCCACCCGCTGCTTGAGCAGGTAACCCACACCGCTGGTGTTGGTGGCGAGCAGGTCGGCGGCGTAGCGCTCCTCCACGAACTGGGAGAGCAGCAGCACCGCGACCTCCGGCCACTGCCGCCGGATCATCAGCGCCGCCCGGACGCCCTCGTCGGTGAAGCCCGGCGGCATCCGGACGTCCGTCACCACCACCTGCGGCGCGTGCTCCTCGACGGCGGCGAGCAGCTCCTCCGCGTCACCGACCGCGGCCGCCACCTCGAAGCCCACCGCCTCCAGGACCTTGACCAGCCCGGCCCTCAGCAGGACCGAGTCCTCGGCGATCACAGCACGCACGGCAGCTCCACGGTGATGGTGGTGGGGCCCCCGAGGGGGCTGTGGACGGCGAGGGTGCCGTCCACCGAGGCGGCGCGTTTGCGCAGCCCCGTGAGTCCGGTGCCGCCCGCCGGGTCGGCTCCGCCCACGCCGTCGTCGGTGACGGTGATCCGCAGCCGGCCGCCCCGCCCGCGCACCGACAGGTCGACCCTGGAGGCACGGGCGTGCTTGGCGACGTTGGTCAGCGCCTCGGAGACGGTGAAGTACGCGACCGCCTCGACGGTCGGCGCGATCCCGGGCGGCACCTGGACGTCGAGGCGCACCGGCAGCGGGGCGCGGGCGGCGATGCCGGACAGCGCGGCGTCCAGGCCGCGGTCCTCCAGCACCACCGGGTGCAGGCCGCGGATCAGGTCGCGCAGCTCGGCGATGGCGGCCTGGGCCTCCTCGTGCGCGTCCACGATCACCTGCATCGCCTCCGGGGGGACGTCCTTGAGGGTCCGCCGGGCGAGGCCCAGGTTCATCGCGAGCGAGGTCAGCCGCTGCTGGGCGCCGTCGTGCAGGTCGCGTTCGATCCGGCGGCGCTCGGCGTCGGCCGCGTCCACCACCCCGGCCCGGCTCTCGGCGAGGTCCTCCACCCGGCGTTCCAGTTGCTCTGCCCGGTTGGGGCCGAGCATCGCCCTGGTCACCCGCTCGTCCAGCCCGGCCAGCCGGCCGGCCGCGTACGGCACGACGGCGAGCAGCACCAGACCCGCCAGCGTGACCAGGACCTCCTGCGGGACGAGCCAGTTGTCCGCGTGCACCCGGCTGCCGGGCGGCATCAGCCACTCCCAGCCGTACACCGTCGCCAGCACCAGGCCGACGCCCCAGCCGTACAGGACCAGGGCCGCGCCGACCGCCAGCAGCGGCGCGGCCACCAGGTGGTACCCCGCCTGCCGCCGGGCCGCCGGTGAATGCAGCCGGCGCAGCGGGCCCCGGCCGTCCCGGGCCCGGCGCGGGATCTCCACCCCGCGCAGCACCCGCATCCGGCTGCGCTGCGCGGCGCTCAGCAGGCCGAGCGAGAGCAGCACCAGGCCCAGCAGCGGGAAGAGCAGCTTCGGGACGAGCACCGCCGCCCAGAGCGGAACGCTCAGCGCGGCCCCGGCGGAGACGAAGAGCGTGTCGTGCCAGGGCCCGGCCGACCAGGGGGCCCGCCCGGCACTCGCGGTGAGCGCGCGGCGCAGCGGGGTGGGGGTCGGGGGCATGCCCGACAGCCTAGGACGTGGTGATCACGGCCCGCCATGAAGGGGACTGCCGGGCCGGGGGTGCAGCTGGCTACACCCCCGGTCGGGTCGATCGCGCTACCGACATCTCCCGCCCCGGCCGGGAGGCTTGACGGCATGACGAGGACAACGGGGACAGCAGTGGGGGCGGCGGACGCACCGTCGGGCACCCGCGACGAAGGGCGGGAGCCGGCCGCGCCGGGAGGGCCGTGGGAGGTCCGTCGCAGCGGTGGCGGCGGCGGGCACCGGCGGGGGCGGCCCGCCCTGGAGGTCTACGAGCACGGCGAGTTGGTGGACGTCCTGGTCCTCTCCCGGCTCTCGGCCCGGCTGCTGGGGGGCGCGCGGCGCAGCACGGACGGCGGGCGGCAGCTCTCGTTCGCCTGGGGGCGGCTGCCGGCCCACGGGCCGCTCCCGGTGGTGGAGTTCTCCGCCGGACGGCTGCCGCTGCGGCGCCGGGCCCGGCCGGCGGCACCCGCCGTGACGGTGTCCGGGGTGTTCTGGCTGGCCTGGGCCGAGGGCCCGTTCAGCACCGTGACGGTACGGGACTCCACCGGTGAGGCGCCCGCCGAGCGGCTGCGCCTGGTCCGGGCCCGGTCCAGGGCGATGTGCGCCCACGGCGGCGGTGCGGCGTGAATCCCGCCCCCCGTCCCGGTCCCGGACGCCCGGAGCCTCTCGGATCCTGCGAACGCCTGGCCGTACGCCTGCCCGGCCCGGCCGCCCTCGCGCTGCTGCCCTGGCTGGCGGTGCTGGCCGCCTGCGGGGAGACCTGGTGGGTGGTGCTGGACGCCCTGGAGTTCGGGGCGCTCGCCACCACCCACGTCCTGCTCGGACACCGTGCACGGTCGGCCCGTCGGACGGCGGCCGGCGCCGCGGTGCTGCTCTGCGCCGATGCCCTCGCCGACGTGGGCACGGCCGCGCCCGGTATCGCCCTCGCCTCGGCGCTGGTGATGGCCCTGTGCGTCGAACTGCCGCTGGCCGCCGCCTGTCTGCTCGTGGCCCGGGCCGGCGCCCCGGCCGCTCAGCCGTCCACCTCGCACCGGAGCCCGGTGCGGCCGGCGTACCCCCAGCGTGCGCCGGCGCCGAGCACCGGCGGCAGGGCGCCCTGGATCAGCGGGTCCGCCGGGGCCGCGAGGGTCAGGCGGTACCCGGCGGGAATCCTGGCGAGCCGGACGTCCTGGCCCGTCACGGCGGCGAGCAGTCCGGCGATCCGGTAGGCCCGGGCGACGCCGGCCCCTCCGCCGCCGGCTCGGCGCGGCGGCGGGTCCGGGGTCACGGGGCGAACCCGGCGCCCGTCCGGTCCGCCCCGGCCGCGGCGAGCTGCGCCGCGTGCCAGGCCTCCAGGTGCTCCAGGCAGGACGAGCAGACGTACAACGGCACCTCCACCCCGCCCCTGGCGAGCACTCCGGCCCCGGTCACCGCCGCAAGTCGGACGCAACCGAAGCAGCGCCCTCGCTGCGGGGGCACCTCCTCCGCCGGCGCGGGCGGCGGCAGCCCGGCCTCGCGACGGGCCGGCTGCCGCGCCACCATCTCCGCCGTACCTGCCCCCGTACCTGCCGCTGCCTCCGCCCTTGCCCTTTCCGGTGCTCCCGAGACCGCGATGCCCGTCATCAGCGCCATCGCGAAGGCCAGCAGTGCCACCAGCCCCGTCGTCCCCGGCGGGCCGTCCCGGACCGGGATCACGGCGGCAACGGCGACCGCCGCGGCGGCCACCACGACCACGCCCGCCGTGACCAGCGGCCGCACCCCGTCCGGACTCCTCACGCCGCCCCCTCCTCCCCGTCGGCGCCCAGGTCCACCAGCGGCGCGATGTGCTCGGGCCTCGCCGTCCACTCCACTCCCCCGCCCTCGGGGCGCAGGTAGACCCAGCCGCCCTGGGTGTCCATGTAGACACCGGTCAGCCGGCGCCTGCTGTCCCGTACCGTCTCGCCCTCGCGGGGCCGGTACGGCTTCGCCCGGTCGCTCATCGCGCACCTTCCTCCTGTTCCTCGCCCGACCACGCCGCCACCTGGTGCACCCGCCGCAACCGCAGATGCCCGAGCACCCGGACTGTCACCAAGTCACCCACCACGTCGACCACTTCGCCCCGGCAACGAGGGGCCGCCGGATCGGTGATCTCCCAGTCCGGGGGGACGACGGCGATCGTCTCCCCCGGCCTCGGCCGGCACGGCTCCGGCCCTGTAGTGGACTTCATGGTGGGACCGCCCCTCTGTCGGGCCGGCCGATGCTCACGGCAATCGGCGCTCACTGTGTGTTCCATAGTGGTGGACAGAGAGTGTTCCCGGAAGCCACAATCGACTTGTCTTTCCGTGGCGCACAAGTTGGAGCACCCATGGTGAACCGTAAGGTCCTTGATCCAACGTCATCCCCGTGGGCGCCGTTCGGAGTCCAACTCCGCAGGTCGCGCGAGGCACTTGGACTGACCCAGGCACAGCTCGCCAAGCAGCTCGGCTACGACCACACCTCCGTCTGCTACATCGAACTTGCCAAACGGGCACCGACCGCGAAGTTTGCCCGCCTGGCGGACGAAGCGCTTCAGACTGGCGGGACCTTGGTGCTGATGTGGTGGCAGCACAAGCACACGGCTTTGATCGAGGGGTTCCCCGAGTTCGCGGAGCACGAGGCTCGTGCCACTCAGCTGAGACTGTTCGAAATCGGTGTCGTCCCTGGACTCCTGCAAACCCAGGCCTATGCGACCGCATGGGAGGCCGGCAATGTGCGACGAGGAAGCGCCACCCCGGCGCAGGCCGACGAGCGAGTGGCCTTTCTTCTGACCAGGCAGCAGTGTCTCGACCGCACTCAGCCGCCAACTGTGCACGCGGTGCTCGACGAAAGCTGCCTGCTCCGGCCCATCGGCGGAAGGGACGTGATGGTCTCGCAACTGGACCATCTGGAAGACCTTGCCACCCGGTCACACGTGATCCTCCAGGTTGCGCCGTACTCGCTGGGGGAGGACAGACCTTTCACACACCCAGTTGCCTTGCTGACGCTCCCCGATCGGAAGCTGCTCGCGTACACCGAAACCGAGCAACGTGGTTACCTGGACAGGGATACCGAATCCGTTTCAGTGCTGAACAGGCACTACGATCGCCTTCAGGTCGAGGCCCTGAATCGGGCCGCAACCCTGGCAACGATCCGCCGCGTACGGGAGGACTTTGAGCATGCACGTTGACCTGACCGAAGCTCCCTGGCGCAAGAGCACATACAGCGGCGGGCAGAACGGCTGCGTGGAGGTCGCCGACGGCTACCCCGACGTCACGCCCGTCCGCGACTCCAAGGACCCCGCCGGCCCCGCCCTCCTCTTCCCCGCCGAGGCCTGGCAGGCCTTCGTCACCGCCACCGCCACCGGCGAGTTCGGCGCGGCCTGAAAACTCCTGCCAGGGCCGGCGGTTCGGCCGCGGAGAGCTGCGAGTTCGCCGACCCGCGGAGGCGCCGACCGCCTCGGACAGGCCCGATCCCGCGCGAACGCGGCGCCTCCCCGGGGGTGCGAGGTCCCGCCCCGGCCGACTGGCCGGCAGGCCGTCGGCCGGGGCGGGTTCCGCGGTGCCGACGGGCCTGGCCACCGACCGGTGACCGGTTCGCACCGGCGCGCGGAGCCACCAGTTGACCACATCGACGGGCAGAACCCGGTAGGACGTCCCCGCCCGGCCGGCGGGCCCGGCGCAACCGCGGTTGGCGGAGGTCCGCCAGCGCGGAGCGGAGTCGTCCGGCAGGTCGGGGCTCGCGACGTGGAACGGCACTCCGAGGCGCTCCGCGAGCGCCTGCCCGACCGCGCTCGCCTCCTGCGGCCTCCGGCCACGACGAGACGGCGCCGTTGAACAGGCGCAGGTCCCTCCCGTCCTGGACGTGCGCCGGAGGCTCCGCCCGCAGCAGCAACCGGCCCGCGACCGGAACCCGGTGGCATGTACGCCGCCAACATGCCACCATGCCCGGATGATCACCCTCGCCGACGAACTCGGCCACCTCGCGTACACCGTCACCGGTGACGGTCCGCCCGTCGTCCTCGTGCATGCCGGCATCGCCGACCACCGGATGTGGGACGCGGTCGTCCCCGCGCTCGCCGAGCGCTACACCGTCGTCCGGTACGACCTGCGCGGCTTCGGCGCGTCCCCGGTGCCGACCGGCGAGTTCGGCGAGACCGACGACCTGCTCCGGCTGCTGGACCACCTCGGCCACGAGCAGGTCCACCTGGTCGGCGCCTCCTGGGGCGGCCGGGTGTCGGTGGGCTTCACCCTCGCCCACCCGGAGCGGGTGCGGTCCCTCGCGCTGCTGGCCGCGCCGTGGCCGGGGTACGACTGGTCGGCGGACATGTTCGCCTACGACGAGGCGGAGACGAAGGCCCTGGCCGCCGGTGACCTGGACGTCGCCGTCCAGGTGAACCTGGACATGTGGCTGCGCGGGGCGACCCGCGGCTGGGAGGAGATCGACCCCGGGCTGACCGAGCGGCTCCGCGGGCCGGTACGGACGGCGCTGGCGAACCAGGAGGCGGTGGGCGAACTGTCCCGGGGCGTCACGGGCAACGACATCGCCGCGATCGGCGTCCCCGCCCTGGTCGGCGTCGGCCTGCGCGACAACGCCGACTTCCAGGCCATCGCCGGCCGCTACGCCGCCGAGATCCCCGGCGCGGAGCTGGTCCGGTTCCCGGACGCGGCCCATCTGATCGCCCTGGAGTCGCCGGCCGAACTCACCGCCGCCCTGCTGCCGTTCCTGGACGCCCAGGCCTGACGGACACCCAGGGCCGAACGCCGCCCCGGAAGAGCCGCAGCCGCCCGCCGGCGGCCGCCTACCGGGCGGCCAGCACCGCCATCCGCTCCCTGGTCTCCTCGCAGCGCGGGGTATAGACGATCAGCCGGGAGCCGGCCCGGGGGCCGAGCCAGAGACCGGTGTAGTCGAAGCTGAGCAGACCGGCGCCGGGGACCAGGAAGCGCTTGACGCCGTTGCCGGGCCGCGCCACCTCGTGGCGCGCCCAGGCGGCCTCGAAGTCCGGGGAGGCCTGCCGGAGCCGGGTCACCAGGGCCTTCCAGGCGGGTTCGGCGCTGTGGTCCGCCATCGCCGAGCGGAACCGGGCCACCATGCCCTCGCGCTCGACCTCGACGTCCACCAGGACGTCCTGGAAGCGCGAGGGGGTGAAGGCCATCCAGAGCAGGTTGCGCTCCTCGAAGGGCTGCGCCTCCAAGTCCCCCGCCAGGTGGGTGTACGCGTGGTTGTGGGCCAGGATGTCGTACCGGCTGTTCACCACGGCCGCGGGCATCGGCCCGAACTGGTCCAGCATCAGCCGGACGGCCGGGGTCACCGTGGCGCACTCCAGCACCGGCGAGGGGTCGTCCGCCCCGGCGAGGGCGAACAGGTGCGCCCGCTCGTTCCGGTCCAGCAGCAGCGCGCGGGCGACCGCGTCCAGGACCTGCACGGAGACCTGGATGGCCCGGCCCTGCTCCAGCCAGGTGTACCAGGTGACCCCGACGGCGGCGAGCTGCGCGACCTCCTCCCGGCGCAGGCCCGGGGTGCGCCGGCGGCCGGTCACGGGCAGGCCGACCTGGTCGGGGGCGATCCGCTCGCGGCGGCTGCGCAGGAAGGCCGCCAGCTCGTGCCGGCGCGCCTCGGCGGGCGCCGCCACGGGCGCGGAGCGGCCGCCGGCGCCGTCTCCGGCGGCGGTGCGGGCGGGTACGGTGCTCAGGCTCATGGCACCAGCATGCACCCTCCCTCAGACGGTTGCCAGGTACTTCTTATACCTGGATAAAGACACTCTGGTACCAGGCTGGGCGGCCGCCGATCGTAGGAGTCGTGACCCAGCCACTAGAAGCAGTCAAGGCCCCCGCCGCCCCGCACCAGGGACGATCGACCACCACCACCGCCACCCCCACCGCCGCTCCCGCCACCACCACGCACGGCACCGGCACCGGCGCCCTCGGCACCGCCGGACTCGTCACCGTCCTGCTCGGCGCCTTCCTGCCGATGCTCGACTTCTTCATCGTCAACGTCGCCCTGCCCACCATCGACCAGGACCTCGCGGCCGGCCCGGCCGTGCTGGAGCTGGTCGCCGCCGGGTACGGCATCGCCTTCGCCGTCCTGCTCGTCCTCGGCGGGCGGCTCGGCGACATCTTCGGCCGCCGCCGGCTGTTCGTGCTCGGCGCCGCCGCCTTCGCCCTCACCTCGCTCGCCTGCGGGCTGGCCCCCGGTGCCTGGACCCTGGTCGCCGCCCGCGCGGCCCAGGGCGCCTCGGCCGCGCTGCTGCTCCCCCAGGTCCTCGCCACCATCACCGCGGCCACCGGCGGCGCCCGCCGGGCCCGGGCCCTGAGCGTGTACGGCGCCGTCGGCGGCCTCTCCGTGGTGATCGGCCAGGTGCTCGGCGGGATGCTGGTCGCCGCCGACCTGTTCGGCACCGGCTGGCGCTCGGTCTTCCTGCTCAACGTCCCCTTCGCGCTGCTCACCCTGCTGCTCGCCCTCCGGTACGTCCCGGAGAGCCGCTCCCCGCAGGCCGCCCGGGTGGACGTGCCCGGCACCGCCCTGCTGACGGCCTCGCTGCTGGCCCTGCTGGTGCCGCTGATGGAGGGCCGGGCGGTCGGCTGGCCGCTCTGGACCTGGCTGCTGCTCGCCCTGTTCCCCTTCCTGGTCGCCGCCTTCGTCCAGGTCGAGCGCCGCTCGGAGCGAGCCGGCGGCGTGCCGATCATCCCGCCGTCGCTGCTGCGGATCCCCGAGATGCGGCGGGGCCTCGGCATCGCGGTGCCGTACTTCGCCGGCTTCGGCGGCTTCATGTTCGTCGTCGCCGTCGCCCTCCAGCAGGGCCTGCGGCTGGGCCCGGTCGCGGCCGGCTGGGCCCTCGTCCCGATGGCCGTCGGGTACTTCACCGCCTCGCTCTCCGGGCCGCGCCTGGTCGGCCGCTTCGGCAGCCGGGTGCTGGCCGCCGGCGCGGTCGTCCAGGCCCTCGGCCTGGCCACCCTGGCCGCCACCGTGCTCGCCGACTGGGCGGACTTCTCGCCGCTGCGGATGGCCCCGGGCGTCGCCCTGGCCGGCATCGGCCAGGGCCTGATCGGGACACCGCTGTTCCGGGTCGTGCTCTCCAAGGTCGCGCCGGAGCGGGCCGGCGTCGGCAGCGGCGTCCTGGCGACCGCCCAGCAGTCCAGCCTCGCCCTGGGGGTGGCCACCCTCGGCACCCTCTACCTCGCGCTCGCGCCCTCGCTCGGCATGAGCCACGCGCTGGCCCTGGTGCTCGGGATCCAGTTGCTGGGCTCCTTCACCATCCTCGGCCTGAGCCTGCGACTGCCGCGCACGGTGGGGTGAGGACGGGACGACGGACCGGTCCGTCGGGGCTCCACCGCGTGGCGGCTCCCGCTCCGGGCCGGACGGGCGGCGCGATCGGCACAGGTGGCGAGGGCCGGGGCGGCGGGGGAGGGGCGGCGAAAATCGCGCGCCCCTCCCCCGCCGACGGTGCGAGGATGCCCCCCATGACGACCAGCCGCCCCACCCCCGCCGAGACCCGCAGCCGCGAGGAGCTCACCGCCCTGGTGGCGGCCGGCGCCCGGCCGAAGTACCTGCTGTTCTGGGGTCACCGGCCGCAGCCCGGCGGGCAGACCGGCCCCGGGGCGCTGAGCCAGTGGTGGCCGTCGCCGTTCGTGGTGGACGGGATCACCTACCCGACGGCCGAGCACTGGATGATGGCGGGCAAGGCACGGATGTTCGGCGACGAGCAGATGGTGCCGCGGATCCTCAAGGCCCGCACGCCCGCGGAGGCCAAGGCGCTCGGGCGGCAGGTGAAGGGCTTCGACGACCGGCGCTGGACGGCGGAGCGCTTCGAGCTGGTGGTGGCGGGCAGCGTCGCCAAGTTCGAGCAGGACCCGGCGTTGCGGTCGTACCTGCTGGGCACCTCGCAGCGCGTCCTGGTGGAGGCCAGCCCGGTGGACCGGATCTGGGGCGTCGGCCTGGCCGCCGACCACGCGGACGTGACGAAGCCGGCCCGCTGGCAGGGGCTGAACCTGCTGGGCTTCGCCCTGATGGCGGCCCGCGCACGGCTCTCCTCCTGAGCGCCCGGTGCCGCCCGCCGTACCGCTGCTGATCGACGCCACCGTGGTGGCCTCGGTCCTGGCCGGCCTGCTCCTCGCCCCCGTGGTCCTGCGCGCCGGCCCCGGCCGCCCGGCCCCGGCCGCCCGGGTGAACCCGCCCGGCCCGGTGGCCCCGCGGCGCCGCCGGCCGCCCGGCCCGGGCGCGGCACTGGCCGTCGTGATCGCGCTGCTCACCCTCAACCAGGTGCTGGTCACCGTGTACGTGCTGCGCGAGCACGGCGGGGACACCTCCTTCATCACCCGCCACCTGCCCGCCGGGTGGTTCGCGCTCGCCGACGGGAACGCGCCGGTGCGGTGGCTCGCGGCGCACTGGCCCGCACCCCGGCTGCTCGCGCCGTCGGTGCTGCGCGTCCCCGCCCTGCTGGAACTGCCCTTCGTCCTGCTGGCGTTCGCCACCGTGCTCCGGATGCTCGACGCCGGGCTGTACCGGCGGACGGCCCGCTCACCGCTCCTCCCGCTGGCCGCCGCCTCGTACACGGTGGCCTTCTGCGCCGTCGAGTGGCAGCTGCACAACCCGTACACCGTCGACGACATCCTGCTGCGGGTGCTCTCCGCCGTCCTGACGCCGCTGCTGATCCGCCGGCTCGCGGCCCGGGACGACGCCCGGACGCCCCCGGCCGGCGCGGCCGGACTGCTGCTGTCCGGCGTCGGCCTGTGGGCGACCGGCCGCCTGGTGCTCGCCCTCTACGACACCGTACTGCTGTACAACCTGGGCCGGATCGGCGCCGAACTCCCGGCCGCGGCCGGGGCGGTGGCCGTCCTCGTCGCCGTACGACGGGCCCGGGCCGCGCTGCCCGCCGCGCGGCCGCCGGCCGGTCCGGCGGTCTCGGTGATCGAGGCGGTGCTGCGCCGGGGCCTGGTGCTCTTCCTGGTACCCGCGCTGGCCGTCCGGTACGGGACCGGGTTCGGGACGCCCGCGGTGGCGCTCGGCGGCGGACTGCTGGTCCTGCTCGCGGCCGTGCTCCCCGCACTGCGGGCGGGCGCGGCGGGCCGGGCGGGCACGAGGGGCGCGGCGGGCCGGTTCGGACCGCTCGGCCGGCTCGCCCTCGCCGGGGCGGCCGGCCTCGCCGCGGCCTACCCCGCCGCCCGCTGGGTGCCGGACGCGTACTACGAGGCCGGCCTGCTGCGCGCCGTCACCGCGTTCCTGCTGGCCGCCGTCGCGGCGGGCGCGCTGGCCGACCGCCTCCTGGACGGCCCCGCCACCGGCTCCCCGGCCGGGACGGCCCCGCGCACCGACCCTGTTCGTACACCGGACGGGCACTCCTCGCCGGACCGAAAACAAGCGGACTCACTGCCGTAACACGCCCGCCGTATCGCCCCGCCAGGATGACCGGCAACCAGGGTCGGGGCACGGTGGAGAGGTCGGGCGGGCGATGACGGTGCACCAGGAGAGCAGGACCCGCTCATCGGTGGGGCAGGACCCCCAGGCCCTGCGGGCCGAACTCGACGAACTGCTGCGCGCCCGGCAGTACGCCACCCAGCGCGAACGCCGGCTCGGCGAGGCCGTCCGCGCCGTCAGCCTGCCGGACCGCGACCACGGCTACGCCCAGCCGCAGCAGCAGCCCGACCCCGAACTGCTGCGCCGGCTCGACCACGCCCGGCAACTGCGCGAGAGCCTCGGCGCCCGCTGCCTGGAGCTCAGCGAGCACCTGCTCGCCGTCGAGGACCGGCTCCGGCGCCAGGACCAGACGGCCGCCACGGCTCCGGCCGCCCCCGAGCCCGCGCCGGCACCCGCGCCCGAGCCCCGGCGCAAGCGCCCGACCGGGGCGCGGTTCGGCGGCGCGTACGAGCAGGAGCCCGCCGCCCCGCCCGCGCCGACGCCCCCGGCGGACGCCCTGCCGGCGGCCGCCGCGCCCCGGGCCACCGGCGCCCGCTTCGGCGGTGGACGGACCGCCCGGCCCGGTACCGACGCCGCCGACGCCGCGGGCGGTCCGCCGCCGGCCGGCGCCCGGGCCGACAGCGACGGGCCCGCCGACGGCCGGCCCGCCCCGGCGCCCGCCCCGCAACCGCGCACCCCCGCCGAGCTGGCCGGCCTCGCCGAACGGATCGCCGGCCTGCACCGGCGCGGCTCCGCCCAGGAGTCGGCCGCCCTGGTGGCCCAGGCCGCCGTCACCCTCGCCCCCGCCGACGTGGCCCGGCTCACCGCGCTGCTCCGCTCCGGCGGCCCGGCCGGCGCCGCCGCCTACCTCGCCCGGGCCGTCGCGCACGGGGCGCCCGGCCACGCCGCCGGGACCCTCGCCGAGCTGCGCCGGGCGGCCCTGGTCACCGAGGCGGCGGAGCTGTTCCACGCCCTCTGGGGCTACCCGGCCGCCGTCCTGCCCGACCTGCTGGCCGCGCTGGAGCACTCCGGCCAGGGCGCCGACGGGCAGACCCTGCTCTGGGAATGGGGCTCCGCCCCGCCCGCCGACCTGGCGGCACTGGCCGAGCGGCTGCACGCGGCCGGCCGGACCGGTGACACCCGGACCCTGCTGCGCCAGGCCGCCGCCCGCCCCGGCCCGGAGATCTCCGCCCTGGCCGGTGCCCTGGACGAGCCGCTGGCCGGCGCGCTGCTGCGGGAGCTGGTGGCGCTGCGGCAGCCCGCCGAACTGGCCCTGGTCGGTGCGGCGCTGGCCGGCGACCCCGGCCGGTACGGCACGCTGCTGGCCGCGCTCGCCGACGGCGACCCGGGCCGCCGGCGGGCGGGTGAGGCGGCCCTGCGCGCGGCCGGCCTGCCGACCGAGCAGCCGGCACCCCGCTCCCGCCGCTCCCGCCGCTGACCGACGCCCCGGCCCTGCCACCGGCCCGGCCCTGACCGACGCCCCGGCCCTGCCAACGGCCAGGTCCCGCCGCCGGCGCGGCATCGCGCGGGCCGGTCCACGACACGCGAAGGCCCCCGTACGCCGCGATGGCGTACGGGGGCCGGAGCGTGCTGTCAGCAGCCGATCAGACGGCTCGCCAGGTAGGTCTTGACCTGGTCGAGCGAGACCCGCTCCTGCGCCATGGTGTCGCGGTCGCGGATGGTGACCGCGTTGTCCTCCAGGGTGTCGAAGTCGACCGTGACGCAGAACGGCGTACCGATCTCGTCCTGGCGACGGTAGCGCTTGCCGATCGCGCCGGCGTCGTCGAACTCGACGTTCCACGCGGTGCGCAGGTCGGCGGCGAGGCCGCGGGCCTTCGGCGAGAGGTCGGCGTTGCGCGACAGCGGGAGCACCGCGACCTTGACCGGCGCCAGGCGCGGGTCCAGGCGCATGCCGACGCGCTTCTCCATGACGCCCTTGGCGTTGGGCGCCTCGTCCTCGAAGTAGGCGTCGAGCAGGAAGGCCAGCATCGCGCGGTTGAGGCCCGCCGCCGGCTCGATGACGTACGGGAAGTACCGCTCGCCGGACTCCTGGTCGAAGTACTTGAGGTCCTGGCCGGAGTGCTCGCTGTGCACCGTCAGGTCGTAGTCGGTGCGGTTGGCCACGCCCTCCAGCTCGGAGAACTCGGTGCCGCCGAAGTTGAAGCGGTACTCGATGTCCACCGTGCGCTTGGCGTAGTGCGAGAGCTTCTCCTTCGGGTGCTCGAAGAAGCGCATGTTCTCGGTCTTCATGCCGAGGCCGACGTACCAGTCCCAGCGCTGCTGGAGCCAGTACTCGTGCCACTCCTCGTCCTCGCCGGGCTTGACGAAGAACTCCATCTCCATCTGCTCGAACTCGCGGGTGCGGAAGATGAAGTTGCCGGGCGTGATCTCGTTGCGGAAGCTCTTGCCGGTCTGGGCGATGCCGAACGGCGGCTTCTTGCGCGAGGTCTGCTGGACGGCCTTGAAGTTGGTGAAGATGCCCTGCGCGGTCTCGGGGCGCAGGTAGGCCAGGCCGGAGGCCTCCTCGGTGACGCCGAGGTGGGTCTTCAGCATGCCCGAGAACTCCTTGGGCTCGGTGAAGGAGCCCTTGTTCCCGCAGTTGGGGCAGTTGAGGTCGGCGAGGCCGTTGGCCGGCAGCTTGCCGTGCTTGGCCTCGTACGCCTCCTCCAGGTGGTCCGCGCGGAACCGCTTGTGGCAGGAGAGGCACTCGGTCAACGGGTCGTTGAACGTGGCGACGTGGCCGGAGGCCTCCCAGACCTCGCGGGCGAGGATCACCGACGAGTCGAGCCCGACGACGTCCTCCCGCGCGGTGACCATCGAACGCCACCACTGGCGCTTGATGTTCTCCTTGAGCTCGACACCCAGCGGTCCGTAGTCCCAGGCGGCGCGCTGGCCACCGTAGATCTCGCTGCAGGGGTAGACGAAGCCACGGCGCTTGCTCAGGCTGACGATCGTGTCGATCTTGTCGGCGGCCACAGTGCTCTCTTCAGTACGACGGCACGGTCAGGGCACGGCTGGTTGCTCGTACCCGAATACCTCAGGTTACCGGCCATACGGGTACCCGGTTCAAATCGGTATCGGCGGTGAGGCACCGGCCCGGTGACGGCCCGGCGCCGGAGCTGGTCGAACGGGCGTCCGCCGGACGGGCGGACCGATTGCTCCGAACGAGTGAGTTGACAATCATTTCCACATAAGATGAGAATGGTTGTCATGATGATCCTCCGACGCGCCCCCCGCTCCATAGCCCTGACCGCCACGGCCGTGATCGGTGCGCTCGCCCTGTCCGCCTGCGGCGGCAGCAGCAGCGCCAAGGGCTCGGACGGCAAGCTGGACGTCGTCGCCTCCTTCTACCCGATGGAGTTCCTCGCCGCGCAGATCGGCGGCGAGCACGTGAAGATCACCGACCTCACCGCGGCCGGCGTCGAGCCGCACGAGCTGGAGCTCACCGCCAAGCAGGTCGGCGCGGTCCAGAAGGCCGACGCCGTGCTCTACCTCAAGGGTCTGCAGCCCACCGTCGACCAGGCCGTCGGCCAGTCCCACGCCAAGCACCTGGTGGACGCCACGGCCGCCGGCCCGCTGGTCGACCACCACCTCGACGAGGGCACCGAGGAGGGCGAGGGCCACCACCACGAGGGCCCGGCCGGCGACCCGCACATCTGGCTCGACCCCACCCGCTACGCGGCGGTCGCCAGGAGCGTCGGCGCCGAGTTCGCCAAGGCCGACCCCGAGCACGCCGCCGACTACACCAGGAACACCGACGACCTGGTGAACCGGCTCACCGCGCTGGACCAGCAGTTCCAGGACGGCCTGCGGAACGTGAAGTCCCGGACCTTCGTCACCAGCCACGCCGCCTTCGGCTACCTCGCCGAGCACTACGGCCTGACCCAGGTGGCCATCAACGGCGTCGACCCCGAGGCCGAGCCCACCCCGGCCCGGCTGGCGGAGGTCCAGAAGGCCGCCCGCGACAACGGCGCCACCACGATCTTCTTCGAGACCCTGGTCAGCCCCAAGCTCGCCGACACCGTCGCCAAGGACCTCGGCCTGAAGACCGCCGTCCTCGACCCGATCGAGGGGATCAAGCCCCCCGCCGGCGGCGCGGCGGCCGACGACTACCTGACGATCATGAAGCAGAACCTCGCCAACCTGCAGGCCGCGCTCGGCGCCACCAGCTGACGGGACACCACACCCCATGCTCCAGAACAGCACGAAGGACGTCACACCCCCGACGGACTCCGACCCGGCACGGCTCCCCGGCACCCCGGCGGCGGCCGCCCCCGCGATCGTGCGCCTCACCGGCGCCGTCGCCTCGCTCGGCGGCCGGCCCGTCCTGCGCGGCGTCGACCTCTCCGTCCGGCCCGGCGAGGTGGTCGCCCTGCTCGGCGCCAACGGCTCGGGCAAGTCCACCACCGTGAAGAGCGTGATCGGCGCCGTCCCGCTGGAGCGCGGCGGCCTGGAGCTGTTCGGCACCCCGTACGCCAAGTTCCGGCAGTGGCACCGGATCGGCTACGTCCCGCAGCGCACCACCGCCGCCGGCGGCGTCCCCGCCACCGTCCGCGAGGTGGTCTCCACCGGCCGGCTCCCCCAGCACCGGCTGCTGCCGTTCCGCCGCAAGGACCGCGAGGCGGTCGACCGCGCGCTCGACGCCGTCGGCATGCTCGACCGCGCCCGCGACGGCGTCGCCGACCTCTCCGGCGGCCAGCAGCAACGGGTGCTGATCGCCCGCGCCCTGGTCGGCTCCCCCGACCTGCTGATCATGGACGAGCCGATGGCCGGCGTGGACGCCGCCAGCCAGCAGGTGCTCGCCGACACCCTGCGCAGCGAGGTCGCCCGCGGCGCCGCCGTCCTGCTGGTGCTGCACGAGCTGGGCCCGCTGGAGCCGCTGATCGACCGCGTGGTGCTGCTCCGCGACGGCTGCGTCGCCCACGACGGCCCGCCGGTGCCGAACACCGGTCTGCACGCGCTGCCCGGCCACGACCACGTCCACCCGCACGCGGACGACCACCACCTGACGAGCACCGGCCTGACGGGTACCGGGCTGACGACCACCCCGAGGCGGCCGGCATGACCGAGATGCTCTCCTACGACTTCATGCAGCGGGCGCTGCTGGCCGCCGTCCTGGTCGGCGTCACCGCGCCCGCCGTCGGGATCTACCTGGTGCAGCGGCGCCAGGCCCTGCTGGGCGACGGCATGGGACACGTCGCGATGACCGGCGTCGGCCTCGGCTTCATCTTCCAGACCAGCCCGGTCTGGATGGCCGTCCTGGTCTGCGTGCTCGGCGCCGTCGTCATGGAGCTGGTCCGCTCCCGCGGCAACCAGCGCGGCGACATCGCCCTCGCGATGCTCTTCTACGGCGGCATGGCCTGCGGCAAGCTGCTGGTCTCGCTCTCCGCCGAGGCCGGCTCGGGCAGCCTGGAGAGCTACCTGTGGGGCTCCATCCTCACCGTCGCCCCCGCCGACCTGGTCACCATCGCCGTCCTCGGCGCGGTCGTCATCGCCGTCACCGTCGGCCTGCGCCGCCAGCTCTTCGCGATCTGCCAGGACGAGGAGTTCGCCCGGGTCACCGGCCTGCCGGTCCGGCTGCTGAACCTGCTGCTCGCGGTGATGGCCGCCGTCACGGTCACGGTGGCGATGCGGGTGGTCGGCCTGCTCCTGGTCAGCGCCCTGATGGTGGTGCCGGTCGTCGCCGCCCAGCAGCTGACCCGCTCCTTCGCCGCCACCCAGGCCGCCGCCATCGCGCTCGGCGTGGTGGTCTCGCTGGCCGGCGTGACCGGCTCCTACCAGGCGGACGTCCCCTCCGGCCCGGCCATCGTGCTGCTCGCGATCGTGGTCTTCGCGCTGTTCAGCGCGATCTCCGGACCGCTCGCCCGGCGCCGCCACCGGGCCCCGGCCGACCGCGGCCCCGAGGTCTGCGACGTCCGGCTGCCGGGCCAGGGCGCGGCCGACGCGAACGCCTGCGCGCAGAGCGGCCCGACGAGCGGAGCGGGGCTGGCACAATGAGGTGCGAGACGCCCCCACCCCCAGGAGGACCCACGGTGACCACCGCAGGCCCGACGCCGCGCGCCCGATCGACCCGGCAGCGGGCCGCCGTCTCGGCGGCCCTGGACGAGATCGAGGACTTCCGCAGCGCGCAGGAACTGCACGACATGCTCAAGCACCGGGGTGACTCGGTCGGCCTGACCACCGTGTACCGCACCCTGCAGTCGCTCGCCGACGCCGGCGAGGTCGACGTGCTGCGCACCGCCGACGGCGAGGCCGTCTACCGGCGCTGCAGCAGCGGGCACCACCACCACCTGGTGTGCCGTCACTGCGGAGCCACCGTCGAGGTCGAGGGCCCGGCCGTCGAGCGCTGGGCCAACGCGGTCGCCGCCGAGCACGGCTTCAGCGACATCGCGCACACGCTGGAGATCTTCGGCACCTGCGCGGACTGCGCCGCCAAGGCCTGAACCGGACGCACCGAGGGCCCACGGGATCCGTCCCGTGGGCCCTCGGTGCGTCCGCAGGTCCGTCCGCGCGGACTCAGCGCTGGGTCGGCACCTCGGCGGCGGGCTCCCCCGTCACCTCGTTGGGCAGGGCGCCGCCGAACCGGCGGTCGCGCATCGCGTACTGCTCGCAGGCCCGCCACAGGTCGCGGCGGTCGAAGTCCGGCCAGAGCACGTCCTGGAACACGAACTCGGCGTAGGCGGACTGCCAGAGCAGGAAGTTGGAGGTGCGCTGCTCGCCGCTGGGGCGCAGGAAGAGGTCCACGTCCGGCATGTCCGGGTGGTACATGTACCTGGCGACGGTCTTCTCGTTGACCTTCTTCGGGTCCAGCTTGCCGGCCGCGACATCGGCCGCGATGGCCGCCGCCGCGTCGGCGACCTCGGCCCGGCCGCCGTAGTTGACGCACATGTAGAGCGTCACGGCGTCGTTGTCCTTGGTCTGCTCCTCGGCGACCTGCAGCTCCTGCACCACGCTCTTCCAGAGCTTGGGCATCCGGCCGGCCCAGCGGACCCGCACGCCCATCGCGTCCATCTCGTCGCGGCGGCGGTGGATGACGTCCCGGTTGAAGTTCATCAGGAACTTCACCTCCTCCGGGGACCGCTTCCAGTTCTCGGTGGAGAAGGCGTACAGCGAGATGTTCTTCACGCCCAGCTCGATGGCGCCCTTGAGGACGTCGAGCACGACGCTCTCGCCGACCTTGTGGCCCTCGGTGCGGGGCAGCCCGCGCTCCTTGGCCCAGCGGCCGTTCCCGTCCATCACGATGGCGACGTGGCCCGGCACCAGCTCGCCGGGGATCTTCGGCGGCTGTGCGCCGCTCGGGTGCGGGGTCGGGGGGAGGTAGTCCCTCTGCTTGCTTCCGCCGAAGAGCCGTCGCGCTGCCATGCTTACTTCTCCACGTATCTCATCGAGCGGATTCCCCGCTCCAGGTGCCACTGCAGATAGGCCGCGACCAGACCGCTGCCCTCCCGCCAGTACCGCGGCTCGCAGGCGTCGGCCGTCTGCCAGTCCCCTGACAGGAGCGAGCCGAGCAGTACCAGTGTCTCAGGGGAGGGTACGGCACAGCCAGGCACCCGGCAGTCCCCGCAGAGCACTCCGCCGGCCTGCAGCGAGAAGAACCGGTTGGGCCCTTCGAGTCCGCACTTCGCGCAGTCGGTGAAGCTCGCGCCGTACCCGTTGACGGCGAGCGAGCGCAGCAGGAAGGCGTCCAGCACCAGGTGCGACTCGTGCCGGCCGGCGGCGAGCGTCCGCAGTCCGCCGACCAGCAGCAGGTACTGCTGGACGGCCGGCTCGCCCTCGTTCTCGGCGAACCGTTCCGCCGTCTCCAGCATCGCCGTACCGGCGGTGTAGCGGCCGTAGTCGGCGACGATCGGGCCGCCGTACGGTGCGATCGTCTCCACCTGGGTGCAGAGCGGCAGGCCACGGCCGATCAGGTCGCTGCCGCGGCTGAAGAACTGCACGTCCACGTGCGAGAACGGCTCCAGCCGGGCGCCGAACTTGGACTTGGTCTTGCGCACCCCGCGGGCGACCGCGCGGACCTTGCCGTGCCGCCGGGTGAGCAGCGTGATGATCCGGTCGGCCTCGCCGAGCTTCTGCGCGCGGAGCACGACACCGTCGTCCCGGTACAGGCTCATGCCGCGGCCCCGCCGGTCCGTCCCGGGCCGCCCGGGCGCACGGCGCCGCCGGGAGGCGCGGAGCGCTGCGGTGGCACGGGGCCGTCGAGGGGTGCGAGACCGTCGAACAGAGGGGGCATCCGTCCATTCTCGCGCACCGGCCGCGTGCTCCGGGCGGAGCACCGGACGGGAGCACCGGGCAGCGGGAACGGCGGCGGTCGCCGGCGGCGGGACGGCAGCCGTGATCCCGCACCGGGGTCCGTGGGGGGATGTCCGCCGGTACGGGTCGCGGCGGGCCCGAGGGGGGAGGTCGGGCCCTGCTCCGGGGCAGGGGGGAGGCCCCGGAGGCTCAGTGCGCGGCGCGGGTCGCCGCTTCCAGCAGGGTGCCGACCTGCTCCTCGCCGAGGCCCAGGCACCGGCCCACCTCGGCCAGCGCCTCGCGCTCCTGCGGCAGGTACCGGCCGTCGGCCAGCGCGATCCAGGCGCCCTGGAGCAGCAGCCGCTCGCGGCCCTGCTGGGCGAGGTGCGCGGTGAGCGGTTCGAGGGCCGCGTGCAGTTCGACGGCGAGGCCGTCGGCCAGGCCGTGCGCCTGGTGGAGTTCGCCGCCCAGACCGGACAGCGCGGCCAGCGCGGCGAGCACCTGGGCCTCGCCGCAGTCCTCGAAGCCGGCGTCCTTGACGACCGCGCAGGCCGCCTCGCGGGCGCTGCGCCCGCCGGTGCCGCCGGCCGCCAGGACGGCCAGGGCCACGGTGTACTGGGCGTCGCGGAGCATCGCCGAGAGGCGGACGCTGGTGAGCTGTTCCAGGCTCTGGACGCCGTACCGGCCGTGGCAGGTGGTGCACTGGACGCTGCCGATCACCGGCCCCAGCGGGAGCACCGGTGTGCCGAGGAGACGCAGCCACCGCCGGCCGTGCTGCCGACGGTAGTTGCGGTCCCCGCCGCAGCCTGGGCAGAAGAAGTCACCGAGAACGTCAGTCCGCCACCGAGGACGGACACCCCACAACCCTGTCACGGCGCCACTCCCCAGACATGGCAGGCGGCCTGCACAACAATGGGCAGGTCACGCGACCGGACGCCGTGGCCGTCCCACCGACCCCGGATTTCCGGTGGGTCGATGTTGCCATGGTTACGGGCATGTGTCAGTACCCCGAACGGCTTCCGACACAGAAAAATGTGGCGCAGAACACAGCTTCATTGGGGCTCGGCTCGCCTCCGGGGCGCTTTGATCCGGTGCCGACGGTCGTCGCTTCGTCAGTCGCTTCGCTCCTGCCCGCGCTCCTCGCTTTCGGCACCGGCGCGCCCCTTCGGCTCGCTCGCGGTGGCGGGGGCCGGGGTCACTACGTGCGGGGGTGGGACGGGGTGGAGGGGGCGGGGCGGGTGGTCCCGGGAACGCGAACGGGCCGCCTCGGAGGGCGGCCCGTTCGGTGCTGCGAGGTTCAGCCGGAAGGATTACCCGCGACGCGCGCGGTTGACCGCGCTGATCATCGCCTTCAGGGAGGCCAGCACGGTGTTGCCGTCGATCCCGACGCCCCACAGCACCTTGCCGTCCACCGCGCACTCGACGTACGCGGCGGCCTGGGCGTCGCCGCCCTCGCTCAGCGCGTGCTCGGCGTAGTCCAGGACACGGACGTCCACGCCGATGCCGGCCAGCGCGTCGCCGAAGGCGGAGACCGGGCCGTTGCCGGTACCGGTCAGCGTGGTCTCCACGCCGTCCACCAGGGCCTGCGTGGTCAGCGCGTCACGGCCGTCCTCGGTGGTCAGGCTGCGCGAGCCGGTCAGCGAGATCCGGCCCCAGGCGTTGTCCGGGGTGGGCAGGTACTCGTCCTGGAAGACCGCCCAGATGTCGGCGGGGGTGACCTCGCCGCCCTCGGTGTCGGTCTTGGCCTGGATGATCTTGGAGAACTCGATCTGCATCCGGCGCGGCAGGTCCAGCTTGTGGTCGTTCTTCAGGACGTACGCGATGCCGCCCTTGCCGGACTGGCTGTTGACCCGGATGACCGCCTCGTAGCTGCGGCCGACGTCCTTCGGGTCGATCGGCAGGTACGGGACGCCCCAGGTGTGCTCGCCGACCGGCACGCCGGCCGCCTTGGCGTCGGCCTCCAGGGCGTCGAAGCCCTTCTTGATGGCGTCCTGGTGCGAACCGGAGAACGAGGTGTAGACCAGGTCGCCGGCGTAGGGGTGGCGCTCGGGGACGCCCATCTGGTTGCAGTACTCGGCGGTGCGGCGGATCTCGTCGATGTCGGAGAAGTCGATCATCGGGTCGACGCCCTGCGAGAACAGGTTCATCCCGACGTTGACCAGGTCCAGGTTGCCGGTCCGCTCGCCCTGGCCGAACAGGCAGCCCTCGACCCGGTCGGCGCCGGCCATGATGGCCAGCTCGGCCGAGGCCACACCGGTGCCGCGGTCGTTGTGCGGGTGGGTGGACAGCGCGACGAACTCGCGGCGCGACAGGTTGCGCGACATCCACTCGATCTTGTCGGCGTAGACGTTCGGCGTGGAGCGCTCGACCGTGGTCGGCAGGTTCAGGATGATCTCGCGGCCCTCACCGGGCTGCCAGACGTCCATCACCGCCTCGCAGACCTCCAGGGCGAAGTCCAGCTCGGTGTCGATGAAGATCTCCGGCGAGTACTCGTAGCCGAAGACCGTCTCGTCGCGCAGGATCTTCTCGGCGTACTCCATCACCAGGCGGGTGCCGTCCACGGCGATGCCCTTGATGTCGTCCTTGCTGCCCTTGAAGACCACCCGGCGGAACAGCGGGGAGGTGGCGTTGTACAGGTGGACGGTGGCGCGCGGGGCGCCGACCAGCGACTCCACGGTGCGCTCGATCAGGTCCTCGCGGGCCTGGGTCAGCACCGAGATGGTGACGTCCTCGGGGATCGCGTCCTCGTTGATCAGCGAGCGGACGAACTCGAAGTCGGTGGCGCCGGAGGACGGGAAGCCGACCTCGATCTCCTTGTAGCCCAGCTTCACCAGCAGGTCGAACATCTTGCGCTTGCGGGCCGGCGACATCGGGTCGATCAGCGCCTGGTTGCCGTCGCGCAGGTCGGTGGAGAGCCAGCGCGGTGCCTGCGTGATCACCTTGCTCGGCCAGGTGCGGTCCGGCAGGTCGATGGTCCCGAAGGGTACGTAGCGCCCGTACGGCATGCCCGAGGGCTTCTGCTGGACGGTGGCCGCGGTGATCGGGGTCGGGCGGTCGACGAACGGGCGCCCGGCGGGAATCGACGTGGCGGAGCTCTGCTCGGTCATGGAGTGACTCTCGGCTTCCGTGTGTGATGCGGGCTGGTCGGGGTGGTGGACACCCGACTGGCCGGCTGCTGCCGCGCTCGGCGTTCATACGCGCACAGCACAGTCCCCCGCGGCAAGGGAGCCGGCCTCGGTGGACTACAGGCCCTCGCCGCGGCGGCTAAGAAGAAGCTGCCGGATACGCATGATGTGAACCAGCGTAACCCAGGCCCTCCCGAGCCCGAAGCGCGTCCACGGACTTTTTCACCCTTTGAGACGAACGGCTGCGTGACGGCCTGGTGACAAATTGTCACGGCTGCGTCACCCTTGGCGCCATGACTCCCCTCCCTCCGCGCTGCTCGATCGTCCCGCCCTACGTCCTGGACCGGCTCGCCGAGCAGGGCCACACGGCCGCCGTCCGCTCGCTCGCCCTCGACGCCACGCACCGCGAGGCCCGGCTGGTGGCACCGGTGCCCGCGCCCGGAACGGACCGTCCCCGGCGCGTCGTCCGCGACGCGCGGCACACCGAACGGCTGCCCGGACGCACGGTGCGACCGGAGGGTGCGCCGCCGGTCGCCGACCCCTGCGTCAACCAGGCCTACGACGGCCTGGGCGCCACCTACGCGCTCTTCTCCGACGTGTACGGCCGCCCCTCGATCGACGGCGCCGGGATGCGGCTGGACGCGACCGTCCACTACGGCGAGCACTACGACAACGCCTTCTGGGACGGGCAGCGGATGGTCTTCGGCGACGGGGACGGCGTCGTGTTCGGCGACTTCACCGCCTGCGTGGACGTCATCGGCCACGAACTCTCCCACGGCGTCACCCAGTTCACCGCCGGACTGGCCTACCACGACCAGTCCGGCGCGCTCAACGAGTCGCTGTCCGACGTCTTCGGGTCCCTGGTCAAGCAGTACGCCCTGCGGCAGAGCGCCGACGAGGCCGACTGGCTGATCGGCTCCGGCCTGCTCGCCCCCGGCGTGCAGGGCGTGGCCCTGCGCTCGATGAAGGCACCCGGCACCGCCTACGACGACCCCCGGCTCGGCAAGGACCCGCAGCCGGCCCACCTGCGCGACTACGTCGGGACCACGCAGGACCAGGGCGGCGTGCACATCAACTCGGGCATCCCCAACCACGCCTTCTACCTGCTCGCCACCGCCCTCGGCGGTCCGGCCTGGGAGCGGGCCGGCCGGATCTGGTACGACACCCTGACCACCCACCGGCTGACCCCCGACGCCGGGTTCACGGCCTTCGCCCGGGCCACCGTGGCCGCCGCCGCGGCCCGCTACCAGGACGAGGCGGTCGCCAACACGGTGACGGCGGCCTGGGCCAAGGTCGGCATCAGTGTCGGATGAGGTCCGGTTAATGTGAAGCTCTGGGAAAGCGAGCGCAAATCCCAGCCCTGGGTAGCACCATGGACACCATGCGTATCCAGGTGACCCGGACCGGCGGCCTCGCGGGCCGCACACGCCAAGCGGAGCTGGACACCGCCGAGCGCACGGACGCCCCGCACGTCCACGCCCTCGCCCGGGAGGCCGTGGTGGGCGGGCTGCGCGCGCCCTCGTACGGGGTCCCGGACGGCTTCCACTACGCCATCACCGTCGACGGGCGCACCGTCCACTGCGCCGATCCCAAACTGACCGACTCCCAGCGCGAACTGGTCTCGCTGGTGCTCCGCGAGGGCGCCTGAGCCTCCGGCCGCCCCCCCGGGGGGCGCCGCCCGGAGGGGTTGCCGGGGCCGCCCGGCGGTGGCGGGCGGCCCCGGCGGGTCAGCGGCCCTTCGCCTCGAACCGGACGAAGTCCCGGCCCCGCGGCCCGGCCTGCTCCAGCAGCGACTGGCCGACCACCGTGTCCGGCGCGCCCACCACCGCGCAGAGCCGCCGCAGCACGTCCTCGCCGCTCGGCCGGCTGCCGTCCGGCGCCGGGTCGTTGCGGACCTCGGCGAGCGGGCCCGCCGCCCCGGGCACCAGCCCGGCCTTGCGGCTGATCTCCGCACAGTGCTTGTCCCAGCCCGCGCGCTGGGCGTCCCGCTGCCGCGGGTCCCCGGCCGGGGTCCAGTCGGCCGCCCAGCCCAGCTCCAGGTAGCCGCCGCCGGGGAAGCAGGCCGTGGCGCAGGCGCCGCCCTGTTCGTCCCGGAGCAGCCAGACCGTCTCCTTGAGCTCGACCGCGAGGTCCCAGGCGGGGTTCCGCAGGCGGCCCGCCGAGATCCGCCCGAACCGGGGCCTGGGCGGGTCGAAGAGGACGCCGCTGCCCCGGCCGTCCGCCCCGGGGAAGAGGTAGCCGCCGAGCCTGGAGCGGCCCAGGGCCGCCAGCGTGCGCTCGGTCGGGGCGCCGGTGACTGCGGCGTAGGTGGGCACGGTGTGTTCCGATCGTTCGCTGGGCGGAGGGCGAAAACGCTTGAGCGGTGGGTCAGTTGTCCGCGCTGCGGAACCCGGAGGCGGCGTAGCGCAACTCCTCGGGCACGGCCGCGTCGAGGGCCCGCAGCCCGGGCGTGAGGCCGGCGAACATCTCCGGCAGGACGGGGATGACGCAGGGCGCGGCCCCGAACACCACCCGCCCGGGCCCCTGGATCTCCACCCCGACCACCTCCCGGTACGGGATGTGGTGCACCTCGCCGTCCGGGTTGCGCAGCCAGACGCCCGCGTCGTTCAGCACCAGCCGGGCCCGCCGGGCCGCCGGGTGGAACAGCCGGTCCTTGACCGAGGGGCGGAACTGCTGCCCGTCGGCCGGCAGGCCGGCCGCGGTGCAGCGGGCCTCGGGCAGCGGGGAGCCGTCCGGCAGGCGCAGCGAGACCTCGGTCCCCGGGGGGACGACGAGCAGCGCGGAGTCCATCGCCCGGGCGAAGGCCCGGTGCACCTGCTCCGCGGTGACCTTCTCCAGCAGTGCGAGCCGCTCCGGCACCGGCCGGTAGGGGGTGCCGAACAGTTCGGCCGAGGCCGCGAGTTCCAGCTCGAAGGAGACCGCGCGGGGGTCGAGGAAAAGCTCCCGGGCGGCGGCGACCTCCTCGGCGACCTCCTCCTCCGAGGGGCCTTCGGCGGCCAGCTTCAGGGCTCCCTCCCAGAGCAGTACGGCGACCCGCTGCTCCTCGCCCTCCCGCGCGTCGAGGTGCACGACCCGCTCGCCCCGGCCGAGGCCGGCCGCCGCGGAGGCGCAGGAGACGTCGTAGCTGAGCCCGTGCTGGTGGCGCGCGGTGTTGCGCAGGCGCTCCTGGAGGACGGCCAGCGCCAGCTGGAGCGGCTGGTCGGCCAGGTCGCAGTCGAGGCCGAGGCCCGGGCCCGGGACGGCGTCCTCCTGCCAGCGGGAGTGCGCCGTGCGGACCTGCTGGGCCTCGCCGCGGGCGGGGCGCGGCCCCGCCGGCAGCGGCAGCCGCAGGCCCTCCGGCGGCGGGCCGGTGAGGACGAGGACGGCGTTGCCGGCGTGGAAGAAGCGCGCGACGACGTCGCGGACCGCCTCCAGCGGGATGCGGTCCGGCCCGGGGCCGTTCCAGGGGGCCAGGCCGAGGCCCTCGATGCCATAGCGGTGCGAGAGCAGGGCGCCGACGGTCGGGTGGCTGGCGCAGCCGTCCTCGGCCGCCAGGACGCCGCTCTCCTGCTCGATCCGCTCGACCGGAAGGTCCGCGAGCGCCTGGCAGACCAGCGTCAGGTAGGCGGTGATCTGCTCGGGCCGCCCGGTGGCGGTGAACTGGGTGAGCTCCAGGTCGACCATGGCGTTGTGCTCGTGGTGCAGCCTGGGCAGGGTGCTCATCGCGAGGTGCTCGACGAGGTGCGTCACGCCGAGCGTGCGGAAGGTCTCGTCCCTCGCCCCGCAGCCGAACACCAGGGCGGCTTCGAGCGGGCCGGGGGCCTGCTCCCAGAGGACGGGGACTCCGTCGATGACATCACGATGCATCGGGCGATCATACGATTGCCCAGGTCAGAGGGGGTCACCGGGCCCCTGGCGGGCCCCGGACGGCCGACGGCCCGGCCCGCCCCGGAGGGCACGACCGGGCCGCCGGTCCGTCAGAAACCGAGCTTGCGCAGCTGCTTGGGGTCGCGCTGCCAGTCCTTGGCGACCTTGACGTGCAGGTCCAGGTAGACCGGCGTGCCGAGCAGCGCCTCGATGTGCTTGCGGGCGGTGGTCCCGACGTGCTTCAGACGGGCGCCCTTGGCGCCGATCACGATGGCCTTCTGGCTCTGCCGCTCGATGTACACGTTGGCGTGGATGTCCAGCAGCGGGCGGTCCGCCGGGCGGCCCTCGCGCGGGATCATCTCCTCGACCACCACGGCCAGCGAGTGCGGCAGCTCGTCGCGGACGCCCTCCAGGGCCGCCTCACGGATCAGCTCGGCGACCATGACCTGCTCGGGCTCGTCGGTGAGGTCACCGTCCGGGTAGAGCGCCGGGCCCGCCGGGAGCAGCGGAGTGAGCAGGTCGGCCAGCAGGCCGACCTGGGTGTCGGCGACGGCCGAGACGGGGACGATCTCGGCCCACTCGATGCCGAGTTCCAGGCCGAGCTGGTGGATGGCGATCAGCTGGGCGGCCAGTGCCTTGGAGTCGACCAGGTCGGTCTTGGTGACGATGGCGACCTTGGGCGTCTTCTTGATCTCGGCGAGTTCCTTGGCGATGAACTTGTCGCCGGGGCCGAGCTTCTGGTCGGCGGGGAGGCAGAAGCCGATCACGTCGACCTCGGCCCAGGTGCTGCGGACCAGGTCGTTGAGGCGCTCGCCGAGCAGGGTGCGGGGCTTGTGCAGGCCGGGGGTGTCGACCAGCACGAGCTGGGCGTCCGGGCGGTGCACGATGCCGCGTACGGTGTGCCGGGTGGTCTGGGGGCGGTCGGAGGTGATCGCGACCTTCGTCCCCACCAGGGCGTTGGTCAGGGTCGACTTGCCCGCGTTGGGGCGGCCGACGAAGCACGCGAAGCCGGATCGGTAGGTGCCGGCCTGGGAGGGGGAAGTAACGCTCATGCGCCCCATTGTCCCTGATCACCAAGGTCTGGACGGACAGGCCGCCGGAGCCCCGCCCCGCGCTACGGCTTCTTGCCGCCGCCGAGCGAGGCCAGGCC
The DNA here is from genome assembly GCF_014655955.1 of Kitasatospora indigofera. Taxonomy (GTDB): domain Bacteria; phylum Actinomycetota; class Actinomycetes; order Streptomycetales; family Streptomycetaceae; genus Kitasatospora; species Kitasatospora indigofera. The sequence goes on from NZ_BNBO01000005.1 coordinate 120,089, forward strand.
GCTGACCAGGACGATCACGAAGAGGGCGATCGAGCCGCCCAGCCACCAGGGCGAGCCGGTCTCCTGCCACTTGCCCATGCCCATCACGCTGGCCAGCAGACCGGCGAAGAACGCCCACGGCCCCATCGTCCGGCTCCCCCGGTCAGGAGCTCCCCCCGGAGCTCTCCCGGTGAGATTATCCGTCGGAGCGACGGTGGTGGGCGTCCGTCCGCCTGTCGGCCGGACCGGCCTCGGTGCCCGTGGTTCAGCGGGCCTCGGCGGCCACCCGCAGGGCGCCGTCCGGGCCCGCCAGCAGCACCGGGGTGCCGGCGCCGCCGAGGTCGCGCACGGCGGCCAGGTCGGCTTCGGCGGGCTGCCCGGCCTCGGTGACCACGGCGGCCGCCTCCAGGCTGCGCGCCCCGCTGGCCACCGCCATCGCCACGGCCGTCTGCAGCGCGCTGAGCTTCAGCGACTCCAGGGCGACCGTGCCGGCCACGTAGGTGCGGCCGTTCTCGTCGCGCACCGCGGCCCCCTCCGCCACGCCGTTGCGGGCGCGGGCGGAACGGGCCAGGGTGATGATCTTCTTGTCCTCAGGGTCCAGCTCGGTGACATCACTCATGCCGCAGAGCATAGGCCGCCGTGATCGCCGGGCGTCGGCGCGTTCCGCCCGGCGGTCGCCCGGCGGCCGCGCGCGGGGCGGCCCCGGGCGGCCTGGGCCGGCCGCTCCGGGGCCGCCCGGCGGCGGGTCAGTGCCCGATCGGGTTGGGCGGGCCCGGCTTGAGGACCTTCACGAAGGCCGGCGGGCCGGAGGGCAACGGCTGCTGGTCGCGGTGGCGCTGCTGCCAGTACGGGTTGTCGTGCGGCAGGTGGCTGCTCACCCGGCCGTACATGCCGAAGGTGAGGACGACGAATCCGAAGATGAAGGCGAACAGGCAGTTGGACATGCGGAAGTTCAGGATGTTCGCGTCCGGCCGGCCGAGCACGGTCAGGCCGTAGAAGCCGGAGAGCACGAACAGCAGGCCGACGATCATGTTCAGGTTGGAGGCGAAGTTGCCGCCCACCACCGCACCGCCGATCAGCACGAGGCCCATCACCACGGAGAGCACGCTCAGCGCGCCGTTGGTGGACATGCCCGCGATGTGGTCGCCGCTGGTGGACAGGAAGCCCGGGTGGTTCAGCAGCCCGAGGATCCCGAAGACCAGCAGGAACACGCCGCCCAGCCCCGCGCCGTACCGGTAGACCGTGGCCAGCCGGTGGTCGACGGGCAGTTCGTCTTGCAGTTTCATGGAGACCTCCACGATGCGGCAGAAGCCGTGGACCGCCCCCCGGACGGACACCCCGCCCCGCGTTCCACGCTACGCCCGATCCCGGGGACCGCATGGCGGCGGGCGCGGCTGCGCCGTGCGGCCCGGACGGCCCGGGGGCCGGTCCGGCCCTAGCGGTGCGGGTCGCCCGACCCGTGCGGCACCTCGTGCAGGTAGAGCGAGCCGCACTGCTGGCAGGCCGGCCGCTCGGTCCTGCCCCAGTCGTCCTCCGGCCGGCTCTCCGCGTCCGCGTCGATGGTGCGGCCGCACATCGCCTCGGTGGCCCCGACGGTCCGCATGATGTGCCAGGTCCTGACGCCGCCGGACCGGCCCTGCGGGCCGTACTCAGCGCGCAACTCATGAGTCATGACCACATCGTGGTGACGGGCCGGGCGGCTGGGCAACTCGTGCTGCGCCTTCCGGGGCGGGCCGCGCCCGCCCCGGCCGGCAGGTGTCCGTCGTCCCGGTCAGCGCCCGTCGGGCCGGTCGGTGTCCTCGGCGTCGGCGTCGTCCACCGGGCGGACGGGGGCGGCGACCACCGTGCCGATCCGGTTGCGCCGCCCGGCCGAGCTCTCGGCGGTCAGCAGGATGGCGCTGAGGTCGGTGCCGGCGTCCTCCGGCAGCGGTATCTCGCAGGACGAGCCGGGGATCGGCACCCGGCCGAGGTGCTTGGCGAGCAGGCCGCCGACGGTCTCGACGTCCTCGTCCTCCAGCTCGATGCCGAACAGGTCGCCGAGGTCCTCCACGAGCAGCCGGGCGGTGATCCGGTACGAGCCGTCACCGAGGTCCTCGACGGGGGCGATCTCCCGGTCGTACTCGTCGGTGATCTCACCGACGATCTCCTCCAGGATGTCCTCGATGGTGACCAGGCCGGCCGTGCCGCCGTACTCGTCGATCACGATCGCGACGTGCGAGCGCATCTGCTGCATCTCGCGCAGCAGGTCCCCGGCCGGCTTGCTGTCGGGGATGAAGACGGCGGGGCGCATCACGCCGCCGACCGGCTCGGACTCGGCGTCACGGTTGATGTGGGTGAGGCGCACGAGGTCCTTGAGGTAGACCATGCCCACCACGTCGTCCTCGTTGTCGCCGACCACCGGGATCCGCGAGAAGCCGGAGCGCAGCGCCAGCGTGAGCGCCTGCCGGACGGTCTTGTGGCGCTCGATCATCACCAGGTCGGTGCGCGGCACCATCACCTCGCGCACGATGGTGTCGCCCAGTTCGAAGACCGAGTGCACCATCCGGCGCTCGTCGTCCTCGATCAGGTCGTCCTTCTCGGCCAGGTCGACCAGCGCCCGCAGCTCCGCCTCGGAGGCGAACGGGCCCTCGCGGTAGCCCTTGCCGGGGGTGAGCGCGTTGCCGGTCAGGATCAGCAGCCGCGGGATCGGGCCGAGGATCCGGGCCAGCGGCAGCAGCACGAAGGCCGCCGCCGTGACGGTGCTGAGCGGGTGCTGGCGGCCGATCGTGCGGGGCGAGACGCCCACCGCGACGAAGGAGACCAGCACCATCACGCCGAACGCCAGCAGCACCGCCTGCCAGGTCGGCTCCACGTTGCGGACGCAGACCACGGTGACCATGACCGCCGCGGCCACCTCGCTGGCCACCCGGATCAGGGTGGCCAGGTTGAGGTAGCGGATCGGGTCGGAGGCCAGCGTCAGCAGCCGGTCGGCGCCGCGCCGCCCGGCCCGGACGGCCTCCTCCGCGCGGAAGCGCGAGACCCGGGAGATGCCCGCCTCGGCGCAGGCGGCCAGCCACCCGACGCCGGTGAGCAGCACGGCACCGACGATGAAGCTCGTACTTTCACCACTCACAGTGGATCGGACCCCGCGCTCAGTGGGTGGTGGGGGCCGGCGAGATGCCGCCGAGGCCCCGACCGGCGCGCCAGTCGTCCAGGATCCGCTTCTGGAGCCCGAACATCTCGCGCTCCTCGTCCGGCTCCTCGTGGTCGTAGCCGAGCACGTGCAGCACCCCGTGGACGGTGAGCAGCTGCAGCTCCTCGTCCATGGAGTGCTTGGACGGCGCCGCCTCGCCCTGCTGCTTGGCGACCTCCGGGCAGAGCACGATGTCGCCGAGCAGGCCCTGCGGCAGCTCGTCGCCCTCCTTGCCCGGACGCAGCTCGTCCATCGGGAAGGACATCACGTCGGTGGGGCCCGGCAGGTCCATCCACTGGATGTGGAGCTCCTCCATCGCCGCGCTGTCCACCAGGATCACGGACAGTTCGGACTGCGGGTGGATCCGCATCTTGTCGAGGGCGTAGCGGGCGATGTCGAGGATGGAGTCCTCGTCGGCGTCCCAACCGGACTCGTTGGCGATGTCGATCGACATGGAGGGGCTGTTACTCAGCTTTCGGTGCGATGGGACTGGCGGGGTGCCCGGGCCGACGGCGGCTTGACGGTGCGCCGCTGGGAGGGCTTGCGGGCGGGCGGGGTGTTCTCCTGGGCCTCCTGGCGGGCGTCCCAGGCCTCGTACGCGTCCACGATCCGGCCGACCAGCTTGTGGCGGACCACGTCGGTGCTGGTGAGGACGGAGAAGTGGATGTCGGGGACGTCCACGAGGATCTCCTGGACGACCTTGAGGCCGCTGCGGGTGCTGCCGGGGAGGTCGATCTGGCTGGTGTCACCGGTGACCACCACCCGGGAGTTGAAGCCCAGGCGGGTGAGGAACATCTTCATCTGCTCGGGCGAGGTGTTCTGGGCCTCGTCCAGGATGATGAAGGCGTCGTTGAGGGTGCGCCCGCGCATGTACGCGAGCGGGGCGACCTCGATCGTCCCGGCGGCCATCAGCCGCGGGATCGAGTCCGGGTCCATCATGTCGTGCAGCGCGTCGTAGAGCGGGCGCAGGTACGGGTCGATCTTCTCGTAGAGGGTGCCGGGCAGGAAGCCCAGCCGCTCCCCCGCCTCGACGGCGGGCCGGGTCAGGATGATCCGGTTGACCTCCTTGGCCTGCAGGGCCTGGACGGCCTTGGCCATCGCGAGGTAGGTCTTGCCGGTACCGGCCGGGCCGAGGCCGAAGACGATCGTGTGCTTGTCGATCGCGTCGACGTAGCGCTGCTGGTTGAGGGTCTTGGGGCGGATCGTCCGGCCGCGGTTGGACAGGATGTTCGCGGTGAACACCTGCGACGGCGACGGGTCGTCCGGGTTGTCCCCGGCACTGCGCAGCATCGCGATCGAACGCTCCACGGCGTCCTCCGTCAGGGGCTGGCCGGTGCGCAGCACCAGCATCATCTCGCTGAACAGCTGCTGCACCAGGGCGACCTCGGCACGCTCCCCGGTCGCGGTGACCTCGTTGCCCCGGACGTGGATGTCGGCGGCCGGGAACGACCGCTCGATCACGCGCAGCAGCGAGTCGGTGGCACCGAGCAGGGTGACCATCGGGTGCTTCTCGGGAATGACGATCCTGGCGCTGGCGACCCGCTCGGAGCCGGCCGCCTCGGCGGGCCGCGACTGTCCGTTCGTACGGGTACGTGATGTGTCACTCATAGGTCGGCGCTGAGGCCTGCCTCATCCCATCCGTGTCTCGTGGTGCCGCTCGGTCGGTCCGGGGTCACCAGGGTACGCCGCGCACGTGATCGCCGGGGCGGTGCGGCGCCACCTCTCGGCGGACGAATCGCGCACGCGGTCGATGGTCCGGCAGTTCCGGGGCCGATGCGACTGGTTTTCCGGGCGGGCACCGGGCACCGGCGACCCACCAGCGGGCGGCCGACGGTGGTCAACGGCGCGGCGGGACGGGCACCCGGGCGAGGTCGGTGGCGACCACGATCTCGCCGTCGAAGTACCGGCGGGCCTCCGCCAGGTGCCCGGCGAGGTCGGGGTAGCGCTGGGAGAAGTGGGTGAGGACGAGGGTCCGGACGCCCGCCCTGGCGGCCACCTGGGCGGCCTGCCCGGCGGTGAGATGGCCGTGCTCGCGGGCCAGATGGGCGTCGGCGTCCAGGAAGGTCGCCTCGATCACCAGCAGGTCGGCGCCCTCGGCCAGCTCCCCGACACCGTCGCAGAGCCGGGTGTCCATCACGAAGGCGAAGCGCTGGCCGGGGCGCGGCTCGCTGACCTCCTCCAGGGTGACGGTCCGCCCGTCCAGCTCGACGGAGCCCTGGTGCTGGAGCCGGCCGACCGCCGGGCCGAAGATCCCGAACTCGGCGAGCCGCTCGGGCACCAGTCGGCGGCCGTCCGGCTCGGCCAGCCGGTAGCCGAAGGACTCGACCGGGTGCGAGAGGCGGACGGCGTCCAGCGTGAACCGGGCGCCGGGGACGGGCAGCGGGCCCGCCTCCTCCACCGGGTGCGGGCGCAGCACGGCCGTCTCGTGGAAGGCCGTGGCGTGCCGCAGCCGGTGGAAGAAGACCTCGCCGGAGGCCGGGAAGTAGACGTCCACCGGGTGCGGCACCCGGTCCAGGTTGATCCGCTGGATCACCCCGGCCAGGCCGAGGCAGTGGTCGCCGTGGAAGTGCGTGACGCCGATCCGGGTGATCTGGGTGGCGGAGACCCCCGCGTGCAGCATCTGCCGCTGGGTGCCTTCGCCGGGGTCGAGGAGCAGGCCCTCGCCGTCCCAGCGGAGCAGGTAGCCGTTGTGGTTGCGGTGCCGGGTGGGCACCTGGCTGGCGGTGCCCAGGACGACGAGTTCGCGTTGCGACACGGTGTCAGACCAGGCCCTCACGCAGCGGCGTGCCGCCGAGCACGTGGACGTGCGCGTGGAAGACGGTCTGCCCGGCGCCGGCGCCGGTGTTGAAGATCAGCCGGTAGCCGGCCCCGTCGATCTTCTCGTCGGCCGCCACCTCGCCCGCCTCGACCAGCAGTTCGGCGGCCAGCGCGGGTTCCGCGGCGGCCAGCGCGGCCGCGTTCGGGTAGTGCGCCCTGGGGATCACCAGGACGTGGGTCGGGGCCTGCGGGCTGATGTCCCGGAACGCGATGGTGCGCTCGTTCTGCCGGACCACCGTCGCCGGGATCTCCCCCGCCACGATCTTGCAGAACAGGCAGTCGGACTGCGGCTCGCCGGACATCGGTGTCTCCTCGCGGAATCGGGTCGGGGCTACGGCCGCATGCTAGCCGAGCAGTCCGGCCCGCTGCTCCCACCCGGCCAGGTCCTTGCGGCGCACGACCCGTACGCCGCAGGCCTCCGCCGGCTCCAGCTCCTCGACCATCAGGCCGATCGGGATCAGCACGAAGCCGAGCAGCCAGCGCCTGGTCAGGCGCCAGGTGCCGGGCCGGCCGACGTCCTTGTACCGGATCACCCGCGCGGCCAGCAGGCCCTTGCCCAGGCTGAAGCCGAGCAACCGGGCGAGCACCACGTGGTTGACGAAGGAGAAGCCGACCGCCACCGCGAGCAGCAGGCCGAAGTAGTCGCCCACCGAACCGCCGTGCTGCGAGGAGGACTTGGCCGCCGCGAACCCGGCCACCAGGGCGAAGACCCCGTCGAGGAGGGCGGCCAGCATCCGGCGGCCGTCCCCGGCCTCGGCCGGCGCCGGCGGGCACTGCGGGCCGTGACCGGGGTGGGGGTGCTGGGGGTGGGGGTGCTGACCGGCGTACGGCTGCTGGGGGTACGGCTGCTGACCGGCGTACGACTGCTGGGGGTACGGCTGCTGACCGGCGTACGGCTGCTGGGGGTACGGCTGCTGACCGGCGTACGGCTGCTGGGGGTACGGCTGCGGCTGCTGGGCGTAGGGCTGTGCGGGGTACGCCTGCGGCAGGTACGGCTGCGCCGGCGGCCCGTACGGGCCGGGTGCCGGGTACTGGTACGGACCCTGGCCGGATTGACCCTGCGGGTGTGACTGTGCCATCTCGCTGCCCCCGTTGCGCGGTGATCATGGATCAGCCACGCATCCTAACCGGCGCCCGCCGGGCGGGAGGCCTGCTCCCGCCCGGCGGACCGCCGGCCCGGCTACAGCCCGGGCACCGGCGGCGGGGTCTTCGCCGGGTTCTCCGCCAGGGCGGCCAGGGCCAGCCGGACGCCCTCGGCGAGCTGCGGGTCCTCGCCGGCCGCGTACTGGTGCGGGGCGATCGGCACCTCGACGTCCGGGTCGACCCCGTGGTTCTCCACGCCCCAGCCGTAACCCTCCAGCCAGAAGGCGTACTTGGGCTGGGTCACGCCGGTGCCGTCGACCAGGCTGTACTTACTGTCGATGCCGATCACACCGCCCCAGGTGCGGGTGCCGACCACCGGGCCGATCTTCAGCGCCTGGATCGCGGCGTTGACGATGTCGCCGTCCGAGCCGGAGAACTCGTTGGCCAGCGCCACCACCGGGCCGCGCGGGGCGTCGCCCGGGTACGGGTCGGCGCCCGCCACGTCCCGCGCGCGGTCCCAGCCGATGATCTTCCGGTTGAGCTTCTCGATCACCAGCTGGGAGGTGTGGCCCCCGCGGTTCTCCCGCAGGTCGACCACCACGCCCTCCTTGGCCATCTCGACCCGCAGGTCGCGGTGCAGCTGCGCCCAGCCGGCACTGACCATGTCCGGGACGTGCAGGTAGCCCAGCCGGCCGCCGGACAGCTCCCGGACGGCGGCCCGGCGCCCGGCGACCCAGTCGTGGTAGCGCAGCGCCTCCTCGTCCGCCAGCGGCACCACCACCGGGTACCGCTGGTCGGTGCCGTCCTTGCCCGCGACGGTCAGCTCGACCGGCTGGCCGGCCGTACCGGCGAGCAGCGGCGCCGGGCCGGTGACCGGGTCCACCGGGCGGCCGTTGACGGCCAGCACCGCGTCACCCGGGCGGACGGCGGCGCCCGGCGCGGCCAGCGGCGAGCGGGCCCGCGGGTCGGAGGACTCGCCGGGCAGGATCCGCTCGATCCGCCAGACCTCGCCGTCCTTGACCAGGTCCGCGCCGAGCAGGCCCTGCCGGCGGGCGGCCTCGGTGCCGGTGCCGTGCGGGGTCACGTACGCGTGCGAGGTGCCCAGCTCGCCCTGGACCTCCCAGAGCAGGTCGACCAGGTCGTCGTGCGAGCCGAGCCGCTCCACCAGCGGCCGGTAGCGGGCCAGCGCGCCCGCCCAGTCGAAGCCGCCCATGTCCGCGCGCCAGAAGTTGTCGCGCATGATGCGGCCGTTCTCGTCGAACATCTGCCGCCACTCGGCCGCCGGGTCGACGGTGACCCGCAGCCGGGAGAGGTCCACGTCGGTCTCGTCGTCCTCCCCCGCCGCCTTGTGGTCGGCCGGGACGATCCGCAGCTGCCCCTCGTCCAGCACCGCCAGCCGGCCGCCGTCCCCGGTGACGGAGAACGAGTCCAGTCCGGTGACCAGCTCCTCGGCGCGCAGCTTCTTGAAGTCGAACCGCTCCAGCACCGGGCGCGGCCGCTCGTCCTCCAGCGAGGCCGCCTCGTCGCCGAGCTCGCCGACCAGCGGCAGCCTGGTCCAGAGCACGCCGTCCTTGGCCGCGCGCAGGCTGCCGAACCGGCCGCCCTCGACCGGGAAGGGGATGATCCGGTCCGCGATGCCGTCCAGGTCGACCCGGGTGACGGGGGTCGCGTCGGCGCCCTCCTCGGCGTCCGCCTTCTTGCCCTTCGCCTCGTCGTCCTCGCCGCCGAACGGCCGGCCCGCCCGCTGCGGGCCGAACGGGGACGGAGTGTCGGCGGCCAGCGTGATCAGGTACGGACGGCAGCCGTTGGGGAACGACAGGTCGAAGACGTGCGCGTCGTACACCGGGTCGAAGTTGCGCACCGACAGGAACGCCAGGTGCTTGCCGTCCGCCGTGAAGGCCGGCGAGGTGTCGACGAACCGCTGCGGGGTGGCCTCGCCGACCGTCCGGGTGGCCAGGTTCGCGAGCACGATCTGGCGCAGCGACCACGGCCCGAGCGCGGGCTGCGACCAGGCCAGCCAGGCCGAGTCGGGGCTGAACACCAGCCCGTTGACCTCACCGTCGGTGCTGCGGGCCAGCTCGTGCACGGCGCCGTCGGCGAGCGTGACCAGCAGGACCCGGCCGTCGTGCGAGGCCACCGCGAGCTGCTTGCCGTCCGGCGAGACGACCAGGCCGAGCACCCGGCCGAGCTGCCCGGCGGCCAGCCGGCGGCGCTCCGCGCCGAGCACCGCCGGGGCGTACTCGACGGCGTCGTCGCCCTCGGCGTCGGTCACCCAGAGCACGCCCTGGGCGCCGTCCTCGCCCGGTACCACCCGGGCCAGCCGGGCCCGGACCCCCGGCGTCTCGTCCAGCACCCGGGCCGGGCCCTCACGGTGCGTCAGCCAGTGCACGCTGCCGCGGACCACCACGGCGCTGGCCCGACCGGTGCGGTCCGGGGCCGCGCTCGACAGCCAGTGCGCGGCACTGACCGGGCGCGGCCGGCGGCCGGTCGCGGGGCCGGCCAGCCGGATGTCGAGGCGGCGCGGCTCGGCGCCGTCCAGGTCGTCCAGGATCCAGAGGTCGCCCGCGCTGTGCCAGACCACCCGGGTGCCGTCGGTGCCGGCGTTGCGGGCGTAGAAGCCGTCCTCGGCGGTGGTGTGGGCGCGCAGGTCGCCGCCGTCGGGGAGGCTGGAGTACAGCCGGCCGACGCCCTCGTGGTCGGAGAGGAAGGCGATCCGGCCGCCGACCCAGAGCGGGGACTCGATGTTGCCGCCCAGCCCGGCGTGCACCCGGGCGAACTCCTCGGTGCCGATCCACAGCTTGCCGGCGGTGCCGCCGCGGTAGCGCTTCCAGTGCGCGGGCTCGCGGCTCCAGGCCGACAGCAGCAGCACCCGGTCGCCGCCGGGCTCCGGCGCCAGGCCGCCGACCGGCCCGTACGGCAGGCGGGCGGGCTCGCCGCCGTCCAGCGGGACGGCGAACGCCCAGCTGCGCCGCAGGGTGGCCTGACCGGCCGTGGTGGTGGCGATCGGACGGCCGTCCGCCGTCCAGCCGCGCATCCTGGTCTGGCCGCTGCCCCAGTACGTCAGCCGCCGGGCCGGGCCGCCCTCGACCGGCGCCAGGTGGATCTCGGGGGCGCCGTCGCGGGTCGACGCCCAGGCGATGTGCCGGCCGTCCGGGGAGAATCTGGGGTGCGAGACCGGGACCTGATCGGCGGTCAGCCGCCAGGCCCGGCCACCGTCCAGCGGGGCCAGCCAGATGTCGTTCTCGGCGACGAAGGTGATCAGGTCGCCGTGCAGGTGGGGGTGGCGCAGGTACGCGCCCGCGAGGGTGCTGTGGGGTTCGGTCACGGCGTCACTTTATGCATGTGCACGCACAGTGCGAAGCGTTTTCTTCGACAGCGAACCCGGGCGGGCGGACCCGTCCCGGTCCCGGTCGCGCTCCCGGTCCCGGCCCCGGCCGGAGCACCGGCGGAGCCCGTCCGGCGGGCGGCCGTTCGTGTCCGCCCGGACGGCCGGTGGGCCGGGTCGGCACCGGCTCAGGACCAGCGCCCGGTCCGTCCCAGCAGCAGGGCTCCGGCCGCCACCCCCGCCGTCGAGGTGCGCAGCACGGACGGGCCGAGCCGGTACGGCCCCGCGCCGGCCTCGGCGAAGGCGGCCAGCTCCTCCGGGGAGACCCCGCCCTCGGGGCCGACGATCAGCACCAGGTCGCCGGCGGGCGGCAGCGCGGCGGCGGCGAGCGGCGCGGCGCCGTCCTCGTGCAGCACGGCGGCGAACGCGGCCCCGGCCAGCAGCGGCGCCAGCTGGCGGGTCGTCATCGGCTCGCGGACCTCGGGGAACCGCAGCCGGCGGGACTGCTTGCCCGCCTCCCGCGCGGTGGCCCGCCACTTGGCGAGCGCCTTGGCGCCGCGGTCGCCCTTCCACTGGGTGATGCAGCGGGAGGCCGGCCACGGGACCACCACGTCGACGCCGACCTCGGTCATCGTCTCGACCGCGAGTTCGCCCCGGTCGCCCTTGGGCAGGGCCTGCACGACGACGATCCGCGGGGACGGCTCGGGCTCGCGGCGCACCGCGACGACCGTGACGTCGATCGCGTCCTTGCCGTGCACGGCCGCGACGGTGCCGTCGACGCCGAGGCCGAGACCGTCGGCGAGGGTGACCGCCTCGCCGGGCTCAAGCCGCTTCACGGCGGCGGCGTGCCGGCCCTCGGGGCCGTCCAGGCGGACCAGCGTGCCGGCGGCGGCGCCTTCGAGCCGTGCGGAGTCGGTGACGAACACGGGTGCGGTCATCGGGGTCTGCCTCCGGGGCTGGCGCTGCGGTGCTGGTGCTCGGGCGTGGGGCTGTGCGGGCGGGGCTGCGGGGCTGGAACTGTGCGGGCGGGGCTGCGGGCGGGGCGCCGCGGGGTGCCGCTCACGGGGCGGACGGTTCACCCGGCTGGCGGCTCGGGGGCGCTCACGGGCCCGCCGGGGAGCGCGGACCGGCGCACCGGCGGGCGAGGCGCACCGGGGGCGCGCGCCTGCCGGTCCGCGCGGGGGGTGACAGCGGCCCGCGCCCCCGTCGTACGGGGTCACGGGCCGCTGCCGCGCCCTGCGCGGGCCGCTCGGACGGGCTCGACGGCTCAGCGGCCGTTGAAGGCGTCCTTCAGCCGCGAGAACAGGCCCTGCTGACCGGGGGCGAAGGTCCCCGAGGGGCGCTCCTCGCCACGCAGCAACGCCAGCCGGCGTAGCAGCTCCTCCTGCTCGGGGTCGAGCTTGGTGGGCGTCTGCACCTCGACATGCACTATCAAGTCGCCCCGGCCGCCGCCGCGGAGGTGGGTGATGCCCCGCCCGTGCAGCGGGATCGACTGGCCGGACTGGGTGCCGGGCCGGATGTCGACCTCCTCCAGCCCGTCCAGGGTCTGCAGCGGCACCTGGGTGCCGAGCGAGGCCGCGGTCATCGGGATGGTGACCGTGCAGTGCAGGTCGTCCCCGCGCCGCTGGAAGGTCGGGTGGGCGGTCTCGGCGATCTCGACGTAGAGGTCGCCGGCCGGGCCGCCGCCGGGGCCGACCTCGCCCTCGCCGGCCAGCTGGATCCGGGTGCCGTTGTCGACCCCGGCCGGGATCTTGACGGTGAGCGTGCGGCGGGCGCGGACCCGGCCGTCCCCCGCGCACTCGGGGCACGGGGTGGGCACGACGGTGCCGAAGCCCTGGCACTGCGGGCACGGGCGGGAGGTCATGACCTGGCCCAGGAAGGACCGGGTGACCTGCGAGACCTCGCCCTTGCCGCGGCACATGTCACAGGTCTGCGCGGAGGTGCCCGGGGCCGCCCCCTCGCCGGAGCAGGTGGTGCAGGTCACCGCGGTGTCGACCTGGAGTTCCTTGGTGGTGCCGAACGCGGCCTCCTCCAGGGTGATCTCCAGCCGGATCATCGCGTCCTGGCCGCGCCGGGTGCGCGAGCGGGGCCCGCGCTGCCCGGAGGCGGCTCCGAAGAACGCGTCCATGATGTCGGAGAAGCCGAATCCGGCCGCGCCCGCGCCGAACCCGCCCGCGCCGCCGCCGCCGTTCGGGGAGAGGGGGTCGCCGCCGAGGTCGTAGACCTGGCGCTTGGCCGGGTCCGAGAGCACCTCGTAGGCGGCGTTGATCTCCTTGAACCGCTCCTGCGTCTTCGGGTCCGGGTTGACGTCCGGGTGCAGTTCACGGGCAAGGCGCCGGAACGCCTTCTTGATCTCGTCCTGCCCCGCATCCCGTCGGACGCCGAGTACCGCGTAGTAGTCCGTGGCCACCAAATGCTCCGCTTGTTCCGCCTCTAGAAGTGCTGCGACTGGTTGTCACCGTTGGAGGTCCAACGGCGCTGTTCTACGACTCGGCCAGGATCTGACCCACGTACCGTGCCACCGCTCGCACCGCCCCCATTGTGCCCGGGTAGTCCATCCGGGTCGGACCGATCACGCCCAGCTTCGCCACACTCTCGTCGCCCGAACCGTAACCGACCGAGACGACCGAGGTGGAATTGAGCCCTTCGTACGCGTTCTCCCGGCCGATCCGGACCATCATCCCGGCGTCGCCGGTCTCACCCAGCAGGCGGAGCAGGACGACCTGCTCCTCCAGCGCCTCCAGCACCGGCTGGATGGTGAGCGGGAAGTCGTGCCCGAAGCGGGTCAGGTTGGCCGTGCCGGCCAGCATGATCCGCTCCTCGTTCTGCTCGGCGAGCGCCTCGAAGAGGGTCGCCAGCACCGTGGTGACGGTCGGCCGGTCGGTCGCCTCGAAGGCGGCCGGCAGGGCCTCCAGGAGCTCGGGGACGTCCGGCAGGCGCTGCCCGACGGCCCGGGCGTTGATCCGGGCCCGCAGGTCCGCCAGGACGGTCTCGCCCACCGTGCCGGGACAGTCGACCATCCGCTGCTCGACCCGGCCGGTGTTGGTGATCAGGACGAGCATCACCTTGGCCGGCGCCAGCGCGACCAGCTCGATGTGCCGCACGGTCGAGCGCGAGAGCGAGGGGTACTGCACGACGGCGACCTGCCGGGTCAGCTGCGCGAGCAGCCGCACCGTACGGGCGACCACGTCGTCCAGGTCCACCGCGCCGTCCAGGAAGTGCCGGATCGCGCGCCGCTCGGGCGCGGTCATCGGCTTGACCTCGGCGAGGCGGTCCACGAAGAGCCGGTAGCCCTTGTCGGTGGGGATCCGTCCGGCGCTGGTGTGCGGCTGCTGGATGTAGCCGTCCTCCTCCAGGGCCGCCATGTCGTTGCGCACGGTCGCCGGGGAGACCCCGAGGCTGTGCCGCTCGACCAGGGCCTTGGAGCCGACCGGCTCCTCGGTGCCGACGTAGTCCTGGACGATCGCGCGCAGCACCGCGAGCTTGCGGTCGTCCAGCGGACGCACGTCGAGCTGCCTGCCGTCGAGGTGCCTGGTGTCGGACTTGCGATCGTCCGCCCTGCGGTCGTTGGCCATGGGCACGCACCTCCGTCTTCGCACGTTGTCCGTTATGACTCGGTCTGGGTCACCCGGTGGATCACCCGCTGTGGTCCGCCTGGCACTCAGGACAGTCGAGTGCCAGAACCGTACCTGCCAGTGTAAGGCCCGGGCCCGACGGCAGGAACGGCCCGTAGGTGGTGATCCTGCACGCACCGCCCCGCGCGGGGTGATGCCGCCCGCCCCGCCAGGTGGCAGCATCGAAGGCAACCGGCGAATGCGAGGAGCAGCGATGTCGACCTCAGGCCAGCACACCCGTTTCGCGCCCGACCGTGGACTGACCGGCCGGATGGTCGCCACGATGTTCGTGATCGGCCTCCTGTACGTGGGCTTCACCGGAGTGCTCATCGTGCTGCTGCGCGGGGCCTGGCCGATCATCGTGCTGATCTCGGGCGGCCTGTTCGTCGCCCAGTTCTGGTTCAGCGACAAGATCACCGAGCGGGCGATGGGCGCCCACGAGGTCACCCCCGAGCAGTACCCCCAGCTGCACGGGACCATTGACCGGCTCTGCGCGCTGGCCGACATGCCCAAACCCAGGGTGGCCGTCTCGCAGAACGACATGCCGAACGCCTTCGCCACCGGCCGCAAACCCGAGAAGTCCGTGGTCTGCGTCACCACCGGCCTGCTGCGCCGGCTGGAACCGGAGGAGCTGGAGGGCGTCCTCGCCCACGAGCTCTCGCACGTCGCCCACCGGGACGTCGCGGTCATGACGGTCGCCGGATTCCTCGGCGTGCTGGCCGGCGCGATGACCCGGATGGCCATGTACAGCGGGCTGATGGGCGGCAACCGCAACAGCAACGACCAGAACGCCGCCATCGCGATGCTGATCATCCCGCTGGTCTCGATGGTCGTGTACGTGATCAGCTTCCTGCTGACCCGGCTGCTGTCCCGCTACCGCGAGCTGGCCGCCGACCGGGCCGCCGCCCAGCTGACCGGCCGCCCCAGCGCCCTGGCCTCCGCCCTGACCAAGGTGACCGGCCAGATCGCCGCCATCCCCACCAGGGACCTGCGCCAGGCGCAGCCGTACAACGCCTTCTACTTCGCCCCCGCGCTGAGCGCCCGGGAGGCCGCCGGCCAGTTGCTCTCCACCCACCCGTCGCTGGAGAAGCGGCTGGAGCAGCTCGCGCGGATCTCGACCGACCTCAACCGCTGACCGCCCGGGAGCAGCGGATCCCGTAAGGCCCGATCCCTCGCCCGATCGACCGTGGAGGAGCCCGATGGGATTCCTGGACACCCTGTTCGGCCGCAGCAAGCCCGTCCGGCCCGACCTCGACCAGCTCTTCGGCGTGCCGTCGGCGGCGCTGACCCTGGAGGCCGCCGCCGGGTTCCGGCCCACCGGGCTCGGCTCGGTCTGCTTCGCGGCCGTCGAGGGCGGCGCCTTCGGCGAGGTGGAGCGGCAGGTGCGCGAACTGCTGGACGCCGACACCGACCGCGGCGGCGTCCCGGTGGAGGCGAGCCAGGACGGCTACGGCTACTCCTGGCTGCTGGCCCGGCACACCCCCGAGGAGCTGCCGGAGCTGGTCAACGACCTGCACGCGGTCAACAGCGAGCTGGAGGCGAACGGCTTCGGCCCGCAGCTGCTCTGCTCGCTCGTGGGGTTCCGCAACGACGCCGGCCAGGCACTCGCGCTGGTCTACCTCTACAAGCGCGGGACCTTCTACCCGTTCGCGCCGATGCCCGGCGGCGGCGAGAAGCGCAACAGCCCGCTGGAGCTCCAGATCAAGGCGATGCTCGGCAACGACCTGCGGGTGGAGTCGGACCTCTCCCGCTGGTTCCCGGTCTGGGGCGCGCCGGGGCTCTGAGCCGGCCCGGATTCCCTGGCACGGGCGCCGTCCGGGCCCCCACGGCGTCGGCGACGCCGTACCGCTGACGCACCGTACGGCGCTGCTCGCGCGGCTCGCCGAGGTGCTGTCGGTGGTCGCGCCGTTCCTCGGGTGAGGCGCCGGGTGCGCGTGCCCGGCGGTGGGGTGACGGAGGGTTTCGTATAGTCCGAGGATGCGCAGCAGGAGTTACGGCCCGGACCTGACCCCGCCGTGGAAGCGGCAGCAGCCCGCCCCCGAGGTGCCCGCCGAGCGGGGCCTCGTGGTGGAGGAGGCGGCCACCGGCTTCTGCGGGGCGGTGGTGCGGTGCGAGAAGACGGCGGAGGGGCTGACGGTCACCCTGGAGGACCGCTTCGGCAAGCACCGGGTGTTCCCGATGGGCGCGCGCGGCTTCCTGCTGGAGGGCCGGGTGGTCACCCTGGTCCGGCCGGCCGGCGCGGCGCCCGCGCCGGCGAAGGGGCCGGGCCGGACGGCCTCCGGCTCGGTGGCCGTGCCCGGGGCCCGGGCCCGGGTCGCCCGCGAGTCGCGGATCTACGTGGAGGGCCGGCACGACGCCGAGCTGGTCGAACGGGTCTGGGGCGACGACCTGCGGATCGAGGGCGTGGTGGTGGAGTACCTGGAGGGCATCGACGACCTGCCCGCGATCGTGGCCGGGTTCTCCCCCGGCCCGGGCCGGCGCCTGGGCGTGCTGGTCGACCACCTGCTGCCGGGCACCAAGGAGCACCGGATCGCCGGCCAGGTCACCGGCTCCTCGGTGCTCGTCGTCGGCCACCCGTACATCGACGTCTGGGAGGCCGTGAAGCCCGCCAGCGTCGGCATCCCCGGCTGGCCGCAGGTGCCGCGCGGGGAGTCCTGGAAGGAGGGCGTCTGCCGCCGGCTCGGCTGGCCGGTGGACACCCCCGCCGCCTGGAAGCGGATCCTCGCCTCGGTGAACTCCTACCGGGACCTCGACCCGGCCCTGCTGGGCCGGGTCGAGGAACTGATCGACTTCGTGACGCTCACGGAGGACTGAGCGCCCTCGGACGTAGGTCTGGAACTCCGCGGTGTCGAGCGTCACCCCGAGCACGGCCGGCGGAACGGGGCCCCGAACCTGCTGGTCCGCTCGGAGCGCTAATCGGACAGGCCCGGGGCGACGGCTGCTCCCACGCTGACGGGACTCAGTCCACGAGGTCACGCACGACGCCGTCCGCCAGCAGCCGCCCCCGCAGGGTCAGCACGGCGCGGCCGGCCTCGAAGGCGGCGGGGTCGAGCAGGCCGTCGTCGAGCGCCCGGTGGGCGGCCTCCAGGCCGGCCGGGGCCAGCAGGGAGAGCGGGCAGCCCTCGACCAGCCGCAGCTCCAGCAGGATCCGCTCGACCCGGCGGTCCGCCGCCGGGAGCACCTCGCGGCCCTGGCCGGGCGTGCGGCCCTCGGCCAGCGCCTGGGCGTACGCGGCGGGGTGCTTGGCGTTCCACCAGCGGACGCCGCCGACGTGGCTGTGCGCGCCGGGGCCGGCGCCCCACCAGTCGGCGCCGGTCCAGTAGAGCTCGTTGTGGCGGCAGCGGGCGGCCTCGGAGGTGGCCCAGTTGGAGACCTCGTACCAGCCGAACCCGGCCTTGCCGAGCGCCTCGTCGGCGATCAGGTAACGGTCGGCGTGCACGTCGTCGTCGATCATCGGCAGCTCGCCGCGCTTGACCCGGGCGGCCAGCTTGGTGCCGTCCTCGACGATCAGCGAGTACGCGGAGACGTGGTCGGGGCCGGCGCCGATGGCGGCGTCCAGCGAGGCCCGCCAGTCGTCGTCGGACTCGCCGGGGGTGCCGTAGATCAGGTCGAGGTTGACGTGCTCGAAGCCGGCCTCCCGGGCCTCGGCGACGCAGGCCTCGGGCCGGCCCGGGGTGTGGTGGCGGTCGAGCAGCTCCAGGACCTGCGGGCGGGCGCTCTGCATGCCGAAGGAGATCCGGTTGAAGCCGCCCTCGCGCAGCTCGGCGAGGTAGGCGGGATCGACCGACTCCGGGTTGGCCTCGGTGGTGACCTCGGCGCCGGGCGCCAGGCCGAACTCCTCCCGGATCGCCGCGAGCATCCGCACCAGGTCACGGGCGGGCAGCAGGGTGGGGGTGCCGCCGCCGAGGAAGACCGTCCGCACCGGGAGGTCGGCGTCGCCGAGCACCGTCCGGGCGAGCCGGATCTCCGCCACCAGGTTGTCGGCGTAGGTCTCCTGCGAGGCGACCGTGCCCGAGGAGCGCAGCTCGGTGGCGGTGTAGGTGTTGAAGTCGCAGTAGCCGCAGCGGGTGGCGCAGTACGGCACGTGCACGTAGAACCCGAAGGGCCGCGCACCCAGTCCGTCGAGGGCGTGGGCGGGCAGGGAACCGTCGGACGGCACGGGTTCGCCGTCGGGGAGTGCGGAGGGCATTGGTCCATTGTCCCGTACGGCACGGGTGTGCCGTACGGGACGACGGAGGAGCGGCGGCGGAGCGGCGGACGGGCCGGTCAGGCCTCGACGGCGCCCGCGTACATCTGGGTCACCGCGTCGGCGTAGGTCTTCTCGACCACCGGCCGCTTGATCTTGAGGCTCGGGGTCAGCTCGCCGTGCTCGATGTCCAGGTCGCGCGGGAGCAGGGTGAACTTCTTCACCGTCTGCCAGCGCTGGAGATCGGTGTTCAGCCGCTGCACGAAGCCCTCGATCAGCTCGCGCACCTGCGGCGAGGAGACCACCTCGGCGTAGGACCGGCCGGCCAGCTCGTGCTCGGCGGCCCACGGCATGATCACCGCTTCGTCCAGGGCGATCAGCGCGGTGCAGTAGTTGCGGCCGTTGCCGATCACCAGGATGTTGCTGACGAACGGGCAGATCGCCTTGAACTTGCCCTCGACCTCGCTGGGCGCGACGTACTTGCCACCGGAGGTCTTGAACAGGTCCTTCTTGCGGTCGGTGATCCGCAGGAAGCCGTCCTCGGTCAGCTCGCCGATGTCCTCGGTGTGGAACCAGCCGTCCGGCTCCAGCACCTCCGCGGTCTTCTCCGGCAGGTTGTGGTAGCCGCGCATGACGCCCGGGCCGCGCAGCAGGATCTCGCCGTCCTCGGCGATCCGGACCTCGGTGCCCGGCAACGGCAGGCCGACGGTACCGATCCGGAAGTCCTCCGCACGGTTCACGCAGGACCCGGCGCTCGTCTCGGTGAGGCCGTAGCCCTCCAGGATCGGGACGCCGGCCCCGGCGAAGAAGTAGCCGATCTCGGGCGCCAGCGCGGCGCTGCCGGAGACCGAGCCGCGCATCCGGCCGCCGAAGGCCGCGCGGATCTTGGCGTAGACGAGCTTGTCGGCCAGCGCGTGCTGCAGGCCCAGCGCGAACGGCACCGACTCCCGGCCGGTGGCGATCCGGCTGGCCTGGGAGATCCTGGCGTGCTCGCGGGCGACCTTCGCCGCCCACTGGAAGATCTTGTACTTGGCGCCGCCCTCGGCCCGGGCCTTGCCGGCGATGCCGTTGTAGACCTTCTCGAAGATCCGCGGCGCCGAGGCCATCAGGGTCGGGCGGATCACCGGCAGGTTGTGGATGATCCGGTCGACCCGGCCGTCCAGGGCCATCACGTGACCGGTGGCGATCTGCCCGGAGATCAGGGTCTTGCCGAACACGTGCGACAGCGGCAGCCACATGAACTGGATGTCCTCGGCCCGCAGCAGCCCGCTGGCCTCCTGCGCCCGGCCCTCGTACGCCCAGCAGTCGTGCACCAGGCGCACGCCCTTGGGGCGGCCGGTGGTGCCGGAGGTGTAGATGAGGGTGGCCAGCTGCTCCTTGTCGATCGCCGCGACGGCCTTGTCCACGGCGTCGGCGTGCTCGGCCAGGTACTCGTTGCCGAGCCGCTCCAGCTCCGCGAAGGTGAGCACGGTCAGGCCGGCCGGCTCGGGGACCTCGGCGGGCGCGTCGAACAGGATGACGGTCTTCAGCTCCGGCAGGTGCTCCTGCTGGCTGACCGCCTTGTCCAGCTGGGCCGCGTTCTCCGCGAACAGGGCCTTCGAGCCGGAGTTCGACAGGATGAACGCCGTCTCGTCGGCGTTGGTGCTCGGGTAGACGGTGGTGGTGGCCGCACCGGCGCACATGTTCCCGAGGTCGGCGATGATCCACTCGACCCGGGTGGACGAGGAGAGCGCGACCCGGTCCTCGGCCTCGATGCCGAGCGACATCAGCCCGGCGGCCACGGCCTTCACCCGGGCGGCGGTCTGCGCCCAGGTCAGCGAGCGCCACTGCTCGGCGCCCGGGGCGCCGTCCGCGGCGTGCTCGTCGACCGGCACGGGGTAGCGGTAGGCCTCACCGTTGGGTGTCGCCGCCACCCGGTCGAGGAACAGGTGTGCGACGGAGGCGGGGCGCCCGGCGACGATGTCGACACTGCCGGAGCCGATCAGGGACTGCGCGGAACTCAACGAGACCTCCGGGGGCGGGTGGCCGAGGGTGAACGGTGACCGTGGGGGCGGCCGCCGGGCCGTCTTGTTAACCGACAAGTAACAAGGGGATGGCAGCAGCCTAGGGGGAAACCAGCCGTTCCGTAAGAGGGTGACTCCAGCTGGCACACCGGCGCGCCGCAAGTGCAATGTGCGCCACTAGTCTCAGGGTCGGACCGAGGCAATGCCGTTGTACGAGTCCCCCGAGGACCCAAAATTGGGATGCGAATCCCACTGTCGAGCATGAGAGTGTTGCCAGTGCTGATCAGACTGCTCAGGGCCCATTTGAAGCCCTACTCCCGACCGATCTCCCTGCTGGTGCTGCTCCAGCTGGTCTCCACCATCGCAGCGCTCTACCTGCCGACCCTGAACGCCGACATCATCGACGACGGCGTGGTGAAGGGCGACACCGGCTACATCCTGCAGATCGGTGCGGTGATGATCGCCGTCACCCTGGTCCAGGCGGCCTGCTCGATCGGCGCGGTGTACTACGGCGCGCGCACCGCGATGGCGGTCGGCCGCGACATCCGCGCCTCGGTCTTCGACCGGGTGCAGAGCTTCTCGGCCCGCGAACTCGGGCAGTTCGGCGCGCCCTCCCTGATCACCCGCACCACCAACGACGTGCAGCAGGTCCAGATGCTGGTCCTGATGGGCTTCAACCTGATGGTCGCCGCGCCGATCATGTGCTTCGGCGGCGTGCTGATGGCCCTCAACCAGGACGTCCCGCTGTCCGCGCTGCTGCTGGTCGTGGTGCCGCTGCTCGGCACCGTGGTCGTCCTGCTGGTGCGCCGGCTGCGGCCGCAGTTCCGCAGCATGCAGACGAAGATCGACACGGTCAACCGGGTGCTGCGCGAGCAGATCACCGGCATCCGGGTGATCCGCGCCTTCGTCAAGGACGGGCACGAGCAGGAACGCTTCGCCGGTGCCAACCAGGAGCTGACCGACGTCTCGCTGCGGGTCGGCAAGCTGATGGCGTTCATGTTCCCCAGCGTGATGTTCGTGGTGAACCTCTCCAGCGTCGCCGTGATGTGGTTCGGCGCCCACCGGATCGACAGCGGCGGGATGCAGATCGGCGCCCTCACCGCCTTCCTGTCCTACCTGATGCAGATCCTGATGAGCGTCATGATGGCCACCTTCATGTTCATGATGGTGCCGCGGGCCGAGGTCTGCGCGGAGCGGATCGAGGAGGTGCTGGGCACCGAGTCCAGCGTCGTCCCGCCCGCCGACCCGGTCACCGAGCTGCTGCGGCGCGGCAACCTGGAGCTGCGCAACGTCGAGTTCCGCTACCCGGGCGCCGAGGCACCGGTGCTGCGCGGCATCGACATCCTGGCCCGGCCCGGCGAGACCACCGCCGTGATCGGCTCCACCGGCAGCGGCAAGTCCACCCTGCTCGGCCTCGTCCCGCGGCTGATCGACGCCACCGGCGGCGAGGTGCTGCTGGACGGCGTGGACGTCCGCCGGCTGGCACCCGAGCTGATCGCCGAGACCGTCGGGCTGGTCCCGCAGAAGCCGTACCTGTTCTCCGGCACGGTGGCCGGAAACCTCCGCTACGGCCGGCCGGACGCGACCGACGAGGAGCTCTGGCACGCGCTGGAGGTCGCCCAGGCGAAGGAGTTCGTGGAGAAGTTCCCCGAGGGCCTGGACGCCCCGATCGCCCAGGGCGGCGGCAACGTCTCGGGCGGCCAGCGCCAGCGCCTGGCGATCGCCCGCGCCCTCGTCCGCAAGCCCGGCGTGTACCTCTTCGACGACTCGTTCTCGGCGCTCGACTACGCCACCGACGCGAAGCTGCGCAAGGCGCTCGCCCGGGAGACCGCCGAGGCGACGGTGCTGATCGTCGCCCAGCGGGTCAGCACCATCCGCGACGCCGACCGGATCATCGTCCTGGACGAGGGCGCCGTGGTCGGCGTCGGCACGCACCAGGAGCTGATGGCCGACAACCCGACATACCGGGAGATCGTGCTCTCCCAGCTCACCGAGCAGGAGGCGGCGTGACCACCCCGATGAACAAGGGCCCGCAGGACGGAGGCCCCGGGGGCGAGGTCCCCGGCGGCACCGGCCCGGCGGCGAGCGGCGGGGCGAACGGCGCGACCGGGAGCGGCGCGGCGGACGGCGCGGCGCCGAAGATCGCCGTCAGCGACTCGCAGACCGCCGCCGCCCGGCGCGGCCCGGCCGGCCCCGGCCGGTTCATGGGCGGCCAGGGCGCCGAGAAGTCGATGGACTTCAAGGGCTCCGGCAAGCGGCTGCTGAACCTGCTGCGCCCCGAGCGGGCGGCCATCGTCGGCGTGCTGGGCCTCGGGGTGCTGAGCATCGGCTGCGCCGTGGTCGGCCCCAAGGTGCTCGGCAACGCGACCGACCTGATCTTCGCCGGCGTGGTCGGCCGGCAGGCCCCGGCCGGCGAGACCAAGGCCCAGGTCCTGGACGGCCTGCGCGCGAACGGCCAGGGCGGCGTCGCCGACATGCTCAACTCGGTCGACTTCACCCCCGGCCAGGGCATGGACTTCGGTGCCATCGGCACCGTGCTGCTCTGGGTGCTGGCGATCTACGTCGCCTCCGCCGTGTTCGGCATCGTGCAGGGCCGGATCGCGGCCAACGCCATCCAGCGCACGGTCTTCCGGATGCGCGAGTCGGTGGACGCCAAGCTGTCCCGGCTGCCGCTGAGCTACTTCGACAAGCAGCCGCGCGGCGAGGTGCTCAGCCGGGTCACCAACGACATCGACAACATCGCCCAGTCGATGCAGCAGACCACCGGCCAGGTGGTGAACTCGACCCTCACCGTCGTGGGCGTGCTGGCCATGATGTTCTGGATCTCGCCGCTGCTGGCCCTGATCGCGCTGATCTCCGTCCCGGCCTCGATCGTGGTGGCGACCAAGGTCGGCAAGCGGGCGCAGCCGCAGTTCGTCTCGCAGTGGAAGACCACCGGCCAGCTGAACGGCCACATCGAGGAGATGTACACCGGCCACGCGCTGGTGAAGGTCTTCGGCCGGCAGAAGGAGTCCGCCGAGACCTTCCGCGAGCACAACGAGGCGCTGTACGCGTCGAGCTTCCGGGCCCAGTTCATCTCCGGGATCATCCAGCCCGCGATGATGCTGATCGGCAACCTGAACTACGTGCTGGTGGCCGTGGTCGGCGGCCTGCGGGTGGCGAGCGGCGCGCTGTCCATCGGTGACGTGCAGGCGTTCATCCAGTACTCCCGGCAGTTCAGCCAGCCGCTCACCCAGGTCGCCAGCATGGCCAACCTGGTGCAGTCCGGCGTCGCCTCGGCGGAGCGGGTCTTCGAGCTGCTGGACGCCCCCGAGCAGTCCGCCGAGCCCGTCCGGCCGGAGCGCCCGGCCGAGCTGCGCGGGCGGGTCGCCTTCGAGGACGTGGCGTTCCGCTACGACCCGGAGAAGCCGCTCATCGAGGACCTCTCGCTGAAGGTGGAGCCCGGCCACACGGTGGCCATCGTCGGCCCGACCGGCGCCGGCAAGACCACCCTGGTGAACCTGCTGATGCGGTTCTACGAGGTCAGCAGCGGCACGATCACCCTGGACGGGGTGGACATCGCCGCGATGACCCGTGAGGAGCTGCGGGCCGGCATCGGCATGGTGCTCCAGGACACCTGGCTGTTCGGCGGCACCATCGCGGAGAACATCGCGTACGGCGCCGACGGCGGCGCCACCCGCGAGCAGATCGTCGAGGCGGCGAAGGCCGCGCACGTCGACCGCTTCGTCCGCACCCTGCCGGACGGCTACGACACCGTCATCGACGACGAGGGCACCGGCGTCAGCGCCGGCGAGAAGCAGCTGATCACCATCGCCCGGGCCTTCCTGGCCGAGCCGAGCATCCTCGTCCTGGACGAGGCGACCAGCTCCGTCGACACCCGCACCGAGGTGCTGATCCAGCGGGCCATGGCCCGCCTGCGCAGCGGCCGGACCAGCTTCGTGATCGCCCACCGGCTCTCCACCATCCGGGACGCCGACGTGATCCTGGTGATGGAGAACGGCTCGATCGTCGAGCAGGGCTCGCACGACGACCTGATCGCCGTCGGCGGCGCCTACGCCCGCCTGTACAAGGCGCAGTTCGCCGAGGCGGTGGCCGAGGTCGACTGACCGCGGCGGCGGTCGCGGGCCGCGTCCCGCGACCGGGGAGCGAGGGGGAGGCCGGTACGACCGGTCTCCCCCTCGTCGTGTGCGGGCTCGCCACCTCGGGGGCCGGCCCCTCCTCGCGTGCGGCCCACTCCCCCGGGTGGGGGAACCCCTACCCGCGTGGGGCCTCCCCCGGCCCGGGACCGCCTCGGCGACCGGACGCGGGCCCGACCCAACCGGGGCCTGAAAAAGATCTTCCGTGCCGCCCCCGGCACTGCCACACTCGCACCCGTGCCAACACCCCAGGACGTCTACGAGACCCACTTCGGCTGGACCGGAAGGAGCACCCGCAAGGCCGTCACCAACGCCGTCTGCGCGCTGACCGGCCTGGTCGCGATCGCGATCGGCGCGGTCGTCAGAGGCACGGCCGGGCTGGTGCTGGTCGCCCTCGGTGCCCTCGCCCTGCTCACCGCGGGCGCCTCGCTCGCCCTCACCACGGCCGCGGTCCGCGGCGGCCGGACCGCCCTGCGGGTGGACCGCGACGGCATCCTGCTGGGCGGCTACCCCCTCCGGTACCAGGGCACCAGCGCGCTGGTGCCCTGGGGCGACATCGTCGGGGTGGAGCTCTGGGTCCAGCGGACCGGCACCATGTCGTACGTGGGCCTGCACCGGATCGAGGGCGCCCCGGACCTGCCGGACGCCACGACCGACCCCAGGGCCCTCCAGGTCACCGAACGGGCCGCCGGGAGGCCGATCGCGCTGGTGACCGCCAGCCGTCCGATCCACCACTGGGAACTCGACGTCCGACAGTTGCTGACCACCATCGCGCGGCACGCGCCGCAGGTGGTGATCACCGTCGACCCGGCCTTCCCCGGTGGTGCCTGAGCGCGGCCGGGGCCACGGGCAGGACCGCCCGGGCAACGGACGAGGGCGCCGCCGCCCCTGGCCGGGGTGACGGCGCCCTCGCGCGCTACCGGGGTCCGCCGACGGACACCGGCCCGCGGGCTACTTCTTTTCCTTCGGGGCGTCCGCGTCGGTGGACAGCGCGGCGATGAAGGCCTCCTGCGGGACCTCCACCCGGCCGACCATCTTCATCCGCTTCTTGCCCTCCTTCTGCTTCTCCAGCAGCTTGCGCTTACGCGAGATGTCACCGCCGTAGCACTTGGCGAGGACGTCCTTGCGGATCGCGCGGACGGTCTCACGGGCGATCACCCGCGAGCCGATGGCGGCCTGGATCGGCACCTCGAACTGCTGGCGCGGGATGAGCTTCTGCAGCTTGCCGGCCATCATGATGCCGTAGTTGTAGGCCTTGTCCTTGTGCACGATCGCGGAGAACGCGTCCACCGCGTCGCCGTGCAGCAGGATGTCGACCTTGACCAGGTCGGCCGTCTGCTCGCCGATCGGCTCGTAGTCGAAGGAGCCGTAGCCACGGGTCTTGGACTTCAGGATGTCGAAGAAGTCGAAGACGATCTCGGCCAGCGGCAGGGTGTAGCGCAGCTCCACCCGGTCCTCGGACAGGTAGTCCATGCCCTGCATGTTGCCGCGGCGGCTCTGGCAGAGCTCCATGACGGCACCGACGAACTCGTTCGGCACCAGGATGGACCCGCGGACCACCGGCTCGTGCACCTCGGAGATCTTGCCGGTCGGGAACTCGCTCGGGTTGGTGACGGTGTGCTCGGTGCCGTCCTCCATCACCACCCGGTAGACCACGTTGGGGGCGGTGGAGATCAGGTCCAGGTTGAACTCGCGCTCCAGCCGCTCCCGGACGATCTCCAGGTGCAGCAGGCCGAGGAAGCCGCAGCGGTAGCCGAAGCCCAGCGCGACCGAGGTCTCCGGCTCGTACACCAGGGCGGCGTCGTTGAGCTGGAGCTTGTCGAGGGCGTCGCGCAGCAGCGGGTAGTCGCTGCCATCCAGCGGGTAGAGGCCGGAGAACACCATCGGGCGCGGCTCCTTGTAGCCGCCCAGCGCCTCCGTCGCGCCCTTGTGCATCGAGGTGATGGTGTCGCCGACCTTGGACTGCCGGACGTCCTTCACACCGGTGATGATGTAGCCCACCTCGCCGACCCCGAGGCCGTCGGCGACCTTGGGCTCGGGCGAGATGACGCCGATCTCCAGCAGTTCGTGGGTCGCGCCGGTGGACATCATCTCGATCCGCTCACGCTTGGTGAGCTCACCGTCGACCACCCGGACGTAGGTGACCACGCCGCGGTAGGTGTCGTAGACCGAGTCGAAGATCATCGCGCGGGCCGGGGCGTTCTTGACGCCGACCGGGGCCGGGATCTTCTCGACCAGGTGGTCGAGCAGCTCCGGCACGCCGAGGCCGCTCTTGGCGCTGACCTTGAGGACGTCCTCCGGCTCGCAGCCGATGATGTGCGCGATCTCGGCGGCGTACTTCTCCGGCTGGGCGGCCGGCAGGTCGATCTTGTTCAGCACCGGGACGATGGTGAGGTTGTTCTCCAGCGCCAGGTACAGGTTGGCGAGGGTCTGCGCCTCGATGCCCTGGGCGGCGTCCACCACGAGGATGGTGCCCTCGCAGGCGGCGAGCGAACGGGACACCTCGTAGGTGAAGTCCACGTGGCCCGGGGTGTCGATCATGTTGAGGATGTGGGTCTTCCCCGCACCCTCCCCGACCGTCGGCGCCCAGGGGAGGCGGACCGCCTGCGACTTGATGGTGATACCGCGCTCGCGCTCGATGTCCATGCGGTCGAGGTACTGGGCACGCATCTGCCGGGGGTCGACGACGCCGGTGATCTGCAGCATCCGGTCGGCGAGGGTCGACTTGCCGTGGTCGATGTGGGCGATGATGCAGAAGTTGCGGATCAGCGCCGGGTCGGTACGGCTGGGCTGTGGCACATTGCTGGGGGTCGCGGGCACCTTGGTCCGATTCTCCGTTGGTCCGGGGGCCGGGCGCTCGCCCCCTCGCCGTCGCACTCGACGTCGGGCTGAGGAGCCGCTTCCCGGGGACCGGACGGTCTCGTCCGATCGATATGGCTCCGACCATCTTCCCACGACCGGGCATCGGGTCACCGTCCAGCCGGGAACCCGTCGCCGCAGCCGCTCCTAGACTGCCTCCCATGATCTTGGAAAGCGCACGGCTCGACGTCCTGTCCGGCCGCGAGGAGGACTTCCTCGCGGCGTTCACCGAGGCCAGGCCCCTGATCGCGGTCCAGCCGGGATTCCGCTCGCTGGAGCTGCGCCGCTGCCTGGACGAGGGCCGGGGCTCGCGCTTCCTGCTCCAGGTGGAGTGGGAGACTCTGGCCGACCACACCGAGGGCTTCCGCCGCTCCGCCGAGTACGAGCGCTGGCGCACCCTGCTGCACCCCTACTACTCGCCGTTCCCCGAGGTCGAGCACTACGGGGAGCCCGTGCTCACGGCGTAGCGCGGCACCGCCGGTGCGGAGCCCGCCGGACCGGGACGGGCGGGGCCCGGCACGTCCCGCGGGCCCCGCCGGTTTGGGGCGAGCCCCCCGCCCCTGGTAGCGTTGGCCGCTGCACCTGGCCCTGGCATGCCCTCTCAGCAGACCGGACCGTGCGGTGCTGCCTCCCCCGGTCTCGGCCGGGAGGTACCTCCAGAACCATTACGAACAAGACTGAGGCTCCTTCGTGGCGAACATCAAGTCCCAGATCAAGCGCAACAAGACCAACGAGAAGGCGCGCCTGCGCAACAAGGCCGTCAAGTCCTCGCTCAAGACCGCCCTGCGCAAGGCCCGCGAGGCCGCTGCCGCCGGCGAGACCGAGAAGGCCACCGTGCTGGCCCGCGAGGCCTCCAAGGCCCTCGACAAGGCCGTCAGCAAGGGCGTCATCCACGCCAACCAGGCCGCCAACAAGAAGTCGGCCATCACCAAGCGCGTCAACGCGGCCGCCCAGGCCTGACGCCCCGGGGCCGTCACGGCCCCACTCCCTCAGGTCGAACCGGCCCTCTACCCGGGACCCTGAGGCGCACAGACTCGTACCGCACGCGGCCTGCGTTCGCCACGCGGGTGCGGTGCACACAGCTCGACCGAAGCGCCGGCCCGCCGGCGCCTCCACCACTGCCCGCCAGGGATTCCCTGGCGGGCAGTGCGCGTTCTGCGGGCCCGACGCCGGTCGGGGCGGCCCGCCGGGCGGACGGGTCGGCCCCCTGGCGAGCCGGGACGGCCGGGGCGGTGTCGGGACGATGTCGGGGCGATGTCGGGACCGGCTTCGCCGGGCGGACGGGAGCCGGGGAGCGACCTCACCTGCACCGGCGGAACCACCTCACCCGGGCTCCGTCACGGTGGCCGTCACGGTGGCGGCGGGCGTCGCGGCCGGGCCGGCGCGCCGTCGGCGCCCTTGCCGTCCGGGACCGGTGCACCGCGGCCACCGACCAGTACCCGGTGCACCGGGGCCACCGACCAGTACCGGTGCACCGACGACACCCAGCGTGAGCTTCGCGCCCTCCGGCGTGCGGCGGGGCGCTGCGGACCGGGCGCGAGATGTCAGCGGGGCCGGTGGGCGTCGAGGCGGGTGTTGAGGCGGGCGGCCTGGCGCGTCAGGTGGTCGCGCTCGGCGAGGTTCGACGCCTCCCGGGCCGCCTCGGCATAGAGCCGGGCCGCTGTGGCCAGGTCGCCGTCGCGCTCGTGGAGGTACGCCGCCACCGCGGTGCGGCGCGGGACGGGGTGTCCCCCGTTCCGGGAGCGCGGAGAGGAGTCCTCCAGTGCCGCGAGCGCCGCCAGCCCGGCGCGCGGTCCGTCGGCCTCGCCGACGGCCACCGCGCGGTTGAGCCGGACGACCGGGCTGTCGGTCAGGCGGACGAGTTCGTCGTACCACTCGACGATCTGCACCCAGTCGGTCCTCCTCGGCGGTGGGAGCGTCGGCGTGCAGGGCCGCGACGGCGGCCTGCGCCTGGAACTCGCCCAGCTGGTCGCGGGCCAGGGCCGCCTGGAGGATCTCGACCCCCTCGGCGATCGACCCGGTGTCCCACCGGGTGCGGTCCTGCTCGGCGAGCGGCACCAGGCTGCCGTCGCGCGCCGTCCGGGAGTCGCGCCGGGCGTGGTGGAGCAGCATCAGGGCGAGCAGCCCCGCCACCTCGGGATGGTCGATCGCGGCCGCGAGCCGGCGGGTGAGCCGGATGGCCTCGGCGGCGAGGTCGACGTCGCCGGAGTAGCCCTCGTTGAACACCAGGTAGAGGACGCGCAGCACGGTCGCGACATCGCCGGGCCGGTCGAACCGCACGCCGGAGACGGTCCGCTTGGCCCGGCTGATGCGCTGCGCCATGGTCGCCTCCGGCACCAGGTAGGCGTCGGCGATCTGGCGGGTGGTCAGCCCGCCGACCGCCCGCAGCGTGAGCGCGACGGCGGACGACGGCGTCAGCGACGGGTGGGCGCA
The DNA here is from genome assembly GCF_014655955.1 of Kitasatospora indigofera. GTDB lineage: Bacteria > Actinomycetota > Actinomycetes > Streptomycetales > Streptomycetaceae > Kitasatospora > Kitasatospora indigofera. The sequence continues at coordinate 149,696 of NZ_BNBO01000005.1, forward strand.
CAGGAAGTAGAGCTGGAGCGTGTCGTCCACCGCCGGTGCGGGCCCGGGCGGCGGCTCCTCGTCGACGAGGAGCTCACGCCGGCGGCGGGCGGCGTCCGCCCTGGTCGCGTCGAGGAACCGGCGCCAGGCCACGGTGACCAGCCAGCCCTTCGGGTCCCGCGGACGGTCGGACGGCCAGACGCGGGCCGCCTCGACCAGGGCGTCCTGCACGGCGTCCTCGGCCGCCGCGAAGTCTGCTCCGCGGCGGACGAGGATGCCGAGCACGCCAGGGGTGAGGCTGCGCAGCAGTGCCTCGTCCATGGGCAGGGTCACTCCGTGACGGTGGGCGGCTCGGTCAGGAAGGGGCGCAGCTCCAGCCACTCGTGGATCGGCTCCCCGCCCGCCCCGGGGGCGGCCGACAGCTCCCCGGCCAGTTCGACCGCGCGCTCGTAGCTGTCGACGTCGATCACCATCCAGCCGGCGATGAGGTCCTTGGTCTCGGCGAACGGGCCGTCGGTCACCGGCGGGCGCCCCTCGCCGTCGTACCGGACGAACGTGCCGCCGGGGGCGAGCGCCTGGCCGTCGACGAACTCGCCCGTACCCTCCAGCCGGTCCGCGAAGTCGCGCATGTACTGCACGTGGGCCGTGATCTCCTCCGGCGTCCACTTCTCCATCGGCACGTTGTTCACCGGGTCCGGAGCGCCGCGGTAGTGCTTGAGCAGCAGGTACTTGGCCATGGTGCAACTCCTCGGGCTGGTGCGACCCATTGTGGTCGCATTCACCCCTGGGACGGAGCCGGCCACGGGTTCTCGACATCACCGGCCAAGATTTTTTCGCCTTTCCGGCGGAGCGGGGCGGGCCGAGCAGGGCGGCAGGGCCCTCAGGGCCCGGGCACCGGGGCGTCCACGGACCCGTTTCGTGACGACCGCCCTCGCGGGTGACCGGAGGGCCGGCGACAGACACTCATGACGCTTCGTCAATCCTCCTACTACGAACATGAGATCCGGTGGTCGGAACGAGCCGGTGGCGCGGCCGTCCCCATCGGGCTCCGACCAAGGCCCCTTCGCCGGGCACCGCCACTTCGGGCCGTCAACTGGTCGACGCACAGCACACCTTGAATGCTCTTGGTGATGGACCGGATGCGCTGCGTATCGATAGTGTGCTGCTCATGACGCTCCCCACGGAACTCATCGGAAGTCTCCCCCGGTCCGCCCAACTGCTGGCGGCGGTCGAGCAGCACGCCGCAGGCCAGATCGACGACGCCTCGCTGGCACAGCAGCGACAGGACGCCGTACGGGACACCATCGCGCGCCTCGAAGCCCTCGGCTCACCCGTCGTGACCGACGGCGAGCAGGCCAAGTCAAGTTTTGCCACGTACCCGCTGGAGGGGCTCACCAACCTCGCCCCGGAAGGCGCCGTGATCCCGTTCGCGGACGGGCACACGCGTCAACTGCCGCTGCTCACCGCCGGACCGTTCCGCTACGGGACGTACGCCGACAGCTACCTGCTCGCCGCCCAGCAGTTCGCCAGGGTGCCGGTGAAGCAGGCCGTCATCGCGCCGTCGGCGATCAGCCTGATCTACCCCGCGGACGGCATCGCCGGGTACCCGCGCGAGCAGTTCGTCGCCGACCTGGTGGACCAGGCGGAACAGGACATCCGCCGCTGCCTGCGGGCGGGTGCCCAGCGCGTCCAGATCGACTTCACCGAGGGGCGCCTCGCCCTGAAGCTCGACCCCTCGGGCGGGCTCCTCGACTCCTTCGTCGCGCTCAACAACAGCGTGCTGGAGCGGTTCTCCGACGAGGACCGGGCCCGGATCGGCGTGCACACCTGCCCCGGCGGCGACCAGGACTCCACCCACAGCGCGGACGTGGACTACGCCCTGCTGCTGCCCCGGCTCTTCACGCTCCGGGCGGGCGCGTTCTACCTGGAGCTCGCGGCGGAGGCGGAGCCGCGGCGCGTGCTGGACCTGGTGGCCAAGCACGCGGGCGAGGACCAGCAGATCTTCGTCGGGGTGACCGACCCGATCGACCCGGTGGTCGAGACCGCCGAGCAGGTCCGGGACCGGGTGCTGACGGCGGCCGAGTACATCGACCCGACGCGGCTCGGCACCTGCGACGACTGCGGGTTCGCGCCGTTCGCCGACGACCTCTCCACCTCCAGGGAGACCGCCTTCGCCAAGATCGCCGCGCGGATCGAGGGCACCGCCCTGGCCGCCGTCGCGCTGGGGGTCTGACCACGGCGGCGATCGGGGTCCTGACCAGGGTCGCGACCGGGGTCCTGACCGCGCCGGTGATCACGACCGTGACCGTCGCCGCCTGCTGACGGTGGGGCCGGGCCCGTGGGCCCGGCCCCACCCGCGTGCCGGGCCGGAGGCGCGAGCGGGGCGCCATGTGCGAGGCCGCGAGGCCGGTGCCCGAAGCCGCCGCCCTTCCCCCGGGGGCCGGCGGAGGCTGCCGCTATCGTCGTCGAACCGGCATCACCGATGCCCCACGACGCTGGACACCTCAGGGGGATTTCATGACGACGCCACCGCGGACCGGCACGGGCTACGGAGGCTTCCCGGCGCAGCAGACCTCGGCGCCCGGGTACGGCCACCCCGCTCCCCCGCCGGCGCAGCCGGCGTCCGAGGGCCGTCGGGGGAACCTGCGACGCAACGCGGGCTGGGCCTTCGTGGGCGCCGCGCTGGCCTCCGTCGTGTGGACGGCCGTCGTGCTGGCCGTACCCGGAATGATCACCACCAAGGGCTCGCCACTGGGCCTGCGCGGCTACCAGGCCGTCGACGACCTGTGTGCCAAGGCCAAGTTGGTCAAGTTCAGCCAGATCTACCGCAAGCCGGACGACACCCCGAACCACCGCACCGACCGGGCCCCCGCCCTCGACTCGATGAGCTGCGTGCTCACCCTGCAGCAGGGGTCGGTCGGCGGCAGCGGCGACGACGCCGACTACGCCTCGTTGTACGCGCAGGTCGGTCTGCACAAGGCGGTCAACGTGAGCGCCGAGTTCGATGCCGAGAAGGCCGGACGCCGGCAGGCCGGGTACCGGATCACCGACGTGCCCGGGTTCGGCGACTCGGCCTACACCGCCTACCGGGACGAAACCAGCGGCTCGGACAAGAGCTGGCACAGCGTCACGCACGAACTGCTGCTCCGCGAAGGCGGAATGACCTACTACCTGTCCTGGTCGGGAAGTTACCAGGACGGGAAGACCGGCGTGCCCGAGCAGGAGACGATCCGCCAGGCGCTGCTCGCCGACAGCCGGGACCTGCTGAAGGCGATCGGCGGGCGCTGACCGTCCGGACGTAGCGGCTTCCTGGCGGGGCCCGCCCGGGTGATCCGGCCCGGAGGCATCGGCCGCGGGTGGCGGTGCGCCGTGCCCGGTGAGTCAGTAGGAGCGGGCGCCGGCGCGGGCTGCCTTGGCGACCGCGACCACCGCGCGCTCCAGTGCGTAGGCGGGGTCGTCCGATCCGCCCTTGACCGCCGCGTCGGCCTGGGCGATGGCGGTCAGGGCGGTGGCGACAGCGTCGCCCGTCCAGCCGCGCATCTGCTGGCGGACCCGGTCCACCTTCCACGGCGGCATGCCCAACTCCCGGGCGAGATCGGCCGGACGCATGTTCCGGCCGGTGGTGGCGAGGCGGCCGATGCTGCGGACGCCGGAGGCCAGGGCGTAGGTGATCCCGGTGGGCGGCTGCCCGACCGCCAGCGCCCAGCGCAGTCGCTCCAGCGCCTCGGCGGCCCGGCCGGTGACGGCGAGGTCGGCCACCTCGAAGCCGGTCGCCTCGGCCCGGCCGCTGTAGTACCGGGCCACCACGGTCTCGTCGATGGTGCCCTCGACATCGGCGGTCAGCTGGCTGCAGGCGGCCGCGAGTTCGCGCAGGTCGCTGCCGAGCGCGTCCAGCAGGGCCTGGCAGGCCTCCTGGCTCGCTGAGCGGCCGAGGGTGCGGAACTCGCCGCGGACGAACGCCAGCCGGTCGCCGGCCTTGGTCAGCTTCGGGCAGGTGACCTCGCGTCCGCCCGCCTTGCGCCCGGCGTCCAGCAGGCCCTTGCCCTTCACGCCGCCGGCGTGCACCAGGACCACGATCACTTCTTCGGCCGGGTTCTCGATGTACGCCTTGACCTCCTTCACCGAGTCGGCGGAGAGGTCCTGGGCCGCGCGGACCACGATGACCTTGCGCTCGGCGAACAGCGAGGGCGTGGTGAGCTCGGCCAGGCTGCCGGGCTGGAGGGCGCCGGGCGCCAGATCGCGTACGTCGGTGTCGGGGTCGGCCGCCTTGGCCGCCGCCACCACCTGGGCGACGGCGCGGTCGAGCAGCAGCTCCTCCTGGCCGACCACGAGGGTCAGCGGGGCGAGCAGATCGTCGGGTGCACTCTTCCTGGCCATCGCGTACCAGCATCCCACGGGCCCCGGACAATCCCGGCGGGAGCAGTGGGAGCGGCGGCGGGGTGCCGGTGCACAAAGTGCGGGGTGCCGGGTGCCGGGTGCGGAGCCGGGACGGCCGGTCCGGGGTCCGGGCGGGGTACGGGGTACGGGCTGCAAGGCCTCCGGACGGGATCTGGACAATGGGGGCGTGAACGACAACGACACCGATCTCCACACCCGCCAACTGCTCGTGCTCCCCGACCGTGACGCCGCCGACGAGGTGGCGGAGGACCTCTCCGCCCGTCGCCCCTCGCTCGGGGACCTCGACGTCGTCCGGGACGCCCTGGCCGGCGAGGACGACGCCGAGGACGCGCAGTGGCTGGTGGTCGTGGAGCCGCCGGAGACCGGGTGGACGACAGACTTGCTGGCCGAGCTCGACGCCCTCGCGGTCGAGTACCAGGGCTGGCGCGAGGAAGGCTGAGCGGCCGGACCGGGCCGGTGAGTCCTCATCGCCGGCACATCCTCATCGGCGGGCACCCGCCTCCCGGTCGTGGGGACGGGTGAGCGCGCCGAGGGTGGCGGAGCTGTCGCCGACGACCGCGACGTCACCGGACAGGTCGGTCCGGAGCACGGTCGCGCCGAGGCCCCGGAGGTGGTCGACCGTGCGGGGCGCCGGGTGGCCGTAGGGGTTGTCCCGACCGCAGGAGATCAGGGCCAGCCGGGGGCGCAGGGCTGCGGCGAGGTCCCAGTCCTGATGGGCGGAGCCGTGGTGGGCCACCTTGAGGACGTCCACCCGGCCGGTCCTGCGACCGGTGAGCAGGGCCGCCTGCGCCGGGGGTTCCAGGTCGCCCAGGAGTGCGACGCGCAGCTCCCCGGCCGGCCCGCCACCGGCGCGCCCGACTGTGACCAGCAGCGCGACGCTGGCGTTGTTGGCCCCCGGCGTGGCGTAGCCGGGCGCCCCGGCGGGCCAGAGCACGTCCCAGGAGAGCCCCGGCCCTGCCGTGCGGTGCTCCCCGGGCCCGGCCCGGAGGAGTGGCACGCCGGCCGCCGCGGCCCACCCCCGCACCCTGGCGGCCTCGGCCGGCGGCTCGTCCAGGACGGTGGTCTGGACGGCCCCCACCTGGCGTCCGCGCAGCACGCCGGGCACGCCCTCCACGTGGTCCGCGTGGAAGTGGGTCAGCAGCAGGAGCGGGACGCGGGTGATACCGAGGCTGCGCAGGCAGGCGTCGGCGGCGTGCGGATCCGGTCCGGCGTCGACCACGACGGCGCTGTCGGGCGGGGCACCGCCGGACACCGGACTGCCGGGCATCGGAATGCCGGACGGCCCCGTGTCGGACAGCGCAGGGTCGGACAGCGCAGGGTCGGACACCGCAGGGTCGGACACCGCGCCGGCGGACGGTCCGCCTTCGGGCACGGCGGGCACGGCGGCCGCGCGGTCGTCCGGGAGGATCGGCAGCACCAGCATGTCTCCCTGGCCGACGTCGCACATGGCGAGCCGCCATCCGTCGGGCGGCCAGCCCGTGGCGATCCTGGTGAGGGCCGGCGGGCGCAGCAGGACGAGCAGCAGGGTGAGCGCGAGGACCGCGGCCGACAGCGCCCGTACCCGGCGCGAGCGGACGGCCCGTGGTCCCGGCCCGCCGCCCGGGGCGGTGCGCGGTGACAGCAGGAGCGGCGCCGCCCAGCAGGCGGCCAGGGTCGCCACCACCAGGGTGCCCGCGCCGAACAGTCCGCCTGGCCAGGCGAGCTGGGCCCCGGGGAGGGAGGCGCCGACCCGGGCGACCGTGGCCAGCCACCCGGCCGGGCCCGAGGCCAGGCCCGCCAGCAGTCGTGCCACCGGGGGTGCGAGCGGTTCGAGTGCCAGGACGGCGAAGCCGAGCAGGGTGGCCGGCGCGACGGCCAGCTCGGCGAGCAGGTTGCAGGGCACGGCGACGAGGCTGACCCGTGGCGCCAGCAGCACCGTGACGGGGGCGCAGAGCGCCTGCGCGGCCGTGGCGGCCGCGACACCCGTCGCCAGCGGGCCCGGCCAGCCCCGGGCACGCAGGGCCGCCGCCCAGCGCGGGCCCAGCACCAGCAGGCCGGCGGTGGCGAGCACCGAGAGCAGGAACCCGTAGGAGCGGGCGAGGTCGGGGTCCAGCAGGACGAGGACGAGCACCGCGCCGGACAGCGCCGGCAGGGCGTGCCGGGGGCGGCCCGAGGCCAGGGCCAGCAGCCCGATCAGGCCGGTGGCGGCGGCCCGGAGCACGCTCGGGTCGGGGCGGCAGACGGTGACGAAGGCGAGTGTCAGAGCCGTCCCCAGCAGCGCGGTCTTGCGCAGGGAGAGCCCGAGCAGCGCGGCCAGCCCACGGCGTTCGGGTGTGCCCGCCCGGCCGGGAGGACCGAGCAGCACCGCCAACAGGATTGCCAGGTTCGCCCCGCTGACCGCCGTCAGATGGGCCAGGTCGGTGGCCCGGAAGTCCTCCCGGAGGTCGTCCGGGAGGCGGGAGGTGTCCCCCACCACCAGGCCGGGGAGCAGGCCCCGGGCGTCGGCGGACAGACCGTCGCAGGCGGACCGGAGACCTGACCGGAGCCGCCCGGCGATGCGCTGGGAAAGGCCCGGCCCCTCGATCAGCCGGGGCGGGCCGTGGGCCAGCAGGACCGCCGCACTGTCGTGGAACCCCTCCCCCGCCGGCAGCACCCGGACTTCGGCGGCCAGCCGCGTCGACGGCAGCAGATCCAGCCAGGGGCCCGCGTCCTGGGCGCGCACCATGACGAGGACGGGGGTTCTGCCCCGGGTGACGGTGACCCGGCCGGCCGTGTCCGGGACGGCCACCTGATCGGCGACGGCGTCGACGGTGACCAGGGACTGCCCCGGGGCCGTTCCCCGGGCCCGCGAGGTACGGGACTTGGGATCGCCCGTGACAGTGAGCTCGACCCATGGCCCGGAGGGGACGGCCGCTGAGGGCCCCGGTGTGGGAGCCGTGGACGGAGGCGGCGGAAGCGGTGTCGCGGTGGCGGCTCCTGGCGCGGCCCGGGGCGGGGCCGCGACGGACTCGGGGCGGGCCAGTGCGGGGAGCGGGCCCCGATGGAGGTCGGCGGTGTGCAGCAGGGTGGTGGCGGTCGCCGCGGCGGCGGTGAGGAGGATGCCGGCCAGGGTCGCACCTGCCCGGCCGTGGCCACCGCGGCGGACGAGCAGCAGGACGGTCGCGCCCGCCGCGACCAGGCAGGCGGCGACGGCGGCGGCCGGGCGCTGGCCGGGGCCCAGGCGGAGCACCAGCGCAGCGGCGCCCCAGGCCGAGGCGGCCGGGAGCAGCAGCCGGAGGTCCGCCGCAGGTGCCGGAACGGGTGCTCCCTCGGGTGGGCGGCGCAGTGGGCCGTCGCCGCCGCGAGCGGAACCGGGAGGAGCGGCGGGTTCGGGGACGGGACGAAGGGTGGGTTCGGGGGCGGGACGAACGGCGGGAGAGGGAGCAGGAGGAAGGGCGGGGCCGGGGGCAGGAGCAGCGGCGGGACGGGGTACGGGATCACCCGGGCCGGCCGCGCGGGCGGGGTCTGGACGTACGGCGGGATCGACGATGGTGCACCTCCTCGCTGCCGGACAGCTGCTGCCGGATCGCCCGGGTGCGGCGGCCGGATGTGGCGGCCGGGTGCGGCGGCCGGATGTGGCGGCCGGGTGCGGCGGCCGGGGCCCCGCCCGGCACCGGGCCCGGGTCAGAGGGTCAGCAACGGTTTCAACTCGGCGTACGTCCGCTCGCCGATGCCGCTCACCTGGCGGAGCTGGTCCAGGGAGCGGAACCCGCCGTGCGCCTCCCGGTAGGCGAGGATGCGCTGGGCGAGCGTCGGCCCGACGCCGGGCAGTGCGTCGAGTTGCTCGGTCGTCGCACGGTTGAGACTGACCGGGCTCCTGGTGGTGGGGCCCGTGGCCGGCGGCGGAGGTGGCCCGCCGACCAGGACCTGCTCACCGTCCGTCAGGACACGGGCCAGGTTGAGTGCGCTGGTGTCGGTGCCGGGCAGCGCGCCGCCTGCCGCGCTCAGGGCGTCGGCCACCCGGGAGCCGCCCGGCAGGGAGCGGATCCCCGGGGTCTGGACCTTGCCGGCGATGTCCACCACCACCAAGCCGCCCCCTTCGGACGGCCCCGGCTCGGCGGCTGCCCCGCCGGACTGCGCGGACGGCCCGGGTTGCGCCGGGGCGGCCGTGAGTTCGGGGCCCGCTCGCACCGACGGCGACGCCGCCGGGACCTGGACGGCCTCGGGCCGGCCGAACCAGAAGTGCTGCACCGCGTACGCGACGGCCAGCGCGAGCAGGACCGCGAGGCCCAGCACCGCCCGGCGGTCGAACCCGAAGGCCGGACGCAGGGTCAGGCGAAGCGGGGGACGAGGAGTCATGGCTGCCGTCCCGTCCGGCGCGTCGTCTGCCCAGGCCGGGTGCTCCGCCGCGCCCGGCTCCGCCGGGGGCACCGGAGAAGGCGCTGCCGACGGCGCCCGCGGAAGGCCCGGCGGAAGGACGGGTGGAGGCAGCCCGCCAGGAGAGATCCGGCGGAGCGGGTCCAGGTGGGGCGGCGGAAGCCCGGCCGCACCGGCCCCGTCGGGGGAAGCGGGTGCGGAGGCGGGGGCCGGATCGGGCCCGCGGTCCGGGTCAGGGCCAGGGACGGAGGCGGAGGCGGAAGGCCCGCCCGGCGGCCCGGCGGCGAGGAGCTGCGCCATCCGGGCGCGGACGGTCTCGGCGGTCTCGCGGCGCCTGGTGGCGCCGGGGGTCAGGGTTCTCATGGCCCAGGACGGTACGCACCGCACCGGTGCCTGCGGGGAAACCGTCCGTAGCCTGTGGACAACCCCGGCCTGTGGATATCCGGTGTCACCCACAGGAGGGAATCGCGGCCCCGGGTGTAACGCGAGGACCGCTCAGCGCGGCGAGAGCACCACCGCGAGCAGGCCCGGACCGGCATGCGCGCCGATCACCGCGCCCACCTCACCCACGTAGAGCTCGCGGAGCCCCGGCACGCGTTCGCGCAGCCGCTCGGCGAGGGGCTCGGCCCGGTCCGCGGAGGCGAGGTGGTGGACGGCGATGTCCACCTCACGGTCGGCCGCCCGCTCGACGGCGATCTCCTCCAGCCGGGCGATCGCCCTGGACGCGGTGCGGACCTTCTCCAGGGGCTCGATCCGGCCGCCCGAGAGGTGGAGCAGGGGCTTGACCGCGAGGGCGGAGCCGAGCAGCGCCCGGGCGGCCCCGATCCGGCCGCCCCGGCGGAGGTGCTCAAGGGTGTCGACGTAGAAGAAGCCGCTGGTCAGACCGGCCCGCCGGGTGGCCGAGGCGGCCACCTCGTCCAGGCTCAGGCCGGACTCGGCGCCCTGGGCGGCCGTCAGCACGCAGTACCCCAGGGCCATGCCGACCAGGCGGCTGTCCACCACCCGGACCGGGATCGGCGCCTCGGCGGCGGCCAGCCGGGCGGCCTCGCAGGTACCGGACAGCTCGGCCGACAGGTGCAGCGAGACCACGCCGGCGGCACCCGACTCGGCGGCCGCCCGGTACGCCGCCGCGAAGGTCTCCGGGTTGGGCCGGGAGGTCGTCACACGGCGCTTGCCGCGCAGCGCCTCCGCGACGTCCTTGGGCGAGATCTCCACGCCCTCGTCGAGCACCTCGTCACCGACCGCGACGCTGAGCGGCACCACGGTGATCCCGTGGCGGTCGACTGCGTCCTGCGGCAGGTAGGCCGTGGAATCGGTGACGATGGCGAGGTCAGCGGGCATGAGCCGGAGGTTACTCCCCGTACGCCCCGGAGGACAGCGCCGTACCGGCTCTGGCCGTCCTGTCCGGCCTTCGTGCTCGAACGAGCCGTATCGGCCTGTCCCGAGGACGTGGCGACGCCCCGGCAGGGACGGGAGACCGCAAGCCCACCGCAAGCCCCTGTCCGTTTCCGGGGCCCATGAGCCCCCGGACGCCTCAGCCGGCCGAGGACCCCGTCGACGGCTTGCGCAGACGCTGCGCGAGGCGCGAGAGCGGGTCGCCCAGGCCGAGGAGTTCCTCCGCGCCCGGGCCGCCCGGGCCCGAGGTCAGCCCGGCCCGGCGCGGCTGCGCACCGGCCCCCGCCCCGGGACCGGCCCCCGGGGCCGCCCCGGACCCGCCCGCCGGGGAGCCGGCGGCGCCCGGCCCCTGCGGTGCCGCGTCCCAGTGCCGCAGGGCGCCCGCCTCGCTCTCGCACTCCTTGCTGAGCCTGGTCAGTTCGTCCTCGGCGAAGCGGTGCATGCGGTCCTGCGCGGCCCAGCGCATGGTCTCGGCGGAGTGGGTGATCCGCTCGGCGCGCTCCCGCAGCTCGGGGAGCTTCGCGCTGATCCGGCCGGCGTCGGGCTCGCGCTCCAGGATGCGCAACTCCCCGTCCAGCTCGGCCGCGTGCACGTCCAGCCGGCCCAGCAGCTGCAGCGACTCGGCGAGCTGGCCGTCCTCGGCCAGGCCGGACTCCAGCACCAGGCGGGTGCCGTCGAGCGAGGTCCGCAGGGAGAGCCGGGTGGCGGAGATCTGCCCCTGCGCGCCCGGCTTGGTGTACGTCTTCGCCTTCAGCGCGACGTTCTCCACGGCGCGCCGGGCGTTCGCCTCGTGCCGTTCGACCTTGGCCGCCATCGCCTTGGCCGCCTTGACCGTGCCGACCACGGCAAGGCTCAGCAGGCCGACACCGATCAGCAGGACCAGGCCCAGCACCACTCCGACCGCGTCCATCACGAGCCACCTTCCACCGAAACCGAGCACGCCGACCCGGCCGCACCGGACCGCCCGCCGCCGGGCCACGGCCCGCAGCGGTCACCGAGGTTTCCACGGTAACCGCCCGGCCCGTCCTCCGGCGGGGCAAACCGGGCACCCCGGCCGAGATCAGGGACAGATCGGGGTTCTCCCCCAGCCCCGGCCGGGGCCGTCAGGGGCGGTTCGCCCCGGGCGAGGGCTCCGGAACAGGCACGGGCTGGACGCGGGCACAGGCCCAGGCACGGAAGACCGCCGGACTCCCGGAAGCGGCAAGGTGCCGCACCCGCACCCGCACCGCGAACCGGAGCAGCGGACCCGAGCAGCGGACCCGCACCGCAAACCCGAGGCGCCGACGAAAAAGGCCGGCCCCGCCGGACATCCGGCGGGGCCGACCTCACTGACGGTCCGTCAGCCGGTGACGATGTTCACCAGCTTCGGCGCCCGCACGATCACCTTGCGCACCGCGGCGTCGCCGACCGCGGCGACCACGGCCGGGTCGGCCAGCGCCAGGGTCTCCAGGTCGGCGTCGGTGATCTCCGGGGAGACCTCCAGCCGGGCCTTGACCTTGCCCTTGATCTGGACGACGCAGGTGACCGACTCGTCGACCACGTACGCCGGGTCGGCGACCGGGTAGTCGGCGTACGCCAGCGACTCGGCGTGGCCCAGCTTGCGCCACAGCTCCTCGGCGATGTGCGGGGCCAGCGGCGCGACCAGCAGGACGATCTGCTCGGCCACCTCGCGCGGCGTGGAACCGCGCTTCACCAGGAAGTTGTTCAGCTCGATGGCCTTGGCGACGGCCGTGTTGAAGCGCAGGCCGGCCATGTCGCCGCGGATGCCGTCGATGGCCTTGTGCAGGGCCCGCAGGGTCGCCTCGTCGGCGGGCTCGTCGGTGACCACCAGCTCACCGGTGGACTCGGAGGCGATGTTGCGCCACAGCCGCTGCAGGAAGCGGTACGAGCCGACCACGGCGCGGTCGTCCCAGGGGCGGGAGACGTCCAGCGGGCCCATCGACATCTCGTACAGGCGCAGGGTGTCGGCGCCGTACTGGTCGGCGATCTCGTCCGGTGCGACGGCGTTCTTCAGGGACTTGCCCATCTTGCCGGCCTCGCGCTTCACCGCCTCGCCGTTCCAGGTGTAGCCGCCGTGCCCGTCGTCCTCGACCTCGGCGGCGGGCACCGGGAAGCCCCGCTCGTCGCGGTAGACGTCGGCGGTGATCATGCCCTGGTTGAACAGCTTGTGGAACGGCTCGACCGAGGAGACGTGGCCCAGGTCGTGCAGCACCTTGTGCCAGAACCGCGCGTACAGCAGGTGCAGCACGGCGTGCTCGGCACCGCCGACGTACAGGTCGGCGCCGCCGGCCGGCTTCTCGGCGGTCGCGCCCAGCCAGTACCGCTCGTTGGCCGGGTCGACGACCTTCTCGCCGTTCGCCGGGTCGATGTAGCGCAGCTCGTACCAGCAGGAACCCGCCCAGTTGGGCATGGTGTTGGTCTCGCGGCGGTACTTCTTGACGCCGTCGCCCAGGTCCAGCTCGACGTTGACCCAGTCCTCGTTGCGCGACAGCGGGGTCTTCGGCGACGAGGTGGAGTCGTACGGGTCGTAGGTGTGCGGCGAGTAGTCCTCGACCTCGGGCACCTCGACCGGCAGCATCGAGTCGGGCAGCGCGTGCATCACGCCGTCCTCGTCGTAGACGATCGGGAAGGGCTCGCCCCAGTAGCGCTGGCGGCTGAACAGCCAGTCGCGCAGGCGGTAGTTGACGGTGCCCTCGCCGATGCCCCGGCCGGCCAGCCAGGCGGTGACGGCCTGCTTGGCCTCGACGACGCTCAGGCCGTCCAGCGAGATGCGGTCCTCGGTGGCCACGTCGTCGGTGGAATGGGCCGAGTTGACGATGACGGAGTCGTAGGTGTCGAAGGCGTCGTCCCAGGTGTGCGGGTCCTGGTCGCGGCCGTCGGTGGGCCTGACGACGCAGCGCATCGGCAGGTCGAAGGCGCGGGCGAAGGCGAAGTCGCGGTGGTCGTGGGCGGGGACGGCCATGATGGCGCCGGTGCCGTAGCCCATCAGCACGTAGTCGGCGATGAACACCGGGACGGGCTCGCCGCTGACCGGGTTGGTCGCGTAGGCACCGGTGAAGACACCGGTCTTGACCTTGGCGTCGACCTGGCGCTCGACGTCCGACTTGGCGGCGGCGGTCGCGCGGTAGGCGGCCACGGCCTCGGCCGGGGTGGCGGCGCCGCCCGTCCAGTCGTCGTGGGTGCCGGCCGGCCAGGCGGCCGGGACGATCGCGTCGACCAGCGCGTGCTCGGGGGCCAGCACCATGTAGGTGGCGCCGAACAGGGTGTCGGGGCGGGTGGTGAAGACGGTGATCGCCCGGCCTCCGGCGCCCTGCCCGTCGACCGCGAACTCGACCCGGGCGCCCTCGGAGCGGCCGATCCAGTTCCGCTGCTGCTGCTTGATGGCCTCCGGCCAGTCCAGCAGGTCCAGGTCGGCGATCAGGCGGTCCGAGTAGGTGGTGATCCGCATCATCCACTGGCGCAGGTTGGACTTGAACACCGGGAAGTTGCCGCGCTCGGAGCGGCCGTCCGCGGTGACCTCCTCGTTGGCCAGCACCGTGCCCAGCCCGGGGCACCAGTTGACCGGCACCTCCTTGGAGTACGCCAGCCGGTACTCGCCCAGCACGTCCTCACGCTCGGCGCCGGTCAGCTCGGCCCAGGGCCGGCCGTCGGGGGCCGGCCGCGAGCCGGCCTCGAACTGCGCGACCAGCTCGGCGATCGGGCGGGCCCGGCCGGCCTCGCCGTCGTACCAGGAGTTGAAGATCTGCAGGAAGATCCACTGCGTCCAGCGGTAGTAGTCCGGGTCGATGGTGGCGATCGAGCGGCGCGAGTCGTGGCCCAGGCCCAGCCGGCGCAGCTGGCGGCGCATGTTGGCCATCGCCGCCTCGGTGGAGACCCGGGGGTGCTCGCCGGTGGCGACCGCGTGCTGCTCGGCGGGCAGGCCGAAGGCGTCGTAGCCCAGCGTGTGCAGCACGTTGTGGCCGGTCATCCGCTGGTAGCGGGCGAACACGTCGGTGGCGATGTAGCCCAGCGGGTGGCCGACGTGCAGGCCGGAGCCCGACGGGTACGGGAACATGTCCATGATGAAGCTGTGCGGCTTCGCCGCCACGTCACCGGCGGCCGGGTCGGCCAGCGCGCCGACCGGGTTGGGGGCGTTGAACGTCCCCTCCTTCTCCCAGACGTCCTGCCAGCGGGACTCGATGTCGGCCGCCAGCGCGGCGGTGTACTTGAAAGCAGACTCCGCGCGGAAGGGCTCGGTTGCGTCCTCGGCCGGGCCGGAGGCAGGTGTCGTCTCGCTCATGGTCCTTCAGGCTCCATCGATGTCGGTGCGCGAACCAGCGGCCGGTCTCGGCTGCTGCGAAATCGGGCTGTGTCCGCCGGAAACGGCCCCGGAAAGCAAAAAGGCCCCTCGCAGGAGGGGACGCCACGCCGACTCCGGCACCCGCCCGGGGGCGCGGCCGGCTCTGGTCAGCGCGGCCGGCTAAGGAGCAGGCACACGGTTCGCATGGGCTCAGGGTACCGCAAGCCCGTCGGCGGCCCGGCGGTTATCCCGCCCTGGTCGCCGAGTCGAAGTCGCGCAGCGCCCGGGCGACCCGTTCGGACTGCATGCCGGCCGCCAGCCGCCGGGCCCGGTCGGCCGTCCGCGCGGCGTCCTCCTGGTCGCCGGTCCGCCGGTAGGAGTCGGCCAGCCGCACCATCAGCAGGGCGCGGGCCCGGGCCCGGGCCGGCTCCAGCACCGCCACCGCGCCCGCCAGCAGGACGCGGGCCCGCTCGTGCTCCCCGAGGTAGAGGTACGCCTCCCCCACCATGCCGTCCAGGTCGGCGCGTTCCTGCCGGTGGCCCGGCACGCCGTCCAGTGCCCGGAACGCCCGGTCGGCGGCGGCCTCGGCCTCCGCGCGCTCCCCCCGGCGGCCGTGCGCGCGGGCGATCCGGCCGAGTTGCAGGGCGAGTTCGGACGGGCTCAGCCGGCCGTCGGCGGCCCGCAGGGCGGCGGCGAGCATCGCCACCGCGTCCAGGCCGCGCCCGCCGGCGCTGTGGGTGGCCTGGACGACCAGGCAGCCGACCACGCTCACGCCCAGGCGGGGGTCGCCGCAGACGTGCGCGGCCCGCAGGGCGGCGACGAAGGCGCTCTGGGCGGCGGCCTCGTAGCCCATGTCGTGGGCGGCCCAGCCGACCAGGCGGGCGAGCCGGGCGGCGGCGGCGTAGAGCTCGCGGCCGAGCGGCTCGCCGTACGAGCCGAGTTCGAGGAGTTTGCCGACCATGGCCAGCTCGGCCCGGGCCGGGTCGAGGATCAGCCCGCCGCCGCAGGCCCGCTCCAGCCGCTGCTTGCTGTCGTAGCCGAGCCTGAGGTCGACGAGCTGCTCGGGGGCGATCCGCAGGGCGCCCTCGCCCCCGGTGACGGGCGGCGGGGGCGAGGCCCAGAGCCGGGCGGCCTGTTCGAGTTCGTCGCCGCGGAACAGGGCGGTGAGGCGGACCGGACCGCCGTGCACGCCGGCCTCGCGCAGCGCGGTCTGCGCGGTGTCGGCCGTCCACGGGTCGGTGAGCAGGCCCGGGGAGAGGATCTTGGCACCCCGGTTGCCGCCCATCCGGCCCCAGAGCTGCTCGTAGGTGACGGCGATGCCGAGGGTGCGGCTGAGCACCTCGCACACCGTCTGGTCGTGCGGGGCGCGGGGCACCATGCCCCGGTCGCGCCACTTGTAGGGCGCGGTGGAGCTGATCGCGAGCCCGTTCGGGAGGGTGAGGTTGACCTCGCGGGAGAGCCGTTCCGGGCTCCAGCCGAGTTGGTGGAGTATCCGGGCCAGCTCTTCGTTCCGCTTGCGCGCCAGGTCGGCCATGGGCACGACGGTAGCGGGCGGTGCGCGCCGCCCGGTAGGCCGGTTCTCCCCGGGACGGCGCGGCCACCGGACGTGGCGGGCGACGGGAGGCGGGAAACGGGAAACGGTGCGGCCGGTGCTGCGCGGTCGAAGAAACGCGGCCCGGCCGGGGAAACGCCAAGGGCCGCCTCCCTGTGCGGGAGGCGGCCCTTGTTGCTGTGGAGCTACGGGGAATTGAACCCCGGACCTCTTGCATGCCATGCAAGCGCTCTACCAACTGAGCTACAGCCCCTTGACCTGCGATGTCACCGCTGGCCCCACTTTTCGGTGGTTTCCCTCGGCGACATCGCCCACTTTACACGGTCGAAGGGGTGCTCCACGAATCCATATCCCGGGGCCGCCCGCCACGGCCGGATGCCCGCCCTGCGCCGCCACCCCGGGGGCGCAGTGAGCGCCGGGGCGGGCGGACCGGACGACGGCGCGGCGAGTGACAGCCGGAGCGAAAGTCGCAGCGGCGGGACGGGGCCCGGGACGAGGCGTCGGACGACCGAGCGGCCCCGTCCACCGCGGTCCGCCACCCGCCACCCGCCACCCGCCCATCGCCCGTCACCCGTCGTCCGCCACCCGCCGGGTGCGGGCCGCCAGCACGCCCGCGGCCGCCACCACCAGGGCGATCGCACCACTGGTGACCAGCAGCGCGTGCCCGGACTCCCGGGCCGTCGCCGGCAGGTGCGCCGCCCCGAGGAAGACCGTGCCGAGCAGGGCCACCCCGACCACCTGGCCCAGCTGGATGACGGTGACGACGACCCCGCTGGCGTCGGCCGCGTCCTGCGGCGCCACCCGGCCGAGGGCCCGGGCGAAGAGCGGGGCGTACGCGCAGCCCGCCGCCAGGCCGAGCACCGTGGTCAGGGCCAGCGCGAGCGGCCCGATCGGGGCACCGCCGCGCAGCAGCAGGCCGAGCAGCAGGTACCCGGGCGCGACCACCACGGTGGCCAGCAGCGGCAGCACGGGGTGCAGGCGGGCCGGCAGCCGCTGCCAGTGCAGGCTGGAGACCCCGAAGCCGACCGAGACCGGCACGGAGAGCAGCCCGGCCCGCAGGGCGCTGTTGCCGAGGCCGGCCTGCTGGTGCAGGGCGAAGGCGAACATGAAGCCGGAGAAGGCCGCCATGATCGTGAAGATCGCCCCGGCGGCCGGCAGCAGCCCGGGCGCCGCGAGCACCCGGCCGGAGATCAGCGGTTCTCCGCCGCGCGCCGCGACCCGCCGTTCGACCGACCGGAACACGCCCAGCATCAGCCCGCTCCCGGCCAGCATCGCCCAGCCCCAGGCCGGCCAGCCGAGTTCGTGCCCGAGCACCAGCGGCACCACCAGCAGGCCCAGGGCCACCGCGAGCACCACCAGGCCGGGCAGGTCGAAGCCGCGGCCGCGGTCGCCCGGCAGCCGGGGCAGCAGGCGGGCGCCGGCCACCAGCAGGGCCAGCCCGAGCGGCACGTTGACCAGGAACACCGGGCGCCAGCCCGTCCCGAAGAGGTCCGCGCTGACCAGCAGCCCGCCGGCCGCCTGGCCGACCGCCAGCCCGCCGGCCAGCACCGCCGAGTACAGGCCCAGCGCCCTGGTCCGGGCGGCGCCGGTGAAGGTGCGCTGGATCAGGCTCATCACCTGGGGGACCATCAGCGCGGCGCCGAGCCCCTGGAGCACCCGGAACGCGATCAGCCAGCCGGTGCCGGGGGCCAGCCCGCAGGCCAGCGAGGCGGCGGTGAAGGCCGCCAGGCCGGCCCGGAACAGCCGGTCGTACCCGTAGCGGGCGCCCAGCCGGGCGCCGGTGATCAGCAGCACGGCGTACGCGATGGTGTAGCCGGCGATGACGAGCTGGAGCGAGGCGCCGGAGGCGTGCAGGTCGGTGCGGATGGTGGGCACCGCCACGTTGACGATGGAGATGTCGAGGACGGCCATGAACTGGCCGCTCAGCACCAGGGCGAGGAGCAGCCCGGGCCGGGTGGCCCGGGCCGGGGGCCGGGCGGGCCCGCCGGAGCCGGCGGGTCGGGTCTGAAGGTCCGTCATGGGGCCAGCGTGCGCGGGTACGGGTACTGGTGGTTAGAGCCTGCTGATCCTGGTACTGGCAACACCTGGGACCGCGGCCCGGGTTGGGGCACCATGACGGGATGACCACCTTCGAGGAGAGCGCCCCGCCGGCCCGCGGCCCGCAGGTCCGGCCGCAGCCGCAGGACCGCCGCCGGACCGAACTCGCCGGGTTCCTGAAGGCCTGCCGGGCCAGGGTCACCCCGGAGGAGGTGGGCCTGCCGCCGGGCCTGCGCCGCCGCACCCCGGGGCTGCGGCGCGAGGAGGTGGCGCAGCTCGCCGGGGTGGGGGTCACCTGGTACACCTGGCTGGAGCAGGGGCGGCCGATCAACGCCAGCGAGCAGGTGCTGGCCGCGGTGGCCGGCTCGCTGCGGCTGGACGCCACCGAGCGGGACCACATGTTCCGGCTGGCGGGGGTGCGGGTCGAGCTGCGGCCGTCCCCGGCGCACCCCAACCTCGACCCGTCCGTGCAGGTGATCCTGGACGCGCTGGCGCCGCTGCCGGCCGCGGTCTGCAACACCCGCTACGACGTGCTGCTGCACAACGCGCCGTACGAGTCGCTGTTCGGGGCGGACCGCCCGACCGCCCCGCACGGGACGTTCAACAGCCTGTGGTGCACCGTCACCGCGCCGGTCTGCTGCAATCCGTTCCTCAACCGCGACGAGGAGCTGCCCCGGATGGTCGGGGTGCTGCGGGCCGCGTACGGCAAGCACGTGGGCGAGCCGGTCTGGGAGTGCTACATCCGGGAGCTGACGCTGGCGAGCGAGGAGTTCCGAGAGCTGTGGGCCCGGCAGCAGGTGGCCCCGGCCAGGAGCGCGCTGAAGGTGTTCCGGCACCCCGTGGTGGGGGAGCTGCGCTTCACCGCGGCCTACCTGACGCTGCCGGCCGTCCCCGAGCACTACATGGTGGTCTACACGCCGCAGGGGCCGCAGGACCGGGAGCGGGTGGAGCGGATGGCGGCGCTCCCCCCGCGCCCGTCGGCCCGCTGCCCGCACTGAGGCTCCGCACACGGGGCTCCGGGGGCGTCCGGGCCCCGGACGCACCGAAGGCCGTCACCCCGGGGGTGACGGCCTTCCGAACTGTTGTGGAGCTACGGGGAATTGAACCCCGGACCTCTTGCATGCCATGCAAGCGCTCTACCAACTGAGCTACAGCCCCGCGACACGTACGGCCCTCGCGGACCGGTGGTGCGGAGTGGAGCTACGGGGAATTGAACCCCGGACCTCTTGCATGCCATGCAAGCGCTCTACCAACTGAGCTACAGCCCCGCACTCGTGGGTTTTCCCGCTTCCCTTCCGGGCCGCGTTCTCACCTGCGAACGAGGAAGACTCTAGCTGGTCAGGCCCGGAACTGCGAAATCCCGCCTGCGGCAGACCCGCCGGCCTCAGGTGTCGTCACCGATCACCGGCTGCGGCAGGGTGCCCGCGTTGTGCTCCAGCAGGCGCCAGCCGCGCGCGCCCCGGCCGAGGACCGACCAGCAGCAGTTGGACAGGCCCCCGAAGCACTCCCAGAGCTCCGGGTCCAGGCCCAGGAGCCGGCCCAGCATGGTGCGGATGGTGCCGCCGTGGCTGACCACCACCAGGGTGCCGTTCTCCGGCAGCTTCTGGACCGCCTCCAGCACCACCGGGACGGACCGGTCCGCGACCTCGGTGGACAGCTCGCCGCCGCCGCGCCGGACGGGCTCGCCCTGTGCCCAGGCCTCGTACTGCTCCGGGAAGCGGGCCCGGATCTCGGCGTTGGTCAGGCCCTGCCACTCCCCCGCGTACGTCTCGCGCAGGCCCTCGTGGTGGTGCACCTCCAGACCCGTCACCTGGGACAGCTCCGCGGCCGTACGAGCGGCCCGCTGGAGGTCGGAGGAGATCAGCAGGTCCGGGTGGAGCCCGGCGAGCAGCCGGGCGGCGCGCTGCGCCTGCTGCACGCCCTGGCCGGTCAGCTCGATGTCCGTGGTGCCCTGGAAGCGCGATTCGAGGTTCCAGGAGGTCTGGCCGTGCCGCCAGAAGACGATGCGCGGTCCCCGCGCCTCCCGGCTCAGCTGTGGTCCTCGGCGACGTAGATGCCCACCCCGAAGTCGTCGGCCGGCGGGGCGGTGACGTTGCCGGCCGCGTCGGTCTCGGCACCCTCGGGGCGGTTTCGGGAGGCCAGCGCGTCCTCGGGCAGGGCCAGCTCGGGGCAGTCCTTCCAGAGCCGGTCGAGGGAGTAGAAGGAACGCTCCTCGGAGTGCTGGACGTGCACCACGATGTCCAGGTAGTCGAGCAGGATCCAGCGGCCCTCGCGCTCGCCCTCGCGGCGCACCGGCTTGACGTCCAGCTGCTCGCGCAGCTGGTCCTCGATCTCCTCGGCGATGGACTTCACCTGGCGGTCGTTGTTCGCGGAGGCGATCAGGAAGGCGTCGGTGATCGACAGCACCTCGCTGACGTCGAACGCGATGATGTTGTGGGCCAGCTTGTCGGCCGCCGCCTGGGCGGCGACGTTGATGAGTTCCTGGCTGTGGTCGGTGACGGTCACTGTGTTCTTCCGGCTCGGCTGCAGAGATGGCGCCCTCGCCCCGCCCGCCGGCGGCTGCGCCGGCTCCAGGGCAGGAGGACCCCAGTCCAGGATCTCACGCCGCCGCCGCGGCCCCGGACCGATTAACGGTGGGGCCGCGGCGGTGCGGAGCGTGGCCGGAGCGGCGCGCCCTGCGGGCGCCGGTGCGGCTGCCGTGCGGGCGCTACTGCGGCTTGGGCACCTGGTAGTCCTTGCCGAGCACCACCAGGAGGTCGGCGTTCTGCGCCTCGGTGACCTTCTTCACGGCCGTGGCGGGCAGGTTCAGGCTGGTCGCCAGCGACTTGGCGGCCTCCAGCCGGGCGTCGTCGCTGTACCGGATCTCGGTGGCCGCCTGCGGGGTGCTCTTCGCCGTCCCGGGGACGAAGGTCAGGCCCGCGTTGAGCACCTGGACCTGGGCCGCGGCGGCCGCCTGGTCGTTGCCGGAGGCGTCCTGGATGGCGACCCGGGCGGCTGCCCCGGCGCTGTCGGCGTTGCGCACCGTGCTGCCGAGGACCTCCTTGACCTGCTTGCCGGCGGTGGCGTCGTCCAGCGTGCCGTCGGGCTTGACCGGCAGCGCCGAGGTGGCGAGGTGGCCGTCCTTGCCCTGCTGGGAGAGCTGCGCCAGCACGCCGGCCAGCGCGTCCCGCGGGAGGGAGGGGTCGAGCACCGCGCCCACCCGCTTCACCACGTCGGTGGCGTCCGCCAGATCGGTCGGCATCGTCCGGATGATCGACTCCAGCACCTTGCCGAACCGCGCCAGCTGCACGTCCCGGCTCTCGCCGGCCGCCTGGTACGTGGCGAACAGCACCGCCGCCTGCCCGCTGAGCAGGACGTTCTTGCCCGCCGCCGCCAGCACCTTGCCGTCCGCCTTGCCGCCGTCGCGCAGCTCCACGTCGGTGTCCACCCGCACGCCGCCGAGCTGGGAGACCAGCAGCTGCAGGTACGGGGTGTCCAGCCGCCAGGTGCCGGCCACGCCGGCCCCGAGGACGGTGCCGAGGCCGTCGCGGGTGCTGGAGGTGCCGATGGTGTCCATCGCCTGGCCGAGCGCGACGGTCGCCGAGTCGCCCACCCCGGGCAGCTTGAGGCCCTCCGGCAGCAGCAGCACCGAGCCCTTGTGGCCGGAGGCGTCGTTGACCAGCAGCGCGGTCGAGACCTTGCCCTCCAGGTCACGCAGGTGCACCACGTTGACCTGGCGCGGCCCGGCCGCGGCGGCCGCCGTCCTCGCACCGCCGAGCTTGCCGGTGTACCAGAGGTATCCGGTGCCGGCGCCGCCGAGCACGGCCAGCACGACGACCGCGCCGATCAGCCGGCTGCGCAGCTTGCGGCGGCGCTCGTCCCGGCGCTCGCTGCGCGACTCCGCGAACTTGAGCCAGTCGATGACGTCCTCGGACTCCTCCGCCTCCTCCTCGACGAAGGTGAACTCGCCGGTGGCGTAGGCGTCGGCGGGCGCCTTGGCGCCCTTGGCCGCGCGGGAGCCGCCGACCTGCTCGGAGGGCTGCTCCGGCTTGGCCGGGGCGGCCTGCGGCGCGGGGCGGGCCGGGCGGGGACGCGGCGGTGCGGCGGGTGCGGCGGCCACCGGTGCCGCGGCGGGCGCGGCGGCGGCGGGCGACTGCGGCACGGCGCCGTAGTGCTCCTGGCCGGGCTGCTCGTACACCGGCTGCTCGTACACCCGCTGTTCCTGGCCCGGCTGCTCGTACCCGGGCTGCTCGTACCCGGTCCGCGGCCGGGCCGGCTGCTGGTACGGCTGGTACGGCTGCTGCCCGTAGCCGGGCTGCTGGTAGTCCTCGTAGGCCTGCGGCTGCTGGTAGGCCTGCTGCGGCTGCCCGTACTGGTCGTACTGCGGCTGGTAGGCCTGCGGCTGCTCCGGCCGGCCGTACCCGTCCTGGGCGTAGCCGGACTGCGGCCGGGCCGGCTGCTGCCGGCGGGGCGGGTAGGGCTGCCCGTACTGGTCGTACTGCGGCTCGTAGCCGCCCGCCTCGTACCCGGCCTGCTCGTACCCGGCCTGCTCGTAGCCCGCCTCGTAGCCCGGCTGCTCGTAGCCGGACTGCTCGTAGCCCGGCTGCTGCCGGTACGGCTGGTAGGACTGCTGCTGGTACTGCCCGGCCGGCCAGTCGTCGTCCTGCTGGCCCCTGCGGTCTGCCGTTCCGGTCACGCCGACCCTCCTGGGATCAAGGCTGGGCCGGCGCGTAGAGCGCCCGCTTGTCGATGTAACGGACCACGCCGTCCGGGACGAGGTACCAGACCGGTTCGCCCTTGGCGACCCGGTCGCGGCAGTCCGTGGACGAGATGGCCAGCGCGGGGACCTCCACCAGGGAGACCCCGCCCACCGGGAGTCCGGCGTCGGTCAGGGTGTGTCCCGGCCGGGTGCACCCGATGAAGTGGGCGAGCGAGAAGAGCTCCTCGGAGTCGCGCCAGGAGAGGATCTGGGCGAGCGCGTCGGCCCCGGTGATGAAGAAGAGGTCGGAGTCCGGGTGCAGGCTCCGCAGGTCGCGCAGGGTGTCGACGGTGTACGTCGGGCCCTGGCGGTCGATGTCGATCCGGCTCACCGAGAACTGCGGGTTCTCGGCGGTGGCGATGACCGTCATCAGGTAGCGGTCCTCCGCCGGTGTCACCCGGCGGTCGTCCTTCTGCCACGGCTGCCCGGTCGGCACGAAGATCACCTCATCGAGGTGGAACGCGCTCGCCACCTCGCTGGCGGCGACCAGGTGCCCGTGGTGGATCGGGTCGAAGGTGCCACCCATCACGCCGAGGCGCTTCTTCGCCGGTTGGAGTCCGCCGGGGGTCTCGGCCTGCTGTCCCATGCCGCCACACCTTACGCGACGCCTGTCGGCCCGCGCGTCCCCCCGGCGCACGCGCGGGCGCGGACATGGCAAAGGGAGCGTCCGCCGCTCGGCAGGGCGCTCCCTGGGCCTGTCCGCCCGGCGTCACGACGCCCGGCACCGCGGACGCTCAGCGGTCGCGGTTGAACCGGGTGGTGATGAAGAGCAGCAGCAGCAGGATGAACAGCCCGGCGCCACCGGTGAGGTAGGGGCTGAGGCTGTCGTGGTTGCCACCCTCGCCCTCGGCGATCAGGTTGAGAACGGGGAGTGCAGCGGCAGTGCTCATGGTCGCAGGACCTTCTCGGCTCGGGTGACGGACCAGGGGTCTGGGCCGGTGAGGGCCCACCGGGTCATCGTACGGGTGGCCCCGGCGCAACCGCGCGGCGGCCCACCGCGTCTGAGCCCGCGTGAGCCCGCGCCGCGCGCGGAGCGCGGCTCAGCTCTTGCGGCCGGCCCGCAGCAGGACCCAGGCCAGCAGGCCGACGCCGACGAAGGAGGCCACCACGACCACGCGCAGGAACAGCCCGGGGCCGGCCTCCGTGGAGATCGGGGCGGCCAGGGTGACAAGGGTGTCGGGGGACATCTACGGGCTCCTCGGTCTGCTCTGCACCGCGGCCAGGTCCGGTCCCGGTTCTCCAGGAACCCAGCGTAGACCGGGCCGGTCCGCCGGCCCGCCACCACCCCCGGCGTGCTCCGGATCCGGTCCCGCCGGGGCCCTCGGAGCCGGGCCGGGCAGCGCGTAGGGTGACCGCGGGGACGAGTACGCAACCGCACGCGTTGCACAGACTGTCGTTGCAGGCGAAGAAGAGCGGGGGCCGGCCACCGGCCGGGACCGGCGTCGACCAGGAGGTACTCAGACCATGACCGATACCAACCAGGCGAAGAGCCCGAGCCGGCGCCGCCAGCGCTTCCCGGAGATCTCCACCCGGGCCTGGGAGCACCCCGCCGACCGCTCCGCGCTGGTGGCGCTGCGCAAGCTCACCGGCTTCGACGACGTGCTGAAGAAGCTCGCCGGGCTGGTCTCCGAGCGCTCGATCCGGCTGATGTTCCTGGCCACCGCCGTGAAGACCTCCGAGCGGCAGTTCCCCGAGCTGTACAACATGGTGCGCGACGCCGCGTACGTCCTGGACCTGGAGAAGGTCCCGGACCTCTACGTCACCCAGGACCCGGCCGTCAACGCCATGTGCATCGGCATGGACACCCCGATCATCGTGCTGACCAGCGGCCTGGTCGAGCTGCTCGACGAGGAGGAGCTGCGCGCGGTCGTCGGCCACGAGGTCGGCCACGCCATGTCCGGCCACGCCGTCTACCGGACGATGCTGCTGATCCTCACCAACATCGCCACCCGGATCGCCTGGATCCCGCTCGGCAACCTCGCCATCATGGCGCTGATCACCGCGCTCAAGGAGTGGTTCCGCAAGGCCGAACTCTCCTGCGACCGCGCCGGGCTGCTCGCCGGGCAGGACCTCCAGGCGTCCATGCGCGGCCTGATGAAGCTCGCCGGCGGCCACAACCTCGGCGAGATGAACGTGGACGCGTTCCTGGAGCAGGCCGAGGAGTACGAGAAGGCCGGCGACCTGCGCGACGGCGTCCTCAAGCTGCTCCAGGTGCTGCCGCAGACCCACCCCTTCGCGGTGGTCCGGGTCGCCCAGCTGAAGAAGTGGTCGGAGAGCGACGAGTACCGCTCCGTCCTGGCCGGTGCCTACCCGCGCCGCGACGGCGACGCCAACGCCTCGGTCAGCGACCAGTGGAAGGCCGCCGCCGACCACTACTCGACCTCCGTCAAGGAGAGCAAGGACCCGCTGATCGGCCTGCTGCGCGACGTGGCCGGCGGCGTCGGCACGGTCGGCGGCAAGCTCCGTGACACCTTCACCGGCGCCCGCAGCGGAGCGCCGGCCGGGGGCGGCGAGCCCGGCGCCACCGCGGACGACGCCCCGCGCGGCTGAGCGGCCCGCTGCCGGCCCCGGACGCTCCTCGGCGTCCGGGGCCGGCTGTTTTCCCGGCGCCCGGGCGGCCCGCCGGAAGGCCGCCCGACGCATTTCCCGGCACGTCCGGCCGGCATGAATTCACCGGCCGGGACAATCGAATGAATCTGAGGATTTCCTCAGTTCGGATATCGCCGACAATTCAGTCAACGGCATTGCACCATAAAGTAATTCACCTATGCTGACCGAATGCGTCTACTGATCGTCGAGGACGAGAAAAGCCTCGCGCAGTCGCTCGGCCGGGGCCTGCGCGCAGAGGGATACACCGTCGACCTGGCCGACGACGGCCGCAGCGGGCTGGACATGGCCCTTTCCCGCCCCTACGCGGCCGTGGTGCTCGACCTGATGCTCCCGGTCGTCGACGGCTACGGGGTCTGCCGGGAACTGCGCCGGGCCGAGAACTCCGTACCGGTCCTGATGCTCACCGCGAAGAGCGGCGAGTACGACGAGGCCGGGGCGCTGGACTGCGGCGCCGACGACTTCCTGCGCAAACCCTTCTCGTACCTGGTCCTCACCGCCCGCCTGCGTGCGCTGCTGCGCCGGGGGGCGGCCGGCCGGCCGCCCGTGCTGGTGGTCGGTGACCTGCTGGTCGAACCCGCCGCCCGCCGCTGCACCGTGGCAGGGGAGCGCGTCCGGCTGACCGCCAAGGAGTTCGCGGTGCTGGAGTGCCTGGCCCGCCGGCCCGGTGAGCCGGTCGCGAAGAGCGACATCCTGGACTCGGTCTGGGAGAGCGCCTTCCGGAGCGACGCCAACATCGTCGAGGTCTACGTGGCCGCGCTGCGGCGCAAGCTCGACCGGCCGGGCGCGCGGTGCGGCATCCGGACGGTGCGCGGCGCCGGATACCGGCTGGTGCCCGATGCACACTGACCGGATGCACACCGGCCGGAGCCGCACCGGCCCGGGCCGCGACGGTCCGTCGCGACCGTGGCACCGCACCTCCGTCCGGACGAGGGCGGCGGCCGGGGCCGCCCTGGCCTCGCTGGCGGCCTTCGGCCTGGCCGGCGTCTGGGTCGGCGGCGCCGTCCACGACCAGTGGACGGCGCTCGCCCGGAAGCAGGCCGAGCAGGACATCGTCACCCTGACCAACGACATCACGCTCAGCCTGCCCGGGGAGGGCGAGGAGACCAAGGCGTCGATCCTGCTGATGCTGGCCGACGGCACCCTGGTCCGGCCGGTCCGGCCACCCGACGAGGGCAAGGTCGTCCAGATGCACAGCGAGCGCTGGTTCCACCAGAACACCCTGCTGGAGGAGTACACCGGCACACCGGCCCTCCCGTTCCCCGGGCTCACCCCCTACCCCCAGGACGTCTCCGCGGGGCACGGCGAGACCCTCACCGTCCGGCTCCCCGACCGGCCCCGCTCCCCGCACGACGAACTGAACGGCCCCGCCCTCGACGGCCGCCGGGTCACCCTGCTGAAGCGGGTGACCGACCCCGCCTCCACCGAGGCCCTGGAGCACTTCACCGGCATCGGCGGGCTGCCTGAGCAGCGGGTCACCGTCTTCCTGCTGGTCGACCCGACCGCCGCCGACCAGGCAGCCGCCCGGATCACCACCATCTTCGTCCGGTACGTCGCCCCGGGCGCCGTACTGTTCACCGCGCTGGTCGCCTGGTGGGTCACCGGCCTGGCCCTGCGGCCGGTGGAAAGCATCCGCCGCCGGATGGCCCGGATCGGGGACGGTGCTTTTCACGAGCGGGTGCCGGTGCCGCCCGCCGGGGACGGCATCACCCGGCTGGCGGTCACCACCAACGCCACCCTGGACCGCCTGGAACTCGCGCTGAACGAGCAGCGCCGGCTGGTCTCCGACGCCTCCCACGAGCTGCGCAGCCCGCTCGCCGCCCTGCGCAGCTCGCTGGAGGTCCCGCTCGCGCACCCGGCGGGGGCCGACTGGCCGCAGGTGGTGCGGGAGGCGCTGGCGGACACCGGCCGGCTGCAACTGCTCACCGACGACCTGCTGCTGCTCGCCGCCACCGACGAGCGGCACCCCGCCGGCCCG
Source organism: Kitasatospora indigofera (assembly GCF_014655955.1). Lineage (GTDB taxonomy): Bacteria > Actinomycetota > Actinomycetes > Streptomycetales > Streptomycetaceae > Kitasatospora > Kitasatospora indigofera. The sequence continues at coordinate 176,994 of NZ_BNBO01000005.1, forward strand.
CGGCCTCGGGTGGACCTCTCCGACGTGGTGGCGGAACAGCTGGCCGAGCTGGCGCACCTGGCCGCCGGCGGCCCCGCGTACACCGCCGGCACGCTGGACCAGGCACTCGTCGAAGGCAGTGAGATCCTGCTCGGCCGGCTGGTGCGAAACCTGCTCGACAACGCGTCCCGGCACGCCGCCGGTGCCGTCGCGGCCTCCGTCGTCCGGGCCGGCGACCGGGTCGAACTGACGGTGACCGACGACGGGCCGGGGATCGCGCCCGAGGACCGCGAGCGGGTCTTCGACCGATTCGTGCGGCTCGACGCCGCCCGTGACCGGGCCGACGGAGGTGGTGGCCTCGGCCTGTCGCTGGTGCGCTCGATCACCGGCAACCTGGGCGGGACGGTGGCCTTCACCGACCCGCCGGCCGGCACCGGTGCCCGGGTGGTGGTCCGCCTTCCGGCGGCCCGGGGGGACGGCGAGGAGGACGAGGGAGGCGCGGACGGCGCCCGGCAGGTCGCCGGGCGGAGCGGCTGACCACGTCCGCCCGGCCGGGCCGTCGCTCAGGGTGCGGCGAGGACGCCGCACTGCTGCCAGGCCGGGGCGGCCCGGTCGGCCGGGTCCACGGCGGGCGGGGCGGGCGGCGCGGTGCCGCCGGGGGTGGCCATGACCGGCTGGAGGAAGGTGGTCTGCGGGGTGCCGCAGGCCGTCGGGCCGGTCTGCACGACCGCGTCGACCAGCCTCAGCTGCGCGACCGCGATGTCACCGCGGTCGAACTCCATCCGCAGCTCCCGGCGGACGCTCAGCAGGGTGACCGGGCCGGTGGCCGGCCCGTCCGCCGCCCGCAGCGCGTAGACGAAGGTGTGGTCGGTGGTGATCTGCAGGGCGCCGTTCTCCGCCTCGTCGATCCGCATGCTGCCGGCCACCTTGACCGTGTCGGCGGCGAGCGCGATCTTCGACGGGTCGAACCTGACCATCCAGCCGGTGGCCGCGTGGTGCTGGTCGTCGCGCGGAGTGGTCACGCTCTGGTCGAACTGCACCTGCTCACCGGTCGTGACGAAGGCGCGGACGTCCGTGGTCACCCCCTGCACCAGCGTCCTGGGGGCGAGCGCGGAGGCCACCAGGTACCGCTGCGCGGTGTCCAGCGCCCGGGTCACCTCGACCCGGGTGTAGTGCGCCGTGGCGGCCCCGGCCGGGACGCCCAGGCCGGCACTGCCGTCCGCGTACCCCGCGGGCAGCCCGGCGAACGGCGCGGCCGGGTCGGCGACCGGCTGCACCGGCGAAGTCGGACTGAGCGCGACCAGGCTGACGGTGAGTTGACTGCCGGCCGGCTCCGCGCCCGGCCTGCCCGGTGAACTGATGCCGAAGTAGACGGCGGCCGCGAAGGCCACCACGATCAGCAGCAGCAGGGCGACCGCCTGGCGCGGCACCGTGCCCAGCCCGCCGAAGCCGATCCGGGGCCGGGTCGCGCGGCCGAAACCACCGCTGAGCCGCTCGCGCGCCGAGAGCTCCTGGATCCGGGCAGCCCGGACGAACGACTCGTCGAAGACGACGGATCGGTACTCGTCCTCGTTCCCAGAACCGCCCTCGGGTACACCCTCAGGAGGCTCTCGCGGGTCACCCATACAACCAGGGTAAGGCGCTGCGCCGCGCGCCACGAGGGCTGGCGGACAACTTCTGCGTGACGCTCGGCGACCGGGACAAACCGGGTCAGCCGGCCGGGGCGATCACCGCGAGCGAGGGCTCGGCGGAGGGCGGCAGCGAGGCGCTGCCCGGACTGCTGCTGCCGCTGTCGGGGCGCCGCTGCGAACCGCCGCCGGCCGCGTCGACGCCCTGGTAGACGGCGGCCACCGCGACCGCGACCAGGCCGACCCCCATGATCACGGCGAGGATCCAGGCCACCGGCCGGTGCCAGCGCTGCTGGGCCACCGAGCGGCCGCGGGCGGCCCGCGCCGGGTCGTAGCCCGCGTGGCGGCCCCAGCGGCCGGTGCGGCCCCAGCGGCCCGCCCGGCGCCCGGAGGCCCGGCCGGGGCCCGACCACGGGTCCGGATAGAGCCGGTCGTCGTCCAGCGCGCCCGGGTACGGTCTCAGCTCCAACGGCAGTCCGTCGCCGGCCGGCAGCTCGTAGGCCCAGCCCGGTCCGGCGGTCTCCGGCTCGAAGCGGGCCTCGGCCGCGGCCAGCTGCCGCTCCTTGGCGCTCGGCTCGTGCACGGCCGCGGAACGGACGAAGGCCTCGTCGAACACCACGGTGGCGAACTCGTCGTCCGCACCACCGTGGTCGGCGCCGTCAGGGTACGGAGAGCCCCCCACATCCTCAGCCACGGATTCAGCGTATTACCGGTCGGCCGTTTTGTCTGTGGCTCCTCGCAGTTGGTCCGTCACACGTGTGACGGACGGCGCTCAGACGGCGGCGTCGGAGCCGCCCACGGTCTGCGTGGCCTCGCCCCGGACATGGCCGTCACCAGTGACGATGTACTTGGTGGAGGTCAGCTCGGGCAGGCCCATCGGACCACGGGAGTGCAGCTTCTGGGTGGAGATGCCGATCTCGGCGCCGAAGCCGAACTCACCCCCGTCGGTGAACCGGGTGGAGGCGTTGACCGCGACGGTGGCCGCGTCGACCAGCTGGGTGAAGCGGCGGGCGGCACCCTGCGAGGCGGTGACGATGGCCTCGGTGTGGCCCGAGGACCAGCGGCGGATGTGCGCCACGGCGTCGTCCAGCGAGGGCACCACGGCGGCCGCGATGTCGTAGGAGAGGTACTCGGCCTCCCAGTCGGCGTCGGTGGCGGGCACCACGGTGGCCCCCGTGCCCTCCGCGGCCTTCAGCACCGCGTCGTCCCCGTGCACGGTGACCCCGGCCCCGGCCAGCGCGGCCAGCGCGAGCGGCAGGAAGCTGTCGGCGATGTCCTGGTGGACCAGCAGCGTCTCGGCCGAGTTGCAGACGCTGACCCGCTGGGCCTTGGAGTTCAGCAGGATGCCGACGGCCATCGCCAGGTCCGCCCGGGCGTCGACGTAGACGTGGCAGTTGCCGGTGCCGGTCTCGATCACGGGGACGGTCGAGCCCTCGACCACGGTGCGGATCAGCGAGGCGCCGCCGCGCGGGATCAGCACGTCCACCAGGCCGCGGGCCCGCATCAGCTCGGTCACCGACTCGCGGCCCTCGCCCGGCACCAGCTGGATCACGTCGGCGGGCAGGCCGGCCGCGGCCACCGCGTCGCGCAGCACGGTGGTCAGCGCGGTGTTGGAGCGGTACGCGGAGGCCGAGCCGCGCAGCAGGACGGCGTTGCCGGACTTCAGGCAGAGCGCGGCGGCGTCCACGGTCACGTTGGGGCGGGCCTCGTAGATGATGCCGACCACGCCGAGCGGCACCCGCACCTGGCGCACGTCCAGCCCGTTGGGCAGGGTGTAGCCGCGGACCACCTCGCCGACCGGGTCGGGCAGGCCGGCCACGTCCCGGACGTCGGAGGCGATGGCCGCGATCCGGGCGTCGTCGAGGGTGAGGCGGTCGACCACCGACTCGGCGGTGCCGGCCGCACGGGCCCGGGCGACGTCCTCGGCGTTGGCGGCGGTGATCTCGGCGCTGCGCGCGACCAGGGCGTCCGCGATCGCCAGCAGGGCAGTGTCCTTGGCCCGGCGCGGCAGCGGGGCCAGAGCGGCCGCGGCCTCCCGGGCCCGGCGGGCTGCGGCGATGACGGGACTGTCTGCGGTGGCGAGGTCGCTGGTCATGGCGTAGAGCCTAACGACTGCGGGCCGGCCGCCGGGCGCCGTACCGTCCGATGAGACGGGCCGCGCCGCGGCGTGCTTCCTCCCACGCCCCGGGCGCGGGTCTGCGGGGACGGCCCGGCCGGCGGCCGCGCGCCTCAGCACGGCTGCGCGCCTCAGTACGGCTGCACGCCGCCACCGGGCCGCTGCGGCGGCTCCCCGAAGCCCTCGGCCACCCGCTTGTGGTACGTCGGCCGGTCCACCACCTCCAGCCCGACGATCTCCCAGGGCGGCAGGTTGGCGGTCGCCTTGTGCTCGCCCCACAGCCGCAGCGCGATGGCCGCCGCGTCGTGCAGGTCGCGGGCCTGCTCCCAGTAGCGGATCTCGGCGTGGTCGGCGGCGTAGCGGGCGGTGAGGAAGAACGAGTGGTCGTACGCGAGGCGCTCCAGCCCGGCCCGCAGCTCGGACAGCCCGATGGGCTCGCCGGCCACGCTCAGCACCACGTGCCAGAGCCGGGCCTGGTCCGGTGTCCCGGCCGGGGCGGCGCCGTCGCCGGTGTCCGGGCGCAGCTCCCGCACCGTCTCCAGCGGTTCCGCCGGCGCCGGGCGGCCGGTCGCGGCCGGCCCCTCGGCCGGCTCCGCGGAGCCGCGCCCGCCCGTGATGCTGCTGAGCCTGCGCTCGGCCGTTGCGCCGGGCAGCGCTCCGTCGCGCCTGCGTCCCACCGGCGGCCTCCTGTTCGGCGATGTCGTGTCGTCGTGCGGGCCGCGGCGCCGGCCCGGCGCGTACGGCTGCCCCTCCCTCGCCCGGGACCGGGCGCAGTGCGCCCGCCCACCCCGTGCGGAGCGGCCCGTCAGCCGCGCAGGACCACCAGGTCGTCGCGGTGGACGACCTCGCGCTCGTACGCGGCACCGAACTCCTGGGCCAGGTCACGCGTGGACCGGCCGAGCAGGCGGGGCAACTCCCTCGCATCAAAGTTGACCAGCCCGCGCGCGACGATGTGGCCGTTTTCACCAAGAAGGTCCACCGGATCGCCGGCGGCGAAATCACCGTCGACCTTGGTCACCCCGGCCGGGAGCAGCGAGGCGCCGCCCGAGACCACCGCCTGGACCGCGCCCGCGTCCAGGTGCAGGGCGCCGCGCGGGCTGCTGGCGTGGGCGAGCCAGAGCAGCCGGTCGGCGGTGCGGCTGCCGGTGCGCAGGAACAGCGTGCCGGTGGGCCGTCCGGCGAGCGCGTCGGCGGCCTGGCTGGCGGCGGTCAGCACCACCGGGATGCCCGCCCCGGTGGCGATCCGGGCGGCCTCGACCTTGGTGACCATGCCGCCGGTGCCGACCCCGGCCTTGCCGGCGCTGCCGATCTCGATGCCCTCCAGGTCCTGCCGGCCGCGCACCTCGGCGATCCGGCTGGTGCCGGGGCGGGCCGGGTCGCCGTCGTAGAGGCCGTCCACGTCGGAGAGCAGGATCAGCAGGTCGGCCCGGACCAGGTGGGCGACCAGGGCGGCCAGCCGGTCGTTGTCGCCGAACTTGATCTCGGCGGTGGCGACGGTGTCGTTCTCGTTGACGACCGGCATCGCGCCCATCGCCAGCAGCTGGTCCAGGGTGCGGTAGGCGTTGCGGTAGTGGGCGCGGCGGCTGGCGTCCTCGGCGGTCAGCAGCACCTGGCCGACCCGGATGCCGTACCGGGCGAAGGAGGCGGTGTAGCGGGCCACCAGCAGGCCCTGGCCGACACTGGCGGCGGCCTGCTGACGGGCGAGGTCCGGCGGGCGGCGCTCCAGTCCGAGCGGGGCGAGCCCGGCGGCGATGGCGCCGGAGGAGACCAGCACCACCTCGGGGGCGTCGGGCTGGCTGCGCACCTTGGCGATCGCGTCCACCAGGGCGTCGACCCGGTCGGCGTCCAGGCCGCCGGCGGCGGTGGTGAGTGAGGAGGAGCCGACCTTGACGACGATCCGCCGCGCGGTCAGGACCTCCTCACGGAGTGACTGCTCGCTCATCGCGCTGGTGCCCTTCGCCGTTGCCGGGCGACAGGCGCCCGAGCCTGCCGCTCCCCGCAATCTACGCGATCGGCGGGAGCGGCCCGAACGCCATTTCACCGGCTGGACGAGCCGCCCGGGCCCGGGGCCGGGCGGGGCGGGCGGCGCACTCGCGCCGAGGCGCCCGCCCCCCTCAACGGGTGGCGGGCGCCTCGGTGTTGACCGGCCGTCGGACGGGCCGGTCAGTGGTCGTCGTCGTCGCCCTCGTCGATGGCGCCCGGGCGGCCGCTGGACAGCGCCTCGAAGGCCAGGTACTCGGACTCGGCGGCGTCCCGGCCCTTGGCCTTCTCGCGGCGGCGGTCGACGGCCGGGCGCGGGCTCTCGAAGCGGTGGTCCTCGCCACGGCGGCCGAGCATCTCGGCGCCGGCGGCCATGGTCGGCTCCCAGTCGAAGACGACCGCGTTCTCCTCGGCGCCGATGATGACGGTGTCGCCCTCCTGGGCGCCGACCTTCCAGAGCTTGTCCTCGACACCGAGGCGGGCCAGCCGGTCCGCGAGGTAGCCGACGGCCTCGTCGTTGGAGAAGTCGGTCTGGCGGACCCAGCGCTCGGGCTTGAGGCCCCGCACGCGGTAGGCGCCGTCCTCCTCGGTGACGGTGAAGCCGGCGTCGTCGACGGCGGTCGGCCGCAGCACGATCCGGGTGTTCTCCTCGATCGGCTTGGCGGCCCGGGCCTCGGCGACGATCTGCGCCATCGCGAAGTTCAGCTCGCGCAGGCCCTGGCGGGAGGCGGCGGACACCTCGAAGACGCGGTAGCCGGCCTCCTCCAGGGAGGCGCGGGTGATGTCGGCGAGGTCCTGCCCGTCCGGCACGTCCACCTTGTTGAGGGCGACCAGCCGCGGCCGGTCGTCCAGCCCGCCGTACTGGGACAGCTCGGCCTCGATGGTCTCCAGGTCGGTGAGCGGGTCGCGGCCCGGCTCCAGGGTCGCGCAGTCCAGCACGTGCACCAGGACGGTGCAGCGCTCGACGTGGCGCAGGAACTCCAGGCCCAGGCCCTTGCCCTGGCTGGCGCCCGGGATCAGCCCGGGGACGTCGGCGACGGTGTAGACGGTGTCGCCGGCGGTGACCACGCCGAGGTTGGGGATCAGGGTGGTGAAGGGGTAGTCCGCGATCTTCGGCTTGGCGGCGGAGATCACCGAGATCAGCGAGGACTTGCCGGCGCTCGGGTACCCGACCAGGGCCACGTCGGCGACGGACTTGAGCTCCATGACGATGTCACGGGCCTCGCCGGGCTCGCCCAGCAGCGCGAAGCCGGGGGCCTTGCGGCGGGCGGAGGCGAGCGAGGAGTTGCCGAGGCCGCCGCGGCCGCCGGCGGCGGCGATGAAGCTGGTGCCGTGGCCGACCAGGTCGGCGAGCACGTTGCCCTCGCGGTCCATCACCACGGTGCCGTCCGGCACCGGCAGGACCAGGTCGCCGCCGGTGGAGCCGGTGCGGTGGCCGCCCGCGCCCGGCTTGCCGTTGGTCGCCTTGCGCTTGGGCGAGTGGTGGTACTCCAGCAGGGTGGTGATGCTGGCGTCCACGGTGAGGATGACGCTGCCGCCCTCCCCGCCGTTGCCGCCGTCGGGGCCGCCGAGCGGCTTGAACTTCTCCCGGTGCACGGAGGCGCAGCCGTGGCCTCCGTTACCCGCGGCGACGTGCAGTTCGACGCGGTCCACGAAGGTGGTCATCGGTGTGCCTTCCAGCTAGGAGAAAAATCGGGTCAGAACGGATGAACCGCCCTGGGGTCAAAACCCAGAGGGTGGACCGGAAATTTCCGGTCCACCCTCCAGAATGTCCTACCTTGCACCACGGTGACGTGGCGTCAGGAAGATCAGGCCTCGACGGCCACGATGTTCACGACGCGACGGCCACGGTGGGTGCCGAACTGGACCGCACCGGCGTTCAGCGCGAACAGGGTGTCGTCGCCACCGCGACCGACGCCCGCACCCGGGTGGAAGTGGGTGCCACGCTGGCGGACGAGGATCTCGCCGGCGCTGACGACCTGGCCGCCGAAGCGCTTGACGCCGAGGCGCTGGGCGTTCGAGTCGCGGCCGTTACGGGTAGAGCTTGCGCCCTTCTTGTGTGCCATCTCGCAATCCCCTTACTTACTTCGCGGAGTCGATGCTCGTGATGCGGACGGCGGTGTGGCGCTGGCGGTGACCCTGGCGCCGACGGTAGCCGGTCTTGTTCTTGTAGCGGAGGATGACGATCTTCTCACCCTTGGTGTGGTCGACGACCTCGGCGTGAACCTTCACACCGGCGAGGACCCACGGGTCGGAGGTGACGGCCTCGCCGTCGACAAGCAGGATGGTCGAGAGCTCGACCGAGTCACCCGGCTTGACGTCAACGCGGTCAATCTCCAGCACGTCGCCGATGGCGACCTTGTGCTGGCGGCCGCCGGCGCGAACGATCGCGTACATGCGGTACCTGCTTTCTTTACTCGGTCGGAACTCTCGATGCCAGCCGCCTGGGTACGGACACAGGCGGCCTCCCCCGTCCCCCGAAGGGTCTGGGAGGTGATCTGCTCGGGAGCATGGCGTAGACACGCCGAATGTCAAGAATACGGATCCGCCGCCGCTGGAGCAAACCGGCCCCGCCGCCCCGGAGGGCGGACGCGCGACGGACCCGTACAACGCCCGGCGGGGCGGGCGGCGAACGCCCACCCCGCCGGGCGGCGGACTACTCGGCTGCCGAATCACCCTCGGCGGCCGCGGCCTTCTTGGCCGCCGCGCTCGTCCGCTTGGTGGCGGTCTTGCGGGCGGTGGTCTTCTTCGCCGCTGCCGTGGTGGTCTTCTTGGCGGCGGTCTTCTTCGCGGCGGCCTTGCGCGGGGCCCGCTTCTTCGGCGCGGGCGCCTCCTCGGCGACCCCGTCCTCGGCAGCGGCCTCGGCCTCGGCCTCGACGGCCTCCACCGGCTCGGCGGGGACCTCGACGGGGGCCTCGGCCACCGGCTCGGCCTCCACCGGGGCGGCGGGCGCCTCGGGCTCGGCCTGCGGGGCGGTCTCGGCGGCGGCGAGCGCCGCCTCCATCGCCGCGTCGGCCCGGGCCTGCAGCACCACGATCTCGGCCTCGGCGGGAGCGCCGGCCGGAGCGGTGGCCTTGCGGACCGCCCGGCGGCGGGTACGGCCGCCGGCCGGCGGGGTGGCCGGGATCTCGACCAGGCTCGGACGCTCCTGCGCGGCCGGCTCGGCCTCGACGGGGGCGGCCGGCTCGGTGACCTCGGCCGCCGGGCCCTGCGGAACGTCGATCACGAGCTGCTCGCCGCCCGAGATGATCTCGAACTCCTCGTGCTCGTGGTCGTGGTCGGCGGCCTCGTCGGCCGTCTCCTCGTCCAGCAGGTGCGGCTGCGGCTCCTCGTGGCCCGCGCCGCCCTTGCCCCGGCGGCGGCGCTTGCCGCCGGCGGAGCCGGCCTCGCCCGAGGTGCCCACCGGGCCGCCGCCGCCACCGGGGGCGGTCGGCTGCTCCATGTGCACGATGACGCCGCGGCCGTTGCAGTGCACGCACGGCTCGGAGAAGGACTCCAGCAGGCCCTGGCCGACCCGCTTGCGGGTCATCTGGACCAGGCCCAGCGAGGTGACCTCGGCCACCTGGTGCTTGGTCCGGTCACGGCCCAGGCACTCCAGCAGACGGCGCAGCACCAGGTCCCGGTTGGACTCCAGCACCATGTCGATGAAGTCGATCACGATGATGCCGCCGAGGTCGCGCAGCCGCAGCTGGCGCACGATCTCCTCGGCCGCCTCGATGTTGTTGCGGGTGACGGTCTCCTCGAGGTTGCCGCCCTGGCCCACGAACTTGCCGGTGTTGACGTCGACGACGATCATCGCCTCGGTCCGGTCGATCACCAGCGAACCGCCGCTGGGCAGCCAGACCTTGCGGTCCAGCGCCTTCATCAGCTGCTCGTCGATCCGGTAGGTCGCGAAGACGTCCACGTCGGACGTCCAGCGCTGGAGCCGCTCGGCCAGGTCGGGGGCGACCCCGCCGACGTACTCGTGGATGGTCTTCCACGCCTCGTCGCCGGAGACGATGACCTTGGTGAAGTCCTCGTTGAAGATGTCGCGGACGACCCGGACGGTCATGTCCGGCTCGCCGTAGAGCAGCGCCGGGGCGTTGCCGGTGGCGGCCTTCTTCTGGATCTCCTCCCACTGCGCCTGCAGGCGCTGCACGTCACGCGTCAGCTCGTCCTCGCTGGCGCCCTCGGCGGCGGTGCGCACGATGACGCCCGCGTCCTCGGGGACGATCCGCTTGAGGATCTGCTTCAGGCGGGCCCGCTCGTTCTCGGGCAGCTTGCGGCTGATCCCGGTCATCGAGCCCTCGGGGACGTACACCAGGTAGCGGCCCGGGAGGGAGATCTGGCTGGTCAGGCGGGCGCCCTTGTGGCCGATCGGGTCCTTGGAGACCTGCACCAGCACGGACTGGCCGGACTTCAGCACCGACTCGATCCGGCGCGGGCCGCCGTGGCCGCCCAGCGAACCGAAGTTGACCTCACCGGCGTACAGCACCGCGTTGCGGCCCTTGCCGATGTCGACGAAGGCGGCCTCCATCGACGGCAGCACGTTCTGGACCTTGCCCAGGTAGACGTTGCCGACGTACGAGGTGGCCTGCTCCTTGTTGACGTAGTGCTCGACGAGCACGCCGTCCTCCAGCACGCCGATCTGGGTGCGCTGGCCGTTCTGACGCACGACCATCACCCGCTCGACCGACTCGCGGCGGGCCAGGAACTCGGCCTCGGTGATGATCGGCACCCGGCGGCGGCCCAGCTCGCGGCCCTCACGGCGGCGCTGCTTCTTCGCCTCCAGGCGGGTGGAGCCCTTGATGGACTGCACCTCGTCCGGGTCGAACGACGGCTCGGTGGAACGGCGGCGCGGCTCGCGGACCTTCACGACCGTGCGCACGCCGTCCTCGGCGGAGTCGCTCTCGGCGGGCTCGGCGCCGCTCTCGCCACTGCGGCGACGGCGACGGCGGCGACGGCGCGAGGAGGCCAGGCCCGAGGCCAGGTCGTCGTCCTCGTCCTCCTCCTCGGCGACGGCCGGCTCCTCGGCGGGCTGCTCGGCCGACTCCTGCGTCTCCGGCTCGAACTCCTCGGCCTCGCCACGGCGGCGGCGACGGCCACCCCGGCGGCGGCGACGGGACGGACGGTCGTCCTCCCACTCGCTGTCCTGCTCGGGGCCGGCGGCGACGGGCTCGGGCTCGACGGCCCGGGCCGGCGCGGGAGCCTCCACGGGGGCGGGGGCCGGCGCGGCCGGGGCGGCCTGCTGGACGGGCTGCTGGGCCTGCCGCTCGGCGGCGGCCGGGCGCTGGCGGGACGGCGTCTGCACCCGGACCTGGGTCCGGGTCCGGCGACGACGGCCGACGCCGCTGTACTCGAACTCGTCCTCGTCCTCGGCGGCCGGAGCGGCCGGGGCCTGCTTCGCGGCGGGCGCGGCGACGGGGGCCTGCTTGGCGGCCGGTGCGGCCGCCGGAGCGGCGGCGGGCGCGGCGGCCTGGGCCGGCGCGACGAACGGGGCGGGCTCCTGGAAGACCGGCGCCTGGAAGATCGCGGTGGACGGGCGCACGGCCCGGCGACGGGCCCGCGGCGCGGGCTCGGCCTCCGCCGGCGGGGCGGCCACGGGCGTCGGCTCGGCCACCGGGGCGGCGGCGACCGGCTCCTCGACGACCTCTTCCTCCACCGGCTCCTCGACCGCGGCCGGGGTCTCCTCGACCACGGGGGCGCTCTCCACCACGCGACGGCGGCGGGGGCGGCGGGCGGCCGGGGCCTCCTCCACGGGCTGCTCGGCGGCGGGCTGCTCCGCGACGGGCTCGGCGACCGGCTCGGCGACGGGCTCCGCCACGGGGGCGGCCTCGGCGGCGGGCGCCCCGGCCGGGGCCTCGGCACGCTTGCGGGTCCGGCGGGCCCGGACCGGCTTCTCGGCGGGCGCGGCCTCGGCCGGCGCCTCGACGACCGGCTCGGCGGCCGGAGCGGCGGCCTCGGCCACCGGTGTGACGATGATCTCAGCGGCCTCCGGCGCCCCGGCCGGGGCCTCGGCACGCTTACGGGTCCGGCGGGCCCGGACCGGCTTCTCGGCGGGCGCGGCCTCGGCCGGCGCCTCGGCGACCGGCTCGGCGGCCGGAGCGGCGGCCTCGGCGGCCGGAACCACGGTCTCGGCGCCCTCGCCGGCCGTGCTCTGCGGTGCGCCCGCCGGGCGGGACACGGCACGGCGACGGCGACGCGGCGGCGCCGCGGACGTCCCCTCGGTGCCGGCTTCGTTGTCTCCCGCGGCAGCGGGCTGCTGCGGATCGGTGTTATCGAGCATGCGGGTGGATCTCCCGTCAGGCCCCCGGGCTCCGCATCGGGCACGGTGCGGCACCGGTGGCCGGCCGGCATCCTCACGGATGCCCCTGCCGGACCTTCCTCGGTGCCACCGTGCGGACGCGAGGCCGCACAGGAGCTCGTAGTCTCGCTCGGCGCCCCGCACAGTTGCGGGGTGTCGAAAGTCTTCTGGTCTGACCAGTCTTCTCAGGTGTTCCCAAGCTGCGCCGTCCCCCAACCCCGGGTGGCTCCCGGAAGGGGTCCTCGGGCCCGCCGACCATCGGGGTCGGCGGGCCGCAAGGGGCCGGCCTGTGCTTCGACGACGCTCGCTCCCCTGGGGAGCCGCGGGGGCCTGGAGCGCCAGACGGTCCAGTTGTCCTGGACCCGGCCTCCGCCCGCTAGGCGGACGCGGTTGCGCGCGGCCCAGCAGCCTCTACAGGGCCGGCCGGGGCCGCGGCGCGGTCGAGCGCCAGCGGGTCGGTCACCGTGCCGGTCCCCTCGTCGAGCGGCCCCTGCGCCAGCCTGGTCACCTCAGCGGGGACCGGCGGCGCCAGGTCGGCCGTCGCACGGAGACCGGACAAAACGTCGTCGGGTCGTACGGCGGGTGTGGCGTGTCGTACTACCAGGCGCAGTATCGCACAGGGACGGGCCGTCCGAACATCGGACTCCCCCTCCAGGTGCCCGTCCGGACCATTTCCCACCTGCGGCGCGACGATTTCGAGCGCCGCCACCGGGCCGCGCGCGTCGAAGCGGCGGACCCCGTTCTTGGTCAGGCGTTCGACCTCGACCTGCTCGGCGGCGAGGAACAGCGCGACCGCGCGGGCGGCCTCGTCCTGCTCCACCCCGTCCAGCCGGACCAGCCACTCGGAGGCCTCCAGGCGCTCCACGAAGTTCGGGGTGCGGACCTCGACGGCGTCGATGATGTCCAGCCCGGCCGGCAGCGAGTCGTCGAGCTGCGCACGCAGCTGCTCCGGGTCGCGGACGGCGGCCAGGCCGATCTCCAGGTACTCCGCCTCGCTGGCCACCCCGGTGGGGGCGGCGTTGGCGTACGAGACCTTGGGGTGCGGCGTGAAGCCGGCCGAGTAGGCCATCGGGACGGCCGAGCGGCGCAGCGCGCGCTCGAAGGCGCGCTGGAAGTCACGGTGGCTGGTGAAGCGCAGCCGGCCGCGCTTGGTGTAGCGGAGACGGATGCGCTGCACCGTCGGCGCGGGCGGCGGACCGTCGGGCGTACGGCGTGCCAGGTCGCTCAGTCCTTAGTCAGTGTCCCCGTCCGGCCGCGCGCGCTGGCCCGGCCCGGACTCTGTCGTACCAAAGGGTACGCGCCCGGCGGGCCCTCGTGCTCCGCCCCTGGTCAGAAGCCTGACCGGGAGCGAAGCCGCAGGCCGGAAGCCGTCAGCCGTCAGCCGTCAGCCGTCAGCCGGTCAACGAGCGCCGGACCTCACGGATCGTCTCGCGCACCGAGCGCCGGACCTCCCCGATCGTCTCGCGCGCCGTCCGCAGGGCCCGGCGCAGCTCCTCCTTGACCGGCCACCACACCTCCCGCCGGACCCACCGGCACGGCCGCACCACCGCGAACCGCCAGATCCGCCCGCCGAGGCGCCAGGCCCGCAGGGCGGCCCGGCCCAGCTCCCGCAGCAGCGGGAACAGCAGGACCCGCCAGAGCCACCCGAGCGGGATCAGCAGCAGGTGCTCGACCAGCCACACCAGCGCGGCGGCCGCCGGGCGCAGCACGTACCGGCCCAGCAGCGACAACGGCTGCAGCACCAGGTACTCGGCCAGCCGGGCGGCCGCCGTCAGCAGCAGGCGGACGAGCAGCACCAGCCCCCGTCCCACCGCGACGTCCGCCACGATCAGCCACCACCCGGCCGGGGCCAGCACGGACCGGACCAGCCAGGCCGCGGGCCGGACCAGCAGCAGGACGAACAGCCGGGCCGCCAGCCGGGCCGTGGCCACCAGCAGCCGCGCCGCCAGCCCCACCCCGTCGACGGCCAGCCGGACCAGCCCGGCCAGGAGCCGGCGCAGGGCCGCGCCGGACGGGCGCAGCACGTACCGCCACAGCCGACGGGCGGTCCGGACCACCAGCAGCTCGACCAGGCTCCCCAGCCGCCGCCCCAGTGCGAGGCCGAGCCGGCCGAGGGCCTTGCCGGACGGCACCAGCACCGCCCGCACCAGCCAGCCGGCGGGCAGCACCACCACCAGGTCGAAGAGGCGGAACAGCAGCTTGAAGGCGCCGATCACCAGCCGGACCAGCCCCAGCAGGAGCCACTCCACGGCCCGTCCGAGCGGGCGCAGCAGGAAGCGCCCGAGGAAGGTCAGCGCGGGCAGCAGAGCCGTCCGCCAGAGACCGGCGCAGAGCCGGTGCAGCAGGTGCGCCGCCAGCCGTCCGCCCCGGGCCAGCCCCCGGCCCAGCGGTGCCAGCAGGTACCGGTGGAGCGCGACGAACGGCTGCACCAGCAGCCGGTGCAGGCCCCGGCCCGCCGCCCGCCCGGTCCACCCGAGCGCCGCCCCGACCGGGCGGGCCACCAGCACGAGCAGCTCCCAGAGGAACCGCAGCGGCAGGACCACCGCGAACGCGAACACCCGCACCGGCACCCGGACCACCGCGACCAGGCACCCGGCCTGCGCCTGCCGGTCGCCCTCCCCCACGGCCGCCGGCCCGGCCGCGCCCTTCACCAGGCCCACCGCCGGTTCCGGTCTCTCGGATCCCGTCATCTTCCGCCCGCCCCCCGTAGCCCGAACCGGCCCGTCGTCCGCCGACAGGTCATCAGCCCGGCGCGCGCCACGGTGGTTTCGAGAGGGTGATCGTAGTGCAGGGGGCCGTCACCGGAACGTCCCGGAACGGCGGCAGGCCCCGTCGGGAACGACGGGGCCTGCCGGGGCGGGCGGTACCGCCCGCCCGGTGCTGCCTACTTGTTGACCACGGTCAGCGGCAGGAGCTTCACGCCGGTGGGACCGATCTGGATCTCGGTGCTCATCTGAGGACACACGCCACAATCGAAGCACGGCGTCCAGCGGCAGTCGTCGACCTCGACCTCTTCGAGGGCGTCCTGCCAGTCCTCCCAGAGCCAGTCCTTGTCGAGGCCGCTGTCCAGGTGGTCCCAGGGCAGCACCTCCTCGTAGGTGCGCTCGCGGGTGGTGTACCAGTCGACGTCGACGCCGGTGCCGGCCAGGCCCTTCTCGGCGGAGGCCATCCAGCGGTCGTAGCTGAAGTGCTCGCGCCAGCCGTCGAAGCGGCCGCCGTCCTCGTAGACGGCGCGGATCACGGCGCCGATGCGGCGGTCGCCGCGCGAGAGCAGGCCCTCGACGATGCCGGGCTTGCCGTCGTGGTAGCGGTAGCCGATGTTCTTGCCGTACTTGCGGTCGCCGCGGATGGAGTCGCGCAGCTTGGTCAGCCGGGCGTCGGTGTCCTCGGCGGAGAGCTGCGGGGCCCACTGGAAGGGCGTGTGCGGCTTGGGCACGAACCCGCCGATCGAGACGGTGCAGCGGATGTCGTTCTGGCCGGTGACCTCGCGGCCCTTCTGGATGACGTTCTTCGCCATCTCGCCGATCTGCAGCACGTCCTCGTCGGTCTCGGTGGGCAGGCCGCACATGAAGTACAGCTTCACCTGGCGCCAGCCGTTGCCGTAGGCGGTGGAGACGGTGCGGATCAGGTCCTCCTCCGACACCATCTTGTTGATCACCTTGCGGATCCGCTCGCTGCCGCCCTCGGGGGCGAAGGTGAGACCCGAGCGACGGCCGTTGCGGGTCAGCTCGTTGGCGAGGTCGATGTTGAAGGCGTCGACCCGGGTGGACGGCAGCGACAGGCCGATCTTGTCGTCGGTGTAGCGGTCGGCCAGGCCCTTGGCGATGTCGCCGATCTCGGTGTGGTCGGCGCTCGACAGCGAGAGCAGGCCCACCTCCTCGAAGCCGGTGGCCTTCAGCCCGCGCTCGACCATCTCGCCGATGCCGGTGATGCTTCGCTCCCGCACGGGGCGCGTGATCATGCCGGCCTGGCAGAAGCGGCACCCGCGGGTGCAGCCCCGGAAGATCTCGACGGACATCCGCTCGTGCACCGTCTCGGCGAGCGGGACGAGCGGCTGCTTCGGGTAGGGCCACTCGTCGAGGTCCATGACGGTGTGCTTGGAGACCCGCCACGGCACGCCGGCCCGGTTGGGCACGACCCGGGCGATCCGGCCGTCGGCCAGGTACTCGACGTCGTAGAAGCGCGGCACGTAGAACCCGCCGGTCTTCGCCAGGCGCAGCAGCACCTCGTCGCGGCCGCCGGGGCGGCCCTCGGCCTTCCAGGTGCGGATGATCTCGGTCATGTCGAGGACGGCCTGCTCGCCGTCGCCGACGACGGCGCAGTCGATGAAGTCCGCGATCGGCTCGGGGTTGAAGGCGGCGTGGCCGCCGGCGAGCACGATCGGGTCGTCGAGGGTGCGGTCCTTGGCCTCCAGCGGGATGCCGGCGAGGTCGAGGGCGGTGAGCATGTTGGTGTAGCCGAGCTCGGTGGAGAAGGAGAGCCCGAACACGTCGAAGGCCTTGACCGGGCGGTGCGCGTCGACGGTGAACTGCGGCACCCGGTGCTCGCGCATCAGCGCTTCGAGGTCCGGCCAGACGCTGTAGGTCCGCTCGGCGAGCACGCCCTCGCGCTCGTTGAGCACCTCGTAGAGGATCATGACGCCCTGGTTCGGCAGGCCGACCTCGTAGGCGTCGGGGTACATCAGTGCCCAGCGGACGTCGCAGGCGTCCCAGTCCTTGACGGTCGAGTTGAGCTCGCCGCCGACGTACTGGATCGGCTTCTGGACGTGCGGGAGGAGGGCCTCCAGGCGTGGGAAGACCGATTCGACAGTCATGTAACTAGGAACCCTTACGACAGGAACTGGGGTGACCCTCAAGGGTAGCCGAACCGCCGGGGCGTCCGAACGGGCCGAACTCCCGTCCACCGGCGCCCGCCGCCGGGGGCCCGGTCACCGTCCCGGCCGTGGCCGCGGTCCCGGCCCGGCACCCGCGGCGCCCTGCCGGCCGAGCGGGACCGCCCGCAGGTGCGGGGTGACCCGGTCGGCGAGCCGGTGCTCGCCCTCGGGGGTGGGGTGCAGTCCGTCGGCGTAGAGGCCGTCGGCGTCGGCGGCCGGCAGCACGGCGAGGCCGTCCACCAGGTGCAGCCGGGTGTCACCGAGCGACTGGAGGACCCGGACGGCGTCCGCGGTGAGCCGGCGGATCCCGGCCAGGGTGAGGCCGGCGGTGTTCACCAGGTGCTCGCGTTCCACCGAGGGGAGGGCGGTGATCACCGCGATCGCGGTGTCCGGCTGCCCGTCCCGGACGGTCTCCACGAATCCGCAGAGCGCGGAGCCCAGCTGCGGGCGGTGAAGACGCCGCGGATGTAGGCGTTGGTGCCGATCTCCAGGGTGATCAGGTCGGCGGGGGTGTCCCGGACGGCGCGGGCGACCACCGGGTCGAGGTAGGCCTCGCCGGCGAAGCCGAGGTTGCGCAGCCGCCAGCCCTCCCGGGCGGCGATCAGCGCGGTCCAGCTCTCGGAGGGGCCGTGCGGGAACATCGCGTGGGTGAGTGAGCTGCCGTAGGCGATCCAGCGCGGGCCGGTGCGGGCGACCGGCTCCAGGACGCGGTGGCCGGGCAGGCCGACGGCGCGGAGCCTGGTCTCGCTCAGGTGCGGGAGCCAGACCTCGATCTCGTGGGCCGCCCCGGCGGGCCGCAGCGGCAGGGTGAGGCGCTGCGGCCCGCCGGCGAGGTGGGTGCGGTGCAGCAGTTCGCCGTCCCGCCGGACGTCGAGCGGCGCCGGGCCGGTCCCGGCGTCCAGTTCCAGCACCAGTTCGGGGGCGTCGGTGCGGACGGCGAACCGGGCACCGGCGGGCAGCCGGGCGAGCCGCGCGAAGTTGGCGGACAGTGTGGTCGCGATCCGCTGCTGGGGGATGCGCAGGGGCAGCAGGCCGGCCGGTCCGCGCTCCCAGCCGCTGATGCCGTCCCAGGAGAGCCGGGGGTCGTCGGGGTGCATCTCGTCACGCCCTTCACAGTCTGTTTCGAGTGTTCTATGGTTTTCGAACCATAGAAAATGCACAACCGCTTTGACAACAACGGCTTCTGACGCTGACTCACCGGGGGAGACGATCCTTGAGCGGTCTCGAACTGTCCGCCGACGACCTGCTGACCACCACCCGCGCGGTGCGCCGACGGCTCGACCTCGGCCGGCCGGTGGCACGTGAACTCATCGAGGAATGCCTGGAGTTGGCCACCCAGGCACCCACCGGCCGGAACCGGCAGCGGTGGGACTTCGTGATCGTCACCGACCCCGCCCGGCGGGCCGCCCTCGCCGACCTGTACCGCCTGGGGCTGGTCAGCCCCCGCCAGCGGGTCGCCCGCACCGGCGTCGACCGGACCGCGCACGACACCGCCCGGCGGCTGCGGATGGCGGACAGCGCCCAGCACCTCTTCGACCACCTGCACGAGGTGCCGGTCCTGGTGGTGCCCTGCGTACGGGTCGAGGACCGGCAGGAGACGGCGACGCCGGTCGGCCAGGCCAACACCTGGGGGTCCGTCCTCCCGGCCGTCTGGCAGTTCATGCTGGCCGCGCGCTCGCGCGGGCTCGGCACCGCCTGGACCACCCCGCACCTGCACTACGAACGGGAGGCCGCCGCACTCCTCGGCATCCCGTACGAGACCACCGTGCAGGCGGCGTTGGTCCCGCTGGCCCACACCATCGGCACCGACTTCCGGCGGGGGCCCAGGGTCGGCACCGAGCAGATCGCGCACTGGGACTCCTGGTAGCCGCCGGGCGGCCGGAGGGACCCCGGGGCCGGGCCGTAGAATCACCCGCGCCGGGCGGCCGCCCGCCGGCCACCTCGGAAGGCCAGCACGGCCGGCCACCCGCGGCCGGCGGCATGACCGGACCGTCGGCACGACCGGACCGTCGGCACGACCGGGGCAGGACAGGAGACCGCAGTGCGCATCCCCAGCCATCCGGCCCGCCGGGACATCCAGCTCTCCGGCGTCTTCCACGCCCTGAGCGACCCGGCCAGGCTGGCCATCGTGGCGCAGCTCGGCGCGGACGGCGAGCGGTACTGCAGCGAACTGGACGTCCGGCTCTCCAAGTCGACCCTGTCGCACCATCTCAAGGTGCTGCGCGAGGCCGGGGTGACCTGGACCAGGATCGACGGCACCAGGCGGCTGACGGCACTGCGCCGGGACGACCTGGACGCCCTGTTCCCCGGCCTGCTGCCGGCCGTCCTCGGGGCCGCCGCGCAGCCGGCCGGCGGCGCTTAGGGCCTGCCCGGCGGCGGTTGCGAGCCGGGGCGGGGGCGGGAGCGGCGACGAGCGGGGCTGCCGCGGGAGCGCCGGCGCTCGCGGCGGCGGGTGAGCAGCCAGAGCACCTGGGTGCCGCCCAGCACCAGCAGGACCACGGCGGCGTCGAGCCTGCTGGTGAGCGGCCGGCCGGGGCCGAGGCCGGCCGCGGCGTGCGCGAGCAGCGCGAGGTCGGCGGGGAGGGTGACGCCGAGCAGTCCGGCGAGGGCCAGGACGCAGCCGAGGGCGAGCACGGCGCTGTACGCCCGGACGACGCGGCGTTCCCCGGCCGGCAGGCCACGGCTGGGGTCGGCCGGGCCCGGTCCGGTCCGGCGGCGCAGCCGGTGGGCGGTGCGCCCGGCGAGGTGGCGGGCGTAGGCGGCGCCGTCGCCGTGCAGGTCACGGCAGTGCGCGAGGTCCTGGAGGACGAAGTAGAGGTCGGTGCGCAGGAAGACCATGGCCTGGAACGGGATCTGCAGCAGGGAGAGCAGGGCCAGCGCGGTGAGTGCCCGGGCCGGGCCGCCGGCCGGGTCCGCGGGCAGCAGCGCGGCCGGCAGCAGGGCGGTGGCGGCGACCGTGAGGTTGACGCCGATGCCGGCCAGGTAGGCGGTCAACCGGTGCCGCCGGGGGGCGAGTTCGATGCCGCTCAGGTCGGTCTGCAGGACGAGGAGGTGCAGCCGGGTGCCGAATCCGATCCGGGCCGGCACACCGGCCGCGCGGGCCGCCGCGAGGTGCCCGGCCTCGTGCAGCAGGACGAGCAGCCAGGAGACCAGCAGGGCGGAGCCCAGGACCAGGCTGCCGTGCGGACTCCACAGCAGGTCGCGGTAGCCGGGCAGCGGCCGGGGGCCGAGCAGTACGGCGGCGGCCGCGGCGGCGGTCAGTGCGGCGAGCAGCGGCGGGAGTGCCGGGCTCAGCACCCAGCGGACGTGCCGGGGCCGCAGCCGGGGCAGGGTCGGGCGGGGTGGGGCGGGGGTGCGGACGGGACGGCCGTCGAGTTCGCGGACGAATCCGAGGTCGAGCAGGGTGTGCACGAAGCCGGTCAGGTCGGGGCGCCGGCCGGTGCCGGCGGTGAGGGCCCGCTCGGTCTCGGCGAGGGTGCGGCCCTGTCCGAGCAGCCGCAGGGCCTGTTCGCCGGTGGCGGGCAGGGCGACCACCTCGCCGGTGTCGAGCCGGCCGACGAGCCATTCGTCGCCGTCCTGGCGGGTGGTGAGCCGGTGCAGGCGCAGGGTGCTGGCGGGGGTGAGCGTGGTCGCGGGTGGCACGGCCGGACGGGCCGGGCGGTCCGGGGGCGGGGCCGCCTGCGGGGACCACCCGGCGGTCACCGGCCGGGGCCCGGGTGGTCCCCGCAGGCGGGGCAGTCCGGGCGGCGCGGGGCCTCCTCCAGCACGGGTTCGCCGGGCAGCATCAGGTTGATCCCGAAGCGGCGGCCGGGCACCGGCCGGGGGACCCCGGTGAGCAGGGAGAGGGCGGCGTGCGCCATCAGACTGCCGGAGAGGCCGGCGGTGACGGCGTTGACCGGGTTCCAGGGGCTGGCGGGCAGGCCGGGGGTGTCGGCGCCGGGGGCGAGTCCGAGGTCGCGGTCCGCCCGCTCGGCGGTGTGCAGGCACTCCCAGCAGGCGCCGTCGCCGGGCCGGTAGAGCGCGGCGGTGGCCAGCGGGCCGTGGTAGCCGCCGTCCACCCAGGGGACGCCGGTGGCCAGGCAGGCCTGGTTGGCCCAGCGGCGGATGCCGGCGGGCCGGTCGGCGCAGAGGGCCAGCAGGCCGTAGCGGGCCGGGCCGGCGCCGAGCAGGGCGGTGAGGTCGGCGGGGCCGGTGATCCGGCGGTTCTCGGCGGTGACGGTGATGTCGGTGTTGGCCGCGCGCAGCCTGGCGGCCGCCGCCCCGGCCTTGGGTCTGCCGAGGTCGGCCTCGGTGAAGAGGATCTGCCGGTTGAGGTTGGAGAGGTCCACGGTGTCGAAGTCGACGCAGTGCAGCCGGCCGACGCCGGAGGCGGCGAGGGCCAGGGCGAGGGTGCCGCCGGTGCCGCCGAGGCCGACGACGAGGACGGCGGCCTCCCGGAGCAGCAGTTGGACGTCCCAGCTGCTGCTCCGGGGCGTGCTGTCCATCCAGCGGAGCAGGCCGACGCCACGGCTGTAGCGCTCCCGCTCCCGGGGGCCGAGGGCGGGCGGGGGCGGGGCGTCGGCCTCCTCCAGGAAGCCGGCTTCGGTCAACCGGGCCAGGGCGTCGGCGACCTGGGCGGACCCGACGGCGGGGTGCCGGGCGGTGACGGCCTGCGCGATCCGGTCGGGCGGGCGGGTGCCGTCGGTCAGCGTCGTGAGGGTCCAGACCCAGCCGGCCGGGTCCTCGATCTCCGCGCCGATCCCGTGCACCAGTCCGCCGATCCGGACGTTCCCGGCGGTGGTGCGATAGGCGGTGTGCTCGGGTTTGATCTTCGGCCGTCGCATCGGCGTCACCTCTGGCATTCCCCAACATCCCTTCTGGTTGGCGATGTTGACATGCTCTTCCGGGGCGTGCGGTACTGGCAAGGCCGTCCGGCGCAGCAGCCCGGCCGGCTGCCGGAGGCACCGCCGAGTCCCGGGAGCAGAGATGACGGAACAGCCCGACCAGGCCGCCGCAGCGAGCGAGTACGGGCCGGAGGTGGACGAGCCCGCGGGTGCGCCGGTGGCGATCGTGATCCGCCGGCTGGAGAAGAAGGAGACCACCAACGCGAGCAACTCCACCGGCAACTGAGCCGGTGGTCCGGCCGCGCGGGCCCCGCCCGGCGCGGCCGGACCCGCGCGGCGATGTCGTGCGGGCGTCCGACGGGCCGTCCGCGCCCGTCCCCGGGGAGAGTCATGAGCGACACCGACCGGCCGGCCCGTCCGCGGCCCGGCGCCGACCGCTTTCCGACCGTCGCCCAGGCGGTCGCGGCCGCCCGCCGGCTGGTCCGGCGCCACCCCGGCCGCTGCCGGCTGCGGCAGGTCGGGGTGTCGCGCGGCGGCCGGCCGCTGGTGCTGCTCTCGGTCGGCCACGGCCCCCGGCACGTGCTGGTGGTCGGCGGGCCGCACCCGAACGAGCCGTCCGGGGTGGCGGGAGCGCTGCGGATCGCCCGGGAGGTGCTGGGGCGGCCGGAGCTGGCCGACGGCCGGGGGGTCGGCTGGCACTTCCTGCTCTGCCTGGACCCGGACGGCGCGGCGCTGAACGTCGGCTGGCTGCACGGCCCGCCGACGATGGCCCGGCACTTCGAGCACTTCCACCGCCCGGCCTTCGAGGAGCAGCCGGAGTGGCTGCCGCCGGCCGGGTCGGGCCGGGAGCCGATGCCGGAGACCCGCGCGCTGCTGCGGGTGATCGACGAGTTGCGGCCGTTCCTCCAGGTCTCGCTGCACGGGGTGGACTTCGGCGGCACCTTCCTCCAGCTGACCCGGGGGGTGCCGGGGCTGGCGGCGCGCTTCGCCGGCTCGGCGGCCCGGGCCGGCGTCCCGCTGGACGTGGGGACGTACGACGCCCTCGGCTGGCCGAGTCCGGCGCCGGGGACGTACCTGATGCCGCCGCCGGAGGGCCGGGGCGGGCCTTCCCCGCTGCCGGACGACCCGGCCCGGTCGACCTGGTCCTACCCGGGTCGGTACGGCGGTGTCACCGCGCTGCTGGAGGCGCCGATGTGGGCCGTGGACGCGGTCGGGGACGGTGCGCCGCACGCCGACCCGCGGCGGGCCGTGCACGCGGCCGCGCGGTCGCTGCTGGACGGCACGGAGGAGCTGGCCGGCCTGCTGGAGCGGGTCCGGCGGTACGCGGCGGAGCCGGACGGGCCCGCCGTGCGGTTCGTGGAGTTCAATCTCGGGGTCTGCCCGGGGATGGCCGAGGAGTGGCGGGCCGTGGTGGACGCCCCGGCCGGGGGCGGGCTGTCGGTGTCGCGGGTGACCGGGCTGGAGATCGTCGCCGAGCGGATTCCGCTGCGGGTCTCCGCGGCGCTGCTGCGGCTGCTGGCGGCGGCGGGCGGCGCGGGGGCCGAGCGGCTGCGGGCACGGGTCCGGCAGTTGGTGGAGGAGCACTGCAAGCTGCTGCGGTCGGGCTTCGGGGCCCGCTGGGTGCCGGTCCGTGACCAGGTGGACCATCACGCCCGGAGCGCGGTCGCGGCCTTCGAGTGCCTGGTCTGAACGCCCCCGCCGGCGTGGCCCGCTCCCCCGGCGGCCGGACCGGCCGGGAACGCCCCTCGGAAGAAGAACGGGCGGGAGCACCCGGGGAAGCACGGGCGGGATGCCGGGAGGAAGCACGGGCGGACCGGGCCCGGGACGGCGAACGGCGCCGCCGGCCCGGTCCGGGCCGACGGCGCCGTGCGTGGGGTCAGACCCCTATCGGCCGCTGGCTGTGCACGGCCTGCATCAGCCCGATCGCGACCCAGACCGCGAACATGGACGATCCGCCGTAGCTGACGAACGGCAGCGGGATGCCCGCCACCGGCATGATGCCCAGGCACATCCCGATGTTCTCGAAGGCCTGGAAGGCGAACCAGGCGACGACGCCCGCGACCACGATGGTGCCGTACAGGTCGGTGGCGTGCCGGGCGATCCGGCAGGCGCGCCAGAGGACGACGCCGAGCAGCAGCAGTATCGCGGCGGCGCCGAGGAAGCCGAGCTCCTCGCCCGCCACCGTGAAGACGAAGTCGGTCTGCTGCTCGGGGACGAACTGGCCGGTGGTCTGGGTGCCGTGGAACAGGCCCTTGCCGGTCAGCCCGCCGGAGCCGATCGCGATCCGGGCCTGCGCGGTGTTGTATCCCACGCCGGACGGGTCCAGCGCGGGGTTGGCGAAGGCCGCGAAGCGGTCGATCTGGTACTTGCTCAGCACGCCGAGCTTCCAGATCGCGATGCAGCCGCCGATGCCGGCCAGCAGCAGCCCGAAGGTCCAGCGGTTGGCGGCGCCGGAGGCCAGCAGGATGCCCAGCACGATGACGGCCATCACCATCACCGACCCGGCGTCCGGCATCAGCATCACGATCGCCATCGGGACCGTCGCCGCGACCAGGCCCTGGAAGACACTGCGGTCCGGGGGGAACTCCCGGTCGCCGGCGTCCACCCGGGCGGACAGGATCACCGCCATCCCGAGCACGATGGCCAGCTTGGCGAACTCGGCCGGCTGCATCGAGAACCCGCCGCCGAACTGGATCCAGGAGTGCTGCCCGTTGATGGTCGAGCCCAGCGGGCTGAGCGTGGCCACCAGCATCAGCATCACGGCGACGTAGACGAACGGCACCAGGGTGCGGAACCGCCGGCTCCCTATCCCGATCACCACCGCGCAGAGCGCCAGCCCGATCACCAGGTTGGTGAGGTGGCGGTAGAGGAAGTACTGCGGGTCGCCGTGGGTCAGGTTGTCGCGGCCGCGGGTGGCCGACCAGACCAGCAGGGCGCTGCCGAGCGACAGCACCAGTGCGGCCAGTATCAGTATCCAGTCGAGCTTGCGCAGCGGGGAGTCCTTGGCGAGCGCCTTGGACACCGCCCCGCGCTGCGGGGAGAGCCGGACCTGACGGTACGAGCCGTAGGAGGTCATCACCGCCCCCTTCCGGAGCTGCCGTTCCAGGTACTGCGGGTGGGTTCGAGGGCCGGGCCGGCCGCCGTCCAGTACGCGGCGCTGCCGGTGGGCTGCGCCGGGTCCGCGAAGGCGGGACGCTCGTAGGTGTAGGCGGCGGGCTTGACGATCGCGGTGCCGTCGGGGCCGAACTTGGGCAGCTCGGCCTGCGGCTTGGTCAGCAGCGCCTTCGCGGTGTCCACGTTGCCCTTGTCGTCCACGCCGTACAGCGCCTGGTAGATGCGCCGGACGGCGTCACCCGAACCGCCGGAGCCGGTGCCGCCCTGGCTTATCGTCATCACGATCGCGTAGTCGCGGCTGTAGGTGGTCAGGTACGAGGTGGTCTGCTTGCCCTCGACCTCGGCGGTACCGGTCTTGGCGTGCAGCTCGATCTTGCCCTGCGGCCAGCCGGCGCCGGTGAACTTCCAGGCGGCGGTACCGGTCGCGACGACGCCGGCGGTGGCCTGGTCGATGTACTCCAGGGTCTTGGCCTCGGTCGGCAGCTTGCCGTCCTCGTGCGGGGCGATCTCCCGGACGAGCTCGCCGCCCGGGCTCATCACGGCCTTGCCGATGGTCGGGCGGTAGAGCGTGCCGCCGTTGGCGAGGGCCGAGTAGATCCGGGCCATCTGGAGCGGGGTGACCAGCGTGTCGCCCTGCCCGATCGCGTAGTTGACCGCGTCACCGGCGCGCAGCACGTTGCCGTCGACGCAGTTCTCCTTGGCGATCAGGTCGCTGTACTCCTTGCCGCCCTTCTCGGCCTGCCGGCACCACGCGTCCTTGTTGTTGTCGTAGAAGGACTGCTTCCACTGCCGGTCGGGCACCCGGCCGGGGGCCTCGGCGGGGAGGTCGATGCCGGTCTTGGCGCCGAGGCCGAACTGGTGGGCGGTCTTGAAGAACCAGTCGCCCGGGTCCTTCTTCGGCTTGATGCCGCCGTCCTTCATCCACTGGTCGTAGGCGAGGCCGTAGAACACGGTGTCGCAGGAGACCTCCAGGGCGCGTTCCAGGGTGATCGAGCCGTAGCCCTGGCTCTCGTAGTTCTTGAACTCGCGGCCGCCGATGGTCAGGCTGCTCGGGCAGGGGTAGTTGCCGGTGAGCGAGTAGCCGGCCTGCGCGGCGGCGGCGGTGGAGACCACCTTGAAGGTGGAGCCGGGGGCGGACTGACCCTGTATGGCCCGGTTCAGCAGCGGGAAGTTGGACTCCTTGCTGGTCAGGGCCTGGTAGTCCTTGCCGGTGATGCCGCCCTGCCAGAGGTTCGGGTCGTAGGACGGCGCACTGGCCATCGCGACGATCCGCCCGGTGTGCACGTCCATCACGACGGCCGCGCCGGAATCGGCCTCGTAATTGCGGTTGGTGTTCTTGTCGAGCACCTTGCGGGCGTCGGCCATGGCCTGCAGCAGGTTGTCCTCGGTGACCTTCTGGACCCGGGCGTCGATGCTGGTGACCAGGTTGTTCCCGGGCTGCGCCTCGACGGTGCCGGCGGTGCCGATCACCCGGCCGAGGTTGTCGACCTCCAGGCTGGTGATGCCGGCGGTGCCGCGCAGGTCGCTGTCGTACACCGACTCCAGCCCGGCCCGGCCGATCTGGTCGGCCGGCAGGTAGCGCTCCCGGCCGGTCTTGTCGGCGCTCTTGGTGACCTCCTCGTCGGTGACCGGGGAGAGGTAGCCGAGCACCTGGGCGGCGTTGGCGCCCTCGACCCCGGTGTAGTGGCGTACGGCGGTGGGCTGCGCGGTCACCCCGGGGAAGTCCTCGCGGCGTTCCATTATCTGCATCGCCTGCTGGGTGGTCGCCTCCTTGGTGACCGGGATCGGCTGGTAGGGCGATCCGTTCCAGCAGGGCTGCGGCGTCTTGGCGTCGCAGAGCCGGACCTTCTCCTGGATGTCCTTGGCGGGCATCCCGAGCACCTCGGCGAGCCGGCCCAGCACGCCCTTGCCGCCGTCCTTCTGCTGGAGCAGCGAGGTGCGGCTGACCGAGACCACCAGGCGGGCCTCGTTGGCGGCCAGGATGCGGCCGGAGGCGTCCAGGATCTCGCCGCGGACCGCCGGTTCGACCACCTCGCGGATGTGGTTGCCGGTCGCCTTGGCGGTGTACTCGCTGGCGCTGCGGATCTGCAGGTACCAGAGCCGCCCGCCGAGCGTCGCCAGCAGGGACAGCACCAGGATCTGCAGGACCACCAGACGGATCGTCACCCGCCGGGTTCGTCCGGTCTCGGGGATGTTGCTCACGTCGCGTGCGCTCCAGAGGGCGAGGGTTCGGGCGGTGGTTCGAGGAGCCCGCGGGCTCCCGCGCGGGGCGCTACGGGCGCTTGGCCAGGCCCAGGCCGCGCCGCTTCTTGCCGTACCCGGGGCCGGGCGAGGCCTCCCGGGTGGTGCGGTAGCGGGCGAGGGTGCCCAGGTTCCCGCCGCTGCCGGCGCTGTCGCCGTTCGCGGCGGCGACCGGGTCGTGCTCGAAGCGCCGGGCGACCAGCATCACCACCGGCACCACGAAGGGGGCCAGCAGCAGGTCGTACAGCAGGGCGCTGACCACCAGGCCGGCCAGGCCCACGTGCCGGGCGGCGGTGTCGCCGACCAGGGCGCCGACCATCGCGTACAGCAGGGTGGAGACCGCGGCCGCGGCTCCGACCACCAGCAGCGCCCCGCCGACCGAGCGCTGGCGGCCGTGCTCGCCCCGGAGCAGGCCGGCGGCGTACCCCATCAGGCACAGGACGAGCGCGTAGCGGCCGATCGCGTGGTCCGAGGGCGGGGCGAGGTCGGCCAGCAGGCCGGCCGCGAAGCCGACCAGGCAGCCGCCGGTCGGCCCGTAGACCATGGCGAGGCCGATCACGACGAGCAGCAGGACGTCCGGGGTGGCCCCGGGCAGCTGGAGCCGGCCGAAGACGCTGACCTGGAGGACCAGGCCGAGCAGGATCAGGACGGCGGAGACCGGGATCCGGGTGAGACGCATGGGTCAGTTCCCCCCTGTGGGACTGGCGGGCGGAGCGGCGGCGGCCGGGGCGGCGGGGGCCTGGGCGGCCGCGGCACCGGCCGGCGGCAGGACGGCGTCGCGGGGGTCGGTGCGCGGCGGCACCACCACCACGCCGACCAGGTCCAGCCGGGTGAACTGGACGTACGGCTCGACCATGACGGTCTTGGTGAGCTGGCCGGGGGTCGCCTCGACCTCCACCACCTTGCCGATCGGCACGCCGGGCACGAAGGGGCGCCCGCTCTGCGACCCGAAGGTGACCATCCGGTCGCCCTCCTTGACCTGGGCCCGGCCGTTGAGCAGCGAGACCTTCATCGGTCCGGTGCCCTGCCCGGAGGCGAAGCCGATCTCGCCGCTGCCCTCCAGCCGGGCGCCGGCGCTGAAGCCGGGGTCGGAGGCGAGCAGCACGGTCGCGGTGGTCGGCGCCACCGTGGTGATCCGGCCGACCAGGCCCTGGCCGTTGATGACGGTCATGT
Organism: Kitasatospora indigofera; assembly: GCF_014655955.1. Lineage (GTDB taxonomy): Bacteria > Actinomycetota > Actinomycetes > Streptomycetales > Streptomycetaceae > Kitasatospora > Kitasatospora indigofera. Next base: position 205,204 of record NZ_BNBO01000005.1, read on the forward strand.
CCCGGGTGAGGCCGTCGTCGCTGCCGGCGTCGATGGTGATCGTCCAGGAGAAGCCCTGGGCGGGGCCGATCGCGATCACCTGGGCGGCCTTGACGGTGTAGCCGCCGGCGCCGGCCGTCCTGAGCATGTCGTCGAGCTGCTTGGTGCGCCCGGCGGCGGCGTCCGAGGAGGCCAGCTTCTGGCGCAGCTCGGTGTTGTCCTGGTTGAGCTGGTCGGTCCGGCCGCGGTGGGTGGCGGCCTCGCGGAACGCGCGGACGGTGTCCGCGACCGGGTCGACCGCCGTGGCCGCGCCCCGCTCGACCGGTCCGAGGACACCCGCGGCGGCCCGCCGGGCCCCGCCGAGCGGGGAGCTCTCGCCGCCCTTGATGTCCACGGTGATCAGGGCGAAGGCGACAGCCACCAGCAGGATGAGCAACAAGCGGCTCTCTCGTGTGTCCCTCACGGTGCTGGAGCTGCCCCTTCGTCCGAGTCCTGTGCCGGACCCCCACCGGGCTGTGGGCGGGTGAGGGCCCTTCAGTTGACCGGCCGTCCGTGTCGAACGGGGGCCGGTGTGCGGTGTGCGGCCGCTCAGCGCCGCGGCTGGGCGTCCAGCACCTGCTGGAGCGCCTCGAACTCCTCGACGCACTTGCCGGAGCCGAGCGCGACCGAGTCGAGCGGGTTCTCGGCGATGTGGATCGGCATGCCGGTCTCCCGGCGCAGCCGCTCGTCCAGGCCGCGCAGCAGGGCGCCGCCGCCGGTGAGCACGATGCCGCGGTCCATCACGTCGCCGGCGAGCTCCGGCGGGCACTGGTCCAGGGTGGTCTTGACGGCGTCGATGATGGAGTTCACCGGCTCGTCGATGGCCTCGCGCACCTCGGCCGCGGAGATCACCACGGTCTTGGGCAGGCCACTGACCAGGTCCCGGCCGCGGATCTCGGCGTGCTCGTCCTTCTCGCCCTCCAGCGCGAAGGCGGAGCCGATGCTCATCTTGATCTGCTCCGCGCTGCGCTCACCGAGCAGGAGCGAGTACTCCTTCTTGATGTGCTGCACGATCGCGTTGTCCAGCTCGTCGCCGGCCACCCGGATCGACTGGGCCGTGACGATGCCGCCGAGCGAGATGACGGCGACCTCGGTGGTGCCGCCGCCGATGTCGACGACCATGTTGCCGGTGGCCTCGTGCACGGGCAGGCCCGCACCGATCGCGGCCGCCATCGGCTCCTCGATGATGTGCACCTGGCGCGCGCCGGCCTGCGAGCTGGCCTCGATCACGGCGCGGCGCTCGACCCCCGTGATGCCGGAGGGCACGCAGACCACGACCCGGGGGCGGGCCAGGTAGCGGCGACGGTGGATCTTCAGGATGAAGTAGCGGAGCATCCGCTCGGTGATCTCGAAGTCGGCGATCACGCCGTCCTTGAGCGGGCGGATGGCGACGATGTTGCCGGGGGTCCGGCCGATCATCTTCTTGGCCTCGGAGCCGACCGCGAGGATGCCGCCGGTGTTGGTGTTCACCGCGACCACGGACGGCTCGTTGAGGACGATCCCCTTGCCCCTGACGTACACCAGCGTGTTGGCAGTGCCGAGGTCGATCGCCATGTCACGGCCGATGAACGACAGGTTGTTGGCCATGGGGTTGGTGTGCCTTCCCGGGCTCGGAGTCAATGGCGGGGGTGGACCGATCGCGCACGCCCGTGACAGGGCGGACACCAGCTGAGCAGCCGTACCGGGCCCATGAGTTGTGTCCATCGTAGCCACGCCCGTCCGGGGTGGGCGGAGGTGGACGGGACAGCACCCATTGTCCGGGGCGTGATCGCTTCTTCGAGGATTGGGACGCCGTGTCGGAGCCCGGAGTTCCGTATTTGACGATAAGAATGCCCCGGCCGGCCCAAGGGCGGCCGACCGGGGTGTCCGCTCACGCGTGCGAGGGGAAGAAGATCTTGATCTCGCGCTCGGCGGAGGCCTCGGAGTCGGAGGCGTGGATCAGGTTCTCGCGGGTGATGGTGGCGAAATCGCCACGGATCGTGCCCGGACCGGCCTGCAGCGGGTCGGTCGCACCGGCCAGCGCGCGGATGCCGGGGACGACGTTCTCGCCCTCGACGATCAGCGCGATCGACGGGCCGGAGGTCATGAAGTCGAGCAGCGGCTCGTAGAACGGGCGGCCGACGTGCTCCGCGTAGTGCTGCTCCAGCGTCGCCCGGTCGAAGGTCCGCAGCTCGACGGCGGCGAGCCGCCAGCCGGCCTTGCGCTCGACGCGGCTGATGATCTCGCCGGCCAGGCCGCGCTTGACGGCGTCGGGCTTGAGCAGGACGAGAGTGCGCTGGGACACGGTGCGGCTCCAGGGGAATCGGTTCGGCATGGTGTATGCGGCTGCTCCGAAGGTTACCTTGCGTGAGCGCCGCAGCTCATCGGCCCGCCCCGCCGGCCGGCGGGAACGGCCCTGCCCTCACCGGCGAGGCGTCGGAGAGCGTCGGCGTGCCCCGTGCGAGCGGGGCCCGGCGTCAGGCTACTACCGCCGGCCCGGCACTCTGCGCGGCCCGGGCGGCCTTGATCTCGTCGATCTTCCGGCCGTAGTGCACCGAGCACCACCACAGGCCGGCGAAGACCAGCCCGAGGCCGAACATCGTCGGCAGCACGAAGCCGCTGGCGATCAGGCCGATCTGCAGCACCCAGCCGACCGCCACCGCGCCGGGGCGGGTGATCATGCCGCAGAGCAGCACGCAGAGCACCATCGCCACGGCGCTGACCGTCCAGACGGTGGCGCCGGAGACGTCGGTGAGCCGGGTGGCCACCAGCCCGGCGAACATGATCAGCAGCACCTCGCCGATCAGGGTCGAGGAACAGAGCGTCCTCATGTCACTTCCTTCCGAGCAGCAGGCGCGCCTCGCCCACCGTGATGACCGAACCGGTGACCAGCACGCCGCAGCCGCCCAGGTCACCCTCCTCCTCCGCCAGGGTGACGGCGGCGTCGATGGCCTCGTCCAGCCGGGGCTCGACCTGGACCCGGTCCTCGCCGAAGATCTCGACCGCGACCGCCGCCAGCTCGTCGACCGGCATCCGGCGGTGGGTCGAGTTCTCGGTGACGACGACCTCGGAGAGCAGCGGCTCGAAGGCCGAGAGCAGGCCCGAGACGTCCTTGTCCCCGCTGGTGGCGATCACGCCGACCAGCTTGGTGAAGCCGAAGGACTCGCTGATCGCGGCGACCGTCGCCTCGGCGCCGGCCGGGTTGTGGGCGGCGTCCAGCAGGATCGTGGGGCTGCGCCGGACGACCTCCAGGCGGCCGGGCGAACTGACGCCCGCGAAGGCCTGGCGGACCTTGTCGATGTCGAGCTTGCCGCCGCGGGCGCCGCCGACGCCGAAGAAGGCCTCCACGGCGGCCAGCGCCAGCGAGGCGTTCTGGGCCTGGTGCTCCCCGTGCAGCGGGATGAAGACGTCCTCGTAGTCCTCGCCGCCGAGCCCGCGCAGCGTGATCAGCTGGCCGCCGATGGCGACCTCGCGATGGCGCACGCCGAACTCCATGCCCTCGCGGGCGACCGTGGCGTCGACCTCGACGGCACGCTTGAGGATCGTCTGCGCGGCGTCCAGCTGCTGCTGGGCCACCACCGCGATCGCCCCCGGCTTGATGATCCCGGACTTCTCGACGGCGATCTCGCCGGTGGTGGAGCCGAGCTTGTCGGTGTGGTCCAGCGAGATCGGGGTGATCACCGAGACGGCCGCGTCGATCACGTTGGTGGCGTCCCAGGAGCCGCCCATGCCGACCTCGACCACCGCGACGTCCACCGGGGTGTCGGCGAAGGCGGCGTACGCCATGCCGGTCAGCACCTCGAAGAAGGACATCGCCACCGGCTGGCCCTCGTCGACCATCCGCACGTACGGCTCGATGTCGCGGTAGGTCTCGACGAAGCGCTCGACGCTGATCGGGTTGCCGTCCAGGCTGATCCGCTCGGTGACGGACTCCACGTGCGGGCTGGTGTAGCGGCCGGTGCGCAGCTCGAAGGTGTTGAGCAGCTGCTCGACCATCCGGGCGGTGGAGGTCTTGCCGTTGGTGCCGGTGATGTGGATCGACGGGAAGGCCCGCTGGGGCTGGCCGAGGATGTCCATCAGCGCTTCGATCCGGTCGAGCGAGGGCTCCAGCTTGTTCTCCGGCCAGCGCTTGGCGAGTTCCTGCTCGACGTCGCGCAGGGTCTCCGCGGGCTCGGCGCCGTCGGGGCGGATGGTGTACGGGTTCTGCTCGGCCTTGTCGCTCACGGGGTCAGTCTACGGAGCCGCCCGGGGGCCGGCCGCCGCTGGGAGGGAGGGCGCACCGGCCCGTTTTCCGCTTTGTCCGCTTTGGGGCGAAAGGAGCGCTTACCCGGCCTTCCCGGCCCGCCGCTCCCCTGTCCCCGCTCCCCTGTCCCCGTTCCCCCGCTCCTCACCCCGCTCGCTCTCCATCCCTCTCGCTCTCCGCCCTCCGCCCTCCGCCCTCCGCTCTCCGCTCTCCGCAGAGCGCCGAGCCCGGGACGGCGCGCTCCCGCCTCCGGCCCTCGCGGCCGGCCCGGCCGGGGAGGGCCGGGCCGGAACGGATCGCGCGGGCCGTCCCCGGACCGGCTGCGGCGCCCCGCGCTCTTGACAGCCGGATTGGTCTACTCCACCTTGTGAGGCAAGTATCCGGACCTACCGGTGACTTGAACTGTCGGACGCTCCCGCACGCGCACCATCGACACCCGGCACGACCCGTCCCCACCGGGTCGGCCGGCCTCCCCCACTGGAGATGGAGTCATGCCACCTGCCCGACACCGCCGCGCCCGCGGCGTCCACACCGTGATCGCCGGCACCGCGGCGGTCGCCCTCGGCCTGACCAGCCTGGTCCTGTCGACCGGCGGCGCCCAGGCCGCCGACGTCGAACTCATCGCCAACGGCGGCTTCGAGTACGGCAATCACCTGACCAACTGGAACTGCCCGGCCGGCACCACGCCCACCACCCCGGCGGACCACCCCTCGATCGCGCTGCGGGTCACCCCGACCAGCAGCGACAGCGGCGAGTGCACCCAGACCGTCACGGTGAAGCCGTCCTCGACCTACACCCTGCGCTCCGAGGTGCAGGGCCCGTACGTCTACCTCGGCGCCCGGGGCACCGGCGGCGCGGACCCCAGCACCTGGTCCAGCAGCACCAGTTGGAACAACCTGAGCACCACCTTCACCACCGGGGCGAGCACCACCAGCGTCACCGTCTACGTCCACGGCTGGTACGGCCAGGGCGCCTACCTGGTGGACAACGTCTCGCTGATCGGGCCCGGCACCCCGTCGCCCTCCCCGACGGGCAGCACGACCGGGCCGGCCACCCCCACCCCGACCGTCAGCACCAGCCCGTCGCCGACGGCCACCACCCCCACCCCGACCGCCACCACCCCGACGCCGACGGCCACTTCGACGGGCCCCGGCCTGCCCAAGCACAAGCTGACCGGCTACTGGCAGAACTTCGACAACGGCGCCACCGTCCAGCGGATCAGTGACGTCCCGGCGGCCTACGACATCATCGCGGTGTCCTTCGCCGACGCGACCAGCACGCCCGGCGCGATCAGCTTCACCCTGGACAGCACCCTCTCCAGCCGCCTCGGCGGTTACACCGACGCCCAGTTCAAGGCCGACATCGCGGCCAAGCACGCGGCGGGCAAGAAGGTGGTGCTGTCGATCGGCGGCCAGAACGGCACCATCTCGGTGAGCAGTTCGGCCTCCGCGACCAACTTCGCCAACAGCGCGTACACGCTGATCCAGCAGTACGGCTTCGACGGGATCGACATCGACCTGGAGAACGGCGTCAGCGCCACCTACATGGGCCAGGCGCTGCACACCCTGGCGGGCAAGGTCGGGGCCGGCTTCGTGCTCACCATGGCACCGCAGACCATCGACATGCAGTCGACGGGCGCGGAGTACTTCAAGCTGGCGCTGAACGTCAAGGACATCCTGACCATCGTCAACATGCAGTACTACAACTCCGGTGCGATGCTCGGCTGCGACGGCCAGGTCTACTCGCAGGGCACCGTGAACTTCCTGACCGCGCTGGCCTGCATCCAGCTCAAGGGCGGCCTCAAGCCCAGCCAGGTCGGCCTCGGCGTGCCGGCCTCCACCAGTGCGGCGGGCGGCGGTTACGTCAGCGCCGCCGTGGTGAACAACGCACTGGACTGCCTGGCGGCGGGCACCAACTGCGGCACCTTCAAGCCCGACACCAAGTGGCCCGACATCGGTGGCGCGATGACCTGGTCGACCAACCACGACGCCAAGGCCGGCGGGCCGATCGCGGGCACCGTCGGCAGCCACCTGCACGCGATGCCCTGACCGGGCGGCGCTGACCCGGCCGCAGCGGCCGTGTCACCCCGTACCGTCCCGATCGGTCCGTACCGATCCGTACCGGCCGGCCCGCACCCCTGGGCCGGCCGGTACGGCCGTTCGGGCCCACCGGGCCGGTCCTAGGCCTCGCCCCGGGCCTCCGGGATCTCCGGGACGGGGCCGCAGTGGCGGCGGCGCAGTTCGGCCACCACCTCGCCGGCCTCCCCCTCCGGGAGCAGCGGGAGCATCATCGCCACCGCCTGCAGCAGCCCGCCGAGCAGGAAGGTGGTGTCGGCGGTGGCGGCCACCAGCGCGCGCACCACGCCCACCTCGCCGGCCCCGACCGCCTCCAGCAGCCGGGCCGCGTCCGCGGTCTCCTCGTCGATCGCGACCCGGGAGGTGTCGGCCGGCGCCCGGCGGGCCAGCCCGCGCAGCACCCGGTCGCCGACCTCCGGCGCGTAGGCCTTGCGCACCGCCTCGGCCGCGATCCAGACCAGCAGCGTGGTCACCTCGCGTTCGGCGTGCTCCGCGAAGAGCCGGTCCAGGGCGTGGTCGTACGCCAGCTGGTTGCCGTGCCGGAAGGCGAGAAGCAGGGTGGCCGCGCGGGCCTTGGCCTCCTCCACCGCTTCCGCAGGCAGTTCGTCGGCCAACTCCTCGGTCACCACCACGCCATGCCCTCCCGTCAGCCAGCCGGCTCCGCAGAAACTCCTGCCCACCGTACACAGCCGACCTGCGAACTTCGCCGAACCCGCCCGTACAAGACCGGAAGGAAATCGACCGGGTTTTGACCAGAGTGCGGCACGGATTTCCCCACCTTCCCCCAGGAGCAGGCCGATCACCCGCGAATGGCCGCAGGAATCAGTCGTACGGGAAGCAGAATTCACCCGGGACGGGCCGGCCCGCCCGGCAGGGCCCGGCCTCCCGAGGCCGCCGTCGGGCGGATGCGGCCGAATGCCGCCGCTCGCGATTGCCGCTGCTCCCGGAATACCGCCGAACGGGTTTCCGGTGGCAGCCGTGATGAATATTCGCCGGAACAGCGCAAGGCCCGGGGGTGAACCGGGCCGTCCGGGTGAATTCCGTCCGGACTTCCGGGGGCGACGGCGCTGCGGCCGGCGGCCGGCTCGCCGCGGAATCCGCGGGAATGCGCCGGGAACGCCCGAGGGCCGCACCCCGGGTGACGGGGTGCGGCCCTCGGGGACCGTCCGGTGGCCCGGGCCCGCCGTGGCGGGCCCGGGCGCCGTGGATCAGGCCTGCGGCAGCGCCGCGAGCTGGGCGGTGATCCGGGTGATGTCGGCCTCGGCGGCCTCCTGGCGGGCCCGGATCTTGGCCACCACGTCGTCCGGCGCCTTCGCGAGGAAGCCCTCGTTGCCGAGCTTGGCGGTGGTCTGCGCCTTGTCCTTCTCGGCCGCCGCGAGGTCCTTGGCGAGGCGCTTGCGCTCCGCCGCGACGTCGATGGTGCCGGAGAGGTCCAGGGCCACCGTGGCACCCGCGACCGGCAGCGAGGCGGTGGCCGCGAAGCCCTCCTCGGGGGCGGTCAGCCTCAGCAGCGAGCGGATCGCGTCCTCGTGCGGGGGCAGCACCGTCCCGGCCAGGTCGAGCGTGGCCGGCACCTTCTGCGCGGGCTGCAGGCCCTGGTCCGAACGGAACCGGCGGACCTCGGTGACCACCTGCTGCAGCGTGGCGACCTCGGCCTCGGCCGCGGCGTCCCGGCGGGACGGGTCGGCGGTCGGCCACTCGGTGACGACCAGCGACTCGGCACCGGTGAGGGTGGTCCAGAGGGCCTCGGTGACGAACGGGACGACCGGGTGCAGCAGGCGCAGCGTCACGTCCAGGACCTCGCCGAGCACCCGGCGCGCGGCGTCGGCCTGCGGGCCGCCCTTGGCCAGGGTGGTCTTGGAGAGCTCGACGTACCAGTCGAAGACCTCGTCCCAGGCGAAGTGGAACAGGGTGTCGGCGACCTTGGCGAACTGGTAGTCGTCGTAGAGCCCGTCGACCTCGGCCACGGTGGCGTTGAGGCGGGACAGGATCCAGCGGTCGACGGCCGTCAGCTCCTCGGGGGCCGGCAGCGGGCCCTCGACGGTGGCGCCGTTCATCAGCGCGAAGCGGGTGGCGTTCCAGATCTTGTTGCAGAAGTTGCGCGAGCCCTTGACCCAGTCCTCGCCGATCGGCACGTCGGCGCCGGGGTTGGCGCCGCGGGCCAGGGTGAAGCGGACGGCGTCGGCGCCGTACTCGTTCATCCAGTCCAGCGGGTCCACGGCGGTGCCGGAGGACTTGGACATCTTCTTGCCGAACTGGTCGCGGACCAGGCCGGTCAGCGCGATGGTGTGGAACGGCGCCTGACCGTCCATCGCGTACAGGCCGAACATCATCATCCGGGCGACCCAGAAGAAGATGATGTCGTGGCCGGTGAGCAGGACGTCGGTGGCGTAGAACTTCTCCAGGTCCGGGGTCCGCTCGGGCCAGCCCAGGGTGGAGAACGGCCACAGCGCGCTGGAGAACCAGGTGTCCAGGACGTCCGGGTCCTGGTGCCAGCCCTCGCCGGCCGGCGGCTCCTCGTCGGGACCGACGCAGACGACCTGGCCCTCGGGGCCGTACCAGACCGGGATCCGGTGGCCCCACCAGAGCTGGCGCGAGATGCACCAGTCGTGCATGTTGTCGACCCAGCTGAAGTAGCGGCCCTCCAGCTCCTTCGGGTGGATGGCGACCCGGCCGTCCCGGACGGCGTCGCCGGCGGCGGCGGCCAGCGGCTCGACCTTGACCCACCACTGCAGCGACAGGCGCGGCTCGACGATGGTGTGGCAGCGCGAGCAGTGGCCCACGGCGTGCATGTAGGGGCGCTTCTCGGCGACGATGCGCCCCTGCTCGCGCAGGGCGCCGACGACGGCCGAGCGGGCCTCCAGCCGGTCCAGGCCGAGGAAGGGGCCGTGCACGGTGATCACGCCGTGCTCGTCCATCACGGTCAGGTTCGGCAGGTTGTGCCGCTGGCCGATGGCGAAGTCGTTCGGGTCGTGCGCCGGGGTCACCTTGACGGCGCCGGTGCCGAACTCCGGGTCGACGTGCTCGTCGGCGACGACCGGGATGCGGCGGTCCGTCAGCGGCAGCGCGATGGTGCGCCCGACCAGGTGGGCGTAGCGCTCGTCCTCGGGGTGGACCGCGATGGCGGTGTCACCGAGCAGCGTCTCGGCCCGGGTGGTGGCGACGACGATGGAGTCCTCGCCCTCGCCGTAGCGGATGGAGACCAGCTCGCCGGCGCTGTCCTCGTGCTCGACCTCGATGTCCGAGAGCGCGGTGAGGCAGCGCGGGCACCAGTTGATGATGCGCTCGGCACGGTAGATCAGACCGTCGTCGAAGAGCTTCTTGAAGATGGTCTGGACGGCCTGCGAGAGGCCCTCGTCCATGGTGAAGCGCTCGCGCGACCAGTCGACGCCGTCGCCGAGGCGGCGCATCTGGCCGAGGATCTTGCCGCCGTACTGCTCCTTCCACTCCCAGACCTTCTCGACGAAGGCCTCGCGGCCCAGGTCGTGGCGGGAGAGGCCGGACTCGGCGAGCTGCTGCTCGACCTTGTTCTGGGTGGCGATGCCCGCGTGGTCCATGCCGGGCAGCCAGAGGGCCTCGAAGCCCTGCATGCGCTTGCGGCGGGTCAGGGCGTCCATCAGCGTGTGCTGGAAGGCGTGGCCCAGGTGCAGGGCACCGGTGACGTTCGGCGGCGGGATGACGATGGTGTACGCGGGCTTGTCGCTCTTGGCGTCGGCGGTGAAGTAGCCGCGCTCCACCCAGCGCTCGTACAGCGCGCCCTCTACCTCCGCCGGGGCGTAGGTCGTGGGGATGCCGCCGCCGTTGGCGGTGGTCGCTGCTGCGTCGTCCCCGTGGGAGTTCTCGGGGCGCTGGTTCGTGGTGTCGGTCACGACGCACAGTTTACGTAACAGCGGACGCGGGTTACGAACCGCTTTCCCGTCCGGCCGCGCGGGCGGGCCGGCCGGGCCGGTATTCCGAGCACGGCGCGAGCGTCCTGCGATAGCGTGCGCCGCACTCGCACGAGCTTTCGTCCGGGTGCAGTCCCTGCCCGGCCGGACCACCACCGATCGCCGTGCGAGCGCTCAGCAGAGAGGGCCCCCCTTGTCCGACCAGAACCCGTTCGGCGCGCCGCCCGCCCAGCCGTACGGCCCGCCCCCGGCCCAGCCCTACGGCGCCGCCCCGCAGCAGTACGGCGCGGTACCGCCGCAGGGCGGGCCGGTCCCGCCGGGCTACGCCTACGGCCACCCGCAGCCCGTGCCGCCGGCGAAGTCCCGCCGGACGCTGTGGATCGTGCTCGGCTGCGTGGCCGGCGCGCTGCTGCTCGGCGGCGGCACGCTCGGCTGGTTCCTCTGGGACCTCGCGTCGAGGACCGGCACCCACAAGGTGGTGCTGCCGCAGACCTTCCAGGGGGTCGAGCGGGACGACGACAACCCGACCGCCCGGACCCTGCAGAGCGGCCTGGCCGACGTGTACTCCAGCGGCAGCAACGCCTGGAAGCCCACCGCCGTGGCCGGCGTGTACCCCGACCAGGAGCACGGCACCGGGGTGATCGTGGCCGGCGGGTACGGCAAGGTCGTGATGCCGGAGTCGGAACTGCGGAAGTTCCTGGAGGGCTTCGAGTCCAGCGGCAAGGCCCAGGGGACCACCTTCGGCCCGCGCCGGACCTTCGACCCCGGTCCGCTCGGCGGCTACCTGACCTGCGAGACCATGAAGGCCCCCGAGGAGACGGACAGCGTCTGCGTCTGGGCCGACAACAGCTCCGTGGTGATGGTGCTGAGCGGCGGGCCGGACGTCGAGCCCGACCTGGACCGGGCCGCGGCCGCCACCCGTGAACTGCGCGCGGCCGCCGAGGTCGCCAAGTGACCGGCTGACGGCCCGCCGCACGTGAAGGGGCCCCGCGACACCGGACGGTGTGCGGGGCCCCTTCAGGTACCGGGTCAGGCGCTCTTGTCGCGCCGCTCCCGCTTGATCATGTCGCGCGGCACCAGGGTCGGGATGGCGTGCTTGGAGACGACGTCCCCGGTCACCACCACGCGGGCGACGTCCTGACGCGAGGGCACTTCGTACATCACGGACATCAGCACCTCCTCCATGATGGCGCGCAGGCCGCGTGCGCCCGTCCCGCGCAGGATCGCCTGGTCGGCGATCGCCTCCAGCGCGTCGCGGGAGAACTCCAGCTCGACGCCGTCCAGCTCGAAGAGCTTGCGGTACTGCTTGACCAGCGCGTTCTTCGGCTCGGTGAGGATCTGCAGCAGCGCCTCGCGGTCCAGGTTGTGCACGCTGGTGATCACGGGCAGACGGCCGATGAACTCGGGGATCATGCCGAACTTGACCAGGTCCTCCGGCATCACCTGACGGAAGTGGTCGCTGGAGTCGCTCTCCCGCTTGGAGCGGATGTTGGCGCCGAAGCCGATGCCCTTGGCACCCGCCCGGCCCTCGATGATCCGCTCCAGGCCCGCGAAGGCACCGCCCACGATGAACAGCACGTTGGTGGTGTCGATCTGGATGAACTCCTGGTGCGGGTGCTTGCGCCCGCCCTGCGGCGGCACCGAGGCGGTGGTGCCCTCCAGGATCTTCAGCAGCGCCTGCTGGACGCCCTCGCCCGAGACGTCGCGGGTGATCGACGGGTTCTCGCTCTTGCGGGCGACCTTGTCGATCTCGTCGATGTAGATGATCCCGGTCTCGGCCTTCTTGACGTCGTAGTCGGCCGCCTGGATCAGCTTGAGCAGGATGTTCTCGACGTCCTCGCCGACGTACCCGGCCTCGGTCAGCGCCGTGGCGTCCGCGATCGCGAACGGCACGTTGAGCATCCGGGCCAGGGTCTGGGCGAGCAGCGTCTTGCCGGAGCCGGTGGGGCCCAGCAGCAGGATGTTGGACTTCGCGAGCTCGATCGCGTCCTCACGGCCGTTGCCGCCGCTGCGGCCGGCCTCGCCGGCCTGGACGCGCTTGTAGTGGTTGTACACGGCCACCGACAGCGACTTCTTCGCCGTGTCCTGGCCGACCACGTACTGGTCGAGGAACTCGTAGATCTCGCGCGGCTTCGGAAGCTCCTCGAAACGCACCTCGGAGGTCTCGGCGAGCTCCTCCTCGATGATCTCGTTGCAGAGGTCGATGCACTCGTCGCAGATGTACACGCCAGGCCCGGCGATGAGCTTCTTCACCTGCTTCTGGGACTTGCCGCAGAACGAGCACTTGAGCAGGTCGCCACCGTCTCCGATGCGTGCCACGAGGTGCTTCCCCTTCGCCAGGGGCCCCGCGGGGGTTCCGGGGCCTGGTGCTGTGGACCGTCAACGCCGATGGCGCTCGGTCTCGCTATCCGACGGTACTCTGCCGGGCCGCTGATTCCGCTGTCTTCGGCAGGTCTGCCCTACGCCCTGGGCGAATTGATACCGAACAGATGCCGTCCGGCAGGCGTGGGCCGTGCTGGGGGCGGCCGGGCGGGCAGTGCCGCGACCGCCGGAGCGGGACGCACGGTGCTCGTACGAACACGGATGTGCGCCCCGCCCGGACCGCCGGTGACCTCAGTCGGTCAGCGAGGTCTTGCGGGTGGAGATGATCTGGTCGATCAGCCCGTACTCCAGGGCCTCCTCGGCCGTCAGGATCTTGTCGCGCTCGATGTCGTCGCGCACCTGCTCCACCGGCTTCTTGGAGTGCTTGGAGAGCATCTCCTCCAGCTGCTCGCGCATCCGGAAGATCTCCTTGGCCTGGATCTCCAGGTCCGACACCTGGCCGCGGCCGGTCTCGGTGTACGGCTGGTGGATCAGGATCCGGGCGTTCGGCAGCGCCATCCGCTTGCCGGGGGTGCCGGCCGCCAGCAGCACGGCCGCGGCGGAGGCCGCCTGGCCCATGCAGACGGTGGTGATGTCCGGCTTGACGTACTGCATGGTGTCGTAGATCGCGGTCAGTGCCGTGAAGGAGCCACCGGGCGAGTTGATGTACATCTGGATCTCGCGGTCCGGGTCCATCGACTCCAGGCAGAGCAGCTGGGCCATGATGTCGTTCGCGGAGACGTCGTCCACCTGCGAGCCGAGGAAGATGATGCGCTCCTCGAACAGCTTGGCGTACGGGTCGTACTCGCGAACGCCCTGCGAGGTGCGCTCGACGAAGCGCGGGACGATGTAACGGCCCTCTGCCCGCGGGGCAGTGGACTCGGAGCGGGCGCCGAAGTATTCGGCGCGCGGCGTGTTGGGGCCGAAGGGAGTGTTGCTGGCCATGGGAGTTCCGTCCTCCGAATGCGTGCGTGCCGTTGTGTGTGGGGTGCGGGAGGGGGCGCTCAGGCGCCGGTGCCGCCGCCGCCGGGGACATCCGCGGCACTGTGCATGATCGAGTCGATCAGGCCGTACTCCTTGGCCTGCTCCGGGGTGAACCAGCGGTCGCGGTCGGAGTCCGCGGTGACGCGCTCGAAGGTCTGGCCGCTGTGGTGCGCGATCAGCTCGGACATCCGCTTCTTGGTGCGGAGCAGCTGCTCGGCCTGGATCCGGATGTCGGTGGCGGAGCCGCCGAGGCCGGCCGAGGGCTGGTGCATCAGGATGTTGGCGTTCGGCAGCGAGAAGCGCTTGCCCTTGGCGCCGGCCGTCAGCAGGAACTGGCCCATCGAGGCGGCCATGCCCATCGCGATGGTGACCACGTCGTTCTTGATGTACTGCATGGTGTCGTAGATCGCCATGCCGGCCGTGATCGAGCCGCCCGGAGAGTTGATGTAGAGGTAGATGTCCTTCTCGGGGTCAGCCGCCAGAAGCAGCAGCTGCGCGGTGATCTTGTTCGCGATGTCGTCGTCGACCGCCTGGCCGAGGAAGATGATCCGCTCGTTGAGCAGCCGGTTGTAGACCTGGTCGCCCAGGCCGCCGAGCACGTCACCACCGGCGGCGTGCGGCGCCATCAGGCCAGGCATCTGCATCTGCGGGAACGTCACTTAGCCACCTGCTCAGTCGATTTGGACGGTCGCTCCACGGCCGTCACTTTGTCGCACAGCTTGAGATATCACTGCGTGAATGTCGCTGTCCAAGGACCCTAACGCGCAGGCCGGGCCGCAGAATCCCCCACGCAGAACTGTTCGCTGTGAGCGCAGGGTCCGGCGGCCCCCGGAGGGCACCGGAGTGCCGTGCGCACACGCCCCGCACACAGACGGCAGTGGGCCCGGGCGCCGCTGCACGGCGTCCGGGCCCACTGCTCGGTCAGGCGTCTACCGGGGTGATCAGGCCTCGGTCGACTTGTCCGCGGTCTCGTCCGCGGCGACGGCCTCGACGGTCTCGACGGTCTCGGCCGACTCGTCGGTCTCGTCGTCGTCGAAGTTGATCTCGTTGCCCTCGGTGTCGACCACCTTGGCGGCCTCGACGACCAGCGCCAGCGCCTTGCCGCGGGCGACCTCGCCGACCAGCAGCGGCACCTGGCCACCCTGGACGACCTGCTGCGCGAACTGGTCCGGGGTCAGGCCCGAGCCGGCGGCACGGCGGATGAGGTGCTCGGTGAGCTCCTCCTGGTTGACACCCAGCTCCTCGTTGCCCACGATCTGGTCGAGGACGAACTGGGTCTTGATGCCCTTCTTGGCCTGCTCCTCGGTCTCCGCCAGGAAGTCCTCCAGGGACTTGTCCTGGGTGGCCAGGTAGGCCTCCAGGGTCAGGCCCATCGGCTCCAGCTGGTGGTGCTCAAGGTTGTGGCGACGGGTCTCGATCTCGTCCTTGAGGAGCTTCTCCGGGTAGTCCATCTCGACCTTGGAGAGCAGCTCGTCCAGGACCTTCTCCTGGGCCTGGGTGGCCTGGTCGAACTCCTTCATGCGCTCAAGGCGCTTGCGGGAGTCGGCACGCAGCTCGTCCAGGGTGTCGAACTCGCTCGCCAGCTGGGCGAACTCGTCGTCCAGCTCGGGGAGCTCCTTCTCCTGGACCGCGGTGACGGTGACGGTGACCTCGGAGGTCTTGCCCGCCTGGGTGCCGCCCTTGAGCTCGGTGCTGAAGGTCGCGGTGCCACCGGCCGCCAGGCCGACGACGGCGTCGTCGATGCCGTCGATGAGCCGGCCGGAGCCGATCTCGTAGCTGACGCCGGAGGCGAGGCCGTCGTCCGGCACCTCACCGTCGACCTTGGCCTCCAGGTCGACGACGACGATGTCGCCGGCGGCCGCCTCGCGCTCGACGTCCTTGACCGAGGAGAAGCGCTCGCGCAGCTGCTCCAGGGACTTGTCGACGTCCTCGTCGGAGACGACGATCGGGTCGACGGTCACCGAGATCTCGGTGAAGTCGGGGAGGGTGACCTCGGGGCGGATGTCGACCTCGGCGGTGAACTTGAGGTCACCACCGTCGGCGATCTTCTCGACACCCTCGATGTCGGTGATGTCGGGCTGGCCGAGGACCTCGATCTTGCCCTCGTCGACGGCCTGCGTGTAGAAGCGCGGCAGGGCGTCGTTGACGGCCTCTTCCAGCACGGCCGCACGGCCGAAGCGCTGGTCGATGACACGGTTCGGGATCTTGCCCTTGCGGAAGCCCGGGACCGAGACCTGCTGGTTGATCTTCTTGTACGCCGCGTCGAGGCTGGGCTTGAGCTCCTCGAAGGGCACCTCGACGGTGAGTCGAACCCGGGTCGGGTTCAGAGTCTCGACGGCGCTCTTCACGGTTGGGTCTCCTATTGGGCTTGCGGTCAGGGTTGTCTCCGCCGTTCCCGGCGGCCGGCATGGGCCGGTCAGGTCGGGCGAGACGGGCGATGGGCGGTTGGGGCTGCATCTCCCGTGGGGGTGGACGCTGAGAGTGACTCCTCGCCCTCGGGTGGCTGACCTGGGTATACACCACAGGCACTACCACCAGCGGCCCATCCTACCGGTACCACGAAAGGCGGACGCCAGGACGCCGCCGCCAAAGCGCTCTCAGACCCCCCGCGGGGCGTCCTGGAGGGCCTCCCCGGCGGGCTCCGCGGCAGGCCCGGGAACCCTGCGCATCGTCGCCGCCGCATCGGAATCCCGCACGGACAACGCGATGACGGCCGCCACCAGGGCCAGCCCGGAGGCCACCAGGAAAGCCGCCCGGTACGCGGCCAGGTTCGCCACGGGCGTACCCGCGGCGTCCACGGTGACCGTCCCGGCCGCGGTCAGGACGGTGCCGAGGACCGCCACCCCGAGCGCCGAGCCCAGCTGCCGCTGGGCGTTGTACAGGGTGGAGGCCGCCCCGGTCGCGCGGGCCGGGACGGTGGCGAAGGCGGCGGTCTGCGACGGCATGAAGACGTGCGACATCGCGAACCCGGTGACGAACATCAGCCCGCGCACCGCCCACAGGTTGCTGTCCGGCGTGATCGCCGTCATCGCCGCCAGGCAGAGCGCCACCACGGTGGCGCCGGCGACGAGGATCCGGCGCGGGCCGATCCTCGGGTACAGCCGGCCGGCCGCCTGTGAGGCGATCATCACGCCGATCGCCTCGGGGAACACCATCAGGCCGCTGTGCAGGGCGTCCATCCCCAGCGCGTCCTGCATCAGCAGCGGGAAGAGGTAGAGCATCCCGAGGAAGGCCGCCCCGGAGAAGAGGGAGAGCAGGTTCATCGTCCGGAAGATCCGGTCGCGCAGCAGTCGCAGGTCCAGCATCGGCTCCGGCCGGCGCAGCTCGACCAGCACCAGTGCGGCCAGGGCCAGGGCCCCGGTCACGCCGGACACCAGGATCCGGGCGCTCGCCCAGCCCTGGCCGGCGCCCTCCGCGAGGGCGTACATCAGCAGGCCGAAGCCGGCCCCGGAGAGCAGGAACCCGGCCGCGTCGAAGCGCCCGGCCCGCTCGACGCGGTAGTCGGGCAGGAAGAGGAGACCGAAGACCAGGGCCGCGACGCCGACCGGGATGTTCACGATGAACACCCAGTGCCAGGACCAGCCGTCCACCAGCCAGCCGCCCAGCACCGGCCCGAGCGCGGGCGCGACGGCGGTCGGCAGCATCAGCACCCGGGTGGCCCGCATCCGCTCCTCCTGCGGGAAGGCCCGGAAGAGCATGGTCATCCCGACCGGGGTGAGCATGCCGCCGGCCGCGCCCTGGAAGATCCGGTAGAGGGTGAGCTGCGCCATCGAGTCGGCGGCGCCGCAGAGCAGCGAGGCGACCGTGAACAGGGTGAGCGAGACCAGGAAGACCCGGCGGGTGCCGTAGCGGTCGGCCAGCCAGCCGGACAGCGGCACGAAGACCGCGAGGCTGACCAGGTACCCGACGTTGACGATGCCGACGCCCGCCGGGTCCACGCCGAACTGCCGCCCGATCGAGGGCAGCGCCACGTTGACGATGGTGGTGTCCATGATCGACATGAACAGCGAGGCCACGAAGACGACGCCGACGGCGGTCTTCGGGCTGATCCCCCGGCGCGGTGGGGCGGTGGGGTCGGGGGCGGGCATCCGGTCTCCAGCTTTTGGTGAACAATCAACATTCCACCTTGCCCGACCGGCGCCGGAAACGCGAGTCCGCGACCGGACCGGCTGGACGTGCACGTTCGACCCGGTGCGGAGAATGCCTCACGGGGGACGCGGCCACCCCCGGGTTCGCACCTGGAACCGCCCCCGGAACACCCCGCCGGACGGCGCCCGCACCGGGGAACGACAACAGGGCCCCGCCTGTCCGACGAGACCCTGCCGCACTGTCGGGGTGACCGGATTCGAACCGACGGCCTTCCGCTCCCAAAGCGGACGCGCTACCAAACTGCGCCACACCCCGTGGTGCCGAGAGGAAGCGTACACGCCGGGCCCTCACGGCTCGCCGACATTCTCCGAGGCCGCCACGGCGAAAGGAGTGTGCACACACCCGACCGGACCAGGTAGGCTGGCCCCCGTCCTCGCGACCGGCAACGGGCGCGGGGTGCGTGCTCCCGGGCACGCGTGCGGGCGTAGCTCAATGGTAGAGCCCTAGTCTTCCAAACTAGCCACGCGAGTTCGATTCTCGTCGCCCGCTCAGCTGACAGAGGCCCAGGTCAGGGGATCGTTCCCCGACCTGGGCCTCTGGCGTTCCCACGGTCGGTCAGGGCTGCGTGCCCGCGCCGTGCCCGTTCGGTCGATCTCCTTCCGGCCGGCCCCTCCTCGGCAGGTCACCGGCGCCCCCGGTCGCCGAACGGGCCCGCTCGGCGACCGCGTACCGGTGGACAGCTCTTCGCCCCCGGACCCCGAGAGACACCGGCCGGGGACCACCACGCCACCGGCGCGGTACCCTCCCCCGCAGACAAATGACCGACCCCGGCGAACAGTTGGAGACAGAAGTGGCCACGCTGGTTCTCGCGGTTCTCGCCTTCGCCGTCGCCATCGGCGGTGGGCTCCTCGTCGCGTGCAACGTCGGGGGGTCGGCGGAGAGGATCTTCGATGTTCTCGACGGCTTCTCCCTGGTCTCCGGGGCCACGCCGAGGACGGTGCGCATCATCGGCGGCGGATTCGCGGCACTCGCGACCGTCGGGATCTTCGTCGTCGCGCTCTCCCGCGCGCAGGGGCACTGAGCGCCGGGAAGAGCTCCCGCAGCGGCCGGCGAGAGACCGGGAGCAGCCGAGCGCCCCACCGGTCCGCGGACACCCGGAGCCGCCGCCACGAGCCGACCGGAGCCCTCGCACCCGCCACCGGCGCACCGGGCGGGAGTCCGGCCGGGCGCCTTCGCCGCAGGCCGGTCAGAGACCGAGCGACTGGGCGCGGGCGGCGGCCCGGTCGAGCAGCTGGTGGATGTCGGCCTGGCGGGTGGTGGGGCGGTCGTTGTACTCGTCGGGCGAGCTGACCGGGCGTCCGGTGGCGTGCAGGATCTCCATCACCTGGACGCGGGCGGTCTGGACGGTCGCCGGGGTGCCGTAGCCGTGGGCGAGGACCGCCGCCTGGGCGCCGAGCAGGCAGACCCGGCCGTCCGCGTCCCACATGGCGCCCTGGAGCCAGCCGAAGGCGCCGATGTAGCGGGAGGTCAGCCGCAGGTGGCCGGCCGCGGTCAGGCGGACGGGCCGGGGCGGGCGGCGGGTGATCCGGTCCAGGAGAGTCGGCCGGGGCAGTGGGTGGGCGGCGTTCCACGGCTGGACGACGCTGCCGAGCGGCGCGACGTAGGGGACGACCGGGTGCCGGGCCGGGGCGGGGAGCGTGGCGAGGTAGGCCTCGATCTCCTCGGCGAGGCCGGAGCCGTCCGGAGTGAGGACGAACGGCGGGGGCGGGGGCCTCAGGGTGGTGCGGGTCATGGCGTCTGCTCCTGCGCGGGCCGGCGGGTATTACTACCCAAAATGGTGCATACAGGGGCATCCCGCTAGCCGGGGCGCCCCACCCCGGCCCTCCCCGGCCCTCCCCGGCCCCGGGCCGCCCCTGCCGGGCCCGCGCCCCGGGCGTAGGCTCCCGTCCGGCGGCCGGCCGCCGCCGGACTCGGGGAGGACAGCATGGAACTGACACAAGTACGGCTGCTCGTGGACGACTTCGGCAGCTGCTTCCGCTTCTACCGGGACGTGCTGGGGCTGACCCCGCAGCAGGACGACGAGAGCGGCCCGTACGGCAAGCTCAGCCCGCCGGCCGGGGCGGCGGCCGTGACCCTGCAGCAGCGGGAGCACTTCGCCCGGGCCCTGCCCGCCGGGGCGCTCGCCGCCGGCGCCCCGGGCGGCCCGCGGGCCCTGGTGGTGCTCAAGGTCGACAGCGTGGACGAGGCGGCCGCCCGGATCGCCTCCCGGGGGCACGGGCTGCTGGCCGAGCCCCAGGTGCAGTGGGGACGCCTCCGGGTGGCGTACCTCACCGACCCCGAGGGGAACCTGGTGGAACTCCAGGAGTGGCTGACGCCGCCCGTGTGAGGACGGTTTCCCGGCCGGGGCCACGGCCGATAGCCTCGCTGGCGTCCGACGTCAGTTCGACGCCGGACCGTACGTTCGAGCCCCACCCGGGCGTTCGAGCCTCAAGGGTGAGGAGTGTCCCGTGCGTCCCCAGGAGCGACTGGACGTCATACAGCGCAGCGTGGTCCGGGAGATGGCACGGCTCGGGCAGGAGTTCACGGTCGAGGGCAGCGTCGTCCGCGGCCCCGGGAGGACGGCGGTGGCCGTCCGCGAGCACCCCGGCCAGGACGGCGCCGGGCACGTCGACCTCGGCTTCGTCCTGCGGCTCGGCCGGGCGGACGCCCCCGTCGTCTGGGACTGCGCGGCGGGGCTCGGGCAGACCGAGGAGGAGAAGCTCGCCAACGCCGTCCGGATGTGGGCGACCACCACCGCCGCCACGCTGGTCGAGGTGCAGGAGAGACGCGGGGAGCACGGCGACCACTACGAACCCCGGGAACTGCCCGGCTGGCAGGCCGTCCAGGGCCCGGCGGCGGTGTTCGGCTTCGGCAACGAGCGGCTGGCCCAGTGGCTGTCGGAGCACCAGGTGCTGCCGGCGCTCGCCCCCGCGCTGCTGCCGGCGCTGACCGGTCCGCCGGTCCACGGCGTCAAGCTGTTCCTGGGCGGCAAGGCGGGCGACGACGTGGCCGAGGTCCGGGTCGACGGTGAGGTCTCCGAGGCCGCGTCGGCGGCCCTGCGCGCGCTGGACTGGCCGCGCGGCGAACGGCTGTGCTGGGCCCGCCTGTTCGTCCTGCTCAGCACGGCGGAAGGCCTCTCCCCCGCCGCCCCCGGGCATGACGGAGCGACGCCGGTGCCCGTGACGGGACCGGCGCGGGTGCGCCCGCGCGGACTGCTCAGCCGGTGGCGCCAGGCCCGGCGGGCCGGCCAGTAGCCCTGTCGGGCCCCGTCCAGGCCGCCGGGGCCTGCGGACCCGTCAGCTGGCCACGCCGGAGATGGTCTTGGCCAACTGGCTGAGGAAGTCCTGGATCGGCTTGGCAGCCGTGCTCTGGTTGAGCATGAAGCCGAAGAGCGCGGCCAGGATCGCGTGACCGATCTTCAGCTGCTTGTTGCGGATGAAGATGATGCAGATGACGCCGAACAGGACCAGCGCGGAGACGGAGAGTGCCACCCGGACTCACTTCCTCGTTTCATTGGGAGCCTCGCCGAGAAGCTCCGTGCGAAGCCGGACCCCGGTCTGTCCGACGGTCCCGAGGCGGAAGTCGGTCGATCGCATCGCGGTCGGCGCGCCCGGCGGCCCTACGGTGCATACCGCGCCGCACCTGACGCCCCCAATCCCCCGAGTCCCCGAGTCACAACCAGTCCCGCCCGGACTCAGTGTGGTCGACCGTGCGGGTTGCGTAAAGGTGTTACCGGCAGCAGGAGCCCGAGATCCTGCGATGTGAGACGAATTTCCGCCGACCGAGACGATAGCGGAGCGGTGCTGACGGATCGTCGGCGGGGCGGCGCTGAACGGTGCGGGGGCACCGCCCGGCGCCGGTCCGCAGGAGCGCGCGCCGGGCGCGGGCGCGCCCCTGACCGCCGACCAGGAATGGCCGAAGATCAGCTGCGCCGGCGAACAGGGGTTGACAGCGGCACATGCAGCGGGGCGAACGGCCCGCGAGGGGCGGCCGGCGGCGCCTCGACGACACCCGTCCGGCCAGGTCGGAGGGCCCGCGGAGCGCCACCGGCGATGCGGCGCCGCGAGCGGGCGGGCCGGTGACGCGGGCCGGGGCGGCCCCGTCCCGCGCACGGCCGCGCCGGGCCGGCCGCCGCCCGGGTCAGTCGCGCCAGAGCAGCAGGACCGCGCGGTCGTCGTTGATGTCCTTGGCCACCGTCTCGATCAGGCGGGCGGCAGCGCCGTGCCGGCTGGCCGGGCCGGCGCCCGGCACCAGCCGGTCCGCCTCCCCCATCAGCCGGTCCATGCCCTCGGAGAGGTCCCGGCCGGGCGCCTCGACCATGCCGTCGGTGCAGAGCATCAGCACGTCGCCACGGTTCAGCCGGCCCCGGACGCCCTCGAACTTGGCGCCGTCGTAGATCCCGAGCAGCGGGCCCTCGGTGGTCTCCTTGACCTCCCAGCGCCCGGCGCCGGAGAGCCGCTGCATGCCGGGCAGGTGCCCGGCCGAGAGCAGCTCGTACTCGCCGGTGTCCAGGTCCAGAACCAGGTGGACGGCGGTGGCGAAGCCCTCCTCCCAGGACTGCCGCAGCAGGTAGCCGTTGGCCGCGGGCAGGAACTCGTGCGCGGGCAGCGAGCCGAGCAGGCCGCCGAAGGCGCCCGAGAGCAGCAGGGCCCGGGAGCCGGCGTCCATGCCCTTGCCCGAGACGTCCGCCAGCACCACCTCCAGCACGCGCTGCGCGGAGCCGGTGCGGGAGGCGACCACGAAGTCCCCCGAGAAGGACTGACCGCCGGCCGGGCGCAGCGCCATGTCGGCGTGCCAGCCGGCCGGCAGCTCGGGGACCCTGCTCTGCACCCGCAGGCGCTCCCGGAGGTCGAAGAGCATCGTGGACCCGCCCCACCAGGGCACGCCGACCCGGCTGCGGAACTGTGCCAGCAGCAGGCCGGCCACCCCGGCCGCGCCGACCACCAGGGCGGCGCCCGGGGTGACGCCGTAGGTGTAGGCGTCGGGGTTCTCGCTGGCGACCCGCTCGCCGGTGTGGATGACGGACTCGGCGGAGAGCCCGACCGCGGCCAGCGCGTAGAGGACCACCAGGGAGCCGGGGCGCAGCAGCAGCGCGGCGGCCAGGATCGGCAGCACCAGCGCGGTGGGCGGGGCCCAGGCCGGGGCCCAGACGTTGAGCATCACCAGCACCGGGACGAGCAGGGCGAGCGCGCCGAGGACGGGCCAGTCGGCGGCGCCGCCGCGGAAGTAGTCGACGCCGGCCGTGCGGAGCTTCCGACGGACCTTGCGCTGCCATTTGCGCAGCCGGGCCGCGACGGGGTCCGTGGCCACCTGGGCGGCGTCGGGCCTCGTCGCGGTCGTCTGGGGCGGTGCGCCCGGAGGTCTGCCAGCCATGGGGTCCGACCATATCCACCGGCACTGGCCGCCGTCGACGGGGTGCGCGAGTGCCGTCGGGAGTTCCTGCCGGGCTCCAACCGGTTTCGGCCGAGTGCCGCACCGGCCAACCGTTCCGTCAACAGGCTTGGACGGGTGGGCCGGCGGAACAGGAGCACGGTGTGCGCGGGACGCGCGCGTTGTTACCCGCACGCCCCCCGGGCGCTGCCGCTGCTGTGTCGCACGCCACAGTCACGCCCTGCCGTGCCAGCTCCGGGCGGTGGACGGAAGGGCAGGGCCGGGCGGACGGAAGGGCAGCTCCGGCTGCCCGGACGGGCCACCGGGCGACACCGGGGCAGCCGGACGGGCGGGCGGCGGAGCGGAGCGCCGGCGGCCGGACGGATGGGCGCGGCGGGCGCGGCGGTCGGGCGCGACGGCCCCGGCCACCGCGCCGGCCGGGAACGGCGACGGCCGGCCGCTGCGGACGAGCGGCCGGCCGTACGTACGTGGTCGTGAGGGGGGATCAGCCCTGCGGGTGGTGCGCCGGGACGGGGGGCAGCTCGCCGGTGATCTCGTAGTCGCTGAGCATCTCGATCCGGCGGGTGTGCCGGTCGGCGCCGCTGTACGGGGTGTTGAGGAAGATCTCGACGAACCTGGTCGCCTCGTCCTCGGTGTGCATCCGGCCGCCGATGCTGATCACGTTGGCGTTGTTGTGCTCGCGGCCCAGCTCGGCGGTCTGCTCGCTCCAGGCCAGCGCGGCGCGGACGCCCTTGACCTTGTTGGCGGCGATCGCCTCGCCGTTGCCCGAGCCGCCGATCACGATGCCCAGCGCCTCGGGGTCGGCGGCGGTGCGCTCGGCGGCGCGCAGGCAGAACGGCGGGTAGTCGTCCTCGGCGTCGTAGATGAGCGGTCCGCAGTCGACCGGCTCGTGGCCGGCCTCCTTCAGCCACTGGACGAGGTGGTTCTTGAGGTCGAATCCGGCATGGTCGGAACCCAGGTACACGCGCATGCGTATGAGTGTGGCATGCGCCTCCGGCCGACCGCGGCAGGGGCTCGACCGCGCCTCGCACCGCCGTCGCGCGGCCGTCGCCGGGCCCCGCCGACGGCGCGGGCGGCCCCTGGCGGGCCGGCGCGCGCGGGCCCGCCAGGGGCGTACCGGCGCGCCGGGAGCACTCAGCCGCGCTTGAGGAGCTTCCAGGCCAGCGGGAGCGCCCCCATCGCCAGCAGGGCCTTCAGACCGTCGCCCACGAGGTACGGGTAGAGGCCGAGTTCGGCCGCACGGGCGAGCGGGACGTGCAGCGCGACGGCCAGGTACGGGACGCCGACGGCGTAGATGGCGAGGGTGCCGAGGACCATCGCGCCGGCGGTCCGCAGCGGGCTGCGGTCGGCGCCGCGACGGGCGAGCGCCCCGGTGAGGCCGGCCGCCAGGACGAAGCCGATCACGTAGCCGAGCGAGGGCATCGCCCAGCCCGAGGTGCCCTGGGCGAACCAGGGCAGGCCGGCCATGCCGGCCAGCAGGTAGAGGCCGAGCGAGGCGATGCCGCGGCGGGTGCCGAGGGCGGTGCCCACCAGCAGCGCGGCGAAGGTCTGGCCGGTGACCGGGACGGGCGAGCCGGGGACGTTCACCGAGAGCTGGGCCGCCAGTCCGGTGAGGGCCGCGCCGCCTGCCGTCAGGGCGAGGTCGCGGGCCTGCGCGCCGAGGCGGGTGGACGCCGAGGGCAGCAGGTCGGCGAGGACGGCGCCGGTGCGTATCGGGGTGCTGGCGGTGGTGCTGGCAGTGGCCATCGGGGATCTCCGCAGTCTGGAAGCCGGTCAACCCTTGTGAACCTACGCGTCCGGCAGCTGTGGCACCGTCAGGGAAACCGACAAAGGGCCACCCGGCGCCGTTGTCGGGATCGGCGTGACCGACAGCACCCACCGTGACCGGAGGGCACGGATCCGGTCACCGTTCGTCATGATCCGGTCCGCATGCTGAGCCCCGGCCCGGATTTCTTGGCATGGACAGACGTGGCACCGGATATTGGACCGCTCCACCCGGTATCCGAACAGTCTGGACCACCCTCATGGCCCGTATCACCGCGCCGCCGGCGATCGAAGAGACGTCCGCCCCGGCCCCGGCCCCCGCTCCGGCGGACGGCCGGCAGCTCTCCCACGGACTCAAGCAGCGGCACCTCTCGATGATCGCCCTCGGCGGCGTCATCGGGGCCGGTCTCTTCGTCGGCTCGGGCGCGGGCATCGCGGCCGCCGGCCCCGCCATCATCCTGGCGTTCACCCTCTCCGGCCTGCTGGTCATGCTGATCATGCGGATGCTCGGCGAGATGTCGGCGGCCAGGCCGGCCTCCGGCTCCTTCTCGGTGCACGCCGAGAAGGAGCTCGGCCCGTGGGCCGGGGTCACCAGCGGCTGGATGTACTGGGTGATGCTCTGCTGCGGCGTCGCCGCCGAGGCCACCGCGGCCGGCAAGATCATGAACGGCTGGGTGCCGGGCGTCTCGGCCTGGGTCTGGGTCGGCATCTTCATGGCCTTCTTCTGCGCCAGCAACCTGACCGCCGTGAAGAACTTCGGCGAGTTCGAGTTCTGGTTCGCCGCCGTCAAGGTGGCCGCGATCGTCGCCTTCCTCGTCCTGGGCACCCTCGGCGTGCTCGGCGTGCTCGGCGACGGCCACCCCGGCACCGGCAACCTGACCGGCCAGGGCGGGTTCCTGCCCAACGGCACCAGCGGCCTGATCGTCGGTCTGCTGGCCTCGGTCTTCGCCTACGGCGGCCTGGAGACGGTCACCATCGCCGCGGCCGAGTCCGAGGACCCGCGGCGCAACGTCGCCAACGCGGTGCGCACCGCGGTCTGGCGGATCGCGATCTTCTACATCGGCTCGATGGCCCTGGTCGTCACGCTGGTCTCCTGGAAGGACCCGGCGATCGTCGAGAACGGCCCGTACGTCACCGTCCTCCAGCACCTGGGCGTGCCCGGCGCGGGCACCATCATGGAGGCCGTGGTCCTGATCGCGCTGCTCTCCGCGATGAACGCCAACATCTACGGCTCCTCCCGGATGGCGTACTCGCTGGTCGCCCGCGGCCAGGGGCCGAAGGCGCTGGCGAAGGTCAGCGGCGGCGTGCCCCGGCTGGCCGTGATCGCCTCCTGCGGCTTCGGCTTCGGCGCCGTGCTGGCCGGCAAGTTCTGGCCGGACACCGTGTTCACCTGGCTGATGAACACCACCGGCGTGGCCATCCTGGTGGTCTGGTTCTTCATCTGCGTCGTCCAGCTGCGGATGCGCCGCCGGCTGGAGCGCGAGGCTCCCGAGCTGCTCACCGTCCGGATGTGGGGCTTCCCGTACCTGACCTGGGCCGCGCTGCTGGCCGTCCTCGCCATCCTCGGCCTGATGACCACCACCGAGGGCAACCGCGAGCAGCTGTACGCGGCGGGCGTGCTGGTCGCGCTGCTCTCGCTGGGCGGCTACCTCAAGCAGCGCCGCGACGGCCGCGCCCGCGCGCTGCGTCCCTGACGGCACGCGGGCCGCGACCCGCATGACGAAGGGCCTCGTTCCCGTCCGGTCCGGACGGGAACGAGGCCCTTCGTCGTACTGCCCGCGCCGCCTACTCGAAGGACGGGCCGGCCGTACGGGTGCGCTTGATCTCGTAGAAGCCCGGGGTGGAGGCGACCAGCAGGGTGCCGTCCCACAGCCGGGCGGCGGCCTCGCCGCGCGGGGTCGGGGTGACGACCGGGCCGAAGAAGGCCACCCGCTCGCCGTCCGCGCCCTCGACCGCGATCACCGGGGTGCCGACCTCCTCGCCGACCAGGCCGATGCCCTCGGCGTGCGAGGCGCGCAGGGCCTCGTCGTGGATGTCGGTGTCGGCGGCGTCCGCCAGCTCGGCCGGCAGGCCGGCGGCGACCAGCGCGGCCTCGATGGTGGCGCGGTCGCGCGGCAGGGCCTCGTTGTGGAAGCGGGTGCCGATCTCGGTGTAGAGGCGGCCGAGCACCTCGTCGCCGTGCTTCTCGGCGGCCGCGATGCAGACCCGGACCGCGCCCCAGGCCCCGGCGAGCAGCTCGCGGTAGGCCGGCGGGATGTCCTTGTCCTCGTTGAGCACGGCCAGGCTCATCACGTGC
This sequence comes from Kitasatospora indigofera, assembly GCF_014655955.1. Taxonomy (GTDB): domain Bacteria; phylum Actinomycetota; class Actinomycetes; order Streptomycetales; family Streptomycetaceae; genus Kitasatospora; species Kitasatospora indigofera. Next base: position 232,330 of record NZ_BNBO01000005.1, read on the forward strand.
CAGCGCACGTCCACCGGGCGCAGCTGCTGAACCTCGATCAGCCAGCGGGAGGTCATCCAGGCCCAGGGGCACAGCGGGTCGAACCAGAAGTCGGCGGTCTTGCGGTCTTCGGCAGCAGTCACGGCCTTGTGATCCTTCGGTGAGTCGGGCTCCGGACACGGGTAGTACCCAAGGGCCCAACGCCCCGACCCGCCCGCTGATTCCGCCCGGCGCCCACCGGCCTGTGCAATGGTACCGACCGGCGGGCCCGTGAAAGGATGCCCGGGAAAGCGCCGGCCGCCGACCAGCGGCCCGCGGACCGCAGAACGCACCACCGTGCGAGCCGGACAAAGGAGTACCGCCGTGCCGGGCAAGAACCTGAGCCGTGAGGAAGCCCAGCAGCGGGCCGGCATCCTGGAGGTGGACGGCTACCGGGTGCACCTGGACGTGACCTCGGCCACCGACCCCGCGGCCGGCACCTTCCGCTCCAGCACCACCGTCCGCTTCCGCTGCTCGGAGCCGGGCGCCGGCACCTTCGTGGACCTGCTGGCGCCCGCCGTGCGCTCGGTCCGCCTCAACGGCCGCGAGCTGGCCCCGGCCGAGGTCTTCGACGGCGCCCGGATCACGCTGGACGGCCTGGCCGCGGAGAACGTCCTGGAGGTGGAGGCGGACTGCGCGTACAGCCGCACCGGCGAGGGGCTGCACCGGTTCACCGACCCCGCGGACGGCGAGACCTACCTCTACACCCACTACGAGCCGGCCGACGCCCGCCGGGTCTTCGCCGACTTCGAACAGCCCGACCTGAAGGCGCCGTTCACCTTCTCGGTGACCGCGCCCACCGCCTGGGACGTCTGGTCGAACGCCGTCCACGAGAACGTCAAGGACGAAGGCGCCGCCCGCACCTGGGAGTTCGCGCCGACCCGGCCGATCTCGACCTACCTCACCGCCGTGGTGGCCGGCCCGTACCACGTCGAGCGCGACCACTACAGCCGCGAACTGCCCGACGGCAGCACCCTGGAGATCCCGCTCTCGGCGCTCTGCCGCCGGTCGCTGGCCCCCTACTTCGACGCGGACGAGATCCTCGGCGTCACCAAGCAGGGCCTGGACTACTTCCACCAGGAGTTCGACTACCCGTACCCGTTCGGCAAGTACGACCAGGCCTTCGTCCCCGAGTACAACATCGGCGCGATGGAGAACCCCGGCTGCGTGACCTTCCGCGAGGAGTTCATCTTCCGCTCGAAGGTCACCGAGGCCGCCTACGAGGGCCGGGCCAACGTCGTCCTGCACGAGATGGCGCACATGTGGTTCGGCGACCTGGTCACCATGCGCTGGTGGGACGACCTGTGGCTGAAGGAGTCCTTCGCCGACTTCATGGGCTCGTACGCGCTGCTGGCCGCCGGCACCAAGTACCGCTCGGCCTGGATCACCTTCGCCAACCAGCGCAAGGCCTGGGCCTACCGGCAGGACCAGTTCCCGACCACCCACCCGATCACCGCCGACATCCGGGACCTGGAGGACGCCAAGCTCAACTTCGACGGCATCACCTACGCCAAGGGCGCCGCGGTGCTCAAGCAGCTGGTGGCGTACGTCGGGCGGGACGCCTTCTTCGAGGGCGCCCGGCGCTACTTCAAGCAGCACGCGTACGGCAACACCGTCCTGGACGACCTGCTCGGCGCGCTGGAGGGGACCAGCGGGCGCGACCTCACCTCCTGGGCCCGCGCCTGGCTGCAGACCGCCGGCGTCAACGCGCTCACCCCGCAGCTCACCGTCGACGCGGAGGGCCGGATCACCGAACTCGCCGTCCTCCAGGACGGCGAGCCGCAGCGCCCGCACCGGGTCGCGGTCGGCTGCTACGACCGGGACGCCGACGGGGCCCTGGTGCGCACCGACCGGATCGAGCTGGACGTCACCGGCGCCCGCACCGTCGTCGCCGAACTCGCCGGGCGGCCCCGGCCGGCCCTGGTGCTGCTCAACGACGACGACCTCACCTACTGCAAGATCCGCTTCGACGCGGAGTCGCTGGAGACCCTGCGCACCGGGCTCGGCGACATCACCGACGGCCTCGCCCGGGCCCTCGCCTGGTCGGCGGTCTGGAACCTCACCCGGGACGGCCTGATGCCGGCCCGCGACTACGTGGCGCTGGTGCTGCGGTTCGCCGGGCAGGAGTCCAACATCGGCGTCCTGCAGTCCCTGCACCAGCAGGTCAAGGGCGCGGTCGACCTCTACGCCGACCCGGCCTGGCGGGCCGAGGGCGGCCGGCTGCTCGCCGAGGGCGCGCTGCGCGAGCTGCGCGCCGCCGCGCCCGGCGGCGACCACCAGCTGGCCTGGGCACGCTTCCTGGCCCAGACCGCGAGCGGCTCCGAGCACCTGCGGCTGGTCCGCGGCCTGCTGGCCGGCAGCGCCCGGATCGACGGCCTGACCGTCGACCAGGAGCTGCGCTGGTCGTTCTGGCTGGCGCTCGCCGCGGCCGGCGACGCGACCGAGGAGGAGCTGGCCGGCGAACTCGCCGCCGACAACACCGCCGGCGGCCGGCGGCAGTACACCCAGTGCCTGGCCGCCCGCCCCACCGCCGAGGCCAAGGCCGCCGCCTGGTCGGCCGTGATCGACTCGGACGAGCTGCCCAACGCCCTGGTGGAGGCGCAGATCGCGGGCTTCGCCCCGGCCGGGCAGCGCGAGCTCACCGCCCCGTACGCCGAGCGGTACTTCGGGGTGCTGGAGCGGATCTGGGCGGAGCGCACCATCGAGATCGCGATGCGGGTCGTCGGCGGCTTCTTCCCCCGGCTGCAGATCAGCACGCGGACGCTGGCCGCCGCCGACGCCTGGCTGACCGGCCACCCGGACGCGGCGCCCGCGCTGCGCCGGCTCGTCCTGGAGTGCCGGGACGACCTGGCCCGGGCGCTGCGGGCCCAGGCCTGCGACCGCGTCTGAGCACGGAGCACGGCGGGGGCCGCCCGGAGTGGGACCTTCTCCCCACTCCGGACGGCCCCCGCGTCGTCCCGCGGCCTTCTCAGCGGCCCTGCAGGCCCTTGTCGAGCGCCTTCACCAGCGAGCCCTGGGCGTCGTCGTTGTCGAGCGCCCAGGCCATCACGCCGGCCAGGTCGTTCCAGCGCGAGTACTCCGCCTTGCGGGTGAGCAGCTCGGGGGTGTCGAAGGACCAGAACTCGGTGCCGTCGTACTTCCAGGTCGCCCCGTGCTGGCGGTCGTAACTGACCTTGCCGGGCAGGTCCTTGATCTGGTTGTAGGGCAGGCTGCCGCCCCGGGCCAGGCCGGCCGCCGGCTGGAAGAGGCCGTTGCGGGTGCCGGCCGGCACGCCCGTCCAGCCGTAGCCGTAGAACGGCACGCCGAGCACGGCCTTGTCGGCCGGGAGGCCGTTGTCCAGGTAGTGCTGGACCACCCGGTCGACGCTGTAGAACTTGTTGTCGGTGGCCGGGTCGGCCTTGTCCGCGTACAGGTTCGCGTTGTGGTTGGTCGGCCCCAGGGTGTCCCAGCTGCCGTGCAGGTCGTAGGTCATCAGGTTGAGCCAGTCCACCGACTTGGCGACCTTGCGCAGCTCCAGCTGGTCGGCGCGGCCCTCGTTGGAGGCGACGGCGGCGGTCAGCAGGTAGTGCGGGCCCTTGCGGCCGCTCAGCGCGTCCAGCTGCTTGCGGAACTCCTGCATCAGCAGGGTGTAGTTGCGCCCGTCCTCCGGACGCACGATGTTGCCGGCGTCACCGCCGCCGCCCGGGTACTCCCAGTCGATGTCGATGCCGTCGAAGGTGCCCGCGCCGGCGCCGGCCCCGCCCTCGGCCGAGCCGAGCTGCGGCAGGTTGCCCTTGATGTACAGGTCGATGCAGGAGGCGACGAACTTCTTGCGCGAGGCGTCGGTGAGCGCGGCGTCCGAGAAGTACTTCGACCAGCTCCAACCACCCAGCGAGATGACCGACTTGAGCTGGGGGTTCTTGGCCTTGAGCTTGCGCAGCTGGTTGAAGTTGCCCTTGAGGGGCTGCTCGGCGGTGTCGGCGACGCCGTCCACCGACTCCTCGGCGCCGACCGGGCGCTGGTAGTCGGCCCAGGCGTCACCGACGCCGGCCGCGTTCGCCTCGAAGCAGGTGCCGTCCGAGGAGACGTTGCCGAAGGCGTAGTTGATGACGGTGAGCTTCCCGGCCTGGCCGGAGTCCTGCACCTTCTTGGCGGAGAAGCCGCTGTAGATGCCCCACTGGGTGAAGTAGCCGACGCGCTGGCCCTTCAGGCGGGGGGCGTGGTGGTCGTCGTGGGCCTGGGCGGCGGGAGCCGCCGCCAGGGTCGCCACCGTGAGGGCGGCGAGGAGGGCGGCCGTGCGGCTGGGCATGCGCATACGAGAAGACCCCGTGGCTCTCTCTGAGTCAGCACTTAATGGTCTGGACCAAGCTGAAACAGAGGTTTAGTCCACTCGGACCCTTCCGCACAAGGGGTAGCGGCCGACGGATTCGGCCGGGCACGCCTCCAACACCCCTCCCGGACGCGGTTCCTGACACCGTCCCGGCCCGGACGGGCCCCGTCCCGGCAGGAGTTCGCCGCGGGCCCCGGCAGGAGTTCCGCACGGGGCCCGGCACGACGAAGGCCGGGCCGCACCCCCGTGGGGATGCGGCCCGGCCCGGTGCCTACGGCGTCGGTCAGCCGATCAGGCTGCGCAGCACGTACTGCAGGATGCCGCCGTTGCGGTAGTAGTCCGCCTCGCCGGGGGTGTCGATGCGCACGACCGCGTCGAAGCTGACGTCACCCGCGGTGACCTTGACTGTCTTCGGGGTGCGGCCCTCGTTGAGCTCGGTCACGCCGGTGAAGGAGAAGGTCTCCTCGCCGGTCAGGCCCAGCGACTCGGCGGTCTGGCCGGCCGGGTACTGCAGCGGCAGGACGCCCATGCCGATCAGGTTCGAGCGGTGGATGCGCTCGTAGGACTCGGCGATGACGGCCTTGACGCCGAGCAGCGCGGTGCCCTTGGCGGCCCAGTCGCGGGACGAGCCGGAGCCGTACTCCTTGCCCGCCAGCACGACCAGCGGGATGCCGGCGGCCTGGTAGTTCTGCGAGGCGTCGTAGATGAACGACACCGGCGCGTCCGCCTGGGTGAAGTCGCGGGTGTAGCCGCCCTCGGTGCCCTCGGCGATCTGGTTGCGCAGGCGGATGTTCGCGAAGGTGCCGCGGATCATCACCTCGTGGTTGCCACGACGCGAGCCGTACGAGTTGAAGTCGCGCTTCTCCACGCCGTTCTCGGTCAGGTACTGCGCGGCCGGGGTGCCCGGCTTGATGTTGCCGGCCGGGGAGATGTGGTCGGTGGTGACCGAGTCGCCCAGCTTGGCCAGCACGCGGGCGCCGGCGATGTCGCTCACCGGGCTCGGGGTCTTGGCCATGCCCTCGAAGTAGGGGGGCTTGCGGACGTAGGTCGACTCGGCGTCCCACTCGAAGGTGTTGCCGGTCGGCACGGGGAGCGACTGCCAGCGGTGGTCACCGGCGAAGACGTCCTGGTAGCCCTTGTCGAACATGGCCTCGTCGATCGAGCCGGCCACCGTGTCGGCGACCTCCTTCTCGGTCGGCCAGATGTCGGCGAGGAAGACGTCGTTGCCGTCGGCGTCCTGGCCCAGGGCGTCCTTGGTGATGTCGACGTTCATGTTGCCGGCCAGGGCGTAGGCGACCACCAGCGGCGGCGAGGCCAGGTAGTTCATCTTGACGTCCGGGTTGATCCGGCCCTCGAAGTTGCGGTTGCCGGAGAGCACCGAGACGACCGCGAGGTCCGACTCGTTGACGGCGGCCGAGACCTCCTCGGGCAGCGGGCCCGAGTTGCCGATGCAGGTGACGCAGCCGTAGCCGACCAGGTTGAAGCCCAGCTTCTCCATGTACGGGAGCAGGCCGGCCTTCTCGTAGTAGTCCATGACGACCTTGGACCCGGGGGCCAGGGTGGTCTTGACCCACGGCTTGACGTGCAGGCCCTTCTCCACGGCCTTCTTCGCCAGCAGGGCCGCGCCCAGCATGACGGAGGGGTTGGAGGTGTTGGTGCAGGAGGTGATCGAGGCGATCACGACCGCGCCGTTGTCGATCTCGTACGACGTGCCGTCGGGGGAGGTGACGGTGGTCGGCTTCGAGGCCTCGGAGGAGTACGTCGGCAGCGCCTCGGCGAACTTCTCGGCGGCCTCGGCCAGGATCACGCGGTCCTGCGGGCGCTTCGGGCCGGAGATCGACGGGACGACGGTGGAGACGTCCAGCTCCAGGTACTCGGAGTAGACCGGCTCGACCGACGGGTCGTGCCAGAGGCCCTGCTCCTTGGCGTACGCCTCGACCAGCGCGAGCTGCTGCGCGTCGCGGCCGGTGAGCTTGAGGTAGCTGATGGTCTCGGCGTCGATCGGGAAGATCGCACAGGTCGAGCCGAACTCCGGCGACATGTTGCCGATGGTGGCGCGGTTCGCCAGCGGGATCGCGGTGACGCCCTCGCCGTAGAACTCGACGAACTTGCCGACCACACCGTGCTTGCGCAGCATCTCGGTGATGGTGAGCACCAGGTCGGTGGCGGTGGTGCCGGCCGGGAGCTGGCCGTTGAGCTTGAAGCCGACCACGCGCGGGATCAGCATGGAGACCGGCTGGCCGAGCATCGCGGCCTCGGCCTCGATGCCGCCGACGCCCCAGCCCAGCACGCCCAGGCCGTTGACCATGGTGGTGTGCGAGTCGGTGCCGACGCAGGTGTCGGGGTACGCCTGGCCGCCGCGGACCATGACGGTACGGGCCAGGTGCTCGATGTTGACCTGGTGGACGATGCCGGTGCCCGGGGGGACGACCTTGAACTCGTCGAACGCGGTCTGGCCCCAGCGCAGGAACTGGTAGCGCTCCTTGTTGCGGCCGTACTCGATCTCGACGTTCTGGGTGAAGGCGTCCTTGGTGCCGAACTTGTCGGCGATGACGGAGTGGTCGATGACCAGCTCGGCCGGGGCCAGCGGGTTGATCTTCGCCGGGTCGCCGCCCAGCTCCTTGACGGCCTCACGCATGGTGGCGAGGTCGACGACGCAGGGCACGCCGGTGAAGTCCTGCATGATCACGCGGGCGGGCGTGAACTGGATCTCCTCGCTCGGCTCCGCCGTGGCGTCCCAGTTGCCCAGGGCGCGGATGTGGTCGGCGGTGATGTTCGCGCCGTCCTCGGTGCGGAGCAGGTTCTCCAGCAGCACCTTGAGGCTGTAGGGCAGCCGCTCGGAGCCCTCGACGGCGGAGAGCTTGAAGATCTCGTACGACTCGTCGCCCACCTGCAGCGAGCTGCGGGCGTCGAAGCTGTTCGCGGACACGACTGACTCCTTTTAGGTGCTTCGTGCGGTGCCCGGCCTCTCGATGGTAAGGTCTGCCTAACTTAGGTCTACCTAACCCGGATCGCCGGTGAGCGCCTCTCGGCAAGTATCTTGATGTCGAGATAAATAGTAGTGGGCAGTTATCTCGATGTCGAGATAAACCATAGTGCATGTCTCGCGCAAGCACGCGCCCGGCATGCCCGTGTGCCGCCCTGCCGGATTCGGCCCGCAGGACGTGGCGCCAGCAGCCGCCCCGCCCGCCCGGCGCGCAGCCGCCCCACCCGCCCAGGCTCCCGCGGGGACACGAACGGCGAGGAAGCGGCGGGTGGCCGCAGGTGGCCCGGCGCGCCGCGAACCAGGGCACCGGACGGCACGGGCGCCGGCCGGTCCGGAACCGGACGGCAGGGCACCGGACGGCAGGGACGGGTGACGGTGCCCGACGGCGGGGCGGGTACGCCCCCGGCAGCGCCGGCGCATCCCCGGCAGGGGCGCTCGGTCCTGTGGCGGGGCGGTCAGTCCCTGCGGCGGGAGCGGGCGATCCGGACCAGGAGCACCACCCCGACCAGCACGGCGACGGCCACCACGATCAGGGCGACCAGCAGCCCCGCCGACTCGTCGGGTTCAGGGGCGATGTCAGCGAGACGCACGGGGTTTCCTCCCGGTGGGGTCGATGCCCAGGACGAGCACGAGCAGGACGGGGAATTCGAGGTAGGCGTGGTAGCTCGCCAACGCCGCGTACAGGGCCTTTCCCTGGGCGTAGTCGCTGGCGAACAGCACGGCCAGGGCCGCACCGGCCGCCAGCCCGAGCGCCCAGGCCCGGCGGCCGCGCAGGCCCGGGGCGCGGCGCTCGAAGGCGGCGCTCGCCTCCGGGGCGTAGCGCGGCAGGAACCACACCCAGACCACGTAGTGCATGGTCTGCAGGAAGGCGAAGACCGCGACGAAGCGCAGCCCGGCCGAGCCGTCCAGCCAGCCGGGCGGGGTGTACGAGACGGCCAGCCGGTCGGCCGTGGCGGTGGCCGGCGCCGCCCAGCCGTCCAGCGTCCCGCCGAGCAGCAGGGCCGGGACGACCAGCACCCAGCCGCACTGCACCGCCATGAAGGCGGCCCGTCCGCGCGGCAGACCGCGCGACCACTCCAGCAGGAAGAGCAGCGGCACCAGGTTGTGCAGATGGGTCAGCACCACGAAGTGGTAGCCCGGAAAGCTCAGCGAGGCGGTGGCCGCGAGCAGCAGGAGCGCCGCCGAGGCCGCCAGCAGCCACGGGCGCCGGCGCAGCGCGTGCAGGCAGGCCGCCGCCAGCAGCCCGTACACCAGCAGGATCTCGGCGGCGCGGGAGGCGGTCGAGACCGGGAGCAGCCGGCACAGCACGATGCCGGTGATCAGTGCCACCAGCAGCTTCAGGAACGGCCCGGCCAGCACGCTCTCGAAGCGCCCGGTGACGTAGCGCAGTTCGAGGACGTTGTGCAGGATGCCGAAGAGCGCGAGACCGAGGACGGCCGTGCCGGCCGGCGCCCGCAGCGCCGCGGCCAGCGCCAGGGCGGTGGCCGCGAGGAAACCCGCCAGCGGCGCCGCGCCGAGGCCGCGCGCCGGGGCGGCGAGTGCCGCAGTGGCCATCCTGGTCCCTCCCTGTTCCCCCGCGTTCCACCGCCGGCCCGCACCTGGCACGATCACGCCCGTGCCGTATCTCCTCGCGTTCGCGCTCACCCTGCTGGTCGAGGTGCCGCTGTACGTCGGGGCGCTCGCCCTCGACGGCACCGGGCGGGCCCGGGCCACGGCGGTGGCCGTGGCGGTCAACTGTGCGACGCACCCGGCGCTCTGGTGGTTCCTCGGCCGCTTCACCGGTGCGACCGCCGCAGCGTACTGGACCGCCCTCACCCTCGCGGAGCTGGCCGTCGTCGCCGTGGAGGCGGCCCTGCTCGCGCCGCTGGCCGGCTGCCGCGGACCGCTGCCGTACGCGGCCTCGTTCACCGCCAACGCGGCCTCGGTGCTGGCGGGCATGCTGGTGGCCCGGGGCCTGGCGGCCGGCTGACGGCTCACGGCTCACGGCTCACGGCTCACGGCTCACGGCAGCTAGCGTGGGCGGGACGGGCCCCGGGTCGGGTCCCGACCGTGACAGGCCGCCGAAGAGACGGACTGACCGACAGGCCGGAGGCCGTGAATGATCGTGGTGGACGCTTCCGCACTGGTGCTGGCCCTGGCGGACGAGGGCGAGCGCGGCGACCGCGCCCGCGCGCTGCTCGCGGCCGGCGGCGAGTGGGTGGCCCCGGAGCATCTGCTGATCGAGGTGATGCAGTCCCTGCGGGGTCTGTACCTGGCGAAGGAGCTGACGGCCGGACGGGTCGCCGAACTGGCCGCGGAGTTGCCCGGGCTCACGGTCCGCACGGTGCAGGTCGCGCCGCTGCTGGGGCGGATCTGGGAGCTGAAGGACAACCTGACGCCGGACGACGCCGCGTACGTGGCCGTGGCGGAGCGGTACGGGGCGCCGCTGGTGACGGCCGACCTGCGGCTGATGCGGGCCAGCGGACCGCGCTGCGAGATCCAGGGGATCGTCCGCGGCCAGGACTGACACCGCCGAGCCGCGCCGAACCTCGCGGACAGCGCCGGGTGGGCGCGGTGGACCAGAACCGGGACCGGGACCGGGACCAGGACCAGGACCAGGACCAGGGGACCGGACCGGACCGCCGGCCTCCGTGACGGTCCGGCGTGGGGGCGGCCCGGCGCCGGTCAGGCGCCGAGGGTCGCGACCAGGACGGCCTTGATGGTGTGCAGCCGGTTCTCCGCCTGGTCGAAGACCACCGAGTGCGACGACTCGAAGAGCTCGTCGGTGCACTCCAGCTCGGTCATCCCGGTGGCCTCGAACATCTGCCGGCCGAGGGCCGTGCCGAGGTCGTGGAAGGCCGGCAGGCAGTGCAGGAACTTCACGGCCGGGTTCCCGGTGGCCCGGACGGTGTCCATCGAGACCTGGTACGGCTTGAGCAGTTCGATCCGCTCGGCCCAGACCTCCTTCGGCTCCCCCATCGAGACCCAGACGTCGGTGTAGAGGAAGTCGGCGCCGGCCACGCCCTCGGCGACGTCCTCGGTCAGGGTGATCCGCGCGCCGGTGTCCTCGGCGAGCGCGCGCGCCGCCTTCCGGACGTCCTCGGCCGGCCAGAGTTCCCGGGGAGCGACGATCCGGATGTCCATGCCGAGCAGGGCACCCGTGACGAGCAGCGAGTTGCCCATGTTGGAGCGGGCGTCGCCGAGGTAGGCGAGGGCGGTCTCGGCGAAGGGCTTCGTCGAGTGCTCCTGGACGGTCAGGACGTCGGCCAGCATCTGGGTCGGGTGCCACTCGTCGGTGAGGCCGTTCCAGACCGGGACGTTCGCGTGGGCGGCGAGTTCCTCGACGATCTCCTGGCCGTGCCCCCGGTACTCGATGCCGTCGAACATCCGGCCGAGCACCCGGGCGGTGTCCTTGATCGACTCCTTGTGGCCGATCTGCGAGCCGGAGGGGTCGAGGTAGGTGGTGCTGGCGCCCTGGTCGTGGGCGGCGACCTCGAAGGCGCAGCGGGTCCGGGTGGAGGTCTTCTCGAAGATCAGCGCGATGTTCTTGCCGCGCAGCCGGGGCTGCTCGGCACCGGCGTACTTCGCGGCCTTGAGCTGGGCCGCGAGGTCCACCAGGAAGCGGAACTCCTGGGGAGTGAAGTCGAGCTCCTTGAGGAAGTGCCTGTTCCGGAGGTTGAACGCCATGCCGGGCTCCTGAGTGGGTGACGCGGACCGTGAAGCGGCAATTATATACGACACTTCGAATTTCTATGCAGAAAGGGGGAGGGACCTGCCGGAGGCCTGGTGGGGCGACCGGCGGAGCGGCCGCCGTGCCCGCGGAGCCGCGTCCGGGCTCCTCCCGCCGGACCGGCCCCGCCCCCGGCCGGGGAACGGGCCGGCGGCTGCCCGGCGGCGCGCTCGCGCACTCCGCCGGGCGCCTCGCCCGTGCCGTCTACAGCCTGGGGTCGACCGGCTCGGACTCCAGGGCCAGGACGGCGAACACCGGCTCGTGCACCCGCCAGAGCGGCTCGCCGGCCGCCAGGCGGTCCAGCGCCTCCAGGCCGAGGGCGTACTCGCGCAGCGCGAGGGAGCGCTTGTGGCCGAGGAACCGCTGGCGCAGCTGGTCCAGGTACTCGGTGTAGTCGGGGCCGTAGATGATCCGCAGGTACTCCCGGCCGCGCACCTTCACCCCCGGCTGGAGCAGGGCGCCCTGGCGTCCCTCCCCCGCCCGGCCCCGGGCCGTCGAGGAGAGCGGCTTGACCACCATGCCCTCGCCGCCCGCACCGGTCAGCTCCTCCCACCAGGCGATGCCCGCCTCGACCGAGCGTTCGTCCGAGGTGTCGACCAGCAGCCGGCCGGTGCCCCGTAGCAGCGGGGCCTCGTGGTCGTCCGCCGCGACCATCCGGTCGATCCAGCCGAGGTGCTCGTCGTGCGGCCGCACGGCGAGGTTGGCTCCCTCGGCGGCCAGCACCTGGAAGGGCGCCAGACGGATGCCCGCGAGGCCTTCGGTCGGCCAGCAGTAGCGCCGGTACGCCGCGACGAAGGCCTCGGCGTCGGCGGCCCGCCGGCGCTGGCGCTCGGTCAGCTCGCCGAGGTCGAGCCCCCGGCCCGCGGCCTGCTCCAGCGCCGCCAGCACCGTGGGCAGGGCCGCCCCGGCCGCCGCGCCGACGGCCGCGTACTGCCGGCGCAGCAGCTCCAGGGCCTTCAGCGACCACGGCATCAGTTCGGCGTCCAGCAGCAGCCAGCCCGTCCCCAGTTCGTCGAAGAGCCCGGCCTTCTCGGCGGCTGCACGGACCCGGTCCAGCACGGCGCCGGTGACCGCGTCGTCGCTGAGGAAGGCCCGGCCGGTCCGGGTCCAGATCGCGCCCGGGCCGGCGATGCCGAACCGCTGCTCCAGCGCGGTGTCGTCCCTGGCCACCAGGACGACCGCCCGGGAGCCCATGTGCTTCTCCTCGCAGATGACGTGCTGGACGCCGTCGGCGCGGTAGGAGGAGAAGGCCTCCTCCGGGTGTTCGAGGTAACCGGGGCGGCGCGAGGTGGCGCTCGGTGCCATGGTCGGCGGCAGGTAGGCGAGCAGTCGCGGGTCGAGGGCGAAGCGGCTCATCACCTCCAGCGCGGCCGCGGCGTTCTCCTCCCGGACGGTGATCCGGCCGTGCAGCGACGTCTCCACGGTGCGGCGCCCGGCCACGTCGGCGAGGTCCAGCGGCCGGCCCTCGTGGGGCTCGGGGGCGGCCGCGGTCATCGGGCGCACGGGTGCGTACCACTCCTGCTCCGCCTCGACGCTGACCAGCTCGCGCTCCGGGTAGCGCAGCGCGGTGAGGCTGCCGCCGAAGACGCAGCCGGTGTCCAGGCAGATGGTGTTGTTGACGAAGCCCGGCACCTGGACGGGCGTGTGGCCGTAGACCACCAGCGCCTTGCCCCGGTACTCCTCCGCCCACGGGTAGCGGACCGGCAGGCCGTACTCGTCGGTCTCCCCGGTGGTGTCGCCGTACAGGGCGTGCGAGCGGACCCGGCCGGAGGTGCGGTCGTGGTACTTCTCCGGCAGACCGGCGTGGCAGACCACCAGCCGGCCGCCGTCCAGCAGGTAGTGGCTGACCAGGTCACGCATGAACGCCCGGACCTGCAGGCGGAACTCCTCCGGCTCGGCGGCCAGCTGGTCCAGCGACTCCTGCAGGCCGTGCGAGACGGTGACGTTGCGGCCGTCCATGGCGCGGCCGAGCTTGTTCTCGTGATTGCCGGGCACGCAGACGGCGTGGCCGGCGCCGACCATGCCCATCACCAGGCGCAGCACGCCGGGGGTGTCCGGACCACGGTCGACCAGGTCGCCGACGAACACGGCAGTCCGGCCCCCGGGGTGCGCGGCGTCGACCGGCCGGCCCTCGGCGTCGCGGCCGATCTCGTACCCGAGGCGGGTGAGCAGGGTCTCCAGCTCGGCGCGGCAGCCGTGGACGTCCCCCACGATGTCGAACGGGCCGGTGAGGTGGCGCAGGTCGTTGTAGCGCTTCTCGGTGACGATCTCGGCGGCGTCGACCTCGGCCTCGCCGCGCAGGATGTGCACCTTGCGGAAGCCCTCGCGCTCCAGGCCGCGCAGCGAGCGGCGCAGCTCGCGGTTCTGGCGCGGGACGACGTGCGGGGGCAGCTGCCGGTCCGGGCGGGTCCTGTTCCGCTCGGCGCAGACGCCCGGCGGGACGTCCAGGACGATCGCGATCGGCAGCACGTCGTGGTCCCGGGCGATCCTGATCAGCTGCTTGCGGGCCTCGGGCTGGACGTTGGTGGCGTCCACGACGGTCAGCCGACCGCCGGCCAGCCGCTTGCCGACGATGTGGTGGAGCAGCTCGAAGGCCTCGGCGGAGGCCGACTGGTCGTTCTCGTCGTCGGCGATCAGGCCTCGGCAGAAGTCCGAGGAGACCACCTGGGTGGGCAGGAAGTGCTTGCGGGCGAAGCTGGACTTCCCGGCGCCGCTGGTGCCGACGAGGACGACGAGGGAGAGGTCCGTGACCGGGAGGATCCGCGGCGCGGCCGGGGCCGTCGGCGGGGTCGCCGGCGGGCTGGAGGTGTCAGGGGCGGCGTCGGTCGGCCCGGTGGGGCGGTTGGCGTCGGTCATCGGGTGTCGCCCCCTTCGGGGGTGGTCGTGTCAGGGGTGGTCGTGTCAGGGGTGGTGACGGCGGCCGTGGTGGCGGCGCCCGTGGTGGCGGAGGTGCCGGCCGGAGCGGGAGCGGTCCCGGCGGCGGCCGGGGTGCCGAGACGGAACAGGGCCAGCTGGGTCGGGGCGCCGACCTCCGGGTCCTGGGGCCCGACCGGCCGGATGACAACCGTGTAGCCGTAGGCCGCGGCGGCCCGCTCGGCCCAGGCCCGGAACTGCGCGCGGTCCCACTCGAAGCGGTGGTCGGCGTGCCGGACGTGCCCGGCCGGGAGGCTCTCCCAGCGGACGTTGTACTCGGCGTTGGGCGTGGTGACGACGACCGCCGAGGGCCGGGCCACCCCCAGCACGGCCTGTTCGAGGGCGGGCAGCCGGGGCAGGTCCAGGTGCTCGATCACCTCCGAGAGGACGGCGGCGTCGTAGCCCTTGAGGCGCGCGTCGGTGTAGGTCAGGGCGCCCTGGACGAGGCTGACCCGGGCCGCCTGACGCTCGGACATCCGCTCCAGGCGCAGCTTGCGGGCGGCCGTGGACAGCGCCCGGGAGGACACGTCCACGCCCAGCACCTCGGTGATCCGGGCGTCCTTGAGCAGCGCGGCGATCAGCTCGCCCTGCCCGCAGCCGAGGTCGGCCACCCGGGCCGCCCCCACCTCGCGCAGGGCGTCCAGGATCGCCGCGCGGCGCTGCTCGGCCAAGGAAGGCGGCTTCGCCGCCGCGGCAGCGTCCGGCTCCGGGACGGAACCGCTCGTGGCCCCGGCCACGGCGGGCTGCCCGGCCGGCCCGCCGGGGGCGGGCCCGGTGGCGTAGGCCGTCTCCCCCGAGTCGTCGACGGCGTTGTCGAACTCCTCGGCCTCCCGGTCGTCGGCCTCCGCCAGCCGGGCGAGCTCCAGCCGCTGCATGGCCCTGCGGGTCAGCGACCAGCGGCGGGCCAGATAGCGGCCGGCGATCAGGGCCCGCTCGGGGTGGTCCGCGAGCCAGCCCTCGCCGGCGGCGAGCAGCTTGTCGACCTCGTCGGGCGCCACCCAGTAGTGCTTGGCACCGTCGAGCACCGGCAGCAGGACGTAGAGCTGCTGGAGCGCGTCGGCCAGGCGCAGCGTCCCCGAAAGACCCACCCGGAGGTAGCGCGACTCCCCCCACTCGGGGAAGGTCTCGTCGAGCGGCACGGGCGCCGCCTCCACCTGCCAGCCGAGGGGCTCGAAGAGCCGGGCCACCATCGCCGCGCCGCCGCCCTCGCCGGAGCCGTTCGCGGGCACGGCGGGCAGCACGATCCGCAGCGGCCGGGTCTCGTCCGCGAGCCCGGGCCGGTTCTCGCAGACACCCTTCATGGCGGTGCGGAACACGGTGCGCAGCGCCACCGCGAGCAGGGACGAGGCGGCGTAGGGGCGGTCGTTCACGTACTGGGCGAGGGCGAAGTCGGGCGAGCCGCCCCGGCCCTTGCCCATGCCCCGCCGGACCAGCGCGACGGGGTCGATGTCCAGCAGCAGCGCCGCTGTACAGACCGCGTCGGTCGCCTCCGGGTAGAAGACATGCGCCTCGCCGTGGGAGGTCGCGAAGCGCTGCACCTTGCCGGGGTGCTTGTGCAGCAGGAAACCCAGGTCGGTGGCGGGGCGCTCGGCCGTGCCGGTGGTGGAGATCGAGATGAACACCCGCCCGAGTATTGCCGAGGCCGGTCGGCGGGGGCATGGGGTTTTGTGGTGGTGTCCGTCCGGTGAGCGCGTTCGGCGGCCCGGGCCGGAATTGGTTAACGTGCACCGTGTGACTGCTGAATCCACCTCCCTCGCAAGCGGGGCCGTCGCCGCCGGTCTGGCGACCATCGCCGCCGACGGCACCGTCCTCGACACCTGGTTCCCCGCCCCCGAGCTCACCGCCGAGCCCGGCCCGGCCGGCACCGTCCGACTGACCGCCGAGCAGGCCGAGGCCGAACTCGGCCCGGGCGCCGTCGACGCACTGCGCAGCGACGCGCGCCGTGGCGTCGAGGTGATCGCGGTGCGCACCACCATCGCCTCGCTGGACGAGAAGCCGGCCGACGCGCACGACGCCTACCTGCGGCTGCACCTGCTGAGCCACCGTCTGGTCAAGCCGCACGGCCAGAACCTGGAGGGCGTCTTCGGGCTGCTCGCCAACGTCGCGTGGACCAGCATCGGCCCGGTGCCGGTGGACAACGTCGAGCAGGCGCGCCTCGCGGTCCGCGCCCAGGGCGGCCAGCTGGCCGTCTACGGGATCGACAAGTTCCCCCGGATGACCGACTACGTCGCCCCGTCCGGTGTCCGGATCGCGCACGCCGACCGCGTCCGCCTCGGCGCCCACCTCGCGGTCGGCACCACCGTGATGCACGAGGGCTTCGTCAACTTCAACGCCGGCACCCTGGGCACCTCCATGGTCGAGGGCCGGATCAGCGCGGGTGTCGTGGTCGGCGACCACAGCGACATCGGCGGCGGCGCCTCGATCATGGGGACGCTCTCGGGCGGCGGCAAGCAGACCGTGTCGGTCGGCGAGCGCTGCCTGCTGGGCGCGAACGCGGGCATCGGCATCTCGCTCGGCAACGACTGTGTGGTGGAGGCCGGCCTGTACGTCACGGCCGGCACCCGGGTGGCGCTGCCGGACGGCAAGGTCGCCAAGGCGGTGGAGGTGTCCGGACAGGACAACCTGCTGTTCCGCCGCAACTCGCAGACCGGCGCGGTCGAGGTGATCGCCCGGTCCGGCTCCTGGGGCGGTCTGAACGCGGAGCTGCACGCTCACAACTGACCTCCTTCACTGGTTGTCCGCCGCCGGCCGGGCCGGCGGCACCGGGCTCCCGGCGCCGTCCGCACGGACGGTGGCGGGAGCCCGTCGCTTTGCGGTGGCGGGCGGGGGCGCGCCGCGTGGGACGCGGCGGGGCGGCGGTGGGCCGGGACGGGACGGGTGCGGCGGTGGGCCGGGACGGGACGGGTGCGGCGGTGGGCCGGGACGGCAGGGCGCCCGTGGGCGCCCGCCCTAGCCGAGCCGGGTGGCCGCCCGCAAGCCGGGCTCACCCGTGGGACGTACCCGGGCGGGCTGTTGGACCGCATCGGGTGGTCCGAGGTGACCGGCCACCGACAGCGGTCGTTGGGAACGGCGGGGCCCTGCCCCGGTGGCGCCGGACGGCGCTGCCCCTGCTGCGCGGCGTCCGACGGGCAGCACCCCCGTCCGTCGCCTCACAGCACGCCACCGATCCGAAGAGGTCCCCTCATGTCCGAGCACTGGTCCGAGGCACCCGCCGCACCGCACGACCCGAGCGCCACCGGCCTGGCGGCCGTGGCCGCCCCCGCCACCACCCCCAAGAGCCTGCTGGAGCAGATGCAGGAGCTGCTCGCCTCCGTGAACGCCGATCTGGCCGGGATGGGCGCCGCCCTGCAGTCCTCGGGCACCCGGCCGGCCGCCGCCGAACCCGCCGGACCGGCACTGGGCCCCGAGTCCGCCGGGGGCCGGTAGCCCCTGGCCCCGGACGGCGGGGCCAGCGGGACGACCAGGACGGGCCCGGCTCCACCGGGCGTACCGCCACCCGCCCGACCGCCGCCGCCCCGGGCCGCGGCCCGGGAGCCGGCCTGCTCGCGGAGCCGGTCGGGGGCGCGGCCGCAGGCCCCGGTGCGGCCGGGCGCGGCCGAGCAGACCGTGTCGAGCGGATCCGGGACGCGGTCCCCGGCCCGCTCCCCCGACCGTTCGCCGACCCGCTCCCCCGTCCGCTCGCCGGACCGTTCACCGTCACCGGCCCGCCCGGCGGACTTCGTGCCGGTCCGGCCTCCGGGTACCGGCTCACGCCCGGGCCATGCTCCGGGCCCTGCCCCTGCCTCTGCCTCGACGCCTGCCTCTGCCCCTGTCCTGGCTCCCGCTCCGGGCTCCTCCCCGCCGGCGGAATCCAGCCCGCGGACCGCCCGGTGCAGTTCGGCCACCAGGTCCTTGCACTCGGACCCGGCGTCGACCCCGTCGATGCACGTCCAGTAGAGGCTCTCCGCGTCCGCGCCGCAGGCCAGGACGACCAGCGTCTCGGTGGCGTCGTGCAGGAGCCGGGCCAGCTCCTCCAGCAGCGGGTCGAGGTCCCCGAGGTCGGTCAGGCGGGAGGCCCGGCCACTGCTGCCGAAGTCCGCCGCCGCGGCGCTCTCGGGGGACGGCTCCAGGCAGCTCGCCACCTGGGCGCCCGCCTCGGACAGCAGTTGGCCGAGCGCCGCCACCTCACCGTCCCCGCGCTCGGCCAGCCGGCTGCCCACGGCCTCCGTGAGCAGGCCGGCCTGCCACGCCTCCAGCAGCACGTCCGGCACGTCCCTGGCCTCGGCCATGGCGTGCCTGGCCGTCTTGATCAGTCGCAGCGCGTCCATGAGTGGCCGCTCCCCTCGCTCGCTCCGTGCCGCCCTGGTCTCCCGGGACGGCGGGTCACGGCGAAAGCTTGCGGCGGGCGGGAGATCCGCGCAGCCACCCCCCTCGAAAGCTGTGGACAACCCCGGGGTTGTGGACAACCGGCCGCCCACCAATCAGCCGATCCTTCAATCGGACCTTCGAGGTCCGTCCGGTCGGCCGGGCGCCGGGAAGCGGAGTTCGTTCCGGTCGATCTTGGCCGCCAGCGCCGCCAGCGGGTCGACCCCGGTCACCGTGCAGAACTGCAGCAGGTAGGCCAGCACGTCGGCGACCTCGTCCCGGACGCGATGCGCGGTGTCCGGGTCGGTCATGACGGCTGCCGACTGGTCCGGTGTCAGCCACTGGAAGATCTCCAGCAGTTCCCCGGCCTCCACGCTCAGCGCGGCGGCCAGGTTCTTCGGCGTGTGGAAGGGCTCCCAGTCGCGCGCGGCGGCGAACCGCGACAGCCGCTGCCGCAGGCCGTCCAGGGAGTTGTCGTCGGGTACTGCGCTCGGCTCGGTCACCTGCCCAGGTCTACCGCACCCGTGCCGGCCACCGTGGCCGCGCCCTCCCCCGGCCGCTCACCGTCCTCCGGCCCGCGCGCGAACTGGGCGGGCACCCGGGCCGATTCGGGCCGCAGCACGCTGTGGCCGGTGGCCGGGTCCCGGCGGCACTCGACCAGGTCGGGCCCGGCCGGTCCGCCCGCCTCGCCCAGCGCCTCCCGGGCCGCCGCCGGGTCCTGCAGCGCGGCCAGCAGCCGCACGTCGCGGCGCCCGCACACCTCCCGGGCCAGCCGCAGCAGCGAGGCGGTCTGCTCACCGCCGAGCCCGGCGCCGAGGTCCTCCGCGAGCACGGTCAGCTGCCGGTGCGCCGGGGGCACCTCGGCGGCCGGGTCGACGTCGAGCACGCCGGCGCCGGTGAGCAGGACGGCGGCGAAGGCGAGGTGGCGCAGCATGCCGTCCGAGGCCTGGTCCGCACCGGTCCGGCCGAGCACGCCCTCGTCGAAGACGGCGAGCACCCGTTCCTCCGCCCCGGTGCCGCGCCGGGCGACGTCGAGACCGAGCAGCGGGTGCGGGGCGGCGGACTGGACGACCTTGAGCAGGTGCCCGTACCGACGGCCGCACTCGTTCTTGAGACGGCCGAGCAGGGCCGAGATGTTGGCCGCCGTGCCGAGCAGCCGGGCCTGCGGGTCGGCCGGGGTCCAGTCGCGCATCAGGGCGGGGACGGGGTGCAGCGGGAACACCTCGCGCAGCGCGGTGAGCAGGTGCTCGCTCGCGGCCAGCACCTTGCGTTCGCCCGGTGAGGAGCCGGCCACCCGGAGCGGGAGCTGGCTGGTGATCAGGCTGGCGCTGGGGAAGGGCGCGCGGATGTCGCCCTGCCGGGTGTCGTTGTGCCAGGTCACGTTGATCCGGCGGTTGCGGACGTCCTGCTCGCCGGTCTCCACCAGGACCTGCCCGTCGAGCGTCAGCCGCTCCCTGGCGATCCGGACCGGGCCGTCGGTGCGGACCACCACCTCCAGCCGGACGGGACCGGCCACGGAACGCACGGTGCAGCCCAGGATGACGGCGTTGCGCCCGTGCGGCACGCACCCGAGCAACCCGCCGCGCACCGGCGCCGCCAGCGGGCCGGCCGTCCCGGGCAGGCCGTCCAGGGAGTCGGCGATGTCCTCGCCGAGGGCCAGCCGGGAGAGCACCGCGAGGGCGTCCAGGGCGTTCGACTTGCCGACCCCGGACGGCCCGTACAGGACGGTGAGCGGGGACAGCCCGAGGGTGGCGCGCCGGTACGACTTGAACGAGGTGAGGCGCAGTTCCTCGACGGTGGGGCGCTCCGCGAAGCCGCCGGTGGCCGGGGCCGAACCGGCGGCGGCCCGGCCGGGGTGCGGCGGGAGGGAGCGGTGGGACGCCAGCGGAGGCAGGACGACCGGAGACCCGACGGCCGGCGGCGACACGACCGGAGACCCGGCAACCGGTGACGCGGCGGCCGGAGGCGATGCGGCACGAAGCGGTGCGGCCGGTGGCCGTGCGGCGGCCGTGCGCACGGCGGGCGGCGCCACGGCGGGCGGCGGGTCGTCGGCCGGGGGCGCGACGGGTGCGGTGGGCGCGACGGAAGTGGGCTGGACTGCTTCGCGGTTCACCCGGGGACCCTAGCCCCGGCCTCCTCGGCAGAAACGTGCCTGCTCAGGAGATTCATCCCAACGGGTCGGGCCCCGCGGACCGGGTCAGCGGTACGCGGCCACCGTCACCGAGGCGGTCACCTCGACCGGGTCGGGCAGCGCCGCCAGCCGGGCGTCCAGCTGCGCCGGGTCGGTGTGCCAGGCGCTCGGCCCCATCGCGACGACC
This sequence comes from Kitasatospora indigofera, assembly GCF_014655955.1. Lineage (GTDB taxonomy): Bacteria > Actinomycetota > Actinomycetes > Streptomycetales > Streptomycetaceae > Kitasatospora > Kitasatospora indigofera. Next base: position 252,927 of record NZ_BNBO01000005.1, read on the forward strand.
GTCCGCACGTCGGCGGCGGAGAGCCGCATCGGGAACTCGACCTCCACCCGCCCGGCGGGCGCCAGGTACGGGCCGAGCTTCTCCTCGATCCGGCGCTGCTTGTCCTCGTCCACCGACAGCAGGCCCAGGGCGCCGACGAGTTCGCGCAGGTGACGGGAGGTCGGCGAGACCAGCAGCAGGGTGCCGCCGGGGCGCAGCGCGCGGCGGATCTCCGGGCCGTTGCGCGGCGCGAAGACGTTGAGCACCAGCCCGGCCGAGGCGTCCCGCAGGGGCAGCGGGCGCCAGGCGTCGCAGACCACCGCGCCGATCCGGGGGTGGGCGCGGGCGGCGCGGCGGAGGGCGAACTTGGAGATGTCGAGGGCGGCGCCGGGGTTGGCGGGCAGGGCGTCCAGGACGTGGGAGAGGTAGTAGCCGGTGCCCGCGCCCAGGTCGGCGACCAGCCCTTCGGGGGACGCGGCGACGGCGGCGTCGGTGAGCGCTTCGGCGATCGGCCGGTAGTGGCCGGCGGCGAGGAAGCCGGTGCGGGCGGACACCATGTCGGCGGTGTCACCGGTGCCGGTGTGGGCGTCGCCGGCCAGCAGGCTGACGTAGCCCTGTTTGGCGAGGTCGAAGCTGTGCCCGGCCGGGCAGCGCAGTGTGCGCCCGCCGAGGGCCAGCCCCTGTCCGCAGTGCGGGCAGGCCAGGTAGCGCTCGATGTCCTGCAGCAAGGTCCGTCTTCTCTCGCCCGTCGGCCGTCGGCCGAGGGTTCCGGCCGGCCGAGGGCTCAAGCCTAACGACTGCCCGCGGGCGTCCCGCTCCCGCGGGCTACGCGTCCGCCCGGGCCGGGGCCCCGGCGCGCGGCTGTCCGGGCAGGCCGGTGCCGGCCGTGCCACGGCTGGCCGGGCCCTCGGCGGCGGCCCGCAGGGCGAGCGCCGCGAGCGCCTCGGGAGCGCCGGCCTGGCCCCGGATGCCGGGGAAGGCATTGACGTCCACGATCAGCGGTTCGCCGGCGCCGTCGAGCAGGTCCACCCCGTACACGTCCAGGCCGAAGACCGCCCCGACCCGGCGGACCAGGTCGAGCCGGTCGGCGGGCAGGTCGGCGGGGGTGAGCGGCTGGGCGGGGCCGCGGTCGGCGGCGGCCAGCTCGGAGCGGCGGCGGGCGGCGAAGACCTGTCCGGCGATCACCCAGAGCTTCTGGTCCCAGCCGCTGTTGGCGGTGAAGGGCTGGACGACGACCGGCTCGTCCGGCCAGTCCCGGGCCAGCTGCTCCAGCCGGCCGAGGTCCTCGGCCTTGGCCACCAGGTCGTGGCGGCGGCTGTGCCGGCTCTTCACCACCAGCGGGAAGCCGGCCGCCGGGAGGCCGCCGGGGCCGGTCAGCTCGCCGATCGAGCCGGCGGTGCGGGTCACCGCGAAGGGCAGGCCGGCGGCCCGTGCCAGCTCGGCCATCCTGCTGCGGTCCTGGCAGAGTTCGGTGGCCGCCGCCGAGTTGATCACCGGGGCGCCACGGGCCTCCAGCCGGCGGGCCAGGGCGAGCGCCCGGGGTGTCCGTGCCTTCAGCAGGTAGACGTCGGCGAGCCGGTCCGGCCCGGCCGGGTCGGTGGCGCCGGGGTCGAGCGACTCGACCTGGTGCCGGGGTGTCAGCAGGGCGGTGGTGGCCGCCAGCAACGGGTGGCCGGGCTCCGGTGTGAGCAGGCAGATCCTCATGCTCCGCCGACCGGCGCCGCGGCCTGGGCGGCCACCCCCGTGCGCGCCGACGCGCCGGTGTGGGCACCGGCGTGCGCCGACGCCCCCGCCACGGTCGCCGTGACGTCCTCGGGGTGCGACGCCGGGTCGGCCTGTGCCGGGAGCTGGGCGGGCAGTCGGGCCGGGAGGCCGTCAGGCAGGTCGACGCCGCTCCCGCCGGCCAGTTGCAGGACGGCCCGGGCGACCCGGGACACCGCGTCCGGCACCTGCCGGAAGCTCGGGAAGTCGTTGATGTCGACGACCATCGGCCCGTCCGGCCCGAGCAGCACGTCGACGCCGTAGAGGTCGAGACCGAAGACGGTGCCGACCTCGGCGACTATCCGCTCCACCTCGCGGCCGAGCGGCACCTGGCGCTCCCGGACGGGCCGCCCGGGGTGCAGCGGCGAGGACCGCTCGGTCGCGTACAGCTCACCGCCGACGCAGTAGACCTTGAGGTCGGTGCCGGAGTTCGGCACGTACGGCTGGGCGATCAGCAGGCCCTCGCCGGCCAGCTCGGGCCCGAGTTCGGCCAGGTGACCGGGGGTCGGGACGAAGCGCACCGCGCGCCCGGAGCTGCCGTCCGCGGGCTTGACCACCAGCGGGAACTCGGACTCCGGGATCTCCGCCAGGCGCTCCCAGCGGGCGGCCGCGTACGTCACCGGGACGGGCAGGCCGCTGTTGCGGGCGATCACCGAGGCCAGCGCCTTGTCCCGGACGCCGCGGATCGAGCGGGCGTCGTTCACCGTGGTGAGGCCGACGGCCGCGGCGGCCTCCAGCAGGGTGAGTCCGGGCCCGCCGGATACCGTCTTGAGCACCCAGGCGTCATGACTGCCCGCCCGGACCGCCTCGGAGACCGCGAGCAGCGAGTTCCCGGGACGCAGCACATCCACCTGGTGACCCCAGGCGGTGAGCCGGCGGACGACGTCCAGCGGCATACCGTCGTGGCGGTAGTGCTCCTCCACCAGGAAGCAGAGTCTCATCGGTGTTCCCCGTTTTCCCCACCCGAACGTCCGCCGATCCGGTCCGGCGGAGTTGGTGACGCCCCAGGATGCCACGCGTCGTCAACGCAAGATCGCCCGGACTGTAAGCATTCGGCAACAGTAGGCCCGAAATGCCCGGGCTGAACAGGCCGGGCCGGCCCGGCGGCCCGGACCCGAAACCGGTGGCAGGAGCAGGACAAGCGCTGCTTGGATGCTCGCTGTGACTTCACTGAACCCCGAACAGCAGCAGCTCGACCCGCAGGGCCGCCACCAGCACGCCCTGCTCGCCGAGCTGGACGAGTTCTACGACGCGGTGCCGCGCAAGGGCGCCCGCGCCGAGGACTTCGGCCCGCTCACCCTCTTCGTCCGCGAGGGCGAGGGCTGGCCCTTCTACGCCCGGCCCACCCGGGGCTGGACCGGCGCCCCCGCCACCGCGGAGGACGTCCGGCGGGTGCTCGCCCGGCAGCGCGAACTCGGGCTGCCGGAGAGCTTCGAGTGGGTGGCCGAGCACACCCCGGGCCTGCGGGCCGCGATCGAGCAGGCCGGACTGGCCGTCCACGAGCACCCGCTGCTGGTGCTGCCCGAGGGGCAGGACGACGGGCCGGCGCCCGACCCGCTGCCCGGCGGTGTCCGGGCCCGGGTCCTCGCCGCCGACGACCCCGTGCTCGCCAGCGCCGTCGCCACCCCGAACCTGGCCTTCGCCGAGCCCGGCACGGCGCTGGGCACGGCCGGGCCGGCCGAGCTGGCCAGGGCCGTCCTCCAGGTGGTCGCCGACGGCGCGGTGGAGCGGGTGGCCGCCCGGATCGGAGCGGGTGCGGCCGCCGTGGCGGCGGTCGTCGAGGACGGCTCGGCGCTGTGCTCGGGCCAGTACCAGCGGGTCGGCCCGGTCTGCGAGATCGTCGGGGTCGGCACCCTGCCGTCGGCGCGCCGGCGCGGGCTCGGACTCGCCGTCACCTCGGCGCTGGTGGCGGACGCCCGGGCGCGCGGCGTCCGGACGGTCTTCCTCTCGGCGGCCGACGAGGACGTGGCGCGGATCTACCGCCGGGCCGGGTTCCGGAACACGGCGACCGCGCTGATCGCCGAGCCGAAGGCCTGAGGCCCCGGGCGGGCGGCGGGCCGGACCGGCCCGCCGTCCACCACGGGCGGGCCGGGCGACCGCCCGGACCGGGCGGCTCCCGCGACGCGGACCGGCTCCGGCGTTCAGTCGGAGTCCTCGTCGTCCTCGCCGCTGACCTCTTCCTCCTCGGCCTCGTCGACCACCCAGGCGGCCAGCCGCTCGGACACCCCGGAGACGCCGATCTTGCCCTCCCGGATGGCCCGCGCCAGGCTGCGCACCTCGCGCGCGGTGGTCGCGACGGTGCAGCCGCTGGCCACCAGGTAGGCGTAGGCGGCGGCGGTGGCGAAGAGTTCGTTGGTGCGCTCCAGGGCCGGTACCCGGATGAGCTGGTGCATCAGGGCCGCGGCGCGGTCCTGCGGCTCGGGGTAGACGGCGATGTCGAAGATCTCGGCCTGGTGCCGGGCGACCGCGGCCAACAGCGATCCGTAGTCGGTGACCTGGGGGTCACCGGGGGTGTACTGCTCCGCGGTCATGAGCAGCCACGAGAGGTCGATCTCCAGGTTCAACGGCGCACCTCCTGGAGGTCGGCCGGGGAACGGTCCCCGAACTCGGCCAGGAACGCCGTCTCGTACTCCTTCATGAACTGGGCCGCCGAGTCGACGAAGAGTCGTCCGGCCTCACCCATGTCCTGCTGCACGAGCCGTTCGATGTACTGGTTCATGCTGATCCCCTGCTGCTCCGCCCGCTCGCGGGCCATCTCCGCGGTGGTCGCGTCCACCCGTACGTTCAGCTGCTTCTTGGCCATGACTTCAAGCTAGCGCCGAACTGCTAGCACAACAAGGGCGCACGCGCACCGCCCCCGCGCCCTCCCGTCAACACCCGCGCCGCACCCCGCGCCGCACCTCCCCCGCGACCGCGCCATCCCCTCCGTCATGCCCCGGAACAAGCCGGGCCACGCCGACCGGTGACCGAAAACCGCCTGAGCCCTCCCGTGCGCGGACGGCGGCGGCCGGCCCTGCCCGGCCGGAGTCCGTCATACACCTCGGAATTCGCCGGCCGCGCCGCGTCCTGCACCGGAAGCATTCCCCTCACCGGCCCCGGGCCAGGCGGACCCCACCCCGCAGCCGCACGCCGAGCAGCATGCTGTTCGTCCACGGACGCAACCGGTCCGGCACGGTCGCGGCATCTCGCGCGACGCCCCGCCCGGAATCGCCGGCGTGGCCACCAGGGCCGCCGGCACGGCGAGCAGGGCTCCGACGGCCCGCCCGCAGCAGGACTTGAAGAATTGTTCATATTCATAGAATCTGTTGAGCACCGGCAGCGAATCCCATCGGCCGGCGTGGAGGTCGGCGATGACGGCGATGTTCGACGAGGAGCTGCGCGAGCAGCTCGCCCGCGCCCGCGAGGAGCTGGCCGCCGCCCGGGAGGACGGGGACGCCGACGGCGTCCAGGCTTACCTGGGCCGGGTGGCCGCACTGCTGCGGCTGGCCTCCCAGCACGGCATCCAACTGCCGCACACCCCCGAAGAGGAACAGGGAGAGAGCTGACCATGCCGGTCCCGCTGTACCAGGCGAAGGCGGAGTTCTTCCGCACCCTGGGCCACCCGGCCCGGATCCGGGTGCTGGAACTCCTCCAGGACGGCCCCCGCCCGGTGCGCGAACTCCTCGCCGAGATCGACATAGAGGCGTCCAGCCTGTCCCAGCAGCTCGCCGTCCTGCGACGGACCCAGCTGGTCACCGCCACCCGCGACGGCAACACCGTGGTCTACGCCCTGAGCACCCCGGACGTCTCGGAGCTGCTCCGGACGGCCCGCAGCATCCTCACCGACATGATCACGGACCAGGGCCTGCTGCTGGACCAGCTCCGCGCCGACACCGACGCGGACGACGGCGGCCGCGGCGCGGACGCCGCCCGTCCCAGCACCGACAGGACCCTGCTCGCATGACCGATTCCGCGCCGGAGGCCGTGACCGGGGCCATGACCGACGCCGTCGCCGGCGCTCGGCACGAATCCCACGGCGATGCCCGGGACGACGAGAAGCGCCGCCGCAAGGCGATGATGATCCGCGCCGTGATCTACATCGCGGCGACCCACCTCTGGGCCGGCTTCATGATCCTGGTCTTCGCCCTCGGCAAGCACTGACGGGCGGTCACGGGCGGAACCCGGCCCGGCCGCCCGGCAGTTCCCCGAGCGCGGCCACCAGGGACCCACGGGGCCGCATCCCGGACCCGGCGGCCGGGTCCGATCCGTGCCATGGCAGCCTCCGGCGTCCAGGGCCCGCCGATCCCCGGCCGCGGGAAAACCGGGCTGCGGGAAGACCGGGCTGCGGGAAGACCCTGCCCCGGCGGGCCGTCCGGGCGGCGGTCACCCCTGCTTCGCCAGGCGGGCGAGCACCGTGCCGTCCGCCGCCAGGACGGCGACCCGGGGCACCCGGCCGTTCTCCCCGACGTCGGCGACGAAGGCGCACCAGCCCGGTGCGCCCGCGAGGGTGACCACCTGCGCCTCGGTGCTGCGGCCGCCGAGGTCCACCGTCACCCGGGCCGCCGGGCCGGCTCCCCGGTAGAGGCCCACGACCAGTGCGGACGGACCGTCACCGAGCACGGCCGCCGTGATCTCCCCCGGCGGCACCTGGTCGACCCGGGCGGTCCACGGGGTGCCGTCGCCGGCCGCCGGGGCGGAGATCTCCGCGCCCTGCGCCGTCAGGGTCAGCTCCCGGCCGCCGCCGAAACCGTACGGCTGCCCGACGCCCCGGACGACGACGGCCGGGCCCGGAGCCGTCGCGGCCGGCCGGGCCGGGGCGGACAGCACCGGGACGGCCCGGCCGGTGTCGCGGGCGGCGGGCCCCAGCAACAGGCCGGCGGCCCCGCAGAGCGGCACCAGGACGGCCACCGACACGACCGAGCGGACGGTCCGCCGGCGGCGGCGGATCGCCCGGCCGGTCCGCAGCACCGCGTCGACGGGCGCGGCGCCCACCGGCATCGCGTCGGCCGCCTGGCGCAGCGCCGAGGCGAGCCCCTCGCTCCGGTTCATCGGGTGGTCTCCGTCCTGGGTTCGGGGTGGGGCTGCCGGCCGACGGCGTCGGCCAGGGCGCCGTTCTCGCGCAGCCGGGCCAGCGCACGGGAGATCTGGCCGCGCACGGTGCCCGTCCTGGTCCCGAGCACCGCCGCGACCTGGGCGTGGGTCATGTCCTCGAAGTAGCACAGGACCACGGCGGCGCGCTGCCGCGCCGGGAGTGCGGCCAGCGCGGCCAGCAGCACGCCGTGCTCCACCACCCGGGCGGTCTCGTCGGCCACCGGGGAGTGCGGCAGCCGGTCGGTGAGCCACTCGCGGACGGTCCGCCGCCGGAACCGGTCGATGTGCTGGTGGACCATGATCTGGCGGACGTACGCGGCCACGTCGTCGCTGCGCCGCACCCGGCCCCACTTGGCGTAGGCCGTCGCCAGTGCGCCCTGGGCGAGGTCCTCGGCGTCGTGGTGGCTGCCGGTGAGCAGGTACGCGGTGCGCAGCAGGCTCGGCCAGCGGTCGCTCATGAAGGCCCTGAACTCCTCGTCGGCGCCGGCACCGCCGGGGAGCGTCCGGGGTGGAAGGGGCGGAAGGGGTGGACGGTCCGGCTGCGGGTCAGGGGCGCGGCCAGGGTCACGGCCGGTGTCACTGGGCAATGTTCCTCGCGGCGGGCTGCGGGTGCTGCCGCCGGGCCGCGGCCCGGCGGCAGCACGGTCGGGATCGTCGGCGGGCTCTGCTCTCGGCGGGCTACTGCTTGGCGAAGCCGGCGAGCACGCCGCCGTCCGCGCCGTAGGCGGTGACGACGGGGGTGGCGACGTGGGGAGCGGAGCCGCCGGGGATCTCGACGTGGAAGGCGGCCCAGCCGGGGGCGCCCGCCAGGCTCACCACGTGCGCCTCGACCACCGCGGCGCCGAGGGCCACCGTGACGCGGTCCACCTGGCCGGGGCCGCGGTACATGCCGACGACCAGGGCTGAGGTCGCGTCCCCCGCGACGGTCAGCGAGATCCGGCCCTCCGGCAGGGCCGCGACCTCGGCGCTCCAGGAGCCGCCGGGTGCGCCGGCCCCCTTGGCCACCACGTTCTCCGAACCCTGGTCCAGCCAGAGGCTCACGCCCCGGCCGACCTCCACGCCCTGGTGGGGCTCCACCACCCGCACGTGGCCGCCGGCCGCGGGGGCACCGGCCTGTACAGGTGCCGTGGGCGGGGTGGAGGGAGCGGACGGCGCGGAGGGAGCGGAGGGAGCGGAAGGCGCGGCGGACGCGCTCGGGCCGCCCGACCCGGTCGAGGCGAAGGCCACGCCGCCACCGGCCGCCAGCAGGACGGCGGTGGCGAGGCCGAGGGCGGCACGGACGGGCGGGCGCAGCGCACGGGTACCCACGTACGGCATCTGGAACTCCTGGGAGCAGACGGGCGGACGGGGGCTCCCGTCCACCCTCCAGACGGCTGTCGCGGCCGGAAACGCTGCCCGGGTTCCGAAGAAATCTCACCGGCCCGGCACCGGGCACCGGGCCCGCCCGGCCCCGCGAACGCCGACGGGCGGCGGGCGAAGACCTCGCCCACCGCCCGTCCGTCGTGCGGCGCGTTACGCGACCGGCTCGCCGGCCGGCTCCAGGATGGCCACGCACTCGAAGTGGTGGGTCATCGGGAAGAGGTCGAAGGCGCGCAGCGAGACCGGCCGGTAGCCGCCCTCGCGGAAGAACGCGAGGTCGCGGGCGAGCGCGGCGGGGTCGCAGGCGACGTACGCGATCCGGCGGGCCTCCAGGCCGACCAGGTGGGCGACCGTCTCGCGGCCGGCGCCGGCCCGCGGCGGGTCCAGGACGATCAGGTCGGTGGCGGTGATCCCGGTCCGCGGGAGCAGGCTCTCGACCTTGTCGCACTCGATCCGGACGTTCTCCAGCGCCGCCAGGTTGTGCCGGGCGTCGGCCACGGCCTGCTTGCCGGACTCGATGCCGAGCACCGCGCCCTCCTCGCCGACCCGGTCCGCCAGCGCGCCCGCGAACAGGCCCACGCCGCAGTAGAGGTCCAGCGCGTTCTCCCCGTACTGCGGGTCGAGACCGTCCAGGACGGCGTTCACCAGCGTGTCGGGGGCCTCGGGGTGGATCTGCCAGAAGCCGCCGTTGCTGACCCGCCAGGTGCGGCCCACGGCCACCTCACGGACGAAGGTGCGGCCGTGCACGCGGTGGAAGCCCTCGTGCTCGTCGATCCGGGAGATCGAGACCGGCTTGTCCAGCTCCACGATCGGCAGCTGGGCACCGGGCCGCGGCACCAGGACGACCTGGCGGTCCGAGGAGCCGGTCGCGGCGATCGCGTCGACCGAGGCGACCCCGGGCCACTCGCGGGCCTCGATGCCGAGCTCGGTGATCCCGGGCGCGGCGATCAGGCAGCGGTCGATCGGCTGCAGGTCGTGCGAGCGGTGCTTGCGCAGGCCCACCTTGCCGGTGGCCGGGTCGACCGCGTACTGGACCCGGCTGCGCCAGGCGGGCACCTCGCCGGCCGGGAGCTTGCCGCCCACCGGCTCGACGCTGCCGTCCCAGCCGGCCTCGACCGGGGTGAGGCCGGCCAGCTTGGCCAGCTGCTCGGTGAGGACCTGCACCTTGAGCTTGCGCTGGCCGCCCGGGGTGACGTGCTGCCAGTCGCAGCCGCCGCACTTGCCCGGGCCGGAGAACGGGCAGGGCGGGGCGATCCGGTCCTTGGCGGGCTCCAGGATCTCCACCGCGTCGGCCCGCAGGAAACGCGACTTGGTGGTGCCCTCGGTGACCTGGGCGATCACCCTCTCGCCGGGCAGCGCGTGCCGGACGAACAGCACCCGCCCCTCGTGCCGGGCCACGCAGTGGCCGCCGCCGTGCGCGACGGCGCCGACCTCGACCTCGTACCGCTCGCCGACCAGCGGGTCGCCGCCCGGGCCGCGGGGGGCCGGCTCGGCCTTCGGGGCCTTCGGGGTGCGCAGCAGCTTCGGCGCCTTGACCGTCTGCTTGCGCGGGCCGGCGCCGCGGGGCTTGTCGCCCTGCGGACCGGCGCCCTGGCCGGCACCGGCGGGCCTGGACCCGCCGGCCTTGGCACCGCCGGCCTTCGGGCCGGCCTGCTTCGCGCCGGCGCCCTTGGCCGCACCGGCGCCGGCACGGGCCTGCGCACCGCCGCGAGCGCCCTCGGGGCGGCTCTCGTCGGCGCGCGGCGCCTCGCCCGGCGCCAGCGGCGCGGTCTGCGCGGTGTAGCCGTCGCGGTCGGTGGCCTCGGGGCGGGCGGGCCTGGCGGCCCAGCGCGGACGGGCGACCTGACCGGGCTTGGCGCCCTTGCGGGCCTGGCCCGACTTGCCGTTGGAGCGGGGCGGGGTGTTGCGGGTCACTTGGTGGTGTCCTTGCTGGCGTCAGCGGGGCCGTCGGAGCTGCCCGGGTCGGAGGTACCGGAGACCTTCGACTTTACGGCCTGCGGCCGACGCGGCTCACCGCGTCGCACCGCACCCGGCGCCGACCAGGCCTTCTGCGGCTTGCGCCGCTCCGAGGACTCCAGCTGCCACGGCACCGAGGTGACCATCACACCCGGCTTGAAGAGCAGCCGGCCCTTGAGGCGCAGCGCGCTCTGGTTGTGCAGCAGGTGCTCGTACCAGTGGCCGACCACGTACTCGGGGATGTAGACCGAGACCACGTCGCGCGGGCTGCTGCGGCGCAGGTTCTTGACGTAGTCCAGGACCGGGCCGGTGATCTCGCGGAACGGCGAGTCCAGCACCTTGAGCGGCACCTCGATGCCGCGCTCGTCCCACTCGCGGCGCAGCGCCTCGGTGTCCGCCGGGTCGACGTTGACCGAGACCGCCTCCAGCGTGTGGGCGCGCGCCAGGCGGGCGTACGCGAGGGCGCGCAGGGCCGGCTTGTGCAGCTTGGAGACCAGCACGATGGCGTGCACCCGGGTGGGCAGCACCACGTCGTCGGGCTCCTCGGCGGCGACCAGCTCCCGGGAGACCCGGTCGTAGTGCCGGCGGATCGCCTTCATCAGCACGAACAGCGCGACCATGGTGGCGATCGCGATCCAGGCGTGGCTGATCTTGGTGGCCAGCACCACGATCAGCACGGCCGAGGTCATCACCAGGCCGAAGGCGTTGATCGCCCGGCTGCGCTGCATGTGGGAGCGCTTGGCCTGGTCGGTCTCGGTGCGCAGCAGCCGGGTCCAGTGCCGGATCATGCCGGACTGGCTCATGTTGAACGAGACGAAGACGCCGACGATGTACAGCTGGATCAGCCGGGTCGGGTCGGCGTCGAAGGCGACGATGAACAGGATCGCGGCCAGCGCCAGCAGGATGATGCCGTTGGAGAAGGCCAGCCGGTCACCGCGGGTGTGCAGCTGGCGCGGCAGGTAGCGGTCCTGGGCGAGGATCGAGCCGAGCACCGGGAACCCGTTGAAGGCGGTGTTGGCGGCCAGCACCAGGATCAGGCCGGTGACGGCGGCGATGAAGTAGAAGCCCGGGGTGAAGTTCGAGAAGACGGCCTCGCTGATCTGCGCCAGCGCGGTCTTCTGGTGGTAGTCGGCGGGCGCGCCGACCAGCTGCTCGGCCGGGTTCTCGGCCATCTGCGCGCCGGTCAGGTGGGCCAGGTAGATGATGCCCATGAACATCACCACGGCGAAGCCCGCCATCATCAGCAGGGTGGTCGCGGCGTTCTTGCTCTTCGGCTTGCGGAAGGCCGGCACGCCGTTGCTGATCGCCTCGACGCCGGTGAGCGCGGCACAGCCCGAGGAGAAGGCCTTGAGCAGCAGGAACACCAGGGCGAACCCGGCCAGCGACTCGTTGCCGGGGGTGGCCTCCAGGTGGAACCCCGAGCTCTCGGCCGGCATGTCGGCGCCGAAGACCAGGTGCCGGACCAGGCCGTAGCCGACCATGCCCATCACGCCGACCATGAAGGCGTAGGTCGGGATGGCGAAGGCGGTGCCGGACTCCCGGACCCCGCGCAGGTTCATGCCCATCAGCAGGATCACCAGCGTGACCGACAGGCCCAGCTCGTGACCGCGCAGCGCGGGGACGGCCGAGACGACGTTGGCCACGCCCGAGGTGGTCGAGACGGCGACGGTGAGGATGTAGTCGACGAGCAGGGCGCTCGCGACCACCAGGCCCGACTTGGGACCGTGGTTCACCGTGGCGACCTCGTAGTCGCCGCCGCCGCTCGGGTAGGCGTGCACGTTCTGCCGGTACGAGGCGACCACCGCGAGCATCACGATGGCGACGACCACGCCGATCTGCCACGAGAAGTGGATCGCCGAGGCACCTGCCAGGGAGAGGGTGAGCAGGATCTCCTCGGGCGCGTACGCCACCGAGGAGAGCGCGTCCGAGGCGAAGACGGGCAGCGCGATGCGCTTGGGGAGAAGGGTTTCCCCGAGCTTGTCGCTCCGCAGGGCACGCCCGATCAGGATGCGTTTCGGAAGGTCAGTCGGCATAGGCACGGTAAGGAATCGTAGGGGGTACTCACGGGCGAGTCCGACTTACGTCCCCCCCTTCGTCGGGACTGTGTTCGGGAGACCGGCTAGCGTGTCGCATGAAGGGCCGGCGGGCAACACTCCAGTTGTCCCGCGAAAGCCGCCGACAAGAGTCACCCCCACCCCGGGGTGCGGAAGGACGATGAACGGTGTTTGCGCAGGTCAAGACCCCAACGGACCGGGTGAGGTAGCGCTCAGTGCACATCGTCATCATGGGCTGCGGCCGCGTGGGCTCCGCCCTCGCGAGAGCGCTTGAGAAACAGGGCCACTCGGTGGCAGTGGTCGACCAGGACCCGACGGCGTTCCGCCGCCTGGGAGCCGGGTTCAACGGCCGGCGGGTGACCGGGGTCGGCTTCGACCAGGACACCCTGCGCGAGGCCGGCATCGAGGAGGCGGGCGCGTTCGCGGCGGTCAGCAGCGGCGACAACTCCAACATCATCGCCGCGCGGGTGGCCCGGGAGAACTTCGGCGTGGAGAACGTCGCGGCCCGGATCTACGACCCGCGGCGCGCCGAGGTCTACCAGCGCCTGGGCATCCCCACCGTCGCCACCGTCCGCTGGACGGCCGACCAGATGCTGCGCCGGCTGCTGCCCAGCGGCGCCGAGACGCTCTGGCAGGACCCGACCGGCAGTGTGCAGATGGCCGAGGTGGCGTACGCGCCGTCCTGGGTCGGGCACCGGCTGAGCGCGCTGGAGGAGGCCTCCGGGGCGCGCGTGGCGTTCGTCACGCGGCTCGGCGAGAGCGTGCTCCCCACGCCGCAGATGGTGGTCCAGGAGGGCGATCTGGTGCACGTGACGCTGCGCCGCGAGGATCTGGCGGCGGTCGAGGCCGCGTTCGCCCAGGGCCCGAACGAGGAGGGTCACTGATGCGGGTCGCAATTGCCGGGGCCGGTGCCGTCGGCCGCTCGATCGCGGGCGAGCTGCTGGAGAACGGCCACGAGGTCCTGCTGATCGACAAGAACCCGAACTCCATCTCGGTGGAGCGGGTGCCGATGGCGGAGTGGCTGCTGGCGGACGCCTGCGAGATCACCTCGCTGGACGAGGCCGCCCTGCAGCGCTGCCACGTGGTGATCGCCGCGACCGGCGACGACAAGGTCAACATGGTCGTCTCGCTGCTGGCGAAGACCGAGTACGGCGTTCCCCGGGTGGTCGCCCGGGTGAACAACCCCAAGAACGAGTGGCTCTTCAACGAGTCCTGGGGCGTGGACGTCGCGGTGTCGACGCCGCGCCTGATGTCGGCCCTGGTCGAGGAGGCGGTCAGCGTCGGTGACCTGGTCCGGCTGATGCGCTTCAGCCAGGGCAACGCCAACCTGGTCGAGCTGACCCTGGCCGCCGACACCGAGCTGGTGGGCACCCGGGTCGGCGACGTGGAGTGGCCGCAGGACACCGCGCTGGTGACCATCATCCGCGAGGGCCGGGTCCTGGTGCCGAGCGGCGACGACACCCTGGAGGGCGGCGACGAGCTGCTCTTCGTCGCCGCCCAGGAGCGCGAGGAGGAGCTGGAGAACCTGCTGCTGGCCGGCGGCGGGGCCGGCACCGGCTGACGGGCCGCCCGGACGTACGAGGAGGGGCCCACCCGCGCGGGTGGGCCCCTCCTCGTACGTCGTGCCGTCCGGTCGGACCGCCCCGCCGGGGCGTCCGGGCTACTCGTCCTCGACGACCGCCTTGATCGGCGGCGGCGCCTTCAGCAGGATCTGCCAGGTGATGTACATCGCCAGCAGCATCGGGGGGATGCCGAGCGCCACCTTCAGCCAGCCGAGCAGGTTCACGTTGCCGGTGAAGTACAGCGGGAAGAGGATCACCGGCTTGATGCCCATGATCACCACCCAGGCCCAGGTGGCCTTGGTGTAGGCGGCGAGCCGGCCCGGGTTCTGGGTCCGCCAGGTGAACATCTCACCGGTGACCGGGCCCAGCATCACCCCGATCAGCGGCCAGCGGACCAGCGCCGACACCGCCAGGCCCACGCAGTAGCCGACGCTCCAGAGCAGGCCCGGGAGGTAGAAGTTCTCGGCCTTGCCGGTCTTCATCGAGATCCAGGCGCCGATCGCGACCCCGAAGACGCCGCTGAAGGCGTGCTGGATGGTCTCGCGCTTGAACAGCCGGACCACCACGAACAGCGCACTCAGGCCCAGAGCCGCCCAGGCGGCGGTCGAGACCTGGTGGGTGATGTTGTACGTGATGATGAAGACCAGGCCGGGCAGCGTCATGTCGATCATGCCGCGGACGCCGCCGAAGGCCTGCATCACCGTGTCGGCGGCCTCCCGGGAGGCGGCTGCCTCACGGGCCGCCGTCTCCTCCGCGGTCTCCGGGGCGGGCTCCGCCGCGGCGGGACCGGGCCCCTCGAAGGACCGCTCGTAGGGGTGACCGCTCGCCTCGGCGGGTTTGGCCAGGTCGAGCTGGGCGGCGGGATCGCCGCCGGGCAGGTTGCTCACGCTCATTCGCTCCCGTGTCCTACCGGACGCAGCTCGTAGCGGGGGTTGAACAGCACGCGGCGCCCACGTGCGTGGCTGATCCGGCCGCTGGCGACGAGCCGGCGGCCGGGTTCTATGCCCGCGATCGAGCGCCGGCCGAGCCAGACCACGTCGAGGGCCTCGGTGCCGTCGAAGAGTTCCGCCTCCAGCGCGGGCACGCCGGCCCGGGGGCGGAGCGTCACGGTGCGCAGGGTGCCCGCCACGGTGACCAGGGCACGGTCACTGCAGCTGGCGATCGGAGTGCAGCCCGACTCCGCCGCGCTCTCCTGCCGCAGTTCCTCGGCCTGGAGCTCCTCGGTGGAGGAGGTCAACCGGCTGAGCATACGGCGGAAGCGACCCTGCGGCTGGTCGCTGCTGATGTCACCACTCATGCCCGAAGGGTACCGGTACAAGGGGGTCCGACGGCAGGGCCGGAGGTCCGGACGCCCGGACCTCGCTCAGGCCTCGAAGCGGTATCCCATGCCCGGCTCGGTGATGAAGTGACGCGGGTGCGAGGGATCGGCCTCCAGCTTTCGGCGCAGCTGGGCGAGGTAGACCCGCAGGTAGTTGGTCTCGGTGCGGTAGGCCGGGCCCCACACCTCCTGGAGCAGCTGGGTCTGGCTGACCAGCCGGCCGGCGTTGCGGACGAGCACCTCCAGCAGGTGCCACTCGGTCGGGGTGAGGCGGACGTCGGTGCCGCCCCGGTTGACCTTCTTGGCCGCCAGGTCGACGGTGAAGCCGTCGGTGACCACCGCCGAGTCGTCCTCGCCGGTGACCGGCTCGGCCCGGCGGACGGCCGCCCGCATCCGGGCGAGCAGCTCGTCCATGCCGAAGGGCTTGGTGACGTAGTCGTCGGCGCCGGCGTCCAGCGCCTCGACCTTCTCGTCGGAGGCGTGCCGGGCGGAGAGCACGATGATCGGGACGCGGGTCCAGCCACGCAGGCCCTTGATCACCTCGACGCCGTCCATGTCCGGCAGGCCCAGGTCGAGCACCACCACGTCCGGGTGCCGGGCGGCGGCGAGCTCCAGGGCGCTCGCGCCGTCGTGGGCCGCGTCGACCTCGTACTTGCGGGCCTTGAGGTTGATCACCAGCGCGCGGACGATCTGAGGTTCGTCGTCCACGACGAGGACCCGGGTCATGCGGGCTCCGCCTTTCGGGAGGGGTGTCGGGGTCAGCGGGGGCGTGGTGCGGGGGCTGCCGGGGTTTCGGGGCTGCTGGGACTACGGGGGTCGGGTGCGGGCGCCGGATCGGGTACGGCGGGGGCCCCGGTCCCGGCGCCCCGCCCGGCCGGTACGGGCCTCACGCCCGGGAGCCGTACGGGGCGCCGCCCGGAACGCCGTCCGGGGCGCGGGCCGCCTCGGCGACCGCCGGGGCGACCCGGTCCGCGGGGCCGGGACCGGACCGCGGGGCGGGCTCGGACGGGCGCTCCACCGCCGGCAGGGTGACCACCATGGTGAGCCCGCCGCCCGGGGTGTCCTCGGCGGCCACGGTGCCGTCCATCGCCTCCACGAAGCCCCGGGCGACCGCGAGGCCGAGACCGACCCCGGCGCCGCGCGGGGCGTCGCCGTGGCGCTGGAAGGGCGCGAAGATCCGCTCCTTCGCCTCCTCCGGGACGCCCGGGCCGCGGTCCACGATCCGCAGCTCCATCCGGGCGGTTCCGCCCACCGGGTGCAGGGCGTCCGCCCGGACGTACACCCGCACCCCCTGCGGGCTGTACTTGACGGCGTTCTCGATCAGGTTGGCCAGCGAGCGCTCCAGCAGGCCGGCGTCCGCGAAGATCATCGGCAGCGACTCCGGGACGTCGAGGCGGACGGCGTCCGGCGGCACCCCGGCCAGGGCGAACGGCACCACCTCGTCGAGGTCGGTCTCCTGGATCAGCGGGGTGACCGTGCCGGTCTGCAGCCGGCTCATGTCGAGCAGGTTGTTGATCAGGTGGTCCAGCCGGTCGGCGCCCTCCTCGATGCCGGCCAGCAGCTCCGCCTCGTCCGCCTCGTCCCACTCCACGTCCTCGGAGCGCAGCGAACTGACCGCGGCCTTGATGCCGGCCAGCGGGGTGCGCAGGTCGTGCGAGACGGCCGCCAGCAGGGCGGTGCGGATCCGGTTGCCCTCGGCCTCCCGGCGGGCGGCGGCCGCCTCCCCGGCGAGCCGGCGGCGCTCCAGCAGGACGGCGGCCTGGGCGGCGAACGCGCCGAGCAGCCGGCGGTCCTCGGCCGGCAGGACCCGCCCGGCCAGGACGAGCGCCAGGTGCTCGCCGACCGGCACGTCCACGTCGGCCTGCTCCGGCCGGTCCGGCGGGTGGGGGCCGCTCGCGGCGGTGCGGCGCCACGGGCTGTGCTCGTCCGCCCGCTCCAGCAGCGCGGCGGAGTCCTGCTGGAAGGTCTCCCTGACCTGGTCCAGCAGTGCGGTGAGCACGCCCTCGCCGGTGGGCGCGCCGCGCAGCACCGTGCCGGCCAGGGCGCTGAGGGTCTGTGCCTCGGTCTGGCTGCGGGCCGCCTGGTGGGTGCGGCGGGCCGCCAGGTCCACCACCGAGGCGACGGCGATGCCCACCGCCGTGAAGATCGCCACCGCGAGGATGTTCTGCGGCTCGCTGATCGAGAAGGTGTGGGTCGGCGGGGTGAACCAGTAGTTCAGGGCCGAGGAGCCGACCAGCGCGGAGGCGACCGCCGGGAACAGCCCGCCGACCAGCGCGGCGCAGACCGTGACGGTCAGGAACAGCAGCATGTCGGTGGAGAGGCCGAGCCCGTTCACATGGGTCAGCAGCAGGGCCAGCAGCAGCGGGCCGGCCACCCCGATCAGCCAGCCGGCCACCGCGCGCCGGCGCCCGAGGTCGGTGACCCGGCGGATCGGGACGCGCCCGCGCCCCTTCGCGGCGTGCTCGTGGGTCACGATGTGGACGTCGATGTCACCGCTGTCGCGGGTGACGGTGGCGCCCACCCCGGGGCCGTAGACGTACTGCCAGGCCTTGCGGCGGCTGGAGCCGAGCACCACCTGGGTGGCGTTGACGCCCCGGGCGAAGTCCAGCAGCCCGGCCGCCGGGTCCTCGCCGAGCACGGTGTGGAAGGTGCCGCCGAGGCTCTCCAGCAGGGCCCGCTGTTCGATCAGTGCCTGCGGCGACCCGGTGCCGGCCAGCCCGTCCGACCGGGTGATGTGGACGGCGAGCAGCTCACCGCCGGAGCCGCGCGCGGCGATCCGGGCGGCGCGCCGGATCAGCGTCGCGCCCTCCGGGCCGCCGGTCAGGCCGACCACGATCCGCTCCCGGGTCTGCCAGGTGCCCTGTATCCCCTGCTCGGCCCGGTAGGTCTGCAGGTACTCGTCGACCCGGTCGGCCGTCCAGAGCAGGGCCAGCTCACGCAGCGCGGTGAGGTTGCCGGGCCGGAAGTAGTTGGAGAGCGCGGCGTCGATCTTCTCCGGCGCGTAGACGTTGCCGTGCGCCAGCCGGCGGCGCAGCGCCTGCGGCGACATGTCCACCAGCTCGATCTGGTCAGCCCGCCGCACCACGTCGTCCGGGACGGTCTCCCGCTGCCGCACGCCGGTGATGCCCTCGACCACGTCGCCGAGCGACTCCAGGTGCTGGATGTTGACCGTCGAGACGACGTCCACCCCGGCCGCCAGCAACTCCTCCACGTCCTGCCAGCGCTTGGCGTTGCGGCTGCCGGGGACGTTGCTGTGCGCGAGCTCGTCCACCAGCGCGACCTGCGGACGGCGGGCCAGCACGGCGTCCAGGTCCATCTCGGTGAAGACCGCGCCCCGGTGCACCAGCTCCCGGCGCGGGACGACCTCCAGCCCCTCGGCCCGGGCCAGCGTCTGCTCCCGGCCGTGATGCTCGACGAAGCCGGCCACCACGTCGGTGCCGCGCCCGGCCCGGCGGTGCGCCTCGGCGAGCATGGCGTAGGTCTTCCCCACCCCGGGGGCGGCCCCGAGGTAGATCCGCAGCCTGCCGCGTCCCATGTGCACCATTCTTGATCCGGTCCGGTCGGGCAGCCAGCCCCGGACACCTGTTCGGCCCCTTCGAGACTACGGCGCGCCGGGCGTGCTGCCGCTGATCGGGGCGCCGGACGGCCAGTCTTAGCGCGATATTGACGGCCGGGCCGGCGGAGGGGGCCGGCGGCCCGGCCCTGGCGGCGGCCGCCCGGCGGCCTGCCCCTGCTGCCTGCGTCCGTACCGGCCCGCTGCCCGTGGGCCGGTTCGGCGGGCACGCCGGTGGACGCCCGCCGCCCACTGATCGGAGCACGTCAGACACCGGTCCGCCGGTAATGACGAACCGTCAACCCCTCGGCCCCACAAGGCGACAGGCGGTAGGTTGGGCGCGCACGGGGTGCCGTTGACGCCTGAGGGGGCGAGATGCAGTCGGGCGATGTCCTGGACGACCGGTACGAGCTGCTGGAGCAGATCGGCGAAGGCGCGTTCGGCGCGGTCTGGAAGGCGCGCGACGCCCGGATCCAGCGCCAGGTGGCCGTGAAGATCATGCTTCCGGGGGTCCACACCGAGAAGGACGTGGCCCGCTTCACGCGCGAGGTCGCCCTGGCCGGCGCCCTCAACCACCCCAGCATCGTCACCGTGCACGACTTCGGCCGGCACCAGGGTCCCGGCCGCCCGCAGTTCTACCTGGTGATGGAGCTGCTGACCGGGGAGCCGCTGAGCGAGGTCCTGCTCCGGGGCACACCGCCCGTGCCGGACGCCCTCGACTGGGCCCTGCAGATCTCCGAGGCGTTGGCGACCGCCCACCGCGCGGGTGTGGTCCACCGGGACATCAAACCCGCCAACGTCATGCTCCAGGCCACCGGCTCGGTCAAGGTCGTGGACTTCGGCATCGCCCGGACCGACTCCGCCGACAACGGCCTGACCAGCACGAACGTCATCATGGGCACCCCCGCCTACATGGCGCCGGAGCGCTTCGAGGGCAAGGGGCTCGACAGCCGCTCGGACCTCTACGCCTTCGGCTGCGTGCTCTACGAGCTGTGCACGGGCCGGCCGCCCTTCCGCGGCTCCTTCTACGAGCTGATCCGGCAACACGGCGCGGTGGTCCCGACGGCACCGAGCGAGCTGCGCGCCGGACTGCCGCAGGAGATCGACCAGCTCGTCCTGGACCTGCTGGCGAAGGAACCCGCGAGCCGCCCGACCGACGCCGGCCAGGCCTCGGCCCGGCTGCGCGGCATCGTCCGGTACGCGCAGCGCCCGGCCGTCGTCCACAGCCCGACCCTGCGCGACGGGGCGCCCGGGTCCGGTCCGTCCGATCGCACCGTGGCGCTCGACCCGAGGGAGGCCGAGGGCCTGCGGATCATGGAGAAGGCCATGATCGACAGTGCCGCGCTGCTCGCCGGGGCGAACCGCGACGCCGAAGCCAAGCGGCAGGCCGCCCAGACGCTCTTCGAGGAGACCCGCGCCAAGGTCGCCCAGGCGACGCGGGACTTCGAGACCAACCTCGCGACGCGCCGGGCCAAGGCCGACCGCGACCTCGCCGAGAGCGAGCGGGTGAGCCTCGAATCCTTCCAGGCGGCAGCGGCCAGGCGCGAGGAGGCGGACGCCCTCTTCGAGGACACCCGCACCAAGGCCGCCCAGGCCGCGCTGGAGTTCGAGACCAACCTGGCCAAGCGCCGCGAGCAGTCCGAGCGTGACCTGGCGGCCCGCCAGGCCAAGGCCGAGAAGCGCCTCGCCGAGATCGAGCACCGGGCGGAGCAGCTGCGCCTGGAGGCCGAGAAGCTCCGCACCGACGCCGAGCGCCGCGCCCGCCGGACGGTGGAGACGGCCCAGCGCCAGTCCGAGGACATCGTGGCCGACGCCAACGCCAAGGCCGACCGGATCCGCACCGAGTCCGAGCACGAGCTGGCGGCGCTCACCAAGCGCCGCGACAGCATCCACGCGCAGGTGACCAACGTGCGCGAGATGCTCGCCACGCTGACCGGTTCGGCCACGGCCGCCGCCGACGCCTCCACCGTCCGGCAACAGCTGAGCTGACCCGGGCACCACCCGGATCCCGGACCGGTCCGCGCCCCCACCCGCCCGCAGGCCGCGGCGCCGTGCACCCGGCCGCCGGGCGCCGCCCCGGGCCGCTTCACGCCCTCGCCACGCCCGTGCAACACGCCGCTGGGAGCATCGACCGCATGCTCTCCCTGGTCGCACCGCCCACGCACGGCAGGACCCCGCTGCCCACCGAGGGCGGCGGGGCCGGGGCCGTGCTGCGCGCCGTGCTGGCCGGCGGCCCGCTGACCCGCAGCGCCGTCGGCCGGGCCACCGGCCTCAGCCCGGCCGCCGTCTCCCGGCACACCGCCGACCTCACCGGTCTCGGGCTGCTGCGCGAACTGCCCCCGCCGGACGGACCGCCCAGGGCGGGGCGCCCGCGGCTGCCGCTGGACATCGACACCCGTCACCACCTGGCCTGCGGCGTGCACATCGGCGTGCCCTGGCTCACCTTCGCCCTGCTGGACCTGCGCGGACGGGTGGTCGCCCACGAGCGCCTGCCCCGGCGCGGGGACGCCGCCGCCGTGCTGGGCACCGTCCGGGCGTACCTGCCGGGGTTCCTGGCCCGCCGGGCCGCCGGGCACTCGCTGCTCGGCCTCGGCGTGGTCACCGGCGGCTGGGTGGACTCCGGGAGCGGCAGCGTCGTCGCCCACGGCCCGCTCGGCTGGCACGACGTCCCCGTCCGCGACATCCTCGCCGACACCGTCCGGCTGCCGGTGCACGTCGACAGCCACGCCCGGGCGCTGGCCCAGGCGGAGCTGCTGTTCGGCGCCGGCAGCACGGCCACCGAACTGGTCCAGCTGTTCGTCGGCAACGTCGTCGACGCGGCCATCGCGACCGGCGGCAGCGTGCTGCACGGGCGCCGCTCCCGGGCCGGCGACATCGGCCACCTCGCCGTCCCCGGCTCCACCGAGGCCTGCTCCTGCGGACGCACCGGCTGCCTCCAGGCCACCGTCGCGGACCGGACCCTCGCCCGCCGGGCGCATGCCCTCGGGCTGGTCCCCCGCCCCGACTTCGACCTGCTGCTGCAGCTGACCGCCGCCGGGAGCCCCGCCGCGGTCCGGCTCTTCGAGGAGCGGCTGCGGCTGGTCGCACCCGCCGCCGGCCTGCTGCTGGATGTCCTGAACCCCGAGGTCCTGGTGGTCAGCGAGGCCGGGATGACGGTGGCCCCCCGCCTGCGCCCCTACCTGGCCGAACAGATCCGGCGGCACTCCAACGCCGCACCTGAACAACTGGTCACCGCGACCGCCTTCGGCGTCGAGGTGCTGGCGGTGGCGGCCTGCGCCGGGGTGCTCGACAGCGTCTACCAGCGGCCGATGGAACTGCGGACGGCCGGGCGCTCGACCGCCCGGACGATGCGTTGACCCACCGTCAACGGCACATTAATTCCACGCCCGGGCGAATCGTTGAACGGCCGGACAGCGGGCCGGAGAATCGGGTCGATCCCCCTCTCTCCCGCCCGCCTCCCGAGCCCCGGAGCGTTCCGCCATGCCCGAAGAACCCGCCGAGCGCCAACTCCACTTCAACCTCTTCCTGATGGGCGTCGGCCACCAC
This sequence comes from Kitasatospora indigofera, assembly GCF_014655955.1. Classification (GTDB taxonomy): domain Bacteria; phylum Actinomycetota; class Actinomycetes; order Streptomycetales; family Streptomycetaceae; genus Kitasatospora; species Kitasatospora indigofera. The sequence goes on from NZ_BNBO01000005.1 coordinate 275,085, forward strand.
GAGGCCGCCTGGCGCCACCCCCGCACCGACCCGGCCGCCGCCGGGGACGTCGCGCACTTCCAGCGGCTCGCCCGAGCCGCCGAGGCGGCCTCGTTCGACTCGGTGTTCCTCGCCGACGGCGTCGAGGCCCGCTCCGACGGCGGCTGGGGCCTGATCAGCCACTTCGAACCGTTCACCCTGCTCACCGCGCTGGCCGCGGTGACCACCCGGATCGGCCTGATCGGGACCGTCTCCACCGGTTTCTCCGAGCCCTACAACCTGGCCCGCCAGTTCGCCTCGCTGGACCACATCAGCCGCGGCCGGGCCGGCTGGAACATCGTCACCTCGGCCGGCGACCGCGCCGCCCAGAACTTCGGCCGCAGCGCCAACCAGGACCACGCCGTCCGGTACGAGCGGGCCGCCGAGTTCCTCGACGTGGTCACCGCGCTATGGGACAGCTGGGAGGACGGCGCACTGCTGCTGGACCGTGCGAGCGGGGCGTTCGCCGCCCCCGGCCGGGTGCACGACATCGACCACGTCGGCAAGCACTTCCAGGTGCGCGGACCGCTGAACATCCCGCGCAGCCCGCAGGGCCACCCACTGCTCGTGCAGGCCGGCTCCTCCGACAACGGCAGGGCCTTCGCGGCCCGTTGGGCCGAGGCGGTGTTCACCGCGCAGCAGACCCTGGCCGAGGGGCAGGCCTTCTACGCCGACCTCAAGCGGCAGGCCGCCGCGGCCGGCCGCGACCCGGCCCGGGTGAAGATCCTGCCCGGCGTCGTCCCCGTCCTCGGCTCCACCGAGGCGGAGGCGCGCGCCCTGGACGAGGAGCTGGACGCGCTGATCAGCCCGGCCCGGGCGGTCGGCGTGCTCTCCACCGTCCTCGGCGTCGACCTCACCGGCCACCCGCTGGACGAGCCGCTCCCGCCGCTGCCGCCGGTCACCGAGATCAACGGCGCCAAGAGCCGGTTCGAGCTGATCCGCGACCTCGCCGAGCGCGACCGGCTGACCCTGCGCCAACTCGTCGGGCGGCTCGGCGGCGGCCGCGGCCACCAGGTCGTGGTCGGCACCCCCGAGCAACTGGCCGACCACATCGAGACCTGGTTCACCCGGGGCGCGGCCGACGGCTTCAACATCATGCCGCCCGTCCTGCCCGGCGGCCTGGACGACTTCGTCGAGCAGGTGGTGCCGATCCTGCGGGCGCGCGGCCTGTTCCGCGAGGGCTACACCGGGAGCACCCTGCGCGAGCACTACGGCCTGCCGCGCCCGGCCGGGCGGTACGCCGCGGCGTGACGGCCCGCCGCCGGGCCCGGCCCGACAGCACGGGGAAGGCCCGGACCAGGTGGTCCGGGCCTTCCCCGTGGACCGGCCGCGCGGACCCCCTCCGCGCGGCCGGGCGCTGGTCAGGAGGTGTAGTGCGAAGCGTCGTCACCCTCCAGCACCTGGCTGGACTCCCCCGTCACGCCCACCGGGACGTCACCGGCCACGGTGACCCGGTGCAGGCGGCGCGGCAGGTCGTCGTAGTCGTCCGGGGCGTAGTGCTGGGTGGCGCGGTTGTCGAACAGCACCACGTCCCCGAGCTCCCAGCGCCAGCGGACCACGTTCTCGGGCCGCGTCACGTACGCCTGCAGGCTGCGCAGCAGGTCGTGCGACTCGGCGCTCGGCAGCCCGACGACCGACTGCGCGAAGCCCCCGATGAACAGCCCGCGCTCACCGCTCTCCGGGTGCACCCGCACCACCGGGTGGGCGGTGCGGTACGTGCGGGCGGTGAAGACCCGGCGGCGCTCCTGGTCCGCCGCGTCCAGCTCCTTGCCCTGCGCGTAGTCGTAGTCGTTGGTGTGCACGGCCCAGAGCCGGTCGGCGAACTCGCGCAGCTGCTCCGGCAGGTCCCGGTACGCGGTCTGGGTGTTGGCGATCAGCGTGTTCCCGCCGTACGGCGGGACGATCAGGCTGCGCAGGGTGCTGGCCTTCGGCGGCGTCCGGACGAAGGTGACGTCGGTGTGCCAGCGGTTGGCGCGGCCGCCGTCCTCGCTGTCCACCGCCAGCACGTTCGGCTGGCCGTCCAGCGCGGGCACGGTCGGGTGCGCGGTGGTGAGGGTGCCGAAGTTGGCGGCGAAGCGGGTCTGGCCGTCGTCGTCCAGCTGCTGGCCGCGGAAGAAGAGCGCCTTGTGCTCCAGCAGGGCGGCGTTGAGCTGCTCGACCGTCCCCGGGTCGAGTTCGGCGGCGGTGTCGACGCCGAGGATCTCGGCGCCGATCCGGCCGCCGACCTTGCGGATCTCGAAGGTGCTGGTCATCGGAATTCCCTTCGGACGATGGGTGCGGTACGGACGTTCGGGAGGTGCTTCGGGAGGTGCTTCAGGAGGTGATGGGGGTGGCCTGGGCGGCCGGCCCGAGGGCCGGGCCGATCGCGCGCAGCGCGCCCGGGGTCCGGCCCCGGCCCCAGCCGATCTGTGCGCGGTAGCTGCCGAGCAGCCCCGCGTCGGCCAGCCGCCGCTCGTCGCGGACGGCCGGGTCCTGCGGCTGCGGGTGGGTGTAGGGGGCGACGAACAGCGCGTCCGCCGGGCAGTTGGCCTCGCACTGGAAGCAGGTCTGGCAGTCGTCCTGCCGGGCGATCACCGGGACGCCGTCCGCACCCCGCTCGAAGACGTCGGTCGGGCAGACCCTGATGCACCGGTCGCAGGCGACGCAGCGCTCCGCGGAGACGAGTTCGATCACGCGGCGGCCTCCGTGGCGGTGCGGGCGAGCGGGCGGGTCCAGACCTCGTCCAGTCCGCCGGAGGCGATCCGGTGGTGCTGCGCCGGATCCTGGCCGGGGTGGTCGAGCCGGCGGGCCATCCCCCGGGACTCGGTCCGGGCGAGCGCCGAGCGGTACATCCAGCGGGCGTTGGCGGTGAGTGCCGCCGCCTGCCGGGCCCGGACGGCGTCCGTGCCGGTGGCCCGCAGCCCGGCCCGCAGCCGCGCCCAGGTGTCGTCGAGCACGCTCAGCGCCCCGGTGAGGCCGTCCCCGTGCCGCAGGTAGTTCTTGTCGTACGGGAGCACCTGGCGCTGGACGGCCGCGACGATCTCGCGGGCGTCCCCGCCGGGCCTGCCGCCGGGCGCCGCGGTGGGACGCAGCCCGGCCCGGCCGGCCGGGGCGAGCACCCGGCGATGGGCGCCGGGCCCGAGCGCGCGGGCGTACCCGGCGGCGCCCCGCCCGGCCCAGGTGCCCGAGGACATCGCCCAGGCCGCGTTGTGGCTGCCGCCGCCGGTGAAGCCCCCGCAGATCTCCTCCCGGGTGGCGGCGTCCCCCGCCGCGTACAGGCCGGGGACGGTGGTGCGGCAGTCGTCGCCCGCGATCCGGATGCCACCGGTGCCCCGCACGGTGCCCTCGGCGAGCAGGGTGACGGCGAAGCGGTCGGTGAACGGGTCGATGCCGAGCCGGTCGAAGGTCAGGAAGAAGTTCGGCTGGGCCAGGCGCATCGCGCGGCGGGCCGCCTCGTCGGCGCGGTCCAGCCGGCAGTACACCTTCTCCCCCGCCAGCAGCGAGCGGGCGATCACCGAGCGGCCGCCCTGGCTCGCCGCGCCCTCCAGCGCGGCGCCGTCCCCGGTGCTGAAGCTGGCGTAGGAGTAGAAGGCGGTCTTGGTGACCGAGGTGTGCTCCGGCGCGATGCCGTAGGCGTTGGAGAACTCCATCCCGGAGAGTTCGGCGCCCACCTCGGCCGCGTACAGGGCGCCGTCGCCGGTGTTGGTGTTCGTGCCGAGCGCCTTGCTGAGGAAGGCGCAGCCACCGGTGGCGAGCACCACGGCGCCCGCCCGCACCAGGAACGGGTGCCCGGCCTGCCGGCGCTGGCCTGCCGCACCGGCGACCGATCCGTCGGCGGCGGTGAGCAGTTCGGTGACGGGACTGTGGTCGAGGATGCGGACACCCGCGCGCCGCACCCGGATCCGCATCCGGCGCATGTACTCCGGGCCTTGCAGACCGGTCCGCAGCTGCCGGCCGTCCGGTCCGGTCGGAAAGGGGTAACTCCTGCTCTCCGCCAACTCGTTCATGTTGACGTAGGTCTGGTCGAGGACCCGGGCCATCCAGCGCCGGTCGGCCAGGTGACCGCCGAGCGCCTCCCGGCTCGCCATCGCCGCCTCGCGGAGCGCCGGCTCCGGGTCCACGTACCAGACCCCGGTGCCGCCGGCCGCCGTCGAGCCGCTGGTCCCGCAGTACCCCTTGTCGGCCAGGACGACGTCCGCACCGGCGCGTGCCGCGTCCAGCGCCGCCCAGGTGGCCGCCGGGCCGCCGCCGACCACCAGGACGTCGGCCGCGAACTCCTGCTGTGCACTCACGTCACACCTCTCAACTGCCCAGCGGGGCGCGCCAGGCGGTGAACCGGCGCTCCAGCGCGACCAACAGCTGGTTGAAGACCAGCCCGATGACGGAGATCGTCACGATGCCCGCGTACATCTGCGGGATCGCGAAGTTGTACTGCGACGCGTTGATCAGGTAGCCCAGCCCGGCCTTGGCCCCCACCATCTCGGCGGCCACCAGCACCAGGATCGACACCGCCCCGGCGAGCCGGACACCGGTGAAGATCACCGGCACCGAGGCGGGCAGGATCACCTTCTGGAACAACCGGGGCGCGGAGAGGTCCAGCGAGCGGGCGAGCCGGATCAGCGTCGGGTCCACGCTGCGCACCGCGCTGATGGTGTTGAGCAGGATCGGCCAGAGGCAGGCGTACAGCACGATCGAGATCTTGGACGTCTCGCCGATGCCGAGGATCAGTACGAAGACCGGGAGCAGGGCGAGCGCCGCCGTGTTGCGGAACAGCTCCAGCAGCGGGCTCAGCAGGTCGGCCACCGGCCGGTACCAGCCGATCAACAGGCCGAGCGGCACGCCGATCGCCACCGCCAGGCCGAAGCCGCTCAGCGAACGGGTCAGGCTGGCCAGGGTGTTGTCGGCCAGCTGGCCGTTCTGCAGCAGCCCGTACCAGGCGTCCAGCACCTCGCTGAACGGCGGGAGGAAGGTCGGGTCCACCAGCTCGAAGCGCGGGGCGAGCTCCCAGAGCAGCAGCAGCGCGAGGATCGCCACGGACTTCGTGGCGGCGCTCAGCAGCAGACGGGCCGACCTCCGCAGCGGTCCCGGGCTCCGGGCCGGCGCCGGTGACCCGTTGGTGCCCGGGGCCCGGTCCACCGGCCCGGCGGGCGAAACCGGGGAGGACGCCGGGGCCGCCCCCGGGGCCGGCTCGGTGCCGGTGGTCCGGGCGGGGGCCGGCTCCGCCGCCGGCCGGGGTTCTGCGACGGCCGTCCGCGCGGCAACCGCGGGGCGCGGGTTCAGGTCGGTGCTCATACGTGGCTGACCTCTCTCTCCAACTGCTGTGCGCGGCTGACCTCGTCGTGCAGCAGGCTCCAGATCTGGTGGCGGTAGCGGGCGAACTCCGGGCTGGAGCGCAGGTCCTGGCCGGTCGCGCGCTCGCCCAGGTCGATCGGGACGACCTCCTTCACCCGGCCCGGACGCGAGGTCAGCACCGCGACGCGGCCGCCCAGGTAGACCGCCTCCTCGATGCCGTGGGTGATGAACACGACGGTCTTGCCAGTCCGTTGCCAGATCCGCAGCAGTTCGTCCTGCAGCGACTCGCGGGTCTGCGCGTCGAGCGCCGCGAACGGCTCGTCCATCAGCAGGACGGCCGGGTCGTACGCGAGGCTGCGGGCGATCGCGACCCGCTGCTTCATCCCGCCGGAGAGTTCGTGCGGGTGGCGGTCCTCGAAGCCGGTGAGACCGACCAGGTCGAGGTACTCCCGTGCTCTGGCCGCCCGCCGGCGCCTCGGCACGCCGGTGGCCTCCAGGCCGAACTCCACGTTGCCCTGGGCCGTCCGCCACGGCAGCAGCGCGTACTGCTGGAAGACGATGCTGCGGTCGACCCCCGGGCCGGTCACCGGCCGGCCGTCGAGCAGGATCTCGCCGGAGGTCGGCGCCGTCAGGCCGCCGAGGAGATCCAGCAGGGTGGACTTGCCGCACCCGCTCGGGCCGACCACCGTCAGGAACTCGCCCTTGGCGACGTCGAGTCCGACCGAGTCGAGGGCGGTGAACCCGGCGGGCCTGCGGTCCCCGGCCCGCCCCCGGACGGGGAAGGTCTTGGTGACCTGACGAAAGCTGATGTGCGCGGTCATCGTCGGCTCAACTCCTGGCGGCGGTGGGCGAGGCGGCCGAGTAGCCGTTGAACTGGTTGGTGTAGAGATCGGCCGCCTTGACCTGACCTGGCTTGATGTTACCGTGGGCGGTCAGCCAGTCGATCCAGAGCTGGAAGGTCTGGTCCGTGATCCGGCCGCCGGGTTCGGCGACGCCGAAGGACTTCCAGTACTGCAGCGCCGCGACGTCCTCGTTCCGGCCGCGCCGCCTGATGATGTCCGTACTGCGGGCGATCACCTCCTCGCGCGGCGTCGCCCTGGCCCACTCGATCGCCTTGGCGACGCCCGTCACGAACACCTTCGAGGTGTTCGGGTTCTGCTTGAGGAACTTGTTGGTCAGTACGTACGTGCCGGCGCTGAAGGCGCCCAGCAGGTCGAAGTCGCTGAACAACGGCCTGATCCCACCCGCCGCCAGCGCCTTGTCGCGCAGGACGCCACCCAGCGAGGCGACCTCGATCTGCTTCTGCCGCAACGACTGCTCGGTGTTGACCGGTGGCACGACGATCCGCTCGACCCGGCCCAACTCCGGTGCGGCGAAGCCGTTCCTCTGCAGGTAGGTGTCGAGCACCGCCTCGACGTGGGCGCCGAGCGTGTTCATCCCGACCTTCTTGCCGACCAGGTCCCGCGCGGAGCGGATCGGGCTGTCCTCCAGCACGTAGTAGCCGTTGTAGGAGGCGGCGTCGACGCCGTAGTAGCTGATCGCCGCCTTCACCGGCGCCCCGGCCGCGATCAGCTTCACGACGGCGCCGTTGAACGCCCCGCCGAAGTCGGTCTGCCCGGTCGCCGCCGACTGGATGTCCTGCGGGCCGCTGATCGTGTTGCCCACCCACTCCAGCTTCACGTCTTCGAAGTAGCCGAGGTCCTCGGCGAGTTCGGGCAAGGTCACCTGCCCCACCCAGCCCTGGTAGCGGAGCTTCTTCGTCTCGGCCCCGCCACCGTCCGCCGCGGTCGCCCGGCCGCAGGCGGCGGCCGCCGCCGCGACCGCGGCCAGCGCGAGGAACTGGCGTCGGGAGGTGGGCCGGGAAGCAGGCCATGGGGTCACGGGCATGGGAGGTCCTTTGCGGGGTCGGCAGGGTACGCCGACGGGGACGGGCAGCAGGCTGCCCGTCACGCGGCGAGGCCGGGGTGAACGGCCGGTGGTGGACGGAGCACCCGGCGGAGCAGGGCCGGGGCGGGGCCAGGAGGACGGCACGGCCGGGTACGGCGACAGCCCGGAACGGTGACTGTGCCGGTGGGGCGGCCGTGCCGGTTCAGGCCGACAGGTGAGAGTGGCGCGTCAGCGCGAAGGAGCGCCGGTCAGTGGCAGACAGCACAGATGGCGCTCGCGTGACGTCGCAGATCGACGTGCAGGCGGCCCACAAGGCGCTCGGATTGGCTCACGTCCGACAGCCTGGCAGCTGCCTCGGACCGGGTCAACGAATGTTCATGCACCGGAAGAAACCTGCCTCGGGCGCCGCGGAGGGTGCTACGCGCCCTGGCAGTGCGCCGCGTCGGTGCCGCCGGTGGCGGTGCCCGTCGCGGTACCGGTGGTGGCTGCCGCGGTGGGCTCGACGGTGGCGGCGGCCGGCTCCGGAGAGGCCGGACCCGCGGGTGAGCCCGCGAGCCCGCCCGCCGTCGCAACGGGCGGCGTACCGGGCGACGAGCCGTCCCCGGCGGCAGCGGCTGCCGCCAACCGGACCCGGAGCGAGTCCGCGGCGGTGAAGAACTCCGGCCGCACCAGGCTCTCCCGCTGCGACTTCGGGCCGCCCGGGAGCGCCGTCGTCGCATCGGCGAGGCGGTGCACGGCCAACGCCACCAGCCGGGTACCGGCCTGCTGGACCGTGATCTCCTCGATCTCGACCGGCCCCTGGGCACGCTTCCACGTCTGGACGGCGATCACGTCGGTCGAGCAGAACAGGGCGGTCACCCCCGCGGATCCGCACTCCATCGAGGCTCGCAGGCGTTCGGCCGCCCGGCCGGCCTCCACCGCCGTGGGGAACGCCAGCACGTACTCGGCGGCGGCGGCCCCGTAACCGCCGAAGTCCGAGTAGGAGCGCCCCGACAGGCTGGTGGCTCCGACCGAACCCGCCACCCGCCCCAGGCAGGTGGCCGCCCGGCCGGCGTCGTCCGCCTGGGCCGACGGGCTCCCGGAGGGCGTACTCGTCGCGCCGACGGCCGGGCCGTCCCCGGCGGCCACGCCGTCCACCGTGCTCTCGTCCTTCAGCAGCCAGGGGCCGTAGGCGCCCTCGGCGACCGGCAGGTCCTCGGTGGGCAGGAGCAGATCGAAGTCGGTACGGCTCTCCTGACCGGGCATCGGTATCTCGGCAGCGATCCGCCGGTCGGCCGCCGAGGCCCCGGCGCTCCCTTCGGGCGGCACCGGCAGGAGCCCCCGGACGCCCCACAGCGCGAGTGCGGCAACCGCGCAGCCCACGCCCAGCACGGCCCGGCGACGCTGCCGGCGGCGTGCGGCCGCTCGGCGGACCCACTGGGCCGTGACCGGTGGCTGCACCGTCGTCGTCACCTCGCTGCGCAGGGTGTCGAAGAGCTGCTCCAGCCGGGCGTTGCCGATCCCGGACGGTTCGGACCGGCCCATCCTTCTCAGTGATCTGTCACGCATGGGTGGTCAGCTCCGCCGCGTCCACCGGCCGCTCCGCCTCTGCCAGGACGCCCGGCCGGTCCAGGTCCGCAGCGGCCCGGCCGTCCGGCACCGGGGCCGGCTCCGCCACCCGGACGGCCTGGGCCGGCACCCGCCTCGCCCCAGCCACCGACTGACCCGACTGCCCTGCCTGCCCTGGCTGCCCTGGCTGCCCCGATTGCACCGGGTTCTCCGGCACCGGGCGGAACGCGTCACGCCCCGCCTCCCGTACGGGGTGACCCGCCTCGGCCGGCTCCTCGCCGAGCAGCAGGGCGAGGGCCTGCCGGCCCCGGTGCAGACGCGCCTTCACCGTGCCCACCGGAACGCCGGCCTCAGCGGCAATCTCGGCCACCGACCTGCCGCCCATGTGATGCAGGACCAGCGCCGACCGCTGGGCCTCCGGCAACTTCCGCAGTGCTTCCACCAGAGCCACCGTGTCCGGCCCCGGGCCGGCGATCGGCCCGACCGGCCCGTGCCGGATCCAGCTCCGTACCGCCGTCCGCGCCCGTCGCCAGCGGCTGATCGCCACCCGCTGCCCGGTCAGCCGGACCCAGGCCACCGGATTGTCATGGGTACTGACCTGGTGCCAGCGGTCCCAGGCCCGGACGAAGGCCTCCTGGGCCGCGTCCTGCGCCTCCCCCAGATCACCGGTCATGGCGTACAGGTGGGCGACGAGCTGACCGTACGAGGCCTCGTAGAAGGAATTGAAATCCTCGGAACCGCCGGAACCGCCCATATCCCCCACCTTCCTGCCCACCCCGCGAAGTGGCCCGTACGAACTGGACTGGACCAACCGGTGATCCGCCCATCCTGCCTGCCCGATCACCCCCGGGCAACCAGGCCAAACCGTACCGGTCCGGAAACGCAGAAAAGCCCCGCCGGTTACCCGGCAGGGCTTCTCCACAATGATTGTTCGGCGGCGTCCTACTCTCCCACAGGGTCCCCCCTGCAGTACCATCGGCGCTGTAAGGCTTAGCTTCCGGGTTCGGAATGTAACCGGGCGTTTCCCTCACGCTATGACCACCGAAACACTATGAAACTGTCACCGCACCGCAGGTCCCGTGGCCCGGGACATGCGGGGTCGTTGTTTCAGAACAACACAGTGGACGCGAGCAACTGAGGACAAGCCCTCGGCCTATTAGTACCGGTCAGCTCCACCCCTTACAGGGCT
>NZ_BNBO01000006.1:0-87361 GCF_014655955.1 Kitasatospora indigofera
CCGCTCACCGCCGGGCCACCCGGAGGAGGCGGCCCGGCGGTGAGCGGTGAGCGGTGAGCGGGCCGCGCCGGGGGTGGCGGGCCCGGTCGGGGGCGCCCCTCGTGAGAGGGCCGCCCGGACCGGCTACCGGACCGGCCGCCCGGACCGGTCAGGCGGCGGCGAAGCCCCGCTCCGGCCGGGGGACGTAGTCCACCGGGTCCTGGGCCCAGCAGGCGGCATGGTGGCCGCCGTCGCACCGGGTGCCCCAGCCGGCACCGTTGCCGTACCCCACGTAGTAGTAGGGCAGGCCCAGCGTCGAGGCTGTCCCGGGCGTTCTTGTTCGGCCGGCGGGCCGGCGAAAACCCGTTTGCGGACGGCGGCGGCCACTGCTACTTTTCCGGAGGCCGTGCGAGAGAAAGAGGAGGTGGTACCCGTGAACGCAGTATCGACATGGGTGCTCCCCTCCGGAGTCATGGCCGGGCGATAGGTCGTCCGGGAGCGCCGTTCATGAGCACTCCCGAAAGGCACGACCATGCATTTCACTGCTGAACAGCGTCTCGAAGACGGCGTCGTCGAGCGCCGGTTCACCCTCGGCGACATCCCCGGCATCCTCTGGACGCCCGCGACCACGTCCGCACCCGCGCCGCTGATCCTGATCGGCCACCCCCCGCTCGGACTCGACCGGATGTACCCCCGGCTGGCGGGGCGGGCCCGGTACTACGCGGCGGAGCACGGCTTCGCCGCGGCCACCGTCGAACTCCCCGGCAGCGGGGACCGGCCCCGTTGGCCCGCCGCCGAACAGGCCCGCGCCGACCTGCGCCGGGCGGTGGAGACCGGCGTCCGGCCCGTCCCCGGCGAGATCGTCGACGCCCTCGTCCTCCCGCTGGTCGAGCGGGCGGTCCCGGAGTGGCAGGCGGCCCTGGACGCCCTCCTCGCGCTGCCCGGGATCGGCGGCCCGGTCGGGTACGAGGGGGGAGTCATCTCCGTCGGCATCCGGCTGGCGGTGGCCGAACCGCGCATCCGGGCCGCCGGGTTCTTCGCCGGCAGCCTGGTTCCCGCCGCCATGTTCGAGGAGGCCCGCCGGGTCACCGTTCCGCTGCAGGTCCTGCTGCAGTGGGACGACGAGGGGAACGACCGGCAGGCGGCCCTGGACCTGTTCGACGCCTTCGGTTCCCGGGAGAAGACCCTGCACGCCAACATGGGCGGGCACACCGGCGTGCCGCAGTTCGAACTCGAACCGGGGGCGCGGTTCTTCGCCCGCCACCTGAAGTAGGCCGGACGGCCGGGCCGGCGGCGGACGATGGGGCCGCCGGCCCGGCCACCGCCCGTCGGTCAGTCAGGGCCGCTCCAGTCGAACGGGAAATGCTTGCTGGACCTGCCGCTGCGGTTCCAGCTGAAGCCGAAGGCGTCGGCCTGGTCGGTGGTGGCCCGGCCCCAGGTGGCGACCTGGCCCGGCCCGACCTCGGCGCCGGGGGCGTTGTGGAGCTGCACGCGCCCGCCCTCGGAGGCGGTGGGGCCGGTCAGGGCTTCGGCGCGGGCGGTGACCCGGCCGGGGATCTCGACGCTCCACGCCCGGAGGTCGTCACCGATCTCGACGGTGATGGGGGCGGCGTCCATGCCGAGCACCTCGGTCGTGGTGAGTTCGCCGAACTGCTTCGGCCATCCGCCCACCTGGCCGCTGAAGATCGTGCCGAGGGCGGTGCGCTGCCGGTCGTCGGCACGCTCGTCGATGAAGAAGGCGGCGCGCGAGTCCGTGGCGGCACCCGCCCAGATGTTGCCGGTGAAGGACCCGAGCATCACGAAGTTCAGCCCGTCGAGCGGGACGTCCCCGTAGCGGCCCTCGCGGATGTGCCAGACGAGCACGCCCTCGCAGTCGCCCTCGGTCGGGGGCTGGGCGAAGGTGCAGGGGCAGGGTATGGCGCACTTGCAGGTGTCGAACCAGTCGCCGGCCAGGTGCCAGGCCGGGCCGGTCATGGCGTCGGTCATCTCTCCGACCTCCTCACCCCCCGCTGTCGGGTGGTTCCAGGAGTGACGGGGCCGCCCGCGCCAGGGGCCCGCGGGCCACGCCGGCGGAGCGGCCTCACCTCCAGCATGCGCCACTTCGGCCGGGCCCGGCACCCCCGCGCGGCCCGCCGCCCGCCGCCGACGCGCCGATCGGGCCAGGATCATGCCGGACCCGGCGTCCACCACCGTGCCCGGCCCCGGTGATCCGCACGGGAAGGAACTGCCCGAACCGGTGACTCGCCGTCCGGAGGGCTCGCCGCCCACGACCGGCGCTGTCCGGTGTGCCGCCGCACGGGAGCGGGACCGGGTTTTGCCGTCGGCGCAGGTGTGCTGTCCTGGAAGGACCAGGCAGGAGAGCAGCATGCGTACCGTCACGATGGAGAAGCAGCCGCTGCGCACCGGGGTGCTGATGCCCGCGAGGGAACTGGCCCTCGCCTGGGGCCTGATCATGGTGATCGCGGCCCTGGCCTGGCTGTTCACGGTCGGGCAGGCCCGGGGCACGGGGATCGGGCCCGGCACGATGGGAATGGCGCTGCCGCTGTTCCTGGTGCTCTGGCTGGCGATGACGGCCGCCATGATGCTGCCCTCGGTGGCTCCGGTCGCGGTGACCTGGGCCCGTGGTATCGGCCGGCAGTCCGACGGCGCCGAGCGGGCGGTGCGCACGACGGAGTTCCTCGGCGGCTATCTGCTGGTGTGGACGGCCTTCGGGCTGCTCGCCTACGGCGGCCTGGCGCTCACCGGACGGCTGGTCGAGCGTGACCCGGACGCGGGGAAGTGGATCGGCGCGGCGGCCTTCGCCCTGGCCGGGCTCTACCAGCTGGGCCCGCTGAAGTACGTGTGCCTGCGGCACTGCCGCAGCCCGATGGCGCAGCTGATGCGTTACGCGGGCTACCGGGCGCCGCTGCGGGACCTGCGGGTCGGGCTGCACCACGGGAGCTACTGCCTGGGCTGCTGCTGGGCGCTGATGGTGGTGCTGGTGCCGCTCGGAGTGATGAACGTGGCGGCGATGGCGGCGATCGCGGTGGTGATCTTCCTGGAGAAGCTGTGGCGACGCGGGCCGCAGCTGGCCCGGGTCGCCGGGGTGGCGTTCCTCGTGCTCGCCGTGCTGGCGCCGTTCCAGAGCTGGCTGCTGCCGGGGCTCACCCCGGGCGACATGATGTAGCGCCCACGGCCGGGCGGGCACCCGTGGAAGCCGGCAGCGGAGGCGTCGACGTCACGCCGCTCCCGCCCGTCCGAGGTGCGGGGACCGGTGGCCGGGAGCCGTCGGTGAGGTGCTAGAAATTCCTGGTGGACGTTCCCCCCGAGCCCTCGACCCTGCGCGTCTTCGTGGCGCTGGCGCCGCCCGACGACGCCAAGGAGGAGCTGGAACACGTCCTGCGGCCGGCCTACGGCAGGTACCCGCGGCTGCGCTGGAACCGGATCGAGGACTGGCACATCACCCTGGCCTTCCTCGGCGAACTGCCGTCCACCGCGGTGCCGCCGCTGCGGTCGGCGCTGGCCGGCCGGGCCGCCTCGTACCCCGCCCCGGAGCTGGCCCTGCTGGGCGGCGGCCACTTCGACGAGCGACTGCTGTGGAGCGGGATCGACGGCGACCTGGACGGCCTGCACCTGCTCGCCGCCGAGGTCCGGGGCCTGGTCAGGTCCTGCGGGATCGAGTTCGGCGAGCGCCCGCTGCGCCCCCATCTGACGTTGGCGCGCTCCCGCCGCGACGACCCCACCAGCGTGCCGCAGGCGGCGGCCGGGCTCACCGGGTTCGTGGGCCGGCCGTGGCGCGCCGAGCGGCTGCATCTGGTCGGCAGCAACATCGGCCGCGGCCCCGGGCCGATCCGCTACCGCGACATCGAGGCCTGGCCGCTGGGCGGCGCCGTCCGGCACGGGGGCGACGGCGCTCCCGCCGAGGTGTAGCCGACCGGCGGTCGCCTCCCCGCGGTCGCCTCCCCGCGGTCGCCCGGGAAGGGCCCCGGCGCCCGCCGGCGGGAGCGCCACGACTTGCGGCCGTCCGGCCGTCCGCCCGGGTGTCTCCTACCCGACGTCAGGTCGCGTCATCAGCGGCGCCCGCAGGTGCAACGCCAGGTCGGGCCCGGTCAGGGGCTGCGTGCTCCAGGTCGCCGAGGCCGTCCCGGCATCGGCGTCGACGAGCAGCCGGACGCGGTGCGGGGTGGTGATGTCGTAGAGATCGGCCACGAACGTGCCGCCCTGCCAGGCTCCGGCCGCGACGACCGGCCGGCCGAGCGGGGAGCTCTCCCGCCACTCGCCGTGGCCGGCCCCGATGTCGGGGAGCGCCCCCAGGCGGACCCGCCATCCGCCGTCGGCGGGAGTGACGGACACCGTCGTCCCGTCGGGCAGGGCCGAGCCCTCGGCGGAGGCGTCCAGCGTCGCGGTGACCGCCCGCCCCGGGCCGGCCGTGCCCGGCACCGGCGGCAGCGACAGCCGGCGCAGCCGGTCGGCGAGCACCGCGTCGTCCTGGGCGCTGTCCGCCCGGCCCAGACCGGGCAACAGACAGTCCCAGACGGCGTCGAGGATTTCCTGGGCGTCCGTCTGGGCGGTCACGGCGACCACGAGGTCGTGCGACGGGACCACCACGCACAGCTGCCCGAAGGAGCCGTGGCCGTGGTACCCGTGACGCGACCTCCAGAACTGGTAGCCGTAGCCGCAGGAGAAGTCGGTGTCGTGCGATTCGTCGTCCTTGTACGGCACCGAGTCGACGTGCCGTCCGGTCGCGAGCTCCACCCATGCGCGCGGGACGAGCTGCCGGTCGCCCCAGCGCCCGCCACGCAGCAGCAGCTCGCCGAAGGCGGCGACGGCCTCGGTGGTGAGGTGCAGTCCGTGGAACCCGAAGGCGGCGCCGCCGCGCACCCGGTCCCATTCGGCGTGGTCGACGCCCATCGGCTCAAGGACGCGTTCGTCGAGGTACTCCGGGAGACCGCGCCCGGTGACCCGCTCCACCATCCGGGCCAGGACGAAGGTGGTCGAGTTGTCGTAGCCGTGCCGGGTTCCCTCGGCCACGGCGAACGGCAGGCGCAGGAACCCCCTGACCAGGTCGTCGGGTTCCAGTTCCCAGGCCTCGGCGAGGCTGTCCGTGGGGTGCCCGGCGGTCATGGACAGCAGGTGGTGGACGGTGATCCGGCGGCCCTGCTCCGAGACGTCGGCCGGGACGTGGTCGGGCAGCACGTCCACCACCCGGTCGTCCGGCGAGAGCAGCCCGTCGGCGATCGCGAGGCCCACGGCGATCGACGTGAACGACTTGGTCAACGAGTAGAGCAGGTGCGGACGGTCGGCGGAGTACGGCGCCCACCAGCCTTCGGCGGCGACCCGGCCCCGGTGCACGACCATGAGCGAGTGGCATTCGACGGATCGTGCTTCGAGACGGTCCAGCAGGGCGGTGACGGAACGGGACGACACCCCCGAGGCGGCCGGTGCCGAACGCGGCAGAATAGTTTTCCGAGAATACATTATGACGTTCTAACAGATCCACGGTGCCGGGTGACAGGTGCGCGGGCCGGCGCCGTGATCGCCGGGGCGGGCGGCCTGCCCCCGAAGGGGTGGCGCCGTCCGCCACCGGCACCTGACGGTGGATCGGCGGTGCCCACCGGGCCGGCGCCGGTGCCCCCGTGCCCGGCGGTCAGGACGGCTGGACCTGGTCGAAGAGGGCGAGGGCCTCGGCGGGGTCCGGGCTCACCAGGCGTTCCAGGCCGGCCGTCGTGACGGACGCCCACCGGGCGGCCCGTGCCCACATCCGTTCCTCGAAGGCGCGGACGGTCTCGTCCAGGGCCCCGTGGCAGCCGGCGACGGACTCGGCGAGTTCGGCGCCGTCCAGCATCGCGAGGTTCGCGCCCGCGCCCAGCGGGGGCATCAGATGGGCGGCGTCGCCCAGCAGCGTCACCCCGCGGACGTGGGTCCAGGTGTGGGAGACGGGCAGGGCGTGGAGGGGGCGGCGGACGAAGGCGGTGCCGTGGCGGAGGAGGTCGAGGACGGGTGCGGCCCAGCCGTCGAACAGTGACAGCAGGACCGACCGCACGGCCTCCGCGTCGGCCCGGTCCAGGCCGGCGTGCCGGTCCACGGGTGCGCGGAACTGGGCGTACACCTTGACGTGGCCGCCGCTGTTGCGCTGGGCGACGAGGCCCCGGTTCACGCCGTACACGGCCATGGAGCCGTCGCCGACCAGCCGGGCGAGGCCGGGGTGGCGGGTGTCGACGTCGTCCAGGGAGGTTTCGACGAAGGTGACGCCGGTGTAGTGCGGCGTCACCGGCGAGACGGCCGGGCGGACCCGGGACCAGGCGCCGTCCGCGCCGACCACCAGGTCGAAGGTCTCCTGCCGTCCGTCCGCGAACCGGACCAGCGTGCCGTCCCCGGTGTCCGGGAGCACCTCCGTCACGCCCCGGCCCCACCGGACGTCGAGCGGGCCGAGCAGCAGGTCGCGGAGGTGCCCGCGGTCGATCTCGGGGTTGGCCCGGTCCTCCGGGCGGGGTCGCCAGTCACGCAGGACGGTTCCGGCCGCGTCCAGGATGCGCATGGCCTGGCCCTCGGGTCGCGCCAGCGTCTGGAACCGCGCCAGCAGTCCCGCCTTGTCCAGCGCGAGCTGGCCCAGCCCTTCGTGCAGGTCCAGGGTGCCTCCCGGCGGCCGGGCCTCGGGGCCGGAGTCGCGTTCGAGGACGGTCACGGGGTGGCCGTGGCGGTGCAGGACGCGGGCGAAGGCGAGGCCGGCCGGACCGGCCCCGACCACGGCGATGCGGTGTCTCATGTCGATACACTGTATTGAGCCGATACGCCGCATGGCAACAGTACGATGTGACCATGACTGTGTGGGACCGGCCGGAGCCGCCGACTCGCCCCGTGCCGCTCGACCGGGAGCGGATCGTCGGCGCCGCCGTCGCGCTGGCCGATGAGGGCGGGCTGGAGGCGGTGTCCCTGCGGAAGGTCGCCGCCCGGCTCGACGCGGGCCCGATGCGGCTGTACGGCTACATCGCCACCAAGGAGGAGCTGTTCGACCTCATGGTGGACGAGGTGTACGGCGAGATCCTCCCCGAGGAGGAGCCCGGTGACTGGCGGGAGGCGCTGCGCGTCCTCGCCCACCGCACCAGGCAGGCCGCGCTCCGCCACGAATGGCTGGCCGACCTGCTCGGCGGCCGGCCCGCCCTGGGCCCGAACGGCCTCGTGGTGGCCGAGGCCACGCTGTCCGCCCTCGACGGACTCGCCGACGTCGACACCGTGATGCGCGCCGTGGAGACCGTCAGCGCCTACTTCACCGGCGCGATCAGGCACGAGATCGCCAACCTGCGGGCCGAGCGCGCCACCGGCCTGTCCAAGCACGACTGGCAGCACGCCGCCGGCCCGCGGCTGACGAGAATGCTGGCCACCGGCCGCTTCCCCGCACTGGCCAAGGCCGTGCACGACGGTACGGACGTGGACGCCGAGGCGTCCTTCGCGACCGGGCTGGAATGGGTCCTGGACGCGGTGGCCGCCAGACTCGCCCTGCCGTCGGGGTGAGCCCCGGCGCTACGGCCTTCCCGGCCCCGGCGGCCGGCCGCGTCCAGAACTCCTGCCCGAGCCGGCTCCCGTGAACAGGCCGCCTGTTCGCCCGTGCTGACGCCCCGCCCGAGGGCGGGGCGGCCGGCTCCGCCCCGAAACGGTGCCGCAGCCCCGTCCTCGGCCCGGTGGCGCACCGGGAACCGTATGATCGGTCAATGTCTGACACGACGGAAACCACGCCCGGCTGGCTCGCTCCCGAGGACCTGGAGAGCACACGGGCCAGGATGCCGATCCTGTACGTCGAGGCCGTGCCGGTCCGCGTCGACGAAGCCGGTGAGGTCACCCGGGTCGGGCTCCTGCTGCGGATGGCGCCGGACGGGACGGTCAGCCGGACGCTGGTCTCCGGCCGGGTGCTGCACCACGAGCGGATCCGCGACGCACTGCTGCGGCACCTGGAGAAGGACCTCGGGCCGGTGGCGCTGCCGCGGGTCCCCGCGTCGCTCCAGCCGTTCACGGTCGCCGAGTACTTCCCGACCCCGGGCGTCACCGAGTTCCACGACCCCCGCCAGCACGCGGTGTCCCTCGCCTACATCATTCCGGTGGCCGGCGACTGCCGGCCGCGGCAGGACGCCCTCGACCTGGTCTGGTTCAGCCCCGAGGAGGCCGCCTCGCCCGTGGTCCAGCAGGAGATGCCCGGCGGGCAGGGCGTGCTGCTCAAGCGCGCCCTCGCGCACGTGGGCTGCCTGACCTGATCCTGGCCCGACCCCGGCCGTGCCCCGTCGGCGGGCGCACACCGGCTGCCCCCCGCGGTGCCGTGCCCGGCTTCGGCCTGCCCGCCTCCCGGCTGAGCGGCACCGCCGGCCGCGGCCCGGCCCTGACGGAACGGGCGGTGCCGACCGCCGCCGGCTCGGGGACAGGTCGTGTCCGGCCCGGAAGCGTGAGCCGTTCGGGTGACGTTCGAGCCGGGCGCACGAGTCCTGGGCCCTGCCCCGGGCCCGCGGTGGTTGAGTCGCCCGCATGAGCAAGAGTGACCCCGGGATCCTGTTCGGCAACCGCTTCCTCACCGTGCCCGCACCTTCGGAGACCTTTCCGGAGAACGGCATGACCGCGACGGACGCCATGCGGCTGGTGGACGAGGACCTCGTCATGGAGGGCGACCCGCAGCGCAACCTCGCCACGTTCGTCACCACGTGGATGGAGCCGGAGGCGCAGCGGATCATCGCCGAGAACCTCCACCGGAACTTCATCGACCACGCCGAGTACCCGATCTCCGCGGAGATCGAGCAGCGCTGTGTGCGGATGCTGGCCGATCTCTTCCACGCCCCGGGCAGGACGACCGGGTGCCGGACCCAGGGTTCGTCCGAGGCGATCATGCTCGGCGCGCTCTCGCTGAAGTGGAAGTGGCGGGAGCGTCGCAAGGCGGCGAACCTGTCGGCCGAGCGGCCCAATCTGGTCTTCGGCGGTGACGTCCACGTCGTCTGGGAGAAGTTCTGCCGGTACTTCGACGTCGAGCCGCGGATCGTCCCGCTCGCCGAGGACAAGTACACGATCGGCCCGGAGGACGTGGAACCCCACCTCGACGAGAACACCATCGGCGTGGTCGCCGTCGTCGGCACCACGTTCACCGGCCACATGGACGACGTCGTCGGGATCGACAAGCTCCTGCGGGGGATCCGCAAGGAGCGGGACCTCGACATCCCGATCCATGTCGACGGTGCCAGCGGCGGTTTCGTGTGGCCCTTCCTCTACCCGGACTCGAAGTGGGACTTCCGGCTGGAGCAGGTCCGGTCGATCAACGTCTCGGGGCACAAGTACGGTCTGGTCTACCCCGGCATCGGCTGGCTGGTCTTCCGTGAGGAGTCGGACCTGGCCCAGGACCTCGTGTTCTACGAGAACTACCTGGGCAAGACCGACGCGACGTTCACGCTGAACTTCTCGACCGGTGCCTCGATGGTGCTCGCGCAGTACTACAACTTCGTCCGGCTCGGTCGCGAGGGCTACACCTACGTCATGGAGACGATGCAGACCAACGCCCGCGCGCTGGCGGACAACCTGCGCGACAGCGGCCGCTTCGAGGTGATCGGCAGCGGTCTTGAGCAGCTGCCGCTGGTCGCCTTCCGGCTGGCCGGCAAGCACGCCTACGACGAGTCCGACATCGCCTGGCAGCTCTCGGCCGAACGCGGCTGGATGGTGCCGGCCTACACGCTCCCGCCCAACGCGGAGCGGGTGAAGATCCTGCGGGCCCTGGTCAAGGAGACCCTGAGCCGGGACCAGGTCGACCGCCTGACGCAGGACATCGCCGACGCGTGCGCCACCTTGGACCGCAAGGGGGCGGCCCACCCCGTCGAGCGGGCCCAGGTCAAGCGCGGCACCGGCTACTGACGGGCCGAGTTGCCGTCCGGCCGGCGGGCATGTCGGATGGTGGGCACATCGTAGCCATCCGGATTGGACGCTGATGGACCGCTATCCCCCGATCGCCGATCACGGCCTGGTGGGTGACCTGCAGACCGCAGCCCTGGTGTCCTCGCAGGGTGTGGTGAACTGGTTCTGCTCGCCGAGGTTCGATTCGCCGAGCATCTTCGCCTCGCTGCTCGACCACGACCGCGGCGGGCACTTCCGGCTGGCGCCGGAGCGCTCGGACATGTCGTGCAAGCAGCTCTACTACCCGGACACCGGCGTGCTGGTGACGCGGTTCATGTCGCCGGACGGCGTCGGCGAGGTCGTCGACTGGATGCCGGCGAACACGAGCCGCACCCCGACCGACCGCCACAGCCTGATGCGGGTGATCCGGGCGGTGCGCGGCACCGTGCGCTTCGTCCTGGAGTGCCGGCCCCGCTTCGACTACGGCCGGGCCGGGCACGAGCTGGAGCTGAACGGGCAGGGCGCGGCCTTCCGCGGGCCCGGGATCACCGGCCACCTCCAGGCCAGCTTCCCGCTGGAGCGCGACGGGCAGGACGTCCGCGGCGCCGTCACCCTGAGCATCGGGGAGTCCGCCGCCGCGGTGTTCACCACCTGCGCGGCCGACGGCGGGGCGCCGCCGCCGCTCACCGTCGAGGACGTCACGTCGAAGCTCTGGCGCGAGGTGGACTTCTGGCAGGACTGGCTGCACACCTCCCGCTACCGGGGCCGCTGGGCCGAGATGGTGAACCGTTCGGCCATCACGCTGAAGCTCCTGACCTACCACCCCTCAGGCGCCCCGGTCGCCGCCGCCACCATGGGACTGCCCGAGCAGGTCGGGGGCGAGCGCAACTGGGACTACCGCTACTCGTGGATCCGGGACGGCTCGCTCTCCGTCCGGGCGCTGCTCGACCTCGGCTTCGTCGAGGAGGCGACCTCGTTCACCAAGTGGCTGGGCGACCGGATGCACGACCGGGCCGAGCTGCCCGGCGAGCGCCTGCAGATCATGTACCGGGTCGACGGCGACCCGCACCTCACCGAGGAGATCCTGGACCACTGGGAGGGCTACCGGGGCTCGCGTCCGGTGCGGGCGGGCAACGCCGCCGCCGAACAGCTCCAGCTCGACATCTACGGCGAGGCCCTCTACGCGATGGCCGAGGGCCTGGAGGTCGGCACCGAGCTGGGGTACCACGGCTGGAAGGGCCTCGCCCGGACCCTCGACTGGCTCTGCGACCACTGGGACCGCCCGGACGAGGGCATCTGGGAGACCCGTGGCGGGCGCAACGACTTCACCTACAGCCGGGTCATGTGCTGGGTCGCCTTCGACCGGGGCATGCGCCTGGCGATCGAACTCAGCCGTCCCGCCGACATCCCGCGCTGGCGGGTCGCCCGCGACAGCATCCTCGAACAGGTGATGGTGAAGGGCTGGAGCCAGGCCGAGCAGGCCCTGGTCCAGCACTACGGCGGCGACGTCCTGGACGCCTCGCTGCTGCTCGTCCCCCGGGTAGGGTTCCTGGCCGCCAAGAGCCCCGGGTGGCTCTCCACGCTGGACGCGATGGAGCGCAAACTCGTCTCGGACAGTCTCGTCTACCGCTACGACCCGGCCGCCTCCCCGGACGGGCTGCGCGGCTCGGAGGGCACGTTCAGCCTCTGCACCTACCTCTACGTCGACGCCCTGGCCCGGGCCGGGCGGGTCCGGCCGGCCCGGTACACCTTCGAGAAGATGCACACCTACGCCAACCACGTGGGGCTGTTCGCCGAGGAGATCGGCCCCAGCGGCGAGCAGCTCGGGAACTTCCCGCAGGCCTTCACCCACCTGTCGCTCATCATGGCGGCGTCGACCCTGGACGAGGCCCTCGACAAGCTGCGTGCCCGGTACTGAACCGGGCCCCGGCCGGTCGGCGCCGCGCCGCCACCGGGCGCCTCCGGTCCGGACGTGCGGGCCGCCCGCGGTGAGCAGCGCGGGCGGCCCGCGCTGCTCACCGCGGTGCCGTGCGCGCCGGCCCGGGGACACCCGGAGCGACCGGGCCGGGGGCGTGACACCAACGGCTCACGATGCCTTGCACCCCGGCGCGCGAGCGGCCTCTGATGGATCCATGCAGTCATCTCCTCCGAATTCCCAGACACAGGTGCCACCGATGGAGCGTTCGCACTGGGTGGCCTTCGCCGGAATCCTGCTGATGCTGAGCGGACTGTTCGACATCATCAACGGGTTCGTCGCGATCCTCGACCACGGCTACTACGCGACCACCGCCAATCACGGCAATCGTCTGCTGATCTTCAACTACACCGCGTGGGGCTGGATCTGGGTGGTCGTGGGCATCGCCCAGGTACTGGCCAGCCTGGGCGTGCTGCTGGGGGTCAGGGCGGCACGGATCACCGGCATCGTGCTGGCCTCCTTCTGCCTGGTGGGTCAGATGATGTTCATCTCGGCCTTCCCCTACTGGTCGCTGTTCACCATGGTCATGTCCGTGCTGGTGATCTACGGGCTGCTGGCCGAGCCGCATCATGTCGAGGGCGTACGGGTGTGAGCGGCGGCCGGCCGGCGGGTCTCCGCGCCCGGGCCCGTGGCCCGTGGGTGCACCGGGGCCCGCCGTCGCGGGGCCGGCGGTGTCAGCTCGCGACGTCCTCGTCGGTCAGCGGCTCCAGCACGCCCCGGGTGTCGAGGCGGTAGAGCACCGCCACCGCCGGGCCGATCAGGACGAGGGCGACCAGCGACACGATGAGCATCCACTGCAGGGTGGCACCGGCCCCGGCGGCCTGCCGGACGGTCAGCGAAGTGGGCACCAGGTAGGGCCGCTGGGCGACGCCCCAGGCGCCGACCGCCAGGGCCACCGCGGCGACCGCGCTCCAGCGGGCCCGGCCGGGGGAGCGGCCCCCGACCAGCACGGTGGTGGCCGCCCCGGCGGCCGCCGAGAGCAGGACGAGCAGCAGCCCCCAGCCGTGGGTGAGCCCGTGGTGGACGTAGGAGGCGTCGTCCGCGGTCACGACGAGGCCGGCCGCGGCCACGACCAGCAGGGCCGCGACGGCCGCCCGGGAGCGCCACCGGAAGTAGCCGACGAGGTCGTGGGCGCCGAAGCGACGGGCGTCGGCGGTGAGGAAGACCGCGCCGAGCACGGCGGTCGCGCAGACGGCGAGCAGGCCGGCGACGACGGACGTGGTGTTGGCCCAGGCGTCGGCCGAGGCGACAGTGCCGGGCCGGACCCGCCCGGACGCCACGCTGCCGATGACCGTGCCCAGGAAGAACGGGGTGAGGAGGGAGGCGACGGCGAAGGCGGCGCCGTAGACGCGGCGGGCGGCGAGGCGGTGGGTGGGCTTGCGCAGGGCGAAGCCGGCGCCGCGCAGGACCATGCCGACGGCGGCCAGGGCGAGGGGGAGCCACAGGGCGGTGAACACGGTCTGGAAGAAGTCCGGGAAGCCGGTCCACATCAGCACCAGCACGAAGACCAGCCAGACGTTGTTGACCTCCCAGACCGGCGCCATGGCGTGGTCGATCAGCCACCGCGGCCGGCGGCCCCGCGCGGCGCCGCCGGCCAGCAGGTCCCAGAAGCCGGCGCCGTAGTCGACACCGCCGCCGCAGGCGTAGGCGGCGATCGCCAGCAGGAGCACCCAGGCCAGGATGTCGGCGGTCACTCGGTGCCTTCGCCGGTGCGTCCGGGGGCGGCCGGTGGCGTGGTCGGCCCGGCCGCGGGCCCGGTGGTGGCGAGTTCGGGGCGCGGGCCGTACGGGGTGTCGCTCTCCGGGCTCTGCGCGCCGGCGGTGCCGGCCAGGCGCCAGCGGGTGCGCATCTTGAGCAGCACGGTGAGGAACGCCCCGAGGACGAGGACGTAGACCCCGGCCACCACGGCGAACATCGTCCACAGCGAGGCCGCGCCGGTCGGGGTGACGGCTTCGGAGACCCGCATGTTCTGGTACACGATCCAGGGCTGGCGGCCGACCTCGGTGGTGATCCAGCCGCACTCCACGGTCACCACGCTGGCGACGCCGGCGACCGCGGCGCACCGGAAGAACCAGCGCGAGCGGGGCAGGTCACGGCGCCGCCACCAGCACCAGGCGTACCAGAGCGCGAGCAGGATCAGCACGCTGCCGATGGTCGCCATGATGTCGAACGCCCAGTGCACGATGGTGGCCTGGGTGGCGGTGGGGCGGTCGGCCGCGGGCACCGAGCTGAGGCCCGTGACCTGGGTGTCGGGGGTGAACCCGGCCAGGATGGAGTCGAGTTGGGGAATCTTGAGGCCGCCCTTGACGGTGCCGTCCTCCTGGAGGCGGCCGAAGAGGTACTCGGGGACGTGGGTGTCGGTGTCCCAGACCAGCTCGGCGGCGGCGAACTTGACCGGCTGCTTGTGGTAGATCTGCCGGGCGATGTTGTCACCGAGGAAGAACTGCACGGGAGTCAGCACCGCGGCGACGGTGAACGGCACGCAGAAGCCCAGGCGGTGGTAGCGGTCCCGGCGCCCGCGCAGCCAGCCGACCGCGTAGACGCCCGCCACGACGTAGCCGGCGGTGAGGAACATCGCGACGACGAAGTGCCAGTACTCCGGCCCGAACATCGGGGTGAAGACCGCCTGCCGGACGTCGACGTCGACCGGGTTCCCGCCCGCGTCGAGCGTGAATCCCTGCGGTGTGTTCATCCACGAGTTGGCGGCGATGATGCCGAACGCCCCCAGCAGCGCCGCCAGCGGCAGCGGCACGCCCAGCCAGAAGTGCGTCCACGGTTTCAGCCGGCGCCAGCCGTACAGGTAGACGGCGATCAGGACCGCCTCCAGGAAGAACGCCCACGCCTCCACGCCGAAACCGACCCCGAAGACATCGCCCCAGCGGCCCATCATGCCCGGCCACAGCAGTCCGAACTCGAAGGACAGCACGGTGCCCGTGACCACGCCGACGGCGAACTGCACGGCCATCACCGCCGACCAGCGCCGCGCCAGCAGCATGGCGGCCGGATCGGCCCGCCGCAGGCCCCGGTGGTGCATCACCAGCGTGATGAACGGCAGGGCCACCCCGAACGGCACCAGCACGATGTGCGAGGCGAGGGTGAACGCCATCATCTGGCGGGCGGGCAGGAGTTGGGCCGGGGCGTCGGCGAGGAGCCGGGTGACGGTGTGCACCGGTGGTCAGCCTCCGGTCGCGAAGCCGGGGAAGAGCGTCATGCCGCCGTCGACGTAGATGGTGGCGCCGACCACGTAGTCCAGCAGGTCGGAGGCGAGCAGGGTCACCGCGTGGGCGATGTCCTCCGGGTCGCCGACCCGGCGGTACGGGATCAGCTTGAGCAGGTCGGCCTCCGCCTCGGGCGTCTCCCAGGCGCTGCGGTTGATCGGGGTGCGGACGGCACCGGGCGCGACGGCGTTCACCCGGATCCCCTGCGGGGCCAGCTCCTGCGCCAGGGTCTGCATCATCATCAGGACGCCCCCCTTGGAGGCCGCGTAGTTGACGTGCCCGGCCCACGGGATGATCTGGTGGACCGAACTCATGCAGACGATCTTGCCCGCCGAGCGGGACACCTCCGGGACCACGCCGCGCCGTACGAACTCCTTCGCGGCCTCGCGCGCGCACAGGAACTGGCCGGTGAGGTTGACCTCCAGCACCTTGTTCCACTGCGCGAGCGTCATCTCGGCGCTGGCGGCGTCCCGCTGCAGGCCGGCGTTGGCGACCAGGACGTCGACGGTGCCGAACTGCTCCACCATCCGGGCGACCATGGCGACGACCTGGTCCTCGTCCGAGACGTCCGCCTCGTGCGCGTACGCGCGGACGCCGAACGACGTGATCTCCTCGACCACCTCCTCGGCCGCCTCACGGCCGAAGACGTAGTTCACGACCACATCGGCGCCGGCCCGGCCCAGGCCGATCGCCGTGGCCCTGCCGATCCCCGAGTTCGCGCCGGTGACCAGCGCCTTCTGGCCGCGCAGCAGGGGTGGTAGGTCGATTCGCCGCGCGTCCGAGGCCGAGGCCATGGGTCGTCTCCCGTCGTAGGTTCCCGCGTGTCACCGCAGGCACCCTGCCCGGGCCGTCTTGGACCCCGGGTGAGGCTCGCGGCGCGTTCGGCCGTCAGGCCCAGCGATGTCCCCCGGCCGGGGGTACCGGCCGGCCGCCGGTACCGGACGCGGCCTCAGTGACCGGGCCCGATCACCACGTTCTCCAGGGGCAGGCCCGTCCGGTAGCGCTCCAGCTGGCTGCGGACCAGCCGCAGCGCGCGGGGCAGGAAGGCGGAGCTGTTCCCGCCCACGTGCGGGCTGATCAGAGTGCGGGGGGCGTGCCAGAGCGGGTGGCCGGCGGGCAGGGGCTCCGGGTCGGTGACGTCCAGGGCGGCGGCGAGGCGGCCGCGCGCCAGCTCCGCCAGCAGCGCGGCGGTGTCCACCACCGGCCCCCTCGCCACGTTGACCAGCAGCGCGTCGTCCTTCATCGCGGCCAGGAACCGGGCGTCCACCAGCCCCCGGGTCCGCGCGGTCAGCGGCAGGGTCAGCACCACCACGTCCGCGCGCGGGACGAGCCCCAGCAGGTCGGCCGCCGGCCGGACCGGGCCGCGCGCAGCGTCCCGGGCGCCGCGCGCCACCCGCAGGATCTCGCACCCGAACGGGACGAGCCGCTCCTCGACGGCCGCGCCGATCGACCCGTGGCCGACCAGCAGGACGGTGCGGTCGGCGAGCGCGGCGCTGGGGCGGCCCTCCCACACCTCGCGGTCCTGCGCCCGGACGAAGCCGGGCACGCCGCGCAGCGCGGCCAGGACCAGCGTCACCGCCAGCTCGGCGGTGCTCGCGTCGTGGACGCCGCGGGCGTTGCAGAGCGTCACCCCGGGGGGTACGAAGGGCAGCAGGTCGTCGACGCCGGCCGACAGGCTCTGCACGGCCCGCAGCCGGGGCATCCGCTCCAGCAGCGGCAGCGCGGCGGCGGTCCGGGTGTAGGGGACGACGAAGAACTCCACCGACCGGAGCACCGGTTCGGGCGGCGCGGCGCCCCGGCCGTCCCAGACGGCCGCCGCGAGGCCGGCCGCGCCGACCTGCTCGGCCGGGTAGGGGAGGAGCACGGCCGGTGACCCGGCGGGTACGGCGGAGGGGCTGCTCATGGGGCGATCCCAACAGCTGTCCGGCGCCGCCGCAATCACCCGGGCCGCCGGACCGCCCGTCCTTCCCCCGTCGGCGGCTCCGGCGGGCCGGGCCGCTGGGCCGTCCGGGTGGACCGGGCCGGGAAGGCGACCGCGACACCCCGGGGGCGGCGCCGTACCGCGCCCGCCGCGGGGTCGGGGTGCGAAGCTCGACGGATGATCGACCGTATCCGCGCCGGCGTCACCCGATGGACCGTCACCGTGCCCCTGCTGGCGCTGGTGACCCTGGCGCTGACCTGGGGGCGGTCGCTGCCCGGTGCGGTGGTGGCCGTGGTGGCGGCGTTCCTGGCGGGGGCGGTGCTCGCGGCGGTGCATCACGCCGAGGTGATCGCGCACCGGGTGGGCGAGCCCTTCGGGTCGTTGGTGCTGGCCGTGGCGGTGACGATCATCGAAGTGGCGTTGATCGTGACCCTCATGGCCGGTGCGCCGGTGAAGAACGCGACGCTCGCCCGGGACACCGTCTTCGCCGCCGTCATGATCACCTGCAACGGCATCCTCGGCCTGTCGATCCTGCTGGCGGCGCTGCGGCACCGGGTCGCCGTCTTCAACGCGGAGGGCACCGGCGCGGCCTTCGCCACCATCGCGACGCTCGCCACCCTCAGCCTGGTGCTGCCGACCTTCACCACCAGCACGCCGGGCCCGCAGTTCAACACCGCCCAGCTCACCTACGCCGCCGTGGCCTCCCTCGGGCTGTACGGGCTCTTCGTGGCCACCCAGACGCTCCGGCACCGCGACTACTTCCTCCAGGTCACCGCCGAGGGCGAGCTGCTGGACGAGGACGACCACGGCGAACTCCCCAGCTCACGGGAGGCGCTGACGAGCCTCGGCCTGCTCGGGGTGGCCCTGGTCGCCGTGGTCGGCCTGGCGAAGGTCGTCTCGCCGACCATCGAGTCGGCCGTCGCCGACGCGGGCCTGCCGGCCTCGGTGGTGGGTGTGGTGATCGCCCTGCTCGTCCTGCTGCCGGAGACCATCGCGGCGCTGCGGGCGGCCGTCGGAAACCGGGTGCAGACCAGCCTCAACCTGGCGCTCGGCTCCGCGCTGGCGAGCATCGGGCTGACCGTACCCGCGGTGGCGGTGGCCTCGGTGTGGCTCAGCGGCCCGCTCGTCCTGGGGCTCGGCCCGACGCACATGGTGCTGCTGGCGCTGACGGTGGCGATCGGCACGCTGACGGTCATCCCGCGCCGGGCGACACCGCTCCAGGGGGCCGTCCACCTGTCGGTGCTCGCGGCGTACCTGGTGCTCGCGGTCAGTCCTTGACCGGCCGGGGGCGCCCCGGCCCCGACCTGCCCGCGTCGCCGGGGTGCCCGGCCGGGGGCCTGCGGTGCCCTGTGGTGCCGGACGCTGCGGTGCCCTGCGGTGCCTGCCGCCGCCCCCGGGTGCCCGGGCTACGGCCGCCGCGATGCGGTGCCTGCCGTTCCGAACTCCCTTCCTGCGCAGCGCATTGACATGTGTAGGTCCCCCCGACACCATGGACGGCGCTGCCCCTACCTGAAGGTGCTGCGTCCCACCGTAGCGTGGGAGCGCTCCCACGGTTGAGGCGGAGGACTTCCCGCGCCGGTCACCTCCGCCGCGGGACGTCCGGCCCAGCACGTCACCGGTCCGTGCGCCCCCACCCCCGTACGGACCCGAGGCGCGCCCCCACCCGCCCCCGCCCGCGTGGCCGGCCGCCCGCCGGCCGGACCTCCGGCATGCCCGCACCCACCCGCCTCCGGCGCACCCGCCCGGCCCGATGCCCGTCGCTCCGTCAACCCCCCCCACGTCCGGCGCCGTGAACCACTCCTGCCTGCCGGGCGCCCCCACCCCGTCGTCCCGGAAGGACGCCATGTCGTACCCCGTCGAACCCCCACCCGGCCGACTCCTCCCCGCCCCGCCACGGCGTCGCCGCCGCACCGACCGGGGTGTGGTGGGATTCGCCCTCACCGCCGCCCTCGCCGCCGGCCTGCTGCTGCCGCTGCACGGCGGGAGCGCCCAGGCCGCCGCACCGGCCTTCAACTACGGTGAGGCGCTGCAGAAGTCGGTGCTCTTCTACGAGGCCCAGCAGTCCGGCAGGCTGCCGGCCACCAACCGGGTGAGCTGGCGCGGCGACTCCGCGCTCGACGACGGCAAGGACGCGGGCCTCGACCTCACCGGCGGCTGGTACGACGCCGGTGACCACGTCAAGTTCGGCCTGCCGATGGCGGCTTCGACCACCATGCTGGCCTGGGGCGGCATCACCCAGAAGCAGGGGTACACCGACTCCGGCCAGATGCAGTACCTCAAGAACAGCCTGCGTTTCGTCAACGACTACTTCATCAAGGCGCACCCCGCCCCGAACGTCCTCTACGGACAGGTCGGCAACGGCACCGACGACCACAAGTGGTGGGGCTCCGCCGAGGTGCTGCCGATGGCACGCCCGTCGTACAAGATCGACGCCTCCTGCGCGGGCTCCGACCTCGCCGGCGAGACGGCCGCCGCGATGGCCTCCTCCTCGATGGTCTTCGCCGACAGCGACCCGGCCTACGCCGCCACCCTGTTGACGCACGCCAAGCAGCTCTACAGCTTCGCCGACACCTACCGCGGCAAGTACTCGGACTGCATCACCGACGCCAAGAGCTACTACAACTCCTGGAGCGGCTACAACGACGAGCTGGTCTGGGGAGCGATCTGGCTGTACAAGGCCACCGGTGACGCGAGTTACCTCGCCAAGGCCGAGGCCTCCTACGCCAACCTCTCCACCGAGCCGCAGACCAGCACCCGCTCCTACAAGTGGACCATCGCCTGGGACGACAAGTCCTACGGCGCGTACGTCCTGCTCGCCCAACTCACCGGCAAGCAGCAGTACATCGACGACGCCAACCGCTGGCTCGACTGGTGGACGGTCGGCGTCGACGGCGCCAAGGTCCGGTACTCGCCCGGCGGCGAGGCCGTCCTCGACTCGTGGGGATCGCTCCGCTACGCCGCCAACACCGCCTTCGTGGCGCTGGTGTACTCGGACGGCATCACCGGCGACGACACCCGCAAGGCCCGCTACCACGACTTCGCCGTCCGCCAGGTCAACTACGCGCTCGGCGACAACCCCCGCAGATCCAGCTACCTGATCGGCTTCGGCGACAACTCCCCGAAGAACCCGCACCACCGCACCGCCCACGGCTCCTGGACGGACCAGCTCACCAGCCCCGCCAACAGCCGGCACCTGCTGGTCGGCGCCCTGGTCGGTGGTCCCAGCTCGGCCGACGACTCCTACACCGACGACCGTTCGAACTACACGAACAACGAGGTCGCCACCGACTACAACGCGGCCTTCACCGGGGCGCTCGCGCGCCTCTACAAGGAGTACGGCGGCAGCCCGCTGTCCCCCGTCTCCTTCCCCGCGAAGGAGACCCCGGACGGGCCGGAGATGTCCGTGCAGGCCGGCCTCAACACCACCGGCACCACGTTCACCGAGGTCAAGGCCTACCTCATCAACAAGTCGGCCTGGCCGGCCCGTGCGATGAAGAACGCCGAACTGCGCTACTACTTCACCCTGGAGCCGGGCGTCAGCCCGAGCCAGCTGACGCTCACCACCAACTACAACCAGTGCGGCGCGATCAGCGGGCCGACCCAGTTCTCCGGGTCCGTCTACTACGTGTCCGTCGACTGCTCCAACACCGTCATCGCCCCGGCCGGGCAGTCGGCGTACCGCAAGGAGGTGCAGTTCCGGATCGCCTCCTCGGGCGCCTGGGACCCGTCCAACGACTGGTCGTACCAGAGCATCGGCAAGACCCCGGGCGAGGCGCCGGTCGACGCGGCGAACCTGGTGCTGCTCGACAAGGGCGTGAAGCAGTGGGGTGCGCTGCCCGACGGTTCCACCCCGTCGCCGTCGTCCTCGCCGTCCTCCTCGCCGTCCTCCGGCCCGTCTCCCTCCCCGAGCCCGTCGTCGAGCCCGAGTCCGTCGCCGAGTCCGTCGCCCAGCTCGTCCGCCTCGCCGTCGCCGAGCGGCAGCCCGACCGGGTCGGTCACCGGCTGCGCCGTCACGTACGCGGTCAACAGCTGGGGGTCCGGCTTCACCGCCACGGTCACCCTCAAGAACACGGGTACCACGCCGGTCGCCGGCTGGACGCTGGGCTGGACCTTCCGGGCCGGTGAGGCGGTCACCAACGCCTGGAGCGCCACCGTCACCCAGTCCGGGGCCGCCGTCACCGCCAAGGACGCGGGCTACAACGCCGCGATCCCGGCCGGCGGCTCGACCTCCTTCGGCTTCCAGGCCAACGGGGCACCCGGCGCGGCACCCGCCCTCACCCTCAACGGGAAGGCCTGCACCGGCTGACGGTCAGCACCCGCGTCCGCGGTCCGGCCTGCTCGGGGAGCAGGCCGGACCGCGCTGCGCCGCGCCGGCCGCACGGCGCACGGGCGGAACCGCCAGGCCGCGGCCGCCGGGCGGCCCCGGAGCGGCCGGCCGCGCCGCCCGGTGCGTGAGGTCGGTCGCCGCCCGGCCGGCCGGGCCGCCGCCGAGGGGCGCCCGGCGGCCCGGCCGGCCCCGGGGCCGGGTGTGCCTGCCGACGGCACATCGCCGCGGTCCCGCCGGCGGTCGACGCCGAAGGCCGGCCCCGGGCCGGGCCGACGCGTGCCGCCTCCACCAGATCGTCCCGTCTCCGCAGCCCTGACCCACCCGCCACCCCGGGCGCGTGAGTTCGGCCCGGGGTGGCGGGGTTGGTCAGACGACGGTCCGGCAGACCGTTCCGTTCAGCCTGAAGACCGTCGGGGGCGGGTTGGCGCCGTTGTTGCCGCCGACGAAGCCGAAGTCGGCGGAGTTGCCGCCGTTCGGCGCGAGCCGCGCGTTGTACGCGCCGTTGGTCACGCGGACGTGCTGCCCCGCAGCGGTGATGTTCGCGTTCCACCACGAGTTGACGGACTGTCCGGTGGACGGCCAGTCGAAGTCCAGCGTCCAGCCGTTGATGTCCGCCGGGCCGAGGTTGCTCACCACGACGCCGGCCACGAAACCGTTGCCCCAGCCGGCGGTCAGCCGGTACGAGACGGTGCAGGTGCTGTCGTTCGGGGTGCCGGTGGTGAAGGTCAGCGGGACGGAGGGCCGGGAGAGGCGCCCCGCCTGGTCCCGGGCCAGCACGTTGACCGTGTGCCGGGTGCCCGGCGGCAGGTTGTGGAGCGTGGCGGAGGTGCCGGTGGAGGTGCCGAGCGACTGGACGGTGGTGCCGAGCTGCTCGTAGACCTCGTACTTGTCCACCGCGCCGGCGGCGGCCGGCCAGTTGAGGGTGACGGTGCCGGCGCCCTCCGAGCTGGTCCGCGGTGCGCCGGGAGCACCTACGGTGGCGGCGGACGAGCCGGTGCCGGGCTGCGGGTGGACGGTCAGCACGGTGATGGAGTACGGGGCCAGGGTCGCTGAGGAGGACGTGGCGGTACCGGTCGCGTCCACCAGGCCCTCGTCACCGGGCGCCCACCGCTGGACCGAGGGAGCCCCGGAGGCGGCGGTGAAGCCCAGGTACCGCAGGTCCACGGTGTGCGCGGCGGTGGAACTCTTGTTCAGCAGCAGGACGCTGAGGTCGCCGTCGGCCCGGAGCACGGCGTGCGACGACACCTCGGACCCGGAGGTGCCGGAGGCCACCATGCTGTCGCCCGGGTCGCTGAGGGCGCCCAGCGCCTTGATGCCGTAGTACGGCGCGAACGGGGTGTTCACCGCGGGCTCGCAGACACTGCCGGTGCAACTGCCGTTCGACAGCATGCCCATGTCGCCGTAGTCGGTCTCGCCGCCCACGGTGGTGATGGCGCCCGCGCCGTTGTGGGTGTCCCACCAGTCCACGGTGAAGACGCCGTTCTCCAGCGCCGTGATCATGGCCTCGGCGGCGAACAGGCCGTTGGGGCGGCTGGTGAAGGCGCCGCTGCCGGAGTTGGAGTTCACCTCGGTCATCGCGATGCCGATGTTCGCGGAGTCGGCCCCCGCGTACCGGTCCACCAGGTCGCGCACCTCGCGGAGCTCACCGGGCAGTTGCTGCACGGCGGCCAGCGACTGGTCGCCGTCGCTGGCGTTGGGGTACCAGTGGACGCTGACGAAGTCGATGTCGTGGGCGACGGCGGCGAGCACGGTGTGGTTCCAGTCGGCGGTGTCGCCGGCGGCCACGATCCCGTCCGGCCAGTTGCCGGGCATGGTGAGCACCGCGCCGATCTTGACGGTGGGGTCGACGGCCTTCATGGCCGTGGCGTACGCCTTGACCTCCCTGGCGTACTGGTCCGGCGTCTTGTCGGCGTGGGTGTCGTTCTCCCAGCCGTTGCCGTAGACGCCGTTGCCGTAGATCTCGTTGCCGATCTCCCAGTACTTCGCCCCGTAGCCCTTGGTGACGTTGGCGTACCGGACCCAGTCCGCGGCCTCCTGGGCCGTGCCGGAGCCGTAGTTGGCGATCAGGACCGGCTGGGCCCCGGAGGCCCGCACCGTCCCCATGAAGGCGTCGAAGCCGGTGCCGGGGGCGACGTAGCCGCCGGGTGCGGTGTTGTCGACCCAGTGGTAGATGTCGGAGTAGGAGCCGCCCGGGTAGCGCAGGGCGCCGATCCCGGCGGCCCGGTACAGGGACGTCACCTGGGGGTCGTTCATGGACGAGTCCCAGATGGCGGTGTTGGCGCCGAGTGCGGTGGGGCTGACGGTGCCCAGGCCCGCGCTCGTGTTGACCGTGACCGTGGTGTCGCCGGTGGCGGCCGGGTCGGCCGCGGCGGCGGGGGTGGACAGCGGCAGGGCCGCGGCCACCACGGCCAGGGCGGCCGAGGCCGTCACGGCGAGGGGGCGGCGGAGCCGGTCTGGTCTCCTGCGGAACAGCATGGGGGAGTTCCTCCCGGGTGGAACGCCGGTCCGTGGCCACGCCGCGGAGCCGGACGATGGACGGGGAACTGTGCGGTGCGCCGCGCCGCGTGGGCCGTGACCGGCCGTGCGACGGTGGGGCGCGGGTTGGAGCATGGGTGGAGTACGGGTGGAGCGAGCGTGGGAGCGCTCCCATATTGGGAGGGGTGCGCCGGTCATGTCAATCTTCCTGACACGCCTGAACGCAGGACGGTCCCGGCGCGGGAGCCGGCCGCCCCACGGGCCGGCGGCATCCGCGCCGGACCCGGCCGCCCCCCGCCCAGGTCGGCACCGCTGTCAACTGCCGCTCACCCGTTCGGACTTCCCGCGCGCTCTCGGTGGCGGCACCAGACTCGCCGTGCCGGCCGGAGACAGCGTCCGGGGGCTCACCTCGAAGGGGCCGTCAGCACTGCGCCGGGCCCTCGGCGTGCACCTCGACGGTGTCCGGCACCTGCCGGCCGGCCCGTTCGACGGTGGCACGGTAGGTGCCCCCCAGCCCCCTGGGGTAGGTCACGGAGTACGCGGTGCGGGCGACTCCGCCGATCGTCACGGCCAGGACCTTGTGGGTGGGGAAGTGCTGCGGCCCGCAGGAGATCTCCTCCAACGTCTCGCCGCTCGCCAGCAGCAGGCCGTTCCAGCTGTCGCCGCGGTCGTTCAGGCTGGACGAAATGATCATCTGCAACCCGGGGGAGGGGGCCGCGATGATGTCCGACTCCTTGTCGCACCCGACCGAGAAGGTCGACCCGTCGTAGGACTGGGCCTTGCAGATGCCACCGTCCCCCTCGGACAGCCAGAGCAGTTGAGGCACCTCCACGTCGTTCCACCTGAGGGGCACCACCGAGCCTTCGACGGCGGGCCGGCCGGCCCGCTCGGCCGCCTCCAGGGCCAGTCGCTGTGCCTCCTGCGGGAACCCGGGCGGCGTCGGCACGGCGGGAGCCGCCGAGGAGGTGGGGCCGGCCGACCGCACCGGACCCGCCGGGTCGGTCGCGCCGGACGTACAGGCGGCGGAGCCTGTGAGCAGGAGTACGAGAGCGGTACGCATTGCCGCAGTCCGTGCAGGGTTCTGGGCCATCGTGGTTCCCCCCGTTGTTGCATCGGCTTCGATCAGCAGGACACTGCGGTGCGCCGAATCGGTTCCGGCGTGTCCGATGTACGCGGCCGGCCGCCAGGATCCGATGACCCTTCAGTGCCGGCCGAAGGTACCGAGCCCCCTCGGTCCTGCCGGTCGTCCTGGTCGTAGCCGACGTTGAAGCCGACGCCGTGGGCGAGGGCGAACGCACGGGCCTCGGTCAGCAGCCGACGGAGCAGGGCGGCCGCTGACGGTGCTCGGAGCTCCAGTTCGGCCCAGTGGACGAAGGTCAGGTTGTCGGGCATCGCGACGAGACCGGTGACCGCGTCCCGGAACGCGTCCCAGTTCATCCCGTAGAAGGCGGGGAAGCCGAGCTCGCGCTTGAGGACGGCGTGCAGGTCGCGCTCGCTCCGCACCTGGCCGACGTCGACGACCACGTGCCGGCCCGGTGCCGGATCGGGGTCCGCGGGGAGCCCCCAGAAGGAGGGGAGCCACCAGCACAAGGCTGACGGGTCATCGGGGAACGATCGGTGATCCTCGTCCCGCCAGTCCTCGAAGACGTCGTTGGCCGGATCGACCGGGCGCCAGCCAGGAGCCGTCGGCTCGTCGGCCGCGGGGGGCCGGACGAACCGCAGGCCCGGGTGGTCGAAGGCCCCGATCTCCTGGAAGTTCCGCTGCGCCTGGACCAGGGGGACCTGATTGGCGCCGCCCGGCATGAGCGGCCACCGGAGCTGCGCCGCGTCGTCCTCCCAGTGGCAGACCGGGCAGTTGATGCCTGAACCGGGCCATCCCTCCGCCAGGTCGAAGACGAGACGGCCACAACAGGGGCAGGGCCGGCGGGTGTCCATCGCGCCAGTCTTCACCGGAGCGGCCATCGGCGGCCACCCGTTTCCCGGGCGACGGGCACCCGTCGCCCGGCCGGGCCGGTGGCCGACCGGGCTAATGCCGTCACCTCATCGAAGGATCCGGTTCCCCGGCGCGGACGATCCACCGCACTGTTCGCATACGGTGTCCCGGGGTTAGCCGAGCAGCGTCATCCGGCGCTCTCGCCCGTGCGGAATCCCCGGCCGTCCGGGGATCTGCCGGCGAATGCCCCGGGGGAGCCGAATGCCGGGCTGGAGAGAAGAGGGATTCCGTGCCTGTGAACGCCACCTATCCCGGCGTCTACATCGATGAGGTCAAGAGCGCGGTCCGGACCATCACCGGCGTTCCGACCGCCGTCGCCGCCTTCGTCGGGTACGCGCCCCGCGGGCCGGTCGACCGCCCGGTGCACATCACCAGCTGGGCGGACTACGAGAACGTCTTCGGCGGCCTGCACACGGAAAGCCCCCTGGGCCACGCCGTCTACCAGTTCTACCTGAACGGTGGCAGCGAGGCGGAGATCGTCCGGGTGGTGGGTGACGCTCAGCCCGTCGTGCTTCCCATCGGTGGCTCGCGGTGGGGCGGAGGCGGCGCCCCCGCCCCCGCCCCCGCCTCCGAGACCGCCTCCGAGCCGTCGCCCGAGACGGCCTCGGAGGGAGGCGAGGAGACCGCGGAAGCCCCGCCGGCCGTACCGGCCCGTGGTCGCGGGCGCGGCGGCGGTGCCGGTGCGGGTGGTCCCGCCCTGCTGGCCGCCAGCCCCGGCTCCTGGGCCCGGAACCTCCGCTCGCGGGTGGACTACGACACCTCGGAGGGCCCGCACCAGGCCCAGGAGAGCCGCAAGCTGTACAACCTGACGATCCGGGACACCGGCACCGGCGCGGAGGAGAGATACCTCAACGTCAGCATCGAGAAGGACAGCCCGCGCAACCTCGAACACCTGCTGGCCACCTCACGGCTGGTGAAGGTGGTTCCGGGCCGTCCCGTCGAGGAACTGCCGCTCAAGAACGACAGCCCGGACCCGCCCGGCGCCGACCCCTGGGCGGACCCCGGGACGCCGGGGCAGGGCCGGGAGTGCTTCCGCACCCCGGACCGGGGCGGTCCTCAGGACGACGCCCTGCCGACGAGGGACAGCTACCTCGCCGGCGAGAAGGACAAGAGCGGCCTCTTCCAGCTGCGGAAGACGGACATCTTCAATCTGCTCTGCCTGCCCGGCTGCCAGGACCATCTCGCCGGCCAGGCCGGGGCGGTGAAACTCGTCCTGGACCAGGCGCTGAAGCTCTGCGTGGACCGGCGCGCGATCCTGATGGTGGATCCGCCGGTGGAGTGGACCCGGCAGCCCGGAGGGGCACCCCTGTCCCTCGACGTGGTCGCGGACTTCGCGGACAACCCACCCCCGGGCCTCCCGAACGGCGACACGAAGAACGCCGTGCTCTACTTCCCCCGGGTCGTCGCACCGGACCCGCTGCGCGGGGGCGCTCCGATGCCGTTCCCGCCCTGCGGGGTGATGGCCGGCGTCCTCGCGCGGACCGACGCGCGACGCGGCGTGTGGAAGGCGCCGGCGGGCACGGACGCCTCGCTGAACGGCGTCACCGAGCTGGAGGTGCCGCTCACCGACCTGGAGAACGGCCGTCTCAACCCGCTCGGCATCAACTGCCTCCGCCGGCTCCCGGCCGTGGGGCCGGTGGCCTGGGGAGCGCGCACCATGCGCGGAGCCGACCGGCTGGCCGACGAATGGAAGTACCTGCCGGTGCGCCGGCTCGCCCTGTTCGTGGAGGAGAGCCTCTTCCGGGGCACCCAGTGGGTGGTGTTCGAGCCCAACGACGAGCCGCTGTGGGCATCGATCCGGCTGAACGTCGGAGCGTTCATGAACTCGCTGTTCCGCGCAGGCGCCTTCCAGGGGCGCACGCCCCAGGAGGCGTACCTGGTCAAGTGCGACCGGGAGAACAACCCGCAGAACGACATCGACCGCGGGATCGTCAACGTCCAGGTCGGCTTCGCACCGCTGAAGCCGGCCGAGTTCGTGATCGTCCACATCCAGCAGCTCGCCGGGCAGATCCAGGTCTAGGAGGACGGCTGATGCCGGAAATCACGCGCCGGGACCCTTTCAAGAACTTCCGGTTCCGGGTGAAGTTCAGCGGGTCCACCGAGTACATCGCAGGAATCAGCAAGGTCAGCGGTCTGAAGCGGTCCACCGAAGTGATCAAGCACCGTGACGGCGGGGACCCCGGGAGCAGCCGTAAGCTCCCGGGCCGCACCGAGTACGAGGCCATCTCGCTGGAGCGCGGCTGCACGGTCGACACGGTGTTCGAGGAGTGGGCCAACAGGGTGTGGAGCCTGCGGAACTCGGCGGGCGGACTGGAGACCTCCCTCAAGGACTTCCGCCGCGACCTGATCATCGACGTGTTCGACGAGGGCGGTCAGGTGGTGCTCTCCTACTCCGTCCACGACTGCTGGGTCTCGGAGTACCAGGGCCTGCCGGACCTCGACGCCAACGCCAACGGGGTCGCGTTCGAGCACATCAAGCTGGAGCACCACGGCTGGGTGCGCGAGCGTACCGACCCGCCGCAGCTGCCGCAGTTCAGCGACACGGCCTCAGGGTGACCCGATGAGGCCGGAACTGACCGAGTCGCAGCTGCTCGCCGTCTGGGAGGCCGGGACGGGGCAGGCACCGCCGGTCCGGGCCCTGCTGCTCGCCGCGGCAGCGGCGGCGCCCGGCGAGGCGGTCGCCGATCTCACCCTGGCCGGCCTGAACGAACTCCTGCTCGACCTGCGCGAGGAATCCTTCGGGCCGGTCCTCCCCTGCGCCGCCGAATGCCCGGGCTGCGACGAGCCCCTCGACGTCTTGGTCACGACGGACGAGTTGCGAGCACCGGGGAGGCGCACCGTGCCGTACCCCTCGGCCACCCTCCTGGCCGAGGGGTACGAGGTCACCTACCGCGCACTGACCGGACGGGACGTGCTGGCCGTCGACCCCGACGCGCCCGACGCCCGCCGTACGCTGCTGCGCCGTTGCGTGGTCGGCGCGGAGCCCGCGGCGGAGGTGCTCCCGGACGTGGTTCTCGAAGCACTGGCGCAGCGGCTCGCGGACCTCGATCCGGGTGCCGACACGGTCCTCCCGCTCAGCTGCCCGCACTGCGGGCACGACTGGACGGCGGCGCTCGACGTCGCCGGCCACCTGTGGGCGGAGGTCGAGGGGTACGCCCGGCGGCTCCTCCACGAGGTGCACACGCTCGCCCGTGGGTACGGGTGGTCGGAGTCCGACGTCCTGACCGTGAGCCCGGCCCGGCGCCGGTTCTACCTGGAGGCGACGGCCGGATGAGCGACTTCGTGGGGCGGCTGCTGGGGGAGCCGGGGCCAAGGCTGCGGCCGCTGCCGGCGAACGTCTTCGACGCGGCGGCACCACGTCTGAGGACGGACAGTGCCCCCGTTCCGCCGGCGTTTGAGCCGGAGGCCCCGGAACCGCGATCCCTTGAACCCTCGTCCCCGGAGCCGTACTTCCCGGCATTCGCGGACCTGGCACCCGCGCGCCGGGCGCCTGCGGACCCGGTGCCTGCGGGCCTGGCGCCTGCGGACCCGGCACCCGCCGCTCGGGTGCCGGACGTCCCGACTGCGGGGGCGCCGGCCCCGGTACCGGAGCGGTACGCCCCGGCACCCGCGGTCCGGGCGCCGGAGGCCCCGGCGGCGTGGGTCACGACCGCCCGGGCACCGACGGTGTCGGCACCGACGGCGGAACCAGAGCAACCCCTCGAACCCGAGCAGGGGCCCGAACCCGAACCCGAGCACGAGCACGAACCCGAGCGCGAGTACGAACCCGAGCGCGCGTCGGCGGCACCGCCACCGGGGCCGGGCCACCGGCCGGGCAGAGCGGCGGCCGCACGACGGGGGCCGGGGGAGGGGACCGTGGCCGGCTCCGGCTCCCGCACGGTCCGGTTCCCCGACGGGCCCCGGGCCGGCGTCGCCCCGCGCCGCTCACCGGGCCCCGGCCCGGCGGCCGGACCGGGACTGGGGTCCGACAGCGCTCCGGGGCCGGGCACCCGGACACCGTCCCGGCCTGTCCCGGGAGCGTCGGTCGGGCCGGCGGCACCCGGGCCGCCGGTCAGCGTTGCCTCGGACACCCCCGCGAGAAGCACCGTCACCCCTGGACGTCCCGAGGCCGAGGGGCCGGGGAACCGCCCTTCGGCAGCGCCGGGCCGGGCACCCGTGGGCGTGCCGGAGGGCGGGCGGTGGGCTCCCGCTGCGCCTGACCCCGGCCCGCCGGGCATCGCGGCCGGCCCCGACGTCCCCGGAGCCGGCCGCACGGTACGGAGCGCTCCGCCCTCCGCACCGGCAGCCCGACCGGGCGCGCCCGGCACCGCCACCCGCACCGACGGCGCCACCCGCACCCGCCCCGGCACCGCCACCGCCACGGGCGCCGCCACCGCCACCGGCATCAGCGCCGCCACCGCCACCGGCCATGCCGTGCGGCCCGCGGTGGCCGTGCCCACCGCCGCCGGGTCCGCCGCGGAGGCCCGGGCGGCCGGCGCGCCGGCGACCACCGGGGCGGTTGTCCGCATCACCATCGACCGGCTCGTGATCCGGGCCGCCCCGCCGCAGCCCGCCCCGCCACCGGCCGCCGCGGCGGGCCCGCCCGCCCGGCAGCCCCGGCTCGGTCTCGACGAGTACCTCCGGGGGCGGTCGTGAGCGACGCGTTGGCGGTGGCGGCCGTCACCGAGACGCTCCGCGCCGTCCTCCAGGGCGCCCTGGACCGTACGGTGCCCGGAGCGGTGGTGACGCTCCTCCCGCCGGACGAGGTGACCGCCGGGTGCGGACTCAACGTCTTCCTCTTCCGGACGTCACTCGACGGGGGATGGCTCAACACCGACCCCGACGGCACCCGTCCGGGTGAGAGCCGCCGCCCCCTGCTGCCCCTCGTCCTGCACTACCTGCTCACCCCGTACGACGCGGGGGACACCCAGGGCTCGACGGCCCACCGCGTCCTCGGCGCCGCGATGTCGGCGCTGCACGACCACCCCGGACTCGCACCGGCCGACCTCGGCTCCGCGGCCCCCTTCAGCAACCTCCACCGGCAGAGCGAGCCGGTCAGAGTCAGTCCCGTCGTCCTGGACCTGGCCGACACGGCCCAGTTGTGGACGGCCCTGCGCAGCCGGCTCCGCCCCTCGGTCGTCTACGAGGTGCGCCCCGTGCTGATCGAGAGCACGGTGCCGGGCCGCACACCGCTGCCGGTGGTACGCCGCGGCGAGCACGACCGGGGCCCGGTGGCCGCCGCCGGCGCGGCCGGCCGCTGGCCGGTGCTGGCCGTGGCCGGCGTGCCGGCCACGCTGCCCGGCCACGACCTGGTCCTCACCGGGTACTGCCTCGACGCCGGTGTCCCGGCCCTGCGCCTCGCGCACCCCCTGCACGGCAACCGGCTCGTCGAGGACGTCCGGCCGGTCAGCGGCACCGAGGTGCACGCCACCCTCCCCGGCGCCATCGGCGCCGGCACCTGGTCGGCCGTGCTGGTGCTCACCGGGCCCGACGGCACGGAGGCGGCCACCAAGCCGGTGCCGGTGGGTGTCGCCCCGCGGATCACCGGCACGCTCCCGCTGCCCGTGGTACGGGACGCCGACGGCACGGCGTTGCTCAAGGTGACCTGCGAGGCCCCGGCGCACCCCGGGCAGCGCGTCGAACTGCTGGTCGGCGAAGTGCCGGTGCCGGCGGAGCCGTTCGCCCGGGCGACCCGTACGCTCGGCTTCCGGCTGGCCGGTGCCCGCCCCGGCCGCTACCCGCTGCGGCTGCGGGTCGACGGGGTCGACAGTCCCCTTCTGGACGCCACGTCCGAGCAGCCGCGGTTCGACGACGCCGCCGCGGTGGTGGTGACATGAGGAGTGCCGCCCCCGCCCCAGCTGCCCCAGCCGCCACGTCGCGGCCGGGCAGCGGCCTCGCGCCGAACGGCCTGAACGGCCCGACCGGGGTGACCGGGGTGACCGGATGAGCATCGAGATCGAGCTGCGCATCGGACGGCTGGTCCTCGACGGCGTCACTCCGCAGGACGGCGCGGCCCTGCGGGTGGCCCTGGAATCCGAACTCGACCAGCTGCTGTCCCGTGATCCGCTCACCGTCCGTCAGGACCACCACCTGCACCGCGTCACCACGCCACCCGTCCCCGCGGCGGCCGATCCCGCCGAGTTCGGACGCCGGATCGCCCGCGCCGTCCACAGCTGCCTGCACGGCGGAGCACCACGGAAGGCGGGCCGTCCGGCATGACCACGCACCCCCCGCCCCGCGGCGGCTTCGTGTTCCTCGACCCGGAGCACGGGCGTGTGCTGCGCGTGGTGCCGTTCCAGTACAACCCCGAGACGCTGACCCGCACGCTCCGGCCGCAGACCGTGGCCGGCGAGGCCGGGAGCAGGTCGGAGGCCTTGCGGCTGAAGGGGCCGCCGCACGAGACCCTGAGATTCGAGGCGGAGTTCGACGCGGCGGACCAGCTGACGCCGGTGGCCGGTGCCGCGCCGACGGCGGGGGCCGGGCTGTTCGGGGCCCTGTCCGCACTGGAGACGGCGCTCTGCCCCACCAGCGCGCAACTGGTGCAGGCGAACGGCCTGGCGGCGCAGGGCATGCTCGACATCACCCCGGTCGAGGCGCCCCTGTCCGTCCTGGTGCTCGGCCGGCGCCGGGTCCTGCCCGTCCGGATCACGGAGCTCACCGTCACGGAGGAGGCCTACGACGGGGAGCTCAGCCCGATCAGGGCCAGGGTCGCCCTGTCGGTCCGGGTCCTCACCGTCGACGACGTCGGCTTCTCCCACAAGGCCGGCACGCTCTACCTCCGTTACCAGCAGAGCAAGGAACAGTTCGCGGCACTGATCGGGTACGGCCCGGGGGCGGTCGGCTACACCGGGATCTGATCGGGGCCGGACGACCCCGGGGAGAGGCAACCATGTTCGAGGCCACCAGCAGGTACCACGGCATCGCCACCGCGCAGCTGACCCTGCGGGACGGACGGACCGTCACCTATGTGCGGCGCCGCTTCCTGCCCCACCCGGGGGACCTGACGCCCATCGGCGAGCAGGTCGTCGCCCCCGGCGACCGGCTCGACCGGATCGCGGCGCGGCAGTACGGCGACCCGGAGCAGGCCTGGCGGATCGCCGACGCCAACGGGGCGCTGCGGCCGGACGATCTCACGGCGCGACCCGGCCGGCGGCTGCGGATCGCCCTCCCCGCCGGCCTCCCCGGGAGCCCGTCCGTCGGCCCGGCGCAGTCATGACGCGCAGCCTCCAGCTGATGCTGCTGACGGGGAGGGTGATCCCGGCGCCGGCCCCGGCCGCGCTCGTCGACGCCCTGCAGTCCGTCCGGATCACCTCGTCCAGTGGTTCGGCGAGCGGGTTCCAGCTGACCTTCGCCGTGGGCAGGCAGTCGCCCGTGACCCAGGTGATGCTCCCCGGCGGGCAGCTGGATCCCCGGACCAGGGTGATCGTGGTGGCCGTGGTGGCGGGGGTGCCGCACGTCCTGATGGACGGGGTGATCACCCGCCACGAGCTGAACCCCGGGCAGACCCCCGGCAGCTCCACCCTCACGCTCACCGGTGAGGACCTCTCCCTGCTCATGGACCTCGGACACGTCGAGCGCGGTCACCCGGGCCTGCCCCACCACCTCCGGGTGCTGCTGGTGTGCGCCCGGTACGCGCAGTACGGGATCGTCCCGGTGGCCGTGCCCCCGATGATCAGCGTGGTGCCGAACCCGGCCGTCCAGATCCCGGTCCAGTCCGCGACCGACCTGGCCTACCTCCGTGCGCTGGCCGCCGAGGTCGGCCACGTCTTCTTCGTCGAGCCCGGCCCCGTCCCCGGAACCAGCACCGCCTACTGGGGCCCGGAGGTGCGCACCGGGCAGCCGCAACCGGCGCTCACCGTGGACTCCGGGACGGCCGGCAACGTCGAGTCCCTGAGCTTCGGCCTCGACGGGCTGTCCCGCACCCGTTACACGGCACGGTACGTGGAGCCCGTCACCAGGGCCACCACGGCGGTCCCCGACATCGGCCCCCTGCACCCACCGCTCGGGCAGAGCCCGCCGCCGGCGCTGCGCGAGCGGCCGCTGACCGGGCAGGGCGGCCGGTCGGTCGCGGAGGCCCAGCTGTGGGGGCTGGGCCGCACCGCCGAGTCCGCCGACGCCGTCACCGGCCACGGCAGGCTCGACGTGCTGCGCTACGGCCACGTGCTCAACGCCCGCAGGCTGGTGGGGGTGCGCGGCGCGGGCCGGAGCTACGACGGCCTTTACTACGTGCGCAGCGTCACCCACGACATCGCCCGCGGTGCGTACAAGCAGAGCTTCACCCTCGTCCGGGACGGTCTCGTCCCCCGAGCTTCGGTGGTGATCCCGTGACGGCCCCGACCGTGACGAAGTGGTACGGCCTGTACCAGGGCGTGGTGGTGTCCGCCGTGGACACCGAGAACAAGGGGCGGCTGCTGGTACGGGTCCCCGAGGTCCTGGGCGACGAGCCCTGCATCTGGGCCGCGTCGTCGTCCCCGGTGGCG
Source organism: Kitasatospora indigofera (assembly GCF_014655955.1). GTDB lineage: Bacteria > Actinomycetota > Actinomycetes > Streptomycetales > Streptomycetaceae > Kitasatospora > Kitasatospora indigofera. The sequence continues at coordinate 34,182 of NZ_BNBO01000006.1, forward strand.
GGGAAGGACAGCGGCATGTACAGCGTGCCGCCGCCGGACTCCGGGGTGTGGGTGCAGTTCCTCGACGGCGATCCCAACCGGGCGGTGTGCACCGGGTTCTGGCGGGGCGACGCGGGCGATGTGCCGTCCGCGGCCAAGTCCACGCCCCCGGGTGTCCCGCAGATCGTGCTGGCGACACCGTCCGGGAACGCCCTGGTGATCAGCGACCAGCCCGGGGCGGCGGGCGGCATCGTGCTGCAGCTCCACGGCAGCAGCGGCCCGTTCATCAAGATCAACGAGACCTCGATCGAGATCGCCTGCGGTCAGGGCCCCGGCTTCGCCAGCATCCTGCTGACGGGCAACCAGGTGTGCATCAACGGCAGCGCCCTGACGGTGCAGTGAGGAGGACGGCGTGCCCGGACTGATTCTCCACGTCGGTGCCACCATGACGTGCGCGCACCAGGGGCCCGCGAACGCTCCGGCACCCGCCCAGCAGCGGGTGCTCGTCGGCGCGCAGCCCGTCGCCACCACGGCGGACACCTTCGTCGTGCTCGGCTGCGGATTCCCCGCGGCCTCCCTGGGCGCACCGCCCTGTACGAGCATCCGTTGGCTCCAGACCTCCGCCCGGGTGCGGGTCGGCGGGCTGCCGGTGCTGCTCCAGCCGACGCCGCCGCCGAGCGTCGGGCCCGCCGTCGGTGTCGGCACCCCGCCACCCAACCCGCCCATGGTGCAGGCCATGCAGCTCCGGGTGCGGGGGATGTGAGGGCGATGCACATCGGGTTCCCCTACACCGTCGACGCGCGCGGCCGGACCGCCACGGCCGATCACGCCGACCACGTCCGCGACATGGTCGAGCAGGTGCTCTTCACCTCCCCCGGCGAGCGGGTGAACCGGCCGGACTTCGGCTGCGGACTGCTCGACCTGGTCTTCGCCCAGAACGGCCCGGAGCTGGCCGCGGCCGTCGAGATGACCGCGCAGGCCGCCCTGCAGCGCTGGCTCGGCGACCTGCTCACCGTCGAGTCCCTGACCGTCAGGGCCGAGGAGTCCGCCCTGGCCGTCTCCGTGAACTACGTCCTGACGGCCACCGGGGAGAGCCGGCACGTGCTCGTCCACGGGGGGACGGCGTCATGAGCACCGGTCCGGCCCGCCACGACGAACGGCGCCGCGAAGCCGTCCGGGCCGCCGGGCTGGCCGGCATCGAGGGCATCTCGGTCGAGGCCGACCGGCGCAGGCTGAGCGTCCTCTTCTTCGGCAGGCTCCCCGACCGGCTGGACCGGCACAGCTTCCGGGTCGAGGGCGGCCGGCGGGGCGACGGCATCCGGGTCGTCGCCGTCACGGCCGGCCCCGGCCACCCGGACGCCCCGGTGAACTGCCTGACCCTGGAGCTCGACCGCCCGGGCGACGCGTCCACCTACCGGCTCCGCGCACTCGGGCCGGGCTTCGACCGCTGCTACGACCGGCTGGAGTTCTCCTTCCGGCAGGGCGACCCGGAGGCACCCGCCCCCGCCCGGGGCAGCGGCCCGCTGCCGAGCCCCCCGGCGCCGGCCGTCGACTACCTGGCCAAGGACTACGCGAGCTTCCGCCGCCTGCTCCTCGAACGACTCGCCCTCACCATGCCGGAGTGGACCGAGCGGCACGCCTCCGACCTCGGCGTCACCCTGGTGGAACTCCTCGCCCACGTCGGCGACCAGCTCAGCTACCACCAGGACGCCGTGGCCACCGAGGCGTACCTCGACACGGCACGGTTGCGCACCTCGGTCCGACGCCACGCCCGCCTGGTCGGATACCCGATGCACGACGGCTGCGCGGCCCGCACCTTCGTCTGCGTCGAGACCAGCCGGCCGCTGACCCTGCGACCCGACGACCTCGCCTTCACCGCCTTCCCCCCGGGCCGCCTGCCGCCGACGGGCGCGTCGATCCCGGCCGAGCTGCTGACGGCCGGCCCCCACCCCGTCTACCGGCCGCTGGAGCGGCGGGACATCGTGCTCCGCCCCGAGCACAACCTCATCGACCTGTGGACCTGGGGCGGTCAGGAGTGCTGCCTGCCCGCCGGCACCACCCGGGCCACCCTGCTGGACGAGCCCCCGCCGGAGCACGGCGGGGAGCGGCCGCTGCGGCTGGCCCCCGGCGACGTGATCGTGTTCGAGGAGAACCGGGACCCGGGGACCGGCGCCGAGGCCGGCCGCGACCCCGCCCACCGGCAGGCCGTGCGCCTCACCAAGATCACCGAGAGCGTCGACACGCTCTACGGCAGAAGGGTGCTCGACGTCGAATGGGCCGACGAGGACGCCCTCGTCCTGCCCCTGTGCGTCATCGGCTGCCGCGCACCGGACGGCGGCGCGGCGAACAGCGTCGTCGCCCGCGGGAACACCGTTCTCGTCGAGCACGGCATCGAGAACACCTGGGGCGCCGGCGCCCGGCCCGAAAGGGTGGAAGGGCCCGTCGAGCGCGGCCGCGGGCCCGCCTGCCCCGGTCCGGCCGCTCCAAGGGCCGCCCGGCCCTTCGTGGCGGCGCTGCGCGGCGCGCCGGTCACCTGGTCCGCGCCGTATCCGCGCCCGGCCGACGTCAGCGCCGGGCAGAGCCGGCAACTGCTCCGGCTGGCCGCCCGGGCCCGGGAGCGGCTGGAGGACCTGCACCGCTCGGGCGCCTCGCCGTCCGCGGCCGACCGCGACTTCCTGGAGACCCTGTTCGAGGCCGGCCACCTCGGCGGGGCGCACGACGACGAGGGCCCCCGCCCCGCCCTCGCCCCGCTGCTAGCGCGGTTCGACGAGTACCTGGCCCCCAAGCTGCGCCGGCTCGAAGCACTGGCCAGGCGGTCCCGCTCCGGTTACCTGCTCGACCGCGCCGACATCGGCTGGGAACTCGCGCAGAGCTGGGGCCAGGAGGCAGCCTGGTCGATCGACCCGGACAACCCCGCACTGCACGGCCCGGCCTGCGCCGCCCTGCGCCCCGACCCGCGCGAGGCCCTCCCCGCCGTACGGATCCGGGCCGAGGGCACGGAGGGCGGCACGGAGGCCTGGACGCCCCGCCGCGACCTGCTGGCCAGCGGCCCGCGCGACCGCCACGTGGTGGGTGAGACCGACGACGAGGGGCGGCTCGGCCTCAGGTTCGGGGACGGCCGGACCGGAGCCGCACCGCCGCCGGGCCGGGCCCTGCTGGCCGTCTACCGCACCGGCAACGGCCGGGCCGGCAACGTCGGCAGCGAGGCCGTCAACCGGATCGCGTCCCGCTCCACCCCCCTGGACGCCGTCGTCCGGGTCCGCAACCCGCTGCCCGCGACCGGTGGCACCGACCCCGAGCCCGTCGCGCAGGTGCGGCTGGCGGCGCCCCGCGGGCCGTTCCGCCGGCTGCTGCGGGCCGTCACCGCCGAGGACTACCAGACCCTCGCCGCCCAGCACCCCGGCGTGCAGCGGGCCGCCGCCACCCTGCGCTGGACGGGGAGCTGGTACGAGGCGGACGTCGCGCTGGACGCCGAGGGAACGTCCGACCTGCCGCGCGGGCTCCCGGAGGACGTCCGGCTGGCGCTGCACCGGTTCCGCCGCATCGGCCACGACGTGGTCACCGGGCCCGCCGTCCGGGTGCCGCTCGACGTGGCCCTCAGAGTCTTCGTCGACCCCGACCACATCGCCGGTCACGTCCGCCAGGCCCTGTTGCGGGCCCTGCGGCCCGGCCCGCAACCCGGCGGCGGCCTGGGCTTCTTCGATCCCGACCTGCTCACCTTCGGCACGCCGGTACGGGTCGGCACCCTGGTGGCCGCGGTGGCCGCGGTCCCCGGTGTCCGGCACGCCGAGGTGACCCGGCTGCGCCGGCTCCACCCCGTGAGGAGCGGCGGCGGGAGCCCCGGGCCCGATGTCCCGCCCTCCGGCGTGCTCAGGCTGAGCCCCCTGGAGATCGCCCGGCTCGACGGCGACTCCGCCCGGCCGGAGAACGGCTGGCTGACCCTCGACCTGCGAGGAGGGCGATGAGCCGCCCGTCCGCCGGTTGCGACTGCTGCACCGGCACCCGGCCGGCCACTCCGGCACCGGTCTGGAACCGGCCCGCCCTGCCCGAGCTGCGGTACCGCGCGGGCACCTACGACCAGTTCCTGGGCGCGATGCTCGCCCGGCTGTCCGGCGCGGACCACGCGCCGCTCGCTGCCCTGACCACCCGTGAACCGGACGATCCCTCCGTCGCCCTGCTGGACGGCTGGGCCCTCGTCGCCGACGTCTTGACCTTCTACCAGGAGCGGATCGCCAACGAGGGATACCTGCGCACCGCGACCGAACAGGTCTCCCTGGCCGGGCTCGGGCGCCTGGTCGGCCACCGGCCGCGGCCCGCGCTCGCCGCCGGCACCTTCCTCGCCTACACCCTCGACCCGGGCACCCGCTGCACCGTCCCGGCCGGCTCCCAGGTGAAGAGCGCGCCGCCGCCCGGCGGACTGCCCCAGACCTTCGAGACCGCGGAGGACCTCGCCGCCCGCGCCGACTGGAACCAGCTCCCGGTCCGGACCACCACCCGGGCGTCGGTCGACCCCGACGCCGCCGGGCAGCTGCCCTCGCTCGAACTGGAGGGCATCCAGCCCAACCTGGGCGCCGGCGACCGCCTGCTCCTCACCTTCGGCGACCCGGGCCGGAACACCGTCCGCGTGGTGGAGGGCACCCGGCCGGACCCGCACCACCGGCGGACCACCGTCCTCCTCAAGGCGCCCGGCCCGGTCCAGCAGCTGGACCACGAGGTGCGGGCCTTCCGCGAGGACGTCGAGAAGGCGGTGCGCAAGCCGCAGCCCGGCAAGCCGTTCGAGGACTTCCTCAGGGTGCTGCGCGAGGCGCTGCACGCCGGCGACGTCCTCCGCGATCCGGACGCCTTGGCCGCGGCGCTCGACCACAAGCTGCAGGACTTCCGCGAGCGGATCTCCGGCGGCGAGGCGGACACCGCGCACGCGGGCGACCTGCTCGACAAGGTCACCGCCCGGGTGGCGGCGGTCCGGGCCGCCGCCGAGCAGGTCGGCGTCGCCGCCACCGCCGGGCCTTCCCCGGGCGGCTCCGGCGGCGAACCCTTCGTCGATCCCCTGAACCTCGGCCGTCAGGTGCTGCACGCCCTGGAGCGCTCCCCGTCCCGGCCGCCCCGCACCCCCACCGAGGCGGCCACCTCGGTGGCCACGCTCTTCGGCCCCGAGTCCGACTCCCTGTCACGCCTGCTCGCCGCGAACCGCCCCCGGCTCGCCGAAACGCTCAACCACGCCCTGGGCACCGTCTCCGTGACGGCCGCCGACCCGCCCGGCGTGCAGTGGTTCCGGGTGAAGGCCGCTCCCTTCGGCGCGACGATCCCCGACGACGCCCGGGTCGCCAGGCTGCTCGGGGCGGCCGGCTCCTCCCGCCGGCCGGGGCCCTACGCCTCCCTGGAGGACGGGAACGTCCTCCTGCTGGACGCGGTGTACGAGACGATCCTGCCCGGCAGCTGGATCGCCGTGCAGCGGGCCGACGCCGACGCGCCGAGCCGGATCATCCAGGTCACCGGCGTCACCCAACTCGCCGTCGCCGACGAGCACTACGCCGCCCGGGTGACCGGTCTGCGGCTGGCCCGGCCGTGGACCGACGATCCCGGCGACCTCGCCGTGCGGCGCACCAGCATCGTCTGGGCGGCCGGCGAGACGCTTCGCCTCGCCGGCCCTCCCGACCCGTCCGACGTCGGCGGCGACGAGATCCAACTGGCCGGCACCTGCGAGGGACTGACCCCCGGCCGGCGGCTGATCGTCTCCGGGGAACGCACCGACATCCCGAGGGTCTCCGGCGTCCGGGGCAGCGAACTCGTCATGCTCGGCGGGATGCGGCACGGGCAGGACCCGGACGGCGCGCCCGGCGGCGACCGGGTGTCCAGCACGCTCGTCCTGACCACCGCACTCGCCTACCGGTACCGCCGGGACACCGTGGTCGTGCACGGCAACGTCGTCCTCGCCACCGCGGGCGAGACCCGCACCGAGATCCTCGGCAGCGGCGACGCCACCCGGGCGGGCCAGGTCTTCCCGCTGCGCCAGGGACCACTCACCTGGCTCCCCGCCCGGACCCCCGACGGCGCCAGGGAGGCGCTGACCGTCGAGGTCGAAGGCGTGGCCTGGCCCCGGGTCGCCGACCTCACCGAGGCCGGCCCGGCCACCCCCGCCTACCGGCTGCGCGTGGGCGTCGACGGCGGGGCGGCCGTCGAGTTCGGCGACGGCCGCCACGGCGCCCGGCTGCCGACCGGGGTGGAGAACGTCACGGCCCGCTACCGCGTCGGCGGCGGCAACGCGGGCAACGTCGCGGCCGGGCAGGTGAACCAGGTGGTCAGCAGGCCGCTCGGGGTCAGCGGCGTCACCAATCCGCTGCCCGCCACCGGGGGCACGGACGCCGACGGCCTGAGCGGCACCCGCCGCGGTGTCCCCGTGCCGCTCAGCGCCCTCGACCGCCTGGTCTCGGTCCGCGACTACGAGGACTTCGCGCTGGCCTTCGCCGGCGTGGGCAAGGCCGTCGCCCGCCGCTGCCCCGACGGCACCCGGCAGCTCGTGCACGTCACCGTCGCCGCCGCCGGCGACGCCCCGCTCGACGCCGACTCCCAGCTCCTGGCCGCTCTGCAGGCGGCGCTGAGCCGCTACGGGGATCCGGCCCTGCCGGTGCGCGTGGAGGTCTGCGAACGGGTGCGGCTCGTGCTGTCGCTCGGCGTCCGGGCGTTGCCCGACCGGTCCCGGGGCGTGGTCGAACAGGCGGTCCGGGATGCCCTGGTGGACCGGCTGGGGTTCGCCGCGGCAGAACTCGCCCGGCCCGTCTTCCTCAGCGCCGCCGTGGCCGCCGCCCAGGCGGTTCCCGGCGTGGACTTCGTGGACGTCGACGCCTTCGGCGGCATCGGGGACGACGCCGACGCGGCCGGCGTCATCCGGTTCGCGCGCGAGCTCACGGCCGCGCCCTGGGTGCCCGCGCTGCCGGCGGGGTACCGCGAGACCCGCTACACACCGGCCCCCGGGGAGACGGCCGCCTCGGTGGCCGCGGTGAACGGGCTCGACGAGGAGCAACTCGCCCGGCTCAATCCCGGCGGCACCTCCCCGGCCCCCGGGGCCGCGCTGGTGGTACGGCGGGCCCTGCGCCCGGCCCAGCTCGTCCTGCTCGATCCGGCGCTGCCCGAGACCCTCGTCCTGCGGAGGATCCCATGACCCCCGACCAGTTGTACGCGCTGCTGCCCGCCGTCCACCGGCGGCTCGACGCGGAACACGGCGGCCGGCTGTACGCGCTGCTCTCCGTCGTCGCCGAACAGGCCCGCGTCCTCCAGGACGACATCGAGCAGCTCTACGACAACTGGTTCATCGAGACCTGCGAGGACTGGGTCGTGCCGTACCTCGGCGACCTGGTCGGCCACCGCACGCTGCCGGGGACGGCCGCCGCCCTCTCCGACGGCGCCTCGCCGGCGCACGGACTGCTCGCCGCCGCCGTGCCCCGCCGGGAGGTCGCCGACACCGTCGCCAACCGCCGCCGCAAGGGCACCCTGGCCCTGCTCGAGGACCTCGCCGCCGGCGTGGCGGAGTGGCCCAGCCGGGCGGTGGAGTACCGGCGGCTGCTCGCCGTCACCCAGCCGGTCCGCCGCTACACCACGGAGGAGCACGACGCGCGCCGGCGGCTGCGCCAGGGCCGGCTGGTCGACCTGCGCCGGATCGACGCCCTGGAGCGGATCGACGGCCCGTTCGACGAACTGGCCCACACCGTCGAGGTGCCCCGGACCGGCTCCGCCCGCCGCTCCGGCCGCCACGGCATCCCGGGCGTCGGCCTCCACGTGTGGCGGCTGCGGACCCACTCGGTGACCCGGGCCCCGGCGTTCCGGGTGGACCCGGCCCGGTCGTGCTACACCTTCAGCGTGCTGGGCAACGACACCGCGCTGTTCACCAGGCCGGTCCCCGAGCCGTCCCCCTGCCACGTCGCGGACGAGACGAACGTCCCGGCGCCGATCAGGCGCAGGGCGCTGACCGAGCGGCTGCACGACTACTACGGCCCCCTCAAGAGCGTGTGCGTGTGGACGGGGCCGGACCCGGACGCCGACGTGGTGCCGCTCGACCGGATCGTGTCCGCCGACCTGTCCGGGTGGGCCTACGCCCCGCGCGCCGGCCAGGTGGCCCTCGACCCGGTGCTCGGACGCATCGCGTTCCCCGAGCACGCGGGGCCCGGGCAGGGCGTCCGGGTGACCTACCACCACATGTCCGCCGGCGACTTCGGGGGCGGCGAGTACCCGCGCCCGGCGAACACCGCGGACCCGGCAGCCGCCGTCTACCGCGTCGGCCCGGGCGAGCCGCACCACCGGATCAGCGAGGCGATCGAGCGCTGGCGGGCCGAGAAGCGGCACCGGTCCGGGCCGGCCGAGGCGATCGTCGAGATCACCGGGAACGACGTCCACCAGGACCTCACGGACATCCGCCTCGACCCGGGGGACCACCTCACCCTGCGCGCCGCGGACGGGGCCCGGCCGGTGCTCCGGACACCCGAGGAGTCCGAGGGCCGCCCCGCCGCCCTGCGGATCACCGGCACGGGGAGCGGCGACGGGCCTCCTCCGCAGCTCGTCCTCGACGGCCTCCTGTTCGCCGGGCACAGCGTCCAGGTCCGGGGCGACGTGGGACGGATCGCCATCCGGCACTGCACCCTCGTGCCCGGCCTCGGCCTCGACGCGGACGGCCTGCCGCAGGCGCCCGGGGAGGCAGGCCTGGAACTCACCGGCACGCCGGCCCGGGTCGAGGTCGAGCACAGCATCCTCGGCACCGTCGTGGTCCGCCAGGACGAAACCGCGACCGGACCCGTCCGGATCTCCCTGTCCGACACCGTGCTCGACGCCACCCACCGGGGGCTCCCGGCGCTGACCGGCCCGGACGGGCGGCCCGCCCACGCCGTCCTCACCGCCCGCCGTACCACCGTGATCGGCTCGGTGCGCGCCCGCGCCGTCGACCTGCTGGAGAACTGCCTGCTGGACGGGGACGTCCGGATCACCCGGCGCACCGAGGGCCGGGTGCGGTTCTGCTGGCTGCCACCGGACTCGGTCACCCCGCGCCGCCTGTACTGCCAGCCGGAGCACTCCGGCGACCCGGGCCGCGTCGTCCTGGAGTTCGCCGGCACCCGGTACGGAACCCCCGGCTACGCCCAGCTGGCTGCCGGCTGCGCCGAGGAGATCCGCCGCGGGGCCGACGACGGTTCGGAGCCGGGGGCGCTGCACGACCTGTTCCGTCCGCAGCGGGAGGACAACCTGCGTACCCGTCTCGCCGAGTACACCCCGGCCGGGTGCGACGCGGGGGTCTTCTTCGCCACCTGAGAGGGCCGGCAGCGGCCCGGGCCGACCCTCCGTCACCGTCCGTCAGCACAGAATCAGTCCAGTCAGGGGAGCACAACACCATGCAGGGCGACTTCTCACGGGTCACCTTCGACCCGGCCCAGCGGTTCTCGGCCGTCCTGTCCCAGCAGGGCCGGGTGCAGCTCGACTCGGAGATCAACGAACAGACAGCGATCCTCCTGCACTACGTGCGGACCCTGGCCGCCGACCTGCTCGGGCCGGCCGCGTACCCGTCCGGTGCGGGCGGGCAGAGCACCGGTGGGTTCTGCCTCGACACCTTCGAGGGGGACACCTTCACCGTGACGCCCGGCCGGATGTACGTCGACGGCATCCTCTGCGAGTGCGACGGCACCGACTACTGGAGCCAGCCCGACGGATTCCTCGACCGCGAGCGGGAGCACGACCGGCTCCCGACGAGCCCGTTCCTGGTCTACCTGCGGGTCTGGGAGCGCCTGGTCACCGCCGTCGAGGCACCCCGCATCCGCGAGGTCGCGCTGGGGCTGCACGGCCCCGACACCACCGTGCGGACCCGGGTGGTCTGGCAGTTGTGCCACCTGACCCTGGGCCCCGAGCCCTTCGTGCCCGACATGAGGACCGCACCGCAGTTCCTGCGCGACCGGATCAACCGGCGGTTCAGGCCCCGTGGGCTGCTCTCCGCCCGGGTCCGGCGCCCCCAGGGCGACAGCACGCCCTGCGACCTGTCACCGGAGGCCGGCTACCGCGGGCCGGAGAACCAGCTCTACCGGGTCGAGGTGCACCGGGGCGGTACCGCCGAGACCGCCACGTTCAAGTGGTCCCGGGAGAACGGCTCGGTGACCCTCCCGATCAGGGCCGTCAGCGGCTCCACCGTCGAGGTCGAGACCTTGGGCCGGGACGACAAACTGGGGCTCGACATCGACGACCTGGTCGAGATCGTCGACGACGCCTCCGTCTGCCGGGCCGCCACCGACGCCTGGGAGGAGCACTGCCCGCGGCTCTACACCGTCCGGGAGATCGACCACGTGAGGCGCACGGTCGTCCTCGACCAGGACCCCGGCGAGGACCCGTACCAGCCGGCCACCGGAACGATCCCCGGGCGTCACCCGCTGCTGCGCCGCTGGGACCACGGGGCGGCGAACGGCACCAACGACGAGGGGACCAGGGAGATCAGGGAGGCCGAGTGGCTTCCGCTCGAAGACGGCATCGAGGTGCGGTTCGAGGGTGACGTCGAGCGGGCCCCCCAGTACCGCCGCGGTGACTACTGGCTGGTTCCGGTCCGGGTCGTCACCGGTGACGTCGAGTGGCCCGTCGGCCTCGACGGCCGGCCGCAGCCGAAGCGGCCGCACGGCATCGACTACCACTACGCGCCCCTGGCGGTCATCGAGCCCGACGCCACCGCCGGGTACCAGATGGTGGACCTGCGGGTGCCGTTCCCCCACCGGCGGTAGCGGCGGGGAGCCGCCGGGCGTCGCCGAAGGGGGCCGTCGGAGGCCTGCGGGGGCGGCCGACGGCCCCCCGTCCGGCTCCCTAGAACGAGTTCCGGTACTGCTGCCAGAGCACGATCCCGATCACGACCGCGCACACCAGGAGGAGGACGAGGATCGCACACCCGATCCTCTTCTTCCGCTTGACGGAGACGTCCGCGCCCGTCGTCAGGTTGCGCAGCTTCTTCACACGCAGCGTCCCGGCCCGCAACCGGCCGTGGGCACGGATCCGGTCGCCTTCGGCCACCGCGCCGTCGAACCGGTGTCCCCGCATCTCGACGGGGACGAGCATCACCTGATCGGCGCCGTCGGCGTACAGCTCCACCTCCACCCGGAAATTCATCACGAACCTGTCCGCCGAGTGCCGGCTCCGCTCGGTCCGGGTCTGCACGTCGCGCACCAACCCGTCCACGTACCCGTTGTCCAGATACCTGGGGCTGGTGACCACCACGGGAGGAGGGTCCTCGGGGGGAGGCGGGGGAGGCGGGGGAGGCGGTGGTGGCGGGGGTGGTGGCGGGGGCGGAGGCGGAGGCTCGGGAGGGTCCGGGAGGTCGGGCCGACGACCTGAGTGGCACCGGGTGCACTCCCGTACGTGCGGTAACTGCTCGCTGCCGCAGTTGTCACAGATCCAGCGACTTTCCATACGGCCCACTCCTGTACGCACCCCGTCGACCGCTCAAGCCCTCGGGGGCCGTGCGACCCGGATATTCGGGGGGTTCCGCCCGGCTCCCCTCGGCTGTCGACATCTCATCGCGTCACCCACCGCGCTCGCCGTCACCCACCGCTACCCCTCTCACCGCGTGTCACCGAACCCCGGAAGCGGTTCGGCGTGCCGTCGGCCCCCGGCCCGGGGCCGGCGCGAGGAGGGCTCGTGGTCCTGGTGGCCGTTGGTGACCGGCGCGGGGGAACAGGCCGTGCCGTGCCCGCGGAGCCCGGCTGCACCTGCGACGATGCTCGCCTCCTCTCCTGCCGGGAGGCCCGGGTCGCCGGCGCCGTGCGGGCGACCCGGGCTGCCCGCGATGGAAAGGCTCTGTACGTACGATGCTTTCGTAGGGTCTGACGGGCCGCAACCCCAGGGCTTCGGAGCGAAGCGGGCGCCGCCGCCGCGATCGGGGAGCGGCCGGCGGTCGGACGGCCGCGCCACCTGGCCGTCCCGGTCGCGGAATCCGCGACGCGCCGGGTCCCGGCCTGTCCTGAAGCCCGCTCCGGCGCATACGTTGGCTCTGCGCGTACTCGGCCGCCCGCCCGCCCGGGGGAGCCGGGGAGGACTGCCGGACGACATGGGGAGAGCACCGTGACCGCCGAGAGCACCACCGGACGCGAGCGCCAGGACCGCTTCGACCGGGGCATGGAGGTCCTGGCCCGGATCGACGGCGAGGCCGGCGAGAGGGTGGTGTCCTCCCTCGCGGACGTCTCCCCGGAGCTGGCGCACCAGATCGCGGCCTGGGGGTTCGGCGAGATCTACGCGCGCCCGGCGCTGGCGCCGCGCGACCGCCAACTCGTCACCCTGGGCATGCTCACCGCGCTCGGTGGCTGCGAGCCGCAGCTGGAGGTGCACGTCAACGCCGCCCTGAACGTCGGCCTGACGCCCCAGGAGATCGTGGAGTCGCTGCTCCAGGCCGCCGCCTACTGCGGGTTCCCGAAGGCGATCAACGCCACCCTCGCCGCGAAGCGGGTCTTCGCCGAACGCGGCCTGCTGCCCGTCCAGGGCGACTGACTTCGTGGCCCGGACCCGCCCCCGAGGGACCTGAGGGGGATTCACCCCGCCGCGAGCGGGGCGGCCCTGACGACGCGATGACCGCACGAGCCCGGCCCGGCCCGGTCCGGAGCGGTGGCCGGTGGGGGTGCCGACGGCGCGGCGATCGTCGCCGGACGCCGGCCTGCGGGGCCCTGCCAGGAAGAGCCCTGCCCGGAAGAGTGCCGATGACTGGCTTGCGTGTTCGAGTGGCGCGGCTTCGACGCGCCCCCTGGAGCGGCCCGTTGCCGTCTGCCGCGGGGTGAGCCGTCCCCGGTTTCCCCGGTACGACAGCGGCGGGGCCGCCGAGCCCGAGGTCCCGGTGGCCGTCCTGCCCGGCGTGGTGGTGCGCGTGCCGGTCGCCCGGCGGGGAGCCGGAACGCGGCTGCCACCTGCCTGTTCGGCGCGGTCGCGGGGAGCGGCCGGCGGACGCGCCAGCCGTGGGACCGTCCAGGGGGACGGAGCGGGGACCGGGGCGGGCAGCCACGTCGTGCACCGGGAGTGTGCCCGGCCAAGGGTCGGAACCCGTGGGGATCACGCTTAAACCTTGTTCGAGCAAAGATCGCCGTATCGAGGTAATGCATTGGTTCGTCCGGGGTGTTGGGACACGGCGGCCGATATTGTTCCACCGTATCCGGACGGATTCCCGGATATTCGCCCTATTTTCTCTATTCCGGCGATGTGTACGTATGCATATCACTGCCCTGACGAATGAGAGCGATACCCGATGACCACCGACACCAGCCCGGAAGCCCAGCCGGCGGCGCCCCAACAGTCCAGCCTGAGCACGGCGGCGGCCCGCAACCTTGCCAGCACGACCAAGTCCGCCCCGCAGATGCAGGAGATCACTTCCCGGTGGCTGCTGCGGATGCTCCCCTGGGTGGAGACCAAGGGCGGCACCTACCGGGTGAACCGCCGGCTCAGCTACACCGTCGGCGACGGCCGCATCGAGTTCATCCAGAACGGCGGCGACGTCCGGGTGATCCCGCGCGAGCTCGGCGAACTCGCCCTGCTGCGCGGCTTCGAGAACGAGGAGGTGCTGACCGCGCTCGCCGGCCGGTGCGTCCAGCGCGACTTCCGGGCCGGTGAGGTCCTGGTCGAACGCGGCAGCCCCGCCGAGCGGATCCACCTGATCGCCCACGGCCGGGTCAGCCAGACCTCGGTCGGCAAGTACGGCGACGAGGTCGCGGTCGCCGTCCTCGCCGACGGCGACCGCTTCGGCGAGAACGCCCTGCTGGACGCGGACGCCGCCTGGGACTACACCGCCACCGCCGAGACGCCCGGCACCCTGCTCACCCTGTCCCGCGCCGACTTCGCCTCCGTGCTGGCCGCGGCGCCGGACCTCCAGGCCCACATCCGGGAGTTCAGCTCGCTGCCCCAGCAGCGGCAGAACAAGCACGGCGAGGCCGAGATCGCACTGTCGGCCGGCCACACCGGCGAGGCCGAACTGCCCGGCGCCTTCGTCGACTACGAACTCAAGCCCCGCGAGTACGAACTCTCCATCGCGCAGACCGTGCTGCGGATCCACACCAGGGTCGCCGACCTCTACAACGGGCCGCACAACCAGACCGAGGAGCAACTCAGGCTCACCATCGAGGCGCTGCGCGAGCGGCAGGAGTACGAACTCGTCAACAACCGGGAGTTCGGCCTGCTGCACAACGCCGACTTCAAGCAGCGGATCCAGACCCACTCCGGCCCGCCCACCCCGGACGACCTCGACGAGCTGCTCTGCCGCCGCCGTGGCACCAAGTTCTTCCTGGCCCACCCGAAGACCATCGCGGCGATCGGGCGTGAGTTCAACTCCCGAGGGCTCTACCCGGACCACGTCGACGTCGGCGGCCAGCAGGTCCCGGCCTGGCGCGGGGTCCCGATCCTCCCCTGCAACAAGATCCCCATCAGCAAGGAGAACACCAGCTCGATCGTGGCCATGCGCACCGGCGAGGACAACCAGGGCGTGATCGGCCTGCGCCAGACCGGTCTGCCGGAGGAGTACGAGCCGGGCCTGTCGGTGCGTTTCATGGGCATCGACGAACGGTCGATCATCTCCTACCTGGTCTCCACCTACTACTCCGCCGCCATCCTGGTGCCCGACGCGCTCGGCGTGCTGGAGAACGTGCAGATCGCTCGCGGGCGCGACTAGCGGATCCGCTCCACGGCCCCGACGGCCCGGACCGCCCCGGGCCGGTCGAGCATGCCCGGGAGCCGGGCCAGCCCACTCACCTCACCAAGGAGCCACGGATGCCCGATCCTGGGCCTTCCCCGCTGCAGTCGAGCCTGCCGGCCGCTGCGGCCCGCTTCGGAACCCACATCCTCGCCAACGCCCGGGCCGCCGGCCCGGGGCCCGCCGCCGGGGGCGCGTCGGCCCTGCCCGCCCTGCCCGGCGGGGTCTTCGGCTCCGTCCCTGCGGCCGGCTCCGTCCCCGCCGCCGGGGTGGTGCCCGCTGCGGCGGTGCCCGTGCAGGTGCCCGCCGTGCGGGTGCCCGCGTCCGTCCCGGTACCCGTCGGTCCGGGGGGCGGCCCGGCCGCCCGGCACGTGCGGGAGGGCGCTGCCGCGGTGGGGCGGCCGAGCCCTGTCCTGGACCGGATCCTGCGCGGTCCCAGCGGTCTCGGTACGGCGAGCCTGCACCCGGCCCGGCCCGGGGAGCCGGCGGCGTCCGGGACGCCGGCGGCGGGCCGTCCGATCCCGGGCCTCTACCACCACCCGGTGCCGGCGCCCGACCCGGCGCGGGTGGAGGAGGTCAGCCGGAGGATCAAGGCCTGGGCCATGGACGAGGTCCAGCTGTACCCCGAGGACTGGGAGGACCAGTTCGACGGCTTCTCGGTCGGGAGCTACATGGTCGGCTGCCACCCGGACGCGCCGAGCATCGACCACCTGATGGTCGCCACGCGGCTGATGGTCGCCGAGAACGCGGTCGACGACTACTACTGCGAGGACCACGGCGGCTCACCCGTCGGTCTCGGCGGACGCCTCCTGCTGGCGCACACCGCGCTCGACCCGTTGCAGACCACGAAGGAGTACCAGCCGCAGTGGGCGAAGTCGCTCCACGCGGACGCCCCCCGGCGGGCCTACCGCTCCGCCATGGAGTACTTCGTCCAGCGGTCCACCCCCTCCCAGGCCGACCGGTTCCGGCACGACATGGCCCGTCTGCACCTGGGGTACCTGGCCGAGGCGGCCTGGGCCCAGACGGATCACCTGCCCGAGGTGTGGGAGTACCTGGCGATGCGCCAGTTCAACAACTTCCGCCCCTGCCCCACCATCACCGACACCGTAGGTGGCTACGAACTGCCCGCGGACCTCCACGCCCAGCCCGCCATGCAGCGGGTCCTCGCGCTCGCCGGGAACGCCACCACGATCGTCAACGACCTGTACTCGTACACCAAGGAACTCGCCGCCCCCGGCCGGCACCTGAACCTGCCGGTGGTGATCGCCGAGCGTGAGGGCGTCTCCGACCAGGAGGCCTACCTCAAGGCGGTCGAGGTCCACAACGACCTCATGCGCGACTTCGAGGCCGAAGCCGCCGCCCTGGCCGCCGCCTGCCCCGTCCCCAGCGTGCTCCGCTTCCTGCGGGGAGTGGCCGTGTGGGTCGACGGCAACCACTACTGGCACATGACCAACACCTATCGCTACAGCCTGCCCGACTTCTGGTAAGGATGGACTTATCCGTGACTAGCATTGACCTCACCACCGCCGACGCCATTTCTGCCGGCAATTCCCTTTTCATCCCCACCCCGGCGACGCCCTACCAGGGGGACATCGCCCGGTACTGGGACCACGAGGCCAGGCCGGTGAACCTGCGTCTCGGTGACGTGGACGGCCTTTACCACCACCACTACGGCATCGGCGAGGTCGACCACGCCGCCCTCGGCGACACCGAGGACAGCGCGTACGAGAAGAAGCTGATCGCCGAACTCCACCGCCTGGAGTCCGCGCAGGCCGAACTCCTCCTGGACCACCTCGGCGCCATCGGCCCCGACGACACCCTCGTGGACGCCGGCTGCGGCCGCGGCGGCTCGATGGTCATGGCCCACCAGCGCTTCGGATGCAAGGTGGAGGGCGTCACGCTGTCGGCCAAGCAGGCCGACTTCGCCAACCAGCGCGCCCGCGAACTCGGCATCGACGACCACGTCCGCGCCCGCGTCTGCAACATGCTCAGCACGCCCTTCGAGACCGGCCGGGCCGCGGCCTCGTGGAACAACGAGTCGAGCATGTACGTCGACCTGCACGACCTCTTCGCCGAGCACTCCCGCGTCCTCGCGGTCGGCGGCCGCTACGTGACCATCACCGGCTGCTGGAACCCGCGTTACGGCCAGCCCTCGAAGTGGGTCTCCCAGATCAACGCGCACTTCGAGTGCAACATCCACTCCCGCCGGGAGTACCTGCGCGCGATGGCCGACAACCGCCTCGTGCCGCAGGCCGTCGTCGACCTGACTCCCGCGACCCTGCCCTACTGGGAGCTGCGGGCCACGTCCTCCCTGGTCACCGGCATCGAAGAAGCGTTCATCAACTCCTACCGGGACGGCTCCTTCCAGTACCTCCTGATCGCGGCCGACCGCGTCTGACGGCTGCCGTCACCCCCACCGACCGCAGGGCCGGGTCCGTCGGCCGACGGACCCGGCCCTGCGGGTTCCCCCGTCGTGCATCGCCGCGCAGGTCGGCGGGAATCCGTGGACGTCCGCGGACCACGAGCTGCACTAGCCTGGGCCCGTACCGGGCCCACATCGGGGGCGACGGGGACGTGCAGCGCTCAAGAGGGGAGCGGCATCCGTGTCGGAACGTTTGCAGCGCAATCAACTGGTGATCGACGAGTTCCGGTCGGCCGGAGGAGTCGTCGGCGGTGACTTCGAGGGGGTGCCCCTCCTTCTGCTGACCACCACGGGCGCCCGCAGCGGGCAACCACGCACGATGCCCATGACCTACCTGCGGGACGGGGACCGGCTCGTGGTCTTCGCCGCCAACGGCGGCAGGGAGAGCCACCCCGGCTGGTACCACAATCTGCTCGCCGACCCGGCCGCAAGCGTCGAGGTGGGCACCGAGGCCTACGACGTGACGGCGACCGGGACCGACGGCGCGGAGCGCGAGCGGCTCTGGGCCCGACAGCTTGAGCACACGCCCTACTTCGCCGGGTTCCAGGAGCGGGCCGGGCGGCGCATCCCCGTTGTCGCGCTGACCCGTACGGTCGCCTGACCCCCAAGCCCGCATCGTGGCTGCGGGCTGCGCTGCGGGGGCGAGACGTCAGGATGAGGGCGGACCGTGCCGGCAGTGCCCGCTCCCCGGCCGGCACCGGCGGTGACGCGGGCCACCGGGGCCTTGTGGCACGTGATCTGACGATTCGGCGGCTGTGATGTCAGTGCCAGGTGTGAGCATCTCCCCGGGCGAAGTCGTCGCCCTCGTCGTGGAAGGAAGCACCACCATGGTTGCCTGGCCCGGAGACATCCAAGCCGTCACCCTCTTCGTCGAGGACCTCGCGAGGGCGAAGGAGTTCTATCAGCAGGTCTTCGAGCTTCCCGTCGACTTCGAGGACGAGAACTCGGCCGTCTTCCGCTTCGGCGGGACTCTGGTGAATCTGTTGTCGGTCGCCTCCGCCCCCGGCCTGGTGGCTCCCGCCCCCGTCGGCTCCCCGGACCAGGGCGTGCGGGCCCAGTTCACTCTCGGGGTCACGGACGTGGACCAGGTGTGCCGGCGCCTGGCCGAACGCGGGGTCAGCCTGCTCAACGGGCCGATGGACCGGTCCTGGGGCATTCGCACGGCGAGCTTCCGCGATCCGGGCGGCCACATCTGGGAGATCGCCGCTCCCAGCGCCCCGGCCCCGGCCGGTGGGTAGGACCGGCAGCACGGCGGGAGCCGGGCCAGGACCGGGCCGGCACCCGGTTCTGCGACCCGGACAGCACTTTCGCCCAATCTGGTAGGTCCTGGCGGCCTGGCCGGCCCCGGCCCTGCCACGCGCCCCGACGGATGAGCGCCCGCTCCGTAGCCCGCCCGCCCGCCCCGCGCCCGCGGCTCGCAGCCCGGACCGCCCGACAGCTCCCGACGGTGGGCCGGGCAGGGGGCGGCCCGGCGACCGGGCCGGGGGTCCGTGGGAGGATCGCAGGCAGGGGACTGCCGAGGTGAGGGGATGCGCCGTGTGCACCGTGTTCGTGAGTTTCGATCCCGGCTCTCCGGTTCCGGTCCTGGTGCTCGCCGCGCGGGACGAGTACGCCGACCGGGCCTGGCTGCCGCCGGCCCGGCACTGGCCGGCCCGGCCGCGGCTGCTGGGCGGCCTCGATCTCCTGGCCGGCGGCACCTGGCTGGCCGTCGACCCGGGCGGGCCGGGCCGGCCGCCCAGGACGGCCTGCATCCTGAACGGGTTCGGGATCCCCGCCGACCCGGTCGGCCGTCTCTCCCGCGGGGAGCTGCCCCTGCTGGCCGCGGAGGGCGAGGACCTCACCGGCCGTGACTGGGCACGCTACGACCCGTTCCACCTGATCACCGCCGAGCCGGACGCGGTGTCCATGCTGGGGTGGAGCGGCACCGAGCTGACCCGCCGGGAGCTGGAGCCGGGGCTGCACGCCGTCATCAACGACGGAATGGAGGGCCTCGCGGAGCACCGGACGTCCTCGCAGCGCGCCTCGCGGATGATGGCCGCCCGGCTGGCGTACTTCCGGCCCCGGCTGGCGGCCGTCCGCCGGCCGGAGCCGCCGACCGCCCCGCCCCTCGGGGCCGACGCCCCGACCGCCGACGTGTGGGGGGACTGGGCACTGATCGCGGACGGTGACGGGCTGGACCGCACGGATCCGGCCGCCCTCGTCCAGCGCCGGGACTTCGGGGAGGGCCGGATCTGGGCGACCACCTCGCTCGCCCTGGTCGGGCTGGGCCGCAGCACCGTCCGCTACGACTTCAACCCGGCACCGGGCAACGCCGCCTGGTACCCGGTCGACACCCGGCCGGCCGACATCCGGCCGCGCGGGGTCTGACCGCGCGGCGGTGCAGGACGCAGTGGCCCGCCGCAGCCGTTCGGCCCCCAGCCGTTCGGCCCCCAGCCGCTCGGCCCGGCTCGGCCCGGCTCGGCCCGGCTCGGCCCGACCCGGTCGGGGCAGGCCGGACCTGCCCCGACCGGACCGGACCTGCCCCGGCCGGTCGCCGGGCGCGTCAGCGGTCCGCGGCCCCGCCGGGGACGAGGATGTCGAGCGACCTCGGCAGGATCCGTACCTCGGCCGGCAGCGGGCCGACGTACTCGCCGTCCGCGTACGCGTTGATCCCCGGGGACTCGATGCGCAGCGAGTCCGTGCGGTGGGTCTCCACCTCGGAGCGCCGCACGTGGGTGCCCTTGAACACGGTCGGGAAGAACCGCGCCACCCGCAGGCGGCGCATGGCGTGCACGAGGGTGACGTCGAGCAGGCCGTCGGTGCGGTCGGCCCCCGGGCAGATCACCATCCCGCCGCCGTAGCTGCGGGTGTTGCCGATGGCCGCCAGGGTGAGCGGGCGGTCGACGACGGTGCCGTCCGCCAGCACCAGCCGGAACGGCAGCGGCCGCAGGTTGGCGAACTCGACCAGGATGGCCAGGTTGTAGCGCATCCGGCCGTGCGGCCAGCGGAGCCGGTTGGTCCGGTCGCTGACCAGCGAGTCGAAGCCGGTCGCCAGCACCGAGCCGAAGACCCGGACGGTCCCGTCGGCGGCCTCGATCCGGCCGAGGTCGACGGTCTCCACTCGCCCGCCGACGATCACGTCCGCCGCGGCCTCGGGGTCCTTCAACGGGATCCCGAACTCGCGGGCGTGGTCGTTGCCGGTGCCGGCCGGGATCACGCCGAGCGGGACGCCGCTGCCGGCGAGGGCCTGCAGGGCCAGGCTGATCATGCCGTCGCCGCCCGCGACGACCAGGGCGTCGGTGCCCCGGGCGACCGCCTCGCGGCCCAGTCGCAGGGAGTCCGCGGCGTCGCTGCCGGCGGTGTCGAAGACCTCGACGCCGCGTTCGCGCAGCCGGGCGGCCGCGCGCCGGGCGGCCTTCTCGGCCCGGCCACCGCCGGCGGCCGGGTTGGTCAGCAGGGTGACGCTGCGGATCGGCCGCGCGGCCGCCGGCCCGTTCACGGGATGAGCTTGCCGGGGTTGAGGATCCCGGCCGGGTCGACGGCGTCCTTGACGGCCCGGAGGATCTTCACCCCGAGATCGCCGATCTCCTGGCTCATCCACGGCAGGTGGTCGGTGCCGACGGCGTGGTGGTGGGTGATGGTGCCGCCGTGCGCCAGGATGGCGTCGCCCGCCGCCCGCTTCGCCCCGTCCCACTGCTCCAGCGGATCGTCCTGCTGCGCCGCCACCACGGTGAAGTAGAGCGAGGCGCCGGTCGGGTAGACGTGCGAGATGTGGCACATCACCAGGGCGGACGAACCGCCCTCGCGCAGTGCTCCCTCCAGCGCCGAGGTCACGGCGGCCTTGAGTGCGGCCAGGCCGGCCCAGCTGGTCGCGGTCTCCAGGGTCTCGCAGAGCGCACCGGCGGTGAGCAGCGAGTCGCGCAGGTACGGCGCGTTGAACCGGCCGTGCTCCCAGGCCTTCGCGGCCTCCTCGCCGAGCGAGCTGCCGCCCGCGGCGAGCAGGACGTCCCTGGTCCGCCGGTGGCGGGCCCCGGCCTGCTCGGGGGTGCCCTCGAAGACGGTCACCGCCAGGCAGCCGCCGGTGACCTGGGCGCCGCCGATCCGGTCGGTCATCGCCAGGTTGATCGCGGTCTCGGTCTCGTCGGAGATCCGGATCACGGTCGGGCCGGTGCCCTGCTGCTCGACCTCGCGCAGCGCGGCGGCGCCGGTCGCGAAGTCGGGGAAGCTCCAGGCCTCGTGGATCTTCACCGCGGGCGTGGGGTGGACCCGTACCCGGACGGCGGTGATGACGCCCAGGGTGCCCTCGGAGCCGAGGAACAGCTGGCGCAGGTCGGGCCCGGCGG
Source organism: Kitasatospora indigofera (assembly GCF_014655955.1). Lineage (GTDB taxonomy): Bacteria > Actinomycetota > Actinomycetes > Streptomycetales > Streptomycetaceae > Kitasatospora > Kitasatospora indigofera. The sequence continues at coordinate 55,573 of NZ_BNBO01000006.1, forward strand.
CCGAGGCCGGGGCGCGTCCGAGGTCGATCGCACCGGCGGGCGTGACCACGCGCAGTCCGCGCACCATGTCGTCGAACCGGCCGTGGCCCGCCGAGTTCTGGCCGGAGGAGCGGGTGGCCGCGAAGCCGCCGACGGTCGCGTACCGGAAGCTCTGCGGGTAGTGGCCGAGCTCGTACCCCCGGGCGGCGAGCAGGGCCTCGGCCTGCGGACCGGTCAGGCCGGCCCCGAGGACGGCCTCGCCGGAGATCTCGTCCAGCGACTCCAGGCGGTCGAAGCGCCGCAGGTCGAGCGAGATCACGGCGGTGAAGCCGCCGCGGACCGGGTCGACGCCGCCGACCACGCTGGTGCCGCCGCCGAACGGCACGACGGCGATCCGCCGGTCGGCGCAGAGCGCCAGGACGGCCGCGATCTCGTCCTCGCCGCCCGGCAGCACGACGGCGTCCGGTGCGTCCTGGGCGGCGCGGCTGCGGCGGCGCAGCAGGTCGGGGGTCGACTTGCCGCCCGCGCGCGGCAGCCGGTCGGCGTCGCGGTCGCTGACGTACGCGGCGCCGACGATCCCGGCGAGGGCGTCCAGGTCCTCCTCCGGCAGGGCGGACGGCCGCAGCACGACCTCCTCGGCGGTGGGCGCCGGGTGGTCGGCCGGCGTCACCCCGAGCGCCTGTTCCAGCAACGCCCTGATGTCCTCGGAGAGCGGCTTGGCGAGGTCGGGGTCGCCCCAGGCGTCCCACTTCATCGGGGGCAGCGGCAGGGTGGCGGGCGTCCGGTCCGGTCCGGTTGGCGCATCGGGTGTCATGCGTTACAGTTTTACACATCATGTCAAGTAGTAACGCTGACCCGCAGAGCGTCGACGACGCCATCCTCGACGCGGCCGCCGAGCTGATCACCCAGCTCGGCGCCCGCCGCACCCAGCTGGCCGAGATCGCCCGCCGCGCGGGGGTCAGCCGGCCGACCGTCTACCGCCGCTGGCCGGACGTCCGGGCGGTCATCGGCGCGCTGCTCACCCGCGAGATCGCCGCGACCCAGGCAGAGGTCACCCGGGCCGGTGACGACCGCGAGTCGGTGGTGGCCTGGATCGTCGAGGTCGCCGTCCGGATCCGTGACCACGCGGTGCTCGGCGCGCTGCTGCACTCGGACCCCGAAGTGCTCTTCGAGTACGTCACCGAGCGGCTCGGCACCAGCCAGCGCGGCCTGCTCGACGCCCTGCGCGGCGCGCTGGTGCTCGGCCAGCGGCACGGCTCGGTCCGCGCCGGGGAGCCGGCCGAGCTGGCCGCGATGGTGCTGCTCATCGCCCAGTCCACCGTCCAGTCGTACCGCATGGTCGCCCAACTGCTCCCCGAGGAAGCATGGCGGCGCGAACTGGCCAGAGCCCTGAACGGATACCTCGCGCCATGACCCCAGCCACCGGCTCGACCGCCCTCGACGGCCGCCGCCGCGCCCGCGACCTCGACGAACTCGCCGCCGCGGGCGGCCCGATCGACGTCCTGGTGATCGGCGGCGGGGTCACCGGCGCCGGCACGGCCCTGGACGCCGCCTCGCGCGGGCTGCGCACGGTGCTGGTCGAGTCCCGCGACCTGGCGTTCGGCACCAGCCGGTGGAGCTCCAAGCTCGTCCACGGCGGCCTGCGGTACCTGGCCTCCGGCCGGATCGGGGTGGCCCGCGAGAGCGCGGTGGAACGCGGCATCCTGATGACCCGCACGGCCCCGCACCTGGTCCGCGCGCTGCCCCAGCTCGTACCGCTGCTGCCCTCGACGGGCCGCGGCCGGGCCACGCTCGTCCGGGCCGGATTCCTGGCGGGCGACCTGCTGCGGCTGAGCGCCGGCACGCCGGCCCGGGTGCTCCCGCGGGTCCGCCGGGTCGGCCCGGCCGAGACCGCCGAACTGGTGCCGGCCGTGCGCCGGGACGGGCTGACCGGCGCGCTGGTCGCCCACGACGGCCAGCTGATCGACGACGCCCGGCTGGTCGTCGCGATCGCCCGGACGGCGGCGCAGCACGGCGCCGCGGTCCTGACCAAGGTCCGGGCGGACGAGGTCACCGGTACCTCGGCGCTGCTCACCGACACGCTCACCGGGCAGACGCTCCGGGTGTCGGCCCGGGCCGTCGTCAACGCCACGGGCGTCTGGGCCGGCGAGGTGGACCCCGCCGTCCGGCTGCGGCCGAGCCGGGGCACCCATCTGGTCTTCGACGCGGCGGCCTTCGGGCACCCGTCGGCGGCGCTGACCGTGCCCGTGCCCGGGTCGACCAGCCGTTTCGTCTTCGCGCTGCCGCAGCAGCTCGGGCGGGTGGTGGTCGGCCTGACCGACGAGGACGCGCCCGGCCCCGTCCCGGACGAGCCGGAGCCGACCGAGCGCGAGATCGCCTTCCTGCTGGAAACCGTCAACATCGCCCTGCAGAGGCGGTTGACCCGCGACGAGGTGCGCGGCGCCTTCGCCGGGCTGCGTCCGCTGATCGACACCGGTGGCGGCAGCACGGCCGACATCTCCCGCAAGCACGCCGTGCTGGAGTCGCCCTCCGGGGTGCTCACCGTCGTCGGCGGCAAGCTGACCACCTACCGCAGGATGGCCCAGGACGCGGTGGACGCCGTCCTGCGGGCGCGTGCCCTGACGGCCGGGCCGTGCCGGACGGCGGACCTCCCGCTGGTCGGCGCGCCGGGGCACCGGGACAGCGCTCCGCCGCCGGGTGACGGCGTACCGGCCTCGCTGACCGCCCGTCACGGCGGGGCGTCGCGGGCGGTGCTGGACAGCGCGACGGTCGCCCGCCCGCTGGAGCCCGTCGCCCCCGGGATCGGGGTGACCCGCGCCGAGGTGGAGTACGCGCTGACCCACGAGGGCGCGCTGGACGCGGCCGACGTCCTGGACCGCCGCACCCGTATCGGGCTCGTCCCGGCCGACGCCGAGCGCGCCCGCCCGGCGGTCGAGGAGATCGTGGCCGCCCACCGGGTCTGACGGCTTGTCGCCGCCAGGCGCCGGGTGCCGGCCGGCGGACGCGCCCGCGTCCCGCGCCCCGGCCCCCGCCGTCCGGGGCGCCTCACCCGTCGGGGTGGATCCCGGCCGCCAGTGGGCGGAGTGTGCGCAGGGCGTCGGGGCTCCGACGCTTCGTACCCGGAAGATCTGGCTGGACGCCCGATCGCCCGCGCGGCGGGCGGGTGCCCCGGCTACGGGGTGCCGCCCGCCGCGGGAGGGCACCCGGTGCGCCGACCGAAGCCGTGATCACGAGAGGCGGAGTGGGCCGAATGTCGCTGTTCGATTCTGATTCTGATCCAGGACCGGTGTCCGTGCGGGCCGCCGGCCGGCGGGGCCGTTCCGGCCCGTGCCGGGCCGGTGTGGCGGGTGCCGCGGGCCTGGCCCTGCTGCTGGCGTTGCCCGGTGCCGCCTGGGCCGCCCCGGGCGATCTGGACGCCGGGTTCGGGACCGGGGGCAAGGTGACGACCGACTTCGGCGCCGGCGGGGACGAGGCCCGTGCCCTGGCGGTCCAGCCGGACGGCCGGATCGTCGCCGCCGGCGTCAAGGACGGTGACTTCGCCCTGGCCCGGTACAACGCCGACGGCAGCCTGGACGCCGGGTTCGGCACCGGCGGCAAGGTGACGACCGACTTCGACGGCGGCGGGGACGCGGCCAACGGCGTGGCGGTCCAGGCGGACGGCCGGATCGTCGCCGTGGGTGTCAGCGAGTCGAGTGCCGGGGGCAACTTCTTCAGCCTGGTGCGCTACAACGCCGACGGCAGCCTGGACGCCGGGTTCGGCACCGGCGGCAAGGTGGTCACGGACTTCGGCAGCGGCGGCGTCGGCGAGGCCTTCGCGGTGGCGGTGCAGGCGGACGCCCGGATCGTGGTGGCCGGCCTGGACGGCGGTGACTTCGCGCTGGCCCGGTACAACGGCAACGGGAGTCCGGACGCCGGGTTCGGCACCGGCGGCACCGTGCTCACCGACTTCGGCGGCGGCGCCGACGCCGTCCACGGAGTCGCGGTGCAGGCCGACGGCCGGATCGTCGCGGCCGGTTACACCGGGAACAGCGTCGGCAACTACGACTTCGCGCTGGCCCGGTACAACGGCAACGGCAGCCCGGACACCGGGTTCGGCACCGGCGGGCGGGTGACCACCGACTTCGGCGCCTTCGAGAGCGCCAACGGCGTGGCGGTGCAGGCGGACGGCCGGATCGTCGCCGCGGGTGTGAGCGGCAGCGACTTCGCGCTGGCCCGGTACAACGGCAACGGCAGCCCGGACACCGGGTTCGGCACCGGTGGCCGGGTGACCACCGACTTCGGCGGGTCCGAGAACGCCCAGGCGGTGGCGGTGCAGGGCGACGGCCGGATCGTCGCCGCCGGGTCCGGCGCCGCGGGTGGCAGCAGCAACTTCGTCCTGGCCCGCTACAACACCCTCGGCGGACTGGACACCGGGTTCGGCACCGGCGGGCGGGTGACCACCGACTTCGGCGGCTTCGACCAGGCGCACGGGGTCGCCGTGCAGGGCGACGGCCGGATCGTCGCGGCCGGGCTGACCGACAACGACTTCGCGCTCGCCCGCTACCAGGGCGGGGGCGGCGCGCCCGTGCCCACCGACGTGAACCTGTCGGTCACCAAGTCGGGGCCGTCCACCGTCAGCCTCGGCGACACGGCCTCGTACACCGTGAAGGTGACCAACACCAGCACCACCCTGCCGGCCACCGCCGTCACCCTGGCGGACACCCTCACCGGGCCCGCCGTCCTGCTGTCGGCCACACCCGGCCAGGGCACCTGCAGCACCTCCGCCGCCGGCGCGAGCTGCGCGCTCGGCACCCTGGCCCCGGGGGCGAGCGTCACCGTCACCGTGGTGGTCGAGCCCACGGCCACCGGGACGCTCTCCGACCGGGCGACGGTCGGCGCGGCCCAGCCCGACCCGGTGCCGGCCGACAACAGCGCCACGGCGACCACCACGGTGAACAACGCCCACGGCTGCACGATCATCGGCACCAGCGGCGCCGACAACCTGTTCGGCACCAGCGGGAACAACGTGATCTGCTCGCTCGGCGGCAACGACATGGTCAGCGCGGGCGGGGGCAACGACATCGTCTACGCCGGCTCCGGGAACGACACGGTCGACGGCGGCAGCGGGAACGACACCCTCTACGGCGGGGCGGGCAACGACAACCTGAACGGTTCCACCGGTGCCGACACCCTCAACGGAGGCCCGGGGAGCGACACCTTGACGGGCGGAAACGACAACGACCAGCTGAACGCCGTCGACGGCGTGGCCGGCAACGACGCGGCCCACGGCGGCACCGGGTTCGACAGCTGCACCGTCGACCCCGGTGACACCGTCACCGGCTGCCCGTAGCGACCGGCGCGGGACGGCCCGCGGGCCCGGCCGCCGTCGGACCGGGCCCGCGGACGCGCGCGTACGGACCGCGGGCCGGCCCCCTCGTCCGGGCCTCCCGGTGGCAGGTGCCGCCGCCCACCGGTCCGCCGGTGACGTTGCGGGACTTGACGCACCCTCGGACACGCCGGGACATAGGGTGGGGGCATGGATTCGCACGTGCTTGTCATCGCCGATGTGTCATGCAGTCCGGAGAACGCCGGGGAGTTCGGCCAGGTCCTGCACGAGTTCGCCGCCGCCTGTCGGGCGGAGCCGGGCTGCCTCTCCTACGAGGTGTTCCGCTCCGAGGAGTCGCCCGAGCGGTACGTGAGCATCGAGAGGTACGCCGACGCCGCCGCCTTCGCGGCGCACCGCGAGTCCGGCCACTTCCGTGAGATCGGCCTGGCCCGGCTGATGCCGCTGACCACCGCGCGCGACGTGCAGATGTACGACCCGCCGCGGGAGGTCCCGCCTGCGGGACGGTAGCCGCCCCCCGCCCCGCCGCCCGCACCGCCTGCTCCGGGCGGCCCGGGCGGCCCCGAGGGGGCACCCGGGCCGCCCGGCCGGGACCGCCCGGTCAGGCAGGCTGCTGGCTGATGTTGACCAGCCAGGTGATGCCGAAGCGGTCCGTGCACATGCCGAAGACGTCGCCCCACATCTGCTTCTCCAGCGGGACCGAGACCACGCCGCCGCCGGAGAGCGCGTCCCAGAAGCCGCGCAGCTCGTCGGCGTCGTCGCCGCTCAGGCTCACCGTGATGGTGTTCCCGGGCTTGTACTCCATGCCCGGCGGGACGTCCGCGGCCATCAGCGTGTAGCCCTGATCGGTTTCGAGCATGCCGTGCATGATCTTGTCGGCGAAGGGGGCGTCCTTCTGGCCGAAGTCACCGAAGCTGTTCAGCGACAGCGTGCCGCCGAAGATCCCCTGGTAGAACTCCATGGCCGGCCGGGCGTCGCCGTTGAAGCTGATGTACGGATTGAGTCGGGAAGGCACGGGATTCTCCGTTTCGTGACGATGCGTCGGTGCCGGCAGATTAGGCGAAGGCCCGCCGCCGGCCGTGCTGCCTCCCCGCGCGGCCGTCGGATGTCGACCGGTTGCCCCAACGCACGGCCGCCCGGTGAGCTGCCGTGACCAGCCCGTCCGGGGTGCCGGAGCGGCCTGCCGACCGGCCCTCGTCACCGGTGTGAACCGTGAATATGCTGGGCAGTCAAGATCCGTATCCGAGCGAGAACTTCTCTCCTGGCGCCTGTGGAGGCAAACGTTGAGCGTGTGCGTGATAGGCGCGGGTCTCTCCGGCATGGCTGCCGCGTACGCGCTCAGGGAGCGGGGGATCGACTTCGTCTGCCTGGAGAAGGCGCCGGACGTCGGCGGCATCTGGCGGATGCCGGGCGCCGGTGAGCCGGGCCCGGCCTACCAGGCCCTGCACCTGAACAGCGCCCGCCAGCTGACCGAGTACGCCGGGTTCCCGATGCCGTCCTGGCTGCCCCTCTACCCACGGCACAGCGATGTCGCCGCCTACCTGCGGTCCTTCGCCGAGTCGGCGGGGCTGCTCCCGCACATCGAGCTGCGCACCCAGGTGGTCGACGTCCGCCAGGGGGCCGACGAGGCGTGGACGGTCACCAGCCGCGACGCCGGGGGCGTCGAGACGGTCCGCAGCTTCGACCAGGTGATCGTCGCGTCCGGGCACCATTCGGTCCCGGCCCTGCCGAACCCCCTGCCGCCGGGCGCCGAATCCTTCACCGGAACGATTCTGCACTCGATGGACTACCTGGACGGCCGGGACTTCGCGGGGCAGCGCGTCGTCGTGGTCGGGCTCGGGGCGTCGGCGGTGGACATCGCAGCGGACCTCTCACGGCACGCCGCGCAGACGGTGATCTCCGTCCGGCGCGGCCTCCACATCGTGCCGAAGCAGCTCTACGGCATGTCGGTGGACCTGATCGCCGAGGCACCGTGGTTCACCGGCAAGTCCTTCGAGGAGCAGCGGCGCTTCGTCGAGGAGGCCCTGATGGTGGCGCGCGGCCGGCTGTCGGACTACGGTCTGCCGGAGCCCGACCACCCGGTCTTCTCCTCGGCCGTGACCATCTCGGACGAGATCCTCAGCCGGATCCGGCACGGCGCGGTCACTCCCAGGCCCGCGATCGCCGCCCTGGACGGCGACCGGGTGTCCTTCACCGACGGGACCTCGGTCGAGGCGGACGCGATCGTCTACTGCACGGGCTTCCACATGGCCTTCCCCTTCCTGCCCGCCGGCTGCCCCGCGGGCCCGCAGGGGCCGGTCGAGCTGTACCGGCGGATCGTCGCACCGGACCGGCCCGGACTGTTCTTCCTGGGCCTGATCCGCCCGGTGGGCTCCATCACGCGCCTGGTGGAGGCGCAGGCGCGCTGGGTGGCGCGGGTCGTCACCGGTGACGTCGCCCTGCCGCCGGCCGACGTCATGCACAAGGAGATCGACGGGTACCTCGGTGGCATCGCCGAGCGCTACGGGCTGAGCACCGGCTCCTCCGTGCAGGTGGACGTCGGTTCGTACCTGCGGGAGCTGCAGGACGCGTAGGGCGGGCCGCCGGCCGGTCCGCGGAGCTCTCGTGGGGGCGCAGGATCCACGAGAGCTCCCTTCGGTCGCGGCCGGTCTCAGTGAACGGCTTCGGCCGGCGGCGAGAGCACGGCCGGCGGCGAGAGCACGGCCGGAGGCCTCACCCGGTAGGCCTCCGAGGAGATGTACACCGTCACCCGGGGCGGACGGCCCGCCTGGTGGGCGAGCGCCAGATAGGCGATGAGGCCCGCACCGTCCTCCGGGCGCCGCGAGGTGACGGCGGCGACGGAGTCGAGGAGCGGGGCCGGGTCGGCGCCGTAGTGCCGCAGCAGGGCCGACGCCCGTTCGAGGGCCTCCCCGTCGTGCCGGACGTAGTCGCGCACCGGGACATGCAAGGTGAAGCCGGCCGGCAGGCCGGTGGCCGACTCCGTGAAAGCGTGGCACGCCAGGCCGGGGCGCCGGTCGAGCACGGTGTCCTGGCCGTCCTCCAGCCCCGCGGCCGTGCGGAAGAACGCCTCGATCTCGGTGGGACCGGGCCCGTCCTCCATACGGGACAGGCCCCCCGCCGCCGCAGCCGAAAGGTTCTTGTGCGCGGTGTACACCTTCACCCGGGGGACGTCCCAGTCGCCCAGGTCCAGGGCGAGGAAGAGGATGCGGTCGGAATCCGGCAGCGCCGTGAACGCCTGCGGGTGGCCGAGCCGGCGCAGTGCCTCCCGTACCGTCCCGGCCGAGCGATCCGCGCCGGACGCCGCGGGGTTCAGGTAGACCTTGACCCGGGGGACACCGCCGGGGCGCAGCTCCAGCGCGCACCACAGGGCCAGCGGCCCCTGGGGGGACAGCGGGAAGAAGAGGTCCTCCAGCTCGTCGAGCCGGTCGGTGGGGAAGTTCCAGCGTCGCGCGAGCGCGCGGACGGCCCGCAGCCCGGAGCGCCCGCTCCGGGCCAGGCCGCCGACGCCGCCCCCGGGTTCCAGCAGCACGCGCAGGCTCGGCGCCCGGCCCGGCTCGAAGGAGAGCGAGAACTCCACCGGCGTGTGGTCGTCGGAGAGGAAGGACCGGCTGGGGGCCGGCAGGGCCAGTGGCCGTAGGGCGACCGGGCCCAGTGCCGTGGTCAGGACCCGGGCGTAGCCGGCGGCGTCCGCGCCGCCCAGGCCGGCGACCTCGCAGAGCCGGAGCAGCTGGCCCGCCGTGTGACCGCCGAGCGTTCCCGCGGCGGGGAGCGCGGCGGCGTGCGTCGCGGGGAGGACGCCGACGGGGGGTCTGTGCCGGACGTCGATCACAGGCCCCCCTGTCCGCGACCGGAGGATGCAAAGAGATACCCGCCCGGTGGGGCGGGTATCGGAGGGTGTGCTGCTGAGGGCCGGCTGAAATCGGGGTCGGTGGAAACGTGCTCCATGACGCCCTCCTGTCCTGGATCAACGACGCGGGGACTACCGCGCTGCTGAATACCCCTCAAGTCGAACCCTTATGCGGAATGAGGGGTTCAGGAGGATGTTGCCTACGTCACTTGGTGAGCCAGTTGAGGAACTGGCTCCACCGTCCGGCCCGTTCGGGCGCCGGCTGCGCCTGGGCGCCGCGCTCGGAACGCACGGGCGGCTCCGGGTGGACCGGCCGGGAGGACCGGTGCGCGGGCTCGACCGGGGTGAACCGGGTGGGCAGCGAGGACAGACCCCGGTTGAACGGGCCGGGCCGCCAGGTCAGGCTCTCGTCCGGGACGGCCAGTTCGACGTCGGGGAGCCTGTTGAGCAGGTTCTCGATGGCGGTCACCGAGATCTGCCGGGCCGGGTCCTTGGACGGGCAGGCGTGCGGGCCGGCGCTCCACGCCAGGTGGGCCCGGCTGCCCCCCTGCCGCGCGGCCGAGAGGAGCGGGCTGCTGTTGGCGGTGGCGAAACTGACCAGCACGAGATCGCCCGCCCGCAGCTGCTGCCCGCCGAACTCCATGTCGGTCGCCGGATAGTGCGGCGCGAGGTTGGAGACGGGCGGGTTCTCCCACAGCGTGTCGTCGATGGCCTCGCCGATCAAACCGCCCCGGTGGGCGTACGCGTCGTGGGTGAGCAACCGGTGCAGGGTGTTGCCGATGAGGTTGCGCAGCGGCTCCGCGCCGGCCCCCAGCAGCAGGGCCAGCTGGTGCACCATCTCCTCGTCGGTCAGCCGGGCCTGGTGCTGCATCAGCCACGAGGTGACGTCGTCGCCGGGCCTGGCCCGCTTGAGCGCCACCAGCTCACCGACGGCGCCGAACAGCACCTCGGCCGCCTTCTCGGCATTGATGCCGTCGAAGATGCCGGAGATGCCGAACAGCACCCGGTCGCCGATGTCGGCCGGGCAGCCGAAGAGTTCGTTGAACACGAACAGCGGCAGCTGCTTGGCGTAGTCGCCGAGCATATCGGCCGAGCCGCGTTCGCCGAACTGGGCGATCAGGTAGTCGGACACCTGCTCGGTGCTGCGGCTCAGCCGGCGCGGGTCGATGCGGGCCATGCTGTCCGTGACCGCCTGCCGCAGCCTCAGGTGCTCGACGCCGTCGCTGAACATGCAGTTGGGCCGGTACGCCAGCATGGGTACGACCGGGCTGTCCGGAGGCACCTGCCCCTCGTTGAGCGCCCGCCAGCGGCGGGCGTCCTTGCGGAAGGAGGCGGAGTCCTGCAGCAGCTGCAGCGCGGCGGAGTAGTCGGTGACAAGCGTGGCCTCCACCCCGGGAGCGAGCTCGACCGGCGCGGCCGGCCCGTAACTGCGCAGGTAGGAGTAGTAGGCGTGCGGGTCAGCCGCGAACTCCGGCCCGTACAGCGGCACTCGGCCGCCGGATCCGTGGGCGGGGCAGCCGGGCGGGGGCACCGGGGCGGAGGATCGAGCGTCCATGTGGGCTTGTGGCTCCTAGCTGGCACGGTCCAGCAAAAAGCGGACCAGTGTGGTGAGTGCGGCGGCCGACGACTTCTCGTCGCGGGCGTCACAGGTGACGACGGGGGTGTCGTCGAGGAGGTCGAGTGCCTCCCGCAGCGCGGCCTCGGCGCGCTGCGGATTGCCGTCGAAGTGGTTCACCGCGATCGCGTAGTCGAGCCCGTACTGCTCGATGAGGTCGATCACCGCGAAGGAGTCGGCGAGCCGCTCGGGGTCGACGAGGATCAGCGCGCCGAGCGCGCCGCGGGCCATGTCCTCCCAGAGCTGGACGAACCGCAGTTGGCCGGGGGTGCCGAACAGGTAGAGGACCACGCGGTCGCTGATGGTCAGCCGGCCGAAGTCCATCGCGACGGTGGTGGTGGTCTTGCCCTTGACGCCCTTGAGGTCGTCGACGGACTCCGCCGCCCGGGTCATCGTCTCCTCGGTGGACAGCGGTTCGATCTCGGAGATCGAGCCGATGAACGTGGTCTTGCCCACCGCGAAGTGGCCCACGACGAGGATCTTGACGGCCGTCTGCGCCTCGCCGCCCTGGACGTAGTCCCGTTCGGCCAGACGCTGTCCGTCAGCCGAACTTGGTGTAGAGACCATTGAGTACCTCCTCCAGGATCGCCCGGTCGGCCTTGCGTGCGCGGGGTACCGGCGGGCGGGTCACGAGGTGGCCGCCTTCGGTGAGCCCGGCCAGGATGATCCGCACCACGCCCAGCGGCAGCCGGGTGTGCCCGGCGATCTCGGCGACCGAGAGGTAGCCGGCGGAGCAGATGTCCAGCAGCCGCTCCTCCTCGGGGGAGAGGCGCGGGGCCCGCTGGCCCTGCTCCGGCGCCGCGGTGAGGAGCGTGATCAGCGAGAGCTGGTCGTCGTCGGGCAGACCACGGCCCTTGGTGATGACGTACGCCCGGACTAAGCCGGCGTCGGAGAGCTCGAACTCCTCGGAGGCGGTCACTGGAACGCCCCCAGGTTCTCCCGCGGCGGCGCGGCGAGGAACTTGCCGAGCTGGCCGACCAGCTGCTGCATCCGGAAGGTGATGTCCTGCATGTCGATGTCCTGGGAGGCGGAGACGCCGAGGTAGGCGCCCTCACCGGCGGAGATCAGGAAGACCCAGCCGCCGTCGAACTCGACCAGGGTCTGCTGCCAGCGCTGGCCGGGGTCGTCGGCGAAGAAGGCGAGCGAGCGGCTGAGCGACTGCACGCCGCTCATCGCGGCGGCGACCCGGTCCGCGTTGTCCTTGTCGAAGTCCTTCGTCCGGGCCATCAAGAGCCCGTCGGCGGAGATCAGGACCGCGTGCAGGGCCCCGGGAATCTCCAGGGCGCTGTCGAGCATCCATGACAGATCGTCGTTCACGAGAACTCAGGCCCTTCACTGCTTGCACCAGATGAGTTGGTCGTCTGGTTCGCGTCCGGATGTGTGGCCCGGCCGGACCGGGTACCCCGCTGGAAGGCGCCCATGATCGCAGCGGTCTGCGAGTCGGAGCGGCCCGAGGCGGCCGGGAGGGGCGTGTTGGGCGGCACGATGGCCATCGGCCGCTTGCGCCGCCGCAGGGGCAGTCCGTCGGCGGTCGAGGTGACGTCCCGCTCGGGCTCGGACACGCTCGGCGCGACGACCGGGGCGGGCGCCCTGGTCGGGGCGGGAACCCTCTTGTCGGGCATGCCGGTGAGCAACTCGTGCGGCAGCAGGAGCACCGCGCGCACACCTCCGTAGGGGGAGGAGGAGTCCACGGACACCTCGAAGTCGAAGCGCTCGCTCAGGACGCCGATCACCGCGAGCCCGAACTGCGGGGGGTTGCCGAGGCCGGCCACGCCCGAGACCCGCTCGCTGCTCAGCAGCTTCTCCGCGCGGGTCCGCTCCTCGTCGTTCATGCCGACGCCGGCGTCGTCCACCACGATGACGACACCCTTGGGAACCGTCCGGATGTTGATCTCGACGACGGTGTCCGGGCTGGAGTAGCTGGTGGCGTTGTCGAGCAGCTCGGCGAGGGCGAGCGCGACCGGCTCCACGGCCCTGCTGGAGACGCCGAAGTCCACCTGGGACAGGATCTCCACCCGCCGGAAGTGCCGGATGCGGCCCTGCGCGCTGCGGACCACGTCGTAGACCGAGGCGGTGTCGCGGTGACGTCCGAGCCAGCCGCCGCAGAGCACGGCGATGGACTGGGCGCGGCGGCCGAACTGCGAGTTGGTGTGGTCGACCTCCAGCAGGTCCTGGAGGATGACCGACTCGCCGTACTTGTTCTGCAGCCGGGAGAGGATCAGCTGCTGCTCGGCGGCGAGGCCCTGCAGGGTCCGCATCGCGGACTTCAGCACGGTCTTGGTCGCCTCGTCGGCCTGCTCATGGGCTGCCTCGACGGACTGCGTATAGTGGTGCTCAAGATCTGAGTAGTGATCTCTGAGCCCCTGGAGCTCCTGCCGCAACGCCAGGGCCGCCTTGCGCTGGCGCACGACCACGACGGCCGCGGCGACAAGGATGAGGGCAAGACCCCAAAGCACTGGGTTCGCTGTGTATTTCGTCATAAGACTCTCTTCGGGCGAACTGACGGCTGACTGCCGAATCCCCTGCTGCTGCAGGGTGAGCCTGCCGCTCCGCAAGCGCGATGATCATACCATCGTGCAAACATGTTCCTTGACGGGTAGTCGACAGGTGAGAAGGCGTCTCTTCGGCTCCGGAACAAGGGAGTTGCCGCAGCTCGGCGCCCAGGTCGGTGCGGTCGTGCGCAGAGCTTCGACGGGTGGGTGACACATCGTCGGGGCCGCCGCCGATTGCGGGGATGTTGTGGGGAACCGACCCCCCGGTGGCCGCCCGGGGCCTCGGAGGTGTCGGGCCGCTGTACGGGGGAGGCCGGAGCACGCGGCCGGGATCACGCGGCCGGCGCCGGGGACAGGCGGCTCCGGACGTGAGCGCTGCGGGTGTGGGCGGCCGTGGCTGTGGGCGGCTCCGGGTGTGGCCGTTCCGGGCAGGCACCCGGGCGTGGGCCGTTCCGGCCGGCGCCGCTCCGGACGGGTCGCGCCCGTGTGACCGTCGGCGGCCCGGGCCGGTCGTGGGCGGACCTGGCCTCCAGGTCCGCCCACCTCAGGGGCCGGGCCGCCGCGCGGCGAGCGCCCGGCCCGCCCCGCGGTTCAGCGCAGGCCGGCGAAGAGGTCGTCCTCGGGCAGGGCCGCGCCGGTGCTGTCCTGGACCCGGACGAAGGTCTCCACGCCCATCAGCTCGGTGAACCTCTCCTTGCCCATCTTGAGGAAGAAGATGTTCTCGCCCTGGCTGGCGTGCGCGGCCAGCGCGTCGAACTTCTGGCCGCCGAACGCGGTGGTGTCCACCCAGGTGGTGATCTCCTCGTCCGGGAGTCCGATCTCGGCCATCGCGGCGGCCTCCGCCGGGTCCGGCTCCTCCCAGTCCGCGCCGAACTCGCGCATGACCTCGCCGAACCGCTGGATCGTCGAGCGCGGCGCCGTCGTCCAGTACACCTTCGGCGTCAGCCCGGTGAGTTCCAGCGCCGCGGTCGTGATGCGGTTCGCCTGGATGTGGTCGGGGTGGCCGTAGAACCCGTTCTCGTCGTAGGTCACCACCACGTCGGGCCGGTAGCGCAGCAGCAGGTCGGCCAGGCGGGCGGCGCTCTCCGCGACGGGGGTCTGCCAGAACGCCCCCGGGGCCTCGTTGGCCGCCCAGCCCATCATCCCGGAGTCGGCGTAGTCCAGCAGCTCCAGGTGGTCGATCTTCAGGACCTCGCAGCTCGCCGCCAGCTCCTGACGACGCATCGCGGCCACCGCCGCGGGGTCGTGCCCGGGCTCGCCCGGCTTGACGCCGCCCGGTCCGTCACCGCAGCCGCCGTCGGTACACGTGACGAGAACCGTGCGGATGCCCTCCGCCGCGTACCGGGCCAGGACACCCCCTGTCCCGGTGGCCTCGTCGTCGGGGTGGGCGTGCACTGCCATCAACGTCAAGGGCCGTTCAACCATGAAATCCATCCTCCGTCTGAAAGGTGCTCCGACCCAGTCTGGGCCTTCCCCCGGGGGAGTGGGGAGCGGGGCGGGGCGAGCCGCCGGGACATCCCGGGCGGACGGGGACGAACCCGGCTTCGCGGGCCGGTGCTCCAGGGAGAATTTCCGGCCGGAGGTGAATCCTCCTCGGTCCTGCCCGCCTCTTATCCCCGTACCGGCCGAAGGCGCCGGCGGAACCGGAGGAACTGATGATGACCGTTGTGATCGCCGTGGTCGCGGCCCTGCTCGTGGGCGCGTGCAGCCTGCACCTGCTGCGGCGCTACCGGAGCCGTCGATGACCCGCGCCGGCGCCCGCGGACTTCCGGGGAGGAGGAGCACATGACCCTACGCTTCCGCTGGCCGGACGAGCGGCTGATCGAGGCCGCCCGGAACGGCGACGTCACCTCGCTCACCACCGTCGTGGCGCAATCGCAGCCCCATGTGCGGAAGTTCGCGCTGTCGCTGTGCGCCTCGCCGGAGGACGCGGAGGACGCCGCGCAGGAGGCACTGATCATGCTCTACCGGAAGATCGGCACCCTGCGGGCCACCGGCGCGCTCGCCTCCTGGATGTTCCGGATCGTGCGCAACGAATGCCTCCGGCAGTTCCGGTCGCCGGCCCTGCGGGGCGAGCAGGGGCCGGCCGGGGTGGAGGCGTCCGCGGAACGGTCCGCCGAGGAGGCGGTGCTGCGCGGGCTGGAGGTGGAGCGGATCGCGGCCGCGGTCGCCCGGCTCCCCCTCGACCAGCGGCAGGTCCTGGTCATGCGGGACGTCCAGGGCCTGCCCGGCAGGGCTGTCGCCCGTGCGCTCGGCCTGAGCGACGCGGCGATGAAGTCGCGGCTGCACCGGGCGCGGGCGGCCCTGCGTCATTCCTTGGCAGCGAGCGGCCGGGAACCCGGCCGAGCAGCCGGCCGGCCGGCCGGAGGAGAGCGGTGACAGTGAACGCCCTGAAAACCCTGAACGCCCCGGACACCGTCAAGTCCGTGAACACCCTGGACACCGTCAGCACCGTCAGCACCGTGAACCTCCTGGACACCGTGCAGCCGGAGCAGGGGGCGACGGCGCGGACCGCCGCCGGGGCCGCGCCGCCCGGGCGGGACTACGCCAGTACGTCCGTCCCGCGCCATCTGGCCCGCGGTGCGATCGGCTTCGGGCTGCTCGCGGGCTCGATCGCCCTGGTGCCGGTCATCGGGCCGGTGGCCCTGGTGGTGGCCCCGTCGGCGTTGATCGCCTTCCGCGGCTGTCCCACCTGCTGGCTGGTCGGCCTGGTGCAGACCGTCTCCCGCGGCCGGCTGGAGCGACGGTGCGAGGACGGCGTCTGCACCCTGGCCAAGGCGCCCCCGGCCGCGGGGGTGTGACGGGCCCCGGGCGGCGGCGGAGGCGGCGCCGGCCCGGGGCAGGCCGGCCTCGGGCCGGCCGGCGGTTCGGACCGGGCATGCCCGGGACGACGCCCTGGGGCTGTGCGGCTGTGCGGCTGTGGGGCTGTGGGGCTGTGGGGCTGTGGGGCTGTGGTGCTGTGCGGGGCGGCCGGGAGGGTTCCGCGGTGCGGCCGGCCTGCCCCGGGGCGGGTCTCCTCGTCAGCGGGCGGTATTCCGGCCGGGCGCGCGTTCCGCCGCCCGGCGGGATGCCGGCGAATGCGGTGCCGGCCGCATTGTGGAACTGCCGGGCGCACCGATCAGGCCGGCGACCGTGGCCGCCCGGCGGGATGGAGCCCGTCCGAACCTTCCGGCCGCCCCGAAAGACGCGAAGTCAGTGGGCGAGAGCCGCTGTCCGGGGATTCCCGGTGCTTTCCGGTGCTGCGGGAAGGTCCGGTCCGCCCACGAAGGGTCCGCCTGCGGAGGGTCCGTTCGCGGGGGGTCCGCCCGCCGGGGGTGCGTCCGCGAAAGGGCTGCCCGTGAAGGGTCCGTCGGCGTCCTCCCGGCCGGTGCCCAGGGTCCGCAGTGCCTGGTACACGCAGAGGAGGGCCCAGATCTCCTGCCGGACGCCGTCCGGGGTGCGGGACCGCAGGGCGCCTCCGGGCCTGCGCAGGTCCACTTTGGTGCGCCGCAGGAGGGCCGTGGTGTCCCAGCGCTCCGCGTAGCAGGTGGCGAGCTCCTGGGCGGGTGCCGTGCGAGGGTCGAGCAGGGTGGTGACCAGGGCGCGGACGCCGGGGGTCTCGTCGTCGTAGACCAGCCCGGCCTCGATCACCCGCACCGCGAGGCGGTCGGCGGGTCTTCTGCCCCGCAGCTCGGAGAGGTACGAACCGTCGGTCAGCCGCGACTTGAACGACAGGGTGAAGGAGTCGCACGTCCCCCAGAGCAGTTCGGCGCCGGTCGCGGCCGTCCGGCTGAACAGGTCGTAGGACGGGACCGCGCGGGCGGCCATCACCAGCATCCCGGGCGTACATCGGTCCAGCACCTGCTCCAGCGGGGCGCGTTCGCCCGCGGCGGCGGAGTTGAAGGCCGCTCCGAGCAGGGCCTGGCTGCCGCATTCGGCCAGCAGGGAGAGCCGTACCTGCGGGACGGCGCTTCCGGCGCCGCCGGCGAACTCCACGAGGTTCTTCTCGCTGGACGGGAGGTCGAAGACCGTGCTGTCCACGGCCACCTTCCGCAGTCCGCGCCAGGTGGCCCGCGGGTGCCCGGCCGGCCTGGTGGTGCTGTCGAAGAGCAGCCGGAGCGGTTCGCTGCCCAGCCGCTCCCGGGCGCGGCAGATGGCGCCGTCGGTGGGTATCGGGTAGCAGTGCGTGAGACCTGACGACCAGTGCAGGCCGCTGATGAGGTTGCGCAGCACCCGGACGTAGCCGGTGCCGAGGTCCAGCCAGAGCGCCATCGACAGGTAGGCCATCAGCCAGGCGGGGAGCGTACGGGTCCGCTGCTCAAGGCGGCCGGTGGTCGCGATCGCGGCGTGAACCGCCTTGTAGGGAAAGGTCTTGGCCAGTAGGCCGATTGCCAGGTCGTCTGCGAGACGGCTCGTCGGTAACTCAGCGTGATTAGCCATGTGCGTATTTTCGCACAGCAGCTCGAAGTGGAGGAGTGATCTCCGTCTCTGTCGTGCCGGACGGCCGGGTGTGCGGATGCCCGTTGTGATAAGTGTGCGAACCATATGTGTGACGGATGGGACGGGTGTGTCGGAACAGACGGGCCCGCGCCGGACGCCTTCCGCCGCCACTGCCCGCCATCCGCTGCCGCCCGCCGCCCGCCGCTACCCGCCACCCGCTGCCGCCCGCCGCCACCGGCCACCCGCTGCCGCCCGCCGCCACCGGCCACCCGCTGCCGCCCGCAGCCACCTACCGCCCGGGGCGGCCGGGCGCGCGGCCGCCGCCGGTACGCCGGACCCTCACCCCTTGCCCATCTCCCGCAGCGGGAGCCCGCCGCCGGCCAGGACGGTCTTGGTGAAGGCCCCGGCCAGTTCGGTCAGCCGCTTGGTGGCCTCCGCGCCGAGGAGGGCGTACGGCGCGAAGCCCAGCCGGTCCGTCTCGGCCTCCAGGGCCCGGCGCAGCTCCATCCCGGCATCGGTCAGCTCGCCGGCGGTGTCCAGCAGCCCGCGGTCGCGCAGCCGGTCCTGGGCGTCGCTCCAGTCCTGTGCCGTCCAGCCGCGGTTGGCCTGGAGGTACTGCGGCCGCCAGGCCGTCCCGGTGGCCGTGTGGCTCACCAGGGCCTCCAGGCCGTCGAGTTCCGCCTCGCCCAGGGCCACCAGATGACCGTCCCCCCGATGCTCGCGCAGCAGGGTCGCCGCGTACCAGAGCCGCATGTGCGCCGACTCCGGAACGGGCAGGTCGGCGTGCGCGGAGTAGAGCGGACGGCCGGGTCGGCCGCATCCGGCGGTCGCCGCCATGGCCAGGTCGGCTGCCTCCGCCATCGCGCGGGAGGCGAGGGCCTCGGGCCCGAGCAGTCTGGTGAGGCAGCTGTCCGCGATCCGCAGTCTGGTCCGCAGAACGGTCTCCGGTGAGGCGTACGTCCAGGCGCGGGGAATCTTCTCCGCGACCAGTGCGGGGTTGAAGTTGTAGAAGGTCGCCGCGACCACGCCCGCGCCGACCGCGCCGAACGCCGCGGCCCGTCCGGCGAAATAGGCCATCGGTCCGCGCTCCAGGCCGATCGCCTCGAATTCGTCGTCGTGCTCGGGAGCGAAGTAGTGCGCGGCGTGCACGGGGTGGAAGGAGTTGTAGCAACGGCGCACGGCGACAGGGGTGGGATTGGTCATGGCTCACACCGTACTGCCCTGACGCACCGTCGGAGGAGCGGGAGTATCCGGTTCGTGATCTCTGACGGTCGCTCAACTGTGCCTGTCAAGAGCAGATCTCGGAAATCTCGCACGGAATCGCCGGCTCGCCCGCACTGCCGCCCCGGATCCGGCCGGGCTTAAATCAGGAGGCCTTCCGCCGCCTGGCGGCGGACCGGCGGGCCGGAACGCGTAGCCACGCGGCGGGGACGGTCACGGAGTGGGCCCTTTGTCCGAATCTGCGGCCTCTGGCTTAGCGGTCCGATGCTTGACGAGGGTCGTCCGGCTGGGGTGGGATGCACACCGAAGGCAGCAGGGTGCCTCGATCCGCCGCTCGGCAGGTGGAGGGCCGAAGGATCGTCGGGCCGCAGCGGACAGGGGGATTCGCGAGTGCCAACCAGGCTGACATGTAGCTGAATTCACCAGTCATCCACCCACGGGGCGACCACCACATTCCGCCCCGGAACAGCCATGGGCCGGCCACGGAGCCGAATCGTTCCGGCCGGCTTCCCCAGTGCTGCCCCGGCACGGAGCACGCTGAGTTGTTTGCGTATCAACCTTTTGCGGTGTGAATTTCTTTCCCCGGCATCCCGACGGCCTGACCGCCAAGCCGTCAGCACGCCGTCGGCCGGGGCTGTGGGGCCGTTCATGGAATCCATTTAGAGGAGTGGCTCGTGCATGCCTTCCCGGGGCATACTCTGCCGTTGTCCGTCGCGCAGCAGGAAGTATGGGTCGCGCACCAGCTGGACTCCACCGGTGCACAGCACAACTGCGGTGGCCACGTGGAGATCCGTGGACCGCTCGACAGCCTGACGCTCGCCACGGCGGTCGGCCTGGCCGTCCAGGAGTCCGAGGCGCTGCGGGTACGGCTGCTCCTCGACGCGCAGGGCGAACCGGCCCAGCAGCCCGGCCCGGCCGACGCGCCGCTGCTCACCGTCGACCTCGAAGCGGCCGGCGACCCGCGGGCGGAGGCCGAGGCCTGGATGCGCGCGGACCTCGCCGTCCCGGTCGACCTCACCGCCGGCCCGCTCTTCCGCCACGTGCTGCTGCGGCTGTCGGCCGAGCACCACCTCTTCTACTTCCGCTACCACCACATCGTGCTGGACGGCTGGGGCCAGGCCCTGCACTGGCGCCGGCTGGCCGAGATCCACACCGCCCTGGTGCAGGGACGCCCGGTGCCGGCCAAGGCGACCGGGTCGATCGCCGACCTACTCGCCGAGGAGGCCGAGTACCGTGCCTCGGCCGCCTTCCAGGACGACCGCGACCACTGGTTGGCGGCGGCCGGCGGCCGGCCCGAACCCACCAGCCTCGCCGACCGCACCCCGGGCTCGCCCGCGGCGGGGGACAGGTTCGAACTCACCTCCCGCTCCGGGGTGATGCGGGAACTCGCCGCCGCCCACCGCACGCACTGGTCGGTGGTCGCGCTCGCGATCACCGCCGCGTACCTGCACCGCGTCACCGAGGCGCGGGACATCGTCATCGGACTGCCGGTCCGCGCCCGCACCACCCGGCTCACCCTCACCACGCCGGGCATGCTCGCCAACGTCCTGCCGCTGCGCCTCCAGGTCGAACCCGCCACCCGGCTCGGCGACCTGATCACGCAGGTCGGCGAGCAGGTCGGCGAGCTGCTGCGGCGCCAGCGCCACCGCGGCGAGGAGATCAGGCGTGAGCTGCGCCGCAGCGAAGGCGGCGGCGAGGCGGCCGGCGTCGTGGTGAACGTGGTCTCCTTCGACGGCCGGCTGCGGTTCGGCGAGGTCGAGGGCACCGTCCACCAGCTCTCCTCCGGCCCGGTCGGCGACCTGGCGATCGAGTTCTTCGGCGGCGCCGACGGCGCCGACCTGCGGCTGTCCTTCGAGGGCAATCCCGCCCTGCACGACGCCGGCACGCTCGCCGCCCACCAGCACCGCTTCGCGGCCTTCCTCGACCGGCTCGCCGGATCCGGTGCCGGCACGCTGTCCGCCGACCGGCCGATCGGCGAGCTGGACCTGCTCGCCGAGGGCGAGCAGGCCCGCCTGCTGGGCCTGGCCGATGCGGTCACGCGCCCGTACGACCTGACCGCCTGCCTGCACGAGCTCGTCACGGCGCAGGCCGCACGCACCCCGCACGCGCTCGCCGCCGAGACCGCGAGCGGCACGCTCAGCTACGGCGAGCTGGTCGAACAGGCGAACCGGCTGGCCGCCCGGCTGCGGATCGAGGGCGTCACCACCGGCGATGTGGTGGGCGTCCACCAGGAGCGCTCGCTCGACCTGGTGGTGAGCCTTCTCGCGGTGCTGCTCGCCGGCGGCGCCTACCTGCCGCTCGACCCCGAACTGCCGGACGAGCGGCTGGCCTTCCAGATCGAGGACGCCGGCGTCCGGACGGTGCTCAGCCACTCCGGCCTCGCCGGGGCGCTCACCGGGACCGCCGCCGCCGTCCTGGCGGTGGACGAGATCCTGCCGCTGCTGCCGCCGGCCGGCCCCGTCCCCGGCGGCGCCGGTCCGCAGGACCCGGCGTACGTGATCTACACCTCCGGCTCCACCGGCCGCCCCAAGGGCGTCGCCGTCCCGCACCGGGGCGTGGTCAACCGTCTGCTGTGGATGCAGGAGGAGTACCGGCTCGGCCCGGACGACCGGGTGCTGCAGAAGACCCCGTTCGGCTTCGACGTCTCGGTCTGGGAGTTCTTCTGGCCCCTGCTCAACGGCGCCGCCCTGCACCTGGCCGAGCCCGGGGCCCAGCGCGACCCCCGCGCGCTCGCCGAGGTCGTCCGCACCCGCGGCATCACCACCGTGCACTTCGTGCCGTCCATGCTCGACCTGTTCCTCGCCGAACCGGCCGCGCACGGCCTGCTCGGGCTGCGCAGGGTCGTCTGCAGCGGGGAGGCACTGCGCCCCGAGACGGTCGGCCGGTTCTTCGAGGTGTACGGCGGGGGCGATCAGGCCCCGGAACTGCACAACCTCTACGGCCCCACCGAGGCCTCCATCGACGTCACCCACTGGCGCTGCCGCCCGGCCGACGCCGACGGCGTGGTGCCGATCGGACGGGCGGTCGCCAACACCTCCCTGCACGTGCTCGACGGGGAGGGCCGCCCGATGCCGTTCGGCGTCGCGGGCGAGCTGTACATCGGCGGCGTCCAGGTGGCCACCGGCTACCTGAACCGGCCGGAACTCACCGCCGAGCGGTTCCTGGACAACCCCTTCGGCCCGGGCCGGCTCTACCGCACCGGGGACGCGGCCGTGCTGCGCGAGGACGGCGTCGTCCTCTACCGCGGCCGGCTGGACCACCAGGTGAAGGTGCACGGCTACCGGATCGAGCCCGGCGAGATCGAGTCGGTGCTGCTCTCCCACCCCGAGGTCGCCCAGGCCGTGGTGACCGGCCCGCCCGGGCCGGACGGACAGCCGCAGCTGGTGGCCCACATCGTCACGGCCACCGGCGCCGACGTGCCGGCGGGCCTGACCGGCTGGCTGCGCGGGCGGCTGCCGGCGTACATGGTCCCCGCGCACGTCCTCGCCCTGGACACCATGCCGCTGCTCTCCAACGGCAAGCTCGACCGCCGGGCGCTCCCGCTGCCGGCGGCCGGTCCGCGGTCCGGGCTGACCGTCGACCCCGTGGGCCCGGTCGAGCAGCTGCTGCACGAGGCCTGGCGCACCGTGCTCGACCTGGCGGACCTGGGCGTCGACGAGTCGTTCTTCGCCCGCGGCGGCGACTCCATGCACGCCATCCGGGTCCGGGCGGAGGTGGAACGGCAGGGGTACACCTTCGAGGTGTCGGACCTGTTCAAGGGCCCGTCGATCCGTGAACTGGCCCAGATCCTCAAGCCGTTGGCGGACGCCTCGGAACTCCCGCCGCGGACCGTGCCGTTCGGCCTCCTCACCCCGGCGGACCGCGCCCTGCTGCCGGAGGGGCTGGACGACGCCTACCCGCTGAGCGCGATGCAGACCGGCATGCTCTACCACGCCGCCATCACCGAGGACTCCTCGGTCTACCGCGTCGTCACCAGCGTCCAGGTCGCGGCCGGCCTCGACCTCGACGCGCTGCGCTCCGCACTCGACGACACCGCCAGGCGCCACCCCTCGCTGCGCTGCTCCTTCGAGCTGGCCCGCTACTCCAAGCCGCTCCAGCTCGTCCACCGCGAGGTCACGCTGCCGCTGGAGGTGGCGGAGGACCTCGGCCACCTCGACGAGCAGGGCCGGCTGGACGCCGTCCGGGAGTGGGTGGAACTCGCCAAGTACACCACCTTCGACCCGCTCGTCCCGCCGCTGCTGCGCTTCGCCGTGCACCCGTGCGGCCCCGGCCGGTTCCACCTGTCGGTGATCGAGCACCATGTCGTGCTCGACGGCTGGAGCGACATGCGGATGCTGGAGGAGGTGGTCTCCCACTACCGCGCGCGGCTGGCGGGCGAGCAGCTCCGGCTGCCCGAAGTCGCCTCGACGTACCGTGACTTCGTGGCCGCCGAACTCCGGGCGGTGGCCGACGGGACCTCGCGCGAATACTGGGCCGGCCTGCTGCGCGGCGCCGAGCCGACCGTGCTGGTCAGGCGCTCCGCGGCGGACCCGGCCGGGGCGGGCGGCAACCGCCGCCTCGACGTACCGCTGCCGGACGACCTGGCGGGGGCCCTGCGCGGGCTCGCCATGGAGGCGGGGCTGCCGCTGAAGTCCCTGCTCACGGCGGCGCACCTGGCCGTGCTGCGGCTGGTCGGCGGCAGCGACGAAGTCCTCACCGGGGTGGTCGCCAACGCCCGCCTGGAGGAGGCGGGCGGCGACGAGACCATCGGCGTCTTCCTGAACACCCTGCCGCTGCGGATCGACCTGGCGACCGCCACGCTGCTCGACGCCGCCCGCGGCGCGTTCGGCCACGAGCAGCGTTCCGCGCCGCACCGCCGGTACCCGTTCGGCCAGATGCAGCAGGACCTGGGCGAGGAGCTGCGGCTGGACAGCTACGTCAACTTCATGGACTTCCACGGCGACCGGCACCGGTCGGCGGACGCCCTGATGACCGTGACGGTCGGCATCGCCGAGACCAACTACCCGCTCGCGGTCAACTTCCTGGTCGATCCCGAACTCGGCCGACTCCAGCTCTGGCTGGACTGCGATCTCGCCGTGCTCCCGGAGGAGTTCTGCACCCGGCTGGCCGGCTACTACGAACGCGCGCTCACCGCCCTGGCGGAGCGGCCGCGGACGCCGATCGCCGAACTCGCGCTGGTCGGACCGGAGGAGAGCGGCCGGCTGGAGCGCTGGAACGACACCGCCGTCCGGTACGACCCGGCCTCGACGGTGCACGGGCTGTTCGCCCGCCAGGCCGGCGCCACCCCCGGGGCGATCGCCGTGGTGCACCGGGGCGAGCGGGTCAGCTATCGCGAACTGGACCTCCGTGCGACGCGGTTGGCGCATCACCTGGTCGCCGCCGGGGTCGGCCGGGGCGACCTGGTCGGGGTCAGCCTGCGCCGCGGCGTCGACCTGGTCGCCGCGCTGCTGGCGGTGTTCAAGGCGGGCGCGGCCTACGTGCCGATGGACCCGTCCTTCCCCCGGGGGCGACTGGAGGACATCGCCGCCGACGCCGGGATCAGCTGCCTGGTCAGGGGCCCGGGCGCACCGGAGGGGATCACCGCGCCCCGGGTGGTCGACCTGGCCCTGGACGCCGCGGCGATCGCGGCCCTGGACGGCGAGGCACCGGTGACCGCGACCGCCGCGGACGGCGACGACACGGCGTACGTCATCTACACCTCCGGCTCCACCGGCCGGCCCAAGGGCACGGCGATCCGCCACCGCAACGTGGTGAACTTCTTCGCCGGCATGGACGAGCGGGTCGGCTGCGACCCGCAGGACGCCGTCCTCGCCGTCACCAGCGTCTCCTTCGACATCTCCGTGCTGGAGCTGCTCTGGCCGCTCACCCGCGGGGCCAAGGTGGTGGTCGCCGGCGAGCGGGTCATCAACAACCTGGTGAGCCGGCCGGAGTCCTCGGACCGGGCGGTCGGGTTCAGCCTGTTCTTCTTCGCCGCCTCGGCCGGCGGCTCCAACCGGGACGGCTACCAACTGGTGCTGGACGCCACCCGGTTCGCCGACCAGCACGGCTTCGAGGCGGTCTGGACGCCCGAGCGGCACTTCAACGAGTTCGGCGGCCTCTACCCCAACCCGTCCGTGATGTCGGCCGCGCTGGCCACCATCACCGACCGGATCGCCCTGCGCTGCGGCAGCGTGGTCGCCCCCCTGCACGACGCCGTGCGGATCGCCGAGGAGTGGTCGCTGGTCGACAACCTCTCGGGCGGCCGGGTCGGGCTGGCCTTCGCGGCCGGCTGGAACTCCAACGACTTCGTGCTGCGGCCGGACAACTTCGCAGCCCGCAAGGACGTGATGGCCGAGCAGCTGGCCGAGTTCCGCAAGCTGTGGCGGGGCGAGCCGGTCCGGCGGACCGGCGGCAGCGGTGAGCAGGTGGACGTCCGGATCTTCCCCGCGCCCGTGCAGGAGGAGCCGCCGATCTGGCTCACCTCGGTCGGCACCGTGCAGACCTTCGAGAAGGCCGGCGCCTCCGGCGTCAACCTGCTCACCCACCTGCTGGGCCAGGCGCCCGAGGAGCTGGCGGAGAAGATCACCGCCTACCGGGCGGCCCGCGCGGCGGCCGGCCACACCGGCCCCGGCCACGTCACCGTGATGGTGCACACCTTCATGTCGGACGACACCGAGCAGGCCCGGAAGCTGGCCCGGGAGCCGTTCCGGGAGTACCTGCGCAGTTCGACCGAACTGTGGCGCACCGTGTTCGCCACCACCGGCCAGGAGTTCCCCGAGCTGGGGGCCGAGGAGTACCTCGACGCCCTGCTCGACATGGCGATCGACCGCTACTTCGAGTCCTCCGGCCTGTTCGGCTCGCCCGACACCTGCGCCGAACTCGTCCGGGAGCTGGCCGGCGCCGGCGTCGACGAGGTGGCCTGCCTGGTCGACTTCGGGCTCGCCCCCGAGGACGTGATGGCGAGCCTCGGCTGGGTCGACCGGCTGCGCGAGGCGCACGAGGCGGAGGTCGCCGAGAGCGGCCACTCCTTCGCCGAACTGTGCGTACGCGAGGGCGTCACGCTCGTCCAGGGCACCCCGTCGCTGTTCACCGCGGTGGCCGCCGAACCCGAGGCGCTGCAGGCGCTCACCGGGCTGCGGGCCCTGTTGGTCGGCGGCGAGGCGTTCCCGTCCGGCCTGGCCCGCCGCCTGCTCGGGGCGCTGCCGGGCGTCGCCGTCCGCAACATGTACGGGCCCACCGAGACCACCATCTGGTCGACGGTGCACGACCTGGACCCGGAGCGCGACGCCGAGGCGGGCAACATCTCGATCGGCCGGCCGATCGCCAACACCGCGATCCGGGTGGTGGACGCCCACGGCAAGGCCGTCCCGATCGGTGTGTCCGGCGAGCTGTGGATCGGCGGCGACGGCGTCGCGGCCGGCTACGTCGGCCGGCCGGAGACCACCGCGGAGCGGTTCGTCGAGGCGGACGGCGGGCGGTTCTACCGCACGGGGGACCGGGTGCGCTGGCGGGCCGACGGGAACCTGGAGTTCCTCGGCCGGGTGGACCGGCAGGTGAAGATCCTCGGCCACCGGGTGGAGCCCGACGAGGTGGAGAGCGTGCTCTCCCGGCACCCGCAGGCGGACGCCGTGGCGGTGGTCGCGATCGAGGGCGCCAACGGCACCGAGCTGGTGGCGTACGTCTCGCCCACCGGGTCGCTGTCCGACCCGTCCGTCCAGGACGCGCACGTGCGGCGCTGGAGCGAGGTCTGGGAGGGCGCGTACACCGCGCCCGAGGAGGACCGGCCCGAGTTCGCCGGGTGGCTCAGCAGCTACACCGGCGAGCCGATCCCCGAGGAGCAGATGCGCGAGTGGCTCGGGCACACCGTCGAACGGGTCCGCCTGCTCGGCCCGACCGCCGTCGCGGACGTCGGCGTCGGCGTGGGCCTGGTGCTGCGCTCCTTCGCGGAGGAGGTCGACGAGTACCACGGCATCGACATCTCGCAGGGCGCGCTGGACGCCGCGGCCGGCTGCCTGGGCCGCCCGCTGCCGGACCACGTACGGCTGGAGCGCTCCGGCCCGGAGTACCTGGCCGCGCTGGAGCCCGGCCGGCTGGACACCGTCGTCCTGAACTCGGTGGTGCAGTACTTCCCCGGCACCGACTACCTGCGCACCGTCCTGCGGGACGCGGTCGCCGCCGTGCGGCCCGGCGGCGCGGTGTTCGTCGGGGACGTGCGGTCGGTCGAGATGCTCCCCGAGTTCCAGACCTCGGTCCAGCTGCACCGGGCCTCGCCGCTCCAGAGCGCCGAGGAGGTCAGGTCCGCGATCGCCCGCCGGCTCCAGGACGAGCGCGAACTCTGCCTCTCGCCGGCCTTCTTCCACCAGCTCGCCGCCGAACTCCCGGCCGTCCGCGAAGTCCGGCTGGAGCTCAAGCGCGGCCGGGCGGAGAACGAACTGTCGCTGTTCCGCTACGACGTGACGCTGCTGGTCGGCGACCCGCAGGAGCCGCGACCGCCGCTGGTCCCGTCCCGGCGGATCACCTGGGACTCGCTCGCCGACGGGCCGGCCGGACTGCGGAAGCTGCTGGAGTCCGACCCCGCCGGCGTCACCCTGACCGGCGTCCCGAACGCCCGCCTGGTACGCACCGCGGCCGCCGTGAAGGCGCTCGCGGAAGCCGCCGGGAGCACCACCGCCTGGGAGCTGGAGCGCCTGCTCTGGGAGGTGGACGGGAGCGGCGGACTGCACCCCGAGGACGCCTTCGAGCTGGCCGGGCTCACCGGACGCCGGGTCACCGTCTCGGTGCCGCGGGACGGCCGGCTGGACACCTTCGATGCCGTATTCACCAACGCCGAGGACGCGAGGGGCACCGCATGAGCTCGACCCGACAACTCGCCAACGACCCACTGTCCTCCTCCTGGGCGGCCGGATTCCGTTCCACCCTGCGGGCCTACGCCCGCACCCACCTGCCCGAGGCGATGGTCCCGGCGCACTTCGTGGTGCTGCCGGAACTGCCCAAGCTGCCCAACGGCAAGGTGGACCGCGGCAGCCTGCCGGCCCTCACCGGGGACGAGGGCGGCGCCGACAACGCGTACGTGGCGCCGCGCACCTCCGTCGAGGCGCAGCTCGCCCGGATCTGGCAGGACCTGCTGGGCCTGTCCACGGTGGGTGTGGAGACCAGCTTCTTCGACCTGGGCGGCGACTCCCTGACGGTCCTCCAGATGGCGGCGCAGGTCCGCGAGGTCTACGACGTACGGCTCGACCTGCGCCGGATGTTCGAGGACCCCACGGTCGCCCAACTGGCCCGGATGGTCAGCTCGCAGGCCGATCCCGCCGTCACCGGCGCCGGCAACCCCCGGGGCGTCGGGACGGAGGAGATGCGGGCGGACGCCGTGCTGCCGGCCGACATCGTCCCGGACGAGGACGCGCTGCCCGCCGCCACCGGCCCCTACCGCAACGTGCTGCTCACCGGCGGTACCGGGTACACCGGCGCCTTCCTGCTCCGGGAACTCCTCGACCGTTCGCAGGCCGACGTCTGGGTCCTGGTCCGCGCCGACGGCCCGGAGCAGGCGGCCCGCCGGGTCATGGAGAACCTCGCCGAGTACGACCTGGTCCGGGACGGCGACCGGGAACGCGTCATCGGCGTCCCCGGGGACACCGGTCGTCCGTACCTGGGACTCTCCCGCGAGGACCACCACCGGGTGGCCGCCGAGGTGGAGATGATCATCCACAACGCCGCGATCTCCAGCTGGATCGTGCCGTACGCGAAGATCAAGCCGGTCAACATCCTCGGTGCGCAGGAGGTCCTGCGGCTGGCCTGCCGGAGCAGGATCAAGCCGGTGCACTTCATCTCCACCACCGGCGTCTACCCGGGCCACCTGGGCGAACGCCGCTGGGAGGAGGAGCCCCTCACCGAGTCGGACGGCGTCGTCGGCGGCTACCGCCAGTCCAAGTGGGTGGCCGACAGCCTGATGACGGCCGCCCGCGAACGGGGCATCCCGACCCAGGTCTACCGCCCCGGCGCGATCACCGGCTCGCAGGTCACCGGGGCGTGCGCCACCGAGACCTTCATCAACCACCTGATCAAGGGCTGCATCCAGCTCGGCGCCTACCTGGACTACGACCTGCTGCTCGACCTCGTCCCGGTCGACTACTGCGCCGCGTCGGTGGTGCACCTGGCCCTCGGCGGCGTGCACGCCGAACCGGTGTTCAACCTGCCCAGCTCCCGCCCCGCCGGGATGAACGAACTCTTCGAGCTGATCGTCGACTTCGGCTACCCGCTGCGCCGCCTGGACTACCAGGACTGGTACCAGGAGCTCTCCGCCGCCCTCGAACGGGGCGAGGAGAACGAGATGCGCTACTACCTTCCGCTGTTCGGCGCCGACCGGCCCGCCGAGGAGGTCGGCTTCGCCGGCGCCAAGCCGGAGTTCGCCGCCGAGAAGCTGCACGAGGCGCTGGCCGGATCGGGCATCGAGTGCCGGCCCGTCGACCGCGACCTGTTCCACCTCTACCTCCAGTACTTCGTCTCGACGGGCTACCTGCCGGCCCCCTCGACCGCCCTCGACCAGACCCGGAGCCAGTGATGACCGCGACCGCCACCCCGTCCTTCCCGATGCCGCGCAACCACCCGCTCGACCCGCCCCCGCAGTACCGTGAACTCGGCGCCGGGCAGCCGGTGTTCCAGGTCCGCACGCCGCGCGGCGAGCTGGTCTGGGTGGTCACCCGGCACGAGGACGTCCGGGCGGTGCTCACCGACCTCCGGTTCAGCTCCGACCCCAAGACGCCCGGCTACCCGACCTACATCAACGGCGACACCCCGCTCCCGCCCGGCTTCTTCCTCAACCAGGACGCCCCCGACCACACCCGGCTGCGCCGGCTGGTCACGCGGGAGTTCCTGATCACCCAGATGGAGGCGCACCGGCCGAGGATGCAGATCATCCTCGACGACCTGATCGACCGGATGACCGGTGAGGGCAACTCCGCGGACCTGGTGCGCCAGCTGGCCTTCCCGATGGCCGCCACCGTGATGTGCGAACTGCTCAACGTCCCCTACGCGGACCACAAGGTGTTCGTCACCCTGACGGACACCATCCTCGACCGCAGCAGCACCCCCGAGCAGGCCGAGGGCGCCGCGCGCGAACTCATGGCCTACTTCGACGCGCTGGTGACGGCCAGGGAGCAGCAGCCCACCGACGACATGCTCGGCCGGCTGGTCGCCCAGGAGGAGGCCGGCAAGCTGAGCCACGACGAGTTCGTCGGCCTCGCCGCGCTGCTGCTGCTCTCCGGCTACGACACCATGGCGCAGATGATCGGGCTCGGCGCGGCGACCCTGCTGGAGCACACCGAGCAGCTCGCCGACCTCAAGGCCGACCCCTCGCTGTACCCGCAGGCGGTGGAGGAACTGCTGCGGTTCCTCTCGATCAACCACGCCGGCCTGCCCCGGGTGGCGACCGAGGACCTCACCGTCGGCGGCCAGGAGATCAAGGCCGGCGAGGGTGTGATCGCGATGCTCAACGCGGCCAACCGCGACGAGGGCGTGTTCGACGAGCCCGACTCCTTCGACATCCACCGCACGTCGCCGCAGCAGCACGTCGCCTTCGGCCACGGCTTCCACAAGTGCATCGGGCTCACCCTCGCCCGGGTGGAACTGACGACCGTGTTCGCCGGCCTGTTCGCCCGGCTGCCGGGCCTGCGGCTCGCCCGCCCGCTGGAGGAACTGCCGTTCCGCCACGACATGGTCCTCTACGGCGTCCGGGAGCTGCCCGTCACCTGGTGACGGAACCCGCCGGTCACCTGGTGACCGGCGGGCCGACGAGCGTGCGAGCCGGTGGGGCGGTGCCCCGACGAAACCTTGACGAGAAACGAGTGACGGTGGCTGAGACTGTTCTTCTCCTGCCCGGCCAGGGCGGCTACACCCCGGGGATCTTCGCGGGTGAGTCCGATCCCGAGGTCGCCGAGGTCCTGCGGGTCGTCGACCGGGTGGCCGGCGAGTTCGGGCACCCGGGGGTGTCCGGCCTCCTCACCGATCCGGACGCGCCGGGCGCGGCCGACCTCGTGCGGACGGACTCCTTCGCCCTCCAGCTCGCGGTCTTCGCCGCGGGGGTGGGCGGGTTCCGGCTCGCCCTGCGGCAGTACACCCCCGACCTGGTGGTCGGTCACAGCATGGGGGAGATCGCCGCGCTGACCGTCGCCGGCGCCTTCGACCTCGCCGACGGCGCACGGCTGGTCTGCCACCGCTCGCGGGCCCTGAGCGCGTACTGCCCGGAGCCGGGCGGCATGGTCGCGCTCGGGCTCCCCGCCCGGCGCGCCGCCCACCTGGTCGGGGCGGCCGACCGGCCCGGGCTCGCCGTCGCCGTCGCCAACGCGCCCCGGCAGACGGTGGTGGCCGGCCCGGAGGCGGCGCTGGCCACGGTCACCGCGCTCGCCGCGGCCCTGGAGGTGCCGGCCACCAGGCTGAACGCGCCCTTCCCCTTCCACAGCCCGATGCTCGCCCTGGCCGCCGAGGCCTTCGCGGGCGAGATCGGGGACGTCCGGCAGCGCCCGCTTCGCCTCCCGGTCCTCTCCCCGGTGGCCGGCGGGCCCGTCGACGACGGCACCGATCTCAAGGCCCTGCTGGTGCGTCAGCTCACCGCACCGGTCCAGTTCCTCGCGGCGGTGCGGGACCTGCACGCGGCCGGGGTCCGGACCTTCGTCGAGTGCGGCAGGGCGGGTCTGTCGGGCCTGGTCCGGCGGACCGTGCCGGAGGTCGTCACGGTCACCGTGACGGCGGGACCGGCGGGACCGGCGGGTTCGGTCGGGACGGTCGGGACGGAGGCCGGGGGAGTCGCCGCGGTCGCCGCAGTGGCCGTGGTGCCCGCCCAGGCGGACCCGGTGGCTGCTGTCGCGGCGCCGGCCGTTCCGTCGCCTGCCGTGCCTGCGGCCGTTGTTCCGTCGGCCGTC
>NZ_BNBO01000006.1:87459-279591 GCF_014655955.1 Kitasatospora indigofera
TCCTCGGACGACGTCCGTTTCATCGCGATGCCGACCCTCGCCGAACTCGCCGAGCTGGTGGCCGAGACCCTGCGCGAGCAGGCCCCGGGCGCACCGGTCGCAGCCGCACCGCCGGCGCCGGCCGTTCCGTCGCCTGCCGTGCCTGCGGCCGTTGTTCCGTCGGCCGTCGTTCCGGTGGCTGTTGTCCCGGTGGTGGAGGCGGCGCCGGTCGGGGTGGGTGTGGTGTTGGAGGAGTTGCGGGAGTTGTACGCGGTGACGCTGGGGTACCCGGTGGAGGCGATCACGGGTGAGGCGGATCTGGAGGCGGATCTGGGGATCGATTCGTTGAAGCGGGCCGAGATGCTGGGGAAGGTCACCGCGCACTTCGGTCTGCACGGTTCCTCGGACGACGTCCGTTTCATCGCGATGCCGACCCTCGCCGAACTCGCCGAGCTCGTCGTCGCCACCCTGTCCACCGCTCGCTGAACGACCGACGATCACGGGAGCAGCATGTCCCCCGACCTTTCCACCCACGTCATCGTGGTGACCGGCAGCCGGCGGCCCGAGGACGAGGCGGTCGTCCGCCGTCTCACCGCCGCGGGCGCCCTGGTCGTCCACGCCGGCGACGACCAGCCGGTCCGTGAGCTGTTCGCGGGCGTCGTCGAGCGGTACGGCCGCGTCGACGCGCTGGTGAACGTGACGGATGCGCCGTCCCCGGCCGGGCGGACCGAGGCGCTCGGCGCCGCGGCGCTGCCCGCGCTCGCCGCCGCGCCGGGCGGGGTGATCGTCGACGTGGTGGTGCACCGGCCGGGAGCGCACCGACCCCCGGCCGGGGCCGCCGACGCCGGCGGGACGCCGTGGGCCGGGGCCGCCGCCCTCGGTGTGCCGGTGGTCAGGCTCTCGTCCGACGGCGCCCCCGTGGACGGCGTGGCGGAGCTGGTCGGGCTGCTGGCGGCGGCCGGCCCGCCCGCACTCCACGGCCTGACCCTCGACGTCACCGCCGGGTCCGCCGCGGCGGGCCCGGCGGTCCCGGTGGCCGCTGTCGCGGCGCCGGCCGGCGGCGACGCGCCGGAGGCCGTCGTCGACGAGGACGCGATCGTGGTGGTCGGGATGGGCCTGGCCGTGCCCGGCGCCAGCTCCCCGGAGGCGTTCTGGGAGCTGCTGCGCGGCGGCGAGGCGGTGTTCGGCGAGCCCGGGGACCGGCTGGACCTGGACACCGTCTGGTCCGCCGACCCCGCCGCCGAGGACCGGACGTACGCCCGCGTCTCCGGCTTCATGCACGGCTTCGACCCCCACCCGCGGCTGAAGGCCGAACTCGCGGCCGGCACCTTCGACGCCGAGGAGTACACCGCGCTGTGGCTGCGGCACTCGCTGCTCCAGGCCACCGACGGCGTCACCGTCCGCCCGGGGGACCGCCGGCTGTTCGCGGTCGGGCTGACGCCCGACGGCAGCCATCACCTGGAGCAGAGCCTGGTCACGGCCGGGGTCCGGGAGCTGCTCACCCGGGCGGGCGCCCCCGTGCCCGCCGCGCTGGACGCGCTCTACCCGCTCGGCTCCGCCGCACCGGAGAGCGTGCTGCCGTACCGGATCGCCCGTACGGCCGTGGCCGACCTGCCGGAGTCCACCGAGATCGTGGTGGTCGACACCGCCTGCTCCTCCTCGCTCTACACCATCGACCTGGGCGTCCGGGCCCTGCGTGCGGGGGAGGCCGATGTCGCCCTGTGCGGCGGGGCCTTCGCCCTGAGCGCGCAGAACGTGGTGCTCTTCTCGAAGCTGCGCGGACTGTCCCGCTCGGGGCGGGTCCGCGCGCTGGACCAGGCCGCCGACGGCGTGCTGTTCAGTGACGGCGCGGCCGTCCTCACCCTGAAGACGCACGCCCGGGCGGTCGCCGACGGGGACACCGTGCTCGGCTTCGTGGCCGGCTTCGGCGCGTCCTCCGACGGGCGCGGCAAGGCGATCTACGCCCCGAACCCGGCCGGCCAGCGGGTCGCCCTCGAACGGGCCTGGTCCTCGGCCGGAGCCGTACCCGCCGACGTGGACTGGATCGTCGCCCACGCCACCGGCACCCCGACCGGCGACCGGACCGAGATGACCGCGCTGTCCGAGCTGGCGGGCGAGGGCGGCTCCTGGACGATGACCTCCAACAAGTCCCTGGTGGGACACTCGGGCTGGGCGGCCGGCGCGGTCTCCGCGGTCCACGCCCTGCTCGGGCTGCGGCACCGGACGATCCCCGCCCAGCAGCAGTTCGACGCGCTGCCGGCCGGGATCGCCGACGCCATCGGGATCCCCGTCGAGGACGTGGCCTGGGAGCCCTCCCCGGACCGCCGGCGCCTGGTCGGCGTCTCGGCGATGGGCTTCGGCGGCACCAACGGCCACCTGCTGCTCGCCGACCGGCCCGCCGGTCCGCAGCCGACCGGCCTGCCGGACCCCGCGGCGCGGCCGTCCGGCCCCGGCCGCCCGGCGGCCTCCGTCCCCGAACCCGACCCCGTCGTCGTGGTGGCCCAGGGCCTGCACCTGCCCGGCGCACCGGACGAGGAGCAGGTGGCGCGGTGGCTGGCCGGCGGCGAGCCGCAGTGGCCGGCGACCTTCGGCGACGCCTACCCGACGCCCACCCCGGTCGAGGCCAGGCTGGCGCCCGCCGCCCTCGCGGCCGTCGACCGCAGCCAGCTGATGGCGATGCGCTGCGCCGACCTGCTGGCCGGCGACTGGGCCAAGGACGGCGAACTCGCCGCCCGCACCGGCGTCCTGGTGGGACACACCGGCCCGACGGGCTCGGCTGTCGGCTACAACCTCCGCTGCTACCTCAACGACCTCACCGAGAAGCTGACCGGACCGGCCGGGCTCCCGCCGGAGCTGCTGGCCGACCCGATCCGGGCGATGGTCCGACCCACCAACGAGGACTCGTACCCGGGTCTGATGCCCAACATCATCGCTGCCCGGGTCGCCCAGCGGCTGGACCTGCACGGCCCCAACATGACGCTCGACGCCGGGCGCGACTCGGTCAACTCGGCCCTCGCCACGGCCGTCCGCTACCTGCGCGACGGCGAGGTCGACCTCGCCCTGGTGATCGGCGTGAACGCCGGCGCGCCCTTCCTGGGCGGCGCCGACGACCGCCCGCCCGCCGAGGGCGCCGTCGGATTCCTGCTGACCAGGCAGAGCGTCGCGCGGGCGCACGACCTGCCGGTGCTCGGCCGGATCGCCATCGCCGCCGCGGGCACAGCCGCGAGCACAGTCGCGACCGCAGCCGTGAGCACGGCCGCGACCGCAGCCGTGAGCACGACCGGGACCACCGCCGACGCCACCGGCCCCGCACCGGACACCCGGGGCTACCGGGGCGCGGACGGCGCGGTCGCCCTGCTGCGCGCCCTGCACTCCGGCGGCGAGCAGGTCCTGCTGCGCCCGGTCGAGGACGGTCACACCCCCGCCCTGCTGGTGTTCCCCGGGCGCGGCGCGGGCGCGGCGGCCGGCGAGGCCGGTCCGGCCGGCGTCACGGCCACCTCCGGGGACGGCACCGGACTCGAATCCGTCCTCTCCCGGCACGCGCTGACCCTGCGACCGGTCGAAGGTGTTCCGGTCCGGGCCGCCCTCGCCGCGCTGCCCGCCGGAGCCCTGATCCTGACGGACGACCCGCCGGGCCTGGCGGCGCTGGCCGCGCGGTCGGGGACCGCGATCCCGCCCGACTGCCTGATCGTGGCGCCCGGCAGCGCCCCGCGCGACCCCGACGCGCGGATCGCCGTACGGTACCTGGACGACCCGGCCGGCCTGGCCGGCCTGCTGGGCCCGGACGGCCGGCGGTTCGACCAGGTCCGGGTGCTGGTCGGCAGCCGGCGGGCGGACGGCCCGGGGCAGCTCGTCCCGCAGCCCGTGCTCGACCTGAACGACCTGGCCTTCGTGGCCGCCCAGGCCTGCGCCGAGCGGCTGGACGCCGGAGGCTGCTACGCCGTCCTGATGCTGGACGCGTACGACGACACCGTCCCGCTGCCCTACGTGGGCGTCTTCGGCGGCCTGCTGCGCAGCCTCGCCCAGGAACTCACCGGCGGCCAGGTCTACGGCCTCGCGACCGCCTGCACGGACCTGGCGACGGGCCTCGCGGAACTCGCCGAGGAGTCGGCGATGCGCCGGTTCGTCCCGCTGGTCCACCGCCCGGCCGGTCAGCGCCTGGAGCTGATGCTGCTGCCGGTGCCGGCGGCCCCCGCGGACGCCGGCCCCCGGCTGCCCGAGGACCCGGTGGTGGTGGCCACCGGCGGGGCCCGGGGCCTGACCGCGCACCTCGTCGGCGAGGTCGTGGCGGGCTGCCGTCCGCGTGCCGTCTGGCTGCTGGGCACCAGCGCGGCCGGTCAGGACGAGCCGGACGACGTCGCGCCGCTCCCGCGCGCGGAGGCGCTGCGCGTGCTGATGGCCCGGTACCCCGGCGAGAAGCCGGTGAGCCTGAGCCGCCGCTACGACCGCGCCCTGCAGCGGGCCGAACGGGACGCCACCCTGCGGAGCCTGGAGGAGCAGTGCGGCCCGGGCCGGGTGCACTACCGGCAGTGCGACGTGCTGGACGAGGGTGCCGTCCGGAAGGTGATGGACGAGATCCTGGCCGCCGAGGGGCGGGTCGACGTGCTGCTGCACGGGGCCGGCCTCGCCCGCAGCGCGGTGCTCGCCCGCAAGAAGCTGGCGGACTTCCGTACCGTCCGGGACGTGAAGGTGCGCGGGTACGCCAACCTGCGGGCCGCGCTCACGGGACACCCCACCGCCCTGTGGTGCAGCGTCAGTTCGGTGTCGGCCTTCACCGGGCTCCGCGGCGAGCACGACTACGGCGCGGGCAACGAGTTCCTGCTGCTGGCGGCCGCGCACGCCCGTGCCGTCGAGGGCCGGGACGAGGTCGCGCTGGTCTCCGGGCTCTGGGTCGAGTCCGGCATGGCCTCCGCGGACACCCCGAGCGGGGCGTTCCTGGCGAGCCAGGGCGAGATCGGCCAGCTGACGGACCGGCAGGGCCGCGAGTTCTTCCGCCGCGAACTGGCCGGGCGGGGCAGCCACGGACTCGCCACCACCTGGATCGGCGACGCCGACTGGTCCACCCTCCAGCGCCTGGCCCCGGACTTCCGGGCCGCCTGCCTGGAGACCGCCGGGGCCGCCCCCGAGCCCCTGCTGACCGTGCCGCCGAGGCGCGGCCCGCAGGCCTTCCTCACCGCTCCGCCGGAGCAGCGGGGCGAGGAGAGCGTCTGGCGGATCGAACTCGGGCTCGACGAGCACCCCTACCTGCTCGACCACCTGGTGGACGGCAGGCCGACCGTCCCCGGCACCTTCATCCTGGAGATGGCGGCCGAGGCCGCGGCCGGGCTGGCCCCCGGGCTGCTGCCGGTGCGGATCACCGACGTCGTGCTGTCGCAGTTCATCCGGGCCGCCCGGCACCGCTGGCCCCGGCAGCTGGAGGTCGCCGCCGTCCGCACCGGCGACCGGGTGCGGGTGCGGATCACCAGCCCCGCCGCCGGCCCGGTGCCCGAGCGGGAGCACACCAGGATGGTGGTGCACCTGGCGTCCGCCCTGCCACCGGCGCCCCGGTACGCGGTCGGCGCGGCCACCGGCCCCGCCGCACCCGACACCTACCGGCTGCCCGGGACGACCGTCGAACTCGGCGGTGTGTTCGAGGCGTTGCGCGAGCCGCGGCTGGCGGCCGACGGCGGCTCGGCGCTGCTCCGGCTCGCCGTGCCGGCCGGGGCCGGGCCGTTCGACCGCTTCGTGCTGCCGAGCGTCGCGCTGGACTGCCTGCTCCGCACCTCGGTGCTGGACGGCCGCCGGGCGCACGAGGTGGACGTGATGGTCCCGACCCGCCTGGCGTCGGTGGAGTTCTTCACGGCCGCGAACGACATCGAACTCGCGGCCGCCGGGGAGGCGGTCACTCTGCGACACTGGCATGACACATCGTCAGGGGAGGGGCGGTGCGCGGCGTTGACCCACGACGGCCGCGCACTGATCCGGGTGCGGGGGATCACCGGTGCCACCAAGGGCACGTACGACACCCGCACGGG
This sequence comes from Kitasatospora indigofera, assembly GCF_014655955.1. Classification (GTDB taxonomy): domain Bacteria; phylum Actinomycetota; class Actinomycetes; order Streptomycetales; family Streptomycetaceae; genus Kitasatospora; species Kitasatospora indigofera. Next base: position 93,453 of record NZ_BNBO01000006.1, read on the forward strand.
CGCCTGGCGCCCCGCCGGGCCCACGCCGGTCCGGACCGGCTCAGGGCACTGAGCGCCGCCGCCCCAGGGCGGCCCAGCATCGTCAACCACACGGCACCCGGGTGCCGTCAGCAGCAAGGAGTACGTGATGTCAGCCGAGTCGGCAGCCGAGGCCCGCGGGCCGCAGGAGACGTCGGGCGGGGGTGCCCAGGGGTGGACCCTGGCGCTGGTCTGTGCCGCGATGTTCATGCTGATGCTCGACGTGACGGTGGTCAACGTCGCCCTGCAGGACCTGCGCACCTCATTGGGCGCGGACTTCTCCGATCTGCAGTGGGTCATCGACTCCTACACGCTCACCCTCGCGGCGTTCCTGCTCACCGGGGGGACCCTGGCCGACCGGCTGGGCCGCAAGCGGGTGTTCAACATCGGCCTGCTGATCTTCACGCTGTCCTCGCTCGCCGCCGGCCTGGCGCAGGACGTCCTGCAGCTGAACCTCGCGCGCGGGGTGCAGGGGGTCGGCGCCGCCGTGCTGTTCTCGGTGGGCCCGGCGCTGATCGGCAACGAGTTCCGCGGCAAGGACCGGGGCAAGGCCTTCGGCGTGTTCGGCGGCATCGCCGGCCTGGCCCTGGCCTTCGGCCCCCTGGTCGGCGGGTTCCTCACCAACTCGTTCAGCTGGCGCTGGATCTTCCTGGTGAACGTCCCGATCGGGCTGGCCGCCCTGGTGGTCGGCGCGCTGCGGCTGCGGGAGTCCCGGGACCCGCGGGCCCACGGCATCGACTGGCCGGGCATGGTGACCTTCGGCGCGGCCCTGGCCCTGCTCGTCCTGGGCTTCCTGCGCGGCGAGTCGGCCGGTTGGGGCAGTGCGCCGATCATCGGTGCCTTCGCCGGCAGCCTGGTGCTGTTCGTGGTGTTCGTCCTCGTCGAGCGCGGCCGGGGCGAGGCCGCGATGCTGGACCTCTCGCTCCTGCGGATCCCCACCTTCACCGGCATCTCGCTGGCCACCCTGCTCTCGAACGCGACCAGCCTGGCCGCGGTCTTCCTGCAGATCTCGTACGTGCAGAACGTCCTCGGCTACTCGCCCTGGGAGACCGGCCTGCGGTTCATGCCGATGATGCTCACGCTGTTCGTGGTCGCCGCGATCACCGGCGGGATGCTCAACAGCGTGGCCCCCGGGCTCCTGGTGGGCCTGTCCATCGCGTTCATCGCGGCGGGCATGGGCCTGGTCACGCTGGTGGAGCCGGGCAGTTCCTGGACGGCCCTGCTGCCGAGCATGATCGTCACCGGGATCGGGATGGGCCTGTTCAACCCGCCGCGCGCGGCCGTCACCATCGGCGTGGTGGAGCCCGAGAAGGCCGGGATGGCCTCCGGCATGGGCGAGACCTTCCAGCAGGTCGGCGTCGCCGTCGGCATCGCGGCCTTCGGCGCGCTGTTCCACCACCGGGTGGTGGACTCCTTCGTCGGCTCGCCGACGGGTGCCGAGCTCGGCTCCTCGGCGGCCGAGGTCGGCAGGCTCGCCGCCACCCAGGGCGATGCCGGGGCCGCCCAGGCGGCTCCCGCCGCCCTGGCGGACCAGGTCTCCGCGGCGGCCGAGGCCGCGTTCGTGCACGGTCTCACCGATGTGATGGTGGTCTGCGCGGTGGTGGCCGCGGTCGGCGCGGTGATCGCGTTCGTCTTCATCCGCCGCCGCGACCTGCACGAGAGCGCGCTGGGTGATGCCGCCAGTCCCGCCGAGGAGACGGTCGCCGCGCTGTGAGCGGGCCGCTGAAGGTGGTGGCGGTCGGCGGATCGCCCCGCGCGGGCTCGACGGCCGAACTGGCCCTGCGGGTGACCCTGCGCGAGGCCGAGCGGCAGGGCGCCGAGGTCCGGCTGATCGGCGGTGCGGACCTGCTCATCCCGCTCTACGACCCGCGCACCGAGAACCGCTCCCCGGCGGCGCGGCGGCTGGTGACCGCGCTGGCGGAGGCGGACGGCATCGTGCTCGCCAGCCCCGCCTACCACGGCTCGGTCTCCGGCCTGGTCAAGAACGCCCTCGACTACGCCGAGGAACTGCGCGACGACACCCGGCCGTACTTCACCGGACGGGCCGTCGGCTGCCTCGCGGTCGCCCAGGGGTGGCACGGCGCCGTCTCCACCCTCGGGGCGCTGCGCAGCGTGGTGCACGCCCTGCGGGGCTGGCCGACCCCGCTCGGTGTCGCGGTGAACACCGAGACCACCGGGTTCGGACCGGACGGCGAGTGCCTCGACCCGCGTGTCCAGGAGCAGTTGCGGACGGTGGGGGAGCAGGTCGTCACGTTCGCCCGGATGTGGCGGGACGCGCCGAGACCGGTCGGCCTGCCGGTCCATTCCTGACCGGCGCCGGGCCGGACGTCCCCGGACGGCGGGCGGCCGCGCCGGCCCGGCGCCGCCGGCCGGGCCCCCGCCGGAACGACCACGCCGGGCGCCCGGTCGGCACGATCCGCCGCCCGGGCGCCCGGCCGACGCAGAGAGAACCGAGTCCATGTCCCAGCTCCGCACCGCCCCCGCCGGCCGGCGTCCCCTGGTCGCGGGCGCGGTGACCTGCCCCCGACCGGTCCCGGGAGCGACGTTCCGGCTCTTCCTCTTCCACCACGCCGGCGGCTCGCACCTCCTCTACCGGGGGTGGGAGACCGACTTCCCGGCGGACTGGGAGGTCATGCTGGTCGACGCGCCCGGCCGGGCCCACCTGCTCGGCGAGCGCCCGCTGGACACCAGCGAGGAACTGGTCGGCTACCTCCGCCGGGACCTGCAGCCCTGGCTGGACCGGCCCTACGCGTTCTTCGGGCACAGCATGGGCGCCCTGGTGGCGTACGAGCTCACCAGACGCCTGCCCGCCGGGGGCGGCGCACCGGCTCCGTCCTGGCTGGGCCTGTCCGCCTGCGGTCCGGCCGGCAGCAGGGACCTGCCGCGGGACCAGCGCCGGCACCTGCTGCCGGACGCCGAACTGCGGGACCGGATAAAGCAGGTGGGGGGAACGCCGCCCAACCTGCTGGAGGACGACGACCTCTGGCGGCTGTTCGGGCCGATCTTCCGCAGCGACTTCGCGGTGGTCGACACCTGGGAGCCGGTCCCCGGCCGGCCGCCGCTGACCGTGCCGGTGTCGGTCTTCGGGGGACACCAGGACGACCTGGTCGCCCCGGACCGGCTGGCCCACTGGGCCGACCACGCCCGGTACTACCTGGGACTGCACCTCTACCGGGGGGACCACTTCTACCTCAGCGGTCAGCAGCGGTCTGTCACCCGGCAGATCGTCGCCTCGATCCGGCTGGCGCTGCGGATCGGCGGCGCGGTGCGGGCGGCCTCCTCCACGCCGGCCCCGGCCGCGGGTTCGGCCCCCGGTGCGCCCTCGGCCCCCGGCGTGGCCCCGGCCCCCGGCGTGGTGTCCGTTCCCGGTGCGGGCTCGTGACGGGACGGCCCGGTGACGCGGGTGGCCCGACGGGTGGTGCCGTCTCGTGACCGGGCGGACCGTGACGACGCCGCCGGGCAAGGGCGGGCCGGCGGGAGCGCCGGCGCCGGCGGACGTCGCGGTGTGGTCCGTCCCGCTGTCCGACGAGCCGGACGACCGGGACCTCGCCGTCCTCGACGCGGCCGAGCGGGCCCGGATGCGGCGCTACGTCCGGGCCGCCGACGGCAGCCGCTTCGCGGCCGGCCGGGCGGCCACCCGGCGGGTGCTCGGCCGCCACCTCGGGGTGCCCGCCGCGGCGGTGCGGCTCGGGCGGCGGCGGTGCCCCGGCTGCGGGAGCCCCCAGCACGGACCTCCCGTGGTGGTCTGGCCCGAGACGTCCCTCGGTTTCAGCTTTTCCGGCACCTCGGTGCACGCCCTGGTCGCGGTGGCGCCGAACGGTCCGGTGGGCGTCGACATCGAGGCGGTCCGTGAACTCGACATCGGGGGTCTCGGCGCGCGTTGCCTGTCCCCGGCCGAGGCGCGCCACCTCGCCGGCCTCGACCCGGCCGCGCGTGCCGGGGCCTTCCTGCGGGCCTGGACCCGCAAGGAGGCGGTGACGAAGGCGGCCGGCGTCGGCGTGGCCACCGACCTGAGGGCCGTCCACGTCTCGCCCGAGCTGTCCGGCCCGGTGGAGGTGTCGTTCCGGGCGGGCTCCGGACCCGGTCGGTGGACGGTGACCGACCTGGTGGTACGACCCGGGACGGTCGCCGCGCTGGCCCGCCCGGCCGGTCCCCCCACCCTGGTCGACGATCCGTCAGAAGGCCACGCGGGCAGGGAACTCTGGCATCATGGGGAGCGGTTTGAACCGGGCGGAGGAGAGACTCTCCTGGCCCGGCCGGCGGGTGGCCGGGGAGCCGTACCGCCGCCGGGTGAGAAGCACGCCCGATGAATCTCCGGAGGGAACGACGATGACATCGTCCGTCAGCAGCTCGGTCGCGCCGCCCGCCCAGTCCGGCGGGGCGCCGCTCCACTTCATCGCCATCTCCGGGAGTCTGCGCGCCAACTCGCTCAACACCGGGGTGGTGCTCACCGTTTCGGAGCTGTGCGTGGCACCGGTGACCATGACGGTCTACGGCGGCCTCGGTTCGCTGCCGTTCTTCAACCAGGACGTCGAGGAGTCGTGTCCGCCGCCCGAGGTGGTGGAGCTTCGGGAGCTCATCGCCGCCTCCGACGGTGTGTTCATCTCCAGTCCGGAGTACGCGCACGGCACGTCCGGCGTGCTGAAGAACGGCCTGGAGTGGATCGTCGGCGGAGGTGAGCTGGTCGACAAGCCCGTCGCGGTGGTCACGGCTTCGCCCGCCGCCACCGGCGGGGACCGCGCCCAGGCCTGGCTGCGGGAGACCCTGGAGGTGATGGGCGCCGACATCCTCCCCGAGTCCATGTGCATCCCGGTGGCCGGCGCCAAGATGTCCGGCGGGCGCGTGACCGAAGAGGCCACCCTGCAGGGGCTGCGCGACGTCCTGGCGGCCATGGCCCGGGCCGCCGCCGTGCGGGCTGCCGGGAGCTGAGCGAAGTCCGCGCGGCCGAGGTGTGCGGCTGACCTCCGGGGCCCCGTGATGCCGGCCGCCGCTCCGGCCGCTGCCGCCGTCCTGGTGGCGACGCGTCCGGCCGGCCGCGGCGCCGTCCACGGGGACTCCCCGGCGGCCCCGCGGCCGCCCTCGCCCGGTGGCACCGAGGCAGAGCGTGTCCGCCGCCGGTGGGGGCGTCACCGCACGCGACGCCGGGTGAGGGGCGTCGGGCGGCGCAGCACGGACGCCGGAGGTCGCGCTTGTGCACCGGTCCTGACCCCGTTCTGTACGCGTTCTGTAACAGGCCTATCGCGCAAGCCAGTTGAGGGAAGCCTCAGCTGGTCAGCGAAGGCCGGACTCGGCCTCGGGCACCTGTCCACGGGGGACACCATGAACGCTTCCGACAGCACCAACCGTACGAGTCCCAGAAGCTGGAAGTCCTACGCCCTCGGGGCCGCGGCCTGCGCCGCCCTCCTCGCGGCCACGGCGTGCGGGCCGGGCGCGGGCGACCCCGAGACGTCCGACCGGCCGAGCAGCACGGCGTCACCGAAGCCGGCCACCGCGACCCCGGCGCCGACCGCCGTGACCCCGGCGTCGCCGACCGCCACGAAGCCGGGGACGACGGCTCCGGCGACCCCCACCGCCGGTCCGGGGAGCACCGGCGGTACGAGCGGCGGGGACGGGACCACGGTGGCCTGCGCCAAGGGCGACCTCTCGCTCGCCACCACGAACGAGGACGACAAGGGCCGGCCCGTCAGGCACCTGCTGCTCACCCTCACCAACGTCGGCACCAGGAAGTGCACCGTCTACAACTACCCCTACGTCCAGATGGGCGCCGACGCGCAGGCGCCGGTCGCCGTGATCGAGGACAGCGACCCGAAGGCGCTCGCCACCCTCGCGCCGGGCGAGAAGGCGTACGCCGCGCTGCTCGTCAGCGGCGGCCACCGGGACACCTACGAGGCGGGGTACGTCTCCCTCAGCCTCCAGGGCCCCAGGCCCGGCAGTCACGTCGGCGAGTCGATCCGCGCCGAGATGCCCGGCATCGACACCTTGACGGTCGACGACGGCGGCCGCGTGACCTACTGGATGACGGCCTCCGGCCTCGCCCTGCGCTTCATCATGTCGTCCTGACCGGCCTCGCGGGCGCGCCGTCCCGCCCGGACCGGACCAAGGCGGCTGACCCGGCGCGCCGTCGGTACCCCGGCCGGCTCCCGCTCCGTGCGGGGGCCGGCCGCCCTGGTGTTCCGGCGCCGCGCTCCAGCTTCTGATCCCAGCTCCGCGCTCCGGGCCCGTGCGCCTGCTCCGCCGTCCGTTGCGGTCCCTCGTCCCGTGTGTCCCGCGTCCCGTGTGTCCCGCGCCGGCGCGGACGTCAGCCCCTACCCTGGCGTCATGATCAACGGTGCTCACATCGTCATCCACAGCCACGACGCGGAGGCGGACCGCGAGTTCTTCCGGGACGTGCTGGAGTATCCCCATGTCGATGCCGGGGGCGGTTGGCTGGTCTTCAAGCTCCCGCCGGCCGAGGTCGCGGTCCACCCCGCCGGCGGGCGGGAGGGCCAGGAGCTCTTCCTGATGTGCGACGACGTCGAAGCCACGATGCGGGCGCTCTCGGCGAAGGGCGTGGAGTTCATCCAGCCGGTCACCGAGCAGCGCTGGGGGCGGCTGACCAGGCTCCGCCTGCCCGGCGGCGGGGAGGTGGGCATGTACGAGCCCCGGCACGAACGGGCCACCGGGCTCTGACTCCCCTCGGCCGGCGGCGGCTCCGGCCCGGGCGCCGCGGCCGGACGGCGTCCCACGGGCGGGACCCGCCAGGGGCGGGCCGCTCGGCGGCCGACGGATGCAAAGGTTCCTTGGCAAAGAAATGGTGGCACCCACTACGCTGCCGGTCATGACGGAACCCCGACCCGCCGTACGCAGCCTCGACGCCCGCTCCCTGCGCGGCCTGGCGCACCCCCTGCGGATGCGCCTGCTCGCCGCCCTGCGGGAGCACGGCCCGGCCACGGCGACGAAGCTGGCGGCCCGGCTCGGGGAGTCGACCGCGTCGGTCAGCTACCACCTGCGGCAACTCGGCGCGCACGGCTTCATCGCGGAGGACCCGGATCGCGGCACCACCCGGGAGCGGTGGTGGCGGGCCGAACACCGCGGCCAGCGGTTCGACAGACTTGAGGACTTCCTGGAGAACCCGGACCCCGAAGTGCGCGGCGCCATGGAGGTGTTCCTCACCGAGGTGGCCGCCGTCCACGCGCGGGAGCTGAGCGGCTGGCTGGCCGGCACCGGGGAGTGGTCCGAGGAGTGGCGTCGCAGCTGGGACATGAGCGACTTCAACATCCGGCTGACGCCCGACCTCGCGCGGGAGCTGGTCGGGCGGGCGCACGAGCTGGTGCAGGGCTACCGCGAGCTGGCCGCCGCCGACGACCCGCAGGCCGTCCCGGTCCGGATCCACCTGCACGCCTTTCCGCTGCCGAAGAGCTGACATCCCGACACCCCGGAGGCACGCCCATGACCGTCGCCGCCCCCGGCCGGGCCGGCCCGGCGCAGGACGCCCGGGACCGCCGGCCGCTGGGTGTCCTGCTGGCCGCGAACCTGATCTCGATCACCGGCAACGCCTTCGCCGGCATCGGTGTGCCGTGGTTCGTCCTGCAGACCACCGGCAGCGCCTCCAGGGCGGGGCTGGTGGCCTTCTGCGGAATGCTGCCGCTGGCGGTGTCGGCACTCGCCGGCGGGCCGGTGATCGACCGGATCGGCCGGCTGCGCGCATCGGTGGTGTCCGACCTGGCCTGCGGGACGGCCATCGGGCTGATCCCGCTCCTGCACCGGGCGGGCGTGCTGCGGTTCTGGGAACTCTGCCTGATCATGGCGGTCAACGGGCTCTGCCAGGCCCCCGGGGAGACCGCACGCCAGGTCCTCACCCCCGACCTCGCCGAGCGCGCGGGCGTCCCGCTCGCCCGGGCCATGAGCCTGTACACCGGTGCCTCCCGAGGGGCCCGGCTGCTCGGGGCGTCGGGCGCCGGGCTGCTGATCGCGCTCTTCGGAGCGGGGTCCGTGCTGCTGCTGGACGCTGCGACCTTCGGGCTCTCCGCGCTGCTGATCGCCGTCGGCGTCCGGCGCGTGCCCGCCGCCGTCCGCCGCCGGGACACGCTCCCGACAGGCCCGGCGTCCTACCGCGCCGAACTGCGCGAAGGCCTGGTCTTCCTGCTCCGTCAGCGGCTGCTGCTCGCCGTCACCTTGCTGCTGATGGCGACCAACGGCCTCGACCAGGCCTGGAGCGCCGTCCTGCTGCCCGTGCACGCCGAGCGCGACCTCGGCGGACCGGTCGACCTCGGCCTGCTCGCGGGCCTCTTCGCCGGCGGCGCGCTCGCGGGCGCGCTGCTGCACGCGACGCTGTCCCACCGGCTCCCCCGCCGGCCGCTCTACGCCTGCTGCCTGCTCGTCAGCGGATGCCCACGGATGCTGGTCGCGGCGTTCGCGCCCGGCCTGCTGCCGCTGGGCGCGGTGCTGGCCCTGGCCGGCCTCGCCGCCGGGATCTGCAACCCGATCGTCTCGACGGTGCTGTACGAGCTCGTGCCCGACGCCCTGCGCAGCCGGGTGACCGGTGTGCTGGCCGCGGGCGTGCTGACGGCCACGCCGCTCGGCAGCATCGCCTGCGGCTACCTGGTGGACCACGCCGGGCTGACGGCCACCCTGGTCCTTCTCGGCGGGGCCTACCTCCTCGTCACGCTCTGCCCGCTGGTCCTCCCGGCCTGGCGCCTGCTGGACGGACCACGCGGCCCCGATGCCCGTGCGTGAGTGCCGCGCCGGGCAGCACCGGAGGCCCGGAACGATCGCGTGGCGACGTCAGCCTCGGCTCGACCGGTCCTGCGGGCATCATGGGGGTCCGACCTTGAAGGAGTGACGCCGGTGAGACTGGTCTCCGACCCCGTGCACGACGAAGTGGACCTCTCCGCGTCGGCGGAGGAGCTGAACCGCTTGGCCGACGCGGTGGCCCGGGGTGAGGGGCTGCTCGCCTCCTCGCCGGACAGTGACGCCCTGGCGGGGATCGAGGTCAGGAGCACTCCCGGCCCCGGGGTCCTTGTCCGCCTCGACTCCGCGCGGCAGTACCTCGTGATCAGCGGTGACTCCGCCGGCCGGGCGGTGCTCGCGGACAATCTGCGCGACATGGCCTCCGCCGAGGACGGCGGCCATCTCCACGTCGAGTACCCCGGGCACGGCTACCTCGCGGAGGGTTCGGTGCCGTTGGTGGTCAACAGTCCGCACGGGGGCATGCCGGCCGGGCGGGCCGGTGGTCGCTCTCTCGGCTGACGTCCGGGAGAAGGTCCCCGCGCGGGTGGACGGGGAGCGCCTCGCGGTCGGCGCGGTGGAGTCGGGTCGGCAGCAGGACGTCCTGTCCCGCCGTCAGGTCCCGCAGGCCCGGGCCACCACCGGGTCGAGGACGAGCCAGGCGTCCCGGCCCCCTTCGCCCTGCTGGGGTGCGGCCGCCCGGTCGGGCGGTGGTGATTCCACCCGGCCGATCGCCGCGCCCGGAAGTGTTGTCCGCCATCCCGCTTCTCTCGCCGGGATCGCGGCCCGTGGGCCGTGATCCCGGCGGTCGGGCACCCACCCGGCCGATCCGGGGCCGCGTCCTGCCCGGGAGGGGGACCGGACAGGACGCGGCCCCGGATCGGCCGGTGCGGTGGATCAGCCGACCGTCCACTTCTGGTTGGCGCCGCCGCCGCAGGTCCAGATCTGGAGCCTGGTGCCGTCGGCGGAGGAATTGCCCTTGGCGTCCAGGCACTTGCCGGCACCGGTGTTGGTCAGGTCGTGGGCCGCGGTGTACGTCCACTGCTGCGCCTTGGTGCCGTTGCAGGTGTAGAGCTGGACGGCCGCGCCGTCCGCGGTGGAGCCGGCCGCGACGTCCAGGCACTTGCCGAGCGCGCGGACGGTGCCGTCGCCGCCGACGGTCCACTGCTGGGCCGGGCCGCCGGTGCAGTTGTGCAGCTGGACGGGGGTGCGGTCGGCGTCGGTGCCGCCGGCGACGTCGACGCACATGCCGCCGATGCCGGTGATCCGGCCGCTGTGGCCGGTGCTGTCCCAGGCGGTGGTGTGCACGTAGTCGACGGTCATGGTCTGCGGGAAGGCGGTGGCACCGTTCGGGCTGCCGGGCCAGTCACCGCCGACGGCCAGGTTGAGGATGACGAAGAACGGGTGGTCGAAGACCCACCGGTTGCCGCCGACGTCGGCCGGGGTGCGGGTCTGGTAGGCGTGGCCGTCCACCGACCAGGTGATGGCGGCCGGGCTCCAGTCGACGGCGAAGACGTGGAAGTCGTCCGCGAAGGCCTGGCCGTTCGGCAGGGTGTACCCGGCGCCGATCCCGCCGCCGCCGGAGTAGCCGGGGCCGTGAACGGTGCCGTGCACGGTGCCGGGTTCGGCGCCGACGTTCTCCATGACGTCGATCTCGCCGCTGGTCGGCCAGCCGACGGTGCCGAGGTCGTTGCCGAGCATCCAGAACGCGGGCCAGACACCCTGGCCGCGCGGGACCTTGATGCGGGACTCGAAGTGCCCGTAGGCCTGGGTGAAGGTCCGCGCGGTGTTCAGCCGGGCCGAGGTGTACTGGCACTGGCCGTACCAGCAGCTCAGACCGGGGTCGGTGTTCTTCCGGGCGGTGATCACCAGGTGGCCCTGGCCGTCGAGGGCGGCGTTGCCCGTCCCGCCGGTGTAGTACTGCAACTCGTGGTTGCCGTACCCCGAACCGCCGGTCTCCTGGGTCCACCTGGCGGGGTCGGCGGCGGCGCCGGCGGCGCCGTCGAAGTCGTCGTTCCAGGTCTGGGCGAGGACGGCGGCGTCCGCCGGCGCGGCACCGGAGCCGGACGTCGACATGATCACCGCCGCTACGAGCGCGGTGGTGACGGTGAGGACGAGCTTGCCGAAGGACCGACGGCGCACGCGATGGGCAGCAGCCATGGGCATGCTCCCTTGTCTGGGAGGAGGGGTGGGGGTGTCCGGGCCGGGCGGGCCGCCACGAGGGTGGGTGCAGTGAGAGCGCTCTCACATCTGACGCGGCGTCGCCCGTGGCCCTGAATGCTACGGAGGGGAGGTCGTCGTGGCAATGTCAGGCGGCCCGCCTCGTACGGCCCTGACCTGCGGGTTCGCGGCGGCGGTCGGTGCTTAACGTTCCGTTAAGCCTGGGTTGATGCGCGGAAAGGGATCTCACGGCAGGGCGCGGCGGGGCGTGGCAGGGCCCGGCCTCCCTCCCGGACCCGCCGTCCTACGCCGGTGGCCGGCGCGGCGCCGGGATGTCCCCCGCCGGTGCCCGGGTGGCCTCCCGCAGCAGCGGCAGCAGCATCTGCTCGTACGCCGTCAGCGGCCGGGCCAGGGTCCAGTTGACCGTCACCGTACGGCCTTCGGGTGCCGGGCGGACCGCCAGCTCGGCCAGCAGTCCGTGCCGCAGTTCCAGCCGGACCGACCGGCGCGGCACCAGCCCCACCCCCAGGCCGATCCGCACCCCCTCCTTGATGCCGTCGGTGCCCCACAGGTCGAGGGTCCGGGCGCCGGCCAGCTCCCAGCTCTGCAGGAGGTCGGTGAGCTGACGGCGCGTCTGCGACCCGCACTCGCGGAGCAGGAAGGTCTCGTCGGCCAGGTCGGCGGGGGCGAGGTCCCGCCCCGCCAGCGGATGGCCGGCCGGGCCGATCAGCAGCATGTCCTCGGTGAGGAGCCGCTCCGAGCGGTACCGGCCGGGCGGCAGCGGGCTGCCGGTCACGCCGATGCCGGTCCGGCCCTCCTCCAGGGCCTCGGCGAGCTGCTCGGCGGTACTGACCGCGACGCTGAACCGGACCGCGGGCTCGCGGCGGCGCAGTTCCAGCAGCACCGACGGCAGGAAGTGCCCGCCGACGGTGCTCGTGCTGCCGACCGTCAGCGGTTCCTCGCCCAGGAGCGCCGCCGCGTGGACGGCCTTCACGGCCTGGTCCGCCAGCGCCAGTACCTCCTTGGTCTGCGCCAGCAGGACCTTGCCCGCCAGGGTGGGGCGGATCTTCGGGCCCGAGCGGTCGACCAGCTGGGTCCGCAGGGCCATCTCCAGGTTCTGCACCTGTTTCGAGACGGACGACTGGCTCAGGAACAGGACCTGGCTCGCGGCCGAGAACCCCTCGCACTCGATGACCTGTACGAAGATCGCCAGTTGATTGAGATTGAGTCGCATGGTGGCCTCGCTCGCGTCCGGAGGGTAGGGACACAGGGGCGGCGCGGCGCCTCGCGGGCCTGGCCGGTAGGGCAATGTACCGTGCGCCGGGCCCGTGCCACAGCGGAGATCCGCCTTCGGTGGCGCCGGGCCGGGGCCGGGTGCTCACCCCTCCGGTCCGCCCTGAGCTGCGCCGACGCCCGGCCGGATGGGGGCCGCCCGGCGTCCGCGAGAGCGGGGCAGGCAGCTACCGGTCGGTAAAGAATAGGCAAAGCGGCGGGACGAAACCTCGATTCGGGCCTCTTTCCCTGATGACCGGCCCGCCTGTGGCCGGCAGTTCCCGGGAGGAGATCCGGTGCACCCGAGCCCCAGTGGTCGACCGGCAGCACACTCTCCGTCCGCCGCTCACCCGCGGCGGACACCCGCCCCGCCCGGCCGCCGACGCGGCGCGGCCCGGCGCCCGTCCCCGGCGGCGCCGGCCGGGCACACAACGGAAGGAGCCGCCATGCATGCGCCGGCCCTGCCCGGTGACGACCACGGCGAACCGGTACGCCACCGGCCGCCCGAGCCGGAGGCCGCCGCGGGCGCCCGGCCCCGGGACGACCCGGCGACCGTCCAGGCGGTGGCGCTGACCGTGGCGCCGGGACCGCCCCCGCCCGGACTGTCCGCCCTGAAGGTGGTCGCCTACCTGCACGGACCCGAGCCCTACCTGCTCATCCCCGACCCGGCCCCGGGGATGCACCGGACCCTCGTCCGCTGGTTGCAGGGCCGGTCGGCGGCGGTCGGCCCGGTGGTGGCGCGCGCCGAGGCCGGGGCCTCCCTCCGCTGGGCCCGCACGCTGCTGGCGATGGCGCCGCAGCGGCCCGGAGGCCCGGGGGAGCTCCTCTTCGTGGAGGACCACCTGGCCAAGGTGATGCTCTTCCAGGACCCTCTGCTGGCCGGCCACCTGTCGGTCAAATGGCTGGGCAGACTGCGGGACATGACGCCCGGTCAGCGCGAGCGCACCGAGCGGACCCTGCTCGCCTGGCTGGAGGGCGGCGGCGCGGCCAGGGCGGCCCTGCTGCTGCGCGTCCACCCGCGGACCGTCCGCTACCGGCTCCGGATGCTGGAGCGGCTCTTCGGCAGCAGCCTGCACACCGCGCAGGCCAGGTTCGAGCTCCTGCTCGCGCTGAAGATCCACGGCATGGCCGCCGAGTGCGCCCGGCTGCGCCGCAGAGCCGACGAACTGCCCGCTCCCGGTACCCCCCGGCCCGGACAGGACGCCCGGCCCGGCGGCCGCTGAGCCGCACCCGCTCCTGACCCGCTCCTGACCTTCCAGATTCCGTGACGTTCGACCGGGACCTGCGATCGCGGAGACCTGTCCGTCCTCGATGAGTTCCCCCCACGGACGGGCCCGCGCTCCATCGAGTGTTCACCGCGGCCACCGGCCGTCCTCCACCGGCTCCGGTGGCGGTCCGGCGTGCTCGCTCGTCCCGGCATGATGAGGAAACCGATGTCATCTTCGAGGAAGAAGCGCGGACCCGGAAAGACTCCCTTCGGCATTCCCAAGGTGAGCCGCCTTCCGCGATCGTTCGCCACTCTTCTCGTGATCGTGGCCATGATTTCCACGGCGGGGGCCCTGATCGTCCCCGTCGTGCGCTCGGCGGGCGCGTACCGCAGTCCGCGGGCGGACGAGACGCCGGGCACGGTGCAGACGCCGACCGGGCCGCTGACACCACTCGACCGGGACTTCGTCAAACGGGTCAGACTGGCCGGGCTGTGGGAGATCCCGGCCGGCCGGATGGCCCTCGCCAAGGGCGGGAGCACCGAGGTCAGGACCGCCGGCCAGCACCTGGTGGACGGGCACACGGAGCTGGACCGGGCCGTCCTGGACACCGCCCAGACGCTCGGCCTGGAGGTGCCCGGCGAGCCCTCCGTCCAGCAGAAGGCCTGGCTGAAACAGCTGGACGACGCCCAGGGCGCGGAATTCGACCGGCTGTTCGCGAACATCGTGCGCAACGCCCACGGCCAGGTCTTCGCCGTGGTCGCCCAGGTGCGCGCCGGTACCCAGAACTCCACCGTCCGTGACCTGGCGACCCTGGCCAACTCCACGGTGCTGGACCACATGACGGTCCTGGAGGCCACCCGGCTGGTGAGATTCGGCGACCTCTCCGGCCCGCCGGCCGGCACCTCCTCGCCGACCGCGGCCCCGGTCCCGGCGCCCGGTGGGACCCAGCGTTAGACACCTGCAGCAGAAGAGGCTGTCCACGGCCTGTCCGACAGGCCCGATCCCGTTTCGAGGGTGCGATGATGAAGGTTCACAAACGCGGCAGGTCACGGCGCAGACTGCTGGCCCTGCTGCTGGCGGGGGTGCTGGCCGTCAGCGGCGCGTCCGTGCTCGCCGCCGCGGCGTTCGCCGGGCAGCGGCCCTGGCGGTCGCAGCCGGCCGCCGCCCGGACCGGTACGGTCGCCTGCGGCGACGTCGGCGCGAGCCTGGCCTCGGTGCCGGAGGCCGCCCAGGCGGAGGTCGACCAGGACCTCGCCGACCTCGACGTCCAGGTGGCCGACGCCTACCGGACCCTCTCCGAGCCCGGCTCCGGGGGCGGCGAGCAGAACGTCATGGGCGCGCTGGCCGAGAAGCGCTCGACCACCCTGCGCAAGCTCGCCGCGAACGCCGGAGCCGACTCGGGGCTGCCCAAGGACCTCTCCGGCCTGGCGAACTGCTCGATCCGGCGCGACCTCGTGGTCGACGCCTCCGCCCAGGACTACGCCCCGCCGGCCCGGAGCGGAACGGCCGACCGGAACAAGGGGTCCGGCGGCGGCAGGTCCGCCCTGGGCCGCGGCTTCGTCGACATCAGGTCCGTCTCCCCGAACGTCGTCAAGCCCGCCCGGACCGGTCCGGCCACCGGCACCTTCACCTCGCGCTGCGGGCGCAACGAGAACCGCCACCTCAACCCCGACAACGTGATCGTGGCCCCCGGCGTGAGCAACGGCGCCCACCACATGCACGACTACGTCGGCAACCTCGTCACCAGCGCGTTCTCCGCCAACGGCAAGCTCGCCGCGGCCGGCACCACCTGCTCCAACGGGGACCAGTCGGCCTACTACTGGCCGGTGCTGCGGCTCCTCGACGGCGCCGACGAGAGCGACTTCAAGGCCCCCGGCGGCGGAAAGGACCGCAACGTGGGCCGGATCCTGCAGCCGGCCGAGGCCGGGATCACGTACAGCTCGCCCACCGGGACCAAGGTCCAGCCGATGAAGCGCTTCCTGCGGATCATCACCGGCGACGCCAAGGCCCTCACCAACGGGCCGGCCAACGCGCACGCCTCGTGGAGCTGCACCGGGTTCGAGGACCGCCAGCTCGCCGACAAGTACCCGGTCTGCCCGGGCGGCAGCCGGGTGGTGCGGACCCTCACGTTCCCGGACTGCTGGGACGGCAAGAACATCGACAGCGCCAACCACCGCTCCCACACGGCCTTCTCCGACGCGCGCGGCGGCTGCCCCAAGAACTTCCGGGCGATCGCCCAATTGGTCGAGCGCGTCACCTACGAGGTGCCGTCCGGGGTCCGGTTCGCCGTCGACAGCTTCCCCGAGCAGCTCCACAACCCGATCACCGACCACGGGGACTTCGTCAACGTGATGAACCAGAACCTGCTGGACCAGGTGGCGAGTTGCGTCAACGAGGGGCGCCGCTGCGGATGACCCGCACGGGCCGCCGCCGGGACGGACCCCGGCGGCCCGGGCCGCGACTCCCCGCGCGGCCCGCCCCGGCGCCCGGCCCGACCAGGGCGGCGCCCCCACCCAGACCGCAGTACGGACGACGAGGCCGGAGGGCACAAGCATGTCGACAGGGCAAGGACGCCGGTCCCGGCGTTCGGCCGAGGGGCCGCCCCGGGCCCGCGGTGACCAGGGCGTGCCGGACCGGGCCACGGGCGACCGGCCCGAGGCCGGCGGCCGGACCGCACCCACCGCGTGGTCGCTCCTGCCGCTGCTGGCGGTGGCGCTGGGCCTGACGGCCGTGGCCGTCAACGGCGCGCTGCAGGCCTTCCTCGGGGTGGCCGCCGGGGTCCTCGCCCTGGTGTCCTTCTCCGCGGCCGTCCTGTGGGGCCTCGCGGCGACCGACCGGCTGCTGCTGCACCCGGTGCACCGGCTGGCCGCACAGGCGGTCCACCGGACGATGGGCGTCGCGGGGGTGGTCTTCCTCGTCCTGCACATCTGGACGAACCTGATCCAGGACCGGATCGGCGCGCTGCCGGCCTTCGTGCCGTTCGCCGACCCGCACCGGCCGGTCGTGCTGGGCCTCGGGGTCCTGGCCGGCTACCTGCTGCTGGCCGTGGCCCTCGCCGGGGCCGCCCGCGGGGCGCTGGCCAGGACGGGCGAGGCGACCCGGTGGCGGATCGTCCACATCTGCGCCTACCCGGCGTGGGGCGCCGCCCTGGTGCACGGCCTCAACGCGGGCCGGCTTCCAGCGCCTTGGGTGTCCGTCCTGTACACGGTCGCGGTGGCGGGCGTGATCGTCGCGCTCGGGCTGCGGCTGGCCCTCCAGGACCGCGGATCGCCGCGCCGCAGCGGCGTCCCGGTCCGGCCGGTCCAGGTGCCGCCCGAGCCGGCCGGCCGGCCGCCGGCCGGCGCCGGAACCGCTCGGCGGTGGCTGGACGGATGAACGGCGCACCCATCGCCTGGCTCGGCCGGCCGGTCCTGTTCGCGGGCCTGGAGCACGAGGAGCGGCTCGACTACCGCTCGCACCTGCTCGTCCACGACCGGCCGGCGGCGATGCCGGCCGACGAGCTGGCCGACCTGGCCGAGAACGTCAACCTGCGCGGCCGGGGCGGGGCCGGCTTCCCGTTCGCGCGGAAGGTCCGGTCCGTCGTCAAGGCGGCCGCCCGGCGCAAGGGCCGCCCGGTCGTGGTGGTCAACGGTACGGAAGGAGAACCCAGTTGCCTCAAGGACGCCGCGCTGCTGCTGCGCACCCCGCACCTGGTGCTGGACGGTGCGCTGCTGGCGGCCGCCGCGCTGGACGCGGAGCAGGTGGTGCTCGGGGTCACCCGGGCCGACGTCGAGCAGTCCCTGCGCCGGGCCCTGGCCGAACGCAGGTCCACCAGGCCGGCGGTCACCGTCACCCGGCTGCCCGAGCGCTTCGTCTCCGGCGAGAGCAGCGCGCTGGCCCGGGGCATCACCAGCGGGATCGCCCTCCCGCGCGGCGGGGGCGTGCGGACCAGCGACAGCGGGGTCGGGGGGATGCCCACCCTGCTGTCCAACGCCGAGACGTACGCGCAGCTCGCCGTCGCCGCCCGGCTGGGGGCGCTGCCCTACCGCGAGGTCGGCCTGCCGTCGGAGCCCGGGACGGTCCTGCTGACCCTGGCCGGCTCCCAGGTGGTGGAGACGCCCACGGGTGTGCCGCTCGCCGAACTGCTGGCGATGTTCGGCCTGGAGATCGGGCAGGGCGTGCTGGCCGGCGGCTACCACGGCACGTGGCTGACCCCCGCGGCGGCCGCCAGGGCGGTGGTGTCCCGCGAGTCCTTCCGGAGCCTCGGCGGGGCGCTCGGCGCCGGCGCGGTCCTGCCGCTGCCGGACACCACCTGCCCGCTCGGCGAGGCGCTCCGGGTCGCCCGCTGGATGGCGGACGAGACGGCCGGCCAGTGCGGCCCGTGCTACCTCGGACTGCCCGCCCTGGTCAAAGCGCTGGAGGAGGTGGTGCGGGGCGGCGGCCGGGCCGCGCTGGACGCCGTCGAGACCCGGATGAGGGCCGTCACCGGACGGGGTGCCTGCAGCCACCCCGACGCCGCCTCCCGGTTCGTGGCCTCGGCGCTGGAGGTCTTCGACGAGGACCTGCAACTGCACTCCTACCAGTACGGCTGCGGCCGGTCCGTGCAGGGCGTCCTCCCGATGCCGGTGGTGGAGAGCGCCGGGAGCATCGTGGTGGACTGGACGCTCTGCGAGGCCCACGGGCTCTGCACCAGCGTCCTGCCCGAGGTCATCGGGCTGGGGGCGGACGGATTCCCCGCCGCCGGCGTCATGCCGGTCCCGCCGCGGCTGCTCCAGCAGGCGGCCCGGGCGGTCGACCGGTGCCCCGCGCTGGCGCTGCGCATCCGGTGAGGGCCGCCCGGCCCGCCGCGAGCGCCGGGGGCGCACCCGTTCGGCGGTGACCACCACCGCTGCGCCCCTCCTGCCACCTCACCACTCGTTCCACCCCTCACCCCACCGATCGTCAGGCCTCGACCCGCGATCCCTCGTGGGCCCAGGCTCCACCGATGGAAAGGCAAGGAAGATCTTGACAACGAAACGATACGGACTCGTGGCGGTCTGCCTCCTGCTGGCCGGCCTCGTGTTCATGGCGGCCCTCGGGAGCGTCAGCAGCAGCGCCAGTCCGTCCTCCGGGGCGTCCGACTCCACCCAGCTGGCCGGCTCGACGCCCTCCCCGGCCGGCGCCTACGGCGCGTACGGCTCCTACGGCGACGCCTCGTCCTCGCCCTCGGCGGGGGCCGCCGCCGGCCGGCCCGCCGGGGCGCTGGCCATCCGGGTGGACGACCAGCTCGGCCCGGTCCTGACGGACGGTCAGGGCTTCACCCTGTACCGCTTCGACAAGGACACCAGCAAGCCGCCGGCGTCCAACTGCTCCGGCGCCTGCGCCACCACCTGGCCGCCGGCCGTCAACGACGCCACCACCTCGCCGGGCACCGGCATCGACCAGGCCAAGCTCGGCGAGGTCGCCCGGGCCGACGGAACGCGCCAGCTGACGGTGGGCGGCTGGCCGGCCTACCGCTACGCGCAGGACACCGCACCCGGCGACACCAAGGGCCAGGGGGTGGGCGGCACCTGGTTCGCCCTGGCACCCGACGGGACGAAGGCGAAGGCCGCCGGCGCCGACGCCTCGGCCTCCGCCGCGCCGACGGCCCCGGCCCCGGCCGGCACGATGCCGCAGCCGTCCCAGCAGCCCCAGGTGAAGGTGCAGATCTCCGTGGTCATGAACCCCCAGCTCGGCCAGATCATGGTGGACGGCCACGGCCGGACCCTGTACCACTTCGGCAAGGACACCGCCTGGCCGATGCGCTCGAACTGCGAGGGGCAGTGCCTGAAGACCTGGCCGCCCGCCCCGCCGGTGGACGCCGACAAGGTGAAGGGCGTGGACCCGAAGCTGATCGGCAAGCTCCAGCGGCCGGACGGCACCTGGCAGCTGAGCATCAACTGCCTTCCCGCGTACCTTTACTCGGGCGACCAGGGCTACGGTGACGCGCTCGGGAACGGGATCGACAACCAGTGGTCGGCCATCAACCCGCAGGGCAAGCCGGCCGGCAAGTGAGGACCCCGGGCGCCGGCCTCGCGCCGCCCCGCATCGACCGCACCGCCGTCCGGTGGGCCGCGCTGATCCTGTCCTTCCTCCTCGGGATCGTTGAACTCCTCTGGGGCCCGGGCGGGTTGGCCGGCGCCTCGGAGGCGGCCCGGCGGCCCGGCCCGGGCTCGGTGGAGGAGCTGGCCCGCCGGATCGGCTGCACGGCCGAGATCACCACCGACGCGGCCGACCTCCGGCAGGGCATGTGCACCTCGGGCGGGGAGGAGATCTGGATCGCCAGCTTCCCGACGACGCGCGCCCAGGACGCCTGGACCTCGGAGGCGCAGGCCTACGGAGGGTCCTACCTGGTGGGCGACGGATGGGTGGTGGTGCTGTCCGACGCCACGACGGGCGTCCTGCAGGGGCTGCTCGGCGGGGTCGTCGTCGGCGGCGCGGGCCACGCCGGCGCGCACCCGCCCGGCGACGGGGGTGAGCAGCGACAACAGTGACGAGAGCGACGACAGGGCGAGGGTTCCCACCGGCACGCGCCGGCGGGGGCCCTCGCCCTCCTCGTTGTCCCGGGAGCCCGCCCGGCGATCCGTCACGGCGTCATGGACGCGGCCCGGCAAGGGCGTCCAACCATGCGAATGCCGTATGCACTTTTCTGTTATCGAGGGGCCGCCGCACTTGACGGAGCTTCGCCAGGGTGTCGGCGCGAGCGCACCGGTCCCACCACCGGGCCTGCGGCGGGACCTGCGCGCCACCGCGCCGCCCTGCACGCAGATTCCTCACATTCGGATCCGGAATCACCGGGCGGGCGCCTCTTCCCCGGCCTGTTGCCCTGAAACCCGTGGGACTGGTGTGCTGTGGCCCTTCCTGCCACACCGTCCCGACGGCCGCAGCAGCAGACCGCCGTCGATGCCCTTCGTCCGGGCAGTTCCCGTTCCGGCCCGTGCGGCCGTCACGCCGGTCAGGCCCGCGAACTCCCCACCGTGAGAAGGCCAGAGCTGAGGAGGAACAAGTTGACCCTTCGTTCCAGCACCCGTGAACCGGGTTTGAGCGCGCTGAGCGACGCCGAACTCTCGGCGGCACTCGCCGGCCCGACCGCGACCGGCGGCTCCCGCATCCGGGAGGTGATGGCGGAGGTGTTCACCCGCCACCACGGCGCCGTGCTCGCCTACGCCCGCGGCTACTGCCGCGACCCGCAGACCGCCCAGGACCTCGCCGCCGAGGCCTACGCCAGCACCTACTCGTCCGTCGCCCGCGGCTGCGGCCCCCGGCACGCATGGCGCCCCTACCTGATGGCCGTCGTGCGCCGGACCGCCATGGAGTGGAGCGCCCAGACCAGGGACCGCGTCCTGCTGCCGGAGGACTTCACCGAATGGGCCGAGCGCCTGGCGGACGAGGCGGAGACCGACGGCGCGCTGCTCGCGGCCGAGGAGACGGAGCTGGTGGCCAGGGCCTACCGCGCCCTCCCCGAGCGGTGGCAGGTGCTGCTCTGGTTCTTCGTGGTGGAGGGCGAGTCGGCCGCCACCGTCGCCCAGCGGATGAGCATGACGCCGAGCGGCGTGCGCTCCCTGGCGGCCCGTGCCCGCGCGGGGCTGCGCGAGGCGTACCTGCGCGCGGACGTGGACGAGGACATCGCCCCGGAGTGCCGCTGGTTCACCTCGCTGCTGACCGGCACCGCCCGCCGCCCGGGCCGGCGCCGGGGCCGGGAGCTGGCCCGCCACCTGGGGGAGTGCCCGCGCTGCGGCCGGGTGGCCGAGGACTTCCGCCGGGCCAGCCACCACCTGGAGGCCGGGGCGCCGGAGCCCGCCGGCGCCGGGGCGGGGCGGTCCTGCTGAGCCGTCGCGGCGGGGGAGCGGGGGCACCGCGCGGCCCGGGCCCGTAGGGCCGCCGCTCCCGATGGCCACTCGGCGGCCGGCCAGGGCCTGGCCGGCCGCCGGGAGGGGCTCAGCCGAAGTCGGGGATCGGGTGGTCCGGCGTGAGGGCTGCCGCGATCCGCTGGCTGAGCAGCTGGGCGCTGTGCCCGCCCGGGGCGCCGGGGCCGGTGGTGGTCGAGACCGCGATGGCCAGGTGCTCGCACGGCAGGTAGGCCTGGGCGGCGGAGTAGCCGAAGAACAACGGGTGCTGGACCACCCACTCGTTCAGCACCAGCAGACCCATGCCGTAGTGGGTGGCCTCGGTGTTGGCGAGGCAGACCGTCTCCGGGCAGACGGACGTCGGCCGGCCCAGGCCCACCGTCCCCGGGTTCAGCAACTCCCGGCGGCCGGAGGGCGAGAGCAGCTCGCCCGAACCGATGCCGACGGCGGAGCGGGCCAGGTCGCAGATGTCGGTGGTCTGCACGGCGCCGGGGGCGGTGGTCCAGGAGGGGTTCCAGAAGGTGGACTCCTCGTACGTCCCGCGGTCGGAGGTGAAGGCGTGCAGCACGGGCGTCGGGATGTCGGGGGTGAAGCTGTTGCGGGTCTCGTCCAGTCCGAGCGGACCCATGATCTTCTGCTGGAGCAGGACGTCCAGCCGGGTGCCGGTGATCTTCTCCAGGGCGGCGCCCAGCAGGACGAAATTGGCGTGCGAGTAGCTCCAGTTGGTCCCCGGGTCGTACCAGAGCGGCCGGCCGGTCGAGACGGCCACCAGCTCCTCGGCCGTCCAGGCGCGGAAGGGGTCCGCGTAGACGGTGTCGCCGAAGCCGGGGGAGGTGACGTAGTCGACGAGGCCGGAGGTGGAGTCGGCGAGCATCCGCAGGGTGATCCGGTCGCCCAGGTGGTCGGGGAGGTCCGGCAGCCAGCGCCCCACCGGGTCGTCGAGGCCGGCCCGCCCCTCGTCGACCAGCCGCAGCAGCGCCGTGCCCAGGTAGCTGATCGCGATGTTGCCGTTCCGGAAGTGCATGGCGGGCTCGGCCGGGACCCCGGTCATCGACTCGCCGAGCGCGGCCGTGACGAGCTCGCGGCCGTCGACGGTGACCCGCAGGATCACGGACTTGAGGTCCATCTCCGCCTTGGCCTGCTCGGCGATCCGCAGGACGTCGCGGGCCGGGCCGCCCTGGGGCGGCGGGGAGCTGACGCAGGGCCGGCGGTGGCCGCCCTCGCCCGTCGAACCGGTGGCGGTCGTGACCGGGGCGCTGAGGGCGACGAGCGCGGTGACCGCGGCGAGGCAGCGCAGGGATGTCGGGCGAGTGGGTCTCATGCCCGGCAGTATCGGCCGGGAGCGTCCTGGGAACGGCGCCACGGCCGACGACCCGCGCGAACATCACCCGTCGGGCCCGCGCGGGGCCGCTGCGGGCGGTCGTCCGGGGGCCCGGCCGGCAGCCGGCCCCTGCGGCCCTCGCTCACCAGTCCCGGCCGGCGATCAGCTCCTCCACATCGTGGTCCGTGAACCCGTACGCCGACGCGACGAACCCGAAGTCCTCGGCGATCCACTCACGCGCAGTCGTCTCGATCTCGCTCCCGGCCGCCTCGAACTCCGCCTGGAGAACGTTGAACTCCTCCGTCGCGGCCCGGGTGAGCGCGTACAGGGCCTCCAGGCCCGACGGCTGCTCGGCCTCGATCCGCTCGCACAGGCGCAGCAGGATCGCCCGGCCCTGGTCGACGACCTGGTCGGGGAAGTACGGGTCCTGGTACATGTGTCGCAGAAACTCGTGCTCCGCCGTCCGCTGGTTGGTGATCGGCATGGTGCTTCCCGTCCCCGTGGTGGAACTGACACGCCGATCATGCACCGCAGCACTGACAACGGCGCCGCCCAGGTGCGCGGGACGGTCCGGGGCCGGCGTCATGCCCGCTTCAGCAGCGCCGTCGTCCACTCCCGCTGCTCGGCGGTGTCCGGGACGGCCAGCCCGCGGGCCCGTTCGATCCGCTGCCAGGCGGTGTCGGGATCGACACCGCCCAGGACGAGCAGTGCGGCCGCGAGGAGCGACGAGCGCCCGATGCCGGCCCGGCAGTGGGTGACCACGTGGGCGCCGTCGCGGAGTTGCGCGGCGAGTGCGTGCAGGGTGGGCAGGATCGCGGCGAGGTCGGGGACGGTGCGGTCGGGGACGGGCGTCGCGACGAACCGCAGCCCGGCGGCCGCGGCCGCCCGGGGTTCGTCCGCGAGACCGAGCTCGTCGAGTTCCGGCCCGGTCAGTGCACAGACGAGGATGTCGACGCCGCAGTCCCTCAGCGCGGCCATCTCGTCGTCCAGCCAGTCGTTCCCGCGGGGTCTGGCCATGGTGCTCAGGCGTCCCGGGCCGGGGTGGTCGACGGTGAACAGGGCGGGTCTCATGTCAGCTGCTTTCCGGTCGGTGGGTTCAGGTTCAGGTTCAGGTTCAGGTGATGGCCGGACGCTCGGGGGGCAGGTGTACCCGAAACACGGGGGCGGCCCGCCGAGGACCTTCAGGACTGCCAATCGCCGAAGCGGTGCCGGCGGGTCGGGACGTGGGCGGCGGCGGGCATCGCCCAGATCGCCCGCGCGAAGTGGTCACCAGGGCGGACGTCGCCCGGCGCAGCGCCGACGCCGCATCGTGACGCCGCCACCCGTCGGCTACCGCGTGCTGCCGTCGTCGAGTCCGGCGATGACTCTGACGTCCGCTTCGGACATGTTCAGGACCCCGGCGATCAGGCGGGCCTGCCGCAGATCCGGGTTGTGCCCGTTGCGGAGCATGTGGATGGTGGAAGCTGCCAGTCCGACAGCCCTGGCCATCTCCCTGACCGGGATCCCGCGCAGATCCATCAACCCGGTGAGCATCCGTCCGAACGGATGCGGCTCCGACAGCCCGGCCGGGGCAACGGACGGGCCGACGACAACGTCACCGATCTTGGCCTGGAAGCGGATCAGCCGGTCGCCCGTGAACCCGACCTTCGCGACGAACGGCAGGCTCTCACCGTTGCCGGAGGCGACCGTCCCAGGGATCGACACCTCGGTGAACCTCACAGCGGGATCGCAGTGGTGATCCCCGGTCTCGTCGGGAATTCCCGGCCGGACGCGGTCGACCTTCCAGTCGCGGTTCCACCACGGAAGGTCCTGCAGCACCTCGTTGAAGAAGGGCGGCAGGACAGTCATGTCCACCGGGTCCGGAGGATTCTTCTGACCTGCCCACAGGACGTCAGGCCAGTACCTCAGTGCCGCGATCACGTCCGCCGTCAGCGCGCGGTCGGTAGTCTCCATGGCCACACTCTCCCACCGGTCGACCGAGCAGTCTCCCGTGAGCAGGCGAACGTCGTCCGATGCGGCGCCGGTACGGCCGTGGTGCACCGACGGCGGCGCGGCGGGGACGGACCTCGGCCAGCCGTGCCGACGCCGACGCCGATGCCGGGCGGGCCCGGGGCCGGACGGGCCTGACGTGCCGTCGTCCCCGCTCAACCGGTGAGCGGGGTCCAGCCGTGGCCCGCGTACCAGTAGTGCGGCAGGCCGTCGACGCCGCTGGTGCGGAACGGGAGGCCGTCGTCGTCGATGCGCTCGGTGCCGGTACGGCCCAGCGAGGACCAGTCGAGTTCCAGGTACCACAGGCAGTCGCAGCCCACCGCCCGGGCGTCGACCAGCAGGATCTCGGGATCCTTCGAGGACACCCGGTAGGGCATGCGCCCCGCCGGGGCGTTCGTTCCGGCCTCACCGCCCTGGACCGGCCGGGCGACCGGCCGGTCGATGTCGAGGTCCACGGCGAACGTGCGGGGATCGAGGTCGCCGCCGCAGCCCTGACCCGTGGAGTAGACGGTGCCCCGCACCGGGTCGGACCGCCCCACCACGCGGACCCGCAGCGCCTCCACGACGACGGCCGTTTCCGTCCGCCCCTGGACGGAGATCTCCATGAGGGTCCGGCCGCCGTGCACCGCGCCCTGGGAGTGCGCCCAGGACGCGGCGTCCTGCGGGACCGGAGGCGGTGGCACCTGCTGGGGCGCCTTGTCGATGACGTAGTCGTGATCGCAACCGGCTCCCCAGAGCTGGGAGTTCACCGTCCAGGTGAGGGGCGGGACGGCGGGGACGGTCCCGGCGGGCGCGGACGGCGCCGGGGAGCCGGGCGGTGCGGCCGCCGTCCGAGCGGTCCTCGCGCCGGACTCCGGGCTGCCGCCGCCGGCCGGGGAAACCCCGGACGGAAGGGCGGACAGGACGCCCAGGGCGGTGGCGACCAGGACGGTCATGACGGTGGCGGTGGCCGCCGCGCGATGCCGGTACCAGGGCTTGCCCACGGCGGGGTGCCCGGGCGCGCGGTGCTCGGGCGACCGGCCGGGGAGGTCTTCGGCAGGGGGCTCCCCGAGGTCCGGCGACGGGCCGGCCGTTGCCGTGGGCACGGAGCCGGCGGCCACCGAGGACGGCGGCGCGGCCGTCCCGTCCGCCGGCAGGTCCCCGCTGCCCTCCGGGCGGGGGCCGGCGGCCTCCGGTGCGGACCCGGGGGCCGTCCTGGCCCGTTGACGGGCCGCCACCGCCAGGACCCACTGCCGGTACAGGTCGGTCCGCTCGGCCGGACCGGCCCCGCACATCGCGGCGAACCGCTCCACGGGTGCGAAGCCGAGCGGCACGGCCTCCCCCGTGCAGTACCGGTGCAGCGTCGAGGCGTTCATGTGCAGGCGGCGCGCGAGCGCCGCGTAGCTGCGGTCCGTCCGGTCCTTCAGACGCCGCAGCTGCGCCGCGAACTCCTCCACCTCGTCCTGGGACGACACCCGTTCCCCCCGTCTCGCGTCCCGGGACGGCATCCCAGGCACTCCCATAAGGAGAGGTCAGCAGGCCTGGGACGGTTCCACCGTTGCGGACGGGGCGGCGGCCGTTGTGCCCGGACCGCGGGCCCGCCGATGCTCTCGGTGTCGCCGGAACCGGCCCGGCACCACGAGGGCCGAGGGGCCGGCCCGGACCAGGCGACGCACGTCCGTACCATCGACATCGGGGAAGCACACTGATGAACAGCAACGACACGACCACCCGCAAGCACGTCCGCCGCAGCACGCTGATCGCCGGCCTCGCCGTCGCCGTCGCCGTGACCCTGCCGCTGGGACTCACCGCTCCGGCGCAGGCGACCACGGACGGGACGGCGGGCGGGGCGACGGCGGGCGCCGTCGCGCAGCGGACGGTCAGCGGCCGGTCCTCGGACGACGTGACCCGGGTCGCCGACTTCTACGGCGCCTACATCGACGCCCGGCTCGACGCCGAGAACGGCAGGCTGGCCACCGAACTGCGCGGCTTCTACGTGCGGGCCGACCACCTCGCCGAGATCGCGAGGTGGGAGGAGCTCAACCAGGCGGACGGCATCCTGCGCGCCCAGAACGTCCCGCTGAAGTGGACGGTGAAGGGCACCGGTACGGCCGGCCAGGTCGGCGTCACCCTCACCTGGGGCCAGTCGGCGACCACCAGGCTCGTCGTCGACCTGGACCGCGACCACAAGATCACCCACATCGGGACCCCGGGCACCGGCGGCAACTGACCGCCTCCGCCCTCCGTCCGCCTTCCGCTGCTCTCCGTCCAGCGCTCTCCGACGGCCGGGCCCGCGCGCCGCGGGCCCGGCTCCACGGTGACCACGGTGACGGTGCGGTGGCGGTCAGGCTCCGCTCCCGGGTCCGGCACCGGGGCTTCCGGGTCCGCGGCCGGTACCGGGGCTTCCGGGGCCGGAGCCGGCCGACGACGGGCCCCGGGCCCCCGATCGCCGCCCGGGCGCGTCGGCCGGGCGGAAGGTGCGCCGGTAGGACTGCGGGGTGACGCCGATCGCCGCCTGGAGGTGCTGCCGCAGGGAGACGCCGGTGCCGAACCCGGCCCGGTGGGCGACGGTGTCCACCGGCCACGGGGTGGTCTCCAGCAAGTGACGCGCCAGGTCCACGCGTTGGCGGGTGAGCCACTGGCCGGGACTGGTGCCGACCTCGTCCCGGAAGCGGCGGGTGAAGGTGCGCACGCTCATCCCGGCGTGGGCGGCCAGGTCGGCCAGGCCGAGGGGTTCGGCCAGTCGCTCCATCGCCCAGTCCCGGGTGGGGGCGGTGCCGGAGCCGGAGGGAGCGGGGACGGGGCGCTCGATGTACTGGGCCTGGCCGCCGTCCCGCCAGGGCGGTACGACGCAGGACCGGGCCACCGCGTTGGCCGTCCCGCTGCCGTGGTCGCGGCGCACCAGGTGCAGGCACAGGTCGATCGCGGCGGCCACGCCGGCCGAGGTGAGGATGTCGCCGTCGTCGACGAAGAGGACGTCGGGATCGACCCGGACGTTCGTGAACATCCGTTGCAGGCGGTCGGCTTCGGCCCAGTGCGTGGTGGCCGGGCGCCCGGCGAGGAGGCCGGCCGCGGCCAGCACCCAGGCGCCGGTGCAGAGCCCGACGATCCGGGTCCCGGGGCGGATGCCGGCCAGGGCGGCGCGCAGGGCCTCGGGCAGCCGGCCCTCCTCCCGGACGGGGCCGAGCGCGTTGGACGGCGGGACGACGACCATGTCGACGGTGGCGAGCAACGAGGCGTCGTGGGCGACGGTCAGGCCGTAGTCGCCCTCGGCGCGGACCGGGCCGCCGTCCAGGCTGCAGGTCGTCACGCGGTAGAGGGGGTTGCCCGCGCCGTCCCGGGCGGCGCCGAAGATCCGCGAGGGGATGCTGAGTTCGAAGGGCAGGACCCCGTCCAGGGCAAGGACGCCGACAAGCTGCATGGCCCGATCCTTTCATGACATGGCCATCAGGCCACTACGGGGAGCGGACCGGCCCCGGCAGGCTGAGGACGTCCCCAGCCGAGCGGCTCCCGCACACCGTGCGGGAGCCGCGCCTTCGCGGAAGAGAGCACCATGACCCAGGCCGAGACCCGCCCGACCATGCACGCCGTCAGCCAGAGCGCCGCCGGGGGCCCGGAGGTCCTCGCACTCGTCCGGACCGGGCGCCCGGAGCCCGTCGCGGGCGAGATCCTGGTGCGGGTCCACGCGGCCGGCGTGAACCCGTCCGACTGGAAGACCCGCTCCCGCGGCCGGTTCGCCGACGGGACCCGCCCGCCGTTCACCCTGGGCCACGACGTCTCCGGAGTGGTCGAGGCGGTCGGCCGCGGGGTGACGGTCTTCCGGCCGGGCGACGAGGTCTTCGGCATGCCGCGCTTCCCGCACCCGGGCGGCGCCTACGCCGAGTACGTCACCGCCCCGGCCCGGCACTTCGCCCCGCGCCCGAAGGGCATCGACCACATCCGGGCCGCCGCCCTGCCGCTGGCAGGGCTGACCGCCTGGCAGGCCCTGGTGGACACCGCCGAGGTCCGGCCCGGCCAGCGGGTCCTGGTCCATGCCGCCGCCGGCGGCGTCGGGCACCTGGCCGTCCAGATCGCCAAGGCACGCGGCGCGTACGTCATCGGCACCGCGAGCGCCGGCAAGCACGACCTGCTCCGCTCCCTGGGCGCCGACGAGCTCGTCGACCACCGCACCGGGGACTTCGCGCGGGCGGTCCGGGACGTCGACGTCGTCCTCGACGCGGTCGGGGGCTCCACCTGGGCGGGTTCGGTGCGGACGCTGCGCCCCGGCGGCACCCTGGTGTCGATCCTGCCGCTGGACGAGAGCTTCCCCGCCGGGGCGGCCGAAGCGGCCCGCGTGCGCGCGGTGTTCATGCTCGTCGAGCCGGACCGGCAGGCCCTGCGCGAGATCGCCGCCCTGGTCGAGGACGGCCGGCTGCGCGTGATCGTGGAGGCGGTCTTCCCGCTCGCGGACGTCGCCCGGGCCCACAGGCTGGGCGAGCGCGGCCGCACCACCGGAAAGATCGTCCTCTCCGTCACCCCGTGACCCGCCCCCGCCCGGGGCCCGTGGGCAGGGCTCCGCCCACGGGCCCCGGGCGGGGCATGGCGACCGGCGTCCGCCCTCAGTGCTCCGGGCCGTCGCCCTCGCCGATGTCGAGGGTCCAGGTCTGGCCGACCAGGTCATGGCCGAAGCCCCGACGGGGTTCCTCCTCGGCCAGGGTGAAACCGAAGTGCTGGTAGATCCTGCGGGCGGACACCAGGTTGTCCGTGGTCCACAGCGTCACCCGCCGGTAGCCGGCCGTACGGGCGAAGGCCAGCGCCTCTTCGACCAGGCGGCTGCCCAGGCCCAGGCCACGGGCCGCGGGGGTGACCAGCAGGACACGCAGCTTGGCGACGTCCGGCCGGTCGCCGGCGGCCAGCATCACGCAGCCCGCGCGCTCGCCGTCGACCTCGGCGATCCAGGCGGCCTCGGGCGTCGGGGAGCGCCTGGCCGCGTACCCGGCGACGATCCCGGCGACCAGCGCCTCGAACTCCGTGTTCCAGCCGAACTGCCGGTCGTACAGCTCGCCGTGGGCCATCACGATCCAGCCCAGGTCACCAGGCAGGTCGGCGCGGCGGAGGACGACCTGCCGCTGCTGGGCTGCTTCCGGCACGGTGCACGCTCCGAGGTGTCGACGACTTTCCGTTACTGACACGACTGTGTCAGTCGCCTTAGGCTAGGCCCATGCCGCCGAGAACCGCAAACCCCTCCGCACGCCAGACCGAGCTGCTGGAAGCCGCCTACGAGTACGTACTCGTCCACGGCCTGACCGACCTGTCGCTGCGCCCCCTGGCCGAGGCCGTCGGCTCCAGCACCCGGGTCCTGATGTTCCTCTTCGGCAACAAGGACGGCCTCGTGCGGGCCCTGCTGGAGCGGGCCCGGGCCGAGGAACTGGTGCTCCTGGCCGGGCTCCGCGAGCCCGAGCAGCCCGTCGGCCTGACCGACGCAGCCGAGCAGGTGTGGGCCTGGCTCGCCGCGGAGCGCCACCGCCCGCTGCTGCGCCTGTGGGCCGAGGCCTACGCCCGCTCGCTCGTCGAACCGGACGGCCCCTGGGCGGGATTCGCCAGGAACACCGTGGACGACTGGCTCGGCGTCCTCGCCGACTGCCAGCCGCGGGCCGAACGGGACTCCGAGGCGGGCGCGGTCCGCCGCACCCTGACGCTGGCGACCCTGCGCGGCGCGCTCCTGGACCTCCTCGCCACCGACGACGAAGGCCGGGTGACCGCCGCCGTCCACCAGCACCTGGCCCTGCTGCGCGGCGCCGGGCGGGACGGCGCCTGACCGGCGGCCCGGTGCACCCGGAGCACCGGCCCGGGACCGGCCGGTCCTCCGGTCCCGGCGGGGAGCGGTCCCGGCCGGGGCCGCTCCCGCGGACCGGGTCCTCGCCCGTCCCCGCCGGCCGGGTCCTCGCCCGTCCCCGCCGCCGGCCGGTGGCGGCCGGACGGGTGCGGCCGGCCCCGCGCGGGTGGCGGGGCCGGGCGCACCCCGGCCGGCGGGGGAGGGTGCCGGGGGTCAGTTGGCCAGGCTGAAGTCACCGCCCACCGGGGCGGCGATCTTGTCGACACCGGTCAGCGCGGTCAGCGTGGTCACCGGGGTGCTGCTGTCGGTGGTGGTGCCGTTGCCGAGCTGCCCGGAGCCGTTGTTGCCCCAGGAGCGCACGGTGTTGTCACCGAGCAGGGCGATGGTGTGCTCGCGGCCGCCGGACACCAGCTGGATGCCGGACAGGCCCGGCACCTGGACAGGGGTGATCCGGTAGTCGGTGGTGCCGTCGCCGACCTGGCCGGAGGTGTTCTGGCCCCACGCCTTGAGCCTGTTGTCACTGTCGGTGACGGCGAGGCTGTGGTTGCAGCCCGCCGCGATCTGCGAGACGCCGCCCAGCCAGATGCCCTGGGTGTCGACCGGGCTGTAGCGGCTGATCGTGCTGTTGTCCCCGAGCTGGCCCGTGGCGTTGTAGCCCCAGGCCTTCACCGCGTTGCCGCTGGTGGGCTTGGTGGCGCTGCTCGGCGGGCCGACCAGCGCGAGGTTGTGGTTGCAGCCGGCCGCGATCCGGGTGACGCCGGTCAGGTTGCTGACCGGGGAGGGCACCGTACGGCTGGCCGAAGTGCCGTCCCCGAGCTGGCCGTTGATGTTGTAGCCCCAGGCCCAGACGGTGCCGTCCTCACGCAGCGCCAGGCTGTGGTTGAGACCGGCGGCGATCGCGATCACCTTGTTGAGGCCCTCGACCCGGACCGGGACGCTGCTGTCGGCGTTGGTGCCGTTGCCGAGCTGGCCGTAGTTGTTGCGCCCCCACGAGACCACCGTCTGGTCGGCGAGCAGGGCCAGGCTGTGCGCACCGCCGGCCGCGACGTCGGTCGCGTTGGAGAGGTTCACGACCTGCCCGGGTGCGTTGTGGCTGAACACCGAGCCGTCGCCCAACTGGCCCGAACCGTTGGAGCCCCAGGACTGCACCGTACGGTCCGTCAGCAGGGCCAGCCCGTGGCCGTTGGCCGGACCGGCGCCGCCGGCGGCGATCTTCACCACCTCGGCGCTGGTCAGTCCGAGCACCGTGGTGGCGGTCGTGCGGAAGTCCGTCCAGGTGCCGTCACCGAGCTGGCCGGCCCGGTTGTTGCCCCAGGACTTGAGGCGCTTCTCCTGGGCGTGCGCCGTGCCGACGGGCACCGAGGCCAGGCCGAGCACGGTCAGCGCGGTCACGGTCGCGGCGAGGGCCGGCCGCAGCCGGCCTCGCGGTGCGGTGCGGGAATTCGTCATGTGCTGCCTTCCTGATCGGGGAGGGAGGGTCAGCGCGCCAGGCTGAAGCTGCCGTTGGAGGGAGCCGCGACCATGGAGACGCTGCCGGATTTGGCGAGGACCTGCACCGGGGTGTTCCGCTGGGTGGTGGTGCCGTCGCCCAGCTGGCCCTTGTCGTTCAGACCCCAGGCCTGCACCGTGCCGTCGGAGAGCACCGCCAGGTTGTGGGCGGCGCCGGAGGCGATGCCGGTCACCCCGCTCACACCGGGGACCGGCACGCTGGTGTTCCGCTGGGTGGTGGTGCCGTCGCCGACCTGGCCCTTGTCGTTCAGCCCCCAGCCGCGCAGGGTGCGGTCCTGGAGGAGGGCGATGCTGTGCGAGGCGCCGGCGGACAGGTCGGTGACGTTCCTCAGCTCCAGGACCGGCACCGGGTACGGCTTGTCGACGATGGTGTCGTCGCCCAGCTGGCCCTTGTCGTTGAGGCCCCAGGACATCACCGTGCCGTCCGCCAGGAGCGCCAGCGCGTGCGAGACCCCGGCGGTGATGCCCTTGACGGTGGTCAGTTCGGGCACGGCGACCGCGGTGGTGCGGGTGGCGGGGGCGGGCTTGGGCGGTGCGGTGGCCGAGCTGGCGGGCTTCGGGGTGATGCCGAGCTGGCCCTTGTCGTTGTTGCCCCAGGTCTTCACCGTGCCGTCCTTCAGCAGGGCCATGCTGAAGGTGTCGCCGGCCGCGATCGCCCGGACGTCCTCCAGCCCCGCCACCGTCACCGGGAGGGTCGCGTTGGTCGTGGTGCCGTCGCCGAGCTGGCCCTTGTCGTTGAGGCCCCAGGCCTTGACGGTGCCGTCCTTGAGCAGGGCGAGGGCGTGCGAGCCGCCCGCGGCGATCGCGTCGATGCCGCCCAGCCCGGCGACCAGGCCGGGCACGGCCCACTCGTCGGTGGTGCTGACGGCGCCGTTGCCGAGCTGGCCCTTGTCGTTCTTGCCCCACGCCTCGACGGTGCCGTTGGCGAGCAGGGCGAGGCCGAAGCCGGAGCCGGTGGAGCCGCCGGTGCCACCGGCCGCGACGGCGTTGAGCTCGGCCCCGGACAGCCCCACCACGGAGGTCGGGGTGAGCCGCTGGGTCTTGGTGCCGTCGCCCAGCTGACCGCTGGTGTTCAGCCCCCAGGCGCGCAGCCGCAGGTCGTAGGCGGAGGCGGCGGAGGTGGGCAGCGCCAGCGAGCCCATCAGGGTCAGGCTCGCGACCAGGGCGGGTACGGCGGTCGCGGGCAGGCGGCGGAGTTCGCGGTGCAGCGGATGCATCTCTTCCTCGGGTTCGAAGGGGGCGGGAGGGGTTCGGTGCACGGTCGGTGGCCGGGGCCCCGGCGGGTGCCGGGGGCCGCCGGCCGAGTCGTCAGCCGGTGCGGTGCCGGGGCCGGTCTTCCGGGCCCGGCCCCGGGGACGGTTCGTCAGAGGGTCCGCGCCTGGCGGCGGACGGGGCCACCCCTGGGCAGCGAGGGGTGCGGCCGGGGAGCGGGGCGGGCCCGGGTGAGGCCGTCCGACGGTGTGACGACGGGGTCGCCGTGGGCGCCGGTCCGGGGCAGATCGGCGGCC
Source organism: Kitasatospora indigofera (assembly GCF_014655955.1). Classification (GTDB taxonomy): domain Bacteria; phylum Actinomycetota; class Actinomycetes; order Streptomycetales; family Streptomycetaceae; genus Kitasatospora; species Kitasatospora indigofera. The sequence continues at coordinate 126,782 of NZ_BNBO01000006.1, forward strand.
GCGGCCGGGGTCGCGCCCAGCAGGGGGAGGGCGAGGGCGAGCAGAACGGTGCGGGCCCGAAGGTGTCGGGCCGGTCCGGAAGGGGGTGGCATGGCGTCCTCGGTGATCCAAGCCGCGTGGCCGTGCCAGGCGGTCAGATGGAAGTGATTATCGGATCACATGGATCCTTGCCCAGTGGGCGGCGGGTCGTGCGGATGCGGAGGACTTTCCATGCCGACGGCCCAGTCCGATGGTTCGTCATCGCTCTAACGGTCTGTCACCGGTTGCGGTCCGTAGTCGACGCCCGAAGCATGACGCCTGGGGTCTGAACGACCGTCAGTCGACCGAGACGCCAGTGACCGACATTTCCGCGACTTCAGTGGGAGAGACCGTGCTACGGACACAACGAGCCAGACTCCTCATCGCAGCCCTCGGCGGCGCCGTCGCCGTGGCGGCCCCCGTACCGGCGGGGGCGGAGGACACCGAGCCGGCGGTGGTGGTGAACGGGACGTTCTCCTCACCGACGGTGCCCGCGGAGAAGACCTTCTCCGCGGGCGTGGACGGCTGGACCAGCACCGGCGGTGTCGCCTCGACGACCCGTGCCGCGCACCCGCAGGGCTTCCAGGCCGCCACGCTCGGCTGGAACGGCGGGGGGATCTCGCTCAGCACCCGGCTGCGCGGGGTCCGCAAGGGTGCCACGGTCACCCTCAGCTGGGACGACAACCCCGACATCTGCGTGACGTCGGGCAACGCCAAACGGGCGTACACCACGACGGTGTCCGGCGACACCAACACGCCGGGCAGCTTCACCACCAACACCCCCACCGGCAAGGCGAACTGGTTCCTCGGCCGGACGTACTCCTTCACCGCCGCCGAGGACGCCCCGCAGGTCACCTTCACCTCGGCGGACACCGACAAGCCCTCCTGCGGCGCGCTGATCACCAACGTGGCCGCCAAGCAGACCGCCCCGCCGCTCGGCTCCCCGCAGAGTTCGGCGTCCAGCGACCCCTGCGCGGGCGACGGGGCGAGCAGCCCGCAGTGCAAGGACGTCGCCGCCGGCAAGGACCAGATCTCCAAGTGCCCGCCCACCGACCGGGACTGCCTCGCCGGCGTGGCCGGCAAGGGGGACAAGGAGAACGCCGGTATCGACAAGGAGACCCAGGCCGTGGAGGACTTCGGCAAGGTCCCCCGCGACCAGGACCCGAACACCGCGGCGAGCGACCTGTGCACCCTGCCGAACGCGCTGACCTCCGCGGTGCAACCCGGTGACGCGGTCGTCCCGCCGAGCGACTGGTGGTTCTGCTGATGGGGCGCCGGCTGCTGCACCGCATCGGAACGTCGGTGGCGGCGGCGGGCCTGGCGCTCGCCGCCGCCCCGCCCGCCGGGGCCGCCGACTCGGTGGACGTCCAGGTGCCCAACGGCACCTTCGCCCAGCCCGTGGCACCGGACAACGGCACCATGGCCGGCCACACCGACTGGTCGCCGGACAACACCGGCGTGGTCTTCGGCAAGGCCCTCGCCCAGCACCCGCTCGGCCACCAGGCCGCCGCGCTGAACTGGAACAACGCCGCCCTCGCGCTGCGGACCCGGCTGTGGGGCGTGAAGGCCGGCTCGCAGGTGACCTTGAACTGGGACGACAGCCCGGGCGTGGACCGCCGTTGCAAGGCCGAACAGCTCAAGGACGGCCAGACCTACAACGTCTCCCTGGTCGCCCCCGGCGACCCGGTCGACCCGCAGGTCACCACCAAGGGCACCGACAGCGTCGGCACGGCCAACTGGACCACCGGACGGGTCTTCGAGTTCACCGCGCCGGAGGACAACCCGATGGTGTCCTTCGACTCCGCCGAGAAGCGCGATTCGCTCTCCTGCGGCCCGCTGATCACCAACGTCACCGCCCGGCAGACGCCCGCCCCGGTCGACCAGAAGATCCGCAAGGAGCAGCTCCCCGGCCCCAAGGCCTATCGCGGCAACGACTGGCTGGAGCCCGGCGTGGCCGTCGACGACTGCGAGGGCTCGGCCACCAACTGCGTCTTCACCGTGGACAAGCGGTACTCCTACCAGTACTACGGCCAGACCAGGATCGTCGGCGAGGTCTACATCAACTGCACCCGCAACCCGGTGGTCGACGACCACCGGACGGAGACCACCGAGCCCCCGTACGACAACCTCACCCAGTACTACGCGCTCAAGGGTGCCCCGCTGATCCCCAGCCGCTCGGACATCTCGCTGAGCCGCCCCAACCTGGCCGCCCAGGCCGCCGCCGGTTTCAGCGCGGCCGGGGGGAACACCGCGGCCGTCTCCACCAGCAACCCGCTCACCTGGTCCCGGACCACCAGCAAGGCCCTCAACCCCACCATCCAGCCGGGCGAGACGAGTTGGATCGAGGTCCAGTCGGCCCGCGAGCGGGTCGTCGGCAGCTTCACCAACGCCCGCAACAAGTACCGCCTGGACGCCACCTTCGACGTCCCCGCGACCTCGCTCCCGGACCGCTGGATCCAGCGCACCGGCCCGCTCACCGAGACCGAGCTGCAGCGCTGCGGCTCCGCCCGGCCGACCGCCGGCACCCCGGACAACGGGGCCGGGCCGGACCGGCGTCTGATCACCGTCGACGCCCCGCCCGCTGGGGTCGTCACCCGGTCCGTGCTCCTCAACCCGTAGCCACCGCACCGGAGTCGGCCGCCCTCCCGGCTAGCGGGAGGGCGGCCGGCCGAGGTCACCGGGCGGTCAGTCCAGCGGCGTCCAGCCGCCGGCCGCGCCCAGCCGGTACCGGGCGGCCGGCCGCGCCCCGTCCGTCCGCGGTGGGGCCTCGACCAGCCCGCCGTCGAGCGAGCGGCCGGGCGGGCGCATCGACAGGCAGCGGTCCGAGGCGCTGAAGGTCTGTGCCACCACCGTGCTGACGTTCACGCTGGAGGGGCTGTCGACGATGATGTTCTTGATCAGCTTGCCGATGCCGTCCACCCGCAGCTCGCCCACGGTGCGCGTCATCGCGTTCAGCGTGCCGAACTGCAGCTCGTCGCCGGCCTTCACGGTGAACTTCACCTGGGTGGTCTCGGTGTTGGTCCGCTTCCACTCGTGCGAGTACGTCGCCCTGAACGCCAGCTCGAAGGTGGCCGTCGCGCTGAGCTTCAGCTGGGCGGCGCCCGTCACGGTGCCGCCGACGGCGAGGGTGGCGCCGTTGGAGATCTCCGCGTTCGGGCCCTTGTCGCTCGGCGCGGTGACGTCGGTGTGGGTGATCTCCGTCTTGTTGCTGCCGGTGACACCGGCCGAGACGTCCGTGGTGTTGTCGATCGTGCCCGTCAGCGTGGCCCGGCCGGAGATCTCACCGCCGATGTTGTCCGTCGTGCTCGACTCCAGCACCACCGTGCGGAAGATGTCGATGTCCTTGTTGGTGCAGTTGACCGCCGCGTTGCCCACCGAGGCCACCGCGGAGGTGAGTTCGCGCGAGATCCCGGGGATGATCCGGAACGAGCAGTCGTACGCCTGACCGCACCCGTGCGCGATCGCCGCCGCCTCGTCGGACGGCGCGTCACCGCCCGGAGCCTGTGCCGCCTGGCCCGTGGCCGGGGCGGGTGCTGCTGCCGGTGCCGGTGCCGGTGCCGGCGCCTCGGCTGCGGGCGCGGCGCCGTTCTCGGCGAAGGCGGGTGCCGCCGGGCCGGCGCACAGTGCCAGCACGGTCAGGGCGGCCGGCAGCGTGCGGGGCACGGCCCGTGTCCTCCGGGTGGTCATCGCGGCCTCCAGGTGCCCTCGGTCCCGCGCACGTACACGGCGTCCGGCGTCCGCCGGGCGCTCTCGGCCCGCTCGGGGGCGACCTCGATCAGGCCACCGCCGCCGGAACGGCCCGGCGGGCGCAGCGACAGGCACTTGCCCGGGACGGCGAAGGTCTGGGCGACGATCGAGCTGACCGTGACACTCGACGGGCTGTCGACGGTGATGTTCTTGATCAGCTTGCCGGTGCTGTTCACCTTCAGCTCGCCGGCCGTGCGGGACATGGCGTTCACCATCCCGAACTGGATCTCGTCACCGGCGCTCACCTTGAACACCACCCTGGTCGACTCGGTGTTCACGGCCTGCCACTGCCGGGAGAAGGACGCCCGGAACGCCGACTCGAAGCTCGCCTTCGCGCCCAGGTGCAGCGCGTTCGAGCCCGCCACCGTGCCGGTGACCTCGGCGGTGTTCTTGGCGTCGTCCTTGGTGGAGGGGCCCTTGTCCTTGTTCGGGCCGTACTGGGTGACGCCGTTCACGATGCCCGGTGTCGCGGTGGCCGACCCCGAGACGGTCACCGTGGTGTCCACCCCGCCCTCGATCGCCGCCCGGCCGGAGATCTCGCCGCCGATGTTGTCCGTACTGCTGGTCACGAAGGTGACGGTGCGGTCGATCTCCATGTCGCTGTCCGTGCAGTTGATCGCCGCGTTCCCGACCGACAGCACGCCGCTCACGAACTCGCGCGGGGCCCGGTCGTACATCCGGAAGCTGCAGTCGGAGGCCTTGCCGCACAGGCCGGTGACCTCCCCCGGGGAGGCCAGCGGCTGCGCCCCGTCCAGGGCCTGCGCCACCGGGAAGGGCGGCGGGCCGGTGTCCGTGACGGCGCCGCCCGGTGCGGCGAACGGCACCAGGACGGCCAGTGCGGCCCCGGGTGCCGCCACGGCCAACCGGGCGGCCCACCTCCTGGCGTGCGGGCATGCGGAACCTGCCACAGGCGCTCTCCTCACTCGTGGGTACGTGCTTCCGGGCCGGCCCCGCGGAAGGCCGGCCGACCGGCACGGGCGGACGTCGCGTCGGTCACGGGGGCGTCCGACGGACGTTCGCCCCGGCCCGCTCCCATCCTCGGCGAGGATCCAGTCGTGAGCGAACCATCCGCCGGTGATCGTGCGCCATTCGATGAATCGTCAGCTCCGCCGGGTGGGATCGCCCCCCTCGTGGCCGCCCGGCCGCACCGGCGGGCGGCTTCCCGGCCCGATTCGGCGAGGCAGCAAACAAATACCTACTTTTGTCCACAGATATTGACACTCTCTGGCTCGAATGCTGCACTATGCGGCGATGGCAGCGCAAACATCTGTCCCTCGGGTGACGACGCGTCAGTGGTGAGCCGGTCCGGCCGGGACGCCGTGGCCACGCCCACCGCCCGGTCCACGCCTCGCACCCGGGACCGCTGCCCCGACATTTCCCGGCGAACGGAGCCAACGCCATGACCATGCCCGACCTGCCCCTGGGCCGCAGACGCTTTCTCGGCGGGGCCGCTCTGACCGCCGGTGCCGTCGTGCTGAACGGCTGTCTCGTCCCCTCCCGGGCCGCGGCGGTCGTGCCGCCGCAGGTCACCCTGCCCGCCCGCGGCATCTACGACACCACGGCCGCGCCGGCGTGGACCGACGGCTTCCTCACCGGCAACGGCGAGTACGGCGCGGTGTACCACGGGTCGCCGACGCTGGAGAAGGTGATCGTCAACCACCACCGCTTCGTGATGCCCAACGGCACCCGCGACATGGATCCGCCCAGGACCTCCACCCAGCTGTCCCAGGCGCAGAGCATGGCCCTCGCCGGCGACTACGGCGGCGCGGCGGCCACCTTCGCCGCCGGGTGGGAGCTCCAGTGGACCCAGACCTTCCACCCCGGCTACGAACTGCAGCTCAGCACCCCGGGCGCCACCACCGCCGACAACTACGCCCGGATCACCGACTTCCGCACCGGGGAGGTCACCCACACCTGGACGGACAGCGCCGGCACCTGGAAGCGGAGGGTCTTCACCTCCCGGGCCGACAGGGTCGTCGTCCACGAGCTGCTCCCCGCCACCGGCCGCACCGTCGACACCACGCTCAGCGTCAACACCGCCCTCGACGGTGTACCGGGCAGCGTCTCCTACGCCACCACCGCCACCGCGAGCGGCCGGGAAGGCTACCTCAGCCTGCGCGGCACCTACCCCGCCGGACAGGGCGCCTACGGCTACGAGGGCCTCACCCGGCTCGTCGCCACCGGCACCAAGGCCACCGTCACCGTCAGCGGCTCCACCCTGGTCGTGGCCAAGGCCGCCAAGGTGCTGCTGCTGACCAAGCTGGACCGCTACGACACCTCCAGCGGGTGGAGCGCCAACCCGCTGCAGAGCGCGCTGGGGGCCCTGAGCCCGGACTACACCACCCTGCTCGGCCGGCACAAGCCGCTGCACCAGGCGATGTTCGACGGCTCCAGCCTGGACCTCAACGTCTCCGCCGCCGACCGCAAGCTGTCCACCGCCGAGCTGACCGCGCGCCAGAACGGCAACCGGTCGGTGGTCGACCTGGCGCTGCTGGAGCGGATGTACGACTCCGGCCGGTACCTGTTCGTGAGCTCCAGCGGGGTCCTGCCGCCGCGCCTGACGGGCATCTGGTCCGGCAGCTGGGGCGGGGCGTGGGCCGACGACTTCACCACCGACGCCAACGTCAACTTCCAGGTCGCCGGCGGCAACATCCTCAGCCACGGCACGGCCATGCAGGGCTACTTCGACCTGGTCCTCGGCCAGCTCGCCGACTGGCGCGACAACGCCGGCAAGATCTACGGGGCCCGTGGCTTCCTCGCCCCGACCCGCACCGACGGCGAGCACGGCCACATGCTCCACTTCAACGACGGCTCGTTCCCCGGCCAGTGCTGGACCGGCGGCGCCGACTGGCTGCTCTACCCGCTGCTGGAGTACTACCAGGTCACCGGCGACGCCGCCTTCCTGCGGGACAAGCTCGGCCCGGCCCTGATGGAGCTCGCGCTCTTCTACGAGGACTTCCTCACCCGCACCGACGCCGCCGGGAAGAAGGCCTTCGTCCCGTCCTTCTCGATGGAGAACTCCCCTTCCAGCACCGGGCAGATGCTCTCGGTCAACGCCACGGGCGACATCATGGCCGGCCGGCACGCCCTGCAGGCCGCCGTCGACGCCGCCAACACCCTCAACACCGAACAGGGCGCCGGGCAGGGCGTCGCCCGCTGGACCGCCCTGCTCGCCCAGCTGCCCGACTACGCGGTCAACGGCGACGGCGCACTGGCCGAGTGGTCCTGGCCCGGCCTCACCGACCGCTACAACCACCGCCACGCCCACCACATGTACGGCGCCTGGCCCCTGCACGAGATCAACCCCGAGGACCGGCCCGACCTGGTCCGCTCCGCCGGCCGGGCGCTGGACCTGCGCGGCGACGAGAACTACTCGGCCCACGGCAGCCTGCACCGGGCGCTGGCCCGGGCCCGGCTGAAGGACGGCGCCGGCGTCTACGACAACGTCCGCAAGATCCTCGGCAGCAACATGGTGTGGCGCTCGCTGATGACCTCCCACAATCCCAACCTGGACATCTACAACTGCGACGCCGCCAACACCCTGCCGGCCGTCCTCGCCGAGGCCCTCCTCTACACCCGCCCGGGCGTCCTGGAGCTCCTGCCCGCGCTGCCCGACCAGCTCGCCAAGGGCAGCATCAAGGGCGTGCAGGGCCGGGGCCGCCTCCGGATCGAGAGCCTCGCCTGGGACACCGCCGCCCGCACCGCCACCGTCATCCTCACCTCGGACATCACCCAGACCGTCTCGCTGATCTGCCGCCGCGGCATCACCTCGGTCACCACCGCGGCGACCGTCACCCCCTCCCCGCTCGGCGCGCACGCCAGGAACGTGGCCCTGACCGCGGGCACCCGCACCACCATCACCCTGAAGACGCTCGCCGGGACCTACCGCCTGACCAACCGCAACAGCGGCAAGGTCCTGGACGTCTCGGGGACCTCGCAGTCCGACGGCGCCCCCGTCATCCAGTGGTACTGGACCGCCGGCGCCAACCAGAAGTGGCAGCTGGTGCCCGGCTACGACGGCTCCTTCCGCCTGTCCAACGTCAACAGCGGCAAGATCCTCGACAACCCCGGTGCCTCCACCACCCCCGGTCAGGCCCTGGACCAGTGGACGGACACCAAGGCCCCCAACCAGTGGTGGAAGCTCGTCCCCAGCGCCACCGCCGGCTACTACCGGCTGGCCAACGTCTCCAGCGGCCTGTGTCTCGACGTGGCCGGGGCGTCCACCGCCGACGGGGCCCAGGTCGTGCAGCTGGCCGCGGGCAGCGCGACGAGTCAGGAGTGGAAGCTCGAAGCCGTCTGACCGGTGACCACCGGGGAGCGGGCGTCCCGCGCCGGCGCGGGGGGCCTGTCCGGTGAGGTGCGGCGGGCGCGGCCGGGTGCCGTCGCGCCCCCGGCCCGCCGTCCGGGCCCTGACCTGCGCGGACCGTCCGGCGGACCTGGTCCCCGCCGGGCCCCGGCGCCTACGGCGGGCCGGGGAGCCGGACGGTGACGAGGAGCCCGCCGTCCGGGCGGGGCGCGAGGTCGAGGGTCCCGTCGTGGGCCCGGACGATGCTGTGCACGATGGCCAGGCCGAGGCCGGCGCCGGCGTGCTCGTCCGTCCGTACGCGTTCCGTTCCCCGTCCGCGCCGGAAGGGTTCGGTGAGGGTCGGTACCAGGTCCGCCGGGAGCCGGCGGCCGGTGTTCCCGACCCGCAGCACGCTGGTGCCGCCGTCCGCCTCGGTGTGCACCGTCACGCTGCCGCCTGCGGGGAGGTTGTGCACGACGGCGTTCTGGACGAGGTTGGTCACCATCCGCAGCAGGAGTTCCGCCGAGCCGCTGGTCGGGGCCGGCCCGCCGGTGACGTCGAGCGACGTGCCGCGCTGTTCGGCGAGCGGGAGCAGCGTCTCGGCGGCCTCCTCGGCGAGCAGGGAGAGGTCGACGGGTCCGCGGGTGAAGGTGCCGCGGTCGCCGCGGCCGAGCAGCAGGAGGGCCTCGGTGAGGTCGATCGCGCGCGTGTTGACGACGTACAGGCGCTCGACGAGTTCGTCCCGGCCGCGGGCGGGGTCCTTGCGGGCGACGTCGAGCAGCGCCCGCGAGATCGCCAGCGGGGTGCGCAGCTCGTGGGAGGCGTTCGCGGCGAACCGCTGCTGCTCGGCGACCTGGGAATCGAGCTGCTGGAGCATCGAGTCGAACGCGTCGGAGAGTTCGCGGAACTCGTCCCGGCGGCCCGTCATGCGGATCCGGTGGGACAGCGAGCCCGTCGCGGCCGTCCGGGCCGCCTCCGTGATCTGTCTGAGCGGTGCGAGCATCCGGCCGGCGAGGACCCACCCGCCCACCAGGCCGAGCAGCAGCAGGAACGCCATCACCGCGGCCGCCCTGGGCGCGAAGACGTGCAGGAGGTTGGACCGGATGGGAAAGACACCGGGGGTGAGGCCGCCGGTGGAGCCGGGGACGATGAGCGCGCGATCGGGGACGTACCGCAGCAGGAAGACCCAGACCGCCGCCAGCAGCAGCACGCCGGCCAGCATGAGGAATCCGGCGTAGCTGAGGGTGAGCTTGAGGCGGATGCTCAAGCCGGGTGCCCTAGCCACGCTCCCCTCCTGCGGCCCCGGCCGGCGGCGGTGCGTCGATCCGGTAGCCGACGCCGGGCACGGTGGCGATGACCCACGGTTCGCCGAGCCGTTTGCGCAGCGCGGAGACGGTGATGCGGACGGCGTTGGTGAGGGGGTCGGCGTTCGCGTCCCAGGCCCGTTCCAGCAGGTCCTCGGCGCTGACGACCCCGCCCTCGGCGGCCACCAGGACCTCCAGCACGGCGAACTGCTTCCGGGTGAGCGCGACGTAGCGTCCGTCGCGGAAGACCTCCCGGCGGAAGGGGTCGAGCCGCAGGCCGGCGATCTCCCGGACCGGCGGGCGGGCCTGCCCCCGCCTGCGGTCGAGCGCCCGCAGCCGCAGGACGAGCTCCCGCAGGTCGAACGGCTTGGTGAGGTAGTCGTCCGCGCCGAGCCCGAACCCGGAGGCCTTGTCGTCGATCCGGTCGGCGGCGGTGAGCATCAGGATCGGGATGCCGCTGCCGGAGGCGACGATCCGCCGGGCCACCTCGTCGCCGGAGGGGCCGGGGATGTCGCGGTCCAGGACCGCGAGGTCGTAGGAGTTGACGCTGAGCAGTTCCAGGGCGGAGTCGCCGTCGCCGGCGATGTCGGCGGCGATCGCCTCCAGCCGCAGACCGTCCCGCACGGCCTCGGCCAGGTAGGGCTCGTCCTCCACGATCAGTACACGCATGTCCGAAGCCTATGCAGCCCCACCGGCCGCCGAAGCCTGCCGGGGCGTCCGTACCCGCCGGGCACGCGGCTCAGCCCGCCGGCGCCGGGACGGGGCGAGGCAGGTCCGACGCCGGGTTCCCGGTGGTGCGCCACCAGCGGCGCGAGGCCAGCGCGGCCAGCACCGCGCCGGCCGTGTTGACCAGGACGTCGTCCACCGAGGAGACCCGGTCCAGCCGCAGGACGTACTGGGCCGTCTCGACCAGGACCGAGCAGCCCGCCCCCAGCGCCAGGACCCGCGGCACGGACGCCAGGGCCGTGAACCGCATCGGGGCGAAGAACCCGAGCGCGGCGAGGACCAGCAGGTTGCCGGCGATCCCGAGCGGCCCCATGGTGACCAGGTCCCGCAGCGGTACCAGGCTCACCCGGGCGGGCGCGGTGCCGGGGGCGGCGCCCGGCATCATGGTCAGCCAGAGGAACGGCACCGTCCCGTGCACCAGGCCCACCTCGGCCAGCGACAGCCGCCACGCCGGTGTGACGCCGGCCCGACGCCGGCGGTGCGCCAGGGCCCACACCACCAGCAGGGCCAACGGCAGCGCGACCAAGGTCATGAGCACCACACCGTTGAACGTGTCGTAGCAGCCGTGCCACCGCCCGGCCAGGCACCTCGGGGCGGACATCGCCAGCGGCCGCCGCACGGCGAACAGGGCGCCCGCCAGGCCGAGGACCGCGAGGCCGGGCAGCAAGGTCCGGCGCGTACGGCGCGGCGCCGCCGGCCGGGAAGCGTAGTCGTTCATACCCCCATGGGAGACGGCGGGCCGTTGCGACCGCGTATGCGGTTTTCGATAGGCCCGCGATACAAGCGATTCACGCGATTCAAGCGACTGCCCGCGGCCGGACAGGGGCGCGAGCCGGGAGGGGAACCTGGCCGCCGGTGACCGCCGGGGGTCACGGTCCGCGACTGTCGAGCGGTAGAAGCGCAGGTCGGCCGAGTATGCTGGGACTCACCGTGACCGGGTCCGGAGACCGGCCGGCGTCCCGCCCGGGCGACGCAGGCGCCGGTTCGTCAAGGGTCGCGCGCGCTGTGACGACGGACCCATGGCGCTCAGGGCCACGCGGCGCCGCCGCGGCCACCGGGGACGCCTCCGTCACAGCCTGGAAGGGCGGAGCGTTCCGAGAGGCTCCCGAACCCTTCCGAAGGCACCCGTCCGAAGGCAGGCATCGTGGCTTGTTCCCGCCGGCGCGGGGCGTACGCCCTCGCCGCGTGTCTCTGCGCCATGGCCCTGGGGCTCGGCGGCTGCGGCTCGGACAGCGCCGCGAAACCGGCGGCTCCGGCCCAGGCCGCGTCCGCCCAGGCCGTCGGCGGGATGGACGCGCTCGTCCGTCAGGCCCAGGCCGAGGGCCGACTGAACACGAGCACCCTGCTGCCGCACTGGGCGAGCTACGGGGCCCTGATGGACGGGTTCGCCAAGAAGTACGGCATCGAGGTCGTCAACGACAATCCGGACGGCTCCAGCCAGCAGGAGATCGACGACATCAAGCGCTTCCGGGGGCAGCCGCAGGCACCCGACGTGCTCGACCTCGGTGACTCCTTCGCCCAGGCCGCGGCACGGGACGACCTGCTGGCCCCGTACCGGACCGTCGGGTACGACCAGATCCCCGCCGTGCAGAAGGACAGCAAGGCCCGCTGGGTCAACAGTTACGGCGGCTACGTCTCCATCGGCTGCGACGCCAACCGCGTCAAGACCTGCCCCGTCTCCTTCAACGACCTGCTCAAGCCGGAGTACAAGGGCATGGTCGCGCTGACCGGCGAGCCGGTGACGGCCGGCTCGGCCTTCGCGGCCGTGTACGCGGCGGCCCTCGCGAACGGCGGATCGTTCGACGACATCCAGCCGGGGATCGACTACTTCGCCCAGCTCGACAAGGCCGGCAACTACAACCGTGCCAACGCCTCGGTGACCGCGATCGCCGCCGGCCAGACCCCGATCGCCATCGAGTGGGACTTCCTCAACCTCCAGCACGCCGACGAGCTCAAGGGGGCGGGCGTGCAGTGGAAGGTGTCCATCCCGTTCGACGGCAGCTTCTCCCAGTACTACGCGCAGGCCGTCAACAAGTACGCCCCGCACCCCGCCGCGGCCCGCCTCTGGGAGGAGTACCTGGCGAGCCCGGAGGGCCAGAACCTGCGGCTCGTCGACTTCGCCCGCCCGGTGCTGATGGACGCGATGGCGAAGAACGGCACCCTCGACACCACGCTCGCGGCCCGGCTGCCGACCGTCGAGGGCACACCCGCCTTCCCGACGGAGGCCCAACTGGCCAAGGCGCACGAGACCGTCCGGACCAACTGGCCCACGGCCGTGCCCGGCTGACCGGCCTGACCGGCCGACCGCCCGACCGCCCGCCCGCCCGCCCGCGGGCCCCGGGGAGCCCCGGGGAACGCCGGGGACCGCCGGTCGGTCGTCGGGCGGTGGCCGTGGCGAGTGCGACGGCCGGTCGCGCCGGGCCCGCTACGACCGCTCGCCCGAGGGCACCGCCGGCAGGCCCGCCTGCCCCCGGTCCGTCCGTCCCTGGTCCGCCGGTGCCCGGCCGGGCCGCGTCCGGACCGGCAGCAGCCGGCCGAGCGCCAGCACGCTCAGGCCGAACATCAGGACACCCAGCGGGACGTGGAGCGCCGGACGGTGCGCGACGCCCAGCACCACCTGCACCGAGGCGAGCAGCAGGAACCCGGTGGAGTGCAGGACGGGACGGGGGCTGCCGCCGCCGGGCCGCCAGGCCAGGATCGCGGCCAGCAGGTACAGCATCGTCGCGCCGTACATCACGCGCGCCCCGACGCTGTGCAGCACCTCGCCGTAGGAGGTGGAGAGCAGCAGCCCGGCGGTGGTCGCCTGGAAGAAGATGGCCAGGGTCTGCAGTGCGATCGCGATCCGCAGGAAGGTGCGACCGCTGGGTTCTGACGTGGTCCGGGTGGCCATGGTGGGTCCCCTGTTCTGCCTCGCGGCGGTGGATCGGTAGTGTCTCGACCGATCGACGACGCAGGCCCGCGAAATGTGAGGCGGGTCGCCGATCGCCGGTCCGGTGCGGTGCCCGCCGAGGTGGCGGGGGCGGAGGCGGACGAGACGAACCAGGGAGCGGTCACCAGCATGAACACCCCGCCGACGGCAGGTCAGGACCGTCCCGGGCCGGGCCCGGGCGCGATCACCGACGAGCGCCGCCGGCTGGTCAACATCGCCTACCGGCTGCTCGGTTCACTGGCCGAGGCCGAGGACGCCGTCCAGGAGGCCTACGCCCGCTGGTACGCGATGCCACGGGAGCGGCAGCAGGCCGTGGAGTCGCCCGGTGCCTGGCTGACGACGGTGGCGAGCCGGATCTGCCTCGACCTGCTCGGCTCGGCGCGGGCCCGGCGCGAACGCTACGTCGGGGAGTGGATACCCGAGCCGCTGCCCGACCGGACGGAGTGGATCGGCGGGCCGGCGGGCGGCGGCCGGGCGGCGCCGGCCGACCCCGCGGACCGGGTCACCCTGGACGAGTCGGTGAACATGGCCTTCCTCGTCGTCCTGGAGTCGATGACACCGGCCGAGCGCGTGGCGTTCGTCCTGCATGACGTCTTCCGGTACCCCTTCGCCGAGATCGCCGAGATCGTCGGCCGGTCACCGGCGGCCTGCCGGCAGCTGGCGTCCTCGGCCCGGCGGCGCACCCGCGCCGCGCGGGCCCAGGCCGCTCCGAAGGCCGGGCAGGCCGGTCTGGTCCGGCACTTCAAGGAGGCCTGGGAGGCGGGGGACATCAGGGCCCTGGTCGGCCTCCTGGACCCGGACGCGACGATGGTCGCCGACGGCGGCGGACTGGTCGGCGCCGTCCTGCGCCCGGTCGTGGGCAGCGAGCGCATCGCCCAGTACCTGCTCCACATCGCCGACCTGGCCCCCGGGCTGACGCTCCTGGAGCGGACGGTGAACGGCCGGCCGGGCCTGGTGGCCCAGCACACGGGCGTCACCGTGACCGTGGCGGCCTTCGACCTGACGGACGGCCGGATCTCCCGCATCTGGGCGGTCCGCAACCCGGAGAAGCTCCGCCCCTGGACCGGGGCCGGGCCGAACTGACCGGGCCGGCACCCCGCTCCTGCCGGTCGGTCGTCCGGGCCGGCCCGCGTCCCGTCCGTGCCCGGACCGGCGGAAAACCGCCGGCCGGGGCGGCTCCGCCCTCGTAGCATCCGACCGACGACGGACGAGGGCGGAGCGTCCTGCTCGCCCCGCTGGACGTCGACGACGCCGAACTCCTCCAGCAGTGGCGGGCGGACCCGGTCGCCGCGCACGCGCTGGGCAACTGGCCGCGCCCGCTCACCGCCCTGCGTGAGCGCGTCGAACGCGACATCGGGAACAACGACCGCGACGACTTCCTCGTCCTGCTGCCCGACGGCACCCCCGTCGGGCATACCGCGGTCTTCAACCAGGACTTCGCCGACGCCACCGCCGAACTCGAACTGCTGCTCGCCCCCGGGCACCGCGGCCGGGGCCTCGCCCTCGACGCGCTGAACGCCCTGACCGACCTCGTGTTCGGCGAGCTTCCCCTGTACCGCCTGCAGGCGGACACCCACGCCGGCAACGAGCCCGCCCTCGCCACGCTCGCCGCCGCCCGTTTCACCCGCGAAGGCGTCCGCCGCTCCGTCTGCCTCCACCACGGGCGCCGCCACGACGTGGCCCTGCTCTCCCTGCTGCGCCCCGAACGGGAGGCCCGGTCCCGTCCGAAGGCCTGGGAGCTGCCGACGCCCCGCCCGGTGGCGGGCTGAAACCTCCCGGTGCCGGGTCCGACCGCCGGACCGGGCGGTGCCGGTGGGTCCGTGGCTGGGCCGGGCGGGTGGGGTCAGGGGGTGATCGGGGACGCACCGGTGTGGTGCCGGAGGGCGGCGAGGTGATGGCGGGAGGCTGGTGCTCCGGAGGCAGGCAGGAGAGAGCGCGTGAGCGGGCACAGCCGTCGAGATCCCCGGGACCCCACGGCGCTGGGCGGCACCGGGCCTGGGACGGGTGCCCTTCCCGGTCCCGGTAACGGGGACGCCGCGCGGGTGGCGGGGGATCCGGGTGTGCTGGGGACGGCCCTGGCCGTGGTGCTGGCGTTCTCGCTCGCCGAGGGCTCGTGGGAGTGGTTCTCCACCTATCTCGGGCTGACGCTGCTCGCCGTGATCCTGTCCTTCGGCCGGGTGCCGGCGCGGACACCGGGCCGGGGCACCGCCTACGGGTGGAGTCTCGCGGCGTACTCGCTGGTGGTCGGTCTCTGCGTGGCACTGGCGCTGGCACCCGCGCTGCAGCGCTGGGACTGGCTGTTCCCGATGCCGGCCACCCGGCAGGGGTGCGTGGAGTCGGGCCGGTACGAGAGCCTGCGGACGCAGGCCGCCCTGGGGGACCTGGCCGGGCAGGACGCCGAGGCACTGGCGCACACGCAGCAGGAGCAGGGTCACCAGGTCGTCGTCGACTGCCTCGCGGCGACGACGACGCGCTGGCTGCCGGTGTACGCGCTGGGCACGGCGCTGCTGGTGGGTGCGGGCTCCTGGGTGTGGGGGCGGGCGCGGGTCCGCAGGGCGGCCGCCGGATCCGGCTGAGCCGACGCCGTGGCCGGGCCTGCACCCGTGCTCCCCGGGCGGCCGTCCGCGGGAACGGCTGGTGCCTGAGGGCACGTCCGACAGCGGCACCGTCCCGGCGTCGGCCGCCGCCCCGTCCCGTCGGTCGCCCGCGTGCCGGGGCTCCGACGGGACCGGCCGCCGGCCCGGCTCAGCGGTGGAGACGGGCGGTCAGCACGTTGGGATCCGGCGGCGGGGCGAAGGCGGCGCTGGTGACGAGGACGGTGCGCCGGTGGACGGCCACGGAGGTGGGGCTGGTCAGCCCGTCCTCGGCGGTCAGCACGACCGACCGGGAGCCGTCCGGGGCCAGCCGCACCACCTGGTCGGCGCTGTTCAGCGCGGCCAGGACGGTGTCCTCGTGAGCGTCGGTGAAGGTGAAGTCGTCGATGCCGGCGAGCCCGTCCGCCCGCGTCCCGACCGGGCCCGCGGTGCCGTCCTGGCGGACCGGGATCCGCAGCAGGGCGCCGGTGTCGGTGTTGCTGACCCAGACCGCGCCCCGGTGGACCTTGATGCCGTTGGCGCCGAGGAATCCGGTCGGCTGCAGCGGGGATCCGCCGGCCCAGACGGTCGGCTCGCCGCCGTCCACCGGAATGCGCCGGACCACGCCCAGCACGGAGTCGGCGGAGTAGAGGACGCCGGCCTGCTCGTCGAGGGCGAGTCCGTTGGGCAGGCCTTCCGGCGGCAGCTGGGCGATCCGCCGCAGCGTGCCGTCGCAGTCGAGACGGTAGACGCCGGTGAGTGCGGTTCCGGTGGCATAGGTAGCGTAGAGGGTGCCGTCGTGGGCGCGGGCGATGCCGGTGGCCGCCGCGAAGCCGACCAGTGGCGTGTTCGGGTGCTCCTCGGCCGGCATGGTCGCCAGGATCCGCACTCCGCCGTCGGGGGCGATCCGGGCGATCTGGTGGGCCGAGAGGAAGGTCACGTCCAGGGAGCCGTCCGGCTCCGGCGTGCTGTTCTCCGGCATCTGACCGGCCGCCAGATCCAGATGGACCAGAATCCTGGCGTCGGACAGCGGCGGGGCGGCCGCGGTGGCGGGCGAGGCGGCGAGCAGCGCCAGCACGGCGGCCGCGATGCCTGCGGCGCCGGCCGGACGGGGAGTGCGGGGCACGGGGTCTCCTGGTTGAGGGGGCGCCGGCTGACGGTGTGTGGTCCGGCGGTGCTTCCAGCAGAGCACGGCGGGCCGGGTCGGCCCGGCGGCGCGGGCGGAGCGCGGCGGACGCCCCGGCCGGTGCCGTGGGACGGCGGCGCGGGCCCGGGCGGCGGCGCCCCGGGTTCGCCCGGGCGGACGGCACCGGGGCGGAGCAGTCCGGGCTGCCGCCGGAGCGGGTCGCCGGCCGCTGCGGGGGCTCAGCGGGGCCGGGGGCTTCGCCGGGCCGGTCGCCGGGCAGGCCGTTCCTGAGCGCGCCGGCGGCCGGGTTGCCCGGCGGTCCGGACCGCCGGTGGGCGTGGACGCGTGCTTCGGCGGGACGGGGGCAGTCGTGGGGAGGGACCGACGGTGGAGGTGGCGAGGGTGGACGGACAGGGTCATTCGATCAGGGCGACGGGCTGGGCCCGGACGCTGCCGATCGCCAGTGGGGTGCGGGCCGGGCGGCAGTGGGCCCGGCGCCATCTCGACGAGCTGGGCTGGACGTCGTCGGCCCCCGACACCGCCGACGCGGTGGTGCTGATCGTCTCCGAGCTGGTCACCAACGCTCACGTGCACGCCGGCAGCAGCGCCGACCTGGTGCTGACCTGGGACGGCACCTGCCTGTACGTCAGCGTCCACGACTCCTCGTCGGAGGCGCCCCGCCCCCGTACGGCCGGCTCGGACGCCGTCTCCGGCCGCGGGATGGCGCTGGTGGACGCCCTCGCCGACCACTGGCAGACCCGGACCGGTGACCGCGGCAAGACGGTGACCGCCTGCTTCCACCCGCCCGGCCGCCCCGGCCACCGGAACGCGGAGGCCACCGGGTCCGGCGGGTAGTGCCGGCCGCATGGCCTTCCGCGGGGCCGGTCCCCCGCACCCCCGCCTTGCCCGGGACGCTGCCGGGGCCGCGCAGGGCCGGCCGCCTGTCCGTTGCCGGGGCGCGCCGGCTCGCACCGTCAGGCGTCCGGCCGGTGGGACGGGATGCCAACCCGTGGACCAGGGGGGTTACCCGGGCGACAGCGGGGTACGAGGACGAGCGGAGCGTTCGGGCCGACAGCCCGCGCTCCCGCCCGGCGCACCCGCCGGGCCGATGGCACGTCCATCACACCGGGACGCCGCTGCCTGAAGAAGCCGGGCACCAAGGCCTCCCACCCCGATCCCCGCCTGCCCGCCTTTCTGCGCGGAGGCATCGCGGGGACGAACCAGGGAGATGACCTCCGTGTCCGTCCCCAGCACACCCCTGCGGCCCGTGGCCGCCCCGACGGCCGCGGAACCGCGCCGGCCCACCCGCCAGGAGATGCGGGCCATGGGCAAGACCGAGGCCCGTGAGCTGAGCGACGCGCTCTTCGAGCGGCTGGCCGGTCTGGAACGCGGGTCCGCCGCCTACAGCTACGTGCGCGGGACCGTGATCGAGCTCAACATGCCGCTGGTCCGCTTCGTCGCCGCCGGCTTCCGCCACCGCGCCGCCGAGCCGGACGACATCCTCCAGGTGGGCATCGTCGGCCTGATCAAGGCCGTGGACGGTTACGACCACCGTCGCGGGGTGGAGTTCCTGACCTACGCGATCCCCACCATCGCCGGCGAGATCAAGCGGTTCTTCCGGGACACCTCCTGGCCGGTCCGGGTGCCGCGCGGCCTCCAGGAGCTCTACCTGCGGGTGGCCCGCAGCTCCGACCGGCTGGAGCAGCAGCTCGGCCGCCTGCCCACGCAGGCGGAGATCGCCGCCGACCTCGGCCTGGACGTCCCGGACGTCGACGCCGCCCTGCGCGTCGGCCGCGCCTACCGGGCCGGGTCGCTCGACGCCCTGTACGACGACCGCGACGACGAGCCGGGCAGCACCCTGCTCGACCGGCTCGGCGACGAGGACGGCAACCTCGCCCTGGTCGAGTTCCGCGAATCCGTCCGGCCCCTGCTGGCGGACCTCACGCCCCGCGAACGCACCGTCCTGATGCTGCGCTTCTGGGGCGCCTGCACCCAGTCCGAGATTGCCGAGCGGATCGGCTGCTCCCAGATGCAGGTGTCCCGGCTGCTCGCCGCCACCCTCGGCTCGCTCCGCGCCCGGCTGGAGGAACCGCCGGCGGACGCACCCTGACCGGGCCGGTCGCGGCGGACCGGGCCGACGGCGCGGGACCCGGCCTATCGTGGGAACCAGGGAGCCTGCCGAGACCGGGGCGCCTGCCGAACCAGGGCGCCCGTCGAAACCGGGAAGCCTGCCGAATCCGGGGAGCCCGTCGACAGCAGGCGGCCCGGCGAGTCCGCCGAAGCGGGAGGAGCGAGGCCGATGGAGCCCGAAAGCACCGCGTCCGAGCTGACGGTGGCCGTCCGCACCTCCCCACGGGGCGTGGTCGTGCGGCCCGAGGGCGAACTCGACCACGACACCGCCGGGCCGCTGCGCGAGGCACTGCGGAGCGCCGTGGACGGCGGCCTGGGCCGGGTCGTGATCGACTGCGCCGGGCTCGACTTCTGCGACTCCACCGGGCTGAACCTGCTGCTGCACACCAGGCTCGACGCCCAGGAGGCAGGACTGCTGCTGATGCTCGCCGACCCGGGCCCGATGGTGTCCAGGATGCTGGACATCACCGGTGTCCGGGCGGTCTTCCACATCTACCCGTCCGTCGCCGAGGCGCTCGCCGCCGAGGACCTCTGATGCTCCCGGACACCGACACCCGACGACTGGTCCTCGCCTCCGGCCGGGGCGCGGTCGGCCGCTGCCGGGCCTTCGCCCGGGACGCGCTGGCCCGCTGGGACTGGCCGCAGGCGGGCGAGGGGGAGCGCGGCGAAGTCGCCCGGGACGTCCTGCTGGTCGTCAGCGAACTCGTCACCAACGCGGCCCAGCACGCCGACGGGCCGATCGAACTGAGCCTGACCCGCTCCGCCGTCGGGGTGCGGGTGGAGGTGGCGGACTGCAGCTCCGAACCCCCGGTCCTGCGGCGCGGTGGCGACCCCGTGCTCCCCGGTGGCCACGGGCTGCGGGTGGTCGACCTGCTCTCCTGGTCCTGGGGCAGCCGGCCGCACGAGCACGGCAAGACGGTGTGGTCCGAGATCGCGGCCCCACCCGCCGTCCTGCGGCCCCCGGGCTGAGCCCGCCACGCCGGTCGGCCGGAGCCACGCCCGTCGGCGGAGCCACACCCCCGGCCGGAGCCCGGTGCCGTCCTGGCGTGCCGTCCGCCCGGTCAGCGGGTCGCGCGCGGCATCGGCAGCGGCGGCGGCACCGGGTCCGGACCGGGCAGCGGCGGTGTCGGCCGCGGCTCCTGCGGGTCGGGCGGGGGGCCGGGCCACGGGTCGGGCACCGGTGGCTGCGGCCCGGGCGCGGGCGGACGGGTGTCCGGGTCGGGCGGAACGGGAACGGTCATCACGCTCACCTGCCTCGTCGCCCGGCGGTGCAGCGGGCCGGGCTCGTCCTCGGGGCGGCCCCGGTGGTGCCCCGTCGTGCGGCCGGCGGTCGGGGAACCGCCCGGGCGGGCGCGTAGCACGCCCATGGTCGGCGCCTACCCGGCCTGCGCGGATCGACACCTCGGGTCAGGCCCCCCGACTTCACCGCTTCACCGCTTCACCGCCCTCGCCGTCCGGCGGGACGGACCCGGACGGACCCGGTCGGACCTGACCGGCCCCGCGCGGACCCGCCCAGCCCTGCGGGCCGCCACCGGTGTCGGTGGCGGCCCGCAGCGGGTTCCTGAGCCGGGTTCCTGAGCCGGATCTGAGCCGGTCGCTCGGCCGGTCGTGGAGCGACGGGTCAGATGACCGGGCCGCCGTAGAACGGGCCGTAGTAGCCCGCGTACCGCTCCTGGTAGCCGGTGTCCGTGTCGTGCGTGGCACGTTCGAACTCGGGGCTGCCCTTGACCTCGTCCTTGGTCCGGTCGATGTAGACCTTCTCCTCGGCCTGGTCGACCCGCACGACGGTGCCCGCCGGGACCAGGACGTGCCGGCCGAAGATCCACGGACCGGTGTCCACGACCAGGTACTGGGCGCCGACCTCCTCGGACAGCTTGTCGACCTTGCCGATGGCACCGTCCGTCGCCTCCACGTGGAAGCCGACCAGATCGGTGCCGGAGACGTGGCCGGACGTGGTGCGGAACTCCCAGATCTCGATGCTGCTCATCGCGTCTCCTTCACGTTGCGGCGCCGCGCGGGCTGTTCCCGGTGCGACGCGCTCACGGCCCCCGCCTGCCCCGGACCTGGCCTCCCACACCTGACGTTCGCGCGGGGGCCGCCGGGGCGGGGTGAGGGCAGGCCGCGCCGGACCGGCCGCCGGGGCCGGCGGGCGCCCCGACCGCGGGCCGTACCGGCCACCGCCCGACGAGCCGTCAGAGGCGCGGGGACCAGTAGGCGTCGAGGCGCGCCCGGCCGGGGGCGAGGTCCGCCCAGGAGCCGGTGAAGCTCAGGACGGCGACGCCGGCGGTCTGGAAGCCCGCGTGCTCCAGGAGCTCCCGCACCTCCTGCGGACCGTGGCCGGCGAGACTGCCCGCCAAGTCCCGGAAGCCCGGATTGTGGCCGACCACCAGCACCGTGGTGGTGTCGTCCGGCAGCTGTCCGAGCAGGGCCAGGACCTCCCCGGCCCCGGCCCGGTAGAGGCGCGGCTCGAACGCGGCCGAGGGCGGCCCGGGCAGCTCGGCGGCCGTCAACTCCCAGGTCTCCCGGGTGCGCGCCGAGGTCGAGACCAAGGCGTGGTCCGCCGCCGGGCCCGAGGCGGCGAGCCACCGCCCGCTGCGGGGCGCGTCCAGCCGGCCGCGCGGGGTCAGCGGACGCTCGTGGTCCGGGTACTCCGTCCGGTCCTTGGGGTCGGCCTTGGCATGCCGCAGCAGGACGATCCTGCGCGTCGGCTCGTCGCTCATCCGGCCCTCCCGCGGTGGTCCCTGTGCGCCCCGAGGATACCGGTGGACCTCCCCGGGCGGCCGGGAGGCGGGCCCGGGCGCGACCTCGCCGACCGGGCCGAAGCCCGGGGCGGGGAGTCCGGCCGAAGCCCGCTGCGGGGACTCCACGGAGCACCGGCGACACCGGCCGGGCCGGCTCGTCCGGTCCGGGGTCCGGGCGGCCTCCGGGGGCAGCCCGCCGGGCATGCGACACCACGGCCTTGTCGTCCTGGGGGCCGGGTCCGGCGACGCGGTGATCGACACCCCGCCCGCCGGGGCCCGGCCGGAGCGGACGTGGAAGAGCTGGGCGGACCGGCGGACACCCCACGTCCTCCAGCCGATCGGCCCGGCCGAGCCCCAGAAGTGCTCACCCTCGGATCAGCTCGGTGGGTCCGGGCTCAGCGGTAGCGTTCGACGAGTGCGTTGCCGATCGCGGCCAGGTGGGCTCGCACGTTCGGGGGGCCGGTCACCTCGATCCATTCGACGAGCCCGGCGAGCTCGCCGGCGAGGGTGTACTCGTCGCGGCCGCGGATGACGACCTCGATGCGGCCGTCGGTCGTGGCGCCTCCCACGTCGAGTCGATCGCCGAGTCCGATCCGGAGTATGCCGATGCCGCGGGGCGTGCAGAGCGCCTGGATCTCCAGCGGCGTTCGCCTGCGTTCGACCTCGTCGGCGATCTCGCGCCAGCTTCCGGCGAGGTCGAAGTCCGCGGGCCGGGTCACCGGATCGTCGGTCGGGTCGGCGGACGACACGCGGTCGATCCGGAAGGTCCGCCGGCCGGCCTCGGTACGGGTGACGAGGTACCACGACGGACCTTTGGCGACGATGCCCAGCGGGTGGACGGTTCTCATCGTCCCGGTGCCTTTGCCGTCGATGTAGCCCAGCCGCACCTGGACGCCGCGGATCACCGCGTCCTGGAGTTCGTCGAGGAAGCGGGGCGGTCGGTGCTCGGCCCGGTTCGCCCCCCATTGTCGAGGGTCCGTCACCAGTGACGCCGCCGCCGCCTCGGCCTGCACGCGGAACGGCTCCGGCAGGGCATGGACGAGCTTGCGCAGTGCCGCTCTCACGGCTGGTGCCGCGGCCGAGGCCGGGCCGGCGACCAGGAACAGGGCGCGGGCCTCACCGGCGGTCAGCCCCGACAGGTCGGTGCGGGCGCCGCCCACCAGGCGCCAGCCGCCGCCTCGGCCCTGGGTGGAGTACACGGGCACCCCGGCCATGGCGAGGGCGTCGAGGTCGCGGCGGGCGGTGCGCTCGGAGACCTCCAGCTCCCGGGCGACCTCCGCCGCCGTCACCTGCTCGCGCCGTTGCAGCAACAGGAGGACGGCCACCAGCCGGTCGGTTCGCACCCCGAAAAACTCTCATACAAACCGGTCATGAGGTGACCGGTTTCGGGCGGCAGGATGGCGGCATGACCTCAACCGATTTCCCCGAACCCACTCTCGTTCCGGTCAACGGAGTCGAACTCGAAGTCTTCGAAGCGGGACGGGAGAACGCGGGAAAGCCCATCGTGCTCTGCCACGGCTGGCCGGAGCACGCCTTCTCCTGGCGTCACCAGATGCCCGCCCTCGCCGCGGCCGGCTACCACGTCATCGCCCCGAACCAGCGGGGTTACGGCCGCTCGTCCCGCCCGGCCGAAGTGACGGACTACGACATCGCGCACCTGTCGGGCGACCTCGTCGCGCTCCTCGACCACTACGGCTACGAAGACGCCACCTTCGTCGGCCATGACTGGGGCGCGTTCGTCGTCTGGGGCCTGACCCTGCTGCACCCCGACCGGGTGAACAAGGTGATCAACCTGAGCCTGCCCTACCAGGAGCGCGGGGAGAAGCCCTGGATCGAGTTCATGGAAGCCGTGCTCGGCGGCGACTTCTACTTCGTCCACTTCAATCGGCAGCCGGGCGTCGCGGACGCCGTCTTCGACGACAACACCTACCGGTTCCTTCGCAACCTGTACCGGAAGAACGAGCCCCCCGCGGAGCCCCGGCCGGGCATGGCGCTGATCAATCTCGCCGGAGCGGAGGCACCAGGCGGAGAGCCCGTCATGAGTGACAGCGAACTGGCCGTCCTCGTCTCCGCCTTCGAGACATCCGGGTTCACCGGCAGCATCAACTGGTACCGGAACCTCGACCGCAACTGGCACCTGCTGGCGGACGCCGACCCGATCATCCACCAGCCCACCCTCATGATCTACGGCGACCGGGACCTGGTCGCGAGGTCGGAGAACCTGGCCGCGTTCGTGCCCAACGTGGAAGTGGTGAGCCTGGACTGCGGCCACTGGATCCAGCAGGAAGAACCCGAGGAGACGAACCGAGTGATCACGCAATGGCTGGAACATCAGGACGGGCCGAGCAGGCGGACCGGCTGAGCTCAGCCCCTGGCGGGCGCTCCACCGGCGGCAGGTCCCTCCCGGACCCGCCGGACACCCCGGACCCGCCGGACACCCGCTTCCGCACCCGGCTGTCGCGGGCCCGGCCGGACCGCGGTGCCCGGACGCGTCCAGCTGTTCCCGGCGGCGGGCCCGGCCGGGGGAGGGCCGGCACCCGGATTGCCCCGCTCCGGCGCGGATGAAGCGGCCGCGCCCGGGCACACGAGGCGCATGACACCAGGGGTAAACCACCTGCTCCGCCGGATCGCACCGCCGCTGCTGCTCCAGACGGTCCTCATGGTGCTGGCCGGCCTCGCCGTCACCCACCCGCCGCTGCACCTCTGGCGTCCGGGGGAGAACGCGGTGACGGACCGGCTGGCCGCCAACCGCGTCCCCGCGCTGGACACCGTCACCTCCTGGCTCTCGTTCCTGGCCGGAACCGGGGCGGTGGTGACCGTGGCGGCGGTCGCGGTGCTCGTGCTGCTGCTGCGGTCGCGGTGGCGGGAAGCGGCCTTCCTCGGTGGCGCGGTCGCCGCCCAGTCCGCGGTGTTCCTGCTGGTCACCATAGGCGTGGACCGGCCCCGGCCGTCCGCGCCGCACCTGGACGCCGCGCCGCCGACGTCCAGCTTCCCGTCCGGCCACGTCGGCGCGGCCGTCGCGCTGTACGGCGCGCTGGCCGTCCTCGTGGCCCTGCGACTGCGCGGTCCGCTCCGGCTGCCGCTCTGCGCCCTGGCGGCGGTGCTGCCCCTGCTGGTCGCCGGCGGCAGGCTCTACCGCGGGATGCACCACCCGAGCGACGTGCTGGCCGGGCTGGTGAACGGCGTCGTCGTGCTCCTGGTCATGTGGCGGGCCTTCCTGGCCGACCGGGGGCGCTCCACGGCCGGCCGGGAAGCCCCGCACCGCCCGCCGGGCGGCCGGGCGGTCGTCGTGGTGTTCAACCCGTTGCTGGTCGACGTCGACACCCTCGACCGGATCGACCGCGTCCTCGCCGAGCACGGCTGCCCGGCCCCCGAGCACGCCGCCACCAGCGCGGAGGACCCCGGCCGGGGAGCCGCCACGCGCGCCGTCGAGGCCGGGGCCCGCCTGGTGGTGGCCTGCGGCGGCGACGGCACGGTGACGGCCTGCGCGCACGCCCTCGCCGGGACGGGGGTCGCCCTCGCGATCGTCCCCTGCGGCACCGGGAACCTGCTCGCCCGCAACCTGGGCCTGCCCTCGGACCCGGCGCGGGCCCTGGCCGAGGCGCTCGGCGGCGAACCCCGGCGGATCGACCTGGCCCTGGCGGACGGGGACGGCATCACCGCCACCACGGTCAGCGCGATGGCCGGCATCGGCCTCGACGCCGCGACGATGGCGGACACCCGCCGCAGCGCCAAGGACCGCTACGGGTGGCCCGCCTACCTGCCGCCGCTGGTCCGGCACCTGGGCGACCGGCGGATGCGGCTGACCGTCACGCTGGACGACGCGCCGCCAGTCCAGCGGCGGGCCGCGATGGCGGTGATCGGCAACGTCGGCGCGCTCCAGGGCGGGATCCGGCTGCTGCCCGACGCCCGGCCGGACGACGGCGTGCTCGACCTCGTCCTCGTCCACCCCCGCGGCCTGACCGGCTGGCCGGAGGCGGTGGCGCGGCTGCTCACCGGCCGGGTCGGCGGCGGCTCGGCCGGCCGGGAGGCGCCGTTCGAGCACTTCCGGGCCCGGCGGATCCTCCTCACCGCCGACCGGGACCACCCCCGCGAGCTCGACGGGGAGTCCCTGCCCGCCGGCCGGACGCTGCGGCTGGCCGTGCGGCCGGCCGCCCTGCTGGTCCACCTGCCGCCGGCCGCCGAGCGGCAGCAGGCGGGCAGCGGGGCGGTCCGAACCCGAGGAGGGGGCAGCTGATGGGAACCGCCACCCGGGTCGGGCGCAAGAACGGCTCCCAGGAGGGGCTCTCCGCCGACGAGGCCGTCACGACCCTGCGCGCGTACGGAGGATGGCCGCTGCTCAGGGACGCCTTCCTGCGCTTCCGCTACGCCGACGGCTTCAGCCATGCGCGGGCCATCGCCTTCCAGACCGTGCTGGCCCTCGTCCCGTTCGCGATCGCCGTGGTCGGCCTGTCGTCCGTGCTGCACACCCAGTGGCTCGGCCGGGTGACCGAGCTGACGATCGCCCGGCTGACCGCGGGCCCCAGCTCCGAACTGGTCGGCGAGGTGCTGCGGCGCAGCCGCGAGCGCGCGGGGGACGGCGGCAGCGTCGCCCTGTGGGGCGGCGCTGTGTTCTCCCTGGTCAACGTGGTCACCGCGATGTGCCAGATCGAGCGGGGCGCCAACCGGATCTACGGCATCGAGCGGGACCGGCCCTTCCACCGCAAGTACGCGCGCGGGCTGCTGATGGCTGTGCTGGCCGGCCTGCCGCTCGGCCTCGGGTTCGTGCTGCTGGTGGCGGGCGGGGAGATCGCCGCCGCGGTCGCCGAGGCGGGCGGACCGGGCGGTCACCGGGCCGCCCTCGCCTGGGCGGTGCTGCGATGGCCCGCCGGTGTCGTCCTCGCGCTGCTGTCGGCGAGCGTCATCTTCCACCGGGCGCCGCGTCGCGAGCAGCCCGGCCACAGCTGGCTCGCGTTCGGCGCCGTCGTGTACCTGGTGCTGTGGGTCGGGCTGACCGGTCTGTTCAGCGTGTACCTGCGGGTGAGCAACTCCGTCGACGCGGTGTACGGGCCGCTGAGCGTGATCATCTCCCTGCTGATGTGGGCGTACCTGACCGCCGTCGCCCTGCTGCTGGGGATCTCGTTCGCCGCCCAGCTGGAGGCCGACCGGGCGGGCGTCCAGGAACCCGTCCGACCGGACCCGGAGGAGCCGGCCCGGCCGGAGGACCCCGGGGGCGGCGCGGCGGGGCGCGGGTAGGCGGGGCCGATGACACCCACACCCCAGCAGGAGCCCCGTCAGGAGCCCGGCCGCGTCCACGGACGTCGGTTCTCCGCGCGCCGGTTCTCCGCGCTCTTCCCGCGCCGGTTCTCCGCGTTCTCCCCGCGCCGGTTCTCCCCGCGCCGGTTCTCCCCGCGCAGCGCGGACCGGCGCTACGGCAGCCGGCTGCTCGCGGCCGTCCTCGCCTTCGCGGTGACGGCCGTGCCGACCGCCGTCCTGCTGGTGCTGATCGAGGCCGGCTGGGAGCCGTTGCGCGCACTGGACGCCGGCGCGGCGGCCCGCCTGAACGCGAGCGTGCGCCACCACCCGCTGCTGCTGGAGGCGGCGCGGACCCTGACCGACGGGCCGTGGGACCCGGTCACCCTGCGCCTGCTGGTCGCCGCCGTGGTGGGCTGGCTGGTCCTGCGGCGGGCCTGGCGGCTGGCCCTCTGGGCGGGCCTCACCGAACTGGCCGCGGGCCTGACCGGCCTGCTGGTCAAGGTGGCGGTGGGCCGGGTCCGGCCCCGGCTGCCCGATCCGGTCGCCCAGGCACCCGGCTACTCGTTCCCGTCGGGGCACGCCATGACCGCCATGGCCTCGTGCGCGATCCTGCTGCTCGTCCTGCTGCCGATGGTGCCCCGGCGGGCCCGCCCGGCGGCCTGGACGGCGGCCGCCGTGACCGTCCTCGGGACGGGGCTGACCCGGATCGCCCTCGGCGTGCACTGGGTCAGCGACGTCCTGGGCGGCTGGCTGCTCGGGCTCGCCCTGGTCGCCTCCACCGCCTGGGCCTTCGACACCTGGCGCCGGGAGAGCGGGCTGCGGGTGCCGGCGCTGCCGGAGGGGCTGGAGCCCGAACTCGCCACCGGCCGGGACGAGTCCCCGGCCGCTGCACCGGCCCGCGCGGCGGACGGTGCGCCGGGCGGGCCCGTGCGCCGGTAGCCGCGAAGCGTCGCCGCAGACCGTCCGGGAGACGGCCCGCCGGCCCGGCCCCCGCCGCCGGCCCGCCCCGGGCCCGACTGCGCCGGCCGCTCCGGGGTAGCAGCCAGGACGGGGCCGAAGCAGGGAGGCCAGGGTGGCTGCGGACCGCGAACACGAACCGGACACCGCCGGGACGGCCCCCGCGCCCGGCCGGCGCGGCGTGTCCGCCGTCGTCCGGGAGGTCTGCGAGCAGGGCCGATCGGTCGAGCTGCTCCAGCGTTCGATGGCCTTCGCCGCCCTGTTCTTCGTCACCCTGGTGCCCCTGCTGATCGTCATCGCGGCCGCCTCGCCCACCCGTGGCGGCGGCATCAGCCAGTGGATCACCGACGGCCTGGGGCTGTCCGGCCGCGGTGCCGAGGCGACCCGCGGCCTGTTCGCCTCCCGGGGCCAGGTGCTCAGCACCACCACCGGCTTCGGCATCGCCGCCCTGACGGTCTTCGGCATCTCCCTGATGGCCTCCGTCCAGACCGTCTACGAGCGCATCTGGCAGCTCGACCGCAGCCCCTGGCACGCGGTCTGGCGCCAGGCGATCGGCCTCGCCGGGCTGACCGCCTACATCCTCGTCGCCGCGTGGAGCGGCAGCCCCTGGCGGCGCAGCGCCGCGCAGCCCGCGCTGCGCCTGACGGCCACGCTGCTCGGCGGTCTGCTGTTCTTCTGGTGGCTGCAGCACCTGCTGCTCGGCTCACGCGTGCCCTGGCCGCGGCTGCTGCCCGGAGCGGTGGCCACCATGGCCGCCCTGGCCGGCCTGCGGTACTTCTCGCGCCTGGTGCTCGCACCGTTGCTGGTCTCCAACGCCGTCTCCTACGGCACCGTCGGAGCCGTCCTGGTCGTCCAGTCGTGGCTGATCGGCGTGGGCTACACCATCTACGGCGGGGCGCTCGCCGGCCGCGCGATCACGGGGCGGCGGGCCGGCCCGCGGCCCGGGGTGCCGCCTCCGTGAGGCGGCGGCGGAACAGGCCGGACGCCCGGGCGCGCGTAGGACGTCCGAAAGCGGGCAGGCGGCCGTGGAGCCGGTTCGGGGCCGTTGCGAGGGGCCGTTGCGAGAGCCGCTCCGCGCGGCCGGCGGCGAGGGGTCGGCCGTGCGCGCCCGCCTGTCCGCAGGCCGCTCCGGCCGTCCCGCCACCGGCTCCGGGCGACCCCGGCCCTCAGGCTCCGCCCCCGCCGTCCCCGCCCCCGCCGTCCCCGTCCTTCCCGTCCACTCAAGCCGAGGTGAGAACCCCATGACCGATCTCAAGCGCCTGCCGGGCGCCTTCGACCACCGCTGGGACTGGCAGCTCGCCGCGGCGTGCCGGGCCGTCGACACCGGGTTGTTCTTCCATCCCTTCGGCGAGCGCGGCCAGGCCCACGACGACCGGGAGGCGGCGGCGAAGAAGATCTGCCAGGGCTGCCCCGTCCGCGCGCGGTGCCTCCGGCACGCCCTGGCGGTGCGCGAACCGTACGGGGTGTGGGGCGGACTGTCCGAGGACGAACGGGCGGTGCTGCTGGGCCGCGCCCGCTCCGCGCGGGCCGCGTGACCGCTGCGCCGCCCCGGAGCCGTTGCTGCGTCACCGGGTGATCGGCCGTACCGGGTGATTGGCCGTACCGAAGCGGGGCAGGCGCGCCGGTGACAGCGAACGCTGAGCCCCTCGATCCGGAAGGAGACTGTTGTGAGCATGGTGATGGAGTCCATCGACGTGGATGTCCCGCTGCACAGCGTCTACAACCAGTGGACGCAGTTCGAGGACTTCCCGAGTTTCATGGACGGCGTGGAGGCGGTCCACCAGACGGACGACCGGCACGCCCAGTGGACGACCAAGGTCGCCGGCGCGCGCCGCGAGTTCTGCACCGAGATCGTCGACCAGCTCCCCGACGAGCGGATCTCCTGGCGCACGGTGGGCGGCGACGTCCGGCAGATGGGCATCGTGACCTTCCAGCGCCTCGACGACGCCCGCACCAGGGTGAGCCTGGCCATGGACTTCGAACCGCACAGCATCGCCGAGAAGGCGGGTGACCTGCTCGGCGTCCTGGACCGGCAGGTCACGGGCGACCTGAAGCGGTTCAAGGGCTTCATCGAGCAGCGGGGCCTGGAGAGCGGCGGCTGGCGCGGACGCCTGGCGCCCGACGGCGGCCCGGCCGCACCGGCAGGCGGCGGGCCCGCGGGCCTCGGCGACGCGCCGGTCCGCGAGCGCCCCGAGAGCCGGATGACCGGCGAGGGCGCGCCGCCCCCGCCCGCAGACCGGGACGACCCGCGGCACGGCTGACCCGGGCCCGCCCGTCGGCGGGCGGGCCGGGCCGGGCCGCTCCGGCGCGGGCCGGTGCCCCCGGCCCCGCCCGGGAGCGTCGGCGAGGTCCTGACCTGCGGGAACGGTGCCGTCCGCGACGGCCTCGGCGGGTGTGTTTGCCCTTCGCGCGGCCGGACAGACGACGACCATGAACGCATCGCAGTACACCGGACGGGTCGTGGTGGTCACCGGTGCCGGCGCGGGGATCGGACGTGCCTGTGCACGGGCGTTCGCCGAGCGCGGGGACCGGCTGGCGCTGATCGCCCGTGGGCGGGCCGGCCTGGAGGCCGCGGCCGCCGAGGCCAGGCGGGCCGGCGCGACGGCCGTCACGATCGAGGCCGACATCGCCGACCCGGAGGCCGTCGAGGCGGCCGCCGAGCGGATCGAGCACGAACTCGGGCCGATCGACGTGTGGGTGAACGACGCCTTCTCCTCCGTCCTCGCGCCCTTCACCGAGATCACGCCCGAGGAGTTCCGCCGGGCCACCGAGGTCAGCTACCTCGGGTACGTCTACGCCACCCGTACCGCCCTGCAGCGCATGCTGCCGCGTGACCACGGCACGCTCGTGCACGTCGGCTCCGCCGCCGCCTACCGCGGTCTGCCGCTGCAGAGCGCCGCCAGCGGTGCCGAGCACGCCCTCCAGGGCTGGCACGAGGCGCTCCGCTGCGAACTGCTGGCCTCCGGCAGCGCGGTGCGGACGACCATGGTCCAGCTGCCCTCGGTGAACACCCCGCAGTACGACTGGACCCTCTCCCGGCTGCCGAACCGGGCCCGGCCCGTCCCGCCGGTCTACCAGCCCGAGGTCGCGGCCCGAGCGGTGCTGCACGCCGCCGACCGCCCGCAGCGGCGTGAGTACTGGGTGGGCGGCAGCACGGCGGTCACCCTGCTGGCCAACGCCGTCGCTCCGGGCCTGCTGGACCGCCGCCTCGCCCGGACGGCCGTCGGCGCCCAGCAGGCCGACCGCCGCCGGCGCAGCGGCGATCCCGTCAACCTGTGGAAGCCCGTCGACGACCTGGAGGACCACGGCGCCCGCGGCCGCTTCACCGACACCGCCCGGGACCGCAGCCTGCAGTTCTGGGCCACCACCCACCGGGCTCCGCTCGCCGCCGCGGCCGTCGCCCTGCTGCTGGGCACCGGGGTCTGCGCGAGGTGGGCGCGGGCGGCCGGCGCGCCCGGCCGCCGCGGTGGCGGAACGTGACGTCCGGCCGGCACGGGCCGAGCGCCTCGCCGCGGGCCGCCGGCGCGCGGCCGGCCGTGCGCCGGCATGGTCAGTCGCCGAGGGCCAGGCGGATGCCGAAGGCGGCGACGACCGTGCCGGTGACGCGGTCCAGCAGGCGGCGCGCCCCCGGCCGGCTCAGCCAACCGCGCAGGGCCCGGGCACAGGCGATGAGCACACCCGACCAGGCCAGGCCCAGCACGATGTGGACCGAGGTCAGCAGCAGGCCCATCGTGAAGTGGTTCGATCCCGGCGGGATGAACTGCGGCAGCAGGGCCACGTAGAAGGCGCCCATCTTGGGGTTGAGCAGGTTGGTCAGCGTCCCCTGCCGCCAGCCGCCGCCGGCCGTGTCGGCCGGGGGACGGGCATCGGGCGCGGCCGCCTCCGGCGCTGACCCGCCCCCGAAGGTGGCGCGCAGCATCCGGAGCCCCGTCCACACCAGGTAGGCGGCGCCGGCCCAGCGCAGCGTCTCGTACGCGAGGTGGGAGGCCGTCAGCAGTGCCGTCACGCCCACCGAGGTCAGGGTGCCCCAGAGCAAGGTCCCGGTCTGGATGCCGAGGACCACGCCCCAGGCCCGGCGGCGACGGCCGAGGGCCGAGGTGCGCAGGATCAGCGCGGTGTCGAGGCCGGGGGTCAGGGTCAGCAGTCCCACCACCAGGGCGAAGGACCAGAGAGCGGTGCTCGGTGCCATGGGAGCCCAACCTATGCCACCGCGCCGGCCCCGTTGCCGCCGCCCCGGCCCCCGGCACCCGTCCCGGCTGCCGGTGGGCGTCTGCCGGTGGGCGTCGCGCCCCCGTCAGGCGCAGTCGTAGCGGTGGTCGAAGGGGCGCCCGGGGCAGTGGGGGCACTCGAAGAGGTACACGCCGCCGAGGTCGCCCAGCACCAGTCCCGGCCCCTGGCAGGGCGTGTCGTCGTCCTCCTCCACCGGTGTCCAGGCCCGCCGGGAGATGGCGTCGGCCTCGGTGCTCCGGACCGTCAGCAGGTGCTCCATCCGCCTCCCGCAGCCGGCGCAGTCCGGCCAGTCCGGGTGCTGGCTCCAACCGGGGTAGCCGCCGAGCTTCGTGCCGGGCGCGGTGGAGAGGTGCCGCTGGTAGTCCCAGCCCGTCTCCTCGTCCAGGGCCAGGAAGCGGTCCTCCAACGCGTCCCAGACGTCCTCCCGGAGGTCCCAGGAGGGGTACTCCGTCACCGTCTCGGGATGGACCACGCACGGACGCGGGAGGTAGTCCTCCTCCCACTCGGCGGGGCCCGGCGGAGCCTCCAGCGGTGTACCGACCGCGTCGGACCGCCGCCGGCGGACGTGCGGCACGATCCAGCGGTGGTCGCTGTGTCTGCGCGGGCACCACAGCACCTGGAGGAGGTCACACCCGTCGGGGAACGGCACGAGGCCGGGCACGCTGTCGCGGTAGACCTGCACGACCGGCACCATCGGTGACCCCTCGTGCTCGGGACAGAGCGGCCACGCCTCGACGGCGGGCCACAGCAGCGGACCACCCACCGAGCTGTCCCGGTACGTGGGCCGGCCGGCCCGCGGATGCAGCCGCACGCTCTCCCGCCGGAAGGGCAGCACCTCGGGGAAGAGCCGCCCGACGTCGACGGGGCGCGGCGGCGTGCGGCGGGTCATGCCCACAGGCTAGCGAGGGCCGGGAGCCGTCCGACAGTGATTTCCGGCGGCGGTCCGAGCGGGGGGCCCGAGCGGCGGTCCGGCCGGGGGCCTGCCGACGGGCCGCCGCCAGGAGGGCCGGCCGCCGACCCGCGGCCTACCCTGGACACAGACCCTGGCGGACGAAGGCCGAAGGGGGTGGGCATGCCGGAGAACGGCCCGGAGAGTGCCTTGCAGGAAGCCACCATCGACCGGCTGCGCGCCGAGGTGGAGGGCCAGCGCCGCGCGATGCGCACCCGCGCGGTGATCGAGCAGGCCAAGGGCATCCTGGCGGAACGGCTGGCGTGCTCGCCGGAGCAGGCGTTCCAGCACCTCACCCGGCTCTCCCAGGACGCCAACCGCAAGCTGGTCGACCTCGCCGCCGACCTGGTGGGGTCGGTCGCGCCACCGTCGGCCGACGAGCGTCCGCCGGCGGTCACGCCGCCCGCGGCGCCGAGGATCCGGGTCCACCGGGTGGATGACCGGGTACCCGCACCGGCCGCGCCCGCGCCCGGCGACCCGTCGGCCGGCGAGTTCGCCGCCCGGTACCACATGGCCGCCTCGGCGCTGTCCTCCGCCGATTCCCCCGAAGAACTCGCCGCCCTGCTCATGGAGACGGCGCTGGCCCCGCTCGGCGTGGGCGCGCTCGCCGTCACCCGGCTGGAGCCCGACGGCGCCCTGCGGCTGGTGGCAGGCCACGGGGTGCCCGCCCATCAGCTCAGCCAGTGGCAGCGGATCCCCCCGCAGATGTCCCTGCCGCTGACCGACGCGGCACGCCGCGGCGCCACCGTCTGGGTGCACGGCCGGGCCGAGTTCGCCCGGCGTTACCCCGACCTGACCGGCCAGGACCTCGTCCCCGGCGACACCGTCTGCGCGCTGCCGCTGCGCACCGGTGAGCAGTTGATCGGCGCGGTCAAGCTGGGCTGGCCGGGCAGCTACGCCCCGACCGCCGACGTCCGGCGGCACCTCGCCGCCCTCGCCCGGCTCTGCGCCGGTGAGTTGCTCCGGGTGCTCGCGCTGAGCCCGGACGGCGGGGGAGCGCCCTTCCCCGCCGGCGAACCGTGGTTCCAGGCGGTGCTGGACGCGCTGCTCGACCCGGTGCTCATCCTGCACGCCGTCCGCGGGGCCGCCGACGGCCTGACCGACGGGACGGTGACCGACGGGACGGTGACCGACCTCCGGGTGGTGCACGCCAACGCCGCCACCGTCGACCTGGCGGGCCGTACCGGCACGGCCCTCACCGGCCGGCTGCTCAGCGAGCTCTACCCCGGCATGGTGGCGTCGGGCACCTTCCGCCGGCTGGTCGACGTCGCCGTCGGCCGGGAGCCGTACCTCGGCGAGGCCGAACAGTTCGTCGAGGTGGTCGGCGGGGCCGTGCACGGCTCCAGCATGACGCTGCGGGCCACCCCGTTCCTGGACGGCGTCCTGGTCAGCTGGCGCACCCACGACGAGCAGGAGCGCCGGGAGACCCAACTCGCCCAGGCGCAACGGCTGGCGAGCCTCGGCACCTGGCAGTGGCGGGTGGCCGACGACCGGTTCGACTGCTCGCCCGAGGTGTTCCGGCTGCTCGGGCTGCCCCGGCCGGCCCGGCACGGCTTCCTCACGGCGGCCGAGGCCGAGGCGGCGGTCGCACCCGGTGACCGGCAGGCGGTCCGCGGGGCGGCGCGGCGACTGCTCGACGGCGAGCGGGCCGCCGCCCTGGAGTTCCGGATCGTCCGCCCGGACGGCGTCGGCCGTGATGTCCGGGCGATGGCCGAGACGGTGCCCGGACCTGCCCCCGGCAGCCGGGTACTGGCGGTGCGCGGGGTGGTCCAGGACGTGACCGCCTGGCGGCGCACCGAGGAGGCGCTGGTCGCCACCCGCTCGCGGCTCGCCGAGCAGGTCCGCAGGACGGCCGACGAGCACCGGGCCGTCCTGGCCCTGCAGCACGCGCTGATGGACGTGCCGGGCGGCCCGCCCACGCCCGGCCTCGAAGTCGCCGCCCGCTACCTGCCCGCCGAGTCCGAGGCCAAGGTCGGCGGGGACTGGTACGACGCCCTGACCCTGCCCGACGGCACCGTGCTGATCGTCGTCGGCGACGTCTCCGGGCACGGCCTGCGCGCCGCCGCCGGCATGGCCCAGCTCCGGGACGCGCTGCGCGGCATGGCCTTCGCCGGCGCCGATCCGGCCCGACTGCTGGAGCGGCTCAACCAGATGCTCTGCCATCTCGGCGGCGGCTTCATCGCCACCGTGGTCTGCGGCCTGCTCGACCCGGCGGCCCGCACCCTGACCTGGGCCCGGGCGGGTCACCTGCCCCCGCTGCTGGCCCGCGACGGCACCGCCCGCCACCTGGAGCTGCTGCCCGGCCCGGTGCTCGGCGCCGTCCCGGACGGGGTGTACCGCAGCACGGTCCTGCGGCTGGAGCCGCAGGACCTGGTGCTGCTGTTCACCGACGGCCTGATCGAGCGCCGCGGTGAGGACCTGGCATTCGGCCTCGACCGCCTCGCCAGGGCGGTGGAGGACTACCGGGTGCCGGGCATCGACGGCTGCCTGGACCACGTGCTGCGCCGGCTCAAGGCGCCGAACCCCCGGGACGACACCTGTGTGGTCGGCCTGCGGTTGAGCTGACGTGCGGGGCCGCGGCCCCGCTGCCGCCGGGCCCGGCGGGTCACGGCCACCGCTGGTCAGGGCCACCGCGGGTCACGGTTGCTTCCGGCTCCCGCCCCTCCGGGCTACGGCGTCGGGCCGGGCGCCTCCGGGCGGGCCGGGGTGCGTCGGCCGGCGCGGAGCAGCACACCCACGGTGGTGGCCACGACCAGCAGGGCCAGGACGACGCCGCCGTTGCGGAGCAGGTCATGGGCGTCGGCCGGGGCGCTCCGGTAGAGGGGCGGGGCGACCATGACCGTCCAGGGCAGGACGGCCAGCGCGGTGCCGCCGGCCTGCAGCCGGTCGGTGTCCGGACTCGCGAGGCGGGCGAGGTGGACGAGGGCCGTCACCAACGCCGGCCAGGCGGTGGAGGCATCGAGCGGGACCTGGACGGAGGGCGGGAACACGACGTCGGCGTAGTCCTCGTGCCAGGTGCCCAGCCAGAGGACGGCGAGGCCGCTCATCGGCAGGGCGATGCCGATGGCGGAGGCCATCGTCCAGGAACGGCCCCGCGGTGACAGGTCGACGGCGTCGGGCGGTGCGATCAGCACCAGGACGCCCATGACGACCCAGAGCCGGAGCAGGTCCCCTTCCTGGGTGAACGCCGGACCGGGGTGGAACTGCGCCGCCACGGCGACGCCGGCCCGGGCCAGGACGGCCGTCAGGACGAGCGCCCGGGCCGGCGCCCAGCGGCGGACGGCGACGCACAGCAGGGCGAGGCTCCAGGGGACCGTCTGCGCGGCGCCCACCACCGTCCGGGCGAGGCCCGTGCCGGGGTGGGGGAGGAGGAGCCCGGTCAGCAGCTGGACCACGCTCAGGGCGGCCCCGCCGGCCAGCAGGAACGGTGCGGCCCCGGCGATGACCCGGCCCGCGGGGTCGCGCGAGCTGAGCCGGGTGCGCAGCCGCAGGGCGTGTGCGGCCAGGGCGGCCCACTCGCGCAGGGCGGTGCGCCGGTCGGCGTGCCGGACGGCCTCGGCGAGGACGGCGGTGATCTCCTCGCCGTGCGCGGCGCGGTACCCGGCCGGGTAGAGGCTGTTCAGGGGGAGCCGCCGGAGCAGCGCGGAGGCGGAGAGGCGGGTCCCGGTCATGCGCTGCCCGCGTTCGTCCGGAGCGCCGGCCGGACGCTGCCGAGGGCGAGCCGGCGCTCGGCCTCGGCCACGCCGGCGCGCAGCCGTTCGGTCTCCCCGGCCAGGGTCTGCCGGCCCTGCTCGGTCAGCGCGAAGCTGCGGCGCAGTCGCCCGGCCACCACCTCCTCGTGGTCGATCCGGACGAGTCCCTGCTGGAGCAGGCGGTCCAGCGCCGTGTAGAGGGTGCCGGTGAGCATCTTGGTCCGGCCCCCGGTGATCGTCAGGATCTCCTGGACGATCGCGTAGCCGTGCCGGGGCGCGTCGGCCAGTGCGGTGAGCACGAGCCGCGTGGGTTCCTGCAGTTGACGATGTGCCATGCCAGGACGATAGATCATTGAATTAGATATGTCGACCATTTAGCTATCGGGGTCGGGGAGGCCACGTCGAGCCGGCCGGGGGGCAGGGGCGGGCGTGATCAGGTGACGGGCGGTCATGAGCAGGTGGCGGGGGTGCGCGGCGGGGGCGGCAGGTGGCCGTGCCCGAGCCGCGTCGGCGCTCAGGACAGGCAGACGAACAGGAGGCGGAGCAGGCAGCCGTTCGGCGAGGCGGCGGGCGACGGGCCGGTGCGGACGGACGGGCCGGGGCTCGGCGCGCCGGGCCCGGTGGTGGTGGGTGCGGGCGGCCCCGGGGCGGGGGCGGACGGGGGCGCAGCCGGCTCGGCGCTCTTCGCGGCAGCCGAGGGGGCGGGCGGCCGCGGCGGGTCGGCGGGTGCGGCGCCGGGCTGCCGGACCGGCCCCTGGTGCGCCGGGCCGTCGGCGGTGGGGGCCCCGGCCGTGTCGGCGGGGCCGCCGGGCCGCGCGGCCGGACCGGGCGCCGCCGCGGGGGGTTCCAACCCGGCCCCGACACCCGTGCCGGCCAGGGGCTCCGCCACGAGCGCCTGTTGAGGCGGCACCGCACCTGGCCCCGGCCCCGGCGGCCGGCTCGCGATCGCGTCGCCGCCGATCGGCGCACTCAGGACGGACGAGCGGGGCGGTGCGGAGCCTGTGCCCGCACCGGTGACCACGAGCAGGACCACGGCCCCGATGCAGGTGGCCAGCAGGGCCGGCAGCAGGCCCGGCCCGTGCGGTGCGCGCCTCCCGGTACGCGCCGTCGTGACGGCCGGTCCCGGGAGGCCGAGCGGGCGGGGAAGGCCGGCCCGGACCGGCCGGGCGGGCGCGCGCGGTGGCAGCAGGCGGACCGTCACCATCCGGACGGGCTCCGGGACGGCGTCCGGCAGGGTGCTCGACGCGATCCCGCAACCCGGGCAGGAGACGGCACCGTTGACGTGGCGTCGGCATGTCGGGCAGTACTTCAAGGGACCCCTTCCACGTCCGGCGGGGCGCGGCTTCGACACCCCGGGGCGACCACCACGCTCGCAGAGGGACGGTGAAGTCCTTGCCGGCTCGGCGAAAGGGCCTGTCACCGGCGGTGCGGGTTGCTATCCTGCCGCGCTCCACCGACCGGCCCCGAGCGGGCGCGTCCGCGTGAGCGCGTTCGCGGGGGCGCCGGCGGTCCGGCGCCGCCGGTCGCCGGTGCGGGCGCAGGGGTGGTCAGCAGCCGGGGCCGATCGGTGCGGACGTCGTCAGGGCGAGCGCGGCGATCCGCAACTCGGCGGCCCACGTCCGCCGGTCTGTCTGCAAGGTGTAGTCGAGGCAGCACATGCACTGCGGGACCAGTCGTACGAACGACCGTTCCTCCGCGGTCCCGGCCTCCAGCTCCCACCAGTCGTCGGTCACCAGACCGGCGGGGTCGATCTCTCCGTCGAGGAATCGCAGCACCAGCCGGTGCAGCGCATGGCGCCGCGCCAGAGCCGGATCGGGCAACTCGGTCCCGGCCTCGGCGAGTGCCTGCTCGAAGAGGTCGCGGACGTCCCCGGCCGCCGCGTTGCGGGGCAGGCCGGCCAGCTCGCACAGCGCCGGGGTGTCCAGCCCGGCCGCGAGTGCCCCGGCGGCGATCATCGGCAGGTCCGCCGGGTCGATCTCGCCGGCCCGGTACCGGCACGCCACCTCACCGAGCGACGTCCGGCCGTCGTGCGCCGGGGCTGCCGGCTCCGGTGTCGTTCCTGCTGCTCCCATGACGCTCACCATGCCAGCACCGCGCTCAGGAGGGGCGCCCGGGGTGCTCGACCGACCGACCGCCGGACCGGCCGCCGCCGGGACCGGTGTCGCCGGAGCTGGTCCCGCCGGAGCTGGTCCCGGCGGCGGCAGTCCCGGTGGCGGTGTGTCCGAGGACCGCGGCGACGATCGTCGCCCAGTCGGCCCGCTCGACCCCGTGGCCTGCGTCCGGCAGGGCCAGCAGCTCCGCTCCGGGGATCCGTTCCGCCAGTACCTCGCCGTGGCGGAGCGGGAACATCGGATCGGCCGTTCCGTGGATCACCAGGGTGGGCACGGTGATCGAGGACAGGGGGGCGCGCGGGAGTCCGCCGTCCGGGAGGGAGTCGTGGTTGCGGGCCGCGGCGAAGTCGTGCGCGCGCGCGATGTCGCGGCCGATCAGACTGCGGGCGGCGGTCTCGTCGAACGGACGCCGGCCTCCCGCGAGCACCCGCGCGTAGGCCACCTGGTGGTCGATCACCGGGTCGGCCTCGGGGCGGTCGCCCGGCGGGGTCGAGACGAACCGGACGAACTCGGCTGTCGGCGGCGGCAGTTCGAGATCACCGGGTACGGCGGGGCTGGTGCTGATCAGGACGAGCGAACGGACGCGGCCGGCCTGACCGAGCGCGAGCAGCTGCGCCAGTGCCCCGCCGGCCGAGACGCCCACCACGTGCGCGGCCGGGATCTCGTAGGCGTCGAGCACCCGGACGGCGTCCCGGACGAGGTCCGCCGCGGTGTATCCGGGGCGCCCCGGCGGGTGGGTGACCGACCGGCCGGTGTCACGGTGGTCGTAGCGGATCACGAAGCGCCCGCCGTCGGCGAGCATCCGGCAGAAGCCGTCCTCCCACCAGAGCATCGAGGCACCCGTGCCCATGACGAGCAGGACGGGCGGGGCCGCCGGGTCGCCGAAGGGCTCGGTGCACAGCTCGACACCGTCCCGCTCCACCATGCGCTCGGCCATCGCCGGACCTCCTCTCCCGCTCCGGCACCTGTGGCCCCCGTCGGCGGCCGGCCGTTCCCCCGGCGGGCGAGGACGCCGGGCCCGCCGAGCAGGACGGCGACGGGGACGAGCAGCAGCGGCCGGGCCCCGGCGGCTCGTCCCCCGGCTTCAGCGGCGGGCGAGTTGGCGTTCGCCGTTCGCTCCCGGCGCGTACTCCAGCTTGTAGTGGGCGAACACCCCGGGCTCCTCCTCGGCGGTGAGGACCCCGTCCGTGCCGATCGAGGGCGCGTCCTTCACGACGGCCTTCCCGAACGCGACCTTGACGTAGCCGGGCCCGACGATCGCCCCGCCCAGCGGCACGAACACCAGGCGGTGCCGGGTCGGCAGGCCGACGGTGACGGTCGCGAACGACGGCGCGTCGGTGGACGTGTCCACGTACACCGACTCCAGGATCCCGATCTTCTTGCCGTCCTGGTCGACGACTTCTTGGTCACGCCACTCGCGGATGTCGGCGATCTGGATCATGCGCGGCCTCCGATCAACGGGCATTGCCTTCCATCCTGCGGCCACCTGTGCCTTTCCGGCCACCGAGCGATGCGGTGGCGGCCGCCGGTGCGGGGTGCCGGCCGGACCGTACGGGCCCGGCGCCGGGGCGACGTCCTCGGACCGGCCCTCCGCCCGCGGAACGCGCCTGCCCGGGGCCGCCGATCCCAAACAGCCGGGCCCGCCTGCCGGGCCCGCCCGGTACCGGGCACCAGGGCGCCGGCGCCCGGTCGGCAACCGGGCCCGCGACCCCTGGGGCGGGCCGTCCACGGGCCCCGGGCGAACCCTCGGCGCACCCGGAATCCACCCGGGAATCCACCCGGTGGCGCATCCGGCGGTGAATCCGGCGTCCCTCCCGGCGGCGGGTTCGGCAGCTGCCGAGAGACGATGGGGGTGGCGGACCGGACGGGTGAGGAGCGGCCCGCCCGCCACATCACCGGCCTGACGACGCGGGTACGCGGGAAAGGGGCGACGGATGAGTGCGGCGGCCGACGCGTCCGGGAACGGCCCGGGGGCGGCCAGGGTCTCCCTGTCCCCGCCCGGCGGGCTGCTGGACGTGCTGGGCGTCGCCGCGGTGGTGCTGGACGCGCAGGGGCGGATCACGCTGTGGAGCCCGCAGGCCGAGGAGCTGTTCGGCTGGACCGCCGAGGAGGCGCTCGGCCGGCACGCGGCGAAGCTGATGGTCGCCGAGGAGGACGTCGCCCTGGTCATCGAGCTGTTCGCCCGGGTGATGAGCGGCGGTGGCAGCTGGGCCGGAGTCTTTCCCGTCCGGCACAAGGACGGCCGCACCAAGCCGGTGGAGTTCCGCAACATGCGCCTGCTCGACGAGCACGGCGGCTCCTTCGCGTTGATGGTCGGCGCCGACCAGGCCGTCCTGGGCAGCGTCGAACGGGACGTCGCCCTGTCGACCCGGCTGGTCGCCCAGTCCCCGATCGGGTTCGCCGTCGTGGACACCGACCTGCGGTACGTGCTGGTCAACCCGGCCCTGGAGCGGATCAACGGCCTCCCCGCCGAGCAGGTCATCGGCCGGGGCGTCCGCGAGGCGATGCCGTTCCTGGACGCTGGCGCCATCGAGGCTGCCATGCGCGAGGTGCTGACCAGCGGCGAGCCCCTGCTGAACGTGCAAACCGTCGGCCGTACCCCCGCCGACCCCGGGACGGACCACGCCTGGTCGGGCTCGTTCTACCGGCTGGAGGACGGCACCGGGCGGGTGCTCGGCGTGGCCGTCACGGTCGTGGACGTCACCGACCGGTTCCGGGCGGCCACCGAGGCCGCCGCGGCCCGGCGCCGGCTCGCGGTGATCGCGGACGCCTCCGTCCGGATCGGCACCACCCTCGACCTGGAGCGCACCGCCCGCGAACTGGCGGACCTCGTCGTCCCCGAGCTGGCCGACGTGGCCGCGGTGGACGTCCTGGACGCCGCCCTGGGCGGCCGTCCCAGCACGGAGGTCCCGAGCGGACCGGCGAACTTCCGGGCGCTCGCCGTCACGGCGGCCCACGCCGGGGAGGCGCTCGGCGCCGCCGACCCCGTCGGGGAACTGGCCAGGTACGAGGCCGACCGCCTGGTCACCCGGTGCGTGACCACCGGCCGGCCGATCCTCGTCGCCCGGGTCGGGGAGCAGGACCTGCGCCACATCGCCAGGGACCCGGACGCCGCGGCCCAGCTCGCCAGGGCCGGTCTGCACTCCTACCTGGCGGTGCCGCTGATCGCCCGCGGCGAGGTCCTCGGCGCGCTGGACCTCAAGCGCACCCACAACCCGCTGCCCTTCGACGAGGACGACCTGGCGCTGGCCGTCGAGCTGGCCGGCCGCGCCGCGGTGTCCATCGACAACGCCCGCTGGTACCAGAGCGAACGCGGCGCGGCCCTCGCCCTCCAGCGCCACCTGCTCCCGCAGGTCCCGCCGCGGCTGGCCGGACTGGAGATCGCCTACCGCTACCAGCCGGCCCAGGCGACCCAGGAGGTCGGCGGCGACTGGTTCGACGCCATCCCCGGCGAGGCGGACACCTCCGTCCTGGTGATCGGGGA
The DNA here is from genome assembly GCF_014655955.1 of Kitasatospora indigofera. Taxonomy (GTDB): domain Bacteria; phylum Actinomycetota; class Actinomycetes; order Streptomycetales; family Streptomycetaceae; genus Kitasatospora; species Kitasatospora indigofera. The sequence goes on from NZ_BNBO01000006.1 coordinate 169,019, forward strand.
CGTCATGGGCAGCGGCATCAAGGCGGCGGCCGCGATGGGACAGCTGCGCACGGCCGCCCGCACCCTCGCCGACCTCGCCCTCGACCCCAGCCAGGTGATGCGGCACCTGGACCGCATCACCGAGGGGCTGGGCGAATCCATGGCCACCTGCCTCTACGCGGTGCACGACCCGCGCCGCGCCCGGTGCCGCCTCTGCAACGCCGGCCACCTGCCGCCCGTCCTGGTGCCACGGCACGGCAGCCCGCGCCTGATCGACCTGCCCACCGGGGCGCCGCTCGGCGTCGGCGGGGTCCCGTTCGAGGCCAGGGACCTCGGCCTGACCACCGGAGACCTGCTGGTGCTGTACACGGACGGCCTCGTCGAGACCCGGGACCAGCCCATCGACGCCCGCCTCGACCTGCTCCTTCAGCTGCTCGACGACCCGCTGCGCTCCCTGGACGACACCTGCGGCCGCCTCCTCGGCGCCCTGCGCCGGCCGGACGACCACGACGACGTCGCCCTGCTGGTCGCCCGGGTGCTGCCCCATCCGTCCGGCGCACCGCCCGGCACACCGCCCGGCCCGCCGGGCCGACCGGTCCGGCCCCCGGCGTGATCCGGCGCCGCGGACGCCGGGGCCCGGGCACCGCGCGGGTGGCCGCGGCGCCCGGGGGAGGGGTCAGCCCCGCGGGGTGAGGGTGACCTGGTCGACGGTCCAGAAGGCGCTGTTGGTACCGGTGTAACGGAACGTCAGCCGGGCCGTGGTGGCGCCCGCCGGGACGTTGACGGTGACGGACTCGAAGGTGTTGGTGTCCGCCCGGTAGGACTTCACCAACTGCGGGGCGCCGCCGTCGAAGGAGATGTGGACGTCACCGGTCTGCGGGCCGTCCACCCGGTAGTCGGTGGCGTAGCCGACGACCGCGGTGGCGGCACCGCCCACCTGGTAGACCGGGCTGACCAGGGTGGAGTCGAACGGGCCGGCGCCGTGCGCGGCGTCGTCCCACTCGTCGGAGTCGGCCACCGCGAAGACGTCGCGGGACCGGACGTTGGTCTCCCGGCCCTGGCCGCGTTCGGCGGCCGTCCAGAACTCGTCGGTGGCGAACGACCAGCCGCGCCACTCGGTGACGCCGCCGGTGGGCATCGCCGAGTTGTCGATGCTCCAGCCCGCGGGCGGGGTGTGGGTGAAGCCGGTGAGGCCGGCGTCGATGCCGGTCTCGTCGACCCGGGTCTGCAGCGAGCCGCGCAGCGGGTCGAAGGCGTCGGGGGCCAGGCCGGTGATCGGGGTGCCGTCCAGGTTCCAGGCCGGGTTGACCGCGACGCCCTCGTGCTGGAGCACGGTCGGGGCGATGTCCACCACCTTCACGTCCCGCCGGATCGAGCCGGGGGCGTACCCGGCGCCGTCGGCCACCACGAAGGTCTGCCGTTCGGACGCGGAGTTGCCGCCGTGGCCGCCCGCGTCGGTGTGGCCGTGGTCGGTCGTGACCAGGATCAGCCAGTCCTCCGAGGCGTACGCCGGACGGGACTTGACGGCGTCCACCACCTGCCCGACCAGGGTGTCCACGCTGTGGATGGCGGCCAGGTACTGCGAACTGGCCCCGCCGTAGCCGTGCCCGGCCTCGTCGACCTGGTCGAAGTGCAGGAAGGTGGCGTCGGGGTTGCCGTGGGCGAGGTAGTCGGCCGCGTCGGCGGCCGTCCTGTTGTCGTTCTCGCTCTCGGCGATCCGCAGGTCGGCCCCGCCGTTGAAGATGGTGTCGGCGACCGGGTTCCAGGAGGCGACGACCAGGGTGGAGGTCGCCGAGGAGGCGGTCTCCAGCCGCTTGCCCAGGCTGGGGTAGGTGTTGAAGCGCGAGCCGGCGAAGGTGTTCTCCTTCACGCCGTGCTTGTCCGGCCACACGCCGGTGGCGATGGTCGACCAGCCCGGTCCGGACACGGTGGGGGAGAGCGGGTCGGCGTAGAGGCTGCTCGGGGCGGTGAGGCCGGCCGCCATCAGTGCCTTGATCCGGGGCGCGTCCGCGAGCAGCAGCTTGTCGTACCTGGTGCCGTCGATGCCGATCACCAGGGTCTTCGCGGTCTTGGTGCCGTTCGGGAGGTTCTTGTAGGTGCCGGGCTTGGGCGCGGCCTGGGCCGGGCCGGCGGCCAGGGCCAGCGGGACGGTCGCGGCGGTGGCGGTGAGTACCGCGAGGAGCGTGCGAACGGACCGGGACATCTGCACAGGGGTCTCCTGAGGAGGCGATGGGGGAGGGATCGGGGGTACGTCCGGTACGGCCGGCCGGCGCCGGTGAGGAGCCGGCCGCCTCGGCCGCCGGAGGGCGGCGGCCTGCGGTCCCGCCGCGGGTTGCCGGGCCACTCCCTCTTCTGCGCAAGGGAGATGACTGGCTGTCAGGGAGTTTTGCAGCCCGGCGCCGCGGCGGCCTTGGCCGGACCGGATGACCGGTGGAGCCGCCGGTGGGTAGCCGGGTGCGGTGCCGTGAGGATGTCCGCGCCGGCGGCGTGGGGACGTCCGGCGTCGGTGGAGTCGGGCAGGGGGTCTCCGGGGGCGGGCCGACGGCAGCCGTCCTCCGGCGGGCGCAAGTCTTCACCGCCCGCGGCGTCAAGTTCCAGACCAGTTGTCGAATCGTTACCTTTGGAAAAGCGGTATATGCGGACATTCCTCGGCATATGGAGTGGTGAAACAACCACAGTTCAACGCGATGGCACAGAATCGCGCATCGCGGGGGGACCGTGGGCGGCCGTCTCCGGCGGGGTGGATTCGGGGCCGGGAGCGGCCGGCCGCTGCGCGCCCTTCGTGGGTCACGGGTCCGTTCGTCGGTGGTGGCGAGGGTGGCCGTGCGGGCGGGAACGGGCTCTGTCGGCGTCGCGCGAATACCCGGCTTCGGACGGCGCGTCGAGGTCCGGTGGGTGAAATTCTGCGAACCGGTGGCCCCGGGGCGAATTCGCGCGGGTGAAATGAGCGTGAACGTGTGTGGCGATCACTGCGCGGCGGCCCCGGGGTGCTGCGGCCGAGTGGCCCGGTGGGGCCGCCGCCGGCCTCCTCCCCGCCGGTGCTGTGCCGGACTCGCCGCCGGCTGGGCGGCGGGCGGATGCCCCGGGGTGGGCGCCTTCGCCGGAGTCGGGGCGGGGTGCCGAACTCCCCGGGATGTCGGCGGGGTTGGTCCCGTCCTCGACTCCGTCCCGGTCGAGCGGTCGACCCCGCTCTCTGCTTGCACATGCTCTAATCTGCCCACTAGCATGCACAATCAAGCAGAGTCGGCCCGTCTGGAGGGCACTCGGCCCGCCGTGCCCGAGGTGCCCGTGGGGACTCCCCGCCGGGTGGCCGTACGATGCGGGGGAAGCCGAGACATCGCGGAGCGTCGTCCCACGCCCGTTCGTTCTCCACCGGCTTCCGATCCCGTCCGACAGCGATCGGGAATTCCCCTCGCCGTACACGTGCGCTGCACGATCGAGCGCGCTCCGCCGGGGGCGGGGGCTTTTCCTGCCGCGTCATGAAATGCGTCCACTCCCGGAATCAGCTGTTCTGCCGGCGCGGGCCCGTTCCCCGGTCCGCGTCGCCTTCCCGCACATCCCTTTCCACCTCCCTGAGGACCAGCGCGGTGCCGCTCCCTGCCCCACGACACATGCGGCTCCGTCGACAAGAAGGAGTCATCGATGCGGTTGTTTCGCCGGCGAGGCCGTGACCTCGCCGTTCTGGGCGCCGTCGCCCTGGCGACGTCGCTGTTGTCGGGCACGACGGCGGTGACGGCCGCTCGTGCGGTGCCGGCCCTGCCGGCGATCGTGCCCCAGCCGGTCTCCGAATCGGCCGTCACCGGCAGTGGGTTCACCCTGGCCGCCGGGACGCAGGTCGACGTGCTCTCCACCGACCCGGCCGCGGTCGGCGTCGGCACCTACCTGGCCGGGATCCTGGCGCCCGCGACCGGGTTCACCCTCCCGGTGGTCAGCTCCACCCAGCCGGCGGGCAACGCGGTCGTGCTGGACCCGAACGGCCCGTCCACGCTCGGGGCGGAGGGCTACACCCTCACCTCCAACAGCGGGGGCGTCACCGTGACGGCGCACGGCGCCGAGGGCCTTTTCCGGGGGGTCCAGACCCTGCGCCAACTGCTGCCGGCCGCCGTCGAGTCGCCCGCGGTGAAGCCGGGGCCGTGGACGGTCTCGCCCGTGCAGATCTCCGACTCGCCCCGGTACTCCTACCGCGGCGCGATGCTCGACGTCGCGCGCCGCTTCTACCCCGTGGCGCAGGTGAAGCGCTTCGTCGACCAGGCCGCCGCGTACAAGATCAACACGCTCCACCTGCACCTCACCGACGACCAGGGCTGGCGGATCGCGATCGGCGCGCTGCCGAACCTGACCACGGTGGGCGCGAGCACCCAGAGCGGCTTCACCGGCGGCACCTCCTGGTACTACACGGCGGCCGAGTACCAGGACCTGGTGGCGTACGCCAAGTCGCGGTTCATGACGGTCGTCCCGGAGATCGACGGTCCGGGCCACACCAGTGCGGCGCTGGCCTCCGTCGCCAACCTGAACTGCAACAACCAGGCCGGCGCGCCCTACTCGGGCTTCGCGGTGGGCATCAGCCTGTACTGCCTGAGCGACGCGCAGCACGTCACCAACGTGGGCACCTTCCTCAGTACCGTGATCAGCACGGTGGCGGCGCTCACCCCCGGCCCGTACATCCACGTCGGCGGTGACGAGACCCCGCAGGCCACGGCCGCGCAGTACGCCTCCTACGTGTCCGCGGCCGCCTCGGCGACCACGGCGCAGGGCAAGAAGGTCATCGGCTGGCACCAGCTCGGCCAGGGCACCCTCCCGGCGAACAGCCTGCTCCAGTTCTGGGGCGACGCCGACGACCGTGCCACCGTGGGCAGTTCGCAGGAGTCCGCGAGCATCCAGCAGGTCCGTGCGGGCGTGGCGCAGGGCGCCGGCTTCATCATGTCCCCCTCGGACCACGCCTACCTGGACATGAAGTACGACTCCAGCACTCCCTACGGCCTGTCCTGGGAGGGCTACGTCACGGTCCAGAAGGCCTACGACTGGGACCCGACCACGGTCACGGCCAAGACCAACGGCAATTCGCCGGTGGTCCCGGCCGGCCAGATCGCCGGTGTGGAGGCCGCGTTGTGGGCGGACCGCGCCTACGCGGGCAGCACCAGCCTGCCGACCTCGACCAGCCAGTTCCCCGAACCGTCCGTCTACACGGACCAGATGAGCTTCCCCCGGCTGCCGGCCATCGCCGAGATCGGCTGGTCGCCGCAGTCCACCCATGACTGGACGGCCTTCAGCCAGCGCCTCGCCGCGCAGGGCCCGCGCTGGACGGCGGCGGGCGTCAACTACTACGCCGCCCCGGGCGTCCCCTGGCCGACCGGTGGTTCCGGCGGCCTGAACGGCGTGCACACCGTCACCACCGGTGGCCAGGCCCTGGACGACCCGGGCAGCTCCAGCAGCAACGGCCTCCAGCTGGACACCTGGGCGCTGCACGGCGGCAGCAACCAGAAGTGGACCTTCACCCAGCAGGCGGACGGGTCCTACACGCTGGTCAACGGCGCGTCCGGGCTCTGCCTCGACGTGAACGGCGGCTCGATGTCCGCCGGGGCGGCCGTGATCCAGTACACCTGCGGCGGCGGCCTCAACCAGCGCTGGCAGGCCGTGGCACTGGCCGGCGGCGGCTACACCCTGGCCTCGGCCAAGAGCGGGCTGCTGCTGACCACCGCCTCGACCGCCAACGGCGCCCTGGTGACCCAGCAGGCCGACACCAACTCGGCCCTGCAGCACTGGACGATCACCTGAGGTGACCTGCGCCCGGCCGGTGCCGTCCATGCCGGTGCCGTCCATGCCGGTGCCGGCCCGGCCGGGGCCGCCCCCACGGGGCAGGGCCACCTCGCCGGCCGGGCGGGCGCCCGCCGTCCTGCCCCGGGCGGGCGCGGGTGCGCCCGCCCGGCCCGCCACGCGGCCGCATGTATGACGGAGCATCAGCTGATGCTCCGTCATACATGCATGCCCAAAGGCGTGCTGGCCGTCCGAAGGGATTGGCGAGGTGCATCGGCCCGGCCTCCCCGGGGTGCATCCGACGGGCCGGACAAGGTCACGGAACGATAACCGGTCTGATCCAAAGTTAACAGCCCCGTCACCATCTGCTTGCCTGCCATACATCTTCCGGACCAACTCTGTTCCCCGTGAGAATCATCATTGTTGGAGCAGGCGTCCTGGGCAGCATGCATGCCTGGCACGCGGTCGGACGCGGCCACGAGGTCGTCCACATCGAACGCGAACCCGAGGCCCGAGGCGCCTCGGTACGCAACTTCGGCCTGGTCTGGGTCGGCGGCCGGGCGGGCGGGGAGGAGCTGGCGACCGCGCTGCGGGCCCGCGAGCTGTGGGAGGAGATCGGCGCCCGCGTCCCCGCGCTGGGCTTCCGCGGCAACGGGTCGCTGACCGTCGTCCGCACCGAGGCCGAACTCGCCGTCGCCGAACAGGCCCTGAAGCTCCCCGACGCCGAGGCCCGCGGGCTGCGGCTGCTGGACGCCGAGGAGACCCGGGCCGCCAACCCCGCCCTGCGCGGCCGGCTGCTCGGCGCCCTGTGGTGCGGCCGCGACGGCGCGGTCGAACCCAGGGTCGCCCAGCCCGCCCTCCGGGCCGAGCTGGAGCGCTCCGGCCGCTACACCTTCCTGCCCGGGCGGGAGGTGCGCGAAGTCACCGCGGGCAGCGGCGTCCGCGACGACCACGGCGACCTGCACACCGGCGACCTGGTGATCCTCTGCACCGGCGCCTGGCTCGGCGGACTGGTCCGCGAGCTGGCCCCCGACCTGCCGGTCCGCCGGGTGCGCCTGCAGATGATGCAGACCGACCCGCTCGGCGAGCGGCTGACCACCTCCGTCGCCGACGGCGACAGCTTCCGCTACTACCCCGCCTACGCCGGCGGCGCCCTGGACACCCTCGCCGCCGTCCAGCCGCAGGCGCCCGCCGCCGCCGAGCACAAGATGCAGCTGCTGATGGTGCAGCGCGCCGACGGGGGACTGACCATCGGCGACACCCACGAGTACGAGCAGCCCTTCGGCTTCGACGTGGTGGAGGAGCCCTACGAGCACCTCGCCACCGTCGCCGAGGACCTGCTCGGCCGCCCGCTGCCCCGGATCCGCCACCGCTGGGCGGGCGTCTACGCCCAGTGCACCGACACCACCCGGGTCGTCCACCGCAGGCCGGTCGGTGACGGCGTCTGGCTGGTCACCGGCCCCGGCGGACGCGGCATGACCTGCTCCCCGGCCATCGCCGAGACCACCGCCGACATCCTCGGCCTCTGAAACAGCACAGGAGCTCAACCATGCACGACATACGACTCGCGGTCCTCGACATGGCCGGCACCACCGTCGCCGACGACGGCCTGGTGGAGCAGGCCTTCGAACAGGCCGCCGCCGGCCAGGGCGTGGCGGCGGGCGGCGCCGAGCACGAGCGCATGCTCGCCCACGTCCGGGCCACCATGGGCGAAAGCAAGATCACCGTGTTCCGCCACCTCTTCGGCGACGAAGACCGTGCCCAGGCCGCCAACCGGGCCTTCGAGACCGCCTACCACGACCTGGTCGACGACGGCCGCTGCCGGGCGCTGCCCGGCGCCGCCGAAACCGTGGCCGAGCTGCGCGGAGCCGGCATCAAGGTCGCCCTGACCACCGGCTTCTCCCGGGTCACCCAGGACCGCATCCTCGCCGCCCTCGGCTGGCAGGACCTCGCGGACCTCACCCTCTGCCCCGCCGACGCCGGGCGCGGCCGCCCCCACCCCGACATGGTGCTCACCGCCCTGCTGCGCACCGGGACGGACGCCGTCCAGCAGGTCGCGGTCGTCGGCGACACCGGGTACGACATGCTCACCGGCCGCCACGCCGGGGCCGGCGTCGTCGCGGGCGTCCTCACCGGCGCCCACCGCGAGGACCGGCTGCTCGCCGGCGGCGCCACCCACCTGCTGCCCTCGATCGCCGGGCTGCCCGCCCTCCTGCTCGCCCGGGGGGAGCGATGACCGCCGTCGGCGCGAGCCCCGCCCTCACCCCGGCGCCCCCGGCCGCCCCCGCCCCGGACGCCGGCGCGGCCACCCGCTCCGGCCTGCGGTTCCAGGACGTCACGGTCGCCTACCACGGCACCACCGTGCTCGACGGCTTCACCCTGGAGGTGGCCCCGGGCGAGGTGGTGGCGCTGCTCGGCCCCAGCGGATCCGGCAAGACCACCGCCCTGCGCACCGCCGCCGGCTTCACCACGCCGCTGCGCGGCCGGGTGCACATCGGCGGCCGCGACGTCACCGACCTGCCACCGTACCGGCGCGGCATCGGCATGGTGGTGCAGCAGTACGCCCTCTTCCCCCATCTGCGGGTCGAGCAGAACGTGGCCTTCGGTCTGAAGGCGCACCGGACGCCCCGGGCGGAGATCCCCGGCCGGGTGGCCCGTGCCCTGGAGATGACCGGGATGGGCGGCTACGCCCGCCGGTACCCGCGCGAGCTCTCCGGCGGCCAGCAGCAGCGGGTCGCCATCGCCCGGGCACTGGCCATCCGGCCGGACGTCCTGCTGCTCGACGAACCGCTCTCCGCGCTCGACGCGCAACTGCGCTCCGGGATGCTCGCCGAACTGGCCCGGCTGCACCGCGAACTGCCGCACGTCTCCATCCTCTACGTGACCCACGACCAGCTGGAGGCGCTCACCCTGGCGGACCGGATCGCGGTGATGAAGGACGCCCGGCTGGTGGACTGCGACACCCCGCGCCGCCTCTACCGGCGGCCCGGCGACACCTTCACCGCCGCCTTCGTCGGCCAGGCCAACCTGCTGCCGGTGGCCGTCGAGTGGCACGACGGCAGCGTCTCGCTGGCCGGCGCCGCGCTGCGCGGAGCCCCGGCCGCCGGCCTGGCCCCGGGCGACGAAGCCGTGCTCTGCATCCGCCCGCACCTGGTGCGGCTCGGCGCCGTGGGGGGCCGGAACGCGCTGGCCGGCACCGTCGCCGACATCCAGTGGCGCGGCGCCGGCCACCGGCTGCTGGTCGACCTGGACACCGGCCCCCGCCTCACCGCCGACCTCGGCGAGCTGCGCGTCCCGCCCCTACCCGGCGAGCGGGTGACCCTCTGCTTCGACCCCGAGGACGCCGTGGTGCTCCCCGCCGCCGGAGAGGACGGCGCGGATGGCTAGCGTCCTGTCCGAGGCACCCGTCCGGGCACCCGCGCCGGCCGTCGTCCGGCCGGGCCGGCGCCCGCGGTCCGTCCCCGGCTGGGTGTGGGCCCTGCCGCCGCTGGCCGGACTCGGCCTGGTCTTCCTCTACCCCCTGGTGCTGGTCGGCTGGCAGTCCGTCTCGCCCGACACCGGCGGGCACTCGCTGGCGGCCTGGTCGGACGTGCTCGGCTCGACCGCGTTCCACCGGGCGCTGCGGACCACCGTGTGGGTCGCGGCCGGCTCCACCGTCGGCTGCCTGCTGCTGGGCTTCTACCTGGCCTGGGTGATCGCCTTCGTGCCCTTCCCCGGCGCCCGGCTGGCCGGGCGGTTCATCGACCTCTTCGTCGCCCTGCCGTCGTTCCTGATCACCCTGTCGCTCGCCTTCATCTACGGCAGCGCGGGCATCGCCAACGGCGCCTGGACCGGGCTCACCGGCAGTCACCACACCCTCTTCGCCTTCCTCACCACGCCCTGGGGCGTCCTGCTGGCCGAGATCACCTACTTCACCCCCTTCGTGATGCGGCCGCTGCTCGCCGCCTTCTCCCAGGTCGACACCGCGCAGATCGAGACGGCCGCCTCCCTGGGCGCCCGGCCCGGGCGGATCGTCCGTCAGGTGATCCTGCCCGAGGTGCTGCCCGCCCTGGCGGCCGGCGGAAGCCTGGTGCTGGTGATGTCCCTCAACCAGTTCGGCATCGTGCTCTTCACCGGCGCCAAGGACGTCACCACCCTCACCCTGCTGGTCTACAGCCGGGCGGTGCTGGAGTCCGACTACCCCGCCGCCTGCGTGATCGCGGTCGTCAACGTCGTCCTCTCGGTCGCGCTCCACTCGCTCTACCGGCTCTGCCTGCCCCGGGCCGGCAAGGAAGGAGGCAACCGTGCTGGTGCATAGCCGGGCCGCCCGCCTCGCCCACTGGACGCTGTTCCTGCTGCTGGTGGTGCCGGTCTTCGCGCTGCCCCTGCTGATGGTGGTCGGTGCCTCCTTCGCCGACCGGTGGGACGGCGCCCTGCCGTCCGCCTTCACCGCCGCCCACTACGCCGACCTCGGCCGCGGCCAGTCGCTGGACGCCCTGGTCACCAGCCTCAGCACCGCCCTGGTCGCCGGCCTCGCCGCACTGACCGTCGGCGGCTGGGCCGCCCTCGCCGCCCGAGGCAGCGGCCGCCGGCTGCGGCACCTGCTGGACGGGCTGTTCATGCTGCCGCTGGCGGTGCCCTCGGTGGTCGTGGGCCTGGCCCTGCTGGTCGCGTTCTCCAAGCCGCCGCTGCTGCTCAACGGCACCACCACCATCGTCCTCCTGGCGCACACCGTGCTGGTCACCTCCTTCGCCTACCAGTCGGTGCGGGCAGCGATCGGCCGTCTCGACCCGGCGCTGGAACAGAGCGCGGCCGGCCTCGGGGCCCCGCCCGCGCAGGTGCTCCGGCGCGTCACCCTGCCGCTGCTGCTGCCCTCGCTGACCGCCGCCTTCGGCCTCTGCTTCGCCCTGTCCATGGGCGAGTTGAGCGCCACCATGATGCTCTACCCGCCGGACTGGCTGCCGCTGCCGGTGCGCATCTTCGCCGCCACCGACCGCGGGGCCCTGTTCACCGGCGCGGCGCTGGCCGTGGCCCTGATCGCCAGCACCCTGGTGGTCCTGGCCGCCACCGCGCGGCTGCGCACCCGGGCCTCGTACCGCTGAGCCGCGGCCCCGCCACCGATCTCCCCGTTCCCGTCCGGTGCCCGGTCGCCGGACGCCTCCAGAAATGACACCCCGCCATGAACGCACGTCCCAGACCGCTCACCGCCGCGCTCACCGTCCTCGCCCTCGGCGGGTCGCTCGCCGCCTGCTCCGGGTCCTCCGCGCAGTCCGGCGGCGACGCCAAGGAGATCACCGTCTACAGCGCCGACGGCCTCAAGGCCGAGGACGGCAAGGGCTTCTACGACCAGGCCTTCCAGGACTTCACCGCCGCCACCGGCATCAAGGTGAACTACGTGGAGGGCGGCTCGGGCGAGATGGTCCAGCGCCTGCTCCGCGAGAAGTCCAACACCAAGGCCGACCTGGTCGTGACGCTGCCGCCGTTCATCCAGTCCGCGGCGAGCCAGGGCCTGTTGGAGAACTACCGCCCGGCCGGCTCGGACAAGGTCGCCGACGGCGACAAGGACCCGGCCGGGGCATGGACGTCCGTGGTGAAGAACTACCTGTGCTTCATCTACAACAGCAAGGAGCTCGACACGCCGCCGAAGACCTGGGACGACCTGCTGGACGGCAGGTACCGGAACAAGCTGCAGTACTCCACCCCTGGGGTGGCCGGCGACGGCACCGCCGTGCTGATCAAGGCCATGCACGACTTCGGCGGCATCCAGGGCGCCACCGACTTCCTGGGGCGGCTGCAGAAGAACAACGTCGGGCCGTCCTCCTCCACCGGCCAGCTCGCCCCCAAGGTCGAGAAGGGTGAACTGCTGGTCGCCAACGGCGATGTGCAGATGAACTTCGCCAACCGCCCGGCCATGCCCCACCAGGCCATCTGGTTCCCGGCGGCGAAGGACGGCCGGCCCAGTACCTTCTCCCTGCCCTACGCCGCGGGCCTGGTGAAGAACGGGCCGCACCAGGAGAACGCCAAGAAGCTGCTGGACCATCTGCTCACCCAGGAGGTCCAGCAGCAGGCCACCACCCTCGCCGGCGGCTTCCCCGCCCGTACCGACGTCACCCCCGGCGGGGAGAACGCCGCCGGGCTGAGCCGGCTGCTGGACGGGGTGGAGCTGTTCACGCCGGACTGGAACGACATCGACGCCAACCTGAAGTCCTACGTGGGCGCCTGGAAGCAGGCCACCGGCAGCTGACCCCGGACCAAGCGGCCGGGCGAGGCGTTCCGCCCGGGCTGTCGGAGCCTCCCCGGCTCCCCGGCCCGGGCGGGGTCGGTGCCCGGCCTTCGCCCCACCCCCACCGGGGTTCGCCGAGGAGGTGGAGTGCTCATTCCTGCTGGTGCGCCGGGAGCGGCCGGAGGTCCTGCCGCAGTGCCTCGCGGGCCCGGGACAGCGCCACCACTCCCGCCGTGAGCTGCTCGACGGACGGCGCGCCGCTCACACCCAGTTCGGCCCGCAGCGCCTCCCGGAGCAGGTGCACCGCATCGGAGAGGGGCCCCGCGAACCACCGCTTCGCCCGGACGAGTTCCGCGTCCCCGGGCAGGTGGGGCCCGGCCCCGGAGGCGTCCGGCGGCAGGTTCCGGATGAGGTGGTACCCCGCGCCCAGGCACTGGTTGACCTCGCCGGCCACGGCGAGGGCAGTGCTGCCCAGGATCATCTGGGCCTGCGCGTACTGGTCGTAGTACGCCTGGCGCGCGGCATCCAGGGCGTCGGCGGTCACCGCCTCCCCGCGCCTGAGGGCGAGCACCGTGTCCCTGCCCGCGCTGCGGTAGGCGCGACCGGTCGCGTTCAGAGCGGCGTAGAGTTCGCGCTTGGTCTGGACGGCCCGGTCCTCCCGGTCCTGCTCCCGCTCGCGTGCCGCACGGCGGTTCTGCTCCGCGACCTCTGCCCGGCGGGCCCGTTGGGCGAGCGCCGTCGCGCCGATGGTGCCACCGACCCCGACCAACGCCACCGCGAGCGTGGTCACATCCGATCCCGACAGCATCCTTGTTCCTTCCCTCTCGTGACGACCCGAGAACGCCGGGTCGCAGGCTACCGCGAGCCCGGGCAACGGCAGGACACCCCGCGCGCAGGCGCCGGAGCGGGGCCGGCGCGCCGACTCCGCTGCCCGGCCCGGGCCGTCGGCGGCCGCTCAGCAGCCGGTCGAGCTCTTGGGTGCGACGAGGGTGGCGTCGATCACCCGGTCCGCGTTCACGGTGACCTTGGAGGCTCCGTGGTCGCGGTCCACCCCGAGCCGGGACTTGAAGCTGAGGGAGTCCGGGAGTTCCGCGTCCTTCACGGCCTCGCCGAGGTGGAGGACGGTGAGGGTGCCCTTGCAGTACTCCGGGAAGGGCGGTGCGCTGTTCGCGACGGATCCGGGGCCCGGTGTGAGCGCCAGGGGAGTGGTGCCGATCAGCGAGTAGGTGAACAGCGAGGTCGAGTCGTCCGGCGTCGCGCCGGGGTCGCCCTGGCCGGGGAAGGTGGGAATGGTTGGTGCGGGCCGCCAGGTGGGCGTCCACGAACCGCCCGGGGTGGGCCGCCCGGCGCTGCTCCCGTCCAGTGTCACCCAGAACTGCGTGACGCTGACCTGCGGGACCTGGCAGGGGCGGTGCTCGAAGGCGGGCTCGTAGTAGACGCCGTCGTAGTCGGTGTACAGGCCGGTGCGGCTCGCCCCGTTGCTGTTCGGGAGGGTCTTGAGGTAGTCGCGCAGCTGCTTCTGGGTGTACGCCGAGGTGTCGGTGCAGGCGGCGACCGGCGTGGGTGTGGGTGTGGGCGTGGGGACGGATGTCGGGGTCGCGGCCGTGGTCACCGCCGGGCCGGGCGCCGCCTCCGCGGACCCGTGCCCCGAGTCGCCGGAGCAGCCGGCGAGTGCCAGCAGCAGCGCCCCCGCTCCGGTCACGGCTGTGCCGGCGCGCCGCCGAGACGTCCACGTCATGCCAACTCCCCAATTCCCGTCCAAGGATGCCTGACGCATCGTCGTCCCGATCATCGCAGACCCGCCGCGTCCGGGCTCGGGTTCGGCCGAGGAACTCCTGCGCGCGAAAGGGAGTTTGATCACATCGGGGGCGGTGGGCCGCTCGGGCACCCGGACGGGCCCTGCCGGCACGGGGCCCGCGTGTCCGCCACGGCGGCGGGCTCGGCGACCCCGGCATCGCCCTCCGCCGGGCAGGCGCCGCCGGTCGCGGCCGCCGCCCGCCCGGCGGAAAAGCCGGTGATCGGCCCGGCGGCGAGCGGCAGAATGACGCCATGACTGAGTCCGATCCCAAGGTTGTCCTCCGCCTCTACCTGCAGTTCGCCCGCGACGCCCTGCTCTGGAAGCTCGAAGGGCTCTCGGAGTACGACATCCGCCGCCCGCTGACGCCGACCGGCACCAACCTCCTCGGCCTGGTCAAGCACGCCACCGGGGCGGAACTCGGCTACTTCGGCGCCACCTTCGGACGCCCCGCCGCCGGGCCGCAGCTCTCGGCCGCGGCGGACGCCGAGCCCAACGCGGACATGTGGGCCACCGCCGAGGAGTCGCGTGCGCAGATCGTCGAGGGGTACCGGCGGGCGTGGGAACACGCGGACGCGACCTTCGACGCGCTGGAGCTGGACGCGGTCGGCACGGTCCCCTGGTGGCCGGCCGGGCAGGACGACGTCACCCTGTTCCACGCCCTGGTCCGGGTGATCGGCGACACCCACCGGCACGCCGGCCATGCCGACATCGTGCGCGAACTCATCGACGGCTCCGCCGGGATGAGCGAGAACAACATCGGCCTGGCGTCCGGGGACCGGGCCTGGTGGGAGAACTACCGGGACCGGCTGGAGCAGGCGGCCAAGGAGGCCGGCGGGCGCGGGTAGCGCCCGTGCCGCCGCCCTCCGGCCGTGACCGGACGGAGGGCGGCGACGGCATCGGCCCGGTCCGCGCGCCCGCGCGGCCGGGCGGTGCGTCAGGTGGTGATGGTGGCGACGGGTTCGAGCCCGTACGTCCGGGCGTAGCCGTTCTCGGTGCCGACGAGGAGGTCGACGACCTCGAAGTAGCGGTCCCAGAAGGGGGTTTCGCGCAGGGCGTCGATGAGGAGCTGGTAGGCCTGGTGGTCCTCGGCCTCCCACATCCAGACGTCCGTGACGCGCGCGGAGTAGAACTCCGTGTCGAAGAAGCGTGACCGGACGCCGGTGGTCCTGGCCTCGATGGCCGGCAGCACCTCGGTGGTGAAGGCGTCCACGCGTTGCCGGACGGTCAGGGCGAGCCATTCGGGCGTGGTCTTGACCAGCATGAAGGCCGTGACCGGCGGCGCGGTCGGGTCGGTCGGCATCGGGGTGACTCCAAAGCGGGGTGGTGGGTCCTGGGGCGCCGGGCTCCCGGCGGGCGCCGGAGCCGGGTGCGTGGCCTCAGGAGAGGACGGCGGGCTTGAGGGTCCGGGCGCACCACTGCTCGAAGCTGGTCGGGGAGCCGGTGTCCGGGGTGCGGGTGACGCCGGCGTCGAGGCCCTCGTCCTTGGCCCGCTTCATGTCGACGATGCCCTGGACGAATTCCGCGTTGAGGCCGTGTCCGACGAGGGTGCTGTACATCTCGTCGAGCGGCCGGCGTTCGTAGCGGACGGGGCGGCCGAGCTGTTCGGTCATGATGCGGGCCAGGTCGTTGGGGGAGAGGTCCTGCGGCCCGAGGACCGGGATGTCGGCGGTGCCGGTCCAGGAGCGGTCGAGCAGCAGGCGGGCGGCGGCGGCCGCGACGTCGGCGACGGCGACCAAGGGGGCCCGGCGGTCGGGCTCGACGACGTCGGTGAAGACGCCCTGCTCGCGGATCGGGCCGGCCTCCTCCAGCAGGTTCTCGAAGAAGGACGGGTTGGCCAGGGCCCGGTAGGCCACGCCCGCGCCGGCGATGAGGTCGTCCATGGCGAGGGAGGCGGTGACGAGGCCGGCCCGGCCGGCGAGCGGGGTGCCGCGGCCGAGCGCGGAGACGCCGACGACATGGCCGACGCCATGGGTGGCGAGCGCCCGGACGGCGGGGCGGGTGAACCCGGTCCAGGCGTCCCGCGGAGCCAGGGAGGCGTCCGGGGGGACGAGCCAGAAGACGGCGTCCGCGCCCGCGAAGGCCCGGTCGAGCACCGCGGGGTCGCCGTGCGAGCCGGTGACCACCTCGACGCGGCCGCGCGCCGTGTCCGGCAGCCGGGCCGGATCGCGCACGATCACCCGCAGTTCCTCGCCCGCGGCGGGGGCGGACCCCAGCAGCAGGGAGAGCAGGTGGCGGCCGATGTTCCCGGTGGGAGCAGTAATGACGATCATGAAAACCTCTTGGGTCGTGCCGGTTCGGTACGTCCCTCATCCTGCTGAGGGCATCCGTGATGCCACAATGGGAACTTCGGCACGGAATTATTGACTGAAATGGAATAATGCTGGTGAGCAGCACGGATCCGGTCATCGACGCCAACCTCGCCCTCGCGCTGGACGCCCTGCTGGCCGAGCACAGCGTGACCCGCGCCGCCGCGCGCCTGCACACCTCGCCGGCCGCGATGAGCCGCACCCTGGCCCGTCTGCGCCGGATCCTCCAGGACCCGCTGCTGGTCCGGGCCGGACAGACCATGGTCCCCACCCCACGCGCCCAGGCGCTGCGCGAGGAGGCCGCCGCGGTGGTGCGCAGCCTCGGGGCGCTGCTCAGCCCCGGCGCGAGCGTCGACCCCGCCGGACTCAGCAGCACCTTCACCCTCCAGGCCGCCGACCTGGTGGGTGCGGCACTGGCCCCGGGGCTGCTCCGACTGGCCCAGCGGGAGGCGCCGGGCGTCTCGTTCCGGATCCGGGCCGAGGAGCTGGAGGCCGGCCCCGCCCTGCGCGACGGCCGGATCGACCTGGAGATCGGGTCCATCGACCACGTGGACCCCGAGACCCGGGTCGAGGAGCTGGCCGACCTGCGCATGATGGCGGCCGTCCGGCCCGGCCACCCGCTCACCGAAGGGGAGTTGACCCCGGCCCGGCTGGCCGCCGCCCGGCACGTCACGGTCAGCCGGCGCGGCCGCTTCACCGGCCCCCTGGACACCGCCCTCGCCGCGCAGGGCCTGCACCGGCGGGTCGGCGTCGTCCTCCCCGGCCACCTGGCCGCGATGGCCCTCGCCGCCCGCACCGACGTCGTCTGCCTGGTGCCCGCCGCACTCCCCGGCGCCGCCCCCTCGCCCCTCACCCAGGACGCCGCCGCCCTCGGACTGCGGCTCCTCGACATCCCGCTGGACCTGCCGCCGCTGACCATCGGGATGGCCTGGCACCCCCGGAACACGGCCGACGGAGCCCACCGCTGGCTCCGCGCCGCCGTCCGCCGCACACTCCGCACACCGACCGCGGCCGCCGAAGTCACGGCGGCGGACGCGACCGGCCCCGAGTAGCACGACACCGCCCTCGCGGGCCGCGGAGCCCGGCCCGGCCCGGTGCCGGCCGGGCTGCGAAACCCGTGTGCGCCGGCCCGGCGGGGTCTGGGATCATCGCCGGATGCTCCAGCGTCTCGAAGCCATGGTCGTCCGGCACACCCGCCGCCTCCCCGCCCCCGCCGCGCGGGCCGTCCACGCCGGCGCCGCCCTGCCGGCCGGTCAGGGGGCCACCGCGGCACGGCAGTTCGACGCCGCGCTGATGTCCGTCGGCTTCAAGCTCTCGGCCGGCCTGCTGGAGCAGCTCGCGGAACTCGACGAGGGCACGGTCGTGGACACCGCGAGGCGCACCCTGGCCACCGTCCGGGGGATCACCGGCGACCACGTCGCGCACAACGCCTACTTCGTCGACTTCCCGGCCAACGTCCCGGACACCTTCGCCTTCTGGACGAGCTGCGTCACCGAGGCGCTCGCCGACGACGCGTCCCGCGCGAGCACCGCCGGCCAACTGCGCACCGGGGTGCTCGACCTGCTGACCCTCCCGGCCTACGGCAACTACCGGCACACCTACGCCGAACTGCTCGCCGCGCACGAGGAACTGATCGCCGCCGCCGGCGACCGGCTGACGGTCCTGCACCCCGGTGGCACGCTGGACGCCGAGGTGACCGCCCTCTACCTGGCCCTGGCGGGCAGCGCCACCCCGCTCGGCGAGGAGGACCTCGCCGACCTGCGGGTGCTGGCGGGTTATTGCGCGGCCGGCCCGCAGCCCGAGGCGATCCCGGTCCGGGAGAACCGCGCCCTCGTCAACCTGGCCCGCCTCGACACCGGCGCGGACCTCCTGCTGGACACCGTCACCGACGTGCTGCGGCTGGCCTGCGCCCTGTCCGACGGCGATGTGACCCTGGTGCGGCCGACCCGGTTCCGGTCGCTGTCCCGCCCCGTCCGCCGCGCCCTGATCGCCGGTCTCGACACCGTGGTCGCCGCGGCCCCCGCCAAGCTCGCCGACGTCACCGCGCACCGCGAGGCCTTCAAGCGCCTCGGCGAGCGGCTCCACCCGCACGAGTACCCGCGCCGGCCGCACGCCGCCGAGGTCTTCGCCGTCGCCCGCGGCGAGTCGGCGGCACCCACCTTCGAGAGCCGGGCCGATCAGCTGCTGGCAGCCGGCGAGGTCACCGCGGCGGCCGGGCTGTTGGCCGAGGCCCCCGGCAAGCTCTTCCGTGCCCTGGACCGCCTGCTGCGGGCCTGCCCCGGCCAGGACGAGCGCGACGCCGTGCTGGCCGTGGCCGAGCGGGCCGCCCCGCGGGTGGCCGGCCGGGTCCTGCTCTCCGTCCGCGAGCACCTCCACAACCGCACCGACGAGCCCGGCGGGACCCGCGTCTTCGTCAACCGCCTGGGCCGGGCCTGGGTCACCCCCGACACCCGCCCGGCCGTGCCGCCGGACGCGCGCGAGCGGCTGATCACCGCCCTGGACGCCGAGACGCGCCGCCGCCTCCCGGCACCGGACCACCTGCTGATCGGCCCCGACGTCCTCGACGTGGCGCTCCCGCTCAGCGGCAAGGCGACGGCCGCCGGCCTCGGGGTGCTGCCCCGCGGCTCCGTCTCCCCGGTCGAGGGGGACCTGCTCCGGTTCTTCGTCCACTGGAGGCAGACCGCCCGCACCACCGACTTCGACCTCTCCGCGCTGCTCCTGGACGCCTCGTACGGGACGCTCGGCCAGCTGTCCTACACCTCGCTCACCCAGGTCGAGGGCGAGCACTCGGGGGACATCACCGACGCGCCCGAGGGAGCCTCGGAGTTCATCAACCTGCGCCTGGGGGCGGTGCGCGGCGACTTCATCGTCCCGCAGGTCAACATCTTCTCGGGCGAGGGCTTCGAGGAGGTCGCGGAGTCGTTCTTCGGGTTCATGCTGCGCGACGGCGACCAGCGAGGGCGTCCGTTCGAGGCGCGCACCGTCCGGCTGAAGTCGGAGCTGCGCGGGCCGGGCCGGGTGGCCCTGCCGCTGGCGTTCCTGCGCGGCCCGGACGGCGGCTGGCAGGCGAAGTGGCTGCACCTCCACCTCAAGGGCAGTCCCAGCGCCAACCGGGTCGAGGGGAACCGGGTGTCGGTCGCCACGCTGCTGCGCGGCGTCGTCGGGCGGGAGTACCTGACGGTCCGGTACCTCACGGACCTGATGGCCGGCTCCGGCACCGTCGTCACCCGGTGGGACGGCGGGGCCCTGCCGGACGGACCGGTCACCTACGTCGGGCTGGAGCGCCCGGCGGGGCTGCATCCGGACTCCGTGGTCGTCACCCCGGAAAACCTGCGCGACCTGATCCCCGGCTGACTGCTACCGTGGGGCCCGGCGAGGCCATGAAGGGGCTTCCTTCTCACA
Source organism: Kitasatospora indigofera (assembly GCF_014655955.1). Taxonomy (GTDB): domain Bacteria; phylum Actinomycetota; class Actinomycetes; order Streptomycetales; family Streptomycetaceae; genus Kitasatospora; species Kitasatospora indigofera. Next base: position 188,460 of record NZ_BNBO01000006.1, read on the forward strand.
CCTCCAACGTTAGTCCCTTCGCTTTCCTCGCCCTCGACTTCGCGCCGGGGTGCCGCCACGGCACCTCGGCGTCGTCGTCCCCCCACCCCGCGTCGTCCTTCCCCGTCCGGTGGCGGGGGCGTCCGGCGGGTGCGGTCCCGCCGGTGACCGTCCGGGGCCGCCGGACCGCTCCGGCGGCCGCCGCCCGCACCGTCAGAGCCGGGGGTCCCAGCGCTCCGTGGCGAAACGGGCCAGGGCCACCTCCACCTCGATCGGCACCATGGCCGCGTCGCCCAGGTCCCAGACCCGGGCCCACCCCTCGGCGTCCGCCCGCAGGCGCGGGACCGTCCGGTCCGGGTGCGGTCGCACGGCCAGGAAGTACCCGGCCGGCAGGCCCGGGAAGGCGGCCTTCACACCCCGCGGGGCCTCGGCCCGCCGGACCCGCACCTCCGCGACGTCCTCCCAGCGCAGCCGCAGCCGGCGCCCCCCGCTGAGCCGGATCCCGTCGGCGTCGATCCGGAGCTCCGTCGCCACCGCCCGCAGGGCCAGGGCCGCGAGCAGGAGCACCGCGCCCAGGGCCACGAACAGGGTCCACTGCGCCCCGACCAGCTCCCAGGACCGTTGCCAGTCGGCCCGGTACCCCCCTTCGGCGGACAACGGGGACACGACCACCAGGTACACGAGCACCGGGACGACCAGATCGAGTCCGAGCATCCGCAGGGCGCCGAGGCTGCGGATGCTGCTCCTGGTCCGGACCTCGGGCGGCGCCGGGGCGCCCTCCGACGGGTCGCCCGCACCGGGCCCGGCCAGCCGCAGTCTCAACCCGGCGTGCCGGTACTGGTGGACCCCGCCCACCTGCCGGAGGACGCCCGACCGGCGGGCGTCCTCAAGGAAGCCCAGCACGTCCCACGGCAGGTGCCCGCGCGCCGCCAGCGCCAGCCGGGTCGCCGTCCAGCGGCCCCACTTGGTGAACGCGGCGAGCACCGCGGCCGAGCACAGCCAGCCGGTCAGGAACCCGCCGGCGACGAGCGAGCCGTCCGGCCAGTCGAAGAACGCCACCGCGATGCCTGCCACGGCCGGCGCCACCAGGGCCGCCTCCGCCACGGCGATCCGCCGTTCGTCGAGCAGCAGGAGGCCCGGCCGGGTCGCCGTCCCGGACTCGGCCGGTCCGGTCAGGATCACGCCGGACAGCACCGGGAGCAGGAAGACCAGGAGGACGGCGCCCCGGCCGCCGGAGCCGAACACGCCGAGGCCGGTCAGCACCGCCCCGGCCAGGCCGGTCAGCAGGCGGCCGCGGGCCCCCGCCGGCTTCCTGGGGCGGTCCTCGAAGCCGTTGAAGAGATGCCTGGTCGCGAGCCGTCCGAGCACCGTCGCCAGGGTGGCGAACCCGCTCACGGCGTTCAGCGCCTCGGCGACCCGAAGGAAGCCCCACCGGGCCGGCACCGCCCCCGTGGCGGTGAGCAGCGCGGCGACCGCACAGCCGACGAGCGCGCCGCAGACCGCCACGCCCGCCAGGACGACGGCTCCCCAGACGGCGGGTTCGGTGAGCGGGCTGCGGATCTGCCACCAGGCGATGTCCTGGGTCCGCCGGCGCCCGAGCTGGCGCGCCAGGAAGCGGTGGTACCGCAACGCGCGGTCAGGGTCCCGCTGACGGACCCGTCCCGGGAGGTGGTCGGGCGGCGGGCCCTGCGAGCAGACGGCCGGGACCAGACCGTCCAGGAGGTGGCCCTCGACGGCGTCCGGGCCCGGCAGCAGGCTCGCGTCCAGCAGTTCGGCGGGATCGCTGCCCGGTGCCGAGTACACCGTCGCCGCGAGCCAGAGCATCAGCGGCGAGGAGAGGACCGTCGCCAGGGCGCCGCCGGGGTGTGCGGCCAGTTCGCCGAAGACCGGCTCCCAGGCGGGCAGGCGCCGTGGATGGCAGGCCCGGGCGAGGTAGTCCCGGCCGGCCCGCGCGGGCACCGGGCCGGCCCGCAGGACCGGCATGTCGAGGAGCAGGAGCGAGTCGGCCACGCCCTGCTCGTGGGCCTCGGGGCGGGAGGTCAGCACCAGGGGGTCCGCCGGTCCCAGCGAACGGGCCAGGGCCGCCGCCGCCCTGGTGCGCGACGGCGGCGGGAGTTCGTCGAACCCGTCCAGCACCGGGACGATCATCCGGTCCCGCACCAGCGTCTCGGCCGTTCGCTGGTCGAGCCCGGTCGTGTGGCCCCCGTAGTCCTCCCTGATCCGCCGGACGACCCAGGTTTCGAAGCCCTCCTGCCCGGGGTCCCAGTCCGGCATCGAGAGGATGACCGGGACGGCCTCCCCGTCGGGCCGCCGCTCCAGCAGGCCGAGCACCAGCAGGACGGCGACCGAGGACTTCCCCGCCCCGCCGGGCCCGGTGATCATCAGTCGCAGCGGCGACAACCCGCCGACCTTCGCGACCAGACCGTCCGGACCGGCAGCCGGAGCCCCCGGCTCCCAGTCCGCCTCCCACGGGACGGCCATCGGGGCCCGGCCCCGCAGACCGCGGAGGTTGGCCTCGTCACGCCACTGGGCCAGCACCACCTTGGCCAGCTCGTCCGCGGCGCGCGCGGCCGGCGTCGGGTCCGGGGAGGCGTCGTGGTGGAACTCGATCCCGTTGACGCTTCCCGCCATGATCGCGTACCGGGCGGAACCCGCGAGGTGGTTGTGCACCGGATCAGTCACACCGACATCGTCCCAGCCCGGCCGGGGACTTGACGATGCGTCCCGACGGCGGTCCGGGCCGCCCCCAGGGGGGCCTTCGCGCCTCGTGGGCAGGCCGGGCCCTCGGCGTCAGGCGATCCGCCCGGCGGTCATCAGCTCGGTCAGGTAGCGCTTGGTGATGCTGCCGCCGTGGCGGTCGTCGATGAGATCGGCGATGCCCGCCAGCAGCCCGGTGCGGGCCGGCGCGGGCAGGGCCCGGTGCCCGGAGTAGGTGCGGAGCACGTCCAGGTACTCCTGGGCGGAGTAGGTGAGGTCCCACTCGTAGCGCCGGACCTCCACCGGACCGAAGCGGCCGGAGCCGGCCAGCTCGGTGTCGTCCGGGGCGATGTCCGCCGCCGGCGACAGCCGCAGGCCGGGCGGAGTCGCCGGATCGAAGCGCTCGTAGAGCGGCTGGGCCTCGGCGAAGAACTCCTCGCTGCCGCCCTTGACGTGGTGGGTGGAGACGACCGCCAGGACGCCGGCGGGCCGCAGTGCGTCGGCCGCCTTGGCGGTCCGGACCGCCGGGTCGATCCAGTGGAAGGACGTCGCCGCGAGCACCAGGTCGAAGGGCTCGGGCGGCAGCGGCCACTCCTCGAAGGCGCTGACCACCACCTCCGCCCGCGGGTACGGCGCCAGGTTCCACCGGGCCACCTCCGCCATCTCCGCGCCCAGCTCGACGGCGGTGACCCGGGAGCCGGTCGCCGCCAGCGGGACGGTGGCCTGGCCGGTGCCGCAGCCCAGCTCCAGGATCCGGCGCCCCGGGCCGAGCGTCGCGAGGCCAGCGAGGTCCTCGTACATCCGCCGCGGGTAGCCGGGGCGGGCCCGGTCGTAGAGTCCGGCGTCCTCGGTGAAGGTGGTGCGGAGCCGTTCCCGGCTGGTGTCGGTCATGAACCCGGAACGCTACCCGCGGGTGGCCGGGGTTGTCGCTCCGGTTTCCCGCCGCGGCCCGCCTGCCCGCCGTCGCCTGCTTCGCCGTGGCCGCCCGCGCCGGTCGGGTGCCCCGCCGCGACACCCATCGCGACACCCGCCGCGACACCCATCGCGACACCCGCCGCGGGTTCCGGCCGACGGGTGAGATCGCGTCCGGATCCCGGCGCGTCCCGGCGCGTCCCGGGGATCCGCCCGCCGGCCCGGCTACCGTCCGAGGGCGGGCGTTGCTGCGCCCTGCTTCCCGGCCCGGCCGCTTCTCCTCGTCGCGGCCGGGCCGCGCCGTCTCCGGACGGGACCCCCGGCGCCGGAATCCCTCAGCGCCGGAACCACTGACCGCCGGGACCCCTGACCGCCGGAACCCGCCGAGCACCCGTGCCGGGCCGCCGGACCGGGCCCGGCGGGGGACCCTCAGGCCGGGCCCGCGGCGACGCAGAACTCGTTGCCCTCCGGGTCGGCCATCACCAGGTGGTGCCCGGTGAACTCCTCCAGGACGGTGCCGCCCGCCCGTACCAGCCGTTCGGCTTCCGCCCTGATCCGCGCCCACCGCTCGTCGCCGCTGCCGTGCCCCGGCACCCGGATGTCGATGTGCAGCCGGTTCTTCGCCCTCTTGGGCTCCGGGACCTTGAGGATGGCGAGCCGGGGGCCGGCGCCGTCGGGGTCGCAGAGCCAGGCGCCGTCGTCGGCGGAGTCGTCCTCCGGCAGGTCGAACTGGGCGAGCCACTCCTCCCGGGTCGTGAACGGGGCCGGCGGCGGCTCGTCGACGTAGCCCAGCGCCGTCTTCCAGAAACCGGCGAGGAGCTGCGCGTCCGTGCAGTCGAGGGTCAGATCGATGCTGGCTGCCATGACAGGACCGTACTGCTCGCCACCGACACCCGCAGGCGGGGCCGCGGCCGGCAGCCATAGACGAATGCTGGACCCCGCCAGAGAACTGCGGCATTCCGCGACCACCCGCCCGCTGCGAGCCTCCAAGGGTGAGCCCTTCCCGAATTCCCGCCCCTGCCCGTGCCCTCGCCCCTGCTCCCGCTTCCGCCCCCGCGAGCCGCCCGCCCGGCGGCTGCGACCCCGTCGGCACCGCGGCGTCGCAGCACGCCGCGCCCTACGCGGACGCCGTCCTGCGCACCGCCGGCCACGACTGGCTGCGCCTCAACGTCCCCGGCCACGCGGCCGGCACCCGCCGGTTCACCGACCTGGCCGGCATGTTCGGCGACGCCCCGCTGCGGCTGGACGTACCGCCGCTGCTGGAGGGCGTCGACCTGGGCGCCGGCAGTCCGCTGGACCAGGCGCTCGGCCTCGCCGCCGAGGCCTGGGGCGCGCGCCGCACCTGGTTCCTCACCAACGGCGCGTCCCAGGGCAACCGCATCGCCGTCCTGGCGGCCCGGGCCCTCGGCGGGACGCTGGTGGTGCAGCGCAGCGTGCACTCCAGCGTGATCGACGGACTGGTGCTCTCCGGCCTGCGGGCCGCCTTCGTCCACCCCTCCGTGGACCTGGACCTCGGGATCGCCCACGGCGTGACCCCGGCGGACCTCGCGGCGGCGCTCGCGGCCACCCCCGATGCGGCGGCCGCGTACGTGGTGACGCCCAGCTACTTCGGCGCGGTGGCGGACGTCCGGGGCCTGGCGGAGGCCGCGCACCGGGCCGGTGTGCCGCTGATCGTGGACGAGGCCTGGGGCTCGCACTTCGGCTTCCACCCGGACCTGCCCGGCGGCGCCCTCGCCCACGGCGCCGACCTGGTGGTCTCCAGCACCCACAAGCTGGGCGGCAGCCTGACCCAGTCGGCGATGCTGCACCTGGGCGAAGGGCCGTACGCCGACGTGCTGGAACCGCACCTCCGCCGGGCCTTCCACCTCACCCAGTCGACCAGCGCGAGCGCCCTGCTGCTGGCCTCGCTCGACCTCGCCCGCCGCACCCTGGCGACCGGGCGGGAGGCGATCGGCGCCTCGCTCGCCGCCGCCGACGCGATGCGCGCGGCCGTCCGGGCGGAGGGCCGGTTCGGTGTCGTCAGCGACGGCTTCGGCCGGTTCGCCGACATCGTGGCCGCCGATCCGCTGCGGGTGGCCGTCGACACCCGGGCCGGCGGAGTCTCCGGCCACGAGGCCAGGCGACGCCTGCTGAACGAGCACCGGATCATGGTCGAGGTCGCCACCGACTCCGCGATCGTCGCGGTGGTCGGCGCCGGTGCGGCACCCGACCCGGAGCGTTTCACCGCGGCCCTGCACGCGCTCCCCGCGCCGTCGGGCGGGCAGGCCGCGCCGGTCCGGATCCCGCTGCCGGCGCCCGGCCCGGTCCGGTCGACGGCCCGGGCGGCCTTCCTCGCGCCGAGCACGGCGGTGCCCGCCGCGCAGGCGGTCGGCCGGGTGTCGGCCGACACCCTGGCCGCCTACCCGCCGGGCATTCCCAATCTCCTCCCGGGCGAGGTGATCACCCAGGAGCTGGTCGACTTCTTCCGGCGCACCGCCGCCGTCCCGGGCGGCCACGTCCGCGGCGCGGCCGACCTCGCCGTCAGCACCCTGCGGGTGGTCGACGAGGGGGCGTAGCCGGAGCGGGGCGAGGCGGCGGGCGCGGCAGCCGGACGGGGCCGCGGGACGGGTCAGGCCGGCCCGGCCAGCACCCGCGCCTGCCGGCGAAGCGCCGCCAGCAGGTCCAGCGCGGCCGGCGACACCCCCGACCTGGGCATCGCGACCCCGATCTGGCGGGCCAGCACCAAGTCCGCCAGCTCCCGCACCACGATGTCCTCCCGGGGCCGGCCGAGGCCGAGGCGGGGTACCAGCGCCACCCCGATGCCGGCCGCGACGAAGCCCTGCATCACGCCGTAGTCGTCGGTCCGCAGGGCGTGCACCGGCTCGAACCCCTCCCGCGCGCAGGCCAGGCCGAGCAGCCGGTCGCACGGGTCGGCGTCCGTCGTGCCGACGATCCAGGCCTCGTCGCGCAGCGCGGCCAGCGGGACGCGTTCCATCCCGGCCTGCGGGTGGCCGGCCGGCAGGACGAGCAGCAGCGGGTCCTCCATCAGCGGATGGACCACGAAGTCCTCGTCCAGTCCGAGCCGGTCGCCGGGCTGCGAGAACACCAGCGCCAGGTGGAGCTCCCGGCTGCGCAGGCCGGCCAGCAGCTCGGGCGGCTCGCCCTCGGTCAGCGACACCCGCACCCCGTGCCCGTGCACCTGCCGGACGGCCGGCGGCAGCAGCAGCGCACCCGCGGTCGGGAAGGTGCCGACCCGCAGCGCGACCGAGCCCTGTTCGACCAGGCCGCGGACCTCCCGCTCGGCCAGCGCGATCCGGGCCAGCACCGCCTCGGCGTGCGTCAGCAGCGCCTCCCCGGCCTCGGTGAGGACGGCGCCGCGCGGGCCGCGCTCGACCAGCTTGGTCCGGAAGTGCGCCTCCAGGGTGCCGAGATGGTGGGTCACGGTGGGCTGGCTGTGCTGCAACGCCCGGGCGGCCGCGGCGAGCGAACCTTCGCGGGCGATCGCGCGCAGCACCTGCAGATGGCGCAGTTCGAGCATGGACGGCCTTGCTGTGGACGGGAGGACGACGGCTCCGATCCCGTACGCTCGCGCCGGGCCCGGTCCCCGTCCGGGCCCGGCGTGGGCGGTGCGGGCCCGCCGGGAACGGCCGCGGGCGGCCGGGCGGCGGACGGCCGGGACCGTAGCGGTGGGCCCGCACCGTACGGACGGGCCCACACCATTGCAGCGCAGGTCGCTCCGGGCGGCCACCGTGGGCCGGACGGGTGGCCGCGGGACGATGCGTCAGGACTGCCGGGGATGGTCAGTACCGCTGCCCGTACCGCTGCCCGTACCGGCGTCGGCCTCGGCTCCGGCCACCGGGCGGGCGGTCCCGGCCGCGGGCCTGCGCAGGAAGAGGTAGAGCGTGGGCACGAGGTAGGCCACCCAGACGACGACCTGCAGCAGGGTGGGGTCGGGCTGGAAGTTCAGGATGCCCTTCAGCAGGGTGCCGTACCAGCTGTCCGGGGGGACGGTGCCGCTGATGTCGAACGCCAGGTCTTCCGGGCCGGGCAGCCAGCCGGCCTCCTGGAGGTCGTGGACGCCGTGGGCGAGGACACCGGCCGCCACGACGATCAGCAGCGCCCCGGTCCAGGTGAAGAACCCGGCGAGGTTGATCCGCAGGGCTCCCCGGTAGAACAGCCAGCCGAGCAGGACGGCGGTCAGCAGGCCGAGCGCTGCGCCGATCAGCGGACGGACGCCGTCATCGGTGGCCTGGACGGCGCTCCAGATGAACAGTGCGGTCTCCAGCCCCTCCCGCCCGACGGCCAGGAAGGCGGTCGTGACCAGGGCGACGGTGCCGAGCGCGACGGCCTCGTCCAGCTTGCCGTGCAGGTCGCTCCTGAGGTGGCGGGCGGTGCGGCGCATCCAGAAGACCATCCAGGTCACCAGGCAGACGGCGGCGATGGACAACGTCCCGGCGAGTGCCTCCTGGGCCTCGAAGCCCAGCTGGGCGGAGCCGTACTGGAGCAGCGCCCCGAAGGCCATGCTGAGGACGACGGCGGCGGTGATCCCGGCCCACACGGGGAGGAGCTTGTCCCGTCGGCCGGTCTTCACCAGGTAGGCGATCAGGATGCAGACGATCAGGCTCGCTTCGAGGCCCTCGCGGAGGCCGATCAGGTAGTTGGCGAACACGCGTTCTCCTCGGATGGTGATCCGGCCGGGACGGCCCCGCCCGAACGCCGGGGACGGCCTGCTCGGCCGGCGGCGGCCGCACGCGCGGAGCCCGGCCCGCCGGCCGCGGGCGGGCCGCCGCCGAAGCGTTCCGGATCGTGCCGCTCCCCGCCGGGAGCGACGGCAGGTCGGCCGGCCGGCCGGCCGGGTCGACGCGGGCGGCGGGTGACGGACGGCGGGCGGCGAGGCCGAGGCGCTCCCCGCCGGGAGCGACGGCAGGCGGCCGGCCCGGGTCTCCCTCGCCCCAGGACGGCGACCGGGACGGGCCCGGGCACGGGCGCCGTCCTGGGGCGAGGGGCACCCTCCTGCAAGCTAAGGCATACCTTAGTTGGCCGGTCCGGCCGTGGCCACGGAGCCGGTGGCGCGCCGCGCCACCCGGATGGCGGCGGGCGGGTCGTACGGGCTGCGCGCCGGCCTGCGCCGTCGCTGCTCGGTGCCCTGCCGCTCTCGGGCGCCACCTGGCATTCGGGGGCCGGCCGCTCTTCGGGGCCGGGGGATCGAGCGGGCGGTCGTCGCCCACCGGGCGACCCGCGTGAAGCGACGTCCGCCCGGTCGGCTACGGTCTGCCATCATGCAGAAGATCACACAGATGGTCGGGGCCGCCGTCCTCGGCAGCGCGTTCGCGCTGCTCGCGGGCTGTTCCTCCGCGCAGCCTCCGGCCGTCTCCAGCACCGCGCGCGCCGTCACGTCGGCGCCCGGGACGGCAGCTCCGTCGCTCTCCGTGTCGGCGCAGCCGGTGGTGGCGAGCCGGGCGCAGTCCGCGGTGGCCGGGGCCGCCGCGGTGATGAACATCCTGCACCGCGGGGGGCAGCCGTCGGCCGAGACCTGCGGTGCGCAGTGGAACGAGCTTCCGCCGGAGAAGCAGGCCGGCCTGGACCGGGCCGGCTTCGACGCCGGGTGCTTCGGCGCGTCCCGGCCCGACGTGGTCACCTTCGGGCCCGGAGCCGGTCCCAGCCCGACGGCCACGCCCTGACCGCCGGCCGCCGGCTGCTCGCCCCTGGCCCCTGGCCCCTGGTCCTGCTGACGTCGGCGGCCGGGGGCGCGGCGGTGCCGGGCCCCCGGCCGTGAAGGCGGCCCGGTCATGACGGTGGAGCCAGGTGGCCCAGGGCAGGGCCACCCGGCTCAGGGGTTCCGGAGCGTCACTTCCAGCTGTCGGTCAGGTTGAGCGATCCGGCCGAGCCGCTGTTCGCGGTGCGGTTGGCGCCGGACTCCCAGGTGACGTTGCCCGCGGCGTCCTTGACGATGTACTTGTACTCGAACGCGGTGTTGGCGGGCAGGGTCACCGAACCGGTCCAGTTCGGGTAGCCCGCGGAGGAGAGCGGGACGGCCGAGGCCGGGGCCCAGCTGCCGAGGGCCGCGACCGAGCCGACCACGAAGACGTTCTGGCCGAGGACGGTGGTCCTGTTCTCGCTGAAGTTGACGGTCACCTGGCCGTTGGTGGTCCCGGAGGTGCCGTTCCAGGTGTCGTTCAGGGTGCCGCCGGAGCCGCTGTTGGCCGTGTGGTTGGCGCCGGACTCCCAGGTGACGTTGCCCGCGGCGTCCTTGACGATGTACTTGTACTCGAACGCGGTGTTGGCGGGCAGGGCGACGGTGGCCGACCAGGTGGGGTAGTTCGCGGAGGAGAGCGGGACGGCCGAGGCCGGGGCCCAGGTGCCGAGGGCCGCGACCGAGCCGACCACGAAGACGTTCTGGCCCACCACGGTGCTCTTGTTCTCGTTGAAGGTCTCGGAGACGCTGCCGTCGGTCGGCGGCTGGGTGGTGGGCGGCTGGGTCGTCGGGGGCTGGGTGGTCGGGGGCTGGGTCGGGCAGTCGGCGGTGCAGGGCGGGGCCTGCGTGTAGAGGGCGACCGCGTCGCCGGCCGGGACGGTGGTGGTCGCCTTGCCGGTGGCGTCGACGGTCACCGTGCCGCCGGTGCAGGTGCCGGCGGCGGTGACGTCACCGTGGATCACGTTGCAGTAGGTGCCCGCGGCGAGGCCGGTGGTGAAGGTCTGGGTGACGGCGGTGGCGCTGTTGTTGATCGCGACCCAGGCCTTGTCGCCGCGGCTGAAGGCGATGGCGTTGCCGCCGTTGTCCCACCAGTTGGCGACGGACTGGCCCCGGGCGGCGTTGTGCCAGCCGACCATGTTGGCGATGCCCTGGTCGCGGTCGGTGCAGGTCCAGGTGTTGTTGGAGCAGTTGGTGTCGGTGACGTACCCGTTGGCGTCGGCGGGCGGCGAGTCGTCCTTGTTCGCGAAGCGGAAGCCGGAGTAGACCTGCGGGGTCCCGTAGGTCCAGGCGAGTTCGAAGATGTGTGCCAGCTGGTACTTCGAGCCGTCGTTGTAGGTGAGCGTGGTCCGGTCCCGCTCAAGGTCGTGGTTGGTCACCATGACGGCCGACTTGTCGCTCGGCTCCAGGCCCCAACTCGCCCCGAACGTCTTCAGGTTCGCGATGCTGCCGTTGAACTGGTCCTTCAGCTTGTAGGCGTACGTGAACTCCAGGACGCTGCCGTTGCCCTCGAAGGCGGCCGGGGCGAGCTGGCCGCTGCTCCCCGGGAAGATCTCCTGGTAGACGTACGGGCGCGCGCCCCACACGGTGCTGTGCAGGCGGGACAGGATGTTCGCCATGTCGGCCTGGGCGACGTGCTTCGCCGCGTCGACGCGGAAGCCGTCCACGCCCGCGTCGACCATGCTGTTGAGGTATCCGGCGATCTTGCCGCGGACGTAGTCCGACTCGGTGTTGAGGTCCGAGAGCGAGAGCAGCTGGCACTCCTGGACCTGGGTGACGTTGTTCCAGTCGTTGATGCCCAGGTTCGAGTTGGGGCACGGCGGGGAGCCGTGGAAGTCCGCGCTGCTGTAGGGGATGTTGGCGTAGCTGTAGCCGACCGGGTTGAACGTCGCGCCGCCGTAGGAGCTGGTGCTGGTCTGGTTGACGCCCGCGGTGTGGTTGATGACCGCGTCGGCGTAGACCTTGACGCCGGCGTTGTGACAGGCCGTCACCATGGCCTTGAACTGGGCCTCGGTGCCCATCCGGCTGTTCAGGCCGTACGAGACCGGCTGGTAGACCTCCCACCAGGGGTGGGCGCCGCTCAGCTTGATCGAGTCGGCGGGCGGCGCGACCTGGACGGCGCCGTAGCCCTTGGGGCCGAGGACGTTGGTGCACTCGGCGGCGACGGAGTTCCAGTTCCATTCGAAGAGGTTGGCGATCACGTCGCCGCCGTTGGGCGCGGCCACGGCCTGGGCGCTCGGCTGGAAGGCGATCGGCAGCAGGGCGCCGGCCAGCAGCGCGGCCGCCGCCGCGAGGCCTGCCGGCGACCGGCGGGCGCGGCGCTTCGCCGGGGCATCGGTCCTGGTGTCCGGTCTCGGCCGGTGTCCGGAGGAACGGGACAGGACGGGCATGGGGTCTCCTCGGGTGGGGGCGGGGTGGGACGGCGCGCCGGTGGGCCGGTCGGAGTCCTGCGGGGCTGGGGTGTGCCCGGACTCTTCGGAATCGGCGGAGCGGGAACTCGGACGGCCGCTCCCGGCGGCCGGTGCGCGGCACGCAGGGCCGCGGTCGCCGCGAGGCCCGGCCGGCGGTCCCTTGCCGGTCGGTGTGCGGCGCCCGCGGACCGGGCCCTGCGCGGCGGTCGCGGCGTGGGGCCCGTCCTGCGGTGTGTGACTGTGCGGTGAAGACGATTCCGTCGAACCGACGCACCGTCAAGGCTTCTGACACATTTTGCTGAAACTTGCGGAAATGAATTTCATCGAGCGGGCACGACGTCGCTGACGTCGCGTCAGGCCGCCCCCGGGCCCTCGCCCGGGCCCCGGACGCGGCCCGCCGCTCCGGGTGCCGCTCCTGCCGTGGCCCGCCGCTCCGGGCGCCGCCCGGACCAACTGGTCCCGGGCTGCGTTCCGTACCCTGTCCCCGTGCCCGTCTCCCGTCTGAACCGCGTAGCCGTCCTGGTGCTCGACGGCGCCAAGCCGCTCGACGTCGGCATCCCCGCGCAGGTGTTCACCACCCGCGCGAGCATGCCGTACGAGGTACGGGTCTGCGGCGCGGCCTCGGGGCTGGTGACCGGTGGTGACGGCCTGTCGTACCACGTGGCCCACGGGCTCGACGCGCTCGGCTGGGCGGACATCGTCTTCGTCCCGGGCTACCGGCACCCCGACCGCGAGCCCCCCGGGCCGGCCGTGCTCGAAGCGCTGGTGGCCGCCCACGACCGGGGCGCGCGGCTCGCGGCGATCTCCACGGGCGCGTTCGCGCTGGCCGCCACCGGCCTGCTCGACGGCAGGCGTGCCACCACGCACTGGCACTACACCCGGGCGCTCGCCGCGCAGTACCCGCTCGTCCGCGTCGACGAGAACGTCCTCTTCGTCGACGAGGGCAGCGTGCTGACCTCGGCCGGCGCCGCCTCGGGCATCGACCTGTGCCTGCACGTCCTGCGGGGCGACCTCGGCGTGGCCGCCGCCAACCACGCGGCCCGGCGCCTGGTCGCCGCGCCCTACCGGAGCGGCGGCCAGGCGCAGTACGTGCCGCGCAGCGTGCCGGAGCCGATCGGGGAGCGGTTCGCCGCCACCCGGGAGTGGGCGCTGCACCGGCTGGGCGAGCCCCTGACCCTGGAGACGCTCGCCCGGCACGCGGCGGTGTCACCGCGCACCTTCTCCCGGCGCTTCGTCGAGGACACCGGCTACACGCCGATGCAGTGGGTCATGCGCGCCCGCGTCGACATGGCCCGGGAGCTGCTGGAGCGCTCCGAGCGGGGCGTCGAGCAGATCGCCGCCGACACCGGCCTGGGCACCGGCGCCAACCTGCGGCTGCACTTCCAGAGCATTCTCGGGACCACGCCGAGCGAGTACCGGCGCACCTTCGCGCAGGGGGAGTAGCCCGCCCCCCGGCCGGTGGCCCCGCTTGGCGCGATCCTTTCGAACCATGGCACTCACGCCGCTGCCGCCGGCCGACGCCGCGCGCGAGTCTTGTTCCTGACAGACCTGATCACGGTGGAAGGGACACCACTCATGACTCGCATCGCCATCAACGGATTCGGCCGCATCGGGCGCAACGTGCTGCGGGCCCTGCTGGAGCGGGACAGCAAGCTCGACGTGGTCGCCGTCAACGACCTCTCCGAGCCCGCCACTCTTGCCCGGCTGCTCGCCTACGACACCACGGCCGGCCGGCTGGGCCGCCCGGTGACCGTCGACGGTGACACCCTGGTCGTGGACGGCCGCCGGATCAAGGTGCTCGCCGAGCGGGAGCCGGCGCAGCTGCCGTGGGCCGAACTCGACGTCGACATCGTGCTGGAGGCCACCGGCCGCTTCACCTCCGCCTCGGCCGCCGGCGCCCACCTCGCGGCCGGCGCCCGCAAGGTGCTGGTCTGCGCGCCCTCGGACGGCGCGGACGTCACGCTCGCCTTCGGCGTGAACAACGACGCCTACGACCCCGCGCTGCACACCATCGTCTCGAACGCCTCCTGCACCACCAACGCGCTCGCGCCGCTGGCCTCCGTCCTGGACGACCTCGCCGGCATCGAGCACGCTTTCATGACCACCGTGCACGCCTACACCCAGGAGCAGAACCTCCAGGACGGTCCGCACCGCGACCCGCGCCGGGCCCGGGCCGCCGCCGTCAACATCGTGCCCACCACGACCGGCGCCGCCAAGGCGATCGGCCTGGTGCTGCCGGGCCTGGACGGCAAGCTGTCGGGCGACTCGATCCGGGTGCCCGTCCCGGTGGGCTCGATCGTCGAGCTCAACACCACGGTGGCCCGCGAGGTGACCCGCGACGAGGTGCTGGCGGCCTACCGCGCGGCGGCGGAGGGGCCGCTGGCCGGCGTCCTGGAGTACTCGGAGGACCCGCTGGTCTCCTCGGACATCACCGGCAACCCGGCCTCGTCGATCTTCGACTCGGCCCTGACCCGGGTCGAGGGCCGTCACATCAAGGTCGTCGCCTGGTACGACAACGAGTGGGGCTTCTCGAACCGGGTGATCGACACGGTCGGGCTTCTCGCCGCCCGCTGACCCGTACCGCCTCCCTGAGCCCGGGCCGCTGAGCCCTGGGCCTGAGCCCCGAGTCCCGAGCCCCGGCCACGGCCGGGGCTCGGGCGTGCGGTGCCGCCGGGCACCTCCGGCCCCGGCCGCCGGTGCTCGGGGTCCCGCCGTGGGCCGCCGGTCCCTGACCGGTCCTCAGTCCAGCTCCGCCGGCGGGCACTTCGGCATTCCCGTGTACGGCTGCCCATGGCGCCATCGGCCTCGGCCGATATAGAGTGCTGCTTCATTATGAAGCACGTACATAATTCTCGCGGGCTGGCCGCCGACCCCGACGGCTCTCTCTACGACCCCGGTGTCCGGGCGTCCATGCAGGCCTTCGCCGAGGGCGGCGACACCCTGGCGCTGGAGGCGGCCGCCGCCGTCCGCTCGGCCGCGCAGGCCGTGGACCGGCTGCGCTCGTACGGCTCCGGCGAACGCGGGCTCAGTGCGGGTGCCCTCGACCTGCTCGTCCGGCTGAGCACGGGCTCCGACGAGGGGTTCAGCATCGGCGAACTGGCCCGTGCGGCCGGTGTCAGCTCGCGCAACATCACCGGCCTGGTCGACACGCTGGAGCGCGACAGCCTGGCCCGACGGGTCCAGGACCAGCAGGACCGCAGGTCGGTCCGGGTGCTGATCACCCCGGCCGGCCAGGAGTGGCTGGAAGCCTTCCGCGGGCCGACCCGGCGCGCGATGTCCGCGATCTTCCAGGGCTTCGACGAGGACGAACTGGCCCGGCTCCGGCACCTGTGCCTGCGCCTGGTCGAGAACCAGGGCCGGATCGAGCAGTACCTGAACGGCGTCCGGCCCGACCGGCCGGCTTCCTGAAACGAGCGCTTGGAGATCCGCATGGCCGCCAGTCCGTCCGTCCGGGACGTCGTCAGGGCCTATCACGCCGCCCGGTTCGCCGGTGACGTCGCCGCGGCCGCCGCCCTCGTCGGCGAGGAGTTCGCCTTCCGCAGTCCGTTCATCACCTCCGACAGCCCGGCGGGTCACCTCGACGGCCTCGAAGGGCTGCTGGGCATCGTCGCCAGGGTGGAGCCGATCAGCGAGCTGTTCGGCGAGAGCGACGCCACCCTGGTCTACGACGTCCACACCGTCCCGGCCGTCGGCATCGTCCAGCGCACGGCCGAGCACTTCCGGCTCCGCGACGGGCGGATCACCGAGATCATGCTCATCTTCGACTCCGCCCCCTGGCAGGCGATCATGGCCGCGGCCGGCCCGGCCCCCGAGGCCGCGGCACCCGGCGCGTAACCGGCTGCAGCCCGGCGGGCGGTCCGGCGGTCCGGCGTCCGGCAGACGGCACGGCACGGCACGGACGCGTGCCGTGCCGTTCGCCGTTCCGCCTGCCGCCCCGGTCGCCGTCCGTCGGTGTGGCCGTCGGTGTGGCGGTCGCTGTGGCGGTCGTCCTGGCCGCCGCCCGTCGGGGGCGCCGCCGGGACCGTCCGGCTCGGCCCGCCCCGCCCCGCCTTGATCACCGGGAGTGTTCGAGTCGGAGCGGTGCGTCCTTGCAGGTGAAAGCAGGAACGTTCGATCGATTTCTATTAGCTCAAATGTTCGAACAGGCTCTAGGGTGGGTGTCAGGTGGGGGCGCCGGAGATCAGGACGGGGGTCGTGGAGCTGGGAGGCGACCACCGTTGTTCACGCATCTGCACGTCGCCTCGGGGTACTCCGTCCGCTACGGGGCCTCCCTGCCCGGCCGGTTGGCCGAGCGGGCCGCCGAGCAGCGGATGGACGCGCTGGCACTGACCGACCGCGACACCGTCGCCGGGGCGGTGCGCTTCGCCAAGGCGTGCCACCGGGCGGGGGTGCGGCCGGTGTTCGGCGCGGACCTCGCCGTCCCCCTGCTGGAGCCGGCCGCGGCCACCGCGACCGCCGCCCGCCGGAGGACCCCGGCGCGCGGGGGAGCGTTCGTCGACGAGTCCGCCCCGCGGATCACCCTGCTGGCCCGTGACCGCACCGGCTGGGCCAACCTGTGCGCGCTGATCACCGCCGGCTGGGCCGCCCGCGCCGAGGCCGGCGGCGGGCAGCCGGTCGTCCCCTGGAGCGCCCTCCGGCGCCACACCGAAGGTCTCACCGCCCTGCTCGGCCCCGCCTCCGAACCCGTCCGGGCCCTCGCGGCCGGCCGCCCCGACCGGGCCGCCGAACTCCTCGCCCCCTGGCGCGAGGCCTACGGCCCGCACCTGCGCCTGGAGGCCGTCCACCATCGCCGGACCGGCACCGGCCCCGGCTCGCTGCGCCTCGCCGCCCGCACCGTCGGCCTGGCCGCCGACCTCGACCTGCTCGCCGTCCTCACCAACGCCGTCCGCTACGCCGACCGCGCGCAGGCGCCGGTCGCGGACGTGCTGGACGCCGCCCGGCTGCTCGTCCCCGTCCGGGCCGGACGGACCTGCAACGGCGAGCGCTCGCTGAAGGACAAGCCGGAGATGGCCGCCCTGGCGGAGGAGGTCGCCCGGGCGGCCGGCCAGGAGAACGGCGGCGCGGCCCACCTGCTCGCCACCACCGAGCGCACCGCCGGCGACTGCCGCCTCGACCCGGAGTCGGACCTCGGCATCGGCCGGGTGCACTTCCCGGAGGAGCACGTCATCGGCGCCGCCCCCGGCACCTCGGCGCGCACGCTGCGCCAACGCTGCGAGGCGGCGATGGTCCGGCACGGCTACGACCGCTCCGCCACCATGCGCGGCCGCCTGGAGGAGGAGCTGCGGGTGATCCAGACCCTCGGCTGGCCGACCTACTTCCTGACCGTGGCCCAGGTCGTCGACGACGTGCGGGAGATGGGCATCCGGGTGCAGGCCCGCGGCTCGGGCGCGGGCTCGCTGGTCGTCCACCTGCTCGGCATCTCGTTCGCGAACCCGCTGGACCACGAACTGATCATGGAACGGTTCCTGAACCTGCGCCGCAAGTCGCTGCCGGACATCGACATCGACGTGGAGTCGGCCCGCCGGCTGGACGTCTACCGGCGGATCATGGACCGTTTCGGTACCGACCGGGTCTGCACCCTCTCCATGCCCGAGACCTACCGGGTCCGCTGGGCGATCCGCGACGCGGGCCTCGCCCTCGGCCTGCCCCCCGACGAGACCGGGACCCTGGCGAAGGCCTTCCCGCACCTCACCGCCCGCTCCGCGAAGACCGCCCTCGCCGAACTCCCCGAGCTGCGGCAGCTCGCCGAGCAGGCCCACCGCTACGGCCGGCTCTGGGACCTCGTCGAGGGCCTGGACGCACTGCCCCGCGGCACCGCCATGCACCCCTGCGGCGTCATCCTCTCCGACGACACCCTCCTGCGGCGCACCCCCGTCTTCCCCACGGCCGGCGAGGGCTTCCCCGCCTCCCAGTTCGACAAGGAGGACGTCGAGGACCTGGGCCTGCTCAAACTCGACGTCCTCGGGGTCCGGATGCAGTCCTCGATGGCCTACGCCGTCCAGGAGATCGAGCGCACCACCGGCAGGAAGATCGACCTCGACGACCGCACCCAGGTGCCCCTCGGCGACCCCGAGGCCTACCGGCTGCTCCGCGAGGGCGAGAGCCTCGGCGTCTTCCAGCTCGAATCGCCCGGCCAGAAGGACCTGCTCGGCCGCCTGCAGCCGGAGACCTTCGAGGACCTGGTGGCCGAGATCTCCCTCTTCCGGCCCGGCCCGGTCCAGGCCGACATGATCAAACCGTTCCTGCTCGGCCGGCACGGGAAGAAGCCGGTCAGTTACCCGCACCCCGACCTGGAGCCGTGGCTGCGCAGCACGTACGGCGTGGTCATCTTCAACGAACAGGTGGCCGGGGTCTTCGCGACCATGACCCGCTCCGACCTGGCGATGGGGGAGGAGGCCCGCCGCGCGCTCGCCGAGCCGGAGCGGATCGCCGCCCTGGAGTCCTGGTACCGCAAGGCCGGCGCCGCGGCCGGGCGCCGGCCCGAGGTGATCGACCAGGTCTGGAAGATGCTCAGGAACATGGGCGCCTACGGCTTCGCCCGCTCGCACGGGGTGGCGTTCGCCCTGCCGACCCTGCAGTCGGCCTGGCTGAAGGCCCACTACCCGGCGCCGTTCTACGCCGGGCTGCTGGAGCACGACCCCGGCATGTACCCGAAACGCCTCGTGCTCGCGGACGCGCGCCGGCGCGGCGTGCCGGTGCTGCCCGTCGACGTCCAGCACTCCGGCACCGACTACCGCACCGAGCAGCTCCCCGACGGGCGGCTGGGCCTGCGCATCCCGCTCGCCGACGTCCGCGGCATCACCGACGAGGAGGCCGCCCGGATCGCGGCGGAGCGCCCCTACACCGACATCCCCGACTTCTGGGCCCGGGCCCGCCCCAGCCAGCCGGTCGCCGACCGCCTGGTCCGGATCGGCGCCCTGGACGCCCTCGCCCCCGGCGCCCACCGCCGCGAGCTCCTGCTCCAGGTCGACGAACTGCACCGCCAGCACCGTACCGCCCAGATCCCCGCCCAACTCGTCCTCGCCCCGCCCGCCGCCCCGGCGGCCGGCAGCACCGGCCTGCCCGCCATGACCCCGGACGAGGAGCTGCAGGCCGAACTGGAGGTCATCGGGATGGACGCCTCACGTCACCTGATGGAGCCCTTCCACCCGCTGCTCGCCGAACTCGGCGTCACCCCCTCCCACCGGCTGGGGGAGCGGACGGCGGGGGAGACCGTCCTGGTGGCCGGGGCGAAGGTCGCCATCCAGACCCCGCCGATGCGCTCCGGCCGGCGCACCATCTTCGTCTCGCTGGACGACGGCAGCCAGGGCGGGCAGGTCGACCTCACCTACTTCGACGACACCCACGCCCAGGCCGCGCACCCGCTGTTCCACCACTTCCTGATCCTGGGCCGGGGCACCGTCTCGCGCCGGGGCAGGTCGGTCACCGTCATCGGCACCCACGCCTGGAACCTCCAGGACGTCGCCGACGCCCACGCGAGCGGCGGCACCGCCGCCGTCCGCGCCCTCCTCGCGGCCACCCCGCCGGGCGACGCCGACGGCCCGGACCCAGGGGGCCGGCGCCCGTCCCGCCGCGGCCCGGGCGCCGGCCCCGGCCGGCTCTGGCACGCCTCTCCCGGGTCCGCGGGCTGAACCACGCACCCCCACGCGCCGGCTGACCCGACTTCGACGATCGGCCGATCGGACGATCGGTCGATCGGGTGGTTCGTGAGGTTCGGGTGGTCCGGGCGGCGGCCGGAGGCCGAGCGACCTACCCCCGCGCACCGGCCGGCGGGAGGCCGGGCCGGGGCACGCCCCGGGCCAGGGCGCGGGCCCGTTCGATCACCTCGGCCGGGGCCTTGGCCACCGAGCCGGTGTCGAACGGGGGCTGCGGGTCGTACTCGGTGTGGAGCTGGATCGCCTGTGCGGTGGTCCGGTCGCTGAGCAGGGCGGCCAGCCGGATCGCCATGTCGATACCCGAGGAGACCCCGGCCGAGGTGATGATCCGGTCATGACGGACGACCCGTTCGGGGGTGTAGAGGGCGCCGTACGACTCCAGTTCGGCGACCGCGCCCCAGTGGGTGGTGGCGGTCAGGCCGTTCAGCAGGCCGGCCGCCGCGAGCACCAGGGCTCCGGTGCACACCGAGGTGGTGAAGCGGGTGCCGGAGTGAACGCGGCGGACCCAGTCGAGGAGATCGGGGTCGCTCGCCACCGTCCGGGAGCCGGCCCCGCCGGGGATCAGCAGGACGTCGCAGCGCTCCACCTCGGAGTACCGGGCAGGGACGTGCACCGGCAGCCCGCCCAGCACGTCCCGCACCAGGCCGGGCTCGGGGGCGACGAAGCGCACGGTGGCCCCGGGCAGGTGGGCCAGGATCTCGTACGGTCCGATCGCGTCGAGCGGCTCGAAGCGGTCGAAGAGCAGGATCACGATGTCCATGCGGCGCATCGTAGGCCTCGCCGGCGGCGGGCGTCCGGGGGCGCGCGGGGCCGGCCCCGTCCCCGGTGGCCCGTCCCCGGTGGCCCGTCGCCGGGCCCCGGGCGGCTGCTGACGCGGTGGTACCGGCCGCCGCCCAGGCACAACCGGGTTTCCGGTCCGTCGGGTCGGTGATCCCGCCGCCCGGTGTCTCGTCGCTGCAGCCGTGCGCGTGCGGCTCCGGGAACTGGCGTCCACTCGTTCTGTGCCACCCGGTACCGGGCGGCAGCGGGGCCGTGACGTCCCCGGGCGCCGGGCGAAGGGCTCCTCGCGGCCGCTTCCCCGAGCGCAGTAGGGTCCGGTGACCGCGGAAGGGGGACCAGATGGAGAAGGCGCGGATCCTGTTGGTGGACGCGGCTCCCGGCGAGCTGCTCGACCGGGAGCTGGAACGCCTGCTCGGCCACGGGCTGGCCGTCACGCTGAACCTTCGCAGGGTGACCGACCGGGCCGGGGCCCGGGCCGCCTGGGCCGGCCGGGTGGACTTCACCGACTTCGACGGCTTCGACGAGCCGGCGCTGATCGCCGAGACCGTCCGGGACGGGACCGGTCACCACGCGGTGAAGTCCCGCGCGGGCGTCCCGCTGCGGGCGGCCTTCCTCGCGGCGGCGACCGATCCCGCACTGGCGCACCCGCTGCGGGTGGTCGGCCGGGCCGGGGCGGGCACCGACCATGTCGAGCTGGCCGCCGCCGCCCGCCACGGCGTCGTCGTCACCCACACCCCGGGCTCCAACGCGAACGCGGTCGCCGAGTTCGCCCTGGCCCAGCTGCTCGCCCTGCTCCGGAACCTCCCGGCGCACAACGAGGCTGCGCACCAAGGCCGTTGGACCGCGCCGGCCGCCCCCGCACCGGAGCTGTCGGAACTGACCTTGGGCATCGTCGGGCTGGGCCGGGTCGGCCTCGCCCTGGCCGAGCGGGCGAGAGCCCTGGGCATGACCGTCCTGGGTCACTCCAGGGGCCCGGCCGGGACTCCGGTGCCGCGGGTGGATTCCCTCAGGACCCTGCTGACGACCGCTGACGTGGTCTCCCTGCACCTGCCGCTGACCCCGCTGACCCGGGGGACGATCGGCCGGGCGGAGCTGGCGCTGATGCGGCCGGGGTCGGTCCTGCTGAACACCGCCCGGGGCGGGATCGTCGACGAGCAGGCCTTGGCGGACGCGCTGGGCGACCCGGCGCACCCGCTCGCCGCGGCCGCCGTCGACACCTTCGAGCACGAGCACGCCGCCTTCGCCTCGCCGCTCTTCGGCCTGCCGAACGCCCTGCTCACCCCGCATCTCGCCGGGATGACCAGGAGTGCGACGGCCACGGCGGCGATCCGTTGCGCGGACCACATCGCGGCGCTGCTCGCCGGCCGCCCGGAGGGCGTGCCGGTGGTGACCCTCTGACGGCTGCTCAGTGCCCCCGCCCACCTGTCGGCGGACGGCTGGAGCGGATGCCCCTCGGCCGGACCCGGACCCGGACCCGGCATCGTCAACCGGACGCGGACCCGCACCCGGACGGAGCACCGGGTGCACTCCGTACGTGGACGCCTCTCGGTCTCCGCCACCGAGCCCGCCGACGAGCGACGGGCCCGGGCGGCCGGCCGGCCGGTTGCCGTCAGGCCGGCCGCGGCCCGGGCCAAGCTCCGCCGGCTCGCCCGCACGAGCGATCCGGCCGGGAGGCCGGGTGCCGGTGCGGCGTGTCCTGCCGCACCGCGGCACCGGCGGCCTACCGTCGAGGAGCGGGCGTTGCTGCGCCCTGCTTCCGGCCCGGCCGCTCCCCCCGTAACGGCCGGGCCGCGCCGCGCCCCTGTGCCGTGGCACCTGCGCGCGGGCGCCCCCCCCCGTGCGGACGGTCAGGCGGACGCGGTGGCGAAGTAGTGGCCCTGGTCGAGGTCCTCGACCAGCCCGGGCCCGGTCGGCACCCACCCCAGCAGTTCGCCGGTGTGCGCGCCGGAGGCGGGGCCGTCCACGCCGAGGAAGCCGGCCAGCCAGCCGAAGTGCCCGGCCGCGTCCTCGGGGGAGACCGCGGCCACCGGCAGGCCGAGGTGGCGTCCGATCACCTCCGCCAGGGTGCGGACCGGTACGCCTTCGTCCGCGACCGCGTGGAGGGTGGAGCCCGCCGGGGCGCCTTCCAGCGCGAGGCGGAAGAGCCGCGCGGCGTCGGAGCGGTGCACGGCGGGCCAGCGGTTGGACCCGTCGCCGGGATGGCCGCTGACGCCCTTCGCACGGGCGATGGCGACGAGCGTGGCGAGGAAGCCGTGGTCCCCGTCGCCGTGCACGGTCGGTGGCAGCCGTACGACCGACGAGCGGACGCCCCGGCCGGCGAGGGCGATCGCCGCGTGCGCGTTGGCCAGCCGCTTGGCCGGGCCGCCGGCCAGGTGGGCGGTGACCGGGCCGTCGGCCTGGCCGTCCCGCTCGGTCGCGACCCGGCCCGGCGCCAGCCCGAGCGTCCCCGCGGCGATCAGGAACGGGCGGTCGGAGCCGGCGAGCGCCTCGCCGAAGGTGTCGACGGCCCGCCGGTCCGCTTCGGCGGCGCTCTCGAAGCCGCCGCTGAACGCGAGATCGTGCTTGAAGGCGAGGTGGATCACGCCGTCGGACTCGCCGGCCGCGCTGCGCAGGATTCCGAGGTCGTCGAGTGTGCCGCGGCGCACCTCGGCGCCGGCCCGGGCGAGGGCGGCCGCCGCGGCGTCCGAGCGGGCGAGCCCGACGACCTGGTGGCCGGCGCCGATGAGTTCCGGGACGACGGCTGAACCGATCCAGCCGGACGCGCCGGTGACGAACACGCGCATGAGGAGAACCTCCGGGTAGGTCGACCCCTCCCGCCGGGGGTACCGGGGCACCATCAGGGCGGGCGAGTCGATGTCAGTGACTGTCATCGACCGTAGCACCTGATGTCAGTGACTGTCATCGCGTAGGATCGGCGCATGGGTCGATGGGAGCCGAACGCGCGCGGGCGCCTTGAGCAGGCAGCGCTGGACCTCTACCGGGAGCGCGGGTTCGAGCAGACCACCGCCGCGCAGATCGCCGAACGCGCCGGGCTCACCGAGCGGACGTTCTTCCGGCACTACGCGGACAAGCGCGAGGTGCTGTTCGGGGGCTCGCAGGCGCTGGAGCAGGTCTTCGTGGACACCCTCGCCGGCACCCCGGACACGGCCGCGCCGATCGACGCGATGGCCGCGACGCTGGAGGCCGTCGCCGCCTTCTTCCAGGGCCGCCACGAGTTCGCCCGGCAACGCCAGTCCGTCATCACGGCGAACGCGGAGTTGCGCGAGCGCGAACTCGTCAAGCTCGCCTCGCTGTCCGCGGCGCTCGCCGGCACCCTGCGCCGCCGCGGCGTCGAGGACCCGGCCGCGAGCCTGGCCGCGGAGGCGGGCATCGCCGTTTTCAAGGTCGGCTTCGAGCGCTGGGTCGGTGACGACGGGGGCCGGAGCCTCGCGGACCATCTGCGGGAGGCGCTCGGCGAGCTGCGGCTGCTGGCCGCGGGCGGGTGACCGTGGGCACCCGGTCGCGACGGCGGGTCGGCCGCCCCGCTCGGCTGCCTTCCACGGGCGGGAGCGTGGCCGGGCCGCCGTCCGGGCCACCGTCGGTGCCCCCGTCCGCGGCGGTCGGACGGCTGCCGGCACCGGTCGGGCGGGCGGGCCACGTGACCCACGCCTCTTGTCGGGACGTGCCTGTCATGGTTTGATCACGATGCTTTCTGTGGGTGGCCGCCGGGGGCGGGGTGCCGGACCAGGTGTGCCGGTGGTCCCGTGCGCGGCGGTGGTGTCGAGAAGGGGGTGGAGGGCTTGTTCGCGGATGCTGATGCCGACCCCGTCGGCGGCGGTGATGAGCCGACTCCGGCGGAGTTGCGGGATCTCCAGGCACGCGCGGACGCGCTGGCGCGGGACGTCGCCGCGATGCGCGAGCGGCTGAGGGAACAGCCGGACCTGCCGCGCGGGGTGCGGGGAGCCCTGCCGGGTGCGGTGGACGAGGCCCTCGGGCAGGCGGCCCGGCGGATCGGGGGAGCGGCCGAGAAGCTGGCCCGGGTGCGCGCCGCCCAGCAGCCCGGGTCGTGCACGGCGTGGTGGGGGATCTGTCCGCGCTGCGGTCCGACGCTGCGGACGGAGGACGGTCGCTCCTGGTGCCAGGAGTGCGGCGCCGGATGGGGCTACGACCGCTCCCAGGGCCCCTGCGGCGAGGCGGCGACCTTCCTGGCGATGGACGCGCAGGGCGGGACGGTCATCGTCTGCGCGGCGCACGGCCGGCACATGCAGGAACGCCTCGACGGCGGGCTGCTGCTGGCGATCCCCACGCTGTAGGGCCGTGGGGCGGACGCGCCGCGGTCTCTTTCCCGGGCCGCGGCGCGGAGCCGCCGGCAGGGCCCCGTGAAGGCCGGCGGCGGCACGGTCGGTGGCGGCGCGGGCGTGCCCTGCCGGTGGCGGGCCGCCCGCCGTGGCTGTCGGGCGCCGGGACGGGCGGGCTCGTCCCGGCCCTCGCCGTTCCCGCCCGTCGCGTCCGTCTGGGCCGTGACCGTATCCCCGGCGTGACCCGCCCTCGGCGTGAACGTCCCCGCCGTCCGCAGCGTGACCGCTCCGCAGCGTGACCGCTCCGCCGCGCCTCCGCGCCTGCGTCTCTCCGCGCCTCCGCGCCTCTCCGCTCCGCTTCGCCGTCCCTCCATGCCTCCATGCCTCCGTGCCCCGGCTGTCCGGAGGTCCGGCCGGCAGGTGTTCCCCCGCCCTCACCTCGCGGTCCTTCCCCACCGCCGTCCGGTGGGCCCAGGGGCAGCAAAGGCCCGCCGCTGCACAAGGGTTGACAGTGGTCAGTCGTACCCCGAGACTCCCGGGAGAGCGCTCTCTCATGCTCGATGTGCGAGCTGTCAAAGCCTGTTCCGCCCCCCGTCAGGCAGTCGCCGTACCCACCCGTCAGCCGTCGCCGTACCGCGCGACGGCTCGGGGCCGGGCCACGGCATCCCACCCCCAGGGAGATGCACATGCGATTCCTGCCCCTGCTCCTAGGGCCGCCGGCCCGGGTGCTGCGACGCCGCCGCCCCTTGCTGGCCGTCCTGGTCGCGCTCGCCCTGGCGGCCGGCGGAGCGGTCGGTGTCACGGCCGGCACCGCGAGTGCCGCCTCGGCCCTGCTGTCCCAGGGCCGGCCGGCCACGGCCTCGTCGGTGGAGAACGCCGGCACCCCCGCCTCGGCGGCGGTCGACGGCAACGCCGGTACCCGCTGGTCCAGCGCGGCCGCCGACCCCCAGTGGCTGCAGATCGACCTCGGCGCCACCGCCACCGTCGACCGGGTGGTGCTGAACTGGGAGGCAGCCTTCGCCAAGGGCTTCCGGATCGAGGTGTCCGGCGACGCCGCGGCCTGGACGCCGGTCTACACCACGGCCACCGGCGCCGGCGGTGTCCAGGACCTCGCCGTCTCCGGCAGCGGCCGCTACATCCGCCTCTACGCCACCGCCCGCGGCACCGGCTACGGCTACTCGCTCTGGGAGTTCCAGGTCTACGGCACCGGCGGCACCGGCCCGGGCTGCGGCACCACGAACGCCGCCCAGGGCCGGCCGGCGACGGCCTCGTCGGTGGAGAACGTCGGCACCCCCGCCTCGGCGGCGGTCGACGGCAACGCCGGTACCCGCTGGTCCAGCGCGGCCGCCGACCCCCAGTGGCTGCAGATCGACCTCGGCGCCACGACCGCGGTCTGCCGGGTGGTGCTGAACTGGGAGGCCGCCTTCGCGAGCGGCTTCCGGATCGAGGTGTCCGCCGACGCCGCCGCCTGGACGCCGGTCTACACCACGGCCACCGGCGCCGGTGGTGTCCAGGACCTCGCCGTCTCCGGCAGCGGCCGCTACATCCGCCTCTACGCCACCGCCCGCGGCAGCGCCTGGGGCTACTCGCTCTGGGAGTTCCAGGTCTTCGCCGGTTCCGGTGGTGGCGGCGGTGACTTCTCCGGCTCGGTGATCTCCGCCTACAAGCAGGTCGCCGCCTCGTCCTACGAGGGCGGCAACGCCCCGGCGGCGGCGCTGGACGGCCGCACCACCACCCGCTGGTCGAGCCAGCCCGGTGACACCCAGTGGCTGCGGGTGGACCTGGGCGGCGCCGCCACCGTCACCGGTGTCGTGCTGAACTGGGAGACCGCCTACGGCACCGGCTACCGCATCGAGGTGTCCCAGGACGGCGTCGCGTGGACGCCGATCCACACCACCACGGCGGGCACCGGCGGCGTCGAGCGGCTGGCGGTCACCGGCAAGGGGCGGTACGTGCGGTTCTACGGCACGGCGCGGGCCACCGGCTACGGCTACTCGCTGTGGGAGTTCCAGGTCTACGGCACGGTCGACTCCTCCGCCGCCACGCCGCCGCTGCTCTCCGGGCCCACCAGGGCGCCCGCCGCACCGGGCCAGTTCGCGCTCTCCGCCCCGGCGGACAAGGCCATGGTCACCAGTACCCGGCGGCCGCCCCTCTCCTGGGCCTCGGTGCCGGGCGCCGCGCGCTACGAGGTGTGGCTGAACCTCAGCCGCACCGACTACGACTTCACCCAGAACGTCGACCTGATCGACCTCTACACCAAGGTCGCCGAGCCCACCGGCACCACCTACACGCCGAGTTGGGACATCTCCGACCGCTGGACCTACAAGTGGTACGTGGTCGCGGTGACCGCCGCCGGGGCCCGTACCACCTCCGAGATCCGGACCTTCAGCCTCTACCTGCCGGACATCGAGACCACCGACGACGGCATCGGCGTCGTCAACGGCGCCCGTGACCTCAACAAGAACGGGACGATCGAGCCGTACGAGGACTGGCGTCGGCCCGTCGAGACCAGGGTCGCCGACCTCCTGGGCCGGATGACCCTGGAGGAGAAGGCCTACCAGATGTTCTACAACGTCCAGTCCTACCCCATGTCGGGCTGGCACTTCGGCCCGGCGCAGCCGGGCGACCTGCACACCGTGCTGCTCTCCACCGCGGCCACCCGGCTGGGCATCCCGCCGGTCTCGGCAGGCGACACCACGGCCGGCTACCAGACGACCTATCCGCTGCAGAGCGCCCTGGCGGCCGGCAAGGACTACGCGCTGGACTACCAACTGGGCAACATGCAGCGGCTGGAGGAGCTGGAGGTCGGGGCGCGCGGCACCCTGTCGCCGCTCGCGGAGGTCGGCACCAAGGTGCTGTACCCGCGGATCCAGGAGGGCGGCGGCGAGAACGCCGACGTCGCGGCGGCGCAGCTGCGGGCCCTGGTGGCCGGTCTCCAGGGCGGTCCGGAGCTCAACCCCGGCTCGGTGCTGGCGACGGTCAAGCACTGGCCCGGCGAGGGCGCCGGCGGCGAGGCCGGGATCACCTACGACGGGGTCACCATCAAGTACCACATGATCCCGTTCCGGGCGGCGATGCAGGCCGGCGCGGTGAACATCATGCCGGGCTACGCGGGCAGTTCGTACCTGGACCCGGGCGGCCCGGGTGCGGGCGACAGCGCCAAGATCCTGGCGTACCTGCGGCAGAACCTCGGGTACACCGGCCTGATCACCACCGACTGGCTGCCCTCCTCGGCGTGGGTGAACGCGGCCAACGCCGGTTCGGACGTGATGGGCGGCGCCGACCCGGGCGCCCCCGGCTACAGCATGGCGACCTTCGAGTCGCAGGTGCCGCTCGCCCGGATCGACGACGCGGTGACCCGCATCCTGCGGCTCAAGTTCCAGCTCGGCGTCTTCGAGCACCCGTACGGCGACCCGGTGAACGGCCCCTACCGGTTCCACCAGCCCGGCTACGTGGAGCTGGCGAACAAGGCGGCCCGGGAGTCCGACACGCTGCTGAAGAACAACGGCGTGCTGCCGGTCCGGCTGAACGCCGGGGACAACATCGTGGTCGCGGGCCCGCGGGCCGCCGACGGTTCGGCCTGCTGCATCTGGACCAGCTACTTCCACGAGAACTACGGTTCGCAGACGCTGCTGGACGCGGTCAAGGCGCGGGCGGCCAAGGCCGGGGTCAACGTCTACCAGGACACCGGGCCCGCGCCGAAGCTGGCCGTGGTGGCGGTGGGCGAGCCCACGTACACCCATGCCACCGCGTGGGTGAAGGAACAGCCCTACCTGCCGGCCGACCAACTGGCGCTCATCCAGAAGTTCAAGCAGCAGGGCGTTCCGGTGGTCGTCGTGCTGACGCTGCCGCGGCCGATCGTGATCAGCGAGTGGAACGACCTGGCCGACGCCGTGGTGGTGACCTACCGCGGTGGCGAGGAGGTCGGCCCGGCCACCGCAGGACTGCTGTTCGGCGACTACGCGCCGTCGGGCAAACTGCCGTGGCAGCTGCCGCGCAGCCTGGACCAGGTGCTCAGGCCGGGCGGCACCGACACCCTCGCCGACGCCAACGAGAACTGGGACCTGCCGTACGACCTGGGCGCCACCGCCGCCGAACGGGCGGACATCCGGGCCAGGATCGACGCGGGCCAGCCGGTGCCGACGACGTACGGCAATCCGCTCTACCCGTACGGAGCGGGTCTGACCGGCTGGAACTGACCGTCCGGCACACCGTACGGGCGCCCCCGTCCCCGCCCCCGCGAAGGGGCGGGGACGGGGGCGCCCCGCCGTGTGCGGGGCGTCCGTCCCGGGCGGGCGACGGCGGGGTGCGGGCGCCGGCCCCCGCCGGTCAGGACGTCGCCCTGGCCCGCAGCAGGGCGTCGAGCGAATCCAGGATCCACTCCCAGGACTCCTGGGGGTCGACGGCGGTGTGGCTGAAGCCACCGGCCGTCTCCAGGCTGACGTAGCCGTGGAAGACGCTGCCGAGCATCCGGACGGCGTGCGTCTGGTCCGGCTCCGCCAGGTCGTAGCCGCGCAGGATCGCCCGGGTCATCTGCGCGTGCCGGACGCCGGCACTGGCGGCCGCCGTCTCGGGATCGAGCCTGAGCCGGGTGGCGTCGTAGCGGCCGGGGTGCTCCCGGGCGTAGTCGCGGTAGGCATCGGCGAAGGCGGCCAGCGCGTCCTTGCCGGCCCGCCCGGCCAGGGAGGCGGTGACCCGGTCGGCGAGTTCCTCCAGTGCGAAGAGGGCGATCCGGGTCTTGAGCTCCTGGGAGCTCTTGAGGTGCGAGTACAGGCTCGCGACCTTGACGTCGAACCGCCGGGCGAGCGCCGAGAGGGTCACCTGGTCGAAGCCGGCCTCGTCGGCCAGTTCCGCCCCCGCCCGGGTCAGGCGCTCCGGTGTCAGTCCTGCTCGAACCATGACCTGCCTCCCGTTGCCTTCATCCCGTCACCTTAATCCCATGCCCTTCGCCCCAGGGCCTTCATGCCGTCTGGCGACAAGGGTTATGCATTTGCCTAAAGCCTATAGGCAAATTAGCGTAGTGGTCATGAAGCCGTTGACCGAGCAAGAGATCCGTACCGCCTTCGTGAACTGCACCAAGGGCGAGGCGAAGCGCCTGGCCGTCCCCCGGGACCTGGCCGAGCAGCCCTGGGACGACCTGGACTTCCTGGGCTGGCGGGACCCGCAGGCGCCCGGCCGGGCCTACCTCGCCACCGAGTCGGACGGCCGCACGGTGGCGCTCGCCCTGCGGCTGCCCGGTACCGCCTCCTGGCAGCTGCGGCGCAGCATGTGCTCGATCTGCATGACGACCCACACCGGGGGCGTCTCGTTGATGGTCGCCGCGAAGGCCGGCCGGGCCGGGCAGCAGGGCAACTCGGTGGGCGCCTACATGTGCAGCGACCTCGCCTGCCCGCTGTACGTCCGGGGCAAGGGGGTGGAGGGCGTCGGCGCCCGGCTCCCCGAGTCGCTCACCGTGGAGGAGAAGATCCGGCGGGCCGTCGCGAACCTCGCCGCGTTCATCGCCAAGGTCACCGCCTGACGCGTCCGGCCGCGCTGCCCGCGCCGGGATCGCGGTGCTGCGGGCTCGCCCCGCCCCGGGCTCGCGGTGTCACAGGGCGTGTTCGAATCCGAGCGGTACGTCCTTGCAGGTGAAAGCGAGGATGTTCGATCGAATTCCATTAGCTCAAATGTTCGAACAGGCTCTAGGGTGGGTGTCGGGCGGGGGCACCGGAGATCAGGACCTGGGGGTCGTGGAGCTGGGAGGCGACCACCGTTGTTCACGCATCCGCACGTCGCCGTGCACCCCCTCCTCGTCGCCGCCCCCGGGGGTGCGGGATGACCGGCACCCTGCCCAGGGCGATCCTCCAGGTGCGGGTCGCGGGAGTGTCCTTCGAGCGCTACCGGGAGCTGTTCGCCGTCCTCGCCGACATCACCCCCGTCGTGCAGGCCCTGCCGCCGGACGGCGCGCTGCTGGACGTCACCGGCGCGCTGAAGTTCTTCCGACGCACCCCGGAGGGCCTGGCCGACCTGCTGCAGACGCGGCTCGCCGCCCGGTACGGCCTGCAGGCCGCGATCGGCGGCGGCGGGACCCGCCAGCTCGCCGCGATGGCCTGCGACACCTGCCGGCCGGGGGAGACCCGCGTCCTGGACCCGCGGGACCCGCAGGCCGCCCGGGCCTTCCTGCGTTCCCGGCCCGTCGAGGCACTGCCCGGCGTCGGCCCCGCGCTCGCCCGCGGCCTGCAGCGCTACGGGGTCCGCAGCGTCGGCGACCTCGCCGGCCTGCCGCTCGCCACCGTGCAGCGGATCGCCGGGGCCGGCACCGGACGGCTCCTGCACGACCGCGCCCTGGGCCACGACCCCCGCCCCGTCACCGCCGGCGGGCCGCCCGCCGGCATCGCCGCCACCCGCCGCTTCGAGCAGGACGTCCTCGACCCCGGCCAGGCCCGCCGGGCGCTGCTCGCCCTCGCGGTCGACCTGGGCGCCCGGCTGCGGGCCGGCGGCAAGATCGCCCGCGGGGTGGAACTGCAGGTCACCTACGCCGACCGCTCCCACACCTCCCGGTCCCGGACCCTGCGGGAGCCCACCGCGCACACCCCGGCGATCACCGAGGTCCTGTACGCGATGTTCGCCTCGCTGGGCCTGCAGCGGGCGCGGATCCGCGCGGTCACCGCCCGGGTCGGCGCCCTCGCCGCCGCCGAACGGGGCTACGTCCAGCTCACCTTCGACGCCGCCACCGAGGACCGCCGCCGGCTGGAGCCGGTCCTGGACAAGGCCGACCTGCGCTTCGGCACCGGCGCCGTCCGGCCCGCCGCCCTGGCCGCCCCGGGCCCGTACCGTCCCGGGAGGCGCACGGCCGGCCGGACCGGCGCCCTCCCGGCGGTCACGGACAGCGGCTATCCTCGCCCGGGCGTCCCACCGGGGGCGGCCGACGGACGGGACGGGCATGGCCAGAATCACCTATGACGCCACGACAGCGAACTCCTTCCGGGCCGTTCGCGAGATCCCGCGCGACGGGCTGGCGGCCTGGGAGGACGCCGTACGACGGCATCTGGACCCGTCCCCGGGCATGACCGTCGTGGACATCGGCGCGGGCACCGGAGCCTTCGCCGCGGCCTTCTGCGACTGGTTCGGCGCGCGGGTGGTCGCGGTCGAGCCCTCCGAGGCGATGCGGGCCCTGATCCCGGTCCGCCCGGACATCCAGGTCCGGGCTGGACACGCCGCGGCCCTGCCGCTGCCGGACGCGGGCGCCGACGCGGCCTGGCTGTCCACCGTGACCCATCACGTCCCCGACCTGCCGGCGGCCGCGCGCGAGATCCGCCGCGTTCTGCGGCCGGGGGCACCGGTACTCGTCCGCAACGCGTTCGCGGGCCGCTACGAGCGCCTTCGGATCGTGCGCTGGTTCCCCGAGACGGCCAGGGTGCTCGACACCTACCCGTCCGTCGAGGAGACCTGCGCCGCCTTCGCCGGGGCGGGTTTCGCGCCGACCGCCCTGGAGTCCGTCCCGCAGACCGACATCGCGAGCCTGGCCGAACTCCTGGAGCGTGCGGACGCCCTCCGGGACGCCGACACGCTGATGCGCAGCCTTTCCGAGCAGGAGTTCACCCGCGGCAAGGAGCGGCTGCGCGAGGCCGTGGGCGCCCAGGACCCGGCGGCGGACCCGGCGGCGGTTGACCTGACGTCGTCGCTGGACCTGCTCGTGCTGCGGTGAGCCGTCACCCCCGTCCCGCCCCGCGTGCGGCGGCGCCCGGACCGCACCCGGACAACGGGGCGTCAACCTCCCAGCAGGCGCTCGACGGTCCTGGTCGCCGACCCGTCCGTGTCCGCGTCCGCCTCCGAGACCGCGCACCGGACGTCGAACTCCATGTCCCGGGCCCTGCGCCAGGCGGCGGCGTCCCGGGTCCGGTCGAGGAACGAGGACCTGTTCGGGCCCAGGAGCATCAGTACCGGGGTCTCGTCCCAGTCGGCGGTGACCGTCACCAGCCCCGCGTCCTCGTCGGCCATGAACGCGGCCATGCCGCGAAGGACCGAGAACGCCCATATGAGGGACGGGAGTTCGAAGTCGACGCGAGCGGCGAAGTCGACGGTGAGCGAGCCGCCGGCCGGGTCGTGGCCGATCGTGAGGCCGCCGTCCCCGTCGTCGAGCCCGCGCAACAGGCCCGCGTGGTCGCCGTCGGCCCAGTTGTCGCACGCCTCGACGGCACCCGCCAGCTCATCGCGGTACCGGCGCCGCACAGCGCCGTCGCGCCACGGCTCGCAGACGCCGGCCCACTCCTCCGCCGCCCATGCCGAGGGGGGTGCCACGGGCGCCCGCAGAAAGGCGGCCAGCCGCGGCTCCGCCATCACCAAAGCCGCCGCCACCTCGATGAACTGCGACATGCCGGCCTCCCGTCCCCTCGACCATCGGAGCCCGCACGGTAGCAAGCGCCGCCGACATCCCGTTCCCTGTTCCGTTCCGCGTCCCGTTCCGCATCCCGTCCCGGGATTGATCCGCGATCAGGCTCAGGGCCGGACGGGCCTCTCAGTAGGGGAGCCCCTCGGACGCGGCGCGCAGGGCCGTCCGCAGGCACGCGGTCAGTTCCCCGGCCGCGGTGCCCGGGGCGTCGCCGAAGCGCTGGGCGAAATCCTCGGCGGCGGCGCGGAGGGCGCCGTTGAGGGTGGCCGCGTGCACCTTCACCCGGAGGTCCTCGGGGCTCCGGCCGGACCGGTGGGCGAGGAGCGCGCCGAGGACGGGCAGTGCGTCGTCGTGGGCCTGGAGCCAGACGGATCGCAGGGCCGGTTCGGCGGGAGTCATCCGGATCAGGTCGAGGACGGCGGGATCGGGCGCCGGCAGTGTCCCGTGGCTCCAGGACCGCTCCAGGAAGTCCAGCAGGCCGGTGTGCGGCGGCCAGTGGCGCAGCTGCTCCATGGCGGCGTCCAGGCCGGCCGCGAGCAGGGGGAGTACGCAGCTCTCCTTGGTGGGGAAGTGGCGCCACAGGGTGCGGGCTGAGATGCCGACGGCCTGGGCTATCTGCTCGCCCGTGGTGCCGGTGACGCCCTGCGAGGTGAAGAGCCGGACGGCCTCGCGGGCGATGTCCAGGCGTAGCGCCGTCCGGCGCCGCTCGCCGAGTGACGGTCGGGTGACCGGCTCCGCAGCGGTCCTGTCATCGGGTGTCGCCTCGCGTGCCAT
Organism: Kitasatospora indigofera; assembly: GCF_014655955.1. GTDB lineage: Bacteria > Actinomycetota > Actinomycetes > Streptomycetales > Streptomycetaceae > Kitasatospora > Kitasatospora indigofera. Next base: position 221,987 of record NZ_BNBO01000006.1, read on the forward strand.
CGTTCACGTCCTCGGGTCGCCGCCCCCGGCAGCATAGCGATCCAGCCGGAATTGACACATGCAGAAGTCTTGTCACTGAGTGACACCCGCCTTTAGTCTCTCGATGTGACCAGCCGGTAACTAGACTGCCGTGCAGGGGATTTCAAAGATCAAGCGGCCGTCGGCCGGTCGGTGCAGGCGCAGCCACGAGCTGCGCGCCGCTCGCCGCCGACCGCGCCGGCACCGTGCCCGACCCGCACCGCGACCCGTCCGCACGGCGCCGTCCCCACCATCTCCACCGCCTCGGCCCGGTCCGCCCACCTGCCGGCCGGCCGTCACCGCCGCCGCCCGCCCGAAAGCGGGCCACGGCCACGGAGTGGTTCCGCCACGCCCGGGCCGCCACGGCCCGAAACCCTCGGAGGAAGAAGAGAAGTGAGCCGCATGCAGCCCACCCACCGCACCACCCGCACCCCTCTGCCCGAGCCGGCGTCCGCCCGCCCGGCCGACGCGGGGCGGGCCGAGTCCTCCGCGAGACCCGGATCCGCGGGGGCGACCCGTGCCCGCCTGCTGGCCACCGCGCTCACCGCGCTCGCCTGCCTCGGCATCCAGGCGCTCCCCGCCGCGGCCGCCGCCCCGGGCGACGTGACCTCCCGGGACGTCACCGTCCCCGCCTTCTACCAGCCGCCCGCCTCCCTGCCCACGGCCGACGGCGCCCTCGTCCGCACCGAGCCGCTCCCGCTGGCCCTCACCCTGCCGGGACCCGGTGGACCGCTCCCCGGCACCGCCACCCGCCTGATGTACAAGTCCACCGACTCCACCGGCCGGCCCGTCGCGGTGACCGGCGCCTACATCGAGCCGTCGGCGGCCTGGAAGGGCGGCGGCCCGAGCCCGCTGGTGGCCGTCGCACCCGGGACGATGGGGCAGGGCGACCAGTGCGCGGCCTCGATGGGCCTGCAACACCCGATCGCCCTGAACGGGACGTCGGTGTCGGTCGGTTACGAGGACGTGGCCATCTACCGGCTGCTCGCCGCCGGCGCCGCGGTGGTCGTCACCGACTACGCCGGACTGGGCACCACGGACCGGCTGCACACCTACGTCAACCGCCTCGACGGCGGGCACGCCCTGCTGGACGCGGTGCGCGCCGCCCGTGCGCTGCCCGGCAGCACGGTCACCGCCGCCTCGCGGATCGGCCTCTTCGGCTACAGCCAGGGCGGCGGCGCCAGCGCGGCGGCGGCCGAACTCCAGCCTTCCTACGCCCCCGAGCTCAAGCTGGCCGGCACCTACGCCGGCGCGCCCCCGGCCAATCTGACCGACGTGATGAAGGGCATCGACGGCAGTGCGCTGGCGGGAGCGCTGGGCTGGTCCCTCAACGGCTTCCTGCAGGCGGACCCCGATCTGCGCGCCATCGCCGACGCGCGGCTGAACGCCAAGGGGAAGGCCGCACTGAACGACCTCTCCACCATGTGCGTGGGTGACGCGATCTTCGGCTACGCGTTCACGAAGAGCACCGCGTGGACGAACGGCGGGGAATCGGTCAGCGACATCGTCGCCGCCGAGCCGAAGCTGCGGGCCATGCTCGACGCCCAGCGGATCGGCACCCTGAAGCCCGCCGGCCCGGTCCGGCTGGCCACCGGCATCCAGGACGACATCGTCCCGCACGCCCAGGCCCGCCAACTCGCCGTCGACTGGTGCCGCAAGGGCGTCGACGTCACCTACGACGCCATCGCCCTGCCCGACCTCGGGGACGGGCTGCTCACCAACCACCTCGCGCCGCTGCTCACCGACCAGGGCGAGGCCATCTCCTGGCTGACCGACCGTCTCGCGGGCAAGGCCGCCGGCTCCAACTGCTGGACGATGCCCCTCCAGCCCTGACGGGCCCTCGGGCCGGCGCCGGGTGCTCGGTGCCCGGTGCTCGGTCGAGCCGAGCACCGGGTCCGCCCGCCCGGCCGGCCGGCCACGTGCGCCCCTCCGGGGGCCCGGGCGACGACCGGCGCCCCGCACCCGGTCACCCGTCCCGGGTCATCGGGGAAGCTTCACCGGGCGGGGCCGGGCGTCGTCAGCTGCGGCGGCCGCCGCGCCGCAGGAAGAACGCACCCGGCGCGGTCAGCGCCAGCGCCGCCGAGGCCGTCAGCCGGACGGCGACCGGTGTCCCGGTGTCGAGCGCCACACCCGTCGCCTTGTCGACCGGCCCCGCCGCCAAGGACTCGGCGAAGTCAACAAGAAGATGCTCCGCCAACGAAGTTGATGCGGTGTGCCGTATGCGAGAACGTCATGGAAAGGCCTTCTCCCGGTTACACGGTCGGCGCCCAACACATGTCATGCTCCCGGTAACCAACAGTCAACACGCGTAGATCGCCGCCCTGTCGAGCGCGGGCGGTGCTCCGTCGCGTGTCGTCCCCCGGGAAGGGGCACCCCCATGTCCGTTGCGCAGACAGGCAGATGGAAGACGTTGGCGGCCTCCGTGGCCGCCGTCCTGGTCGGCCTCGCCCTCCCGACGGCCGCCGCGACTCCCGCGAGTGCCACGACCACGGCGTACGACGCCACGTACTACAAGAACGCGGTCGGCAAGACCGGTACGAGCCTGAAGGCCTCGCTGCACACGATCATCAGCAGCCAGAGCAAGATCTCGTACGACGCGGTCTGGAACGCGCTGAAGGCCACCGACCAGGACCCGAACAACACCAACAACGTGATCCTGCTGTACAGCGGGGTCTCACGCAGCAAGTCCCTCAACGGCGGTGCCGTGGGTGACTGGAACCGCGAGCACGTGTGGGCCAAGTCGCACGGCAACTTCGGCGAGGTCACCGGCCCCGGCACCGACCTGCACCACCTGCGCGCCGCGGACGTCCAGGTCAACAGCATCCGCGGCAACCTGGACTTCGACAAGGGCGGCAGCGCGGTCACCAACGGTGGCGGCAGTCTGGTCGACTCCGACTCCTTCGAGCCGCGCGACGCGGACAAGGGCGACGTGGCCCGCATGATCCTCTACATGGCCGTCCGCTACGACGGCGGTGACGGCTTCGCCGACCTGGAGCCCAACGAGAAGGTCGGCAACGGCAGCAACCCCTACATCGGCAAGCTCACCGTCCTGAAGCAGTGGAACGAGCAGGACCCGCCGAGCGCCTTCGAGGAGCGCCGCAACCAGGTCATCTACGACACCTACCAGCACAACCGCAACCCGTTCATCGACCACCCGGAGTGGGTCGAGGCGATCTGGTGACCCCGCTCCCGTAGCCCGGCGGGACGCTGACTCCCTCGGCAGGGTGCATGGTTGGCGTTCTCGGACGAGGGAGTGGAAGGTCCTCCCCGGCCGCCCGCACGCCGGCGGCCGCCGCCATCACGCCACACCGCCATCACGCCACACCGCCATCACGCTCCCGCGCCCGGGCCGGGCGCGGGAGCCGGCCGGTCCCGGTCCCGGAGCAGGATCGGGGCCGGCCCGCCGTCTGCGCCGGAGCGGGCAGGAGGGCCTTGGCCGATCGAGGCGTGGTGGGTGGCGTGGCCCGCCATGAAGGTCGGCGGCGCGGTCGCCGCCCGGTTGGGGCGCGGCCCTACGGATGCTCGGCCCATGACGAGGTGTCGGCGTCGGTGCCGCGGTGCCGGCGATCCTGGTGATCCGGCGGATCACGGAGCGTCAGGGGTGCGGGGCCCGGGCCGGTCCAACCGCCCGGCGGTAGGGCCGGACGTCGCCCGGTCGGCCGAGGCGTCGCCGCCCGATCGTCCGTCCGTCGCCGGCCGTCCCGGTCGTCGCCACCCTCCCGCCGTCGCCAAGCGGCGTGGCCCGTCCGGCCGGCCGAGGATTTTGCCGAACGGTCGACCAACGCGGGGTCGTCCGCGGCTAGCGTTGCGGTCATCCACCCCGACGCGAACAAGGTGGCCCGGTGCGTCCGCCGGGCCGCCGGAACGAGGTATGCCATGACGCCCGTCGACCTGACGGCGGTCGCCGCCGTCCTGCCCGGCCCCTGGTCCTCCCGGCCGCTCGCCGAGATCGGCGACGCGAGGGTGAAGGTGCTGCGGATGTCCGGGGCCGGATTGCCGCAGGAGTCCCACCCGACGGCGGAGGCCCTGATGGTCCTCGACGGCCGGCTCGAACTGGAGGTGGCCGGCCGGCTGGTCCCCGTCCTGGCCGGGCAGCTGTACGTGGTGCCGGCGGACACCCCGCACGCCGTCCGGGCCGGCAGTCACGGCACGCTGCTGATCGTCGAACGGGGCTGAGGCATTCCCATCGCCGGTCCGGCGGGTTACAGTCCGGGAGCAGGGAAGATCATCAGGAGGGGCCATGGCCGACATCAGCAACCCGGCGGGTACGGGGCCCGGCCGGCCGCGCGGAGTCCGGGCCGGGGAGGACGGGCTCACCGACCGCCAGCGGGCGATCGTGCTGGCCATCCGCTCGGCAGTCTCGCGTCAGGGGTACCCGCCCAGCATGCGCGAGATCGGCGCGGCGGTCGGCCTGACCAGCACCTCCTCGGTGGCCCACCAGATCAGGTCCCTGGAGAAGAAGGGCGTGCTCTACCAGGACCCGCACCGACCGCGCGCCTACCGCCTGTGGGAGGACGACGTCCCGGCGCCCGCTCCGGCCCGGGCGTCCGGCGCCGGTGTGCAGGTGCCGCTGGTCGGCCGCATCGCCGCCGGTGCCCCGATCACCGCCGAGCAGACCAGCGAGGACATGCTGTCGTTGCCGCGCCTGCTGGTCGGTGAGGGTGACCTGTTCGCGCTCACCGTGCACGGCGACTCGATGGTGGGGGCCGCCATCTGCGACGGCGACATCGTGGCCGTCCGCCGGCAGCCGGTCGCCGAGAACGGCGACGTCGTCGCCGCCATGATCGACGGCGAGGCCACCGTCAAGCGCCTCAGGAACAGCGACGGCCGCAGTTGGCTCGTCCCGCACAACCCCGCGTACGAGCCGATCCCGGCCGACGACGCCACCATCCTCGGCAAGGTCGTGGCCGTGCTCCGCAGCCTCTGACGGGGCGGTCGGCTCAGGCCCGGACGGTCAGCCAGGCGCCGAGGCCGCTGCACCCGCGGGCGTCGTAGCCGGTGCTGCGGTAGCCGGCCGGGATCGGCGAGTACGGGCAGGTCCAGATGCCGTTGCGGACGAGCTGGTGGTACCAGGTGCCGCCGCCGGGGCCGCCGTACGTACCGCTGCCGGCGCCGGAGCGGGCGTGGCCGAGGCCGTCGCGGTGGCCATACCGGTGAGGGCGGCCACGAGCAGGGCCACCGCGCCGGCAGTGCGGGCGAGCCGGCGGCGAGGCCCGGCCGCCTGCACGCGGGGCCGGAACCGGAAGAAGCTGCTGGTCTTTCACACCGGTCCGATCGGCGGGTCCCCGTCGGCGGGCAGGATCGCCGACGGGTACGAAACAGCGGGACGCACCGTCCTCCAGACCGGCCGCTCGGGTGGCCGGACCGCCCGGCCGGATCACGGATCAACATGACCGGAAAGCGCTGTGACGCGCCGTCGTCACCGGTGACGCCCGAGCTGCCGGCCGCGCGTCCGGTGGCGCAGGCCCGGGCACCTGGCGGGCCGGGCCCGGGCCACTGCGGACGAGGCCCTAGACCGCGGCCGCCGTGCGTTCGGCGGAGGGGGCACCGGGGCTGTCGTCCGGCCCGTCCGGGGCCGTGTCGGCCCGGACCGCGGGGATGACGGCCGCGACCGCCGCGGCGACCAGGGCCACTCCGAGCCCGACGAGCAGGCCGGTGCGGAACCCGCTCTCGGAGGCGAAGGTGTGGCCGCCCGTCGTGGTGGTCAGCTGGGAGAGGACGGTACCGATGACGGCGGCGCCGACCGAGGTGCCGAGCGCGCGCATGAGCGTGTTGAAGCCGTTGGCGGCGGCGGTCTCGGCGGGCGGGATCGAGCTCATGATCAGGGCGGGCATCGCGCCGTAGGCGAGGCCGACACCGCTGCTGGTGACCATGGTGACCACCATCAGGCCCCAGGCCGAGCCCATCAGCGCCTGCGACAGCCCGTAGCCGGCGGCGATCACCAGGACACCGCTGATCAGGGTGAACTTCGGGCCCCGGGCGTTGGTGAGCTTCCCGCCGAAGGGGGAGACGATCATCATCATGATGCCGCCGGGTGCCATCCAGAGGCCCGCTGCGAGCATCGACTGGCCCAGCCCGTAGCCGGTGGCCGCCGGGAACTGCAGCAGCTGGGGGACGATCAGCATGCTGGCGTACATGCCGAAGCCGACGAAGACCGACGCGAGGTTGGTGAACAGCACCCGCGGGCGGGCGGTGGTGCGCAGGTCGACCAGCGGGTCCTTGGTGCGCACCTCCCAGACGCCCCAGCCGGCCAGCACGAGGACGGCGGCGGCGAACAGGCCGATGGTGGTCGCGGAGGCCCAGCCCCAGTCGGCGCCCTTGGACACCGCGAGCAGCAGGCTGACCAGGCCGACGCCGAGGCCGATCGCGCCGGGCAGGTCGAACCGCTGGCCCTTGGCCGTGGCCGGGACCTCGGGGACCAGGAACCAGATCAGGGCGGACACCGCCAGTGCCAGGACGGCCGCGCCCCAGAAGAGCACCCGCCAGTCCGCGTACTGGGCGACGGCCGCGGCGATCGGCAGGCCGAGGCCGCCGCCGATCCCCATCGAGGCGCTGACCAGCGCGATCGAGGAGCTGAGCTTCTCCGCCGGGACGATGTCCCGGAGCAGGGCGATGCCGAGCGGCACCATGCCCATGCCGACGCCCTGGAGGCCGCGTCCGACGATCATCGGGACGACGGAGGAGGCGAGCGCGCAGACCACCGAGCCGGCCACCAGCGGCACCGAGCAGACCAGCAGCATCCGGCGCTTGCCCAGCATGTCGCCCAGCCGTCCGGAGACCGGCACGCAGACCGCCGAGACGAGCAGGGTGACGGTGATCACCCAGGCGGCGTTCGAGGGCTTGGTGTCCAGGATCTGCGGCAGCTCCGCGATCAGCGGGGTGACCAGGGTCTGCATGATCGCGGCCACGGTGCCGGCGAAGGCCAGCGTGGCGACGACGGCGCCGGATGATGCTGGTCGTTGAGGGGCGGCCATGGGGGCACTCCTGACTGTCGGGTCGATGGCAGAGGAGTGCAGCATACATGTGGCATGCATCATGCATATTCCATGCCTGATGCATAATGCTGGAGGGGGCGGCCGGCGTGAGCGGGCCCGGGCGATACGCGCCGGTCGGCGGCGAGAAGGCGGCAGGATCATGGTCAGACCCACCCACGAGGTCGAGTACGAGCAGATGCTCCTGAGCCGGCACGGCCTGCCCGGGCAGGGCGGCGGCCGGCGCCGGGACGGCCTGCTGGAGCGCAGCGCCTACATCCTGCTCAGCCGCATCCGGGTGCAGGGGCCGATGTCGATCGGCGAACTGAGCGAGGCCTTCGACCTCGACGTCTCCACCCTCAACCGGCAGACCACGGCCGCCCGGCGGGCCGGCCTGGTGGAGCGCATCCCCGACCCGGAGGGCGGGATGGCCCGGAAGTTCCGGATCACCGAGGAGGGCGCCCGGATGCTCGACGAGGAGCGGGCCGGGACGATCCGGGGCCTGGACCGGGTGATGGCCGACTGGACGGACGAGGACATCGCCGTCTTCGCCGCCTGCCTGCGGCGCTTCAACGCGGGTATCGAACGGCTGGGCGGCCGCCCCTGGCCGCGTCCCTGAGCCCGTCCGCGCCGGCCGCCCGCCACCACCCCCTCCGGTGGTCCCGGAGTGCCCCGGAGCGGGTCCGGGGGGATCGCCGGTGAGCGGGGGCCGCGGCCGGGCCTGGCATGATCGATGCATGGTCGAACGAGTCATCGCAGCCTGTGACGGAGCTGCCAAGGGGAATCCCGGTCCAGCGGCGTGGGCCTACGTGGTCGCCGACAGCGCCGGGGCCCCCACCCGTTGGGAGGCCGGCCCGCTGGGGCACAGCACCAACAACATCGGTGAGCTGACGGCGCTGGAGCGGCTGCTGGCCGCGACGGATCCCGCCGTGCCGCTGGAGGTGCGGCTGGACAGCACGTACACCCGGGACGCGGCGACGAAGTGGCTGGTGGCCTGGAAGCGCAACGGCTGGAAGACCGCCGCGGGCAAGCCGGTGGCCAACCGCGAGCTGATCCAGCGCATCGACGCGCTGCTGGACGGTCGCGAGGTCACCTTCGTGTACGTCCCCGCCCATCAGGTGGACGGCGATCCGCTGAACGCGATCGCCGACAAGGCCGCCAGTGACGCGGCCCGCACCCAGGAGGCCGCCGCCGGCACCGCCGCCGACCTCCCCGTGCCCGACCCGGTGTCGGCGTCGTCGAGGAGCGCGCGTCCGGCGGCCGCGGCGGGTGGGGCCCGGAAGTCCTCCGCCGGCGCGGCGCGGGGAGCCTCCTCGGGCGGCGGGCGGACGCTTTCCGCGCGGTTCGCCGGCACCTGCCCGTGCTCGCGTCCGTACGCCAAGGGCGACAAGATCACCAAGGTCGGCAGCAGCTGGGGTCACCCGCAGTGCGCGGGGGCGGCGGTCTGAGCCGGTAGCCGCCGGCAGTCGTCGGCAGCGGCCCGGCGCCGGCCGTCGGCGCGGTGCGGCCGGGACGGGAGTGCCCCTTGATGCGGGCTCCCGCCCCGGCCGCCGCCCGTTTCCGACGGGTCATCAGGTCATTTGTCCCGGACTATTGACTCGGATTACAACAGTCGGGATTCTCGTCACATCGTGGACGCGGGACATGACAGTCGGCCGGGCGGCCGTGCCGGTGCCCGGGCGGTCTGCCTCCTCAACCGCGTCGTCCGTCGACGGGAGACGTGAGTGGTGACCATGGCCCGACCCTCGTACAGCAGGCGCAGGCTCATCGCGGTGCTGTCCTTACTGCTCGCCCTGGTGGCGATGGCGCTCGCACCCGCGCCGCGCGCCTCGGCCGAATCCGGCTGGTGGATCCCGGCAGCACGGCCGGCCCCGGACTCCGGGATCAATGTCACCGGGGAGCCCTTCAAGGGCACCGACGCCCAGGGGCGCGTGCGCGGCTTCGTCGACGCGCACGACCACCTGATGGCCAACGAGGGCTTCGGCGGCCGGCTGATCTGCGGCAAGCCGTTCTCCGAACTCGGCGTCGCCGACGCGCTCAAGGACTGTCCCGAGCACTACCCGGACGGCACCCTGGCGATCTTCGACTTCATCACCAAGGGCGGGGACGGCAAGCACGACCCGGTCGGCTGGCCGACCTTCCAGGACTGGCCCGCCCACGACTCGCTGACCCACCAGCAGAACTACTACGCCTGGGTCGAGCGGGCCTGGCGCGGCGGTGAGCGGGTGCTGGTCAACGACCTCGTCACCAACGGGGTGATCTGCTCGGTCTACTTCTTCAAGGACCGCGGCTGCGACGAGATGACCGCGATCCGCCTGGAGGCGCAGAAGACCTACGACATGCAGGCCTACATCGACAAGATGTACGGCGGGCCCGGCAAGGGCTGGTTCCGGATCGTCACCGACTCCGCGCAGGCCCGCGAGGTGGTCCGGCAGGGCAAGCTGGCGGTGGTGCTCGGCGTCGAGACCTCCGAGCCGTTCGGCTGCAAGCAGATCCTGGACGTCGCGCAGTGCAGCAAGGCCGACATCGACCGCGGCCTGGACGAGCTGTACGGGCTGGGCGTGCGCAGCATGTTCCTCTGCCACAAGTTCGACAACGCCCTCTGCGGGGTCCGGTTCGACGAAGGGGCGCTCGGGACCGCGATCAACGTGGGCCAGTTCCTCTCCACCGGGACGTTCTGGCAGACCGAGGCCTGCGCCGGCCCGCAGCACGACAACCCGATCGGCCTGGCGGCGGCGCCCGCGGCGGAGCAGCAGCTCCCGCAGGGCGTGGCCGTGCCCGCGTACGCCGGCGGCGCGCAGTGCAACACCCGTGGCCTCACCGATCTCGGCGAGTACGCGGTGCGCGGAATGATGCAGCGCAAGATGATGCTGGAGGTCGACCACATGAGCGTCAAGGCCGCCGGGCGGGCCTTCGACATCCTGGAGTCCGCCTCGTACCCCGGCGTCCTCTCCTCGCACAGCTGGATGGACAGCGCCTGGACCGAGCGGCTCTACAAGCTCGGCGGGTTCGCCGCCCAGTACATGAGCGGCGCGGAGGCGTTCAGCGCCGAGGCCCGGCGCACCGACGCGCTCCGCGACAAGTACCAGGTCGGGTACGGCTACGGCACCGACATGAACGGCGTCGGCGGCTGGCCCGGGCCCCGCGGGGCGGACACCCCCAACCCGGTGAAGTACCCCTTCCGCAGCACCGACGGCGGCTCGCTGATCGACCGGCAGACCGCCGGGCAGCGCACCTGGGACCTGAACACCGACGGCGCCGCGCACTACGGCCTGGTCCCGGACTGGATCGAGGACATCCGGCTGGTCGGCGGGCAGGACGTGGTGGACGACCTGTTCCGCGGCGCCGAGTCCTACCTGCGCACCTGGGGGGCCTCCGAGAACCACCGGGCCGGCGTCAACCTCGCGGCCGGCGCGTCCGCCTCGGCGTCCACCGCGGAGTGGTGGAACCCGTTCGTGAGCTTCGCGCCGGGCCGGGCCGTGGACGGCGACCCGGGCACCCGCTGGGCCAGCGAGTGGAGCGACGACCAGTGGCTGCGGATCGACCTCGGGTCCTCGCAGCTGGTCCGGCGGGTCACCCTGGACTGGGAGCGCGCGTACGGCAAGGCGTACCGCGTGGAGCTCTCCGCCGACGGCGTGAACTGGACGACCGCCTGGTCCACCGACACGGGTGACGGCGGGCTGGACACGGCCGGGTTCGCCGGGACGCCGGCCCGTTACGTGCGCGTGCACGGCCTGCAGCGCGGCACCCAATGGGGGTACTCGCTGCGCGAGGTGGGCGTCTACAGCACCTGACGGTGCCGTCCTCGCCCCCGGCCGGGGCGGGCGGACCGGCCTCGCGCCCCGCCCGTCCCGGCCGCTCGGCCGCCCGCCCCCGGCCCCTTCGCCGCCCGGCCCGCCTCGGCCGTCCCGGCGCCCGTCCGGTTCCGGCCGCATGCCGGGCGGCCCACCGGGGGAGGACGCCGGGGGAGGGGCCCGGGGGACGGATGCGGGCACCGCACCGACCGGAGGGAAGGGACCGCATGGCACGGATGCCGTCGGCCGAGCGGCGCAGACAGCTCACCGAGGCCGCGATCCGCGCGATGACCCGTGACGGTGTCGCCCGGACCACGACCCGCTCCATCGCCGCCGAGGCAGGCGTCTCGCTGAGCGTCTTCCACTACTGCTTCGACTCCAAGCAGGCCCTGCTGGAGTCCGTCATCGCCACGCTCACCGAGCACTACGTCGGGGTGGTCAAGGAGGCGATCCGGCCCAGGGAGACCCTCCGGGAGACCGTCCGGGCCGGCTTCCAGGCGTACTGGGACCACGTGGCCGCCAACCCCGGCGAGCACATGCTCACCTACGAGCTCACCCAGTACGCCCTGCGCCAGCCGGGGTTCGAGCCGCTGGCCAGACGGCAGTACGAGCGGTACTCCGCCACCTACGCCGAACTCCTCGAACAGCTCCGCCGCGCCATGGGCTTCGAACTGCGCGTCCCCGTCCCGGTGCTGGCCCGCCACCTGGCCGCCATGACGGACGGGCTGACGCTGAACTTCCTGGTCCTCGGCGACCAGGCGGCCGCGGCCGAGATCCTCGACATGATCACCGACCACGTGACCGGCCTCGTCCGCCACGAGGTGCCCGGCGGCGCGGCCCCGCCGCCCTGACCGCGCCGCCCTGACCGCGCCGGGCCCGGGCCCGCGCCCGCGCCCGGACCCGCTCCACCCGGCCCGACCCGCCCGCCGATGCCCCGCCCGGGAGGCGGTACCGGGCCCCGCGGGCAGAGAATCGGTGGTGAGCGGGAGGTGGAGCGCGGTCCGGGGCACCGCCGACCCGAGCGGCGGCCGGCACAGGCAGGGGACAGCGATGGCGGAGAGCGGCGAGGCACCGAGAACGGTGATCCTCACCGTCGACGACGACCCCGGGGTGTCCCGGGCGGTCGCCCGGGACCTGCGCCGCCGCTACGGGGGCTCGCACCGGGTGGTCCGGGCCGAGACGGCGAGCGCCGCCCTGGAAGCGCTGCAGGAGATGAAGCTCCGCGGCGACCTGGTCGCGGTGATCGTCGCCGACTACCGGATGCCGCAGATGAACGGCATCGAGTTCCTGGAACGCGCGATGGACGTCTTCCCCGGGGCCCGCCGGGTGCTGCTCACGGCCTACGCCGACACCGGCGCCGCGATCGACGCGATCAACCTGGTGGACCTCGACCACTACCTGCTCAAGCCGTGGGACCCGCCGGAGGAGAAGCTCTACCCGGTGGTCGACGACCTGCTGGACAGCTGGCTGGCCTCCGACCACCGGCCGGTGCCGGAGACCAAGGTGGTCGGGCACCGGTGGTCCGCCCACTCCTCCGAGGTCCGCGAGTTCCTCGCCCGCAACCAGGTGCCCTACCGCTGGTACCCGTCGGACGAGCCCGAGGGACAGCGCCTGCTGGCCGCCGCCGGCGAGGACGGGCTGCGGTTGCCGTTGGTGATCACCCCCGACGGCCGGGTGCTGGTCGAACCGGACGCCCGCGAGCTGGCCGGCCGGGTGGGGCTGGCCACCGCGCCGTCCGCGGAGTTCTACGACCTGATCGTGGTCGGCGGCGGCCCCGCGGGCCTCGGCGCGGCCGTCTACGGCGCCTCCGAGGGCCTGCGGACCGTGCTGGTGGAACGCACCGCGACCGGCGGCCAGGCCGGCCAGAGCTCGCGGATCGAGAACTACCTGGGCTTCCCCGACGGCGTGTCCGGCGCGCAGCTGACCGACCGGGCCAGGCGCCAGGCCGCCCGGTTCGGCGCCGAGATGCTGACCGCCCGCGAGGTGGTCGGCCTGGAGGTGAACGGCCCGTCCCGGGCGGTGCGCTTCGCCGACGGCTCGGCGATCGCCGCGCACACGGTGATCCTGGCGACCGGCGTCACCTACCGGCAGCTGGACGCGCCGGGTGTCGCCGGCCTGACCGGGCGCGGCGTCTTCTACGGCGCGGCGCTGACCGAGGCGGCGGGCTGCGCGGGCAAGGACGTGTACGTCGTCGGCGGCGCGAACTCGGCCGGCCAGGCCGCCGTGCACCTCGCCAAGGGCGCCCGGTCGGTGACGATCCTGGTCCGGGCCGACGACCTGACCCGGTCGATGTCCCACTACCTCGTCCAGCAGATCGCCGAGCTGCCGTCCGTCACCGTCCGCGCCCGGACGGAGGTGGCGCGGGCGCACGGCAGCGACCACCTGGAGCGGCTCACCCTGCGGGACACCGTCACCGGCGCCACCGAGGAGGTGGACGCCCAGTGGCTGTTCGTCTTCATCGGCGCCGCTCCCCTCACCGGGTGGCTGGAGGGCGTGGTGGTCCGCGACGAGCGCGGCTTCGTGGTCGCCGGGCCCGACCTGGCACCGGGCGGCGAACCGCCGAAGGGCTGGCCGCTGGACCGCGTCCCCTACCACCTGGAGACCAGCGTGCCCGGCGTGTTCGTGGCCGGCGACGCGCGGTCCGAGTCCGCCAAGCGGGTGGCCTCGGCGGTCGGCGAGGGGGCGATGGCCGTGATGCTGGTGCACCGCTACCTGGAGAGGCTGTGAGGGCATGACCGGACCGGTGGTCCTCTGCAGTCCGGACGAGCTCCGCACGCTGTTCCTGTTCGAACGGCTGACCCCCGAGCAGCTCGGCTGGCTCTGCCGCGAAGGCCGGGTCGAGCGGTACGAGCCCGGCCCGGTGTACGCCGAGGGGGACCCGGCGACCTGCTTCTACGTGCTGCTCGACGGCACCGTCGTACTCTCCCGGCGGGTCGGCGTCGACGACGTGGAGGTGAACCGGACCTCGCAGCGCGGGGTGTACTCCGGTGCCTTCCAGGCCTACCTGGGGGACCGGGTGCCGCAGGTGTACAACAGCTCGCTGCGGGCGGTCGAGCCCTCGCGGTTCTTCGTGCTGTCGGCGGAGAACTTCGCGGGGCTGATGCGGGACTGGTTCCCGATGGCGGTGCACCTGCTCGAAGGGCTCTTCCTCGGTGCGCAGGTGGCCAAGGAGGCGATCGGCCAGCGGGAGCGGCTGCTCGCGCTGGGATCGCTCTCCGCCGGCCTGACCCACGAGCTGAACAACCCGGCCGCCGCCGCGCTACGGGCCACCGCCGCCCTGCGCGAGCGGGTCGCCGGGATGCGGCACAAACTGGGCAAGATCGCCGCCGGCCCCTACCCGCAGGACGGCCTGGACGCCCTGATCACCCTCCAGGACGCCGCCGTCGACCAGGTGGCGGCCACCAAGTCCGTCTCGCTCGGCCCGCTGGAGGCGGCCGACCGCGAGGACGCCGTGGACGAGTGGCTGGACGAGAAGGGCATCGCCGAGGGGTGGCAGCTCGGACCGGCGTTCGTCCAGGCGGGCCTCGACCTCGACTGGCTGCGCCGGGTCGAGGACACCGTCGGCCCGCAGAGCCTGGAGGGCGCCCTGCGGTGGCTGCACTACACGGTCGAGACCGAGCTGCTGATGAACGAGATCGAGGACTCCACCACCCGGATCTCCGACCTGGTGGGAGCGGCGAAGCAGTACTCGCAGCTGGACCGCGCCCCGCACCGGGTGGTCGACGTCCACGAACTGCTGGACAGCACGTTGATGATGCTTTCCGGCAAGATCCCGGCGGAGGTGACCGTGGTCCGCGACTACGACCGGGAGCTGCCCAGCGTGCCGGCCTACCCGGGCGAGCTGAACCAGGTCTGGACCAACCTGATCGACAACGCGCTGTCGGCGATGGCCGGTTCCGGCCGGCTCACCGTCCGCACCGCCGTCGACCACGAGAACGTGCTGGTGGAGTTCGGCGACACCGGGCCGGGCGTGCCGGAGGAGATCCGCGACCGGATCTTCGAGCCGTTCTTCACCACCAAACCGGTGGGCGAGGGCACCGGCCTCGGCCTCGACATCTCCTGGCGCATCGTGGTCAACCGGCACCACGGCGACCTCCGGGTCGAGTCGGTGCCCGGCGACACCCGGTTCCGGGTGCTGCTGCCGATCACCGACCGCGAGGCGCCACCGGCCGGCTGACCCGCGACCGGCCGCCCGGCGCGGCCGCCCGGCGCGGCGCGCCGCCGCCGTCCCGCGCAGCCGCCGTCCGCCGCCGGGGTCCGCGGGCCGGCGTTCCGGCAGGCCCCGGGAGCACAGGGCTTCGACCGTGGACGACCTGACCACCCGTCGGGCCACGGCCCGCCGTACGGATCACATTTCGGCCAGTTGGCCCGAGCACTGCCTG
Source organism: Kitasatospora indigofera (assembly GCF_014655955.1). Taxonomy (GTDB): domain Bacteria; phylum Actinomycetota; class Actinomycetes; order Streptomycetales; family Streptomycetaceae; genus Kitasatospora; species Kitasatospora indigofera. Next base: position 237,152 of record NZ_BNBO01000006.1, read on the forward strand.
ACCGGCACCGCACCGTGGTTGGATGCGAGCACAAAATCACACCACGCGCATGCGCGGTCCGGAATCCGAAACTGTGCGGCGGACAACGGGAGGTCGGCACCATGACCAACATGGAGGATGCAGCAGCCAACGAGAACGCCGGACCGCTCCTCTACCAGTGGTTACGGGCGAACGACGAGGGCAGCCTCGCCCAGGCCGCCACCGCACTCGGACTCGACCCGCGCGAAGCGGCCGCGGCCTGGGCCGAACTGCGTACGCTGAGGCTCGTCCGGCCGGGCTCCCTGATCGGCGACAGCGACCTGGTCGACCCGGACACCGCGCTGCTCAACCTGCTGCGCCACAAGCAGGGGATGCTCCGCGCCCAGTACGAGGAGCTGACCTCGATCGTCGCCGCCACCGAGTCCCTGCTCGACCGCTACCGGCCGGCCGCGGCGGGGCCCGGCGAGCAGGTCCGGGTGGAGGTGATCGTCGGAGCCCGCGACCAGCGGCGGGTGATCCGGGACTTCTCCGACGTACCCCGGACCGAGAGCCTGACCCTGCACGCCGACCGGGTGCCGTCCCGGACGGTGAGCCAGGCCCTGAACAGCTTCCTGACCGAGAAGAGCCGGATGGTCCGGCGGGGGGTCACCGTCCGCGCCATCTACCCGCAGGGCTTCAACTCGGCCCGCTGGCAGTGCAAGTACCTCGCGGAGGTGCAGCGGGTCGGGGTCGAGCTGAGGCTCGCCCCGCAGGTCCCGTTCAGCCTCATCGTCGGTGACCACGACGTCGCCCTCCTCCCGCCCTACTCGGACCAGCCGGACGACGCGCTGATCGTGATCCGCGGTGCCTCCCTCGTCCGCACCTACGTCGCCCTGTACGAGGACTACTGGCTGCGCTCCTTCCCGTACCAGGGGCCCGCGCCCGACGCCGGCGACGCCGAGACCGACTGGCTCACCGAACAGCACCGCACCTCGCTGCGGCTGCTCGCCAACGGGCTGACGGACGAACGGATCGCCCGCTCGATGGGCGTGTCCGTCCGTACCGTCAGCCGGCTGGTGTCCGAGGTGGCCCGCCACCTCGGGGCGCACAGCCGCTTCCAGGCCGGTGTGCTGGCCTGCGCCCGGGGCCTGGTCTGAGCCGCCGCCCCGAACCGCCCGGCCCCGAACCGCCCGGCCCCGAACCGCCGGGCCCCGAACCGCCGGGCCCGAACGGCCGGGGTGCCCCGGGCCGGCCGCTCAGTGCTGCAGAGCGAGCCGGATGCCGAACGCGATGAGCAGCGCCCCGGTGGACCGTTCGATCCGCTGCCGCACCACCGGACGGCGCAGGAACGCCCCGAAGCGGTCCACCGTGACGGTGTAGAGGCTGAACCACATCAGGTAGAGCAGCACGAAGACGACGGAGAACTTCAGCGCACTGCCCAGCGTCCGGCCCGTCTCGGGCAGGAACTGCGGGAGGAAGGTGACGAAGAACAGCGCCACCTTCGGATTCAGCGCGTTCGACAGGAACCCCTGCCGCAGGCACTGCCCCCAGGAGAGGGACTGGGCCGGGGCCGTCCCGTCGCCCTGCCGCGCCCGGTTCCGGGCGCTGCGCAGTGTCGAGATCCCCATCCACACCAGGTAGAGCGTGCCGATCACCTTGAGCGCCGTGAAGGCCGTCGCGGAGGCCACCAGCAGGGCCGAGACCCCCAGCGAGGCCGCGCTCACGTGCACGCTCAGCCCCAGCATGCCCCCCACCATGGTGAAGAGCCCGGCGGACCGGCCGCCGACCAGGGCGTTGCGGGTGATCAGCGCCTGGTCGGGGCCCGGAATCATGATCAGCAGCAGGGCCGCCGCCGCGAAGGTCAGCATGCGGCCGCCTCGACCGTCCGCAGCACCGCCGCGCGCTGCCGCTCGCGGAAGTAGAAGTGGCCCCCGGCGAAGGTCCGTTGCTGGATCGGGCCGGCCGTCGTGTGCACCGCCCAGGCCGCCGACTGCTCCTCGGACACCACGTCCTGCCGGCCGCGCAGCACCGTCATCGGCACCGGCAGCGGAGGCCGCGGGAGCCAGCTGTAGGTCTCCAGGACCCGGTAGTCGGACCGGACGCAGACCGCCGTCATCCGGCACAGCTCGGGATTGCCCAGCACCTCCTCGGGGATGCCCCCGTGCAGGCGGGCGACCTCCGCGAGCAACTCGTCGTCGGGCAGCCGGTGCAGCCGGCTCCGCTCCCGCGGCAGGTGCGGCGCCGGGTAGCTGGACAGGATCAGCCGCTCGGGCAGCACCCGCCCCGCCGCGTGCAGGGCCTGGGTCAGCTCGTAGGCCAGCAACGCCCCGAAGCTGTGCCCGAACAGCACGTACGGCGCGGTGAGTTCCAGCTCCTCGGCCAGCGCGCCGACGAGCTCCGCCATCCCGGTGTGCGGCGGCTCCTCGAACCGGGAGCCGCGCCCCGGCAGCTGGACCGCGCAGACCGCGACCTTGCGCAGGTCCCGGGCCCAACGGACGTACTCGGCGGCCGAACCCCCGCCGTGCGGCAGGCAGTACAGCGTCCGGGTGGCGCCCTCCGCGCCGGGCGCGCGGATGGTCCAGCGGGGCGGGGCGGTGGTGTTGGAGCGGGCGTCCACCGCGCTCACCCGACCTGGGCCGGCTCGTCGGAGCCGCTGAGGTGGGCGGCGAGCCGCTCGATGGTGGGGTGGTCCAGGATCTCGCCCGGCCTGGTCTCCCGGCCGGTCCGCGCGCTCAGGTCCGCGCTGAGCACCAGGGTGGTGGCCGAGTCGACCCCGAGGTACTCCAGCGGGATGTCGGTGCCCACCTGCTCGGGCGTGACGTCCAGCAGGTCCGCCAGGTAGTCCCGCAACCAGTCGGTCAATTGCTGCCGGTTCATGCGCTGACCTCGCCTTCGACGGTGCCGGTGGCCGGCTGGTCGTCCAGTGCCGTGGCCGGGCCGAGGATCGGCTCCAGCCAACTGTCCAGGGCCGCCACGGTGGGGTGCTGCAGGATGATCCCCACCGGCACCTCGGTCCCGAAGGCCCGCTGCAGCGCGGCCGAGATGCGGGCGGCGAGCAGCGAGTCGCCGCCGGCCTCCAGGAAGTCGTCGGCGAGGTCCACCTGGTTCAGGCCGAGCACCGCGCGGTAGATCTCGACCAGCTTCAACTGGCGGTCCGTCTGCGGGGGTTGCACCGCGCGGCTGCGCCCGACCCGGCGGGCGCCGGCCTTGGCGAGGGTGCCGCGGTCGACCTTGCCGGTGCGGCTGAGCGGCAGCCGGTCCAGGGCGAGCAGCCGGGTCGGGACCATGTGCTTGGGCAGCCGCTCGGCCGTGTACTCCCGCAGCGCCTCCCGGTCGAACCGGCGGACGGTGAGCGGCCCTTCGGCGGCGATCACGTCGAAGCCGACCGAGGCCGGGCCGTCCTCCGCCCGGGTCAGGACGTTGCTGCCGCCGAAGCCGGTGGCGTCGAGCAGGTCCGCCCACTGCGAGCGGTCGAGCAACGGGTGCCCCCAGCCGCGCAGTTCGGTGTCCTCGTACCCGTCGAAGCCCTGCTGTAGACCCATCGTGAGGTCGAACCAGGGGTGGAAGGCGGTCTGTTCGACCATCAGCAGGGTGCCGCCGGGGGCCAGCGCGGAGCGGAGGGTGTCGAGCCCCGGGCCGATCCGGCGGATGTCGTGCAGCACGCTGGCCGCGATCACCAGGTCGGCGGACAGGCCTTCGTGGCCCTGGAGTTCCGGCGACTGGTCGAGGTTGAACAGCCCCGGCCGGAGGAACCCGTACTCGCCGAACACCTCCCGGGCCCGGTCGGTGAAGTAGGGCGAGATGTCGGTGAAGAGGTAGTCCGTGCGGTCGGCCGGCAGCAGCGGCAGCAGGTGGCGGGTGAGGGTGCCGTAGCCGCCGCCGACCTCCAGGATCCGCAGCGGGCGGTCCTCGGGCCAGTCGGCCACGAACCGGCGCACGGCCTCGGTCGCGACGTGGTAGGCGGGCCCGAACAGCCGGGCGTAGACCTCGGGGGTGCGGTCGGAGGCGTAGAGCTCCGCCGAGTGCATCGACTGGGTGAGGATGTCGGCGAGGCCGCCGGCCAGCGACAGCATCCAGTCGATCAGGTCGTCCGGGACACCGAGGGTGCTGCGCAGGGCCTGCCTGGCGCCCTCGGCGACCGGGTCGGCGATCAGCGCGGGGAAGGTCCGGGCCACCTCCAGGCCCTGCGGCGTGCGGCGCAGCATCCCGCGGTCGCAGAGCACCCCGACCGCGCGGGCCACCCACCGTTCGTAGCGCGGGGCGACCCCGGCGGCCAGCGCGGCGGCCGGGTCGAAGCGCTCACCGGGGGTGTGCGGCAGGCCCAGCGCCCGGAAGGCGGTGGCCGCGGCGGCGACGTAGACGTCGTCCATGGCGGCCCAGGCGGTGCGCAGTTCCGCGGCTCCGGGGCCCGGCGCGGGCACCTGGGCGGCGTCGGCCAGTGCCTGGCGACATCGTGCGGTCTCGGCCGGGTCGGCGGTCTCGGTGTGCAGCAGGGAGCCGTCGGTGCGGTCGGGGACGACGAAGCCGAGCAGCTTGGCACCGGCCCCCTCCTCCACGGACTTGACCACCACGGCGGACTCCACGCCGGGGTGCCTGGCGAGCGCCGCCTCCACCTCGCCGCACTCGATCCGGTGGCCGCCGATCTTGACCTGGCCGTCCCTGCGCCCGAGGAACTGGAGGGCGCCGTCCGGCAGGTAGCGGCCGAAGTCGCCGGTGCGGTAGAGCCGTTCGCCGGTGACGGGGTGCTGGACGAAGCTCGCTGCGGTCCGCTCGGGGTCGCGCCAGTACCCGCGGGCCAGCCCGGCACCCTCGATGTACAGCTCGCCGGCCACCCAGACCGGGCAGGGCCGCATGGCGGCGTCCAGGACGTGGAAGGCCTGGTTCCGCAGCGGCTTCCCGTACGGGATGCTCGGCGCGTCCGGGGCCACGTCGTCGGCGGGGTGCCAGTTGGACCAGATCGAGGCCTCGGTGGCGCCGCCGAGGCTGATCACCTCGGCGTCCGGCCAGAGCGCGAGGATCCGGTCGGGCAGGTCGAGGGGGATCCAGTCGCCGCTGAGCATCACCAGCCGCAGGTCGGCGGGCAGGCTCTCGGCGGGGGCGTCCTCCAGGTGCTCGACGAGCATCTGCATCTGCGCCGGCACCGAGTTCCAGACCGTCACGCCGTGCCGGGCCATCAACTCGGCCCAGTGGGAAGGCTCACGGCGCTTGTCCTCGTCGGGCAGGACCAGCGCGGCGCCGGCCGCCATGCTGCCGAAGACGTCGTAGACCGACAGGTCGAAGCCGAGGTCGGCGAGCCCGAAGAGCCGGTCGTCCGGGCCGACGCCGAACCGCTCGTTGATGTCGACGACGGTGTTGAGCGCGGCCCGGTGCTCGATCATCACGCCCTTGGGGCGGCCGGTCGAGCCGGAGGTGTAGAGCACGTAGGCGAGGTCGGCGGGGTCGGCGGCGGCCCGCACCCCGGCGCCCGGGGCGGCCTGGACGTCGTCCCCGGCGGCGGAGCGTATCCGGGGGAGCCCGGCCGGCCACTCCAGCCGGTCGTCGTGCTCCGGGTCGGTGACCACGGCGAGTGCCTCGCCGCTCTCGAACAGCTCGGCCCGGCGGCGGGCCGGCAGGGCCGGGCCGACCGGGAGGTAGGCGGCGGAGGCGAGCAGCACGCCGTGCGCGGCCGCCACCTGGCCGGGGCCCTTCGGCAGGGTGATGCCGACCAGCCGGTCGCGCAGCGGCCCGTCGGCCAGCCGGCCGATCCCGTCGGCGACGGCGGCTGCCTGGTCGGCCAGTTCGCGGTAGCTGACGGTGCCGGCGCCGTGCAGCACGGCCGGCCGGTCGGGGTGCGCCAGCGCGCCCTGGAACAGGGCCTCGTGCAGCAGGCCCTCGGGGGCCGGGCCCTCGGTGCGGTTGGCGGCCTCGCGCAGGGCGAGCTGGTGCGCCGGCAGCGGGATGTCCAGCCGGTCGTCCCAGGCGGCGGCCCGGGTGAGCCGCTGGACGGTGCCGCAGTAGGCGGCGAACATGTCGTCCAGGACGCCCTCGGGGAAGAGCTCCTCGACCGCGTCCCAGGTGAGGTCCAGCGATCCGGTGACGTCCAGCACCTGGTGGTCGAGCCAGATCTGCGGGGTCTGGCTGAGCCGGTAGGTGATGTCGCCGAAGTAGGCCATCGGGCCGGAGGCGTCCGACACGGTGCCGAGTCCGCTGGTGAAGACCACCGGCATGCCCTCGAAGCCGGTCTGCAGGCCGCGTCGGCGGCGCTCGCGCAGGGTGTGCAGGGCGCTGACGTAACGGTGGCGGAGGTCGTGCTGGAGCTGGGTCTGGGTCCGGGCGGCGAGGTCGGTGACCGCGAGGTCACCGGTGGTGTCCATCTCCAGCAGGCAGATCGAGGTGAAGTCCCCGACCACGCGCCGCAGATGGGGGTGCACCGTGCGGTGGCCACGCTCGTTCTCGGCGAGCAGCAGCGGCAGCCGGTTGAAGATGGTGAGGTTCAGGCTGAAGCGCGGGGTGCCGCTCCAGGCCGCCAGCACCTCGGCGAAGACGGTCGCCAGCACGGCGGTCGGGGTCAGGCCGCGTTCCTCGGCGAGCTGCTGGAAGCGCTGCCACTCGTCCGGCGGCAGGTGGTACTCGCGGTGGGTGAACCGGGGCTTGTGGATCTGCACCGGCGGCCGGGCGAGCGGGAGTTCGGGGGGCGGGGCCAGCGTCTCGGCCCGCGAGGCCCAGTAGTCCAGGGACCGTTTGTAGCGGGGCGCGTCGGTGCCCGCCTCAAGGGCCGTCACGTAGTCACGGAAGGTCACGTCGATCGGCGGCAGCTCGACGGTCTCGTCCTGGCAGAGCGCGCTCCACTCGGTGAACAGCAGGGTGATGCTGGCCAGGTCGACCATCAGCAGGTCGAGGCTGACGTGCAGGCGGTCGTGGTCCGGGAGCCGGCTGATCCGGATGTCGAACAGCGGCCAGACGGCCGGGTCGTAGACCCGTTCGGACATGTCGGCCCGGATCTCGGCGAGGCGCTCCGTCATGGTGGCCGGATCGGCGTCGGAGAGGTCCTCGAAGCCGACCTCGAAGGGCGGCGCCTCGGGCAGCACCTGCTGGCGCCCGTCCTTGTGGACCACCGCCCGGAGCATGCCGTGCCGCTCCAGCAGGCGGCGCCAGCCGCGGGTGAGCAGCTCGTGGTCGAGGCGCCTGCCCTCCATCTCGAAGTAGGCGTGCGGGGCGACGTTCCCGAGTACGAAGTTGGGGCCGCGGCCTACCCAGTACGCGTACTGGATCTCCGTCAACGGGAAGGCCGCGTGGGCGTCTGCTGAGGTCATGCGGTGGCCCGCCTCCAATGATCAGTGATTGGACACAGTCAAGTGAAGCAACCCGCTGGTTGCGGTTCAATGGATCGAATCTGCAGGATCGCGCCATGTCGGAAGCACGCCAACAGCGGCCCTGCGCCGCCCGGCGGGCCGGCAGTGGCTGACAGGCGGTACGGGGGAAGGGGTTCTCGGAGCCGGGGTTTCCGGTCCGGGGGCCGCCCGCCGCCCCACCGGAGTGCGGGCGCGGCCCCGTCGCCCGGTTGGCCGACCGGCTCGCCCACGGACGGGTGACGCGGGGGTGGCCGCCGTTCGGGCCCTGCTAGGAATCTGGCAGCGGAGGAACGGCACGCAAAGGATCGAGGCCGCAGTGAACGCCCTTGCCGAGGCCAACCTGCGGCTGGACGCGGGGCCGGTGGACTACGCCCTGCTCGCCGTCTACTTCGCCCTGGTGCTCGGGATCGGTTCGCTCGCCCGCCGGTCGGTCTCCTCCAGCCTGGACTTCTTCCTGGCCGGGCGGTCGCTGCCCGCCTGGGTCACCGGGCTGGCGTTCATCTCGGCCAACCTCGGGGCGGTGGAGATCTTCGGGATGACCGCCAACGGGGCGCAGTTCGGCATCCCGACCGTGCACTACTACTGGATCGGCGCGATCCCGGCCATGGTCTTCCTCGGCCTGGTCATGATGCCGTTCTACTACGGGTCCAAGGTGCGCAGCGTCCCGGAGTTCCTGCGGCTGCGGTTCGGCCGCTTCGCGCACCTGGTGAACGCGCTGAGCTTCGCGCTGGCCCAGGTGCTGATCGCCGGGGTGAACCTCTACGCCCTCAGTACGGTGGTCAACGCGCTGCTCGGCTGGCCGCTGTGGTCCTCCGTCCTGGTCGCGGCGCTGATCGTGCTGGCCTACACGACGCTGGGCGGCCTCTCCGCGGCGGTGTACAACGAGGTGATGCAGTTCTTCCTGATCGTCGCCATGCTGGTGCCGATCACCCTGGTGGGGCTGCACAAGGTGGGCGGCTGGAGCGGGCTGAGCGACCGGATCCGGGCGGTGAACCCCGACGCGGCGGAGCAGTTGAACGCCTGGCCGGCCAGCAACCTCACCGGCATCTCCAACGCCACCCTGTCCGTGCTGGGCATCGTGTTCGGCCTCGGGTTCGTGCTCTCCTTCGGGTACTGGACGACCAACTTCGCCGAGGTGCAGCGCGCCCTCGCCGCTAGGAACATGTCCGCGGCCCGGCGCACGCCGCTGATCGGCGCGTACCCGAAGGCGCTGATCGCGCTGGTCATCGTGATCCCCGGGATGCTGGCCGCGGTCCTCTCGCCGGAGCTCGCGGCGTACAAGGCCTCCGGCGGCACGTCCACCGAAGGCGTGACGTACAACAACGCGATCGAACTGCTCATCCGCGACCTGCTGCCCAACGGCATGCTGGGGGTGGCGATCACCGGGCTGCTGGCCGCGTTCATGGCGGGCATGGCGGCCAACGTCAGCTCGTTCAACACGGTCTTCACCTACGACCTCTGGCAGGCGTACGTGGTGAAGGGCCGGCCGGACGACTACTACCTGCGGGTGGGGCGCGCGGTGACCGTGCTCGGCTGCGTGATCGCGGTCGGCACCGCGTTCATCGCCAGTGGCTACAACAACATCATGGACTACCTGCAGACGCTGTTCTCCTTCTTCAACGCCCCGCTCTTCGCCACCTTCATCCTGGGGATGTTCTGGAAGCGGACGACGCCGCTGGCCGGCGGGGTCGGGCTGATCGTGGGGACCGCGGCCGCCGTGACGGTGGACCAGCTCGTCCGGCACCACGTCCTGCACCTGGCCGGGCAGGGGCCCAGCTTCGTCGCGGCGAGTGCGGCCTTCGTCCTGGACATCCTGGTCAGCGTCGCGGTCTCGCTGGCCACCCGGCCCAAGCCGGACAGCGAACTCGTCGGCCTGGTCTGGTCCCTGACGCCGAGGGACCGGCTCAGGGCGGACGACACGGCCGAGGACTCGGGCTGGTACCGCAGCCCGGCGATCCTCGGGGTCGGGGCGTTGCTGCTGGCCACCGTACTCAACGTGATCTTCTGGTGAGAGGGGCGGCAGCGTGACGGACCCGGAGGCCGGGGCGGAGCCGGCGGCGAAGGCGGGGCTCTTCGACCTGCGCCGGATCCTGGCGCTGCTGTTCGCCGTCTACGGCACCGTGCTGACGGTGATGGGCGCCACCGTCACCTCGCAGTCCGACCTGGACCGGGCGGGCGGGGTGAACGTCAACCTCTGGGTCGGGGTCGGGATGCTGCTCGGGGCGGCGGCCTTCGCCGGCTGGGCGGCGCTGCGGCCGATCCGGCTGCCCCCGGGGCCGGCCCACCCGGAGGGCGCGGACGGCCCGGACGGCCCGGATCCGGCCGGTCCGGACCCGCGCTGACCCTCGGGGCGGCCGGGCGGCCGGGCGGCGGGGCGGCGGGGCGGCGGGGCGGCGGGTCTGCCGGGGCTACCACCAGGCCGGACGCCGCCAGGGCTCCACGGTCACCCGGTCGGCGAGCACGATCACGGCGTTCCGGCGGTGGCGCAGGGCGTCCGGGGTGGCGGCCTTGCGGATGGCCTCCTCGCGGGCCTGGCCCCGGCTGTCGGCCCACTCGACGAAGGTCTGGGTGCCGGTCCGGCCGTCCGGGAGGACCACCGGGACGGTGACGTACCACGGGCTGCTGATCCGCCTGCTCCAGCTGGCGACCGGGCCGGCAGTCGGGCCGGGGTTCGGGCCGGCGAGCGGGCTCGCGGCCGGGCTCGCGACCGGGTCGGCGCGGAGCGTTCCGGCCGCCTCGGCGGACTCCACGGGCTGGGCGAAGGCGGCGGACGTGTACATGGTTCTCTCCGGGTGTGACGTGCCCGCGGAAGTGGTGCTGACTTCCGGGTGGCGGCTGCGGGCGGACGGACCGGGTACGCGGACCGGGGGGGACCGCCCGGTGACGGCCGCCGCCGGGACGGAAGGGGACCGGGGGGCCTCGAATCGCGAGGGCCGATCGGTCCCGCCTGAATCGGCGGTGATACGGGGTCGGCTTCCTCGTGTTTCAACATGTTCAAACGTTCATAAGCAACATAAAACGCCTATTGCGCGCGAGCGTCAAGGCCTGGCCGGTAGAAATGTTCGATTGTGCGGTGGTCTGCCCGGGTGCGTGGAACGGACCGGGAGGGTCGTGCGGGCGGCCTTGTCACGGCGGCCGGGGGAGTGGTCGTGCGGGGGGTGGGGGCCGGGGTGCCGTCACCCGCTGTCCGGGTGCGGTGCTGGGGAGTTGGCCCGGCCGGGGATCGTCCGGACGTCAGGAGGCGACCTCGCGCAGGCGCCGGGCGGCGGCCTCGGGCAGCACGTCGTTGACGAATGCGTCCTGGCCGGATTCGACACCGGCGAGGAATTTGAATTTGTTTGCCGCGCGTCGAATTGTGAAGAGTTCCAGATGGAGCGAGAGTTCCCCGCCGCCGTACCGGGGGGCCTGGTGCCAGGCCGCGATGTAGGGGGTCGGCGCGGACGGCGTCGGTCCGCCCCCGCCGTCCGCCCCGCCGCCGCCGGTGCCGTCCCCGTCCGCCGTGTCCTCGCCGTCCGCCGGGGTGTCGAAGAGACGGTCGAAGCGGCGCAGCAGTTCGAGGTAGATCGACGGGAGTTCGGCCCGCTCGGCGGGCCCGAGGGCGGGCAGGTCCGGGACCCGGCAGTGGGGGTACAGGTGCACCTCGTACGGCCAGCGGGCGGCGAACGGCACGAAGGCCGTCCAGTGCGTGCCGGTCAGCACCAGCCGTCTGCGGTCCAGCCGCTCGGCGGCGAGCAGGTCCTCGGCGAGGTTGCGACCCGTCCGGGAGCGGTACTCGGCGGCGCGGGCGATCATCTTCGCGGTGCGCGGCGTGAGGAAGGGGTAGGCGTAGATCTGGCCGTGCGGGTGCGGCAGGGTCACGCCGATCTCGGCCCCCCGGTTCTCGAAGCAGTAGACCTGCCGGACGCCGGGCAGGGCGGCCAGCTCCGTCGTGCGGTCGATCCAGGCGTCCAGCACCAGCGCGGCCCGCGACTCCGAGAGGCCGGCGAAGGAGGCGTCGTGGTCGGAGGTGAAGCAGACCACCTCGCAGCGGCCGGTGCCCGGCTCCGCCCGGAACAGCGGCGAAGGGCTGTCCGATGCGCGGCCGGCCCCCTCCGTGGACAGCGAGGGGAAGCGGTTCTCGAACACCACCACGTGGTAGTCGGCGGCCGGGATCTCGGTGGACCGCCCGCCTCGTGACGGGCAGAGCGGGCAGTCGTCGGCCGGTGGCCGCCAGGGCCGGCCCTGGCGGTGCGCGGCCACCGTCACCCAGTCGCCCAGCACCGGGTCGAGGCGGAGCTCCGGGCGGACGGCGGCCGGCTCCGGCGGGCGCAGGTCGGCGGCGTCGCGCACCTCGTCGCCGTCCGGGTCGTAGTAGACCAGTTCCCGGCCGTCCGCCAGCTTGGTCACCGTCTTCCGCACCGGGGCACCTCCCTTGTGCCGGGCCGTGGGCGCGGCGCGCCGGGAGGGCCCTGTGCGGTGCCGGGGGCGACGGCCCCGGCCGGGCGACGGCTCGGCCGGCGACGGTCTCCGCCGGGCAACGGCTGCACTCCGGGAAAGGCCTCAGCCGGGCAACAGCTTCAACAGAACCGCACACTGGATATCATGATAGTGGACGGGTTCGGACGTGCGCGGGCTTCGGCCGGCACCGTCGTCCGCGCGGTTCGTCGTGCGGGCCGGCCCCCGGGCGTCGCCCCGCCCTGTCAGAGGCCGGCTGCCATGATGAGGACGCGGGGCGGTCGCGGGCGGGGCCACGGACAGCCGGAGGAAGCCGGATGACAGAGAATTCTCAGCTGCTGGCACCGCAGCGACGGGCGCTGATCCTGGAACGGGTCCGCCAGTACGGCGGGGTGCGGGTGAACGAACTCACCCGGGAGTTCGGCGTCTCCGACATGACCGTCCGCCGCGACCTGGACGCGCTGGCCGGCCAGGGGCTGGTGGACAAGGTGCACGGCGGCGCGGTGTCCGCGGAGCAGACCCGGATCCTGGAGCCCGGCTTCGAGGCCAAGCTCGCCTGGGAGCTCGCGGCCAAGGAGGCCATCGCGGCGGCCGCCGCCGATCTGGTCCGGCCAGGCGCGGTGGTGGCCCTCGGGGCCGGCACCACCACGTACGCGGTGGCCAAGGCCCTGGTCAAGGTGGAACGGCTGACCATCGTCACCAACTCGATCCGGATCGCCGAGGTGTTCGAGCAGGTCGGCGACCATCAGCGGACCCCACCGACCGTGATGCTGACCGGGGGGATCCGCACCCCCTCGGACGCCCTGGTCGGGCCGCTCGCCGACCAGGCGATCCGGGCGCTGCACGTGGACATCCTGTTCCTCGGCTGCCACGGCCTCACGGCGGAGGCCGGCCTGACCTCCCCCAATCTGGGCGAGGCGGCGACCAACCGGGCCTTCGTCCGGTCCGCGGCCCAGGTGGTGGCCGTCGTCGACCACACCAAGTGGAACGTCGTGGGCCTGTCCACCTTCGCGACGCTGGACGAACTGGACTACCTGATCACCGACCGGGAGGTGCCGGAGTCGGAGGCCGCCGCCGACCGGGTGGGGCGGGTCGTGGTGGCGGAGGGCAGCCGCCGGGTGCCGTAGGGCCCGGCCGGCCGGCCCGCCGGTCGAGATCGAACGGTCCGCGCGGAACAGCCGCGCCACCCGGGTCGGGGCGGCCCGGCGTGCGGGCCCTCCCGCGGACGGGAGGCCGCCGGGGTCAGGGCCGTTCCGCCAGGACCGGCAGAAGCAGGGACTCCAGGTCCTCGGGCGACCGGCCGCCGAACCCCCGGGCAGCCGGCCTGCCCTACCGCCCTTGTGGGACTGGGGCGTTGACGCATCGAACCGGTCAGGCGACGGAGCCTCTCAAGCCCGCGTACGCGGGCTCCGGCCACGGGCCGTGGCCGGCGGGCCGGCGTGAGTCGGGTCCCACGGCAGTCGGACGCTCCGTCCGGGGGCCCGGGACGCCCCGCTCGCGCCGATCGGCCGGGGTGCAGAGTCACGCTTGCTGATCCTAGGAGTCTTAGGTTATACCTAAGGATCCTAGGATCAGTGGGAGGGCAGATGATGGCACGGGCCGGGCTGACGGCGGAGCGGGTGACGATCGCGGCCGCCGAACTGGCGGACGAGGCGGGGCTGGACCAGGTGACCATGTCGCGGGTGGCGCGGAGACTCGGGGTGAAGGACCCGAGCCTCTACACCCACGTCCGCGGCCTGGAGGACCTGCGCGGGCGGATCGCGCTGCTGGCGGCGGACGAGAAGACCATCCGGATCGCCGAGGCGACCGCCGGGCTCGCGGGCAAGGACGCGCTGGTCGCCTACGCGAACGCCTGGCGGGCGTACGCCCACGCGCACCCGGGCCGCTACACGGCGACGCAGACCCCCGTCCGGATCGACCCGGCACTGGCCGCGGACGCGCCCGGACCGCGCCGGGCCGTCGAGCTGACCTACAGCATGCTGCGCGGCTACGGGCTGGCCGAGCCCGACCTGACCGACGCCGTCCGGCTGCTCCGCAGCACCTTCCACGGGTTCGTCGCCCTGGAGGCCGCAGGCGGGTTCGCGCACGAGCGTTCGCCGCAGGACTCCTGGCTGCGTGCCCTCGACGCCCTGCACGTCCTGTTGGAGCACTGGCCCACGAGCGGCGAAGGAGACCACTCATGACCGGCCCGACCGTCGGCACCCTGCGGGTGGACGGAGCGACCCTGCACTACGAGGTGCGCGGCCACGGCCCGCTCCTGCTGCTGATCCCCGGCGGGACGGGCGGCGCGGCCGCCGTGGCCGGCCTCGCCGAGGCCCTGGCCACCGAGTGGACCGTCGCCACCTACGACCCGCGCGGGATGTCCCGCAGCACGCTGGACGACCCGGGGGCGGAGCAGACGGTGGCCGAGCACGCCGACGACGCGTTCCGGCTGCTGGAGCTGCTGTCGCCCGGGGAGCCCGCCCGGGTCTTCGGCGCCAGCTCCGGCGCCGTCGCCGCCCTGCACCTGCTCACCACCCGGCCCGAACGCGTGGCACTCCTGGTGGCGCACGAGCCGCCGGTGGTGGAGGTCCTGCCGGACGCCGCCGAACACCGCGCGCTGCTCGCGCGGGTGCGGGACACCCTCCACGCCCAGGGCCTGATGCCGGCGATGGCCGTGTTCGCCGCCGGTCTGCGGAAGGCCGGCGACACCGCCGGGCCGCCGGCCGGGGTCACCCTGCCGCCGCAGGCGGCGGCGCGGGCCGAGCGGACCATGGCCGGCCTGCCGTTCTTCGTCGGGCGCATCGTCCCGGCCTTCATGTCCTACGTCCCGGACCTCCACCGGCTGGAGGCCCTGTCCGGCCGGCTGCTGCTCGCCGCCGGCGAGGACTCCCGCGGTGAGCTGCCGTACCGCCCGGCCGCCCTGCTGGCCGAGCGGTTCGGCACCGGGCTCCTGCACTTCCCCGGCGGGCACACCGGCCTGACCACCCGTCCGGCCGAGTTCGCCGAACTGCTCCGCCGGACCCTGCGGCCCCACGGCAGCGGGCGGCCCGCCCCGGCCGGACCCGCCGGGGCGAGCCGCTGAGCCGAGGCCCGGCCCCGGCGGGGCGTGGTACCGCGGTACCACGCCCCGCCGGATGATCGGCCCGGGGTACCACGGTTCGCGCCGCCACCGGACCTAGCGTTGCCGGTGAGGCGGCCGGGACGGTCCGGCCCGCGAGGAGCGAGGGGTGACGGATGATCGAGGCACACCGGCTGACGAAGCGGTACGGGGAGAAGACCGCGGTCGACGGACTGGACTTCACCGTCCGGCCGGGGACGGTGACCGGCTTCCTGGGGCCGAACGGCGCGGGCAAGTCCACCACCATGCGGATGATCATCGGCCTGGACGCGCCCACCAGCGGGTCGGTGCGCGTCAACGGCCGCCGCTACGCCGGGCACGCCGCGCCGCTCCAGGAGGTCGGGGCGCTGCTGGAGGCCAGGTCGATCCACCCCGGCCGGTCGGCCTTCAACCACCTGATGGCGCTCGCGCACACCCACGGGATCCCGCGCCGGCGGGTCGACGAGGTGGTCGGGCTCACCGGTCTGCAGTCCGTCGCGGGCAAGCGGGCCGGCGCCTTCTCGCTCGGCATGGGGCAGCGGCTCGGCATCGCGGCCGCGCTGCTCGGCGACCCGGCCACCGTGATGCTGGACGAGCCGGTCAACGGCCTCGACCCGGAGGGCGTCCTGTGGATCCGCAACCTCCTGACCGGCCTCGCGGCCGAGGGCCGGACGGTCTTCGTCTCCTCGCACCTGATGAGCGAGGTCGCGCTGGTCGCGGACCACCTGATCGTGGTCGGACGCGGCCGCCTGCTGGCCGACACCACGGTGCGGGAGCTGGTCCGTCAGGCCGGCGGCGACGTGGTGAAGGTCGCCGCGGCCGACCCGGCCCTCCTGCGCGAAGCCCTGGCCGGGCCCGGCGTGGAGGTCACCGGCCAGGCCGGCTCCGAGGAGCTCCTCGTCACCGGCCTGACGGCGCGGGCGATCGGCCTCAAGGCCGCCGAACACGGCATCGCCCTGTTCGAGCTGGCCACCCGCACGGTCTCGCTGGAGGAGGCCTTCATGGACCTGACCCGGGACGCCGTGGAGTACCACGGCTCCACCACCGGCATCGAACCCCAGGAGCGTGCCGCATGAGCACCGTCGCACCGAGCCGGGCGACCGGGCCCGCCGCCGAGCGGCCGGCCCGCCCCGTCCACAGGGTGACCGGAGCGCGCGTGCTGCGCTCGGAGTGGGCCAAGATGTGGTCACTGCGGTCCACCTGGATCACGAGCGGCCTGGGCCTGCTCTTCCTGATCGCGTTCGGCCTGATCGCCGCCTACCAGTTCAGGTCGCGGATCTCCTCCGGCCGGCCCATGGACCGAGACTTCGCCGACGCCACTGCACTGGGCCTCTCGCTGTTCGGCACCAACTTCGCGCAGCTGGCGCTGGGCGTCCTCGGTGTCCTGGTCGCCGCCGGTGAGTACTCGACCGGCATGATCCGCTCCACCCTGGCCGCGGTGCCGCGCCGGCTGCCGGTGCTCTGGTCGAAGGCCGCCGCGTACGGCGCGGTCGCGCTGCTGCTCGGCACCTTCGGGGTGTTCGTCGCCTTCCTGGCCGACAGCCGCATCCTCGCCGGTACCCGGGCCGCGATGACGCTCTCGGACGCGGGCGTCCTCCGCAGCCTGCTGGGAGCCGGCCTCTACCTCGGGCTCGTCGGGGTGATCGGCGTCGCGCTCGGTGCGCTGCTACGCTCCGTGGCGGGCGGCATCTCGGTCCTGGTGGCCTCGCTGATGCTCGTCCCCGGCCTGGTCTCGCTGCTGCCCAGCTCCTGGCAGGACACCATCAGCCCCTACCTGCCGAGCCACGCCGGTGAGGCGATGTTCGCGCTGCAGCACGACGCGAGCACGCTCTCCCCGACGGCGGGGCTGCTGGTCTTCGTCCTGTGGACGGTCGCGGTGCTGGCCGGTGCGGCCGTCCGGCTGGTGCGCTCCGACGCCTGACGCGTACCGACACCTGAACCGCTCCCGCCCTGCCCGCGGGCGCCCCGGCCGGCCGGGGCGCCCGCGACGGCCGTTCCCCGCCCACGACGGACAGGTGAATCCGTGAACCACCAGGACAGCACCGCCACCGCCCCCGGCATTGGCACCGGCACGGGCAGTGGCACCGCCACCGCCACCGGGCGGCGCCACGTGTCTGCCGCCGCCGGACCGGCCGGCGGCGACCCGCTCTCGGGGCACCCGTTCTTCACCCACCTGGCCCGTGCGGGTCAGCGCCTGCGACAACTGGACCGCGCCCACCCGCTGATCCTGGACGCCGCGGTGGTGGCCGTGGTCTTCCTGGTGTTCTGCCTCCCCGAGCTGGTGCACGGCGGCGAGGGCCCGCGCGAGCACCGGATCGTCTTCACCCGCCTCCCCCTGCCGCTGACGACGGCCCTCCAGGCGGGCCTGCTGCTGCCCCTGCTGTGGCGGCGCCGCCGGCCGGCCGCCGCGTGTGCGGCCGTCACGGCGGTGTTCGTGCTGCAGTGGGCGGCCGGCACGGCGCTGCGCGCGGACGTGGCGCTGCTCGTCGCCCTGTACAGCCTGGCCCTGCACGGACGGCTCCGGCACCTGGCCTGGGCGTGCGCGGCGGTGGCCGGTGCCATGGGCGTGGTCGCCGTCCGGCTCTCCGCCGCGGTGGCCGTGTGGGACGCCCTGTTCTTCCTGTTGTGCGCGGCGACGGCGGCCGTCGCCCTCGGCATCGCGGTCCGGATCCGCCGGGCGCAGCTCGCCGGGCTGCGCGAGCGCGCGGCCCGCCTGGAGATCGAGCGGGACCAACGCAGCCGGCTGGCCGCCGCCACCGAGCGCACCCGGGTGGCGCGGGAGATGCACGACATCATCGGGCACAACCTGTCCGTGATCGTCACGCTCGCGGACGGCGGCGCGTACGCCGCCGAGGTGTCGCCGGAGCGGGGCCGGGAGGCGCTGGTGCTGATCGGCGACTCCGGCCGCCAGGCGCTGGGCGAGCTGCGCCGGATGCTCGGCCTGCTGCGGGAACGCGGTGACGGCGCCCCGGAGCTGAACCCGCAGCCGGGCATCGCCGATCTCGACGAGCTCTGCGCGCGGATCGGGGCCGCCGGACCGGAGGTCGTCTATCGTTCCGAGGGTGATGTGGACGGGCTCGACCGCGGGGTTCAGCTGATGGCCTACCGCATCGTCCAGGAGGCGCTGACCAACTCGCTCAAGCACGCCGGCCCGGCGACCAGGGCGCGCGTCACGGTGGCGGCCGACGCCGCCCGGCTCTGGGTCCGGGTCGAGGACAGCGGGCCGCCCGGCGGAGGCGGCGGGCCGGGCTCGCCGGGTGAGGGGCACGGGCTCGCCGGCATGCGCGAGCGCGCCGCGCTGTACGGCGGCACCGTCGTCGCCGGGCCCGGCCCGGGCAGCGGGTGGTCCGTGCTGGCCGATCTCGACCTCTCGCCGGGCCTCGACCCGTCGCCCGATCCCTACCCGTCGCCCGATCCGCACCCGTCGCCCGGCCTCGGCCTCCCGCCCGGCCTGGACGCCGCAGGAGGCCGGGCGTGACCACCGTCCTGATCGTGGACGACCAGCCGCTGCAGCGGTACGGCTTCCGCATGCTGCTGGAGAGCCAGCCGGGCACCGCCGTGCTCGGCGAGGCCGGGCACGGGGCCGAGGCGGTGCGGCTGGCCGGGCAGCTGCGGCCCGACGTGGTGCTGATGGACATCCGGATGCCCGGGATGGACGGCATCGAGGCCACCCGGCTGATCGTCGCCGCCGGCGGCCGCTCGCGGGTCCTCGTGCTGACCACCTTCGACCTCGACGAGTACGCTCATGCCGCCCTGCGCGCCGGGGCCAGCGGGTTCCTGCTCAAGGACGCCCGTCCGGAGGAACTGCTGGCGGGGATCCGCGCGGTGGCCTCGGGGGACGCCGTGGTGGCACCCGCGGTGACCCGGCGTCTGCTCGACGCCTATGCGCGCCACCTCCCGGGCCGGCCGCCCGGCGGCGCCGACGAGGACCGGCGGATAGCCGCCCTGACCGACCGCGAGCGGGAGATCCTGGTCGCCGTCGGGCGGGGCTGGACCAACGGCGAGATCGCGCAGCGCCTGGTGCTGTCGGAGTCGACCGTGAAGACCCATGTCGGCCGGGTACTGGCGAAGATCGGCGCCCGGGACCGCGTGCAGGCCGTGATCTTCGCCTACGACCTCGGACTCACCCGCCCGAACCCGCCCGCCTGACCGGCCCGCCCGCCCGCCTGATCGGCCCGGACCCGATCGGCCCGGAGCTGAACCGCTCCGGGCCCGAGCTGTCCGGGCCGGGCCAGGGCGCCCCACGACCGCGGCGAGGCGCGCCGCCCGGCCGGGCACGACCGGAGTCCCGCACTCCGGGGAAAGTGCGGGACTCCGGGGTCAGGGGGCGCGGGTCAGGGGCAGGGTCGGGGGCCGGGCGGGCCATGGGTCGGCGCGGGCCCGTCCGTCAGGCGGTGAGCCACCGGCGCAACGGGCCCGGCCGGGCGCGGTCCACCAACACCCCGCCGCGCCCGGCCGCCCGGCCCAGGCCGTAGCCGGCGGCGAGGCCGACCAGCGCACCGAGCGCCACGTCGTGCGGGTAGTGCACGCCGACCAGGACCCGGGAGACGCCCAGCGCCGCCGCCAGGACGAGGGCCGTTGCCCCGAGCCGGCGGTCCACCAGCCACAGCGCGGCCGCGCCGGCGAAGGCGATCACCGTGTGGTTGCTCGGCAACGACCAGTCGCCCGGCAGCGGGCAGGCCTCCAGGGTCGGCGCGGCGGGCAGCACCTGGCACGGCCGGGGCTCCTGGAGGACTCCCTTGAGCAGTGTGTCGGCCGCGAACGCCAGGACCACGCAGAGCGGTACGGCCAGCGCCCGGGCCATCGTCGTACCGTCGGCGCGCCGGGCCCGCCACCACGCCGCGAGCATCAGCACCGCGAGCAGGCCCAGGCCGTAGGCGGAGAACGCCGCGACCGCGCCGCGCAGCACGGGCGGCAGGTGCTGCGCCCAGTGGTCCAGCCGCAGGTAGAGGCCGCCGTCGACGCCGCGGCCGTCGAGGGCGAGCCGCACCGGGCCGGCCCTCATCGCGCGCCCGCCCGGCGGCGGGAGCGCAGCAGCTCCAGCCCGAGCGGCAGCAGGGACACCACGACGACCAGGGCGACGATCGGCAGCAGGTACCGGTCCACGTTCGGCACCGAGGAGCCGAGCGCGAAGCCGGCCAGGACCAGGCCGAGGGTCCAGACGAGACCGCCGACGACCTGCCAGAGGGTGAAGGTCCGCACGCCGACGCCGAGCGCGCCCGCCAGCGGGTTCAGGACGGTACGCACGACGGGCACGAAGCGCGCCAGGACGACGGCCTTGCCGTGGCCGTAGCGGTCCAGCAGTTCCTCCGCGCGCACGGCGCCCTCGTGCAGGCGCTTGCTGCGGGAGCGGGCCAGCAGGGCCCGGCCGCCCCGGCGGCCGACGAGGTAGCCCGCCTGGGCGCCGGCCAGGGCGCCGACGGCGGCCGCGGCCAGGACCTGCGCGAGGTCGAGGCGGGGCCCGGCGCCGGCGCCGGCGGTGCACAGCAGACCCGCGGTGAACAGCAGCGAATCGCCGGGCAGGAAGAAGCCGACCAGCAGGCCGGTCTCCGCGAACAGCACCACGGCGATGCCCAGGGCGCCGAACGCGCCGAGCAGTGATCCCGCATCCAGCGGGTTGACGGCCGACAAGGTGGACGAGAGGGTCGTCACGGTCTGCGCCTTTCTTCGAGGTTCGGGGTGCGGCCCGGGCCGCCGGGGTGCGGCCGGGCTGCGGGCCGCACCGAGGGCGCGGCCGCCGCGGGCCGGCCGTCCGCCCGGCGGTGTCAGCCGCCGATCACGGTGTTGCCGGTCACCGTGCCGCCGACGCCGTCGACGGTCACCAGGTGCCGGACCCCGTCCGGTCCGACGACCACGGCCCGCCAGGCCCGGCCGCCGCCCTGCTCCGCGACCGCGGCCAGTGACTCGACCCGGCCGTCGGGGACGGCGGCGGCGGCCTTCGCCACGGCGTCCGCCGCCGCGAGCGACGGCAGCGGAGCCGGCGCGGCCTTCGCGTCCGGGCCGTCCGCCCGCCGGCCGCCCGGGCCCGCCGCCCGCTGCCCGTCGCGGCCGCCGTCCCGCCCGCCGTCCCCGCCCTTGTGCGCCGCCCGGCCGTCGAACCGCTCGTGCTCGCCCGCGGCGGACACCCGGTCGCCGCCGTGCCGGCCCTCCTCCTCGTGGTGGACCGCGACCGCGGCCGCGCCGCCGCCGATCACCACCACCGCCGCACCGGCCACGACCCAGCGCGCCGACCGGCCGCGGACCCACCGGCCGGCACGCCCCTTGCCCGGACGCCCCGCGCCCGGCTGCTCCTGCGGTGCTCCCACGCCAACGGGCTCACTCATGCGACCCACCCCGATCTCCGCCAAGGCCCGGGCCGTCCCCGGGCAGTACGGCCAGCATGGCCGCGCGTTGCTGAAGACCCGCTGAAGACCTGAAGACGCCTTCAGCCTCCCGGCGCGGGGACCTGCCACCCTGGTGGGTATGCGTGTACTGGTGGTGGAGGACGAGCGCCGGCTGGCCCTGGCGTTGCAGCACGGGCTGACGGCCGAGGGGTTCACCGTCGACGTCGCCCACGACGGCCTGTCCGGCCTGGCCAGGGCCACCGACCACCCGTACGACGTGGTCGTGCTCGACATCATGCTGCCCGGCCTCAACGGGTACCGGGTCTGCTCCCGGCTGCGCGCGGCCGGCAGCGACGTCGGCATCCTGATGCTCACCGCCAAGGACGGCGAGTGGGACGAGGCCGAGGCGCTGGACACCGGCGCCGACGACTACCTGTCCAAACCGTTCTCCTTCGTCGTCCTCGTCGCCCGCCTCAAGGCGCTGGCCCGCCGGATCGGCAGCCGCGCCCCCCGGCGGACCGTCCTGGGCGACCTCGTGATCGACTCCGCGGCCCGCAGCTGCGCCCGGGCCGGCACCGCGATCGCCCTGACACCCCGCGAGTTCGCGCTGCTGGACCACCTCGCCCGCCGGGCCGGCGAAGCCGTCTCCAAGCGCGAGATCCTCGACGAGGTCTGGGACAGCGGCCCCGACGGCGACCCCAACACCGTCGAGGTCCACATCAGCGCCCTCCGGCGCAAGATCGACACCCCGTTCGGACGCGCCGCGGTGCAGACCGTCCGCGGCGCGGGCTACCGGCTGGCGGCCGACGGTGGCTGACCCGGCCACCGCCCGCACCCTGCGCGGCCGGGCCCGGGCCGGACTGCGCCGGCTCACCCGGCACCCCAGGGCCGCCGCCCTGGTCGACCGGCTCGCCCCGCGCTCGGTCCGCACCCGGACCACCCTCGCGGCCTGCGCCGGCGTCGCGGTCGTCCTGCTCTGCGCCTCGGCCGCCGTGCTCCTGCTGCTGCGCGTCAACCTCGAACGCACCGTCGGGACCGCCGCCCGTGAACAGGCCGCCGCCGTCTCCCGGCTCGCCGCCGACGGGCACCTCACCGCACGGCTCCCGACCGGCCCCGGCACCGACTTCATCCAGGTGACCGACGCCACCGGCGCGGTCGTCGCCGCCAGCGAGAACCTGGCCGGCCGGGCCGCCATCGCCCCCGCCGCCGCGGCCGGCCACAACAGCTACAACCTGCACGCACTCGGCGACGAACACCACCAGCGCGTCATCACGGTGACCACGGACACCCCCACCGGCCCGGTCACCGTCCGGGTCGGGGCCTCGCTGCGCACCGCGGACGCCGCCGAGGACCTCACCACGGCCGCGCTCGCCGCTCTCAGCGGCGTCCTGCTGCTCACCATCGGCGTCCTCACCTGGCGGGCCACCGGCCGGGCGCTGCGTCCGGTCGAGGCGATCCGCGCCGAGGTCGCCGCCATCGGCGACCGTGACCTGGACCGGCGGGTCCCCGAGCCCCGCAGCGACGACGAGATCGCCCGCCTCGCCCACACCATGAACGCCATGCTCGAACGGCTGGAGGCGGCCGGAGCACGACAGCGCCGCTTCATCGCCGACGCCTCGCACGAACTGCGCAGCCCGCTGGCCGTCCTGCGCACCCAGCTGGAGGTCGCCCGGACCCACCCGGACCCGGCCGTCCGCGAGGACCTGGTCGCCGGAGCCCTCCAGGACACCGAACGCCTGCAGTCCCTCGCCGCCGACCTGTTGCTGCTGGCCCGCCTCGACGCGACCGGTCACGACCTGCCGGACCGGGAGGTCGACCTCACCGGACTGGTCCACACCGCCGTCCACGCGCACGGCTCCCGGCCGCACCCCGTCGCCGTGCACACCGCGCCCGGCCTCACCGTCGCCGGCAACGCCCTCTGGCTGGGACGCCTGCTGACCAACCTGCTGGACAACGCGCAGCGCCACGCCCGGGACACCGTCACCGTCACGCTGGGGCGGGACGGACGGACCGGGGAGGCCGTCCTGGACGTCACCAACGACGGACCCGGGATCGCCCCGGAGGACCGGGAGAAGATCTTCGAACGGTTCGCCCGCCTCGACGACGCCCGCAGCCGCGACGACGGCGGCACCGGCCTCGGCCTGCCGATCGCCCGGGACATCGCAACCATCCACGGCGGTACCCTCACCGTCCTGGACACCCCGGACGGCACCACCTTCCGCACCCGCCTCCCGCGCGCCGGGAGCCGGCCGGACGAACCCCCGCACCCCTGACGGCGGGTTGGCTCGGACGGGGGCGGACACCCCGGCGGGTCCGGGCCGCCCGCGCCCCGGACCCACCCGCCCGACCCACCGGGCACCGCTCAGGAGTTGAGCCCGACCGCCGTCGCCCGGGGCGGCGCACCCGGCGCCAGCCCGGCGGCGGCCTCGCTCTTGACCAGCCAGGCCAGGCCGAAGGCGAGCACCGCCACCGACTCGCCCAGGTACGTCAGCGTCAGCGGAGAGTCCCAGGCCAGGTGGAGGACCTCCGAGACGGTGATCGTCGCGATGCAGGCGACGATCACCCAGCCGCTGACCAGGTAGACCCAGTCCCGGCCGGGGCGCGCCCCGGCCTCCGGCCGGGAGTCGGTGAACAGTTGCAGGCAGAAGAACGCCAGGACGGCGAACAGGGCGGCGGCGAAGCACAGGTGCAGGACGCCGACCACCACCTGGACCCGGCTGGGGTCGGGCACCAGGGAGTGCGGCGGTTCGGTGGGGAACAGCGCCACGAGGACGGCGAAGACACCGGCGACCGTGCTCAGCCGGTCCTCCCGCCGGTCGTAGCGGTAGCAGATCAGGAAGACGCCGATGGCGCAGAGGCCGCCGACGAAGATGTTGCGCATGTGCGTGTAGTACGAGGCACTCATCGACGCCAGCAGCGCGACCCGGGCGGAGGTGATGCTGTTGCCGATCGGCAGGACGACCGGCAGCAGTGAGCCGATCACCCCGATGCCCAGGCGCAGCCGGCGCACCGTGCGGCGGTCCTGGTCGGGTGTCAGGTCGGAGATGCCCCGGTTCGGCGGGGCGGAGTGGGATGCGTGATCGGCCATGTGCGGGCCCCTTCGACGAGCTGCGGCGCCGGCCCACGGTGAGGCGGGCGGGCGGCGCCGGTCGCGTACCGTCCGAGAACGGTCGGTGACCTGCGATGTACCCGCGCACACGGAGCGTGAAACCGGACGGCCGCCGGGCCGTGGCCGTTGACGGTCCGTCACCGTGACGCCCCCGGCCTCGGCGCGAACAGGCGGGCGCGCTAGCGTCCCTGGAGATCGTCGTCAGCACTCCTGGCACAGCCACAGCCACAGCCACAGCCACAGCCACAGCCACAGTCAAGGCCACGGCCACGGCCACGGCCACAGTAACTTCAACGGCAACAGCCACCGTCACCGTCCGGGCCGGTCGCCGGCCCCCGCACCCGTGAGGAACCGAACCCATGCCCCTCGTCCTGCCGCCCGGTGCGACCGTCCTCTTCCAGGGCGACAGCATCACCGACGCCGGCCGCGACCGCCAGGCGCACACCCACCTCGGCGGCGGCTACGCCGCCCTGGCCGCCGAACGGCTGCTCACCGCCCGGCCCGGAGTGACCGTGCTCAACCGGGGCGTCTCCGGCGACCGCGTGCGTGACCTGCGGGCCCGCTGGGAGCGTGACACCGTCGCCCACCGGCCCGCGCTGCTCTCCGTGATGGCCGGGGTGAACGACACCTGGCGCCGCTACGACCTGGGCGAGCCGAGCCCGGCCGACGTCTGGGAGGAGGACTACCGGCAGCTGCTGACCGGGCTGCGCGAGCGCTTCGACACCCAGCTGGTGCTGATCGAACCGTTCGTCGTCCCCGTCACTCCCGAGCAGTGGGACTGGCGGGCGGACCTCGATCCCCGGATCCACGCCGTCCGCCGGCTGGCCGACGAGTTCGACGCCCGGCTGCTCGCCGCCGACGGCCTGCTCAACCAGGCCGCCCGGGCCGCGGGCGGGCCCGAGGCGATCGCCGACGACGGCGTGCACCCGACCCCGCTGGGCCACCGCGTGCTCGCCGAGGCCTGGGCGGATCTCGTCCTGGCTTCCTGACCCCGCCCCGGCGACCGCCTCGCCCGGTACGCGGGCGAGGCGGTGCACACGGGTCAGGCCTCCCGGCGCAGGGCGGCGCGGCGCGGCGCGCAGAGCCCGGTGCCGGTGCTCGGGTGAAGGCCGTACCCGGGGACGACGACGGCGGCCTTCGCGGCGACAGTTCGGACCCGGCCGAGCCGGGCGACCAGCAGCGTCGCGTCGTCGCCGGAGTCGGCCGGCCGGGCCGTCAGCAGGGCCTCGCACAGCTCGTCGAGCGGAGCGCCCGGGTCGTGGACCGCGCGGCCGAGCGCCTCCATGCGGCGGTGCAGGTCCTCACCGGTGCCGCGCCCCTCGATCATCCCGTCGGTGTAGCAGATCAGCAGGCTGCCGGCCGGGACGCGGTGCCCGGAAGCAACTGGCGGGACGGCCGGGTGCAGTTCTGGAGCGACGGCGCCCGGGCCCATGGTCCGCGGGAGTGATGCTGCGTACACGGCCGGTGGCGGCCCGCGGGCGCCCGGCGGTGGCGGTGGTCGCCGTGGTCGCCGGGGCTCCGGCTGCCGCTACCGGCGCGGGTGCGGCACCGGCCGTGCGAGCAGCGGCGCCAGGGCCGGGCGGAGGTCCGCCGCCGTGCGGAAGTGCACCGTCGCCATGCCGAGGGCGGCGGCGGCCTCGACGTTGGCCGCGCGGTCGTCGACGAAGAGGCAGCGCTCCGGCGCGGCGCCGGCCCGTCCGGCGGCGTGCAGGAGGATGCCCGGGTCGGGTTTGGCGACACCCAGCCGGGCGCTGTTGACGATTCCGTCGGCCAGGCCGTCCAGGTCCAGCGTGGCCAGGTCCTCGTCCAGCCACGGCGTCCCGTTGGTGACGATCCACACCGGGCAGCGCGCCCGCGCGGCGCGCAGCAGTTCGACCACCTCCGGGTCGGTCCGGAACGGCGCCCGGGCGAAGGCGGCGGCGAGCTCCCGCGCGCGGGCGGCCGGCACCCGGTCGGCGAGGCCGCGCGCGGTCGACTCGGCCCAGGCGTCCTTGGAGAGCTGTCCGAGGACCAGCGGCCCCCCGCGGCCGGGGCCGAAGGCGGATGCGGCCGTGCTGCCGACCGGCAGGCCGGCGGCCCGCTCCAGCCGGGTCACCTCGGTGGCGTCGAAGAGCCGGATCACGTCGTCGAGGTCGCAGAGCACGGCGTCGAAGGGCGCGGTGGTCCGCGCGGTGGGGATCGTCATCAGGCCCGCCCGTCGCGATGATCGGCCGCGCTGGTGCGGACGGCCGCCGACCGGCCCCGAGGTCCGGCGCGGGGCACCAGGCTATCCGTCCCGGGCGGGCGGGTGCCGGTCGGAACTGGCCGATCCGTGCGGCCCGCCACCCGCCTGCCGGCCGTCCGCCTGTCGCTCGTCCGCCGCCTGCGGTCGGCGCGGTGCCGCGGTCGCGGTCCGCTCAGGGCTGGTAGGGGAGTTGGGGCACGTCGTAGCAGTTGGTGTACATGTCCGGGACCTGGCTGACCCAGCCGCCGCGGCCGCCGTCGGCGTCGTCCTGCCAGCGGGCGGCGTTCAGGCAGGCGCGGGTGAGGCCCGTCGGCGGTGGCGTCGGGACGAAGGAGGCGGGCAGCAGCAGGCCGCCCGCGTCGTAGGGCTGCGGGCGGTGCATGAAGTGCTCGACGCAGGCCCGGGTCGGGCCGGCGCCGCAGGAGGCCATTGCGTCGGTCAGCCACCTGGCTGCCGCCCAACCCTCCAACTCCCAGGCCGAGAGCAGCTGTTCGCGGTCGGGGAAGTACCGGGCCATGGCCTCGCGGAACTCCCGGACGGCGGGTGTCCCGATGGCGTCGTAGTTCTGGCTGGAGGAGGTGGCCCAGAGGGCGTCGCGGCAGGTGGGCGAGGACCGGTAGTCGGTGCGCGCCGACTCGGACCAGTTCTGCACATTGGTGACCTTGGCCGTCAGCCGTACCCCGGCCGGCTCCAGGGCCTGGCAGAGCGCCGTGTTGCCCCGGGTGTCCATGGCGTCGAAGAGCAGTTCGCTGCCGTCGGCCTTGATCGCCGCGGCCACGGCCTGGAACCCGGGCAGGGCCAGGTCCACGCTCTGGCTCAGCACCCGGAATCCCTCGGCGCGCAGTCCCTCCTCCAACTGCCGTGCGTAGCGGGCGGAGTCGGCCTGGTTGTAGGAGACCACGGCGGCGCTGCGGGCCCCGAGCCGCTCCTTGAAGAACCGGTACACCTCGGTGCTCTGGTACAGGGTGCCGTCCCAGCCGACGGAGCGCCCGTCGCGCGGGGCGCTGCTGCCGTAGATCCCGAAGAGGTGCGGCCAGCGCTCGTAGGCGGTGCCGATCGGCTGGCCGCCGATGTCCGGCACGCCCTTGGAGTTGACGTACGGGGCGCCCGCGTAGTCCAGGCTGCTGCCCGCGACCAGGGCGAACACCCGCTCGCCGTCGATGAGCCGGTGGACGCAGTCCTGGTTGCCGATCCCGCTGCCGCCGTCGTCGCAGGTGATCACCCGCACGCTGCGGCCGGACAGCCCGCCGCGGTCGTCCAGGGCCCTGAACCAGGCCTGCGCGCCGTAGCGCGGGCCCGCGAAGGTCTCGCTGCCGACCGGGCTGGTCAGCGAGGTGATGATGCCGACCCGGATCTCGTCGGCGGTGACACCGGTGTCGGTGGCCCCGCCGGCGGCGGCCGGGGTGCCGCCGGCCGTGAACTCGCTCTCGGGCAGCCGGCTGCCGCAGCCGGTCAGGGCCAGCAACAGGGCCGCCAGGCCGGCCGCGCGGCGCAGGCGCCGCGTGGCCGGTTCGCGCGTCCGGCTCAACTGCACCCGGGGACGGCCGTGTTGCCGCTCTGCTGGACCAGGCCGCAGAGCGTGGAGCGGGAGACCTTCCAGGTGCCGTTGTCGAGCACGGCCTGCCCGGTGGCGTCGGGCTGGATCACGGTGCCCTGGAGGGAGAGCGCGTAGGTGACGGTGGCGTCGGTCGCCGAGGTGAACTGCACGTCGGTCACCTGGGCCTTGACCTGGCCGACCCGGGGGTCGCCGGCGAATCCCTGGAGGGCGGGGGCGAGTTGCTCACCGCCCTGGAGCAGGGAGGCCTTGTCGGCGATCGGGGTGGCGGGGTCGAAGAACTTCTCCCAGTTGGTGGTCACGGCGGTCTTGGCGGCGGCCGGGTCCGCCGGGGCCGTTCCGCTCGCGGCGGCCGAGGCGGACGCGGAGCCGGAGGCCGCGGCGGAGGCCGTCGCGGAGGCCGCGGCCGACGGGGAGCTGCTGGACGTACCGGCGCCGCTGCTGCCGCAGGCGGCCGCGAGCAGGACGGCCAGCAGGGCGCCGGTCAGCCGGAGGGCGGCCGCCCGCGGCCGGGCCCCCGGCCCGGCGCCGGGCCCGGGCGGCAGACCCGGTCCGGCCTCGCGGTACTGGTCGGTGTGCGTGGTAGCCATGGCTCTCTCACCGCGTGTTTCCCGACCGGAGGGCCGCACTCGCCCGTGGCCCCGGTCGCTCGGTCCTGCTGACGGTTTGGTGTCCAGCTGCGGTCCGGTGTACCGCAAGTGAGACTATGGGGGACGATCTACGATCAAACCGCAATATAACCGACAGAACAGGAAATACCGGACAATGAGCCGGCTCCACCCGTCCCGGCCGAGCGGGGCGCTCCAGAGCCTCGGCCGGGCGCTGCGCGAGTGGCCCGGGTGGTTCACCCTGGCGGCCGGCGCCCTGCTCTGCGTGCTCGGCTGGTACGGGGTCTCCGGTGAGCGCCTGCCTGCCAGGCAACTGCCCTACCTGGCCTCGGCGACGGTGCCGGGGGCGGCATTGATCGTGGCCGGCGCGGTGCTGATCGCTGCCCGGCAGTCCGGCGCGGGCGGCGACGGGACGGCCCGCCGGGTGGACCAGCTCTACTCCCTGCTGGTGGGCGAGCCCGGACCGGCCGGCCCGCAGCCCGGCCCGCCCGGCCCGCCGCTCGCGCTCCCCGACGGCACCCTCTACCACCGCCCCGACTGCCCCCTGGTGGCGGGCAAGACCCTCGCCGCCCCGGCCGACGCCGCGCTCGTCGCGGAGCGTAGCCTGGCGCCCTGCCCGGTCTGCGAGCCCGACCCGCCCGCGGGGCCGCCGGCCGCCGCGCCGCCCGCTGCCGGGCCGCCCGCGGACCCGCCCGCCGCCGCCACCGGCGGCTGACCCCGTGCCCGGCACCCTGGACCTCAGCATCGACCTGGCCCTCGCCGGGCTGGCCGTGGGCAGCGCCGCCGCGCTGAGCGGGGTCGGGCTGGTGGTCACCCACCGGGTCACCGGGGTACTCAACCTCGCCCAGGGCGCGCAGGCCACGGCCACCGCCTACCTGCTGCGCGAACTCGTCGTGGTGCGGAACTGGCCGCTCGCCCCCGCCGCGGCCTTCTGCCTGCTCGTCGCCGCGCCCGCCCTCGGCGTCCTGCTCGACCTGGCGGTCTTCCGGCCGCTGCGCCGCCGGGACGCGGGGCAGGCCGAGAGCATGGTCGCCGGGATCGGCGTGTTCGTCCTGCTGATCGGCGTCATCGTGCTGGTCTGGGGCACCACCCCGTTCGGCGACGCACCCGCGCTCGTCCCCGCCACCGTGCTCGCCCGGCCTGGCGGGCACGCCCTGCGGCTGGACACCCTCGTCCAACTCGCCGTCGTGCTGGGCCTGGCCGGCGGCGTCGGCCTGGTCGAGCGGTACACCGCCTTCGGGATCCGGCTCCGCGCGGTCGTCGACAACCGCCGGCTGGCCCGGCTGGCCGGCATCGACGCCGACCGGATCTCAGCCGCCGGCTGGGCCTTCGGCTCCTTCACCGCCGGACTGGTCGGTGTCCTGCTGGCGCCCCTCCTGCTGCTGGACCCGTACGGCCTGCCGCTGCTGGTGATGGCGACCATGGCGGTGGCCGTCGCCGCCAGGCTGCGGAGCCTGCCGGTCGCGGTCGCCACCGGGCTCGGGCTCGGCATCGCCCAGAGCGAGCTGACCCGGCTGCGGCCCGGCGGGCAACTGCTGCCGCTCGCCCAGGCCGTGCAGACCAACCTCTTCGTGGTCGCCCTGCTGGTCGCCGCCCTGCTGCCGTGGGGCCACGGCCAGGACGGACCGGGCCTCGCCACCTCCGGCGGCCGGCCAGGACGGCGGGGCTCGTCCGCCGCCCGGACGGCCTGTGCGGTGCTCCTGCTGCTGCCGCTGGGCTTCCGCCCGGAGGACCTGCGGCACGCCCTGCTGGTGCCGGCGCTGGCGCTGGTGCTGCTCTCCGTGGTGGTGGTGACCGGGTACGGCGGCCAGGTGTCGCTCGGCCAGGCCGGGTACGCGGGGCTCGGCGCGCTCGGCACGGCGCTGCTGATGTCCGGCAAGGTCCCGGGCGTCCCCGCGCTGTCCGCCGTCCCGGCGCTGCTGCTGGCGGTGGCCGCGACCGTGCCGCTGGGCCTGCTCACCGGATGGCCGGCCGTCCGGCGCCGTGGCCTGGCGCTCGCCCTGGTCACCTTCGCGGTGGGGACGGCGCTCAGCCGGCTGGTCTTCGACCAGCCCTACGCCACCACCGGCCTGACGGTCTCCCGGCTCGGCCTGCCCGCCGACGACCAGGGTTTCTACCTGGTCGAACTGGTGCTGCTCGGGGCCGGCCTGCTGCTGGTCCGCAGCCTGCACCGGGGCCCGCCGGGCCGCGCCCTGACCGCGATGCGTGACCACCAGGCCGGCGCCTCGGCCGCCGGGGTCGACGTGCCCAGGCTCAAGCTGCTGGTCTTCATGGCGGGTGCCGGCCTGGCCGCGCTCGGCGGCGCGCTGACGGCACTGGCGCAGCAGGGCTTCGACGCCACCGCCTTCGACCCGGTGCAGGGCCTGCTGTGGTTCGCCACCGTGGTGGTCGCCGGGGCGGACAGCGCGGCCGGCGCGGTGCTCGCCGCCGCCCTGCTGACCGGGCTGGACGCGGGCACGCTGCCGGGTGTCTCCGCGGTGGTGGTCGGTGCGCTCGCCACGGCGATCGGCCGGCTGCCGGGCGGCCTGGCCGGCCTCGCCCGCCGGCTCGCCGACCGCCCCGCGCCGGGCCTCACCCCGCTCGGCCACCGGCTGCGGCGCCGGATCGCGGAGCGGTCGCGGTGACGGCGGCGGAGCCGGGGCCCGGCCGGGCCCGGGCCACCGGCGGCGGGCGGCCCGCCGGGGTGTCGCGCCGTCCGGCATCCCACCGTCCGGGCTCCCACGATCCGGCGGCCCACGTTGCGGCAGCCCACGTTCCGGCAGACCCGCTGCAGTGCGACCCGGTGCCGCATGGTGCGCTGCAGTGCGACCCGGTGCCGCACGGCGCGCTGCCGCGCGACCCGGTGCCGGGTGCCTTCGCACCGCGCGCCGACGACAGTCCGGGCTCCCGGAACGCCGCCGGGCGGCCGCGGTGAGCGCGGGCCTGACCGCGCGCGGCGTCGTCCGCGGCTTCGGCGGCATCCGGGCCGTCGACGGGGTGGACCTCGCCGTCCCGCCGGGCCGGATCACCGCGCTGGTCGGGCCGAACGGAGTCGGCAAGAGCACCCTCTTCGACTGCCTGGCGGGTGCCACCCGCCCGGACGCCGGCCGGGTCCTGCTCGCCGGTCGCGACATCACCGCCCTGCCGGACCACGCCCGGGCCCGCCTCGGCCTGGCCCGCACCTTCCAGCAGGTAGCCGTCTTCCCGGGGCTGACGGTCGAGCAGAACGTCCGGGTGGGGGCCGAACAGCGCCGCGGCGGCACCGCCCGCGCCCTGCTGGGCCTGCCCGCCCCAGGCCGGGCCGCCGCCCGCGCCGCCACAGACCGGGCGTTGCGCCTGCTGGACCTCGACCCGGTCCGGGACTGGCCGGCCGACCGCCTGCCGCCCGGCACGCTGCGGCTGCTCGAACTGGCCCGGGCCCTCGCCGCGGCCCCGCGCGTGCTCCTGCTGGACGAGCCGGGCGCCGGGCTCGACCTGGCCCAGACCGCCCGGCTGGCCGCCGTCCTGCGGGCCCTGACGGCCGAGGGGATGGCGCTGCTGCTGGTCGAGCACGACGTCGAACTGGTCGCCCGGCTCGCCGACACCGTCTACGTGATGGCCGCCGGGCGGATGGTGGCCCGCGGCCCCGCCCGCGAGGTGCTGGCCGACCGGCGGGTGGCGGCGGCCTGGGGCGAGCCGTGACCCGGCGCCCGCGCCGCGGACGGCCGGCGACCGGCCCGGTGCCGCGATGGCCGTAGCCGTGGAACTGCGGGGCGTCCGGGTCCGGTACGGGCTGCTGGAGGCCTTGCACGGGGTGGACCTCGCCTGCCCGGCGGGCCGGGTCACGGTGCTGCTCGGCCGCAACGGCTCCGGCCGGACAACGGTGCTGCGGGCCCTGGCCGGCGACGTCCCGGTGTCGGCCGGGCAGGTCCTCCGGGAGGGCCGGGACGTCACCGCGCTCGACGCCCACCGCCGGGCCGCGGCGGGCTCGGCCTACGTCCCGGCCGAACGCGGGGTGTTCGGCTCGCTGACGGTGGCGCAGAACCTCGCCCTGTCCGGCGACGCCCCGGTGGACCGCTGGTTCCCCGAACTCGCCCGGCTGCTCCACCGGAGGGCGGACACGCTCTCCGGCGGGGAGCAGCAGATGGTGGCGGTCGGCCGGGCGCTGGCCGCCCGCCCACGGCTGTTGCTGCTCGACGAGCCGGGCCGGGGGCTCGCCCCGGCCGTGGCGGCCCGCCTGCACGGCGCCCTGTTCGAACTGGCGGCGGCCGGCCGGACGGTGGTCCTGGCCGAGCAGGCCCCGCTGCCGTCGCTGCAGCGGGCCGCCGTGGTGCACGTGCTCCGGCGCGGCCGGGTGGCGTTCAGCGGGGAGCCGAGCGAGCTGGGCCCGGCGGGGGGAGCGGGCGGTGCGGACAGGACGGGGCTGTCGCTCTGAGGGGCGCCGGAGCACCGGCTCCCCTGTCTCGTCCGGTCCGATCGTCTGCCAGGGTGGGCACGCTCGGATTCCTGCTCCACAGCGGACCTGCCCAGGGGAGACCTCGTGACACGGACCACCGCTCGCACGGCCGTCGTCGCCCTGGTCGCGGTACTGCTGGCCGGCTGCGGCGCTGTTGGCGAGGGCTCTCCTCTCGCGCTGCCGACGCCCTCGCCCGGCGACACCGAGGGGCAGATCATGTCCGTCGCGGGTGAGGGGTTCACCGTCTGCGGGGTGGGGCAGCGGAAGCCCGGTCTGTTCGAGGTGACCGTGTGCGGGGACGTGGGGAAGGCCCGTGCGGTCCTGGACGCCCGGTTCCCGGGCCGGACCGTGCCGGTTGCCTACCGCGCCGACGACGGCGGTGCGCACACCCCACGGGAACTGCTCGTCCGGTACTGGGTGAACCGCACCACGGGGGAGGGGTTCACGGTCAGCTCGACCCGGTTCGCCGCCGGGGCAGGATCGAGGTCGGCATAGCGGGGGACCTGGACAAGGCCAGGGCCGTCCTGGACCGGCGGTTCCCGGGGTGGACCACCGTCCACGAGGAGCAGGTTTCGCAGCCGTTGTGAGTGGGTGCGGATCGACGAACTCGTTCCTGCGCTGCGGGCCGCACCACGGCGGCGGCGCCGACGCCGACGCCGGTTCACGCCACTCCCGCGCGCACCGGCAGGGGTACGGCTGACGGCCGGCTGACGGCTGTTGGGGGCCCTTCGACCCCGTCGGCCCATGACCGGGACGACGGGGCCGGCCGCCGGGCCGGACGGCGCGGACGGTGCGGGCGTGCGGTCTGCGAGCCTGCCCGGTTGGTCAGCCCTGCGGGCGGTCGTTGTCGGCGATCAGCAGCCGGAACCCGTAGTCCACGGTCTCCTGGCGGAGGAGGCCGGCATGGCGGCGGGCCCAGGCCCCGGACTCCAGGTCCGCGCGCAGCCGGGCCACGGCGGGTTCGACGACCTCGTCGGGCAGGGTCGCGAAGGTGGAGCTGGCCCGGCGGACGGTGGCGTCCAGGTACTGCTCGGGCCGCCGCCAGAACGCGACCTGGAAGCCGTCGGTGAAGTCGTGCGGGATCGGGAACGGCAGGACGGTGTGCGCGCCCAGCTCCCGTGCGACCTCGCCGACCGGGAGGAACCGGGAGTTCTCCAGGTCGCGGATCTCCGGCAGGTACTCCGAGACGATCCACAGCTCCAGAGGATGAGTTGGGTCCCAGGTGAGGACCACCTGCCGGCGGGCCACCCGGCGCAGCTCCCGCAGGCCCTGGCGCAGGTCGGTCCAGTGGTGCACCGTCATGATCGCCATCGCCGCGTCGAACTCGCCGTCCGCGAACGGGAGGTCCTCGGCCCAGGCCCGGACCTTGCGGCTGCCCGGGTGCTGGTCGAGCATCACCTGGGACGGGTCGACGGCGGTCACCTCGGCCCCGGCCGGCTCGTACGACCCGGTGCCCGCGCCGACGTTGAGCACCGTGCCGGCGCCCTCCAGGGCCTGGGCGATCAGGGCGGCCAGCCGCGGGTCCGGCTGCCGGACGTTCCGGTATCCGGCGCCGATGCGGTCGTAGGTGACCGGCGCGCCGCCGGCGGGGAGAGTGCTCATGATCCTCATTACAACCGATTCGTCAGGTGCATGACGGTGTTTTGCCGATGGTCGCTCCTCCCGGCCCCTCCCGCCGGCGGGACCGGCGGCTCTCGGCAGGTCCTGCGCGCCGGCCCTCGCGTCCTGACCGGTCGTCGGGTCCCGGGCGCAGGACGGGTGCTGCCTGACCCGGCAAAACCGGTGGAAGGCGCCGGTACGCTGGGGCGATGCTGCTTCCCGCCGTCCCCCGGACCCGCCTGCGCCCCGTCGGTCAGCCGGCCGTCGACACGCCGTTCGGCCCGCTGACCTTCGGCACGACCATCGGGGACGCCGGCCTTCCCCTGCTGCCGGACGAGCTTTTCGAGCTACCGGGTGGCCGGACGGTGGCCCGCTGGGTCCGTCCCGCGGCCCACGTCGAGCTGCTGCTGACTCCCTACGATCCCGACCTCGACCCCGGGCACTGGGAGCCGCTGACCGGCTGCCGCGCGGCGGTCTGGCGGATCGACGCCCTCGCCCCGCTCGGGCGGGTGAAGTTCTCGGCAGGACTGCCGGCACGGCTTCCGGAGGATGCCGACGCGGGGTGGGACGGCGGCCAGGCGCTGGCCGCGATCACGGTGGAGGACGGGACGACCCGGCTCACCGTCGGCGGCGACGACGAGGAGGCGATCTGCTGCGCGGCCTTCGAGGGCGAGGCACCCCGACAATGGACGGCGCTGCGCGGGGAGGTCTACGACCGTTCGTTCAGCACGTGGGGCGTGGACTTCGGTGACCATCACGGCATGTCCTGGACGCTGCCGCCGCCGGAGCCGGGCGACCACTGTGAACTCCCGGTGGTGGCCGCCTGGGCCCCGGCCGAAGCCGCG
The DNA here is from genome assembly GCF_014655955.1 of Kitasatospora indigofera. Taxonomy (GTDB): domain Bacteria; phylum Actinomycetota; class Actinomycetes; order Streptomycetales; family Streptomycetaceae; genus Kitasatospora; species Kitasatospora indigofera. Next base: position 272,631 of record NZ_BNBO01000006.1, read on the forward strand.
GAGAGGTGCGCGAACACCTGGTACGCCGTCATGCCGTCCTCGAAGACGCTGCTTGCTCAGGTCGCCGCCCTGCCGGCGCAGCGGGCCGACGCTCCGGCCGCGGACTGATCACGTTCTGAGCCGGTGCCGGGCCGGCGCGACGGTGACCGCGCGGGGGAGGACACGGCCGCGCTCGCCGCACCACGTCGCCCCAGCTCGGTCGTGCCGCAGGCGGTCGGTCGCCGTCCGCCCGGCCGCGTTGCGGCCGGGGGCGCGGCTCCCTGTCGAAGCCGGCCGCTAGTCCGCGGCCAGCGAGACCTCGGTCGACTTGACCAGTGCGACCACCTGGGAGCCGACCGCCAGGCCGAGGTCCTCCACGGCGTCCTTGGTGATGGCCGCGGTCAGCTCCCCGCCGCCCACGGTGACCTTGACGGCCGCCATCGCACCGCCGGTGGCGATGTCCGACACCGTTCCCGCCAGCTGGTTGCGGATGCTGATCCCCTCGACGGGGCCGGTGGCCAGGGCGACCTCGGTGGACTTGATCAGCGTGCGGACGGCCCTGCCCTCGGCGAGGCCGAGCTCCCGGACGGCCTCCAGGGTGATCGCGGCGGTGATCTCCTGGCCGCCGGTCAGCCGGGCCCTGACCGTCGCCATGGCCTCGCCGCGGGTGACCGAGGTGACGGTGCCGGGGATCTGGTTGCGGATGCTGAGGCTCATGGTTTCTCCTTCGGGGAATGTCGGAGTAGCAGGTCTTGGCCTGCCGTCCGGCCACTGTAAGCACGATCCGGAGAGGTGCGGATTCGCCCGCCGCGTTCGTTCCCCGCAACTCCTGAAAACGCCGAACCGGTGAATCCACCAATTCGAGCGATGCGTTTGCTCCGTTCGGCGCCGAGACGTCGCCCCGGAAATCCACTACTCCTGTCAGATGCCGGCAGAAGGCGGTATTGCGCATTGCAGATGCCAGGCTGTGCCGCCTATCGTGCCGCATGTGCGGAGAGCTTCCTTTGCCGGCCGTGCGGAAAGGGCGGGGACGGATTGACCGGATGCTCCGCGCGGTTCGCCGTCGTCCGTGGGACGCCGCGGAGAGCACCCTGAACACCCTGAACACCCGGAATCCAGCTGTCCCGCCCTCCCGCTCCCCACCGTGCACGGGACGTCGGTCCGGGCGGGATCGAACGCTCCCGATTCTTCCTGCCGCCCCGAAGAATCCGAACCCGTCCGCCGGTTCCGTGCCCCGCCGGCCCAGTGCCCCGAGGACCTCAGCCATGACCCGTACGCCCGTCACCCGCCGAGCCGCCCTGGCCCTGTGCGGCCTGGTCCTCACCCTCCCGCCGGCCGCCTGCGGCAGCGACGGGGGTTCGGGCGGCGGTACGGCGTCCGGCCCAGCCCCGGCGGCGAGGCTGACCGTGCTGGCCGCCGCGTCCCTCACGGACGTCTTCAAGCTGATCGGTGCCGCGTACGAGAAGGACTCCCCGGGCAGTACGGTCACCTTCTCCTTCGCCGGCTCGCAGGAACTGGCGGCCCAGGTGAAGCAGGGTGCCCCCGCCGACGCGCTGGTGACGGCCGACACCACGACGATGGACGGCCTCAAGTCCGACGCCGGGACGCCGGTGGTGATCGCGAAGAACAAGCTGACCATCGTGACCGCGCCCGGCAACCCGAAGCAGGTCGAGGGCCTGCAGAGCCTGGCCGACCCGAACCTCAAGGTGGTGCTCGCCGCCCCGGCCGTCCCCGTCGGCCGCTACAGCCGGCAGGTCCTGGACGCCCAGCACATCACGGTCAAGCCGGTCTCCGAGGAGCCGAACGTCCGCGCGGTGCTGAGCAAGGTCGAACTCGGCGAGGCGGACGCCGGCATCGTCTACGTCACCGACGCCACCACCGCGCCCGGCAAGGTGGACACCGTCGACATCCCGGACGACCAGAACGCCGTCGCCTCCTACCCGGCGGCGACCCTGGACTCCTCCCGGAACGCGGCGGCCGCCGGCGCCTTCGTCACCTGGCTGACCGGCCCCGAGGCCCGGCAGATCCTCGCGGACGCCGGCTTCGAGAAGCCCTGACCCCGGCCCCGGCACGTGTCCCCTCCGGAGCCCGGCCCGCCGGAGCGGGCACCTCCGGGCCCCACCCGTCCGCCGACCCGCTGGGAACGCCCGATGCCCCCTCCGCCCCGCCGCGCCGCCGCCGCCGGCGCCCGCGCCCCCGTCGCCCTGGCCCTGCCGGCGGTGGCGGCCGTCGCCTTCCTGCTGCTGCCGCTGATCGGCATCCTGGCCCGTACCCCGTGGTCGGACCTCTTCACCCACCTCACCAGCCCCGAGGTGACCCGGGCCCTGCGGCTGTCGCTGGTGGTCTCGTTCAGCGCCCTCGGGCTGTCGTTGCTGCTCGGGGTGCCGCTCGCCTGGACGCTCGCACGGGTGCCCTTCCCCGGGCGGAGCCTGGTGCGCTCGCTGGTGCTGCTGCCGATGGTGCTGCCGCCGACGGTCGGCGGCGTCGCCCTGCTGCTGGGCTTCGGCCGGCGCGGACTGCTCGGGCCCTGGCTGGCGGGCTGGTTCGGCATCACCCTGCCGTTCAGCACGGCCGGCGCGGTGGTCGCCTCGACCTTCGTCGCCATGCCGTTCCTGGTGATCAGCCTGGAGGGCACCCTGACCGCGCTGCACGCCCGCTACGAGGAGACGGCCGCCTCGCTCGGCGCCCGGCCGCTGCGGGTCTTCCTCACCGTCACCCTGCCGATGGCCGCCCCCGGCCTGGCCGCCGGGGCCGCCCTCACCTGGGCCCGCGCCCTCGGCGAGTTCGGCGCCACCATCACCTTCGCCGGCAACCTCCCGGGCGTCACCCAGACCCTCCCGCTGGAGGTCTACCTGCTGCTGCAGGACTCCCCGCAGGCCGCCATCTCGGTCTCGCTGCTGCTGCTGGTGATCGCGATGGCCGTGCTGCTCCTGCTGCGCGGCCGGTGGACCGGCAGCACCACCCCCGGCGGCGCCGGCCTCGGCCGCTCGCACACCGCCGGGCCGCCGCCCGCCGCCACGCCCGCCCCGGCCACGCCCGCCCCCGTCGAACCACCCGCCGCCGACCAGCGCTGGGCCCTGCACGCCGAGGTCACCGGCTTCCTCGAACTCGTCCTGGACGCGCCCCCGGGCACCACCGTTGCCGTGGTGGGCCCCAACGGCGCGGGCAAGACCACCCTGCTGCGGGCCCTGCTCGGCCTCACCCCGCGCGCCCGGGCCCGGCTGCTGCTCGGCGGCACCGACGTCAGCGCCCTGCCGCCGCACCGGCGGTCGGTGGCCTGGGTGCCCCAGGACGGCGCGCTCTTCCCGCACCTGACCGCGCTCGCCAACACCGCGTACGGCCCGCGCGCCCAGCACGCCGGGCGGGCCGAGGCCCGTCGCACCGCCCAGCTCTGGCTGGACCGCCTCGGCGTCGGCCACCTGGCGCAGCGCAAACCCGGGCAGCTCTCGGGCGGCCAGGCCCAGCGCGTCGCGCTGGCCCGGGCCCTCGCCACCCGGCCCCGGCTGCTCCTGCTGGACGAGCCGCTGGCCGCCCTCGACCAGACCACCCGCGCGCACGTCCGGCACGCCCTGCGGCGCCATCTCGCCGGGTTCGGCGGCGTCTGCCTGATCGTCACCCACGACCCGGTGGAGGCCGTCTCGCTCGCGGACCGGGTGCTCGTGCTGGAGGACGGCAGGCCGCTCCAGTACGCCTCGCCGGCCGAGGTGGCGCGCGGGCCGCGGTCCCCCTGGGTGGCGCGGATGCTCGGCCGCAACGCCTGGCCCGGGACGGCCACCGGTGAGGGTCTGGCGCTGCCCGGCGGCGGCCGGCTCATCTCCGCCGAGGTGCTGGCGGCCGGCACCGAGGCGATCGCGATCATCGGTCCGGAGGCCGTCGCGCTGCACCGGGAGCGGCCCGCCGGCAGCCCCCGCAACGTCTGGCCGGGCCGGATCAGCGAGATCACCGCGCTGGGCAGCCGGCTGCGGGTGCTGGTCACCTCCGACCAGGTGCCGGACCTGGTCGCCGAGATCACCCCGGAGGCCGCCGCCGAGTACGGGCTCGTCGACGGCACCCCGGTGTGGACCAGCGTCAAGGCGACCGAGACCACCCTCGTCCCGCTCTGATCGCGGTCGCCGGTCCGGCTCCGCGCACACCCGCGCGCCGGGCCGCCGGGCGTGCTGCCCGAGCGGTCCGGCGCTCCCCCGAGCGGGGGCGGTTCCGGGGCGTCACCCCGGGCGGCCTCAGCCGATCGTCCAGTGCTGCAGGGCGGCGCCGGTGTCCGGCTGCTGGGTGACCAGGGCGCCGTCGGAGGCGGCGGCCGCGGTCAGCAGCAGTCCGCTGCTGCGGGAGGCGATGGTGTACCCGCCGGTGGTGGCGTTCACCAGCCAGCGTTGGTTGTTGCCGCCGGTGCAGGCCCACTGGATGACCTGCGCGCCGGCGGTGGTGGAGCCGCCGCTGACGTCCATGCAGAGGGTGGAGAGGGCGTTGGTGATCTGGTAGCTGCCGTCCGTCTGCTGGGTGAAGACCCAGTTCTGGTTGCTGCCGCCGTTGGGGCTCCAGAGGACGAACTGGGTGCCCTGGGCGGTGGAGTGGTTCGGGTCGTCCAGGGCCTTGCCCGAGGTGGTCATGGTCCGGGTACCGCTCAGCGCCGGGTTGACGGCCCAGGTGAAGGTCGTCGAGCCGCTCGCGGTGCCCGAGGTGGCCGTCACCGTGACTGTGCTGGAGCCGGCCGTGCCCGGGGTGCCGGTGATCAGACCGGCGGAGCTGATCGACAGCCCGGCCGGCAGGCCGGTGGCGGAGAAGGTGAGGGCCTTGCCGGCGGAGTCGTTGGCACTCAGCTGGAGCGAGACGGCCGCGTTGACCTTGCCGGCCTGGTTGCCGGGGGCCGTCACCGAGACGACCTCGGCGGCCGCCCCGGCCGGGGTCAGCGTGAGGGTCTGCTCCCCGGCGGTGCGGCTCCCGCCGACGGCGTTGCCGGTGGTGTCGGTCCAGCTCCGGGTGGGGGTGGTCTCGGCGAGGCGGGCGGAGTCGGCGGACAGGCCGATCACCAGGCCGCTGTGGCGGTTGACGAGCCGGTGGCCGCCCGGGCCGGCGATCACGAACCACTGCTGGCCGACGGACGGGCCACCCGCTCCGGCGGCCGTGACGGTGGGCCTGGCCCCCCAGGCGCGGCCGGAGGTGGTGGTGTCCACCCCGAGCAGCCGGCCGGTGGCGGAGTTGGTGATCCGGTAGGAGCCGTCGCCGTTGGCGCTGAAGACCCACGACTCCAGGCCGGATCCGGTGGCGCCGGCCAGCGAGGTGGTCGCGGACCCGCCGGAGACCTGCGCGAGGACCCGGCCGTTGCCGTTGGCGATCCGGTAGGCCTTCGTCAGGTCGACCGGCGGCGCGGCCGGGGCCGAGGAGTCGACGGTCAGGTCGACGTACTCGCCGTCGGCGGCCTTGCCGTCGGCCTTCTTGGAGCACTCGAACGCGCAGTAGGAACGGAAGGACCTGCCCACGATCGTGGAGTTGGTCCGGTTGGCGCTGTCGAGGAACCAGCGGTACCAGGAGGCCGTGTGGTAGCTGCCGGTGTCGCCGATCGGGTACCACTTCTGGGTGGTCAGGTCGTCGGTGGCGTAGAGGTGCTGCGGTTCGCTGCCGTCCTGCTTCACCGCCTGCGGTTCACCGATGTACAGCCCCAGGTAGGCGTTGTAGGTGATGTCCATGACGAACAGCGGCGAGGTCGCCGGCATCCGGCCGGCCGCGATCTGCTGGGCGGACGTCCCGGTGTTCGCCGGGTCGTACTCGCCCGCGACGGGCGTGTAACCCGTGTCGCCGGCGCCGTTCACCGGGACCATGTTGCTCTCCCGGCCGCCCACGCCGGGCTGCGACCAGGAGCCGTCGTACCACTTCTGCCAGGAGCCGGGTGCCATCTTGGCGGAGATCGGGGCGCGGGCCACGTGCTCGTAGAAGGCCGTCCAGCCGCCGTTCTTGTCCAGGATCCGCGAGCCGTAGAAGACGTAGAAGTAGCCCGAGGCGGTGTCCGCGTACAGGCGCTGGTCGCCGTCGCCGTACGAGAACGTCTGGTTCGGGAAGGCGGCGGTGTCGCCCCGGGTGGTGCTGTACGGGGAGGTGATCACGTGGCTCTTGATGTCCCAGGTCCGGCCCTGGTCCTTGGACACCGTGTAGTCGATCGCGTCGTAGTGCAGCCCGTGGCCGAAGGGATCCGGGGTGAACTCGTTGTGCACCAGGCCGTACCAGTCACCGGTGTCCGGGTCGACCCAGACCCCGGCCAGGTCGCAGTAGTTCTTCTGGGCGAAGCCGGCGCCGCTCGGCGCGTACGTCGCCTGCCGGCCGGTGGGGCTGTTGTTGCAGCGCCAGCTGGTGTCGTCGTTCCGGTCGTCCGGGTTGGCGGGGTTGACGGAGTCGCTGACCGCGCCCGACCGGGTGGCGGTGTCGAAGTCCGTGCCGGTGAAGAAGTCCCAGTACCGCGGATCGGCCGCCCCGTAGAGCGCGGCGGACTGCTGGAACCAGAACGTCCCGTCCTTGTCGACGTACGGGGTCGCCTGGGTGTCGGTCGGGTGGGTGTACGGCACCGGTGTGCCGACACCGATCGTGTACGTGGCGGCGGACGGTGAGGCCGCCGAGGCCGGGGCGGCGACGCCGCCGGAGAGCGTCATCAGTGCCACGGCGAAGGCCGTGGCGATCGATCTGCGCGGAGGGGCGGACATGGGACTCCTTCTGCTCGGCACGCCGCCTTCGCGCGGCGGCGTGGTGGGGGATCGGCGGGAAGGGAACAGCGGTGGTGCGCCCGGCGGGCCCGGGTCCGCCCGGTGCGGCCGCCGGGCGACGGCTCCGGTACGCGGGCCCGGGCCGGCGCCGGTGGGCCGCCGGGGCGGGCGGGGGCCACCGGCGCCGGGTGGCGGCCCGGCCGGGCGCGGGGCGTTCCCGGCCGGGGCCTGCGGTGGCTGATGGTCAGCCGGTTTCCATGCCCTGGGTCTTCATCTCGGCGAGGGTCTGGGCC
>NZ_BNBO01000007.1 GCF_014655955.1 Kitasatospora indigofera
GAGCCCGGACCGACCGACGGTCCGGGCTCGCGCGCGTTCGGGGGAGGTGCTCAGGAGGTCGGCATCAGCACGGTGTCGACGATGTAGACGGTCGCGTTGGCCGTGTGGACGTTGCCGCAGAGCACCTTGGCGTTGCCGTTGACGGTGAAGTCCTGCCCGGAGCCGGCCACCGTGAGGTCACTGCCCTCCAGGGTCTTGTGGCTGCCGGCCAGCGTCGCGGGCGCCAGGCTCTCCGGGGTGACGTGGTAGGTCAGGATCTTGGTGAGCATCGCCTTGTCGGCGAGCACCTTGTCCAGCGTCTCCTTCGGCAGCTTGGCGAAGGCGTCGTTGGTGGGCGCGAAGACGGTCACGTTCTTCGCCGAGTTCAGGGTGTCCGCCAGGCCGGCCGCCTTGACCGCCGTCACCAGGGTCGACAGCAGCGGGTTGTTGGAGGCGGCGGTGGCGACCGGGTCCTGGGCCATGCCGTTGAAGCTGCCCGCGCCGTCCTTCGGCACGGCGGCGCAGGCGGCGCCGAACGGCTCGGTCATCGAGGCGGCGGACGGGGCCGGAGCGGCGGGGGCGGAGCTGGTGGCCGCCGGTGCCGAGGAGCCGCTCTTCGCCGAGGAGGACGACGAGTCGCCGCTGCTGCCACAGGCGGTCAGGCCGAAGGCGAGGGCGCCGGCGGCGAGCAGGGCGGCGGTGGTGCGGATGCGGGTCACGGACATGAGAGGTCACTTCCTGTGGGGTGGCCGGCTCCGGGCATGGCGGTGCCATGGCCGGGACGGCGGTGGTGTCGCGTACCGGGCTGGTAGGCGGGGTGGGGATGTGGTTCGGGGCGGTAAGGGTCAGACGACGGTCACCACGGTGCTGTGCCAGCCCGTGGACCCGCTGGGGAAGGGTGCCGCCCTGGCCTCGGGCTGGACGGCGCCGGTGGTGTCGGTGGCGCGGACCTGGAGGGTGTGGGTGCCGGGCCGGGCACCCGGCCAGTCCCAGCTCCACTGCCGCCACAGGTCGGGCCCGGCGTCGGCGGCCAGCGTCGCCTCGGCCCACGGCCCGTCGTCGACCCGGACCTCCACCGCGGCGACCCCGCGGTGGGTGGCCCAGGCCGTGCCGGCCACCGTGACGGTGCCGGCCGGGACCCGGGCGAAGCCGGCCGGCACCTCGATCCGGGAGGCGGTCCGCACCGCGCCGGTGCGGTCCCAGCCGCGCCGCACCCAGTACGGGTCGTACCGGGCGAAGGTGGTGACCTCCAGCTCGGTCAGCCACTTGGTCGCGGAGGTGTAGCCGTAGAAGCCGGGGACCACCGTGCGGCACGGGAACCCGTGCGCGACCGGCAGCGTCTCGCCGTTCATCGCCACCGCCAGCAGGGCCCGCCGGCCGTCGAGCACCGACTCCAGCGGGGTGCCGATGCTCATGCCGTCCTGGGAGCGGCCGACCAGCTGGTCCGCGCCGGCCCGCACCCCCGCCGAGCGGAGCAGCGCCGGCAGCGCCGCCCCGAGCCAGCGGGTGGTGCCGACGTACGGCCCGCCCACCTCGTTGGAGACGCAGGACATGGTGTGGTCCAGCTCCTCCAGCGGCAGCCGCAGCAACTCGTCGAAGCTGATCAGCAGCGGGCGGTCGACCAGGCCGTGGACGCGCAGCGACCAGCGGTCCGGATCGATCTTCGGCAGGGTCAGCGCGGTGTCGACCCGGTAGAAGTCGGCGTTCGGGGTGACGAAGGGCGACAGGCCCGGGATGCCGGGGTGCACGGCCGCCGGCAGGGCGGTGGCCGGGCGGGCCGGTGGCGGTATCCGGACGGCGCGCCGGGCGGCGCTGATGTCGTTGCGGGACTGCGACAGCGAACGCCCCGCCCAGCCGACGGCCGCGGCCACCGCCACGGTGCCGCCGGTGGCGACCAGGAACTGCCGGCGGTCCGGCCGGACGGGCTCCGGCGCGTCGGCCGGTGCCGGATCGGCCGCCGGTGCGGGTGCCGGTGCGGACGGGGGCCCGGCCGGCAGGGCGCGGCGGTACCGGCCGGCCAGCAGCACCAGCACGGCGGCTCCGCCCAGTCCGGCGGCCAGCGAGGGCAGCAGGTAGGCGGGGCCCGAGGTGCTCCGGGACATCGCCGCCCACGCCCCGACCCCGCCGAAGACGGCGAACATCGCCGCGCCGGCCCGCGGACGCCGGACGGCGATCAGCCCGGCCAGCACCGCCAGCGCGGTGAGGGTCAGGTAGATCCCGCCCAGCAGCACCGGTTTGTCGTTGGTGCCGAAGGTCCGGACGGCGTACTCCTTGAGCGGAGTGGGCGTCAGGTCGATGGCGGCCGAACCGACCGCCAGCGCCGGGGCGCCGGCCGGGCCGGTGAACGCCGAGACCAGTTCGCCCAGCGCGATCGCCGAGGCGGCCGCGGCCACCCCGACCGCCGCGGCACCCGCCGCCCGGACCGCGGACGCGCGCAGGCGCCGGGGGCGGGATGCGTCGGGGGTTGCCGGCGCCTGGCCGGGTTCGCTGCTCACACCCACCATTCGGGGCGGCGGGTCCGCCGGATGGGTGCGAATTGCGATCTCACCCCCAGGGGTGAAATCCCCGCTCTGACCAGGGAGTTCAGCAGCTACCTGCTACCTGCTGCCCGCCGCCTGCCACCCGCTGCCCGCCGCCCGCCGCCCGCCGCCCGCCGGTGCGGACGGTGCGGTGCCGGTCCGGCGGACGACGGGTCAGCCCGCGGGCGCCGCCGCGTACTGCTCGGCCCGCGCGGCGATGTTCCGCGCCATCCCGCCGAACACGACGCTGTGGAAGGGCGCGACGGACCACCAGTACGCGTGGCCGGCCAGCCCGCGCGGGTGGAACAGGGCCCGCTGGCGGTAGACCGCGCCGCCCCGCGCGTCCGGCTCCACCCGCAGCTCCAGCCAGGCCGGCCCGGGCAGCCGCATCTCGGCGCGCAGCCGCAGCAGCCGGCCCGGCTCGATCTCCTCCACCCGCCAGAAGTCCAGCGAGTCGCCGACCCGCAGCCGGGCCGGGTCCCGCCGGCCGCGCCGCAGGCCCACCCCGCCGACCAGCCGGTCCAGCCAGCCGCGCAGCGCCCAGGCGAGGGGGAAGGAGTACCAGCCGTTCTCGCCGCCGATCCCCTCCACCACCCGCCACAGCGCGGCCGGCGGCACGTCCACCGCCAGCTCCCGGTCGTCCTCGTACAGGGTGCCGCCGGCCCAGTCCGGATCGCTCGGCAGCGGATCGCTGGGCGCGCCCGGCAGCGAGGCCGAGGACCACCGGGTGCTCACGTCGGCGTCCCGGATCCGCTTGAGGGCGAGCCGGACGGCCTCGTCGAAGCCGGTCGCGCCGCCGGGCGGGACGGGGGAGAAGCGGAGGATGTCGTGCTCGCCGCAGACCACCTCGTACCGCAACGACTCGACCAGCGGCCGGGCCAGGCCGCTCGGCACCGGCGTGACCAGCCCGACCCAGTGGCTGGACAGGCTCGGCGTCAGCACCGGCACCGGCACGATCACCCGCCGGGGCAGCCCGGCCACCCGGGCGTAGCGGAGCATCATCTCGCGGTACGTCAGCACGTCCGGCCCGCCGACGTCGAAGCTGCGGTTGACCTCGGGCGGCAGCCGGACGCAGTCGACCAGGTGGCGCAGCACGTCCCGGACGGCGATCGGCTGGATCCTGGTCCGCACCCAGCTGGGGGTGACCATCACGGGCAGCCGCTCGGTCAGGTGACGCAGCATCTCGAACGAGGCGGACCCGGAGCCGATGATCACGGCGGCCCGCAGCTCCGCCGTCGGGACGCCGCTCTCCCGCAGGATCCGGCCGACCTCGGCCCGGGAGCGCAGGTGCGGCGAGAGCTCCCGCTCGGGGACGCCGGCCGGGACCAGCCCGCCGAGGTAGACGATCCGCCGGACCCCGGCCGCGGCGGCGGCCCGCCCGAAGGCCCGGGCGGCGTCCGCGTCGCGCCGTTCGAAGGAGGGGCCGGTGCCCAGCGCGTGCACCAGGTAGTAGGCCACCTCGACGCCCTCGAAGGCCGCGGGCAGCGTCTCCGGGCGGGTGACGTCGCCGCGGGCGCTCTCCACCCGCCCCCGCCAGGGCAGGTCGCGCAGCCGGCCGGGGTCGCGGGCCAGGCAGCGCACCCGGTGGCCGGCCGCGAGCAGTTCGGGCACCAGCCGCCCGCCGATGTAGCCGGTGGCGCCGGTCACCAGGATGCGGGTGCCGCCGGCGCTGTCGCCGGCGGGGCTGTCGGTCATCGGTGCCTCCGGGGGTCGGGGGGATCGCTCAGAACGCGTACCTGATCCGCAGCCACGGTGCGTGCCGCTCGACCAGGCCCCGCAGGGTACGGACGGCGGCACCCTTGAGGCCGGTGCGGTAACGGACGTTCCAGGCGCCGTTCTGCGAACGCTTGGCCTCCTGGAGGCCGGGCCGCCAGAGCACGTCCTCCGCCCTGGGGTGCCAGCCCAGGTTGACGTCGTGCAGCTCGCGGTTGTGGGTCAGCATGATGATCTCCGCGGCGGCCTGTGCCTTCACGGCGCCCGGCAGGGTGTCGTCCATCCGGCGCAGCAGATCCGCCCAGTCGTGTTCCCAGCCCTCGCGCAGCACGACCGGGGAGAAGTTGAAGTGCACCTCGTACCCGGCGGCCAGGAAGTCCCCGGCGGCGGCCAGCCGCTCCGGCACGGGGCTGGTGCGGATGTCCAGCAGCCGGGCGTCGGCGGGCGGCATCAGCGAGAAGCGGATCCTGGTCCGGCCGCGCGGGTCGAGCGCCAGCAGCTCGCGGTTGACCCACTTGGTGGCGAACGAGGCCTTGGCGGTCGGCCAGTGCCGGAAGGCGCGGATGAGGTCGGCGGTGTTGTCGCAGATCAGCGCATCGACCGAGCAGTCGTTGTTCTCCCCGATGTCGTACACCCAGGACACGGGGTCACAGCTGTTGGGCTCGGTCTTGGGGCCCTGCCGGGCGACATGGCGGCCCAGGTGGGCGACGATCTTGTCGATGTTGGTGAAGACGGTGACCGGATTGGCGTACCCCTTGCGCCGGGGCACGTAGCAGTAGGCGCAGGCCAGCGCGCAGCCGTTCGCCGAGCTGGGCGCGATCCAGTCCGCCGAGCGGCCGTTGGGCCTGGTGGTGAGCGACTTCTTCACCCCGAGCACCACCACCTCGCTCTTGACCCGGGCCCAGCGGGCCACGTTGCCCTCGTTCCCGTGCAGGTGCGGGATCTGCCAGTGCGAGGGCACCGCGATCACCTTCGCGTCGGGGAAGCGGTCGAGCACCTGCCGGCCGCGCGGGGAGGCGGCCGCCGCCGGCTCCGCGTAGATCTCCCGGACGTCGAACAGCCGGCGCTCCGGGCCGGTGCCGCCCGGACCGCCCGCACCGGTGCCCGGACCGCCCGTACCCGTGCCCGTACGGATCGCGCCGTCGCCCGTCCCACTGCCCGTCCCGCTCGTCACCGTGCGCCGCTCCCTCGTTCGTCCCGGCCCGCGGGCCCCCGCCCGGCGGCTTCGCCGCGGAGTATTCGGTGCGGGCGGCTCGGAGGATTGGTGCCGGGCCCGGGCGGTGGCGGGCCGTCGTCGGGGCGCGCGGCGGATCCGTGCCGGGCCGCGGCCGCGTGGGGGGAAACCCCAGGTTTCTGGGGTACCAGGAGCCTCGGCGGCGTCCGAGACTGTGGCCATGGACACCATCGAGAAGACCCGAATCACAGCCAACCGGGAGATCGTGCGTGCCTTCATCGACGCACTGTTCACCAAGGGCGACCTCGCGGCGGTCGACGAGTACCTCGCCGAGGACTTCCTCGACCACGACCCGCCCGTCGGTACCGACACCGGTCGCGAGGGCATGCGCGCCGCCGCCGCCCTGTTCCGCGGTGCCTTCCCCGACTGGCACTCCATGCCGGACTTCCTCGTCGCAGAGGACGACCTGGTCGTGGAGCACTTCAGCGCCGCCGGCACCCAGCGCGGCGAGATCTTCGGCGCGCCGGCCACCGGCCGCACCGTCACGCTGCGCGGGATCAACATCTTCCGGGTCCGGGAGGGCCGCATCGTCGAGCGCTGGGGCCGGCTCGACGAGCTGGGGCTGCTGCGCGGGCTCGGGCTCGTCCAGGGCCCGGGGTAGCCGGGAGTAGGCTCGGACGCGTGGCAGGTGCGGCCGTGGAACGCCGGCTCGCCGACATCGAACGACGGTGCCGCGGCGGGCTGGACGCCGCCACGCTGGGCACGGAGATCGTCGGCCGGCTGCGCCGGGTGGTACCGGCGGAGGCGGCCTTCTCCGCGACCGTCGACCCGGTGACCCTGCTGTTCACCTCGGCGACCGCCGAGGACCCGCTCGGCCCCGCGACGGCGCTGTTCCTCGACAACGAGTTCGGGCGGGCGGACGTCAACAAGTTCGCCGGTCTCGCCCGGGCGGCGGATCCGGTCGGGTCGTTGGACCGGGCCACCGGAGGCGACCGCACGGACAGCGCCCGCCACCGGGAGATCATGGCCCCCCTCGGCCTCGGCGACGAACTGCGCGCCGCGCTGGTCACCGGGCACCGCTGCTGGGGAGTGCTCTGCCTGCACCGGGAGGCCGCCTCCCCGGGCTTCACCGACGCGGAGATCGCCCTGGTCCGACGCGTCGTACCGGCGCTGGCGGCCGGTCTGCGCACGGCGGTGACCGCGGCACCGCCTCCGACGGCCGCCGCCGCCCCGGACGGGGTGGGGCTGATCCTGCTCGACTCCGCCCTCAGGACGGTGTCCATGAGCCCCGAGGCCGAGCAGTGGCTGACCGACTTCCCCGACGGCGACCGGCAGGGCGGGGGCCTGCTCCCGGTCAGCGTGCTCGCGGCCGCGGCCGGCCCGGTGCCCTCGACCGTCCGCGTCCGCGGGCGCTCCGGTCGCTGGCTCGCCCTGCACACCAGTCGCCTCGGCCCGCAGATCGGCGTGGTGGTGGAACCGGCCCGGCCGGCGGAACTCGGCGCCGTCCTGCTCAGCGCCCACGGCCTCACCGACGCCCAGACCCGGGTCGCGGCCCTGGTCATCCGGGGGCGCTCCACCCGCCAGCTGGTCGACGAGCTCCACATCTCCGCCAACACCGTCCAGGAGCATCTGACCGCCGTCTTCGACAAATTCGGGGTCCGGAGCCGCCGCGAGCTCGTCGCCGTGGTGCTGGCGGACCTCTCCGGGCCCGGCTAGGGAAGAGGCCGCCGCGGTCGCCCCTCCGGGGCCCGCTCCTCCCGTGGGCCCCGCCTGCCCGCGTTCGGCCGGAACCGCGAAAAATCCCCGGCCGCGGCCAATCCACCGGCCAGGCTGATCCGAACACCAGATGCCCGCCCCCGCGCAGTGCTCGGGGCCGGACCGGACGTCCCATGCCCAGCAGGAGGCCAGTCATGCCCGCGACCCCACCGCAGGACCGCCCGTCGGTCCTGTACCAACGAGCGACGGCGCGGCGCGCCGGCCGTCGGGAGGTGGCGGCATGAACACGGTGGTCCATCTGTCCGGTCCGCAACGCCGAGGCCCTGACCTGCGGGAGCTGCTGACCAAGGTCGCCTTCGGTGACCAGGAGGCCTTCGGCCGGCTCTACGACGTGGTGGCCGGCCCGGTGCTCGGCCTGGTCCGGCGGGTGCTGAGGGACCCGGCGCAGTCCGAGGAGGTCACCCAGGAGGTCATGCTGGAGGTCTGGCGCACCGCCGCCCGCTACCAGCCCGAGCGCGGCGAGGTGATGGCCTGGGTGATGACCCTCGCCCACCGGCGCGCCGTGGACCGGGTGCGCAGCGCGCAGGCCGCCGCCGACCGGGACCGGCGGGCCGCCGCGCAGGCCCACGTGCCGGCCTACGACGAGGTCGCCGAGCAGGTCGAGAACCGGCTGGAGCGCGAACAGGTCCGCCGCTGCCTGAAGATGCTGACCGAGCTCCAACGGGAGTCGGTCACCCTGGCGTACTACCGGGGCTGTTCCTACCGGGAGACCGCCGAGATGCTCGGGGTGCCGCTCGGCACCGTCAAGACACGCATGCGGGACGGTCTGATCCGGCTGCGCGACTGCCTGGGGGTGGGGTCATGAGCACGGCCGCCGATCTGCACACGCTCACCGGCGCGTACGCGGCGCACGCGCTGCCGGAGGCGGAGAGCCTCGCCTTCGAGCGCCACCTGGCCCAGTGCCCGGCCTGCGCGCTGGAGGTGCAGGAGTTCAGGGCCGCGCTGGCCCGGCTCGGTGCCGCCGAGGCGACGCCGGTGCCGCCCGAACTCAAGCTGCGGGTGATGGCCGGCATCGGGTCGGTGCGCCAACTCGGGCCCGGCGGGCCAATGGACGAGCACGAGCCGGCGAGCGGCGGCGGGCGCGGCCGACTCGCCCGCTCCTGGCCCAAGTTCGCGCTGGCCGCCTCGGTGGCGGTCGCGCTCGGTCTCGGCGGCGTCGCCGTCAACGAGCACCGGCAGGCCGAGCGCGCCGACCGGCAGTCCGCCCAACTGCAGCAGCAGGCAGCCGCGTTCAGCTCGCTGCTGACCGCACCGGACGCCCGGACCAGGACGGCCACGGCCGGCTCCGGCGTCGGCACCGTGGTCTGGTCCGAGAGCCTCGGCCAGGCCGGATTCCTCGCCGCCGGCCTGCCGGACCTGCCGAAGGACAAGGTCTACGAACTCTGGTTCAACGACTCCGGCACCATGCGGCCCGCGGGCCTGCTGCCCACCACCACCGGCTCGTTGCTGCTCACCGGCGGGATCGACGGCGCGGCCGGGGTCGGGGTGACGGTCGAGCCGGCCGGCGGCTCGGCGGCGCCCACCGGCGCCCCGGTGATGCTGATGCCGTTCGTCTGACCGGCTGCCCGGATTCCGGCCAATCCGGCCGCCCTCCCGCTCCGAATACCTGATGTCCAGGGGAAAGGCGGCCCACCCGGAGGCGGGTGGGCCCGACGGAACGGGAGGGGTGTGCGTGAGCGTGCCCGAACTTGCCGCAGCGGCGCAGATCGCGGGTGACGATGCCGGACGGCGCCGGGTGCGCCCGCACGCGGGGGGCCGCCGCACCGCGGTCGTCGGCAGCGGGGTGGCCGGCCTCACCGCCGCGTACCGGCTGCACCGGGCCGGTGCGGAGGTCGAGTTGTTCGAGGCCGACAGCCGGCTGGGCGGCCACGCGCACACCCAGGACGTGACCGGCGCCGACGGGCGCAGCGTGCCCCTCGACACCGCCTTCCTGGTGCACAACGAGCGGACCTACCCCCATCTCATCGAGATGTTCGACGAGTTGGGGGTGGCCACCCGGCCCAGCGAGATGAGCATGTCGGTGCACTGCCGGGGCTGCGGCCTGCAGTACGCCGGCGCCCGCGGACCGGGCGGCCTGTTCGCCCAGCCGTCCCGGCTGCTGCGCGGCGACTACCTGAGGATGCTCGCCGAGGTGCCGCGCTTCCACCGCCGGGCCCGCCGGCTGCTGGCCGCCGCCGGCCCCGGTGCGGACACCCTGACCCTGCGGGACTTCCTCGCCGACGGCGGCTTCTCGCCGTACTTCGTCAGCCACTTCATGACCCCGGTGGTCTCGGCGGTCTGGTCCTGCGCGCCGGACATCGCCGGCGACTACCCGGCCCGCTACCTCTTCGCCTTCCTGGACAACCACGGGATGCTGGGCGTCACCGGCTCGCCGACCTGGCGGACGGTGGTCGGCGGCTCCCGCGGGTACGTGGAGAAGATCGCCGACCGGCTGACCGCCGTCCACCGGGGCACCCCGGTGCGTGCCGTGCGGCGCCACCCGGACGGGGTGGAGATCGTCACCGGCGGCGGCGAGCGGGCCGCCTTCGACTCGGTGGTCCTCGCCACCCACCCCGACCAGGCCCTGAGCCTGCTGGCCGACCCCACCGAGGCGGAGCGTGACGTCCTCGGCGCGTTCCGGTACTCGCTCAACCCGACCGTCCTGCACCGGGACGCGAGCCTGCTGCCGACCGCCGCCCGGGCCCGCGCCTCCTGGAACTACCGGATGGCCGACTGCGGCGGCAGCGCCGACCGGGTCGAGGTGAGCTACCACCTCAACCGCCTGCTCGGCCTCGACACCGCCGAGGACTACCTGGTCACCCTGAACGAGGACGCCGGCCACCCGGTGCCGCCGGAGCAGGTGGTGGCCCGGATGGTCTACCGTCACCCCGTCTACACCCCGGAGAGCGTCGCCGCCCAGCGCCGGCTGCCCGAACTCACCACCGGGCGCACCGCCTACGCCGGGGCGTACCACGGCTGGGGCTTCCACGAGGACGGCTGCCGCTCGGGGGTGCTGGCGGCCCGGGCCCTCACCGGGGCCGTGGCGCCGTGAACCGGCCCGCAGCCCCGGCCCGCGCCGGGAACGGCCGGGCGCCGGGAACGGCCGGAGCACCGGCAGCGGCACTGGCACCCGCCGAAATGCCGGCACCGGCACCCGCCGAAATGCCGGCACCGGCACCGGCCGGAGTGCCGGCTCCGGCCGAGGCGCTCCGGGTGGAGCTGCCCGGGCCCTGGGGCGCCGCCCTCTACGACTGCCGGACGACCCATGTGCGCACCGGCGCCGTCCGGCACTCCTTCAGCCACCGCACCTACCTGTGGCTGGTCGACCTGGACCGACTGCCCGTCCTGCCCGCCGTGCTGCGCCCGCTGGCCCGGTTCCGGCCCGCGGACCACGGCGACGGACGGCGCCCGCCGCGCCAGGACATCGAGGACTTCCTGGCCGGCCACGGCATCGACCTGGCCGGCGGGCAGGTGCTGATGCTGGCGCACGCCCGCTCCTTCGGGCACGTCTTCAACCCGCTCACCGTCTACTGGTGCCACGCCGCGGACGGCACGCCGCTCTGCACGGTGGCCGAGGTGCACAACACGTACGGCGGGCGGCACCGCTACCTGTTGCGGCCGGACCGGCAGGGCCGGGCGAGCGCCGGCAAGGAGTTCTACGTCTCGCCGTTCTTCCCGGTGGACGGCGAGTACCTGATGCGGGTGCCGGAGCCGGGGGCCCTGCTGGACCTCACCATCCACCTGCGCCGGGGCGGGGAGCGGGTGTTCACCGCCACCCTGCGCGGGACCAGGCGGCCGGCCGGCCCGCTCGGGCTGCTCCGGGCGGCCGTCCGGCACCCGCTGTCCACCCTCGCGGTCTCCCTGCACATCCGCTACCAGGGCGTCCGGCTGCTGCTGCGCGGCCTGCCGGTCCACCCGCGCCCGGCGCAGGACGGCCCGGCGGCGGACGGTCCGGCGCAGGACGGTCCGCCGCCCGGTGGCGCCGGGCCCGGCCGGGCCGGTCCCCGGAACCACCAACCCGCCTGCCCCGCCGCGGACCTGCCCGTACCCGCCGGCCCCGGCCCCGCCGCACCCCGTCCCTCCACCTCCGACGTCAAGGAAGAAGCCCCGCCCTCGTGACGACCTACAGCACCTACCGACCCTCCGCCGCGCCCGGACGGCCGCAGACGCCCCCGTCCGAGACCCCCGAGGTCGACCTGCTGCGCTGGCCCGACGTGGCCCGCGTGCCGGGCGGCCCGGTGCGGGCGGCCGTCGCCGGCCGGCTGCTGCGCAGCGTCGCCCGCCGGCTCGGGCTGCGCGTCGAACTGCCGGGCGGGCGGCTGCTGGTGCCCGCCCCCGAGCAGGCACCCACGCTGCGCCTGCACCGCCCGCGCGACTTCCACCGGCGGATCGGCGCCGACGGCCTGATCGGCTTCGGCGAGTCCTACCAGGCCGGCGACTGGGACTCGCCCGACCTGGTCGCCCTGCTCACCGCCCTGGCCGCCTCGCCCGGCACCCTGGTGCCGCCCCGGCTGCAGGGGCTGCGCCGCTGGCACGCCCAGCGGCCCCCGCTGGCCGAACTGGGCACCCAGGCCAACACGCGGCGCAACATCCAGCGCCACTACGACCTCTCCAACGACCTCTTCGCGCTCTTCCTGGACCCGACCATGACGTACTCGGCGGCGCTCTTCCCGCCCGGCGGGGACGGTGCGGCGGAGCCGGCCCGGGCCGGCTGGGACGACCTGGTGCCCGCCCAGCACCGCAAGATCGACCGTCTGCTCGACCTGGCCGGGGTCGGCCCCGGCAGCCGGGTGCTGGAGATCGGCACCGGCTGGGGGGAACTCGCCCTGCGGGCGGCCGGCCGCGGCGCCGACGTGGTCACACTGACCCTCTCCGAGGAGCAGCGACGGCTCGCCGAACGCCGGATCGCCGAGGCCGGCCACGCCCGCCGGGTCGACGTCCGCCTCTGCGACTACCGGACCGCCCAGGGGAGTTACGACGCGGTGGTCAGCGTCGAGATGATCGAGGCGGTCGGCCGGGCGTACTGGCCCGCCTACTTCGCCACGCTGGACCGGGTGCTGGCCCCCGGCGGGCGGGCCGCGCTGCAGGCGATCACCATGCCGCACGAGCGGATGCTGGCCAGCTCGGGCACCTACACCTGGATCCTCAAGTACATCTTCCCCGGCGGGCAGATCCCCTCGGTCGAGGGCCTCGCGCAGGCCGCCGCCGGGCACACCGGGCTGCGGCTGACCCACCGGGACGCCTTCGGGCCGCACTACGCGCAGACCCTGCGCCTGTGGCGCGAGCGGTTCACCGAGCGGGCCGACGAGGTGGCCGCGCTCGGCTTCGACCACGTCTTCCACCGGATGTGGGAGCTGTACCTGGCGTACTCCGAGGCCGGCTTCCGGACGGGCTACCTGGACGTCCAGCACCTGCTCTTCACCCGCGAGGAGCGGCCCCGATGAGGGCCCCGGCGACAGGGAGCCCGGTGGCAGGGGCCCGGGCGACAGGGGCCCCGGTGCGGGCCGACGGGCGGGCCGAGCGATGAGCGGCGTCGACGCGGGCGCGCTGCTGGCCGGCCTCGCGGCCACCCTCGGCGCGGCGCTGGCCGTGATGCTGGCGGCCTTCACCGTCGGCGTGCGGACCGGCCGGCACCGCGGCGTGGACGTGGCCTGGGGGCTGGCCTTCGCGGCCGTCGCGCTGACCGGGTACGCCGTCTCCGCCGGGCACGGCGACCCGGGGCGCCGGCTGCTGGCGACCGTACTGGTGCTGGTCTGGGGCCTGCGGCTGTCCGCCCACATCGGGTGGCGATCGCGCGGCGCGCCGGAGGACCCGCGCTACGACCGGATGCTCGCCAAGGCCCCGGGCGGGCGCCGGACGGCGTACGCGCTGCGGATCGTCTACCTGCTCCAGGCGGGCATCCTCTGGTTCGTCTCGCTGCCGGTGCAGGTCGCCCAGCAGCTGCCGCGGCCGCCGGGCCCGCTCGCCTGGGCCGGGGTCGCGGTGTGGGCCGTCGGCCTGTTCTTCGAGGCGGTCGGGGACGCCCAGCTGGGCCGCTTCAAGGCCGACCCGGCCAACCGCGGCCGGGTGATGGACCGGGGGCTGTGGCGGTACACCAGGCATCCGAACTACTTCGGTGACGCCTGCGTCTGGTGGGGCCTGTTCCTGCTGGCGGCCGACGCGCCGATCGGGTGGGCCACCCTGTTCAGCCCGCTGCTGATGACGTACCTGCTGGTCAACGGCAGCGGCAAGCCGATGCTGGAGCGGCAGCTGAGCGGCAGCAAGCCCGGCTGGGCCGAGTACGTGGCCCGGACCAGCGGCTTCGTCCCACTGCCGCCCCGGCGCCGGGGCGGTGCCGGCCGGGACACCCCGGCGGCGCGGCGCCGGCGCGGCGGTGGGTGAGCCCGGACCGGGGTCAGTGCGTCCAGCGCAGGGCCAGCATCGCCGCGTCGTCGTCCAGCCCCGTCCGGGTGTGGTTCCGGACATCGGCGAGCAGGGCCTCCAGCACCTCGTCCGGGTCCTCGGCGGGCAGCCCGGCCAGCCGCTCGGCCAGCGGGTAGAACCGGCCCTCGGCGTCCCGCGCCTCGGAGACCCCGTCGGTGTACAGCAGCAGCAGGTCGCCCGGGCGCGGGTCGAACAGGCCGGTCGTGTACCGGCCGCCGGCCAGCTCCAGCAGGGCCAGCGGCGGGGCGTGCTCCGGCGGCTCCAGCTCGCAGACCACGCCCGCCCGCCGCAGCATCGGGTGCGGGTGGCCGCAGTTCACCAGCTCGACCGGGCCGGGCCGGGACGGGACGTCGGCCAGCATCGCGGTCACGAACCGCCCGTCGGCCGGGCGCCGGGCCAGCGCGGCGTCCAGCCGGCCGGCCAGCCCGGTCAGCGAGGGCTCGGTCCGGGCGGCGTCCCGGAACACCCCCAGCACGTCGGCCGCCGTCTCCACCACGCCCAGTCCGCTGCCCTGCACGTCGCCGAGGATGAGCCGCAGGCCGCGCGAGGTCTCCACCACGTCGTACAGGTCGCCGCCGATCCGGGCCTCGGCCGCGGCGGCGGCGTAGCGGACGGCGATCCGGACCCGCCCCACCCGCTCGGGGGGCGGGCGCAGCAGGGCCCGCTGGGCCGCCTCGGAGACCGTCCTGACCTGCAACAGCTCCCGTTCGCGGGCCGTCACCAGGACGACGTTGGCCACGCTGGCCAGGGTCGCGGCCACCACCGCGATCAGCGCCGTGACGTGCACCGAGGCCGAGATGCCGCGGTTGGTGACCGCCAGCAGGCCCACCGAGAGGACGGCGGCGACGCCGGCCAGCAGGGGCACCCGGGCCGCCCGCGTGCTCGCCCCCGCCAGCACCGGCACCGCCGCCAGCACGGGCGAGACCGTGGTGCCCGGCCCGGACAGCGCGTCGGTGGCGACCGCGGCGACCAGCAGCAGGTAGGCGGCCGTGAGCAGCCGCCGGGCCCGCCGGGGCAGACGGGCCGGCGGGAGCTTCACGTCCTTGCGGGCGCCGCTGGTCAAGGCATCACTCCTCCGGGCGCGGCGGTACGGGCGGGCGCGGCACCGGGCTCGCCCGCCGCCGTCCTGCTTCCACCGTCCACTCTCCACCGGGCGCGGCCGGGCGGCCACGCCGGACCGGGCGGCCGGGGCGGGCGCCCGGGAGGTGGGGTGCGGCGACCCGGGCCGGCCGCCGCCCGCGGGCGTCTAGGCTGAGCGGCGATGAGACGCAAGACCGCGACACCGCCCGCCCCGCTCCCGCAGCGCCACGGCGTCGACCCCGTACGGCTGAAGCTGCCCGGCGAAGGCGCCTGGCCGACCCTGCGCGCCTACCTGGCGCACCGGCTGCCCGCCGTCGACCCGGCCAGGATCGACGCGATGCTGCGCGGCGGCGAGATCCACGGCCCGGACGGCCCGGTCGCCCCCGACGCCGCCTTCGTGCCCGGTGTCCACCTGTGGTTCTACCGGGACCTGCCCGAGGAGGTGCCCGTCCCCTTCGCGGTGGACGTGCTGCACCGGGACGAGCACTTGGTGATCGCCGACAAGCCGCACTTCCTGGCCACCACGCCGCGGGGCCGGCACGTCACCCAGACGGCGCTGTCCCGGCTGCGGCACGACCTCGGCCTGCCCGCCCTCAGCCCCGCGCACCGCCTGGACCGGCTGACCGCCGGGCTGGCCATGTTCGTGGTCCGGCCCACCGAGCGGGCCGCGTACCAGAACCTCTTCCGCGACCGGCTGGTCCGCAAGGAGTACCGGGCACTGGCGCCGTACGCGCCCGGGCTGGAGCTGCCGCGCACGGTACGCAGCCGGATCGTCAAGGAGCGCGGGGTGATCGCCGCGCAGGAGGTGGCCGGCCCGCCGAACAGCGAGAGCCTGATCGAACTGGCCGGGCACGCCGACGGGATCGGCCGCTACCGGCTCAGCCCGAGCACCGGGCGCACCCACCAGCTCCGCCTGCACATGAGCGGCCTGGGCATCCCGATCCTGGGCGACCCGGTGTACCCGGTGCTGCTGGCCGAGCCGGCCCCCGACGACTTCAGCCGCCCCCTGCAACTACTGGCCGCGGTGCTGGAGTTCACCGATCCGGTGACCGGGGAGCAGCGCCGCTTCGAGAGCCGGCGCCGGCTGTCGGCCGAGCCGCCCGCGAGCCGGCCCGCCGGCTGAGCGGAGCCCGCCGCACGCGGTTGCCCGCAGCCGTGCTCAGCCCGGCTGCGGGCCGCCGAACAGGCTCCGCTCCACGTGCTGGGTGTCGGCGTACTCCCGGACCGAGGTGATCAGGCCGTCCTGCACGGTGAAGACCCCCAGGCAGGCGTTGTCGTAGACCCGGCCGGTCGCGGCCAGGCCCTTGGACGTCCACTCGGCCACCACCTGCCCGCCGTCGGCGATCACGTTGGTGAGCGTCACGGCCGGGGCGCCGCTGGGCGCGAACAGCACGCCCGCCCCCAGCAGGAACCCGTCCACGATGGTGTCGCGGCCGCGGTACACCCCGGTCAGCGGGACGTCGCCCGGGTACGTCCAGGTGGCGTCGGCCGCGAAGCTGGCGCGGACGGTCACCAGGTCGCCCTCGGCGACCGCGTTGACGTAGCGCACGACGACGGTACGGGGGTCGGTCGGGTCGACGCCCGGCTCGGGCGTGGCGGGGGTGGGGGCGTTCATGCCGGTCTCTCCTCGGGTTTGTCGGCGGTGTGGTGCGGCCGGTGGGTGCGGTTGGTTGGTGGGCCGGCCGGGCCCGGCCGGGCTCAGGACAGCGTGAGGACGGCGTTGCCGCGGATCCGGCGGTCCCGCAGGTCGGCCAGGACCTCCGGGGTCCGCAGCCAGTCCTCGGTCAGCCCGATCTCGGGGTGCAGCCGGCCCTCGGCGACCAGGCGGACCAGGGTCGCCAGGTCCGGGGCGTCGGGCCCGTCGTGGTCGGCGTAGCTGAAGTGCCGGACGGTGGCGGAGACCGGGCCGGCGAAGAAGTCGAAGAAGTCCAGCACGGCCGGCTCCCGGCTCGCCTGGCCGAACCAGACCAGCTCGCCGCGCGGCGCCAGCCGGGACAGCGCGAGCGGGAGGTTCTTCCCGCCGGTCGACTCCAGCACCAGGTCGAAGACGCCCTCCGCCTCCTCGATCCCGCGGACCACCGAGGCCGCGCCCAACTCGGCCAGCCGCTCACCGCGTTCGGCCGAGGCGGTGACCGCCGTGACCGAGCCGCCGGCCGCCGAGGCCAGCTCCGTGACGTAGTGCCCGACCCCGCCGGAGGCCCCCGTGAGCAGGATCCGCCGGCCGGTCACCGACCCGGCCGTCCGCAGCAGCCGCAGCGCCGTCAGGCCGGCCAGCGGCAGCGCGGCGGCCCGCACCGCCGGGACGGAGCGCGGCAGCACGGCCAGCGACCCGGCCGGCACCGCCACGAACTCGGCCCAGCCCCCGCCCGCCGGATGGCCGACCACCCGCTGCCCGACCGCCGGCCCGGAGCCGTCCGGCGCCGCCTGGACCACCAGGCCGGCCACGTCCTTGCCCGGCCGGGCGCCGCCCGCCGGGCCCTCCAACTGGAAGATCTCGCCCCGGTTCACCGAGTACGCGTCCACCTTCACCAGCACCTCGTCGGGCCGCTGCACCGGCTCCGCGACCTCCGTACGCCGTACCGCCGCCGCCCGGTCCCCGGTCGCCACAAACGCCTTCATCGCCCTGCTCCTCGCTGTCCCGGCCGGTGCTCCCCGGCCGGACACCAGCAAACCGCCAGGCCCCGGAGGCGGTCCAACAACCGGAAGCCGGTGGTGACAACCGCCGGTTGTGGGCCAGGATGACGGGCGTGGATCTTGACCTCGCCCAGGTGCGCGCCTTCGTGCAGACCGCCGACCACCTGCACTTCGGCCGTGCGGCGCAGCACCTCGCACTGACCCAGCAGGCGCTCTCCAAGCGGATCGCCAGGCTGGAGGAGGGCCTGGGCGCCCTGCTGTTCGAGCGCGGCCCGGCCGGGGTCGCCCTCACCCCGGCCGGCGTCCGGCTGCTCGGCCCTGCCCGGGCCCTGCTGGCCGCCGGCGAGGCCGCCGTCGCCGCCGTCCGCCGGGAGGAGCGTCCCGTCCGGCTGGACGTCTGGGGCCACCTGTTCGCCCCGCTGCGCACCCTCCGCGAAGTCCTGGACGACCCGGCGTCCGCCGCCGTGCACGCCGAGGTCGGCCCGGCCCGGGACCTGCCGGCCGTGGCGGCGGCCCTGCTGCGCGGCGACAGCGACGCCGGGTTCGGCCGGTACCACCCGTTCGGGGACGGCCGGGACGAGGCGCTCGCCCACCGCCTGGTCCGGCTGGAGCCGGTCGACGCGATCATGGCCGTCGGCCACCCGCTGGCGGGCCGCCCCGCGCTGCGCCCGGCCGAACTGGCCCGGAGCCTGCTGGTGCTGCCCGCCGCCGCCGAACGGCTGGACTTCGCGCGGCGGTTCGCCGAGGAGTTCGCCGTGCCGGTGCTCCCGGGCGAGGCCAATCTCGGCTTCGAGCACCTGCTGGCCCGGATCCGCTCGACGCCGGGCGGCTTCACGCTCTTCCCCGCCGAAGTCCCGCTGCCGGACGGCTCCGGCCTGGTCGCGGTGCCGCTGGCCGACCCGACCCCGCTGTACGCCTGGTCGCTGCTCCGGCCGTCCGGCCGGCCGGCCCCGGCCGTGGACGCGCTGCTGCGCGCCTGCGCGGAGGCGGGCCGCCGCCGGCGCTGGCTGGAGTACCGGCCCGAGCGGGACTGGCTCCCGGAGGCCGACCAGGAGCAGGCCCGGGCGCTCTGACCGCGGCGCCGGACCCGGGGAGCGGAGGGGCCTAGGCCCGGCCTAGGCCCAAGGGACCAAGCAGCCGACCGGCCCGCGGCCGATCCGCACGGAGCCCTCGCGGAGCGAGAGTTGTGCCATGAACGCATCGCAGACGCCGCCCGCGCAGACCACCACCGGCACCCGCCCGTCCGCCGTGACCGGACCGGCGTCCGGGCCCGTGACCGAGCCCGCACCCGGCCCCGCTGCCGGGCCCGGCCCCCGGGTGGCCCTGATCACCGGGGCCTCGCGCGGCCTGGGCCTGGAGCTGGCCCGGGCCCTGGCCGCCGAGGGGCGGCAGCTCGTCCTGACCGCCCGCGACGCGGCCGAACTCGCCGCCGTCGAGGCCGAACTGGCCGTCGTCACCAAGGTGGTGGCGCTGGCCGGGTCGGTGGTCGACGACGGCCACCGGGAGCGGCTGGCCGAGGCCGCCGCCGCCCTCGGCGGGGCCGGGCTGCTGATCAACAACGCCTCCACGCTGACCGGTTACGACCTGGCCGGGGCCGCGCTGCCGAGGCTCGCGGACTTCCCGCTGCCCGGACTGCTGGAGACCTTCGAGGTGAACGTCCTCGGGCCGCTCGCCCTCACCCAGCTCGTGCTGCCCCAGCTGCGCGAGCAGGCGGGCTCGGTCGTCAACGTCAGCTCGGACGCGGCTGTGGAGGCGTACGAGGGCTGGGGCGGCTACGGCGCCTCCAAGGCCGCGCTCGACCACGCCTCGGCGGTGCTGGCGGCCGAGGAGCCGGAGCTGCGGGTCTGGGCCGTCGACCCCGGCGACATGCGCACCCGGATGCACCAGGAGGCGTTCCCCGGCGAGGACATCTCGGACCGGCCGCTGCCGCGGACCGTCGTCCCCGCCTTCCTCGCCCTGCTGCGCGATTGCCCCGCCTCCGGCCGGTACCGCGCCGCCGACCTGCTCGATGCCCCCACCAACGAGTCCGTCGTACCGGCCACCGGGTCCGCAGCCCCCACCACCGGGTCCGTCCCCGCCACCGCCACCTCCACCACCGACGAGGAGCACCGATGAGCACAGCCCTCGGCAGCCGCTTCGACTTCACCGTCCCGCCCGAACTCTCCGCCCGGGCCCCGGCGGAGGCCCGTGGAGTCGGCCGGGACGGCGTCCGGATGCTGGTGGGCCACCGGAACACCCTGGCCGTCGAGCACCACCGCTTCACCGACCTGCCGCAGGTGCTGCGGGCCGGCGACCTGCTGGTGGTGAACAACTCCGCCACCCTGCCCGCCGCGCTGACCGGCCGCCTCCCCGACGGCACCGCCGTCGCCCTGCACCTGTCCTCCGCCGAGCCCGGCCCGCTCGGCACCCACCTGGTCGAACTGCGCAGCGCCCCCGACGTACCGGGCGCGGCCGCCGGCTATTACCCGCCGGAGGCCGGCCCGGCCCGGGCGGGGCTGCGGATCGCGCTGCCCGGCGGCGCCGACGCCGTGCTGGGCGAGGCCTTCACCGCCCGGCTCCGGCACGCCCGGCTCACCCTGCCCGACGCGCTGCCGGCCTACCTCGCCCGGTACGGCCGGGCGGTGCGCTACGGCTACGTGGACCGGGACTGGCCGGTGGAGGCCTACCAGACGGTCTTCGCCACCGTCCCGGGCAGCAGCGAAATGCCCAGTGCGGCAAGGCCGTTCACCGCCGATACGGTGGCCCGGCTGGTCGGCCGGGGGGTTCTGGTCGCGCCGGTCACCCTGCACACCGGGGTCGCCTCGCCCGAGGCGCACGAAGCCCCGTACGCCGAGCGGTTCACCGTCCCCGCCACCACCGCCGCGCTGACCGGGCACGTCCGGGCCGCCGGGGGCCGGGTGATCGCGGTCGGCACCACGGTGGTCCGGGCCCTGGAATCGGCGACCGGGCCGGACGGCGTGGTCCGGGAGGCCGACGGCTGGACCGAGCTGGTGATCACCCCGGAGCGAGGGGTCCGCGCGGTGGACGGCCTGCTCACCGGCTGGCACGAGCCGCAGGCCTCCCACCTGCTGATGCTGGAGGCGGTGGCCGGCCACGCGCTGCTGGAACGCTGCTACGCGGAGGCGATCGAACACCGGTACCTCTGGCACGAGTTCGGCGACGTGAACCTCCTGCTGCCGGACTGACCCGAAACCCGGGCCGGGCCGCGTCGGCGTCCCGGAGCACGGCCCCGGCCGCCCGGGCGGCGGGTCAGCCGAACAGGTCGTGGTCGGCCAGGACCTCACCGAGGACCCGGCGGTGCTCGGCGGCCGTCACCGGATCGCGGGCGAGGAACTCCACCAGGCAGATCAGGGCCTTCCACACGGCCCACCCGCGGGCCCGCGCCCACATCGCGGCGTCCTGGCCGACAGCCGTCCGGAACGCCTCCCGGCTCTCGCCCGAGAACATCGTCCAGGCGATCACCAGATCGCAGGCGGGGTCGCCCACCCCGGACGTCCCGAAGTCGATCACCGCGGCCAGCTTCCCGTCCCTGACCAGCAGGTTGCCGCTCGCGATGTCGCCGTGGAACCAGACCGGCGAGCCCTGCCACCCCGCCGCCAGCGCGGCCTGCCAGACGGCCGCGGCCCGCCCGGTGTCGACCAGGCCGGCCAGGGCGGCGAGGGCGGCCCGGGTCTCCCCGTCGTAGAAGGCCGGCGGCGCACCGCGGTGGAAGCTGTGGGCCCCGGCGGACGGCCCGTCGGCCGCCTCGATCCGCTGCAGGGCGAGGAGGAACCCGGCCACCGAGACGGCGAACCCCGGCAGGTCGTCGACCGGGCCGCGGTTGGCGCTCTCGCCCTCCAGCCAGCCGCGGACCGACCAGCCGAACGGGTACCCCTCGCCCGGCACCCCCTGCCCCAGGATCCGGGGCACCGGCACCGGCAGGGAGGGGGCCAGCACCGGCAGCCACCGGCTCTCCTTCTCGACGGCGGGCGCGTAGCCGGCGGCGGTGGGCAGGCGCACCGTCATCGCGTCCCCGAGGCGGTAGGTGCGGTTGTCCCACCCGTCGACGGCGACCGGCCGCACCGGCAGGTCCCCCCATTGCGGGAACTGGGCGCGGATCAGCCGCCGCACCAGCTCCGCGTCGATCCCGGCACGACCGTCCTTGTAGCGGCTCCCGACCATCCCGCGATCCTGTCCGCCGGACCGTCGGGACGCAATCGAATTCCGCCGGGGCCGGCCGCCCTTCCTCGCACGATCGGCCGTCCCCGCTGGTGCGCGGGAGGCGGCTGTGATCGGCTCCTGATCACCTGTGTCTGTCGCGGACGCCGAGCGCGAGGAGTGTCGATGGGCCGCTTCGGGTGGAAGCTGCACGGTGACGGGCGCAACCCCGCGGTGGGGGAGGTCGTCAGGCCCGACGAACGGCTGACCTGGGGCCGGACGGTCGGTCTCGGCGCGCAGCACGTGGTGGCGATGTTCGGGGCCACCTTCGTGGCACCCGTCCTGATGGGCCTGGACCCGAACCTCGCGGTGCTGGTGTCGGGCGTCGCGACGATCTTCTTCCTGCTGGCGACCGGCGGCCGGATCCCGTCCTACCTGGGCAGCAGCCTCTCCTTCGTCGGGGTGGCCGCCGTGATCCGCGCCCAGGGCGGCGACTCGGCCACCCTCACCGGCGCCCTGCTGGTGGTCGGCGCCGTCCTGACGGCCTGCGGCGCGGTGGTCCGGGCCGCGGGCGCCCGGGTGATCCACGCGGTGCTGCCCCCGGTGGTGACCGGCGCCGTGGTGATGCTGATCGGTTTCAACCTGGCGCCGGTCGCGGCCGGCACCTACTGGCCGCAGGACCAGTGGACGGCCCTGCTGACCATGACCTTCACCGGGCTGGCGCTGGTCGTCCTGCGGGGCTTCTGGTCCCGGATCGCGATCTTCCTCGGACTGCTCTTCGGCTACGCGGTCTCCTGGCTGTTCGACCGGATCTTCGGCCGGATCCACTCCGCCGACGGCTCCGGCGCCGTCACCGACCACTGGCGGCTGGACCTGTCGGGCGTCGGGAAGGCGGACTGGATCGGGTTCCCCACCCTGCACGGTCCGAGCTTCTCCGCCTCGGCGATCCTGGTCGCGCTGCCCGTGGTGGTGGCCCTGATCGCGGAGAACGCCGGCCACGTCAAGGCCGTCGGCGAGATGACCGGGGACCCGCTGGACGACCGCCTCGGCCAGGCCGTGATGGCCGACGGCGCCGCCACCATGATGTCCACCGTCGTCGGCGGCCCGGCCACCACCACCTACGCGGAGAACATCGGCGTGATGGCCGCGACCCGGGTGTACTCCACGGCCGCCTACTGGTGCGCGGCCGGCTTCGCGATCCTGTTCGGCCTCTGCCCGAAGTTCGGCGCCGTGGTGGCCGCCATCCCGGGCGGCGTCCTCGGCGGGATCACCGTCGTCCTGTACGGCATGATCGGCCTGCTCGGCGCCCAGATCTGGATCCACAACCGGGTCGACCTGACCAACCCCCTGCACCTCGTCCCGGTCGCGGCCGGCGTGATCGTCGGCATCGGCGGGGTCACCCTCAGGTTCACCGACACCTTCGAGCTCGGCGGCATCGCCCTGGGCACCCTGATCGTCGTCCTCGGCTACCACGGCCTGCGCCTGGCGGCCCCCGCCCACATGAAGCACCCGCAGGCCGCCTCGCTGGACGCCGGCGCCGCCGAGTACGACGACGGGGCCGGCCGCTGAGACACCGGCCACGCCTCCCGGGCCGGGCACCGGCCTGGCGGGCCCCGGCCCGGCCGCGGGCTGACAGCGGGCGCACTCCGGCGGTCTAATGGAGTCCGGCGGCCTTCCGCGGGTCAGGAGGCGTGATGGCTGCGACCGGCACGGCTGCGACCCTGGCGGACGCCCGCCAGGCGCACGAGGACCAGGCGTGGCAGGACGCCTGCGCGGAGTTCGCGCGGGCGGACGGGCGCACCCCGCTGGCGATCGACGACCTGGAGGCCTGGGCCGAGAGCGCGCACATCCTGGGGCGCGGCCCGGAGGCCTGCCGGCTGCTGGAGCGCGCCTACCGGATGCGCGCGGAGGCCGGCGAGGTGGGAGGCGCGATCCGGTGCGCCTTCTGGCTGCACGAGGCACTGACCATGCGGGGCGAGTTCGGGCACGCCGGGGGCTGGCTGGCGCGGGCCGCCCGGCTGGCGCGCACCGCGCCGGGCTGCGCGCAGGAGGGGTACCTGCTGCTGCCGGAGGCGGAGCGGCAGCTGGCGCGGGACGCCGGCGCCGCGTTCGGGACCGCCGCGCGGGCCCTGGACCTGGCCGTCCGCTGCGGCGACCGCGACCTGGCCGTGGCCGCCACCCACCTCCAGGGGCTGGCCCGGATCAGGCAGGAGCGGGTCGAGGACGGGCTGGCACTGCTGGACGAGGCGATGCTCGCGGTGACGACGGGGGAGACCTCGCCGCGGGTGACCGGGTGGGTCTACTGCGACGTGATCGCGGCCTGCGGCGACCTCCAGGAGCTCCGGCGGGCCAGGGAGTGGACGACCGCACTGGACGCCTGGATGGCCACCCGGCCCCAGTTCGTCGGCGGCTACTCCGGCATCTGCCTGATCCACCGCTCGGAGCTGATGCGCCTGCTCGGCGACTGGCCGAAGGCCGCCCTGCAGGCGCGGACGGCCTGCGAGCGCCTCACCCAGGGCTTCGCCGAGATGCTGGCCGGCGCCGCGTTCTACCAGCTCGGCGAGGTCAGCAGGCTGCGCGGGGACTGGCCGGCCGCCGAGCAGGCGTACCGCCGGGCCGGCGCCCACGGTTGCGACGCCCAGCCCGGCCTGGCCCTGCTGCGGCTGGCGCAGGACCTGCCGGAGCCCGCCGTGGGCGGAGTCCGCCGGGCCCTCGCCGAGGCCGCCGGCCGGACGGCCAGGGCGAAGCTGCTGCCGGCCTGTGCGGAGATCATGCTGGCCGCGGGCGAGTCCGGGGCGGCCGCCGAGGCCGTCGCCGAGCTGGCCGAGATCGCGCAGGCGTACGACCGGCCGGCGATGCGGGCCCGCACCGAGTACGCCCGGGCCGCCGTCCGCCTTGCGGCGGGCGACAGCGCCGCCGCGCTGACCTCGGCCCGGCTCGCCTGGCGGCTCTGGCGGGAGCTGGACGTGCCGTACGAGGCCGCCCGCTCCCGGGTGCTGGTGGCACTGGCCTGCCGGGGCCTGGACGACGAGGACTCGGCGGCCGGGGAGTTCGAGGCCGCGCTGCGCGGGTTCGAGGCGCTGGGGGCGGTGCCCGACCGGGTCCGGACGGAGGCGCTCGTCCGGGCCCGGCCGGGCGGCCCGACCGCGGCCGGGCCCGCCGACGGCGGACGGGCCCGGGCCGCCGGGCCGCCGGCTGGCCTCACCCCGCGCGAGACGGAGGTGCTGCGGCTGGTCGCGGCGGGGGACACCAACCAGGCCATCGCGCGGCAGCTGGTGCTCAGCGAGAAGACGGTCGCCCGGCACCTCAGCAACATCTTCCGGAAGCTCGGGGTGGGCTCGCGCACGGCCGCCGCCGGGTACGCCTTCGAGCACGGACTGCACCGGCCCCCGCCCGGCCGGTAGCCGGCGCGCGGCCCCGGCGCCCGTGTGCGCAGAACTACCCACGTCACCGGCACGGGATTGCGCGATTCTTCCGATGCCCGGACCAGCACCGCTCCGTAGCGTCGGAGACGTGAGCGCGGGGGTTCCGCGGCGACCTGGGAGTCGATCATGGTGACGGGCGGGCCGGTCGGGGCGACGGACGGCACACGGGGCACCGGCCGTGGGCCCGGGCCGCGGGCCGAGGGTGAGCCCGTACGGTTCGCCGCCGCGGTGATGCGCGGGACGGCGCTGGCGGAACTCGGTGACTACGCCGGGGCCGAAGCCGTCCTGCGGGGTGCGATCCGGGTGCACGAGGCCGTGCACGGCCCGGACGATCCCCGCCTCGCGCTGCCGTTGCGGGCCCTCGCCGCGACCAGGGCGGCGCGCGGCGGCCTCGCCGAGGCGGAGCGGCTGTCCCTGCGGGTGCTCGCCCTCGTCCAGGACGGCGCGGGGCACCCGGCAGCCCGCGGCGCGGCAGCGGTACCCCGTCCCGCACCGGCAGCGCCCGCCGCCGCTGCGGCGGCACCGCACGGAACACCCCCGGCGGGCGCCGACGGCGGGGCCCGGCGGCAGGAACAGGAAGGGAGAAGTGAGCAGTCATGACCGAGGAGCGCTTCGAAACGGTGATCATCGGTGGTGGCCAGGCCGGCCTCAGCGTCGGCTACCATCTGGCGTCGCTGGGCAGGGAGTTCGTGATCCTGGAGGGCGGCCGACGGGTCGGCGACAACTGGCGGGTGCACTGGGACTCGCTGCGCCTCTACACCCCGGCCCGCTACGACGGCCTGCCCGGCATGAAGTTCCCCGCACCGCGCTGGTCCTTCCCCGGCAAGGACGCGATGGGGGACTTCCTCGCCGCCTACGCCGAGCGGTACCGGCTGCCCGTCCGGACGGAGGCGAGGGTGCGGCGGCTGCGGCCGGACGGTGACGGCTATCGCGTGAGCCTCGGTCACGGCGACAGTGACGGTGACGGCGAACTGCGGGCCGACAACGTGGTGGTGGCGACCGGCACCTTCGGTCGCAAACCGTACGTGCCGTCCTTCGCCGAGGAGTTGGACCCGGGCATCCGCCGGCTCCATTCGGCCTCGTACCGGAACGAAGCCCAACTGCGGCCCGGGCCCGTGCTGGTGGTCGGGGCCTCGCACTCGGGGGCGGACATCGCCTTCGAGGCGGCCGCCCGGCACCGGACCGTCCTGTGCGGCCGGGACACCGGGCAGATCCCGTTCCGGCTCGGCTCCCGGCCGATGAGGGCCGTCGCCCCGCTGCTCTGGCTGGTCGCCGGCCACCTGCTGACCGTCCGCACCCCGATCGGGCGCAAGGCGGCAGCCGAGATCCGTGTGCACGGCGGCCCGCTGCTCCGGGTGAGGTCCGCGGACCTCGCCGCCGCCGGCGTGGAGCGGGTCACCGACCGGATGACGGGCGTGCGTGGCGGCCGCCCGGTGCTGGCCGGCGGGCGTGTCCTGGACGTGGCGAACGTGGTCTGGTGCACCGGGTTCCGGCAGGACTTCAGCTGGATCGACATCCCGGTGTTCCGGGAGGACGGCTGGCCGGAGGAGAGCTGCGGCATCGTGGCCGCCTCGCCCGGGCTGTACTTCGCGGGCCTGTCGTTCCAGCGTGCCTTCAGCTCGATGCTGGTCGGCGGCGCCGGCCGGGACGCCCGGATCGTCGCCAGGCACATCGCCGCCCGCGAGCGCCCGACGGCCGGGCGCACCGGGCGCACCGGGACTCCCGGGAGCGCCGGACGGCGGCCCGGGGCGGTGACGGCCGCCTGACCGGCGGCGCACCGGTCGGCGGTGCCTGCGGGCCGGCGGGACGTGCCCGGCCGGGAGTGGGCGAGGACGGAGTCGAACCGTCACAGCCGAAGCGGGGGCTTTACAGGCCCTTGGGCTCACCAGTGCCCAGCTCACCCTGGACGGAGGGGCGGGCGGACGGACCGCGGACGCCTTCGCGTCGCGGGGGTCCGCCCGGCCCGGGCTCGGTTCGAGTTGCCGGCCCGGCCCTCCGGGAACTGCCGAGTGCGCTCCTCGGGAGCGCACTTCACAGCAAGGTCATGTATCGAGTGGATGACTTCACTGCGCGGAGAGTGCGCGGATCGAACGCGCGCGGGCTCGCACCCGACCACGGCTCAGCAAGCCGCTGCCCTACCACTCGGCCAACTCTCCAACGCTGCCGGACGAGGATTCGAACCTCGAATCTCCTGAGTCAGAGTCAGGCGTGCTGCCAGTTGCACCATCCGGCACGGGAGGGCGGCACGAAAAAGCCGCCCTCGCGGGGATTCCCCCGGGGCGGCTCGGCCGTCGGCCGGTCACCGTGCGAGGGGAAGTCCCCGACTGCGCCGGGAACGTGCGGAACGCTGATACGACTGGACAGTGGTGGTGTTCATCATGCGTTCCTTCCTGCGTTCTCCGGTGGCGATGCGCCCACTCTGCACCAGGGCGATCGGGGCGGGCAACCGCATTTTCCGCGACGGCCCGCCGGGGATTCCGGCGGGCCGCCGCGGGGCCGGTCCCGCTGCGGCGGGTCGTCGGCGGGGCTCGGCGGGCCCGCCGGTCAGGGGCGCCGGGCCGGGGTGCGTCCGCTGGCGCCGAGCGCGCGGTCGAACGGGCCGGCGTCGGCCGGGACGTCGACCGGAGGTCCGTACGAGCCGTTGGCGCGGGCCTGGCCGGCGAGCTGCTCGACCACGCCGAGGACGGTCTTCGCGGTGCTCTCGCCGACCGGGTGGTCGAGGCCGAGTGCCTGGGCCAAGTCCCATCCGTGCAGGGCGAGTTCCTGTAGCGTGATGGCCGCGGCGACCTCGGCGGGCAGGGTGCCGGGCCCGAATTCGGTGGTGCCGGAGAGCGCGTCGGGGGCGCGCCAGGCGGCGGCGGTGCGTTCGGCCGCGCGGGCGACGGCGGCCGGGTCGGTCAGCGGCGGGACGGGTTCGGCGGGGCGGGGCTCCTTGCGGGCGGCCCGCTCCGAGTCGGGCAGGATGCCGCCGAGGTGGGCCAGCAGGTCGCCGACGGAGTAGTCGGGGCAGGGGGTGCGGCGGTCGAGCTGGTCGGGGGTGATCCGGCCGGCGGTGGCGGCGAACAGGGTGGCGAGTTCGCTCAGTGCGGTGCGCATGGCGACGGTCCTTGCGGGAGAGGGGTGGTGCGGCCCTGGGGAGCGGGCCCATTCGCTTAAGTCGAGACTAAAACGACGGCCCGGCCGTCGCAAGCTGAAGCCATGACTAAAATGTCCCCATGGATGCGGTGCGCGTGGTCGCCGAACCCAGACGGCGCGCGATCCTGTGGCTGATCTGGGACGAGGAGTTGTCCGCCGGCGAGATCGCCGAGCGGTTCGACGTCACGTTCGGCGCCGTCTCGCAGCATCTGAAGGTGCTCCGCGACGCGGGGCTGGTTACGCTGCGCCAGGAGGGCCGCAAGCGCTACTACCGGGCCGACCGGGACGCGATGGGCCCGCTGGCCACGTACCTGCAGACGATGTGGGCCGACAGACTGGACGCCCTGGCCGAACTCGCCGAGCAGGCGGAGCGGGCCGGGAGCACGGAAGACCCCGAACGCGCCGCCCGGGCCCGGCAGGCGGACCCCCGGGCCTGACCGGCCCGCCCCGGGCCCGAGGGAAGGACCCCACCCATGAGCGACCCCGTGGTGACCGTGGAGCGGCGGATCGCCGCCCGGCCCGAAACGGTGTTCTCCTTCTTCACCGACCGTGACCGCTGGCTGTCCTGGATGGGCAGGGACGGCGACTTCGCGTTCGTCCCGGGCGGTGCCTACCGCACCCACGTGGCCGCCGCCAACCACGCGGCCGGGCACTTCGTGGAGATCGACCCGCCGAAGCGGGTGGTGTTCACCTGGGGCTGGGAGAGCGGCGGGATGCCCCTCCCGCCCGGATCCAGCACGGTCGAGATCA
This sequence comes from Kitasatospora indigofera, assembly GCF_014655955.1. GTDB lineage: Bacteria > Actinomycetota > Actinomycetes > Streptomycetales > Streptomycetaceae > Kitasatospora > Kitasatospora indigofera. Next base: position 28,725 of record NZ_BNBO01000007.1, read on the forward strand.
CCCTCGAACCCGAGGGCGAGGGCACCTTCGTCCGGCTGGTCCACCGCGACCTGCCGCCGGAGGCCTGCGTCCCGCACCACGAGGGCTGGGTGCACTACCTGGACCGGCTGGTGGTCCGCGCCGAGGGCGGCGACCCGGGCGTCGACAGCTGGTTGGAGAGCACCCACGTCTGACAGGCGGCCCGTCCCGCCGGCCGGCAGCCCGCCGGCCGGCAGCCCGCCGGCCGGCAGCACGGCAGCCCGGCAGCCCGGTGGCCGGGCCGCCCGGGCCGGGTGGGGCCGCCGGCGGCCCGGGTCCTTCCGCACCGTCCGGCCCCCGTGCTGCCCGGTACGGTCGCGCCGGGGCCGGGCTACTCGGCCGCCTGCTCGGTCGTCCGGCCGTCGCGCAGTTCCACCACCCGGTCGGCGAGTTCCATCAGGGCGGGGTCGTGGGTGGCGACCAGGGCGGTGACTCCCTCGCTGCGGACCACCGCGCGGAGCAGCTCCATCACCGAGCGGCCGGTCTCGGAGTCCAGCTGGCCGGTCGGCTCGTCCGCGATGATCAGGGCCGGCTCGTTGGCCAACGCCCTTGCGATGGCCACGCGTTGCTGCTGGCCGCCGGAGAGTTCGCCCGGCCGTTGGCCGGCGTGGCCGGCCAGGCCGACCAGGGCGAGCAGGGCGTGGGCCCGCTCCTCGCGCTGCTTGGCGGGCAATTTGCGCAGGCGCATCGGGACGCCGACGTTCTCGGCGGCGGTGAGCACGGGGATCAGGCCGAAGGACTGGAAGACGAAGCCGATCCGGTCCCGGCGCAGGGCGAGCCGGCCGTCCTCGTCCAGCGAGGCCAGGTCGGTGCCCTCCAGCTCGACCCGCCCGCCGGTCGGGGTGTCCAGCCCGCCCACCAGGTTGAGCAGGGTGGTCTTGCCGGAGCCCGACCTGCCCTTGAGCGCGGTGAGTTCGCCACGGGCGGCGGAGAAGCTGACCCCGCGCAGGGCGTGCACGGCCTGCGGTCCGCTGCCGAAGCTCCGCCGCAGGTCCTCCACCAGCACCATGGGTGCCGGGACGTCCGCCGGTGAAGCCGCCGGTGTGCCCGCCGCTCGCTGGCTCATGCTGAGTCCCCCCGGGGGTCGGCCCGGAGGCCGGTCGTTGTCGGTGTGATGTTCGTGAGGGTTTGAATTTGCTCATCCTTTGCGCGAATTGCGCAAGACCCTTCCATGCGATGATCGAATCTGACAGGATCGTCCGCTATCCGGTGTGAAGGAACCGGCCTTGGGGGAGGAACGGCATGCTCGGGTTCGTCCTTCGCCGCCTGCGCGGGCGACTCCCGCTCGCCGCGGCCGTCCTGGTCACGGTGCTGATCACGACGGCGATGCTGACCGCGATCGTGGCGTTCAACCGCTCCGTGGGCGAGGCCGGTCTGCGCCAGGCGCTCCAGGGGCCCGGCCGGAGCAGGGCCACCGTCCTGGTCACCGGGGAGCGCGCCGCCCCGGACCGCGGCACCGACGACGCGGCCGTCCGGGCCTTCGCCGGCGACCTCTTCGGCCCGCTCCCGGCCCGGGTCGAGAGCGCCGCCCGCAGCCGCTCGTACGGGCTGCCCGCCGCCGGACCCGAGGCCGCCGGACCGGGGGCGGTCGGCGCCGCCGACGGCCGGGGCGCCACCGGCAAGGACCCGGATCTCACCGTCCTGGTGGCCCTCGACCGCGACCGGGCGCACCTGCTGGCCGGCCGCTGGCCGCAGCCGTCCGCCCCGACGCCCCGGGCCGCCGGACCCGCCGCCGGCGCTGCCGTCGAGGCCGCGGTCCCGCCCGCCGCGCTGGCCCGCCTGGGGCTGACCGCCGCGGCCCTGCCCGCCCCGGTGACCCTGGCCGACCGCTTCCAGGGGAGCTCGCTGACGGTGCTGGTCACCGGTGTGTACCAGGCGGCCGACCGCACCGACCCGTACTGGCGGCTCGACCCGCTCGGCGGCGCGGAGGTGCAGGTCAGCAGCTTCACCACCTACGGGCCCCTGCTGGTGGACGACGCCGCGTTCACCTCCGGCACGCTGGTCCAGAGCGGCCGGAGCTGGCTGGTCCGGGCCGACTTCGGTGCCGTCCGGCCCGCCGGGGCCGAGGCCCTGCGGCTTCGGGCCGACACCGTCGCCGCCGCCCTGCAGCACACCGCCGCGCTCCGCGTGCAGACCGAACTCACCGCCCTGCTCGGAGAGTTGAAGTCGGGTTCGGTGGTCGCCCGGTCGACCGTACTCATCGGCGCCCTGCAACTCGCGGTGCTCGGCGCGGCAGCCCTGCTGCTGGTCGTCACCCTGCTGACCGGCCGGCAGGAGGGCGAGAACGCCCTGCTGGCCGCCCGAGGCGCCTCGCGCGGCCGGATCGGCCTGCTCACCGCCGCCGAATCCGTCCTGCTGGCGCTGCCCGCGGCCCTGCTCGCACCCCTGCTCACCCCGCCGCTGCTGCACCTGCTGGGCCGCTTCGGACCGCTCTCCCGGGTGCCGCTGGACACCTCCCTGCCGTGGATCCTGTGGCCCGTCGCGGCCGCCTGCGCGCTGGCCTGCGTGCTGCTCACCACCCTGCCCGGACTGCTCCGCGGGGCCGGCGCCGCCGCGCTGCGCCGGGCCGGCCGCCGGCAGGCCGTGGTGGCCGGCGCGGCGCGCTCCGGCGCCGACCTCGCCCTGCTCGCCCTCGCCGTGCTGGCCCACCGGCAACTGGCCCGGCAGAGCGGCGGCCCGCTCGCGGCCGAGACCGCCGGGCGGCTCGGCGTCGATCCCGTCCTGGTCGCCGCACCGACCCTGGCCCTCTGCGCCGGCACCCTGTTCGTCCTGCGCCTGCTGCCGTTCGCCGCCCGGCTGGGCGGCCGGCTGGCCGCCCGCGGACGGGGCCTGGGCCCGGCCCTGGTGGGCTGGCAGTTCGCGCGCCGGCCCGGCCGGGCCACCGGACCGGTCCTGCTCCTGGTGCTCGCCGTCGCCACCGGGGTCCTGGCGCTCGGCCAGCACAGCGCCTGGTCCGCCTCGCAGCGCGACCAGGCCGACTTCGCGACCGCCGGGGGGCTGCGGATCACCGGCTCCGGCCTGGCCGCGATGGGCCAGGGCGGACGCTACGCCGCGCTGCCCGGCGGCGAACGGCTGATCCCGGTCGTCCAGGCCGACCAGTCGCTGCCCGGCGGTGGCACCGGCCGGGTGCTGGCGCTGGACGCGGCCGGCGCGGCCGAGCACCTGCGGGTCCGTCCCGACCTGTTCGACGGGCACGGCGCCCGCGAGCTGCTGGCGCCGCTGGTGCGCCCCGCACCCTCCGGCCGGGCGGCCGGCGTCGTGCTGCCGGGCCACCCGGCGCGGATCGACCTGGAGGTGGGCGTCCGGGTGCTGCAACGCTCCGCCGCGGCCGGGCCGCCGTCCGACGGCGCGCCCGTCCGCCCCGGCCTCTGGCTGATGCTGCGCGACCGCTTCGGCACCACCTACCGCACCCTCGTCCCCGGCCTGCCGGCCGAGGGCGAGGCGAAGGTCTCCGTCGACCTGGCCGCGCTGACGGACGCCCCGCTCGGCTCCGTCGCCGCGCCGCTGACCCTGACCGGCCTGGTGGTCGGCTACGGCTGGGCGGGCGGCGAACGGATCGAGGGCGAGCTGACGGTGGGCCGGATCGCGGCGGCCGACACCCCGGACGGCCCGGCCGCACCCCTCCCCGCCGGGCCGGACTGGTCGCAGGCGCCCGCGACGGGCGGCGGCACCGCGGCCGTGACCGTGGAGGACATCCCTGCGGAGCAGCGGGCCGCCGGCACGCTGCTCCGGCTGCGCTACCGCAGCGGGCCCGCGGACTTCCGCGGCGTCCGCGTCCCGCTGGTCCCGGCGGGCGGCGCCCCGGTCGCGTCCGCCGGCGGCGAACTGCCCGGCCTCGCCACGCGCGACTACCTGACGGCCGTCGGCGCCTCCGTCGGCGAGCTCGTCCGGGTGCCCTTCGGCGGGGTGCGGGTGCCGGTCCGGATCACCGCCGCCGTGGACTCGGTGCCGGTGGCCGGCCGCACCGCGCTCGTCCTCGACCTGGGCTCCGCCGGGCGGCTGCTGGCCGGCAGCGGGGTGGAGACGCCCGTCCCGAACGAGTGGTGGCTGCCCGCCACCTCCGAGCACGACCCCGACCCGGTGGCGGCGGCCGCCGCGCTCCGCTCCGCACCCGGCACCCAACTCCTGCACCTGCGCGAGGAGATCGTCGCCGGGCTGCTGGAGGACCCGGTGAGCGCCGCCCCGCAGACCGCGCTGGCCGCGCTGGCCGTCGCCACCGCGGTGCTCGCCGCGATCGGCTTCGCCGCGGCCGCGGCCGCCGCGTCGGCCGAACGGGCGGGGGAGTTCGCCGTGCTGATGGCCCTCGGCGTGCCGCGGCGCCGGCTGACCCGTACGGTCGCCGCCGAGCAGGCCGTCCTGGTCGGCCTGGGCACGCTGGTCGGGATCGGCCTGGGCACCCTGATGGTCCGGCTGATCGTCCCGCTGGTGGTGCTCACCCCGGCCGCCCGCCGGCCCGTGCCGGACGTGCTGGCCGGGCCGCCCCTCGGCGCGACCCTGCTGCTCGCGGCCGCGATCGGCGCCGTGCCCCTGCTGTCGGCCTTCCTCGGCGGTCGCCACCGCCGGGGCCCGGCCGCCCGGCTGCGACTCGTGGAGGAGATGTGAGCACCCGCGACCAGGCCGGACCGGCCGACCGGACGGGACGGGCCGACCGGGCCCGGCGGCCCGCGCCGTGGGTGCGCACCCGGCTGCGTGCGGCGCCGCCGGCCGTCCTGCTCGGCGCCGCCCTCGCCTTCGGCCTGGTCCTGCTCGCCACGGCCCTGCCGCGCGCCCTGGACCGCGGCGCCGACGGCGCGCTGCGCTCCTACCTCCGCGACGCCGGCCCGGTCGCGACCAGCCTGCTGGCCAGCGCCCCGCTGAGACCCGGGCAGGACTCGCCCGAGAGCCTCGACACGGCGCTCGCCACCCTCCGCGGCCGGGTCGGGTCCGCGTTCCGGCTCGACCCGAGCGGGCCGGTGCACGGCGCCCGTGCGCTGCACCCGCGCAGCCTCTCCAACCCCGAACTCGCCCGCCCCGAAGCGGTGCCGCCCCAGCTCGGCCTGTACTTCCTGCCCGCCGCCGGCGACCACGTCCGGCTGGTCGAGGGCCGGTGGCCCGCCGGCGGCCCGGCCGACGGCCCCATCCCCGTCGCGCTGGCCGCCGAGGCCGCCGCGACCCTCGGCGCCCGGGTCGGCTCCGTCCTGGTGGCCCCCTCCTCGGTCGGGGTCCCGCTGCGGGCGGAGGTGGTCGGCCTCTACCGCGCCGCCGATCCGGCGGAGGACTACTGGACCGGCCTGTCCTGCCTCACCGAGGCCTGCCTCAGCCTGACCAACGTCCTGCCCGCCGAGTCCTTCTGGACGACCGCCGGCCTGGTCGGGCCGGAATCCGTGGACCGACTGGCGGACTGGGGCGTCCGGGCCGAGGACTTCTGGCGGCTGCCGCTCGACCCCGGCGGGATGCGGGCCGACCGGCTGGCCGGCACCGGCGCCCAGCTGGCCTCCTTCGTGACCGGCCCGCAGGCCGCCGAACTGGCCTCCGCCACCGGCCGCGGCGAACTGCGGATCGCCTCCGACCTGCCGGACCTCTTCACCCGGGCGCAGGCCCGCCGGTTCGCCGCCGCGCCGCTGACCGCCGTCGGCCCGGCCGGCGTGGCCGGGGTCGCCCTGGTGGTGCTCTGCCTGGCGGCCGGACTCACGGCCGACCGCCGTGCCGGTGAGCTGCACCTGCTCCGGGCCCGCGGCGGGTCACGCGCCGGCATCCTCGGCCGGCTGCTCGGCGAGGGCGCGGTGACCGTGCTGCCCGCGGCGGCCGCCGCCACCCTGCTGGCCTTCGTCCTGCTCCCCGCACCGCGCTGGACGGCCGCCCTGCTGGGGGCCCTCGCCACCACGCTGCTCGCCCTGCTGGCGCTGCCGGTCCGGGCCGCCGTGCTGCTCGCCGCCCCCCGGTCGGCCGCCGGGCGGCGCCGCACGGTCGCCGAACTCGCCGTGCTGGCCGCCACGGTGGCCGCCGTGACCGAAGTCCGCCGCCGGGGTGTCGCGCCGCCCGGCGAGGGCCTGGACCCGCTGCTGGTCGCCGCCCCGCTGTTGCTGGCGCTGACCGGCGCGCTGCTGCTGGCCCGGCTCCAGCCGGTGCTGGTCGGGGCGCTGGCCCGGGCCGCCGGGCGCGGCCCCGGCGCGATCGGCTTCCTGGGGCTGGCCCGCGCGGCCCGGGGCACCGGGGCCCGCCCCGGCGCCCCGGTGCTGCCGCTGCTCGCCCTGTTGCTCGCCGTCACCACGGCCGGTTTCGGCGCCACCGTGCTGGACGCGGTGGACCACTCCCGGCTGCGGGTCGCCCGGCTCGCCGTCGGCGGTGACGCCGCCGTCGCCGCGCCCGTCCGGGGCACCCTGCCGGAGGCCTTCACCCGGGCGGCGGCGGGGCTGCCGGGCGTACGGACCGCCACCGCGCTCTGGACGGACGACGACATCGCGCTGCCCGCCGCCGCCGGCCGGGACCGGGCCACCGTGGTCGTCGCGGACCCGGCCGGGTACGCCGAGCTGGCCCGGACGGTCGGCCGCGGGCGCTTCGACCCGGCGCTGCTGGCCGGCGCGGGGCCGGGCGCCCCGGTGCCCGCGCTGGTGAGCGCCGACCTCGCCGGGTCGCTCGGCCCGGCCGCCTTCCCCCTGCGGCTGGCGGGCGGGACCGAGTTCCTGGCCACCGTCGCCGGGGTGGTCGACGGCACGCCGGCCCGCCCGAACGCGACGAAGGCGCTGATCGTGCTGCCGGCCGGCCCGACGGCGCTCAAGGTGCCCGCGGTCGGCCTCCCCAACCGCTGGTACGCGACCGGGAGCGTCGAGGACGACCGGCTGCGGGCCCTGGTCCGCGACACGGTCGCGCCCCCGGAGCCGCCCGCCGGTGCCCGGCCGGCACCGGCCGGCCGCGCGCAGGCCGGCCCGACGGTGCTGACCAGTGCCGCCATGGCGGCGAAGCTCGGCGCCGACCCGCTGCAGCACTCCGCCGGCCGGCTGTTCCAGGCCTCGGTGGCCGGCGCGGCGGGCCTCGCGCTGCTGGCGGTGCTGCTCACGCTCGTCCGGGCGGCGCCCGAACGGGGCGCGCTGCTGGCCAGGTTGCGCACCATGGGCCTGCGGCCCCGGCAGGGGCTGGCGCTGATCCTGGCCGAGACCCTGCCGCAGACGCTGGTGGCCTCGGCGGGCGGGATGCTGCTGGCGCTCGCCGCCGTGGCCCTGCTCGGGCCGGCCGTCGACCTGACCTCGCTGGTCGGCGCGGCGGTGCCGGCCGGGCTGCGGCCGGCCGCGCTGCCGGTGCTCACCCAGGCCCTGGGCCTGGCCGCGCTGGTGTCCGCCGGGGTGCTGGCCGAGGCCGCCGTGTCCGGGCGGCGACAGATCACCACCGAGTTGAGAGCAGGGGACAGCCGATGAACAGCGCGCCGCACGGCCCGGCCACCGAGCAGGTGCCGGCCCACCGCCCGCCCACCCTGGCGGAGTTGCGGCAGCGGGCGCTGGCGGCCGCGGCCCCGCGCACGCACGGTGCCGGGCTGGCGATCGTCTGCGAACGGCTGGTCCGGATCTTCAGCGCGGACGGGGTCGAGGTCCAGGCGCTGCAGGGCCTGGACCTCCAGGTCGACCAAGGTGACCTGATGGCCCTGGTCGGTGCCTCCGGCAGCGGGAAGTCCACCCTGCTCAACATCCTGGCCGGCCTGGACGTCCCGACCGCCGGCACCGCCACGGTGGCCGGCCGGGACCTGCTGGGCATGACCGCCAAGGAACGGCTGGCCTACCGCCGGGACGTGGTCGGCTTCATCTGGCAGCAGACCGCCCGCAACCTGCTGCCGTTCCTGACGATCGCTCAGAACGTCGCGCTGCCGATGCAGTTGCGCGGCGAGCGGGGCGGCCGGGCCCGCTCGGCGGCGCGCGCCGCCCGGGTGGGCGAGCTGCTGGAGGCGCTGGGCATCGGCGAGCTGGCCGGGCGCCGCCCGGCCGAGCTGTCCGGCGGCCAGCAGCAGCGGGCCGCGATCGCGGTGGCGATGGCCAACGACCCGGCGGTGCTGCTGGCCGACGAGCCCACCGGCGAGCTCGACTCGGAGACCGGTGCGGGGGTCTTCGAGGCCTTCCGGACGGTCAACCGCGAGCTGAACGCCACCGTGGTGATCGTCACCCACGACCCGCTGGTGGCCGGCGAGGTGCGCCGCACGGTCGCCGTCCGGGACGGGCGGACCAGCAGCGAGGTGCTGCGCCGTACCGTCACCGACGAGTACGGCGAGGAGTCGGTCAGCGAGCGCGAGTACGTGATGCTGGACCGCACCGGGCGGGTGCAGCTGCCGGCGAAGTTCCTGGAGGCGCTGGGCATGGAGCACCGGGTGGCGGTCGATCTGGGCGCCGACCACATCGCCGTCCGTCCGGACGGCCTGCCGGGGCACTGAGCCGCCGTGTCCGCCGCCCGGCCGTCCGTCCTTCGCCGGGCCCGCCCGCGTTCCGGCGGGCCGGGCCGCCGGGCGGCGGCCACCGGCGCGGATACCCCAGGGGGTACGATGGAGTGAACCATCGCGAGGAGGAGATGTCCGTGACCGTCGACGAGGAAGCCACCGGCGCCGTCCTGAACCGCCTGCGCCGCGCCCAGGGCCAGCTGAACGGCGTGATCGCGATGATCGAGGCCGGCCGGGACTGCAAGGACGTGGTCACCCAACTCGCGGCCGTCTCCAGGGCGCTGGACCGCGCCGGATTCAAGATCGTGGCCAGCGGGATGCGCCAGTGCCTGGCGGCCGCCGACGGCGGGACCCCGCCGATGTCCGAGGCCGAGCTGGAGAAGCTGTTCCTCACCCTCGCCTGAGCCCCGTCCCCGGCTGAGGCCCTGTTCCCGCCCGGGCGGCACCCGGCGAAGCCGGACGGGGCCGGTGGCCGCGACGAAGGTCGCTGCCACCGGCCCCGTTTCCGTGACCGGTACCGGGGGTCAGACCGCGGGAGCGGCGGCCTCCGGTGCGGCGGTGCGCTCCACGGCCGGAGCCGCCTTCGGGTTGAGCACCCGCTCGGCCAGGTGGCCGAAGAGCAGACCGAAGGACACCCAGAGGGTGACCTGGATGGCGAGGGCCGAGAGCCGGAACTGCCAGAGCAGCGTGGCCGGGAAGTCCTCCGGCACCTCGTTGACCGCGGGCAGGAACGCGTAGGCGAGGCCGACGGCCAGGGCGAACCCGGCCGCCGCGGCCACCGTCGCGTACCAGGTGCCCAGGCGCGGCGCCAGGCGCTTGCCGACGATCACCGCGGCGACCGCCAGCAGGATGCTGAGCGCCATCATCAGGAAGTACAGCGTGGTGCGCTTGCCGATCGTCTCCGGGTCGCCCACCGACGGCGGGTTGGCCGGGTACTTGAGGAACGGGACGACGTAGACCGCGAGCAGCGCCGCACCGGAGAGCAGCGCGGCGGTGGCGCGGGCGCCGAACCGGCCGACCCGGCCCAGCGCGAAGCAGAACGCGAGCGCGCCGAAGCCGCCCACCGAAATGCCGTAGACGAGCACGCCGGTGGCGAGACCGGCGGTCGACTGCACGGCACGGCTGACGAGTTCGACCTCGCCGTGTTCGTGCGCGTGCGCCTCCTCGAACGCGATCGCGGCGTCGACGTGCGGCTCACCCATCAGGTAGGCGACGATCAGGGCGAGCACGCCTGCGGCGAGGCCCGCGAGCATGCCGCGGACGAGCAGGGATCTGACAGCTGTGGAGTTCATGGAGCGGTTCCCCCGGAGTTTCAGTGGCAGGGGAAACCGAGCAGGTGGCGGCCGTCGTGCACCCATTCGTGCACGCTCTCGCCGGAGATGAGGGACGTCGCGCCCTGCTCGGCGCCGACGAAGTAGATGAGCGCCAGCATCAGGATGCCGAAGAAGACCGCCCAGGGGGCGATCGCCTTGAGCGGCAGGGTCAGTGGTGCGGCGGGGATGGCTGCGGGGGCAGCGGACTGTGCCATGACAGAGGAACCTCCTCGGGAACTCGCGTCCCGCTAGATGGTGCAGAAACGACGGCATCGGGTCTGACTCCCCGGCAGAACCGCCCGTACGGGCCGGTGCTGCGGGCTTACAGTGGCGCGACCGTGCCGGATTCTCACCGGACTTCCGTCATACCGTCGTCGTATCGGGCTTGAAGGTACCGTCTGCGGTCGGGTCCGCCAAGGGCGTGGGGACGGCGCTCTTGGGGCGGCGCCGCGCCGGTACCACCGCCGAGCGCCCGGTGCACGGAGCGATTCACCCCCGCGGCAGAGGAGTTGGACAGGATGGAGCGAGCGATGACCGTCCGCGTGACCTTGGTCTCAGCGGCGATGGGCAGCGCGCTGCGGGAGGCCCGCTTCGACGACGGCGGGCCGCTGGAGCCGGCCGGCCTGCGGCAGGCCGAGCGGGCCGCCGGTGCGCTGCCGGCCGCCGCCCGGGCGTACGCCTCCCCGTCGCCGCGCTGCGCCGCCACCGCCGCGGCGCTCGGCCTGCGGGCCGAGCCGGCGCCCGCGCTGGCCGGGTGCGCGATGGGCCGCTGGACCGGCCTGACGCTGGCCGAGGTGGCGGCGGCCGAGGGCGCGGCGGTGGCCCGCTGGCTGTCCGACCCCGCGGCCGCCCCGCACGGCGGCGAGAGCCTGCTCGACCTGTTCGCCCGGGTCGCCGGCTGGCTGGACGCGCTGCCCGGCGTCGTGGCCTCCGGCGTCGTGGCGTCCGGCGACGGCCGCGGCCCGGTGGTCGCCGTGGTCGAGCCGGACGTCGTACGCGCCGCCGCGCTGCACGCGCTGGGCGTGCCCGGGCCGGCCTTCTGGCGGCTGGACGTGCCTCCGCTGTCCGTCACCGAGCTGACCGGCCGCTCCGGCCGCTGGAACGTCCGCTGGGGGAGGCCGGCCGGCGGGTAGGCCCGGGCCGCGTCGCCCGATCGGCCGATCGGGATGGCAGCCGGGCCCGCCCGGCCAGAGCCTGGGGGCATCGTCCCCGTCCCCCGAGGAGCCCCGTCATGACCGTCACCGCCGACCTGGACAAGGTGCTGGACAAGAAGTACGAGAACCTGAGCCTGCCGGAGGTGCTCGACGCACCGGTCGCCGCCCTGGCCGGCCTCACCGACGCCCACGGCGAGGCGCTCGCCTCGCTGCGGATCAAGACCGTCGGCGACCTCGGCCGCAACAAGTACATCCGCTGGGCGGTCGCGATGGCCGACCTCCAGGACCGCACCCACTGAGCGGTCGCACCCCTGGTCCCGGCGGCCGCACCCGCGGCCGCCGGCCGGCGCGCGGGAGGTGGCGGCGGTGCCGATGACGGTGGTCGAGGGGCGCAGGCTCAACCTGTCCCACCTCGACAAGGTGTACTTCCCGCGGACCGGGACCCGCAAGGGCGAGGTGATCACCTACTACGCCACCGTGCAGTCGGCGCTGCTGCCCCACCTGCGCGACCGGCCGCTGTCCTTCCTGCGCTGCCCCGAGGGCGTGGAGGGCGAGCGGTTCTTCGCCAAGAGCCCGCCGGCCGGCACCCCCGGCTGGGTGCGCACCGTCGCCGTGCCGAGCACGGCCGGCGGGCTGCGGCAGGTGGTGGTGGAGGACGGCGCCACCCTGGTCTGGGCGGCCAACCTCGGCTGCGTCGAGTTCCACGTGCCGCAGTGGCACGGCGCCGAACCGGCGGTGGCCGACCGGCTGGTGCTCGACCTCGACCCCGGCGAGGGCGCCGACGTCCTGACCTGCCGGGCGGTCGCCCGGCTGCTGCGCGAGCGGCTGGCCGCGGACGGCCTGACCACCTGGGTCAAGACCTCCGGCTCGAAGGGCCTGCACCTGCTGGTGCCGATCACCCCCACGCCGGGGGAGGAGGTCTCCCGGTACGCCAAGGCGGTGGCCGCGGAGCTCGAACGGCTCCACCCCGACCTGGTCGTGCACACCATGGCGAAGGCCCGCCGGGTCGGCCGGGTGCTGGTCGACTGGTCCCAGAACGCGGCGAGGAAGACCACGGCCGCGCCCTACACCGTCCGGGCCCGCCCCCGCCCGACCGTCTCGACCCCGGTCAGCTGGGAGGAACTCGACCGGGCCCGGTCCGCCGGGGACCTGGAGTTCACCATCGCCGACGTCCCCGGCCGGCTGCGGGCGGACGGCGACCTGCTCGCCCCGCTGCTGCTGCCCTCCCGGGCCCGCCCGCTGCCCGAGGCCGCCGGGCCGGCCCGGGGCGCACCGGCCGCCCCCGGGCGCCGGCCGGCTCCCGCCGCGCCGGAGCGGGCGGCCCCCGGCAGGCCACGGCGCCCGGCGTCCACCCCGGCGGTGACCGCCGCGTCGACCCCGGCGTCGACCCCGGCGGCCACGGCCGGGGCCCGGCCGCCGGAACCGCCGCTGGAGGTGATGCGCCCGGCCGCCGTCGACGAGGTGCCGGAGCCGGACGGCCTCGGCGGCTCCGGCGTCGTCTACGAGCTGAAGCTGGACGGCTTCCGCTGCCTGGCCTTCGCCCGCGGTGACCGGCCGCCCTACCTGCAGTCCCGCTCCGGCCGCGACCTCTCCGCCGACTTCCCCCCGATCGCGCGGGCGGTCGCCCGGCTGCCGGTCGGCCTCGTCCTGGACGCCGAACTCGTCGCCTGGCGGGACGGCCGGTTCGCCTTCGAGGAACTCCTGCGCACCCGCGCCGCCCGCGAGGCGGACGACGTGGTGCTCGGCCTGATCGCCTTCGACGTGCTGGCACTGCCCGGCGGGCAGGACGTCCGCGGGCTGCCGCTCACCGACCGGCGCCGGCTGCTCGCGGAGGTGCTGGCCGGGGTGCCGCCGCCCGTCCAGCAGGTGATGGCCACCACCGACCGCGCCGAGGCGCTCAGCTGGGTCGAGCGGCTCGCCGCGACCGGCGTCGAGGGCCTGGTCTGCAAGGGCGCGGCCTCCCCCTACCGGGCCAGGGGCGCGGGCCGGGTCTGGGTGAAGTACCGCCCGCACGACACCACCGACGCCACCGTCACCGCCCTCACCGGGACGGCCGGCCGGCCGCAGGCGCTGCTGCTGCGGCTGGAGGACGGCCGCGAGGTGCTCAGCTCCCCCCGGCTCACCCCCGTCCAGGCCCGCCGGGTGGCCGAGGCGGCCGCCGGACTGCTCGGCGAGCCGCGCACCGACCCCGAGCACGGCCCGGTGCACCCGCTGGCCGGCCCGCTGCGGGCCGAGGTCCGGTTGGACACCGGACGGGTGCTGCGGGCCCGCTTCGTGCGGCTGCGCGGCGACTGACCGGCCGGGCGCCCGCAAGGGTGCGGCCACCGACGGACCAGCCCGGACGGACACGTGCGCCGACCAGGCCGAAAGTGGTCCCATGGATGCAGGACCTCGGCAGCGCGCGGCGCGCCCGGGCGGTCGTTCGAGAGGAGGCCAGTGATGGCCCGACCGATTTGGAGCGGGATCCTGAGCTTCGGCCTGGTGTCCGTGCCGGTGTCGCTGTACGCGGCGACCGAGGACCACACCGTGCACTTCCGGCAGATCCAGCGCGGCACCTCGGACCGGGTGCGCAACCTGCGGGTGAACGAGCGCACCGGTGAGGAGGTCGCCTTCGGCGACATCGTGAAGGGCTTCGAGACCGCCGAGGGCGAGTACGTGGTGGTCGAGCCCGAGGAGCTGGACCAGATCTCCCCCGGCCGTTCCAAGACCATCGAGATCACCGGCTTCGTCGACCTCGACCAGGTGAAGCCGATCTTCTTCGACAAGACCTACTACCTGGGCCCCAAGGGCAAGGAGTACGGCAAGGTCTACACCCTGCTGCAGAAGGCGCTGGAACAGGCCAACCGGGCCGGGATCGCGATGTTCTCGATGCGCGGCAAGGAGTACCTGACGGCCGTGCGGGCCGAGAACGGCATCCTCACCGCCCACACCATGCACTTCGCCGACGAGGTGCGCGACCCGCACCACGAGATCGGCAACCTCCCGGACGGCGACACCGCGGTCAGCGACCGCGAACTGACCATGGCCGAGCAGCTGATCGAGATGCTGGCCGTGGACTGGAACCCGGACGACTACCACGACACCTTCGAGCAGAAGGTGCACGAGCTGATCGCGGCCAAGCAGTCCGGCGCCGATTACGCCGCCCCCGAGGCAGCGCCCCGGCCCAGCAACGTCATCGACCTGATGGACATCCTCAGCCGCAGCCTGGAGAGCGCCGGCCGGCCGGCCGGGGCCGCCGGACCGGAGCAGGCCGAGGAGGCCGAGGAGGCCGAGGAGGCTCCCCGGAGCGGTCGGACCGCCGCCGGCGGCAAGGGCGCCGCGAGCCGGAAGACCGCTGCCACCACCAGGAGCAGCGGCAAGGGCAGCGGGAAGAAGGCCGCCGCCGAGGACCTGTCGCGGCTCACCAAGGCGGAGCTCTACAAGCGGGCCGGCGAGCTCGACATCCCGCACCGCTCGACGATGACCCGGGACCAGCTCCAGGCCGCCCTGGAGGAGACCACCGCCCGGGCCGGCGACCGCCCGGCCGCCAAGCCGCGCCGGCACCTGCGGGCGGCCTCCTGAGCACCGGCCCGCTCGCCTCCGCGCCGGAGCCCGGGCGGCGCGGAGGCCCCGGGCCGTCCTGCCGTGCCGCCGGCGTGCCGGGCGGCCTCTCCGGGCGGCGTTCCCGAGCGGGCGTTCCCGAGCGGGCGTTCCCGAGCGGCTGGGGCAGGCTGCGGGGGCAGGCACCCGGGCGCCGAAAACCCCTTGATCGCCGGCCCGGGCGGCGCGGTAGCCTGGCACGTCGATTCGGGCCGCCCGCGCGACGGGTGACGGGCACCGCGGCAGGCCGCGGGCGGAAGGACCAGCAGTGACCACCGAACGGATCGCCCCGCCCCTCACCGGCGGCGAGCGCGAGATGCTGCGCGCCTTCCTCGACTTCCACCGCGCCACCCTGGCGATGAAGTGCGACGGCCTCTCCGACGAGGAGCTGCGCCGGCGGTCGAGCCCGCCGTCGACGCTCTCCCTGCTCGGGCTGGTACGGCACATGGCCGAGGTCGAGCGGACGTGGTTCCGGCGGGTGATCGACGCCGAGGACGTCCCGCTCGTCTGGTCGGACGAGGTCGACTACCAGGCCGCCTACGACGCGAGCACCGCCACCCGCTCGGAGGCGTTCGCGGCCTGGCAGGCCGAGGTGGAGCACTCCCGGCGGATCGAGGCGGCCGCCGAGTCGCTCGACGTGACGGGCCACCAGCCGCGCTGGGGCGAGGACGTATCGCTGCGCCTGGTGATGCTGCACATGATGCACGAGTACGCCCGGCACAACGGGCACGCGGACTTCCTGCGCGAGGGCATCGACGGGGTCGTCGGCGCCTGAACCGGGCCGTCCGGCCCGGGGGTTCACCCGGTGGCCGGGCGGCCGCCGAGCGCTGCGCCGGCCGGCCAGGCGCCCCGGGCCGACAGTCCGAGGACCAGCGCCGCGATGTTCCACGCGTCGTCCTCGCCCCGGTGGTGGCGCCCCTCCAGCGGCAGTCCGGCGATCTCCAGCGCCCTGGCCATGCCGGGGCGTCTGCGCAGCCCGTGCGCCTCGGTGAACACCGCCTTGGCGTTGGTGTGCAGCCGCCCGAAGGGGTACTCGGTGCGGGTGGCGGCGCACTGCCGGGTGAACTGGTGCCGGTCGTAGTCGCCCCAACTGGCCCAGGGGCGCGAGCCGGACCGGTGCTCAGCGGCCAGCAGCCGGCAGGCCTCGGCGAAGCCGAGCCCGGTGTCCACCTCGGCCTGGGTCAGCCCGGTCAGCGCGGTGCAGAACGCGCTGACGGACGAGCGCTCCGGCCGGACCAGGATCCGGTGGCGGCCCACCCGCTCACCGCGGCCGGGGTCGACCACGGTCAGCCCGATCTCGATGATCTCGCTGACCGCGCCCGGCGGCGGCTGCCCGTCCCAGCAGGTCGCCTCGACGTCCACCACGTTCCACAGCCCGCCCCCGTCGTCCATGCCGCCCAGGGTAGGGAGCCGGGCGCGCCGGGGCACCTGGATTTCGGCCCGCCCGGCGGTGCTCAGCCGCGGCCGGGCGCGCGTGCCCCCGCTGCCACGGCCGCCGCCGCGGCCCGGGCCAGGGCGACCGGGTCGCCGCCGGCGGTGACCGGGTGGGCGTCCGTCCGCCGGGCCCAGTCGTCGTCGATGCTGAACCAGTCCACCGGGGCCGGCGGGGTGCCGGTGGCCAGCGCCGCGTCCAGCGAGTCGAAGTACACCCCCCAGCGCTCCGCGTAGAGGCCCGAGACCAGCCCGGACCACTCCCGGCCCGCGTAGTCGTGCAGCCCGCCGCCGTCGCTCGGGCCGCGACCGCCCCAACTGGTCAGGATGGAGCGGGCGTCGTACTCCAGCTGGTCCGCCTCGGCCGGTGACGCGCCCTGGGCCCGGGCCGCGGCCAGCCACGGCCCCAGGAGGAACCGCCGGTCGGATCCGAGGAGTTCGTCCAGCAGGCCGAGCGCGTCCTGCCAGCCGGCGGCCGCCGACCGGAAGCCCGCCAGGTCACCGGCCTCGTAGGCGGCCCTGATCCGGGGCAGCAGGGCCCGGCCGTGATCGGCCAGTGCCTGCCGGGCGAGGTTCACCAGGTCGAAGCGGTAGGCGTCGCCCGTCCGCAACGCCGGTGCCACTGCCAGCAGTTCGTCCAGTGCCCGGCGCACCAGAGCGGGGTCGTAGCGGATCGAGGGCGGGCTCCAGCCGGCCGCGCTGGTGACGGTCAGGCTCGGACGCGCGGCGAACAGGCCGTCCTGTGCCTCGCTCCAGGTGTCGGAGGGCATCGCGTACGGGCCCTGCCGCAGGGCGTCCCAGGCGGCGGCCGCGTGCGGGTCGGCGGCGCCGTAGCGCCGGGCGGCGTAGCCGCCGAACCAGCCCGCCAGGTCCACCGGCCCGTCCTGCCAGGCCAGTCGGGTGAACAGGGCGAAGGCGGCCGGGTCGGCGCCGGTCCCCTCCGGCAGGTAGGCGATGCCCTGCAGGGCGCTGCCCGGCCGGGTGCGCCACTCCTGGAAGCGCCGCGCCCAGACCCCCGCGTTGGCGCCGATCGTGGTGTGGCCGCCGAAGTTGGGGATGCTGCCGAAGGCGTACGGGGTGCCGTGCCAGTCGGCGTCCCGGTCCAGGCCCTCGTACCGGTCGGACAGGCCGTCCACGATCAGCATCCTGGACCGGTCGACCCCGGCCAGCAGCGCGTCCGAGGGGTTGTCCTGCCAGCCCAGGATGGCCCAGGTCGCCCCGGGGCGGGCGGTGAGCAGCGCCCGCTGGACGGCGGCGGCGGCCGCCGTGACGTCCACCGGGCCCGCCTGGCCGCCCTCGTGCAGCAGGTCCATCTTGAACATCGTGCTGTCCCCGAAGGCCTCGCGCTGCGCCCGGTACCAGGCGGCGGCGAGCCGGCCGAACACCGGCCCGGTCGGGTCCAGCCAGTCGGGCCGGGTGAAGCCGACCCAGTCGCCCTGCGGGACGGTCCTGGCACCGGGGTTGCGGGCGGCGAAGCCCGGCGGCACGGTGCCGAAGTACCCGGGCAGCACGGGTGTCATCCCGAGCGAGCGCAGCTGGTCGGTGATGCGTCGGCCCAACGCGGCCCGGGCGGTGAGGAGTTGCTCGGAGACCGGCCCGCCGAAGCCGCTCATGTTCTGCAGCAGCCACCAGCTCTGGTGGGCCGGCGCCGGGATCCAGCCGCGCAACTCGTCCGCGCCGTAGCCGAATTCCTGCAGCGCCCGGTAGTACGGGTACTCGGCGCCGGCCTGCACGAAGACCTCGTTGACCCCGTGCAGCGCCAGGACGTCGATCTCGTGCTGGTACGCGGCGAAGTCCCGGTAGGCGCCGGAGTAGCCGTCGTCGGTGTCGTTCAGCGCGTAGCGGTGCGGGACGACGGCCGCGCGGGTGACCGGGGCCGGCACGGCCGGCAGCACCGCGGGCAGGGCGGCCGTGGAGTCGCCGGGCAGCCCGATGTCCACCCCGGCCACGTTCTCCAGGTACCAGCCGACGCCGGTCAGCAGCGCGGCGGGGGAGGTGCCCCGGACGGCGACCGCGCCGGCAGTGCCCGAGACGGAGTAGGTGTCGGCGCCGGTCCGCGGAGCCGCCGTCAGGGTGAACTGCGCCGCCCTGGCGGGCAGCAGGCGCCCCAGCGCGGCGACGGCCGGCGCGGTGTCGAAGGGTGCGGCGGTCTGCTGCACGGCGTCGGCCTTCTGTACGGCGTCGGCATTCCGCACCGCGTCCGCCTGCCGGACGGGACGGGTCTGCCGGACGGGACCGCCCGCCGCCGCGGCGGGCAGGGGGGTGGCCCTGGCCGGGCCGGCGGCGGGTACCAGGGCGCAGCAGGCCGCCAGGGCGGTCAGGAGGGCCAGGACCGCCGGCACCGCCGGATTCGAGGGCACTCCGGCGGGTCCGGCGGCGGTCCGGGGCCGGCCGCGGCGGGGACGAGGTGGCATCGGTGCTGCCTTCCGGGCGCGGCGCGGGAGCGCCGGGGGAGGGAGGGGCTCACCTCGGGATTCTCCAGGCCGGCGGGCGCCGGGGCCGGTCCCGACGCCGAGGCGTACGGGTGACAGCGGCGGGCCGGGGTGTCGGGGGGCGGGGTGCCGGGGCGGGGCGCGGCCGGCGGGTGGGCCGGGCCCCGTGCGGTCACCAGGCCGGGATCGGGGCGGGTTCGGCCGGGCCGAGGTCGGGGGTGTCCCGCAGCTCCAGGAGGGGGCCCGCGCGGTGCAGCTCCAGCACGATGATCTCGTTCCGGCCGGCCCGCCACAGCGGCGCGGGCGCGTACAGGGTGCGCTGCGGCCCGTCCTCCCGGTACCGGCCCAGGGCGAAGCCGTTCAGCCAGACCGTGCCCCGGCCCCAGCCGGGCAGGGCGAGGAAGCCGTCGGCGGGGGCGTCGAGGTCCAGCACCGCCCGGTGGAAGGCCGGGCCCCCGGGCGGCCCGACGGGCGGGCCGCCCGGGGCCGGGCTCTCGTCGAACGACAGCCCGGAGAGGTCGGTGAGCGGCAGCGGGCGGATCTCCCAGCCGAACTGGTACTGGCTGTCCAGCCGCACCCCGCCGGTGATGCCCTTGCGGTCGGCGAGCAGCGGGCCGTAGTTGATCCGGCCCGAGTTCTCGACCAGGACGTCGAGTTCGGCGCCGCCGGCCGGGACGGCGAGGGGCAGCGCCCGGCCGGGCCGGTTGCGGTCGAGGACGCCCAGCTCCACCCCGTCCAGGAAGACCTGGGCCCGGTCGGCGAGGCCGTCGATCCGCAGCTCGGCGTGGTCCAGCGGGCCGCGCAGCCGGGTCCGGTAGTGGATCAGGCCGAGCGACTGGCCGAGCGACTCCATCGGCTCGGGCTCGGGCCGGTGCTCCGGTCGGGCCAGCACGTCCAGCGCGGACAGCAGGCCGGTGCGGCCGTCCGGGACGACGCCGCGCGGGGCCAGCCGGGCCGGCGGCGGCGGGGGCGTGTGGGCGACCGGGCCGGTGTGCTTCTCGATCACCTCGCGGAAGCGGTGGAACTTCTCGGTGAGTTCGCCCGCCTCGCCCACCGGGGCGTCGTAGTCGTAGCTGGTGACGGTCGGCTGGTAGACCTCCCCGGTGTGGTTGGCGCCGTTGTACCAGCCGAAGTTGGTGCCGCCGTGGCCCATGTAGATGTTCACCGAGGCGCCCGCCGCGAGGAGTTCGTCCAGCACGCCGGCGGCCTCCTGCGCGTCCCGGGTGTGGTGCGGCTCGCCCCAGTGGTCGAACCAGCCGTGCCAGAACTCCATGCAGACCAGCGGCCCTTGCGGCTGGTGGCGGCGGAGGCAGTCCAGCGCGGACCGCGGGCGGGAGCCGAAGGTGCCGGAGGTGAGGACCCCGGGCAGCCGTCCGCCGAGCTGGAACCCGTCGGCCGCGCCGTCGGCGGTGAACAGCAGGCAGTCGACGCCGCGCCGGACCAGGCCGTCGCGCAGGTGCTCCAGGTAGGCCGTCTCGTTGCCGTAGCTGCCGTACTCGTTCTCCACGCCCATCGCGACCACCGGCCCCCCGTTGCCGGCGAGCAGCGGGAGCAGGACGGGCACCAGGACGTCGAACCAGGCGTCGACGGCGGCCAGGTAGGGGGCGTTGACCCGGCGCAGCCGCATCCCGGGGTCGGCCAGCAGCCACCCGGGCAGGCCGCCGAACTCCCACTCCGCGCAGATGTACGGGCCGGGCCGGACGATCACGTCCAGTCCGAGCGCGCCGGCGGCGCGGACGAAGGCCGCGACGTCCTGCCCGCCGTCGAAGTCGTGCCGGCCGCGCACGGGTTCGTGGACGTTCCAGGCGACGTACGTCTCGACGGTGTTCACCCCCATGGCGCGCAGCCGCAGCAGCCGGTCGTGCCAGAGGCCGGGGTGGACCCGGAAGTAGTGGATGGCGGCGGAGACGATCCGGTGCGGCCGGCCGTCGCGCAGGAAGCCGGTGTCGGTGAGGGCGAGGCTGGGGGCGGGCTGGTGCATGGGGATCCTGGGGCCGGGACTGGGGTGGGCGGGCTGGCGCTCGATGTGGGTAAGCGCTTACCCGATGGGAACGGTACGAGCCTCGGGTCTGGAGGTCAAGGGCGGACCGGGCCGGGCCCGCCCCGGAGAGGAGCGAGCCGGGGAGGGGCGGGCCGGGAGAGGAGCGGGCCGGGGCCGGCCGGGGGAGGGTCCGGGGGAGAACCCCGGGACGACACCGTGCCACCCGGGGTGCACCTGGTGGCGGTGAAGTCGCCCCGGCCGGGTACCCGTCGGTGCCGAGGTCGGAGAAGATGTTGCCGGCCGGCCGGGCGCTTGCGGGCCGGCCCGGCCGGACGGGACGCCGTCGGTGGGCGGCGCTCCGCGGCCGGCGGCGGGCCGTGTCCGGGAGGAGGCAGTGTCCGGGAGCGGCCTTCGGTGGCACCGTAGGCTCGGTAGGCTGATCGAGTCAATACGTTGAGAGCACTGGATCGTATATTGATCGAGTGATACGAATGCGACCAGTTGGGCTCACGTCGAGTCGGGCCCGGGATCGGGGAAGAACGCCATGACCCTTTCGTCGGAGGAACGCCGCGCGCGGATCCTTGAGGTGGTGCGCGACACGGGGACGGTGCGGGTGGTGGACCTGGCCGCCCGGATCGGCATCTCGGCCGTGACGGCCCGCCGCGACGTCGCCGCGCTGGCGGACGCCGGCCTGCTGCACCGCGTGCACGGCTCGGTCGCGCTCCCCGACACCGGGGCGTTCGGGAAGCCGGAGGGCCGCGACCGGGTGATCGGCATGCTGGTGCCCACGGTGGCCTCGTACTTCAACGAGGTGATCGCCGGTGCCCGGGCGTCCGCGGCCACCGCCGGGGCCCAGCTCGTCCTGGCCATCTCGCCCTACGAGGCCCGGGACGACCGGGCCCAGGTGGAGCGTCTGCTGGAGTCCGGCGTGGACGGCCTGCTCCTCACCCCCAACTGGCGGCCCGGCAGTTGGCCCGCCGACAGCGAGTGGCTGGCCGAACTCCCGGTGCCCGCCGTGCTGGTGGAGCGCAAGGCGCGGCCCGGCACGGCCGCCGCGGAGCTGGACGCGGTCTCCTCCGACCACCAGCACGGCGTGCTGCTGGCGCTGCGCCACCTCGCCTCGCTCGGCCACCGGTCGGTGCTGCTGGCCGCCCGCGAGGACACCTGGACGGCGCAGCGGGTCCGGACCGGCTACGCCAAGGGCATGCAGTACCTGGGCATGGAGGCGTACCCGGTGACCGACATCCGGTTGGCCGGCCCCGGGGCGACCGCCGCGTCGCCCGACCTGGAGTACGTGGCCGACCAGATCGCCCGGGCGGTCGGGCAG
Organism: Kitasatospora indigofera; assembly: GCF_014655955.1. Classification (GTDB taxonomy): domain Bacteria; phylum Actinomycetota; class Actinomycetes; order Streptomycetales; family Streptomycetaceae; genus Kitasatospora; species Kitasatospora indigofera. The sequence goes on from NZ_BNBO01000007.1 coordinate 50,355, forward strand.
GGCGTGCGCGCCGCGCTCGTCCACAACGACCAGGACGCCATCCAGCTGGCGCCGTTGATGCGGGCCCGCGGCCTGCGGATCCCGGACGACCTGGCGCTGATCTCCTACGACGACGTGTTCGCGGCCCTGGCGGCACCGCCGCTGACGGCCGTCGCCCCGCCCAAGCGGGCCGTCGGCGGGGCCGCGCTGGACCTGCTGCTGCGCCGGCTCGGCGGCGGCGCCTCGCTGCCCGCCCACCACATCGAGCTGCTGGCCAGCCTGAAGGTCCGCGGCTCCTGCGGCGCCAAGGTGGCCGCGCTGCCTCCGGAGGGCCCGGCGCCGACGGCCTGACCGGCCGTCGGCCCGTCACCCGGCCCGTCACCCGGCCCGCCTTCCGGCGTCGGCCCAGGCGGGTCCGCCCGGTCTCGTGGGTCCGGCCGGCTCCCCGGCGGGCGCCGGCTCCGACGGGACCGGTCAGCCGGCCTCCGGCCCGGGGCAACCGGCCGCGCCGACGCACGCCTCGTTGCCCTCGGGGTCGGCCAGCACGTAGTTCGCCGGCGCGTCGGCGTCGCTGACCAGGCGTCCGCCGGCCGCGATCGCCGCGGCGACCCGCGCCTCGGCCTGGTCGTAGGGCACCCAGACGTCCACGTGGACGCGGTTGCGCTGCGGGCGCGGCGCGTCCATCTCCTGGAACCAGAACGGCGCCCCGCGGCGGCCGGGGTCGACCAGGTCCTCGCCGCTGTGGGCGCGCTCCTGGTAGCCGAGCAGCGCCCGCCAGAAGGGCAGCACCGCGGGGGTCGCCAGGGCGTCGACGGTGATCTGGACGGTCTGCACGGCGGACGGGTCGGCCGCGATGCCCAGCCCGCGGGCCGCGGCCGAGATCTCCCGGGCGAGCGTGACGTGGCGCTCGGTCAGCCCGTAGTAGTCGTCCGTGAGCGTGATCAGCCGTACGGTCACGCCCTCCGGCCGCAGGTCGACGTCCGGCGCGTCCTCCCCGAGGCCGGGCAGCTCGCCGATCGCCCGCACCAGCCGGGCGCCGGCCGTGAACGACCCGGTGCGGAAGTACGCGCAGGCCCCCTCGCCCAGCACCCGCCAGTCCTCCAGGCCGGCACTCCCGTGGAAGTGTGTGGGCCTGATCCGCTCGTCCTCGTCCACCGTCCGCGTCATCGGCCGAACATATCGTGCGCGTCGGACAGCCCCGGCACCGTCCGGGCGGCCGGCGCCCCCGGGCCGCCCGGGGGCGCCGGTCCGGGGGTGGAGTGGCCAGGGGGTCAGAACGGCCGGGGCCCCTCGTCGGCCGGCTCGCAGCGGACGGTGACCGTGCCGGCGCCGAGCAGGGCGTGCTGACGGGTGCCGTCCGGCCACCGCACCTCGACCCAGGCGCCGTCGGGGGTGTGGCCGGTGCGGACCAGCACCCCCGTGGCGGGCTCGGGCGGTCCGGGGGCGTCCGGGCCGGGTGCGGGTGGTGCGGCGCCGAGCCGGGCGCCGCTGACGAAGAGGTCCCCGCCGGGCCGGCCGGCCGTGACGCCGTCCAGCACGGGGACGGCCCCGGCCGGCCCGTACGCGGTGCCGCCGGCCAGCGGGACGGCCCGGGCCGCGCTGAAGCCGTGCAACTGCTTCAGTCCGCAGTGGAGTTCGGCGGCCTGCGGACGGTCGGTGCCGTCCGGCCGGCCGGGCTCCCCGGTGCGCTCGGGGGACCCGCCCCCGGCGGATCCGGTGGGCTCGGCGGGCCCGGTCCGTTCGCCGGGTCCGCTACGGACCCAGGCGTGGGTGCCGGCCGCCCCGGACCGGACGGCCGGGCCGGCCACCGGCCAGCCGCTCTGCCGGACGCCGGTGCCCGCGGCGGCGCCGGTGACCAGGTGGGCGTGGATCTCGTCGGCGCCGCGGGCCAGCACCACCGAGGTCACGGCCGCTCCGGGCAGTTCGGCGCCGCCGCTCCGGGGCCGGTGGCCGGAGGCGGCCCAGCCGGGCCCGGCGCCGAGCGGCCGGATCCGTCCGCGTTCGGTGACCGCCCCGGCGGCCAGCAGCCCGAAGTGGTTGTCCGGCACGTCGCCCGGGGCGCTCGGCCCGGTCGCGGTGGAGTGGGCCAGCCGGGCGTACAGCGGGTCGTCGGGCTGCGTCGCGTCGGCCGGCTGGTCGTCGCTGCCGTGGTTGTGGAGCCGGACGAGCCCGTCCGCGGCGGTCGACTGGACCAGCCAGCCGGGCCGGGGGAGCGGGTGCACGGCGTCGGCGCGTTCGACCGGGCCGGGCTCCTCGGGATCGGTCCAGGCCGGGTGGCCGGGCGACAGCAGGAGTCCGACGAAGCCCTTGCTCGCCCAGTACGGCGAGGCCGGGCCCGAGTACGGCTGGACCATCGGCGGGTACGGCCCGTACCAGCCGAGCGAGAGCAGGCCGTCGGGCCCGGCGGCGCCGCGTTCGAGGAAGTGCCGCAGGGCGCCGGAGGCGAGCCGGCGGGTGGCGCCGGGGGACAGCGGGGTGTGGCCGGTGAGCGCCCCGGCCCAGAGCGGGGCGGCGGCGGCGAAGCGGTAGCCGAGCGAGCGGCCCTGGTGCACGGGTGCGCCGTCGGCGCCGAAGGTCCGGGCGTAGCCGTCCAGGTAGGCGGCGAGCCGGGGGCCGTAGGTGTCGAGCAGCGCGGGGCCGGCGGCGGCCGGCCCCGGGGCGCCGCCGGGACGGCCGGGGGCGGCCGCGGTTGCCTTCGCCGCGAGGTGGGCGTGCAGGACGGGGTACAGGTGGAGGGCCCAGCCGTTGTAGTGGTCGAAGGCCCGGGGGCGGCCGTCGGTGTACCAGCCGTCGCCGCGGTACCACTGCTCGATCCTGGCCAGGCCGGTGTCGACGGCGCGGCGGGCGGCCGCCGGCTCGATGCCGGCCTCGGCCAGGAATCCGCCGACGGTGAGCGGGAAGAGCCACCAGTTGTTGTCGTTCGGGGCCCGGTGCAGGGCCTGGGCGAGCCAGGCACCGGCCCGTTCGCGGACGCCGTCGTCCAGCCGGTCCCAGAGCCACGGGCGGGTCAGGCGCAGGGCCAGGGCGACGGACGCCGCCTCCACCATGGCCTGGCCCCGGTCGGTGATCACGGGCCAGGAGTGCGGGTCGTCCGCGGTGACGGCGCGCTCCGTGGTGGGGGTGCGGGTGCCGGCGTCCAGCCCGGCGGCGTAGCGCTCCAGCAGGCCGCCGGGGTCGGCGCCGCCGGCGCCGGCGATCCGGAAGGCGGCGAGCAGGAAGGTGCGGGCGTAGCCCTCCAGTCCGTCCGAGCGCGGGCCGGACCAGCTGGGGCGGGCGCCGGGCAGGTTGATCAGGGCCTGGCCGGGGCCGGCGTGCGGCCGGACGGCGGCGAGCAGGCCGTCGGCGGCGGCCTCCCAGTGGGCCCGGGTCCAGCCGGTGCGGGGGCTGAGGACGCGGTCCTCGGGCGGGAGGGGGAACGGACGGGGCGGCTGGGGCATGGGGGCTTCCTCGGTCCGGGGCCGGAGCGGGCGGTCACCGCGCGGGCGTCCCGAATCTAGGAAGGCCGTGATCGTTCGTCAAGGATGGCGATCGAATGATCGGGGGGATCGATCGAGTCCGCCGCGGGTCGTTCCTGGGGCGGGACCGCGTGGCGAAGCCCCGGTTTGACGTCGGGGCTGGTCACGGTCGTCGCTCCGGCGGGCCGGCGGGGTTGCGCGCGGCCGTGGGGTGAGGGTCGATCGCGGCGATCGAATGATCGGTCAAAGATCAGTTGATCTAAAACTCTTGACTTCGATCAGCACCCGTCCCAGGATGACGGCACCCCCATCGCAGAGGAGCCGCGCCATGTCCCACACCTCCCGCCGCAGCAGCAGAGCCCTGCGCAGCGCCACCGCGGTAGCAGCCACCACCCTCTCGCTCGCCCTGCTCGCCGCCTGCGGCAGCTCCGGGAGTTCCGACAGCTCCGCCGAGGCCAAGAGCGACGGCAAGCCCGTCACGCTCACCTTCTGGGGCTGGGCCAAGGGCACCAAGGACGTGGTCACCGCCTTCAACGCCTCCCACCCCGGCATCCAGGTCACCTTCGAGGAGATCCCCTCCGGCAACGCCGGCGGCTACGCCAAGCTCGCCAACGCCGTGAAGGCCGGCAACGCGCCGGACGTCTTCAACGTCGAGTACCCCCAGCTGCCCGACTTCGTCAGCCAGGGCGCCGTCCAGGACATCAGCAAGCTGGTCGGCGCCGACCTCAAGAAGAAGTACCTGCCGCAGGCCCTCGACCTGACCACCCTGGGCGGCGCCAGCTGGGCGCTCCCGCTGGACGCCGCGCCGCAGGCCTTCTACTACCGCAAGGACCTCTTCGAGAAGGCGCAGATCACCCCGCCCAAGACCTGGGAGGAGTTCCGCACCGCCGCCGAGCGCCTCAAGGCGGCCGAGCCGACCGCCCGGATCGCCACCTTCTTCCCGGACGACCCGAGCACCTTCGAGGCCAACTCCTGGCAGGCGGGAGCCCACTGGTTCAACGCCGTCGGCACCACCTGGGACGTCCGGATCAACGGCGCCGAGACCCAGCGGGTCACCGACTACTGGCAGAAGATGGTCGCCGACGACCTGGTCAACGTGATGCCCTCGTTCAGCCAGCAGTGGACCGCCTCGCTGCAGAAGGGCGAGACGGCCGGCTACCTGGGCGCCTCCTGGGGCGGCGGGGTGCTGAAGAGCAACCTGCCCGACGCCTCCGGCAAGTGGGCCGTCGCCCCGGTCCCCACCTGGGACGGCAAGCCCGCCAGCGGCATGCTGGGCGGCACCACCTTCGCCGTCTCCAAGGACAGCAAGAAGGCCAAGGCCGCCGTCGAGTTCTCCACCTGGGCGACCACCACCGAGGAGGGCATCCAGGCCCGGATCGCCTCCGGCACCTCCTCCGCCTTCCCGGCCGCCCCCGCGCTGGTGCCGGTCGCCAAGAAGGCCTTCGACACCGCCTTCTACGGCGGCCAGGACATCTACGCCGTCTACAGCGCCGCCGCCACCTCGATCCGCCCCGACTGGACCTGGGGCCCGGCGATGGGCGTCACCAACACCTCGCTCAAGGACGCCTTCGGCAAGGTCGCCGGCAGGACCGACACCATCGAGGCGGCCGTCTCGGGTGCCCAGAAGGCCACCGTCGCGGAGCTGAAGAACCGCGGGCTCCAGGTCGCCGAGTGATGACCCGCCCGCTCGCCCCCCGCACCGGGGCCGGCCCCGGGCCGCGGACCGGGGCCGGTACGCCGGCCCCCGGCCCCGCCGGCTCCCGCGCCGACCGCCCCCGCGCCGACCGCCCCAGCACCGCCCGTACGGCCGGGCGGCGCGGGGCCCCGGCCCTGCTGCTCGCCCCGTTCATGCTGCTCTTCACGGCCTGCACGCTGATCCCGATCGGCTACGCCGTCCATCTGAGCCTCTACACCGAGCGCCGTTCCGGGCTCGGCTTCGGCGGCACCGTCAGCGTCTTCACGGGCCTCGGCAACTACACCCGGGCGCTCGGCGACCCGGCGTTCCGCGAGGGCTTCCTGGCCGTCGCCGGGTACTGCCTGCTGTACATCCCGCTGATGCTCGGGCTCTCGCTGCTCCTCGCGCTGCTGCTGGACTCCGCGCTCGCCCGGGCCCGCCGGTTCTTCCAACTGGCGCTCTTCCTGCCGCACGCCGTGCCCGGCATCATCGCCGCCCTGATCTGGATGTACCTCTACACACCCGAGATCAGCCCGGTGGTCGGAGCCCTCGACACCCTCGGCGCGCAGCCCGACCTGCTCGGCAACCCGCTGCCCGCCGTGGTCAACATCGCCCTGTGGGAGTGGGCCGGCTACAACATGGTGATCTTCTACGCCGCCCTGCAGGCCATCCCCCGGGAGGTCCTGGAGGCGGCCCGGGTCGACGGCGCGGGGGCGCTGCGCACCGCGTTCAGCGTCAAGATCCCGCTGATCCGGGCCTCGCTCACCATGGTCGGCCTGTTCACCGTCATCGGCTCCCTCCAACTGTTCACCGAACCGATGATCCTGCACGGCGCCGCACCGGCCGTGACCAGCACCTGGACCCCCAACATGTACGCCTACTCCGCCGCCTTCGACCGGAACGACTACGGTCTGGCCGCCGCCGCCTCCGTCCTGCTCGCGCTGACCGCCGCCGCGCTGTCCTACGCCATCACCCGGGGCGGCCGGGCCGGCTCCTCCCGACGAGCGAAGGCCGGCGCATGAGCATCCTCGCCCCCGGCCGCCGCACCCGGCCCGACCGCGCGCCCGCCGTGCCGCCGCCCGCCGCCCGCCGGCAGCCCTGGAGCCTGTCCAGGGGAGCCGTCAACGGCGCCCTCGTACTGGCCACCGCCTACACCCTGCTCCCGCTCGGCTGGCTGCTCAGCGCCGCCGCCAAGAACACCGGGGACCTGCTCGGCGGCCGGGGCCTGTCCCCGGAGCGCTGGCACCTCGGCGACAACCTGCACGCCCTGGCCACCACCGGCGACGGCATCTACTTCCGCTGGTACCTCAACTCGCTGCTGTACGCCGGGATCGGCGCCGTCCTCTGCGCCTTCGTCTGCGTCTGCGCCGGGTACGCGTTCCACGTCTACGCCTTCCGCGGCAAGGAGCAGCTGTTCGGACTGGTCCTGCTGGGCGTCCTGGTGCCGACCACCGCGCTGGCGCTGCCGATGTACCTGCTCGCCTCCCAGCTGCACATCGTCAACACCTTCTGGGCGGTGTTCATCCCGTCCCTGGTCAACCCGTTCGGGGTCTACCTGTCGCGGGTGTTCTGCGCCGGCTACATCCCGTCCGAGGTGCTGGAGGCCGCCCGCGTCGACGGCGCGGGCGAGCTGCGGACCTTCTGGTCGATCGGGCTGCGGATGGTGATGCCCGGGTTCGTGACCGTGTTCCTGTTCCAGTTCACCGCGATCTGGAACAACTTCTTCCTCCCGCTGGTGATGCTGTCGGACAACCGGCTCTTCCCGGTCAGCCTCGGCCTGTACGCCTGGAACACCCAGACCACGGCCTTCCCCGAGTACTACCCGCTGGTGGTGACCGGTTCACTGCTGGCCGTCGTGCCGCTGGTGGTCGCCTTCGTCGCCCTGCAGCGCCACTGGAGGGCGGGCCTGACGGCGGGCAGCGTCAAGTGACCTGCCCCGCGCCGCCCGTCCCGGGGCCGCCGTGACGGGCGGCGGCCCCGCGCACCCGTCCCTCCCGTCGACGCCGCCCGGCCCGGTGGCCGCCGCGTCCGGCACCCGGCCGGTGCGGCCCCGCCGCGGCGCCGACGCACACCCCGCCACCGGCGCACCGCGCCGGACCCGGCGGCCCCGCCCCGGCGGCCGCCCGCCCCCACCTGCCCCACAGGAGCCCCCCGAATGCCCGACCTGCAGCCCGCACCCCCCGCCGCAGGGCCCGCGTCCGCCTCCCGGACGGCGTCCGGCGCGGCTCCCGCCCGCCGCCCGCGCGTCCTGCTCGCCATGCAGCCGGACATCGCGCCCCGCCTGCTCGACGCCGACACCCTGGCCAGGCTCACCGCCCTCGCCGACCTCGACCCGGCGCTGGTCGTCGACGACTTCAGCACCCCCGCGGCGGCCGCCGCGCTGCGCGAGGCCGAGGTCATCGTCAGCTGCTGGGGCTGCCCCCCGCTGGACGCGACCGTCCTCGCGGCCGCACCCCGGCTGCGCGCCGTCATCCACGCCGCCGGGTCCGTCAAACACCACATCACCGAGGCCTGCTGGGAGCGCGGCATCGAGGTCACCTCGGCCGCCTGGGCCAACGCCCTGCCGGTCGCCGAGTACACCGTCGCCGCCGTCCTGTCCGCCAACAAGCGGCTGCTGCAACTGCGTTCCGACTACCGCCGGCTGCGCGCCCCGCACGACTGGCAGGCCGGCTACGCCGGGGCCGGCAACTACCGCCGTACGGTGGGCATCGTCGGCGCCTCCCGGATCGGCCGGCGGGTCCTCGACCTGCTGCGCCCGTACGACCTGCACCTGCTGTTGCACGACCCGTACGTGGACGCCGCCGAGGCCGCCCTGCTCGGTGCCCGGTCCGTCCCGCTGGACGAACTCTGCGCCGCCGCCGACGTGGTGAGCGTGCACGCCCCCGAACTGCCGGCCACCCACCACATGATCGACGCCCGCCGGCTCGCCCTGATGCCCGACGGCGCCACCCTGGTGAACACCTCCCGCGGTTCGCTGATCGACCAGGACGCGCTGGTCGCCGAGCTGACCACGGGCCGGCTGAACGCGGTGCTGGACGTCACCGTCCCCGAGGTGCTGCCGCCCGACTCCCCGCTCTACGACCTGCCGAACGTGGTGCTCACCCCGCACGTCGCCGGCTCCCTGGGCGGCGAGCTGCACCGGATGGCGGCGGCCGCGGCCGACGAACTCGCCCGCTGGACCGTCGGGCTCCCGTTCGCCCACCCGGTGGGCCCGGGGGACATCGACCGGTCCGCCTGACGCAATGTCAGGACATGTCCCCCTGGCGGTGGTTGGCCGGGCGCCCCGAGCCGTCCGTGGGACGTCGCCCGGCGGCGGGCCGTCCGTCCGGACCGCCCGCCGATGTTGCGAACCGCCCCGGACGGGGAAGGGAAGCCGGGAGATCGCCGAAGGGCCCGGCCGGCCGGGCGGGGAGGGGCACGCCATCATGGGCAAGCGGGAGTTGGGGCCCTACCCGGGGTTGTTGTACGCGCATCTGACCGACGTCCAGCACGGCGGCAGCGTCAAGGTGCACACGTTCGCCGTCCATCCGCTGCCGATAGCGCGGCCGGCCAAGGGCCGGACGGCCGAGACGCTGATGTGCGGAACCTGCCGGCAGCGGCTGCGCTACACCGTGCTGAGCCTGGCCGGGACGAGAGCCCGCCGCGCCGCGTGGCTCACCGTGGCGATCGTCGGACTCGTGGCCGCCGTGGTGTTCGGGTTCCAGACCTTCGCGCTCGGCGGGGACGTGCTGGAGGAGGGCCGGGAGAACCCGCTCGACCTGTTCGTCCCGCTCTTCCTCGGCGGCGCCGTGGCCGCGGTCACCGGGCTGAGCCGCTGGTGGCACGAGGACGGGGTCCGCGGGCCCGGCCGGCTGCTGGGGATGGGGACGCACAGCCTGCGCTGGCCCCGTTCGTAGCCCGGTGCTCCGGGCACCGGGCACCGCACCGCCGCGAGGCCCACGACCGGACGGGTCGTGGGCCTCGGTCGTGGGCCTCGGGCACGGCCGGACCGCGCGGGCGTCCGGCGGGTGCGGTCAGCCCCGCAGCAGCAGGCCCGCCAGTTCCTGGACCCGGGCCATGGTGATCCCCTCGCGCTGGTCCGCCGCGAGCGGACGGCCGGTGGGTTCGAGTTCGATCAGCGGGCGCCGGCCGACGGCCCGGGTGCGGACGTGGGTCTTGAGGTTGAGGGTCGATTCGGCGTAGACGGGCAGCTCGGTGGAGAGCCGGCCGAAGTACGGCGGCTCCTGCTCGCGTGCCGGGTCCTCCCACAGGTCGTGCGTGCGGGCGAAGTTCGGCTCGCTGAGGGAGACCCAGACGCCCCGGGAGAAGACCTCGTCACTGTCGAGCACCGGTATCTCCACCAGGCCGTGGACGAAGAAGTGCTTCCCCTTGATCATGCACTGGTCGGCGGTCAGCTCACTGTCCCGGCGCCAGGCGTACCGGCCCTTCCAGGTCACCGGGGCCGGGGCGCCGTAGGACATCGGCGGGCCGGACTGCGGTTCGGCGCAGCAGGAGCAGGTGTGGTGGCCATGGTCGGCCATGCCGTGCCTACTCAGGGCCCCTGCCACCCGGCCCGGGGGTGCCCGGGTCCGGCAGTCCCGGGCCGAGGTCCTCGGCGGTCCGCCCGCCGAAGTCCTCGGCGATCCGCGCGCCGAGCCGCTCCAGCAGCGGGCCGGCGCCGGCCATCGAGCGCGCCGGGTCGGGCTCCAGGGCGCTGAGCGGGTACGCGCGGGCGACGCCGAGGGCCGTCAGGCCCGCCGCGTCCAGCGCGAGCCGGCCGCAGACCGCGACCACCGGCACGCCGTCCCGCCGGGCGGCGGCGGCCACCCCGGCGGGGGCCTTGCCCTGCAGGGTCTGCGCGTCGAGCGAACCCTCGCCGGTGATCACCAGGTCCGCGGCGGCGAGCGCCGGGCCGAACCCGGTGGCCTCCAGCAGGACGTCGATGCCCCGGCGCCGGACGGCACCCAGGCCGGCCAGTGCGGCGAATCCGGTCCCGCCGGCGGCGCCAGCCCCGGGCCGCCGGGCCACCGCGGCGGCCTGCCCGCCCAGCACCTCGACCAGCCTGCGCAGGCCCTGCTCCAGCTGCCGGATCTGCTGGGCCGAGGCCCCCTTCTGCGGCCCGTACACGGCGGCGGCGCCGTCCGGCCCGAGCAGCGGGTTGTCCACGTCGCAGGCCAGCACGACGGCGGTGGCGGCCAGCCGGGGGTCGAGCCCGGACAGGTCCGCCCGCGCCAGCCCGGTGAGCGCCCCGCCGCCGGCGGCGAGCGGGTGGCCGGCGGCGTCGGTGAAACGCGCCCCCAGGGCCGTGAGCATCCCGGTGCCGCCGTCCGTCGAGGCGCTCCCGCCGACCCCGAGGACGATCGTCCGCGCGCCCGCGTCGAGCGCGGCGGCGACGAGCTGTCCGGTGCCCCGGGTGGCGGCCCACAGTGGCGCCGGGCGCCCGCCCGGCAGCCGGTCGAGGCCGGAGGCCTGGGCCAGCTCGACCACCGCCGTCCCGTCGCGCAGGGCGAAGGAGGCCTGCACCGGGTCGCCCAGCGGGCCCTCGACCGGCAGGGTGCGGCGCTCGAACCCGGCCGCCACGACGGCGTCCACCGTGCCCTCCCCGCCGTCCGCGACGGGCAGGACGCGCACGACCGAGCCCGGGGCCCCGGCCAGCAGTCCGGCGGCGAGGCGGTCGGCCGCCTGGGCGGCGGTCAGCGAACCCTTGAACTTGTCGGGGGCGACCAGGAAGCGAAGGGCGGTGCGGCGGTTCACGAAGTCCTCCGGGGACGGGACGGGGGCGCTCCGGCGGCGGGCCCGGCCCGTCCCGCCCGGGCGGCGGGCCGGGCCGGGCCGCCGGAGCGCCCGGTGCGGGTGTCAGATCCGGGCGAGGTGGGTGCGGTGGCGTTCGACGAGGGTACGCAGGGCCTGCTCGCCCGGGGTGTCCCAGACCTCCTGGTTGAAGATCTCCACCTCGGTGAACCCGGTGTACCCGGCGGCCGCCACGGCGGCGGCCAGCCGCGGGATGTCGATCAGGCCGTCGCCGACGTGGCCGCGTCCGAGCAGGGCGTCGGCGGGCAGCGGCAGCGTCCAGTCGCAGACCTGGAAGGCCAGGATCCGGCCGGCCGCGCGGGCGATCTGCTCCTCGACCTGAGGGTCCCACCAGACGTGGTAGGTGTCGACCACCACGCCGACGCCGTCGTCGCCGGTGCGGGCCTCCACCTCCTCGGCGAGGTCCAGGGCCTGCCCGAGGGTGGAGACCACGGCCCGGTCGGCGCAGAACATCGGGTGCAGCGGCTCGATCGCCGGCCGGACGCCGTGCTCCTTGGCGAACGGGGCGAGTTCGGCGAGCGCGTCGGCGACCGCGCGGCGCGCGCCGGGCAGGTCGCGGCTGCCCTCGGGCAGTCCGCCGCAGACCAGGACCAGGACGTCGGTGCCCAGGGTGGCCGCCTCCTCGACGGCGCGCCGGTTGTCCTCCAGCGCGGCGGCGCGGCCGGCGGCGTCCGGCGCGGTGAGGAAGCCGCCGCGGCAGAGGCTGGTGACGGTCAGCCCGGCCTCGCGGACCAGCCGGGCCGCCTCGGCGGCGCCGGTCTCGGCGACCCGGTCGCGCCACAGCCCGATGCCGGGGACACCGGCCCGTACGCAGCCGTCGACGGCCTCGGGCAGGGTCCAGCGTTTGGTGGTGGCGGTGTTGAGCGAGAGCCCTTCGAGGCCGGGGGCGGCCGCGAGACGGCCGGCGGCCGGGCGGGCAGCGGGACGGGCGGTCATCCGGCCACGCCCCGCGAGGCGAGGAGGGCCCGCATCCGGGTGGTCGCGAGATCCGGGTCGGGCAGCGCCCCGGCCTCGCCGGCCAGCCGGAACACCTCGGCCAGGTGGACGAGGTCGCGGCTGTCCTGCTCGCCGCCGACCATGGTGAAGTGGTCCTGGTGGCCCGCGAGATGGGCGAGCAGGACCACCCCGGTCTTGTAGTGGCGGGTCGGCGCGGTGAAGATGTGCCGGGCCAGCGGCACGGTGGGTTCGAGGATCGCCCGGTACGCGGCGGTGTTGCCCCGGTCCAGGGCGTCCAGGGCGGCCGCGGCGTGGCCGGCGAGCGGGTCGAAGACCCCCAGCAGGGCGTGGCTGAAGCCGCGGTCGTCGCCGAGGATCAGCTCGGGGTAGTGGAAGTCGTCGCCGGTGTACATCTTGATGCCCTCGGGCAGCGCGCGGCGCAGCGCGATCTCCCGGTCGGCGTCCAGCAGGGAGACCTTGATGCCGTCCACCTTGGCCGCGTTGTCGCGGATGATCTCCAGCACCAGGGCCGCCGCCTCGTCCAGGTCGGCCGAGCCCCAGTAGCCCTCCAGCGCCGGGTCGAAGGGCGTGCCGAGCCAGTGCAGGACGGCCGGCCGCTCCGTCCCGGCCAGCAGCCGGCCGTAGACCTCGGCGTAGTCCTCCGGGCCGGCCGCGGTGGCGGCCAGCGCCCGGCTGGCCATCAGGATCACCTGGGCCCCGGCCGCCTCGACCACCTCCACCTGCTCCTGGTAGGCCTCGACGATCTCGTTCAGGCCGGGTGCGGCGGCGGTCAGCTGGTCGGTGCCCGCGCCGCAGGCCAGCCGCCCGCCGCAGGCCCGGGCGGCGGCGCCGGAGCGGGTGATCAGCTCGCGGGTGGTGGCCCAGTCCAGGCCCATGCCGCGCTGCGCGGTGTCCATGGCGTCGGCGACGCCCAGGCCGAGGGACCACAGGTGCTGGCGGAAGGCCAGGGTGGCCTCCCAGTCGAGCGCGGCGGGCGCGCCGGGGCGGTGCGCCCGGGCGGGGTCGGCGACCACGTGGGCGGCCGCGAACACGGTACGGCTGCGGGCCGGGCCGGCCGGGGCGGGCCAGGAGGGCGGTTCGGGGACCCGGTAGCGCAGGAGGTCCCCGGAGGGGCGGGGGAGCAGGATCTCGTCGGACATGACTGGCCTCGAATCTGGCGGGCGGGTGGAAGGGGACTGCGGCCTGCGATGGCTCAGTGGGCCAGCGGCGGGATCGGCAGGCGTCGCCCGGTCCGGGCCGACTCCTGCGCCAGCTCGGCGAGTTGGACGCCCTTCGCGCCGGCCAGCAGGTCGTAGGGGAAGGGCGCGTCCGCGACCACGTGGGCGAGGAACTGCTCCCACTGGGCCTTGAACCCGTTGTCGAACTCCTCGTTGTCGGGCACCTGCTGCCACTGCCCGCGGAACGGCTCGGTGGCCGGCAGGTCCGGGTTCCAGACCGGCTTGGGGGTGCCGGCCCGGTGCTGGAAGCGGCAGTTGCGCAGTCCGGCGACGGCGCTGCCCTCGGTGCCGTCGACCTGGAACTCGACCAGTTCGTCCCGGTCGACCCGCACCGCCCAGGAGGAGTTGATCTGGGCCACGATGCCGCCCTCCAGCTCGAAGACGCCGTAGGCGGCGTCGTCGGCGGTGGCGGGATAGGGGCGGCCCGCCTCGTCCCGGCGCTCGGGGATGTGGGTGGCGGTGTGCGCGTACACCGAGGTGATCGGCGCGAAGGTCTGCTCCAGCACGTACTGCCAGTGCGGGAACATGTCCAGCACCATGCCGCCGCCGTCCTCGGCGCGGTAGTTCCAGGACGGGCGCTGGGCGCTCTGCCAGTCGCCCTCGAAGACCCAGTAGCCGAACTCGCCCCGGACGGAGAGGATCCGGCCGAAGAAACCGCTTTCCACCAGCCGCTTCAGCTTCCGCAGGCCGGGCAGGAAGAGCTTGTCCTGCACCACGCCGTTGCGGACCCCGGCGGCCCGTGCCAGCCGGGACAACTCCAGTGCGGCGTCGACCGATTCGGCGGTGGGCTTCTCGGTGTAGATGTGCTTGCCGGCGGCGATCGCGGCCCGGATCGCCGGCTCCCGGACCTGGGTCAGCTGGGCGTCGAAGTAGATCTCGTTGGCCGGGTCGGCGAGCGCCTTGTCGAGGTCGGTGGTCCACTGCTCGATGCCGTGCTGTTCGGCGAGGGCCCGCACCCGGTCGGCGTTGCGGCCGACCAGCACGGGCTCGGGCCGGACGACCGTGCCGTCCGGCAGGACGAGCCCGCCCTGCTCGCGGATCGCGAGGATCGAGCGGACCAGGTGCTGGCGGTGGCCCATGCGTCCGGTGACGCCGTTCATGATGATGCCGATCGGCCGGATGGCCATGTCGGGCTCCTTCGTGCGGTGGCCGGCGGGGGCGGATGCGGACGACGCCGGCGGAGGTGGGCGGGGTGGGGGCGCCGTGACGTGCGGAACGGTCATGGTAAGCGCTTTCCACGAGGTACGTTACGAGCATGGCGAACCCCAGGTCAACCACTCGTGCGGGCCGGTCCACCGGCGCCGTCACCCTGCAGCGCGTCGCGGAACACGCCGGGGTGTCCATTGCCACCGCTTCCCGCGTGCTGCACGGCGGCGGCTCGCGCACCGTCGGCGAGGAGCTGCGCCGACGGGTGGAGAGTGCCGCCCGGGAGCTGGGCTACGTCTCCAACGCGCCCGCCCAGGCGCTGGCCCGCTCGGCCACCTCGGTGGTCGGGCTGATCGTGCACGACGTCGCCGACCCGTACTTCGCCGCCATCGCGGCCGGGGCGATGCGGGCCGCCCGCCGCCAACGCCTGATGATCATGATCGCCGCGACCTTCCGCGACCCGGAGCTGGAGATCGAGTACGTCCGCAGCCTGCGCGCCCAGCGCGCCCGCGCCCTGCTGCTGGCCGGCAGCGGTACGGACGACCGCTCGCTGACCGACCGGCTGGCCGCCGAGCTGGCCGGCTTCCGCGAGGACGGCGGGCGGGTCGCCTGCATCGGCGAGCGGGGCGCCGGGCCGGCCGTCCCGCTGGACCATGCCGGGGGAGCGGCCCGGGCGGCCACCGAACTCTGGCGGCTCGGCCATCGGCGGATCGGTGTGGTGGCCGGCCCCGCGGAGCTGCTGACCGTCCAGCAGCGGCTGGCCGGCGCCCGCCAGGCGCTGGCCCAGCTCGGCGGTGAACTGCCGGACAGCCGCGTGGTGTTCGCCGACTTCACCCGGGCCGGCGGCCGCGAGGCGGCGCTGGAGCTGCTCGCCCGCGAACCGGGCCTCACCGCCGTACTGGCCCTGAACGACGTGATGGCGGCCGGCGTGCTGGCCGCGGTGCAGGACGACCTGGGCCGGGCCGTGCCGGGCGACGTCTCGGTGGTCGGCTTCGACGACGTGCCCTTCGCCGTGGACCTGCGGCCGGCCCTGACCACCGTCCGGCTGCCGCTGGAGGAGGCCGGCGAGCGGGCCGTCCAGCTGGTCGTCGAGGAGGCTCCGGCGGACCGCCCGCCGCTGGGCGTCTCCCTGGTGGTCCGGGACAGCACGGGGCCGGCGCCGCAGCGGTAGGACGAAGTCCGCCGGGCGGGACGGCCCGCCGCATTCCGCGGCCCGGAGGCTACGGCGCCCGCGGCCCGGTGACCGACGCGCAGCCCGGTGGCCGACGCGCCGCCCGGCGCGTCCGCCGGTGCCGTCCGTGCGCCGCGCCGCCCGGGCCGCTCGCGGTGCGGCACGTCGCGGCCGCCCGCGCACTACGCTGCCGGAAGGGCCGGCCGGCGCCGGGTCGCGGCGCCGCCCGCCGGGCGGAGCGAGGAGGATCCCGATGGACAGCCAGGACTGGGACGCGCGGTACGGCGCCACCGAACTCGTCTGGGGCACCGAGCCCAACCGGTGGGTGGTCCGCGAGACCTCCGCGCTGCCCGCCGGGCGGGCGCTGGACCTCGCGGCGGGGGAGGGGCGCAACAGCATCTGGCTGGCCGGGCGCGGGTGGCGGGTGACGGCCGTCGACTTCTCGGAGGTCGCCGTGGAACGCGGCCGCCGCCTGGCCGCCGCCGGGCCGGCCGAGGCGGCCGGGCGGCTGGAGTGGGTCCACGCGGACGCGCTCCGCCATGAACCCGAGCCGGACGGCTACCAGTTGGTGCTGGTGGTGTACCTGCACCTGCCGGCCGAGCAGCGGCGGGTGGTGCTGGGGCACGCGGCGCGGGCGCTGGCGCCCGGCGGCACCCTGCTGGTGGTCGGCCACGCCACCGCCAACCTGACCGGGGGCGTCGGCGGGCCGCGGGACGCCGGGGTGCTCTACAGCCCGCCGGACATCGTGGCCGACCTGGCCGGCCACGGGCTGCGCACCGTCCTGGCGGAGGAGGTGCGCCGGCCCGCCGTGACGGCCGAGGGGCGCCGCGCCGAGGCGATCGACACCCTGGTCCGGCTGGAGCGGGAGCGGCCGGCAGGCTGAGGCGGCGGCCGTCGAGGACGCCGGTGCCCCGGCCTGGCGGCCGGCGCCGGCCGGGTCAGCCTGCGGTGGGGTCCGCGGGTGACGGCGTGCCCGGCGGCCGCTCCGGTGCGGCCGCGCGCTGCTCGGCCACGATCCCCTGCACGGCGCCGAGGAAGCGCCGGACCGCCGCGAGCTCCGGCTCGCTGAAGTCCTGGCCGGTTTCGACGATCCCGCTGATCAGCGGCCCGAAGAAGGCCTGCCCCAGGGCGACCGCGCGCTCCTCCACCGCCAGCAGCACCCGCCGCCGGTCGCGGGTGTCCCGGACCCGCCGCACGTGGCCGAGCCGCTCCAGCCGGTCGAGCAGGGCGGTGGTGCCTGCCGAGTTCAGCCCGAGCTGCGCGCCGACCAGGCCGGGGGTCGCGGGGGTGCCCGCCCGGGCGGCGTCCAGGAGACAGACCAGGGCCCGCAGGTCGGTCGGGTGCAGTCTGTTGCGCTGCGCGAACTCGCCCCCGAGCAGGTTGAGTTCGATGGTGATGGCGCGGAGCTGGTGCACCAGTCGCAGGTCGGGCCCGGCCTCGTCCGTCACGTTCTCGCCTTCCGTCGCGGGTGCTTCCCCCAGCGGGTTCGACGGGCATAGTATCTCGCCCGGCGAGATACTCGCTGGGGAACCTGATTCTGGGGGTGTTCCATGACCGACGGCCCGACCCGCTTCCTCGCGGCCTACGACGCCGTCCTCGACGCCTGGCCGGTGCCCGTCGAGCGGCTGGACCTCGGCTCGGCCCACGGCACCACCCGGGTGCTCGCCTGCGGCCCCGAGGACGGCGAGCCGCTGGTGCTGCTGCACGGCGGCGGCGCCACCGCCACGGTGTGGTTCGCCAACGTGGCGGAGCTCAGCCGGACCAGGCGGGTGTACGCCGTCGACCGGATCGGCGAGCCCGGCCGCAGCGTGGCCGGGGGACGGCCGGTCCGGACGGCCGAGGACCTGTTCGACTGGCTGGACGGCGTCCTCGACGCCCTCGGCCTCGGCCGCACCGACCTCTGCGGGCACTCCTACGGCGGCTGGATCGCCCTCGGGTACGCCCTGCACGCACCGGAGCGGGTCCGCCGGCTGGTCCTCCTGGATCCCACCGGCTGCTTCGCCGGGTTCCGCCCCGGCTACCTGCTGCGCGCCCTGCCGATGCTGCTGCGGCCCACCGCCCGGCGGGCCAGGTCGTTCCTCGCCTGGGAGACCGGCGGCGCCGAACTCGACGCCCGATGGCTGGAGTTGTACGGCCTCGGCGCCGAACTGCCCCGTGCCCGGGTGGTGCTGGGGCGGCAGCCGTCGGCGGACCGGCTGCGGGCCTCGACCGTGCCGGTCCTGGTCCTGCTGGCCGGGGGCAGCCGGGCGCACGACAGCCGGCGGGTCGAGGCGGCGGCCCGGCGCCGGCTCCCGGGCGTCCGGACGGCGGTGCTCGACGGCCTCACGCACCACGGCATCCCCTCCGTCGGGGCCCCGGACCTGAACCGCCGGATCGCGGACTTCCTCGGCCGGCCCTGAGGCCGGCCCGGCCGGCCGGGGCGGACCGGTCGCAGCCGGGCGCCCGCTGCCGAACGGCCGGTGCCGGTGGGCCTGCTGTTGACTTGGAGAGCACTCCAAGTGGTGGAATCCCTGCCACGACAGCGGCCACGCCGACAGCTGCCCGACAGCTGCCCGAGCGCCCGACGGCGGCCCGTGAGCCGCCGCCCGGCCGTGGCCGCAGGACTCAAGGGGGTACGGATGACCGACTCGCCCGTCACACTGATCACCGGTGGTGGAAGCGGTATCGGGGCGGCCACCGCCCGGCAGCTGCTGGACCTCGGGCACCGGGTGGCCGTCACCGGGCGCGACAAGGGCCGGCTGGAGCGCTTCGCGGCCGAACTGGGCCGTCCGGCAGAACTGTTGGCGCTGGCCGGGGACGCCGCCGAGTACACCGACGTCGAGGCGGCGGTGGCGGCCACCGTGGCGGTCTTCGGGCGGCTGGACGCCGTGGTCGCCAACGCCGGTGTCGCCACCCACGACACCCTCGCCGACGGCGACCCGGCGGGCTGGCGCGAGATGGTGCTCACCAACGTGCTCGGGCCGGCCCTGCTGATCCGGGCCGCGCTGCCCGGACTCCGGGCGAGCCGGGGGCGGATCGTCCTGGTCGGCAGCGTGGCCGGCTTCGTGCACACCCCCGGCAACATCTACGGGGCCACCAAGTGGGCGGTGACCGGCCTGGCCGAGAACACCCGCCGGATGGTCACCGCCGACGGGGTGGGGGTCACCCTGATCGCTCCGGGACGGGTGGAGACCCCGTTCTGGGACGGGATGGGCGGGCTGCCCGAGGGGCTGCTGCTGACGGCCGACCAGATCGCCGCGTCGATCGTCTGGGCGATCGGGCAGCCGCCCGGCGTCGACGTCAACAACGTCATCATCCGGCCGATCGGCCAGCCGGTCTGAGCGGCCCGGCGGCCCGGCGGCCTGGCGGCCCGCACCGGGACCGCCGGTGCCGGGCGGTGTCGGGCCGGACGGGCCCGACCCGGCTGCGCCGGGCCGTCATTGCCGCCCGGCGCCGGCCTCGATCGGCCGGATCCTGAGCAGCGCCCGGGCCGGCAGCCCGGTGGCCGCCAGGGTGAGGGCCACCGCACCGGCCGCCAGCGGCAGGGCGGTGCCCGCCGGGACGTGGGGGGCGGCGCCGGTGATGCCGCGGGCGATCGGGACGAGCGTGATCCAGGCGATCGCCCCGCCGACCAGCAGGCCGGTGGCCGCCACCAGCAGCGCCTCCCAGCGCATCATGCCGCGGATCTGGCGGCGGGTGGTGCCGGCCAGCCGCAGCAGCCCGACCTCGCGGCGCCGGTCGAGGACCGTCATCACCAGGGTGTTGGCGGCGGCCACGGCCGCGAAGCCGCCGAGCACGCCCGCCATCACGGTGTTGGCCCAGGAGCTGATCTCCATGTCCCGGTCGGCCTGGGCGCGGTAGCCGGCCGCGTCGGTCACCGTCGCCCCCGCGGGGTCGAGCGCCGCCAGCCCTGCCGCGACCGCCGCGCGGTCGGCGCCGGCTGCGTCCGCGACCAGGACCTGACTGTCGAAGGCGCTGCTCACGTGTGCCGCGACCGCCGCCCGGGGCAGCAGCAACTGACCGAGCCCCAGGCCGCGTTCGTAGGTCGCGACGACGAGCGGGGTGACCTCGGTGCCGTCACCCAGCCGGAGCGGCACCCGCTCGCCGACCCTGACGCCCAGGGTGCCGGCCAGCGTGGCGTCGACCGCGACGGTGTCCGGGGCCTTCGCCAGGTCGGCCAACGAGCCCTCCTCGACGCCGAGATCGAGCACCTGCGGCAGCCGCGCCGGGTCGCCGGAGACGCCGAGCGCGGTCGCGGTGGCGAGCGCGTCCCCGGTCTCGTAGACGGCGCCGGTGCGCAGCACACCGAGTGCGGTCCGGACGCCCGGGACTTCGGCGGCCCGGGCGGCGGTGCCGGGCGGCAGGCCCGCGCCGGTGGAGCCGAGCACGTGGTCGGCGACGATCCCGGCCCGGACGTGTTCGGCGGAGACGTGCGCGATGGTGCTCTGCATGAACAGCAGGGTGCCGCAGAAGGCGGTGACCATCGCGATCGGGGTGATCGCGGAGGCCAGCCGGCGGGCGTTGGCCCGGGTGTTGTCGGCGGCCAGCGAGCCGGCGGCGCCCGCACCGCCGGACCGCAGCGGCAGGCCGAGCACGGTGGCGGCGATCCTGGCCACCGTCGGGCCGAGCAGCGCGACCGAGGCCAGCAGGCACATCACCACCCCGAGTGCCAGGTTGGCGGCGTCCGTCCCGGCCCGGCCGGCGGCCAGCGCGGCCAGGGCGACGCCGCCCGCCAGGGTGAGCAGGCCCAGGCCGGTCCGGACGACCCCGGGCCGGGACGGCTCCACCGCCGCCTCGCCGAGCGCCTGGCTCGGCCTGAGCTTCGAGGGCCGGCGGGCGGCCACGTACCCGGCGGTGAGCGCCGACAGCAGGCTGATCAGCACGGCCGCCGCCATCGGCAGCGGGCCGACGTCCAGCCGGACCCCGCGCGGCACCGCGCCGCGCTCCACCAGCTGCCCGAACCACCAGCGGGCCAGGGCGAGTCCGGGCAGGATGCCGAGGGCGGCGGCGACGGGGGCGAGCAGCACCGCCTCGGCGGCGATGGTCCGGCGGATCTGCCGCGGGGTGGCGCCGATCGCACGGAGCAGCGCGAACTCGCGGGCCCGCTGGCCGGTGGCCAGGGCGACGGTGCCCAGCACCACGAAGACGGCGGTCATCGCGGCGATGCCGCCGAACGAGCCGCCCAGGCCGCTCAGCAGCTCCCGGGCCTGGAGCAGCCCGGGCTGCTCGACCTCGGCGCGGTCGTCGCCGGTGAGCACCCGCGCGCGGTCACCGACGGCCTGCCGGACCTGCTCGGCCAGCGTCCCGGTGTCGACCCCCTCGCGCGGCCGGACGGCGATGGCGTCGGCCCGGCCCGGGTGGCCGGAGAGCTCCCCGGCCGCGGCGTCCGCGAACCAGGCACTGGCTGCGCCGGCCCCTTCGGCGGTGAGCCCGGAGATCCGGTAGCCGCCGCTGCCACCCGGTGCGGCGAGGGTGAGCCGGTCCCCGGGTGCCAGGCGGGCGGCCCGCGCCGTGGCGGCGTCCAGGGCGATCTCACCGGCGCCGGGCGCCCGGCCCTCGGTGAGGACGGCCGCGCCCCCGCCGGTGATCGCGGTGGCCGCGTACCCCCGGCCGGTGAGCGGCGGCAGCGCGGCGTCCGGGCCGGGGCGCCCGGTGCGCACCTCCTGGAGGGGGAAGGCGATGTCCGGGACGGCGGCGGCCACACCAAGCCGGGCGGCGATCTCCGCGGCGAGCGCGGTCTCCACCCGGGCGCGTTCCGGCAACGCGGTGCTGACGGTCTCGCGGTCCTCGCCCCGGTCGACGGTGACACGGGCCTGCTGGTCGGCGGCGACCACCACCGGCGTACCGGCGTGGCGTACGGGTGGCAGGTGGGCGGTGAGACCGGTCTGCAGCAGGGTGCCGCAGGCGGTGATGACCGCGGCGCCGAGCAGCAGCGCGACCAGGCTGCCGACGAAGGAGGCGGGCCGGAAGCGCACCGAGGCGCGGGCGAGGCCGTTCGTCATGCCGCCGCCTCCGCGCGCCGGCCGGCGGACCGGGCGGTGAGGGTGATCATCCGCTCGGCGACGCGCTGCGGGTCGGGGCGGACGATCTCGTCGGCGAGCGCGCCGTCGGCCAGGAACAGCACCCGGTCGGCGTGCGAGGCGGCGAGCGGGTCGTGGGTGACCATCACCACCGTCGCGCCCATGGTGTCCACGGCCTGCCGCAGCAGGGTGAGCACCTCGGCGGCGGTGCGGGTGTCCAGGGCGCCGGTCGGCTCGTCGGCGAAGAGCACCTCGGGGCCGGTGATCAGCGCCCGGGCGATCGCCACCCGCTGCTGCTGGCCGCCGGAGAGCTGGCCGGGCCGCCGGCCGGCCTGCTCGGCCAGGCCGACCTGGGCGAGCAACTGCCGGGCCCGTCCGCGGTCCTGGCGCTCACCGGCGAGGCGCTGCGGGAGCAGCACGTTCTGCTGGACGGTGAGCGAGGGCAGCAGGTTGAAGGACTGGAAGACGAAGCCGATCCGGCTGCGGCGCAGCTGCGTCAGCCGGTTCTCGCTGAGCCGGGTGATCTCCTCGCCGCCGAGCAGCACCTCGCCGGAGGTGGGCCGGTCCAGCCCGGCCGCGCACTGCAGGAAGGTGCTCTTGCCGGAGCCGGAGGGGCCCATCACGGCGGTGAAACTCCCACGGGCCAGGGCCAGGTCGATGCCGCGCAGGGCGTGCACGGCGCGGTCGCCGCGGCCGTAGCTGCGCCGCACCGACCGCAGTTCCACCGCGGGGTGCGGGGTGTACGGCGCCGGGGTGCTCGGGCGCTCGTGCCGGGGTGCCATGGTGTGCCTCTCTCCGCTGGTCGTTGACAAGATCAACGGTAGGAAGGACGGGCCGCACGGGCCATGGAGGCCACTGGCGTCCGGGGGGTGGGGATTACCCCCGGTCCGCGGTTCGGGCAGGCTCCCCCGGGCGTCCCACGGGCACGACGGTGCCCCCTCGCCCGGTGGACGGACGAGGGGGCAGGGTCGTACGGGGCGTCAGGCCCGCTGCGCCGATGCCGCGTCCAGGACGGCGGCGGCCGCCGTCGTGGCGAAGGCGTGGTCCTGCGCGGGGGCGCCGCCGCCGACGCCGAGGGCGCCGATCAGCCGGCCGTCGCGGTGCAGCGGGACGCCGCCGGCGATGAAGAGCAGCGGCCGGTCGAGGGCGGTGGGCAGGGTGTGGAAGAGCCCGCCGGGCTGGACGGCGTCGACCAGGTCGGCGGTCGGGGCGTCGAGCTGGAGGGCGGTCCAGGCCTTGCGGGTGCTGGTCTCGCCGGAGATCAGGACGGCCCGGTCGTCACGCCGGAAGGCCAGCAGGTGGCCGCCGGCGTCGAGGACGGTGATGCTGACCGTGACCCCGGCCGACTCGGCGGCGGTACGGGCGGCGGCGACGAGCGCCTCGGCGTCCTGGGTGGTCAGCGGGGTGACGGTGGCTGCGGTGCTCATGGTGTTCGTGTTCCTTGCGTGGACGCGTGGTCGGCGTGCGGGTGTGATGGGCGTACGGACGGGGTGCCGTGCGCCCGGGACGGGTGGCTACGGGGTGGTGTGCGGGCGGGGCGGGGCGGGGCGGGTGGCTGGGGTGGGCTGCGGGGCGGACGGCCGGGCGGCTCAGTGGTGCAGTGCGGGTGCGGCCCCGGTGGCGGTGCGGTCGCGGTGGTCGGCCACCGGGTGGGCGGTGCCACGGCGCTCCAGGGCGCCGGAGACCAGGGCCAGCAGCAGGGCGGAGGCGGCCAGCGCGGCGCCGACCCAGTTGGGGGCCGTCCAGCCGAAGCCGGCCGAGATCACCATGCCGCCGATCAGGGCGGCCAGCGCGTTGCCCAGGTTGAAGGCGCCGATGTTGACGGCGGAGGCCAGCGTGGGGGCGCCGGCGGCCTGGTCGAGCACCCGCTTCTGCAGCGGGGGGACGGCGGCGAAGCCGAGCGCGCCGATCAGCGTGATGGTGACCGCGGCCGCGAACCGGTTGTGGGCGGTGACCGTGAACAGGGCCAGCACCAGGGCGAGCGAACCCAGCGTGACGTACAGCAGCGGCATCAGGGCGCGGTCGGCGAGCTTGCCGCCGAGCAGGTTGCCGCCGACCATGCCGAGGCCGAACAGGACCAGCAGCCAGGTGACGGAGGAGTCGGCGAAGCCGGCCACCTCGGTCATCATCGGCGAGATGTAGGTGATGGCGGCGAAGACCCCGCCGAAGCCGAGCACGGTCATCCCCATCGCGAGCAGGACCTGCACGTTGCGGAAGGCGGCCAGCTCGTGGCGCAGGCGCACCCCCTCGGGCCGGGGGATCTCGGGCACCAGCCGGGCGATGCCGGCCAGGCCGACCACGCCGAGCGCGGCCACCACGAAGAAGGTGGTGCGCCAGCCGGCGGCCTGGCCGATCCAGGTGCCGAGCGGGACGCCGACCACGTTGGCGACGGTGAGGCCGGTGAACATCAGGGCGATCGCGCCGGCCTTCTTGGCGGGGGCGACCAGGTCGGCCGCGACGACGGCGCCGATGCCGAAGAAGGCGCCGTGGGCGAGCGAGGCGACCAGCCGCCCGGCGATCATCACCCCGAAGACGGGGGCCACGGCGGAGAGCAGGTTGCCGGCGATGAACAGGCCCATCAGCAGCATCAGCATCCGCTTGCGGGACACCCGGGTGCCGAGGGCGGTCATCAGCGGGGCGCCGATCAGCACGCCGAGCGCGTAACCGGTGACCAGCCAGCCGGCGGTGGGGATGGAGACGCCGAAGTCACCGGCGACCTGGGGCAGCAGGCCCATGATCACGAATTCGGTGGTCCCGATACCGAAGGCCCCGATCGCCAGGGCGAGTAGTGCGAGAGGCATGGGGTGCACCTTCCAGATGTTTGCTTCCGTGCCTTACGAGCGCCAACAATAATTGCAGGCGCGGGATAATTGCAAGCGCGGGCTATTGTGCGGGTGTCCTATCCTGGGGAGCGCACCGCTCGGACCTCGTCGGGCGCGCAGCCGCGCGGACACCCGCGGGAGCAGCCGCGCCGACCGGGGGGAAGAGCCGCACGGAGGAGGAAGCCGGACATGACCGCCACGGACCCCGCACTCACCGCCCTCGCCCAGGGCTGGTGCGCGCTGTCGCTGCTGCACGGCCGGATCGAGGCCCGGGTGGAGAAGGCCCTGCAGGCCGAACACGGCCTCAGCGCCAGGGAGTTCTCACTGCTCGACGTGCTCGGCCGGCAGCACGACGGCCCCGGCGGGCACCTGCAGATGAAGCAGGTGGCGGACGCCGTCGTGCTCAGCCAGAGCGCCACCACCCGGCTGGTGACCCGCCTGGAGGACCGCGGGCTGCTCTCCCGCTACCTCTGCCCCACCGACCGGCGCGGCATCTACACCGAGGTGAGCGACAGCGGCCGGGCCCTGCTCGCCGAGGCCCGCCCCACCAACGACACCGCGCTGCGCGAGGCCTTGGCGGAGGCCGCCGAGGTGCCCGAGCTGTCCGCCCTGGTGGAGGCCGTCCGCTCGGGCGGCGTGCCGGCCGGCGTTCGGGCCTGATCCGTCCGGCGGATCAGGCCCGCCGGTCCACGTTCGGGGGTTCACGCCCGGCGGTCCATGCCCGGCGGTCCATGCCCGGCGGTCCATGCCTGCCGGGCGCTCGCGGTGGTGCGTCGGGCCCGGCTCCGGTCGGTCCTGGTCACGTCCGGTCCCGGTCACGCCTGCTGTGGCCGGGGGAGGGGTGTCGGAGGAGTCCCGTGCCCTCCCGGGCTCTCCCGCGCCGAGGAGCCCCCGGCAGGTTTCTGCCGGGGGCTCGGTGACATCAGCGTCCAGCTCGCTTCGACGAGATCGCCCTGCCGGTCGGGGCCGGCGGGCCGTGATCGCGGGGGCCGCCGGTGCCGGCGCGCCGACGGCCGTCCTGGTCCGCCGGGACGGGGACGCCCTCCGCCCGGTGGCGCACCGCTGACCCCGGTCCGGCCCGCGTCGACAGGGTTCGGGCGGGCCGCGCGGGTCCGGCCCGGGGCCGGTGCACCACCCCGACGTCGGATCGGCATGGGTGTGCCCCGGCCCGGCCCGCAGTCGGGGCCCGGCAGGCTCAGCCGGGCTGGCCGCCGAGGACCACCGAGCGGGTCAGGTTGAGCGGGCGGTCGGGGTTGCGGCCGGCCGCCTCGGCGGCGGCGACGGCGAGCCGGTGCACCCGGACCAGGTCGGCCATCGGGTCCAGCGCGACGTCCTCCGGTCCGGACCCGGCGACCAGCAGGCCGCCGACCCGGGCGATGTCGTCCGCGAGGCCGGCCGGCAGGGTGCCGAGCATCCAGACCGCGCGGCCGGGGCCGGTGATCGCGATCGGGCCGTGCCGGTACTCCATCGCGGGGTAGGACTCGGTCCAGGAGCCGGCGGCCTCGCGCATCTTCAGCGCGGCCTCCTGTGCCAGGCCGTACGTCCAGCCGGCGCCGAGGAAGGAGATCTGGCCGGCCGTCACGGTACCGGCGGGGAGCTCCTCCGCCAGGGCGCGCTCGGCGTCCCGCGCGGCCGATGCGATGCCGCCGACGCCGGCGGGCAGCGCGTCCTCGCTCTCCAGGTGGGCGCGGAGCAGGGCGAGGGCGGTGGTGGCGAAGCGGGTCTGGACGACCGACTCCTCGTCGGCGAAGTCGAGCACCACGGTGGCGCCGGCCAGCTTCATCACCGGGGTGGCCGGGTCGGCGGTGAGGGCGGTGGAGGGGATCGAGGGGTCGAGCCGCGCGAGCAGGTCGAGCACCTCGGTGGTGGTGCCGGAGCGGGTGAGGGCGACCACCCGGTCGTAGCTCCGCCCGTGCGGGAACTCCGAGGCGGCGAAGGCGTCGGTCAGGCCGTGCCCGCCCTGCTCGCGGAGTGCCGCGTACGCCTGGGCCATGAACCAGGAGGTACCGCAGCCGACGACGGCCACCCGCTCGCCCCGGCGCGGCAGGGCTTCGGCGGCGGCCGGGACGAGGGCCGCGGCGCGGCGCCAGCAGTCCGGCTGGGTGTCGATCTCGACCGCCGTGCGGGAGACGGGGGAGGGCGTCGGGCTCGACATGGGGCGCTCCTGGAAGGCTCGGCACAGCGTGTGATTCGTAGTGCTCATTTGATAGCAGTTTCGCGCATGAATATGCAAGATCGGAATGGCATCGCCCAGGGTGGCCGTCCGGTCCTCCTTCGACTGTGAGGCAGAACACTGCCCCCAGGTTTGGTTGCCTGGGGCAACTAAGGACTATGGTTGCCTGAGGCAACCAAAAGGAGGCGGTCCGATGCGCGACGAGCAGGTGCTCGCCTCCGTCCTGGACAGCCTCGGTGCCGTCATGGAGCTGCGCCGGCACCAGCCGGCCCAGGCCAGAGCGAGGACGGCGATGCTCGCGGTGCTCAGCCGGCACGGCGAGCTGCGGGTGGTGGAGCTCGCCGAACATCTCCAGGTCGACATGTCGGCGGTCAGCCGCCAGTTGGCCCACCTCGAACAGGACGGCCTCGCCACCCGCCGCCCCAACCCCGCCGACGGCCGGTCCTGCCTGGTCAGCCCCACCGAGGCCGGCCTCGACCTGCTCGCCCGGGCCCGCCTGGAGAGCACCCGCCGGCTGGCGTGCTCCACCGAGGCGTGGGACCGCGCGGACCTCCGGGCCCTCGCCGGACTCCTCGACCGCCTCCACCGGGACCTGGCGCACGGGTTCCCACCGCCCGCACCGCCCGCCGTACCCGCACCGCCCGCCGTACCCGCCGTAACCGCGCCGCCCGCCGAAACCGCAGCACCCGCCCGACCGTGACGGGACCAAGGAGTCATGACGTGTCGCACCAGCAAACCAACGGGTCGCCCTCGGGCGTGACCGGGACCGCGGAGGCGGGGGCGCCGATGACGCACCGGCAGATCATGGAGGCCCTCTCCGGCCTCCTGCTCGGCCTGTTCGTGGCGATCCTGTCCAGCACCGTCGTCTCCAACGCCCTGCCGCGGATCGTCTCCGACCTGCACGGCAGCCAGTCCGCGTACACCTGGGTGGTCACCTCGACCCTGCTGGCCACCACCGTCTCCACCCCGATCTGGGGCAAGCTCGCCGACCTGACCAGCAAGAAGCTGCTGATCCAGATCTCGCTGCTGGTCTACATCGCGGGCTCCGCCCTGGCGGGGCTCTCGCAGAACACCGGGATGCTGATCGCCTGCCGGGTGGTGCAGGGCCTCGGGGCCGGCGGTCTCACCGCGCTGGCCCAGGTCATCCTGGCGACCATGATCCCGCCGCGCGAGCGGGGCAAGTACAACGGCTACCTCGGCGCGGTGATGGCGGTCGGCACCATCGGCGGCCCGCTGCTCGGCGGCGTCGTGGTGGACACCTCCTGGCTCGGCTGGCGCTGGTGCTTCTACGTCGGCGTCCCGTTCGCGGTGCTCGCCCTGATCGTGCTCCAGCGCACCCTCAAGCTGCCGGTGGTCCGGCGCAGGGTGAAGGTGGACTACCCGGGTGCCGTGCTGGTCAGCGCGGCGGTCAGCCTGCTGCTGGTCTGGGTCTCGCTGGCCGGTGACAGCTTCGCCTGGGGCTCCTGGCAGACCGCCGTGATGGTCGCCGGCGCCCTGCTGCTGGCGGGGCTCTTCGTCCTGGTGGAGCTGCGCACCGCCGAGCCGATCATCCCGATGCACCTGTTCCGCAACCGCACGGTGAGCCTGTCGGTGGTCGCCAGCCTCGCCGTCGGCACGGCGAT
Source organism: Kitasatospora indigofera (assembly GCF_014655955.1). Classification (GTDB taxonomy): domain Bacteria; phylum Actinomycetota; class Actinomycetes; order Streptomycetales; family Streptomycetaceae; genus Kitasatospora; species Kitasatospora indigofera. Next base: position 78,361 of record NZ_BNBO01000007.1, read on the forward strand.
GTTCGGGGCGACGGTCTTCCTCAGCCAGTACTTCCAGATCAGCCGCGGCAAGTCGCCGACGATGTCGGGCCTGATGTCGCTGCCGATGATCCTCGGTCTGACCCTCTCCTCGACGATCGTCGGCCGGCTGATCACCTCCTCCGGCCGCTGGAAGCGCTACCTGGTCACCGGCGGCATCCTGCTGACCACCGGGTTCGCGTTGATGGCGACCGTCCGGGTGGACACCTCCCTGGTGCTGCTCTCCGGCTACATGTTCCTGGTCGGCTGCGGCCTCGGGATGACCATGCAGAACCTCGTCCTGGCCGTCCAGAACACCGTGCCGATGCACGAACTGGGCGCGGCCAGCTCGGTGGTGGCGTTCTTCCGGACGCTCGGCGGCACCATCGGCGTCTCCGCGCTCGGCGCGGTGCTCGCCGCCCACGTGAAGACCTACACCGCCGAGGGCCTGGCCGGGATCGGTGTGACCTCGGCCGGCGGCGACGGCTCGCTGCCGGACGTCCGTACCCTGCCCGCACCCATCGCGCACGTGGTCGAGGGCGCCTACGGGCACGCCACCGGCGGTGTCTTCCTGATCGCCGCGCCGATCGCGCTGGTCGCCCTGATCGCGATCCTCTTCGTCAAGGAGACCCCGCTGCGCGGCGGCGGCGCGGCCCCCAAGGCCGGGAGCGCCCCCGGGCGGACCGCCGCCGGATCCGCATCCACCGCCGGTTCCGCATCCGGATCCGCATCCGCATCCACCGCCGGTTCCGCATCCGGATCCGCCACCGAGCCCGCCGCCGTGGCCGGCTGAGGCGGGCCGGGACGACTCCCGCAGACTCGGCGGCCCCGCGGCTCAAGGGACGGGGCCGGGCCGCCGGCCGGGCGCACCCAGGGCATGGGTGCGTACGGCGAAGCCGGGCCGGACCGCATCGCGCGGTCCGGCCCGGCCTGTTCACCTGCTGTGTTCACCCGGCCTCTTCACCGGTCCTGTTCACCGGTCCTGTTCACCGGGCGGCGTCCCCCCGGTGCCGGCGGCGGGCGGTCAGCGCAGGCCGAACGCCCGGATGATCTCCTGGCTCACCGAGCCGCCCTTGCCGTCCGAGGCGGTGGCCCGCAGCGAGACGAACCCGCCCGGCGTCCTCGGCAGCTTGACGTCGGCCGACCAGGCGCCCGCGCCGTCACGCTTGAGCTTGGCGGCGCTCCAGGTCGCACCGTCGTCGAAGGAGACCGACAGGGTCGCCGAGGAGGCCTTGGTCACGCCGTCCAGCCACTCCTGGGTGGCGGCGGAGAGCCCGATCCGGGTGGAGCCGCCGGCCTTGACGTCACCGGCGGTGTCCGTCGCCACGGCGTAGTCGAGCTGCAGCAGCCTGATGTCCTGCTGGAACGGCCCGTCCTGCGGGATCCGGCCGGAGCGGAAGCCCCACTCGGTGTGCGTCCTGGTCGAGGTCTTCCACACCCCGGCGTCCCGGCGGGAGTCCAGGACCAACCGGTACGGCTGCTCCTCGGCCGGCTGCTCCCAGCCGTAACCCGCCCGCCCGGCACCGGACTTCACCAGGGTGTCGCCCCGGTAGAGGGCGTAGGAGGTGGTGTCGTACTCGTCGTCGGGCATCGAGCCGGAGTGGCCGGCGCCGTTGTCCGTCCACATGCTGACGTTGAACTGGATGTCGTCGTAGATGCTGCGGGTGGGCCCCCAGTAGCCGGTGCCCAGGCGCGGGCGCTGGATGCCGCCGAACCAGTCGGTGCGGTAGGTCCGCCCGGGGCGGTAGGTGTCCCTGCCGCCCCGCATCTCGGCCAACTCGGTTTCGTAGCCCGGGCTGTAGACCGCGTGGTCCTCGTACCAGAAGGCGCTGCCGTGCTGCTCGGAGACCCACTCGGTACGGGTGCTCGGGTAGGTCTCCTTCTCCGCGAAGCCGATGCCCGGGCCCCAGGCCGGGATGTCGTAGCGGTAGCCGCCGCCGGGCACCGTGCGGAACCCGTTGTAGGTGGCCTCCACCTTGGCGAGGTCGCGCTTCGGGTCCGGGGTGTAGGCGAGCGCGCGGTCCGGGATCGTGCCGTCGTGCTGGTCGAGCAGGTCGTACAGGTAGCGGGTGTCCTTGCGCTGGGTGACGTCCAGGTCGAACCGGCCGCGCTGGGCGGCGGTGATCAGCGCGGCGCCGGCGTCGCGCATCACCGAGACCACGGTGAGCGGGGTCGCGGTGCCCTGGTCGTCGGCGTAGTACTCCATCAGCCGGCCGGGGCCCTCGTTGACGACGACGAGCAGCTTCGCCCCCGCCGCAAGGGCGTTGGCCGCGCGCTGGGCGGGCGGGACGGTGTCGGTGCGCCGGACGACGACCGCCTTGCCGCGCACGTCCAGGCCCGCGTAGTCGGCCGCCGCGCCCTGCCCGGCGTAGACCGCGCGCAGTTCGGCCGAGCCGTCGGTGACGGTGGCACCGGCCTGCGCGGTGGCCTCGGGGCCCTGGGAGCCGTGGCCCCGGCCGTCCTGCTGCTCCGCGGGGTCGTCCTGGCCGGCCGACCGGCCCTGGCCGCCCTTGCCGTCCGTGCGCAGGTCCACGGCGGGCTCGCCGAGGCGCCAGCGGGTCAGGTAGCTGAAGCTGCCGTCGGTGACCTTCTCGGTCGGGCTCGCGTACAGGGTGTCGTAGGCGGGCGGCATCACGTAGGCGTCGCGCAGCACGTTGCCGTTGCCGAAGGTGCGGGCGAAGTCCCAACGCAGCTGGCGCTGTTCGGCCCGCTGGGGTACCGCGGCGCTGACCCTGCGGGCCTTGCTCGCGTCCAGCGAGACGGTGGCCGGCCCGGTGAGCACGGTCTCGGGGTCGATCAGGACGGCCAGGCCGAGCGAGTCGGGCCGCTCGCCGCCGACGTCCAGCGCCGCCCAGGTGGCGTAGGTGCCGGGCGGCAGGCGCAGGGTGCGCTGCCCGTCCACGGCGATCGGCGACAGGTTCGGGTCGCCCTTCTCGGCGAGCACCACGACGCCGGCCGCCGGCTTGCCGTCCCGTCCGGTCAACTTCACCGTGTAGTCGTAGAGTTCGCGCTCCTTCTGGAGCGCGAAGCCGGTGTGCGCGAGGACCGCGCCGGAGGCCGGGTCGGTGGCGATCACCTGCCCGGAGAAGGTGGTGTCGTTCGGGACGCCCGCCGGGTCCAGGGTGAGCGTGACGTCCGCGGTGCCGCCGGCCGGCACGGTGACCGTCCTCGCCGAGAGGGAGTAGGCGGTGTCGGCGGTGTCGGTCGCCAGGCCGAGGGTGACGGCGGCCGCGCCCGTGTTGCGGTAGGTGACCGTCCGGGTGGCCGGGGCGGCGCCGGCGGTCGGCCAGTGGTAGACCGCGGCCTCCACCGAACCGGTCGCCTCCACCGTCGAGTTGACCGCCGCGAGCACGTCCAGCCGGCCGGTGCCCTGCTCGTACGGGGTGAAGCCGGCCAGCACCTTCGAGGAACTCATCAGAGCCTCCTTGAGCTGCTGCCCGGACCACTCCGGGTGACGCTGCTTGAGGATCGCGGCCGCGCCCGCCACGTGCGGCGTGGCCATCGAGGTGCCGGACATGGTCTGGTACATGCCGCTGCCCGAGGCCAGCGCCTGGGAGCGGGCGGCGGTGATGTCCACCCCGGGCGCGGAGAGGTCCGGCTTCAGCCCGTACGAGCCGCTCAGCGGGCCCATGCTGGAGAAGTCGGCCCGGCCGTCCTGCTTGTCGACGGCCGCGACGGTCAGCGCGGCGGACGCCGAACCGGGGGAGCCGATCGTGCCGGCGCCGTACGCGTTGCCGGCCGCGATCACGTACAGCGGACCGCCGTCCGCCGACAGCGCGTTCACGGCCTGCGCCATCGGGTCGGTGCCGTCGTCGGGAATCGCGGAGCCGAGGCTCATGCTGACCACATCGGCGCCCTGCGCCTTGGCCCACTCCATCCCCGCGATGATCCAGGAGTCCTGCCCGGACCCCTCGTCCGAGAGCACCTTGCCGATCAGCAGGCTCGCACCGGGCGCGACCCCCTTGTAGGCGCCGGCCGAGGCCGCGCCGCTGCCCGCGACGGTGGAGGCGACGTGGGTGCCGTGGCCGTTCCCGTCGGTCACCGCCTGCCCGGGGACGAAGCTCTGCTCGCCGGCGATCCGGTCCTTGACGTCCGGGTGGGTGCCGTCGACGCCGGTGTCCAGCACGGCCACCTTGCGGCCCGTGCCGTCGAAGCCGGCCGCCCACGCCTGCGGCGCGTTCACCTGCGGCACCGACTCCTTGAGGCTCGCCTCCACCCGGCCGTCCAGCCAGAGCTTCTCGATGCCCTTGGACTCGTTCAGCGACCGGGCGGCGGGCTGCGGCGTCAGGTCGTTCCAGAACGCCCTGGCCTCCTTGGCCGGGGCCTTCAGTGCCGCGCCGCCGATGCTCGGCAACTGCCGCACCACGGTGCTGCCGGCCGGCGCGGCCGGCAGCGAGCGGGCGGCCAGGGCCGCCTTGCCGTACGTGGCGATCAGCGGCATCCCGCCGGAGCGCGCGTCGTCGTAGCCCATCCGCACCAGCGCGGTGATGTCGAACAGCCGCTGGTCCAGCTTGCCGGCGGCGAGCAACGGCTGAGCCTCGTCCGGCAGTACGTGGATGTCGCCGCCGGACTGCTGGACGTGCACCCCGCCCCTGGCGCCCTCGGGGCGGTCCACGGTCACCGTGTCCTGGTCGCCGGGGCCGTCGGTGTAGTGCACGACGTCACCCGTGACCAGGGTGAGGTCGTAGGTGCTGGACGGCGCGGCGGCGGTGGGCGCGGTGGCACCCGGCGCGGCGTACGCGGAGGACGGAGGCAGCAGGATCCCGGTGCCGAGCAGCAGCGCGGTGGCGCCGGCCAGCAGGGGGACCCGTCGTCGTATCGGGGTCATGCACATGATGTACAGGCTGACGAGTGCTCAGGGCATCGACTCCGGAAGGCGGGAACCCGCCTGGGCGGCTACCCGCCTGGCCGGGCCGGGGGCGGAGCGGTCCCTGGTGAAGTCGTCCCGGAATCCCTCGGCTCCACGCACCTACGACGGGACAGGACCGGGACACAGTCGTGGTCCCGGCCCCCGCGCACGGGCGGGGGCCGGGGCCACGACGGGGTGCCGGTACGGCGGGCCGTCAGCCCTGCGGGGCCACCGAGCCGAGGTACGCGGCGGCCTTCTCCGGCTCGTAGAACCAGTGCTCGAAGTCGGCCGCGTTGTCGAACCCGTTGGCGAAGCGGTCCGCCACCGGCGGCAGCTGGCCGGCCGCGCCGATCAGGTTCAGCACGTGCTCCGGCGGCGGGGCGAGCATCGCGTTCGTCCACTTGGTGACGTGCTGCGCGGCGTCCCAGTAGCGGTCGAAGGCGGCCTGCATGAAGTCGCGGTCGAAGGCCTTGTCCCCGTGCTCCAGGATGGCCTCCAGGTAGACCGCCGCACACTTCGCCGCGTTGTTCGAACCCTGGCCGGTGATCGGGTCGTTGGCGACCACCACGTCGGCCACGCCCAGCACCAGGCCGCCCCCCGGCAGCTCGCCGACCGGGTTGCGGACCACCGGGGCGTACCGGCCGGCCAGCGTGCCGCCCGCGTCGGTGAGTTCGACGCCGGCCCGGGTGCGGTCGTACTCCCACGGGGTGAAGGTCTTCATCAGGTCCAGGGTGAGCCGCAGGTGCTCGGCCGGGTCCTTGACGTCGCCGAAGACGTCCAGCGGACCGCCGGGGACGCCCTCCCAGAACAGGATGTCACCGGGGCCCGAGGTGGTCAGGGTCGGCATGATGAACAGCTCGCCGACGCCGGGCACCAGGTTGCAGCGCACCGCCTTGAAGTCGTGCTCCGGGCGCGGCCCGAGGCCGTGCACGTAGCTGACGGCCAGCGCCCGCTGCGGAGTGTCGTAGGGGGAGCGCGAGGCGTCCCGGCCGAACATCGAGACCAGCTCGCCCTTGCCGGCCGCGACCAGCACCAGGTCGTACGTCCGGGCGAAGTAGTCCAGGTCGGAGACGGCGACGCCGTGCACCACGACCTGGCCGCCGCGCTCGGCGAAGGTCTCCAGCCAGCCCGACATCTTGATCCGCTGGTCCACGGACTGCGCGTAGCCGTTCAGCCGGCCCACCCAGTCGATCACCCGGGCCGACTCGGGGCCGGTCACCGAGACGCCGAGGCCCTCGATCCGCGGGGCCTCCTGCTCCCAGAAGTTGATGCCGAGGTCCCGCTCGTGCTGGAGCGCGGTGTCGAACATGCACTGGGTGGACATCACCCGGCCGTCGCGGATCTCGTCCGCCGTGCGATTGGTCATCACGGTGACGTCGTAGCCGTTGGACTGGAGCCCCAGCGCCAGCTGGAGCCCGGCCTGGCCGGCTCCGACGATCAGTATTCTGCGCATCGCTGTCTGCTTTCTCGATTGCGAGTGGTGGTCATGCCCGCCCCCGGACCGGACCGGCCGGGGCCCGGCCGGCCCGGGAGGTGCCGGAGGTGCCGCCGTGCCGGAGCGGCCCGGCCGGTCAGAGGCGCCCGGCCTGCGCCGACTCCTGGGCCAGCGCGTGCACGACCAGGGCGGTCAGCACCTCGACCGAGGACGCCCGCTCCCGCGCGTCGCAGAGCAGCAGCGGGATGTGCTCCGGCAGGGCGAGGGAGTCCCGGACGGCCTCGGTCGAGTAGACCGGGGCCCCGTCGAACTGGTTGACCGCCACGACGAACGGCAGTCCGGTGCCCTCGAAGTAGTCCAGCGCGGGGAAGCAGTCGGCCGGCCGGCGGGTGTCCGCCAGGATCACCGCGCCGACGGCGCCGCGGACCAGGTCGTCCCACATGAACCAGAACCGGCCCTGCCCCGGCGTGCCGAAGAGGTAGAGCACCAGGTCGGACTCCAGGCTGATCCGGCCGAAGTCCATCGCCACCGTGGTGGTGGCCTTGCCCGGGACGGCACCGGTGTCGTCGAGCCCGACGCTGGCCTCGGTCATCACCGCCTCGGTGGTCAGCGGGGGTATCTCGGAGACCGAGCCGACGAAGGTGGTCTTGCCCACGCCGAAGCCGCCCGCCACCACGATCTTGGTGGAGGTGGCCGTGCCCGCGATCAGCGGGACGCCCGGGGGCAGGTCCGCCCGGTCGGGCGCACCCGGTGCGCCCGGTACTGCCGGGGCAGTTGGTACGACTGAGGGCCGCTCCCTTGCGGCCTCAGAGCTTGCGAAGTCCACCCAGCACCTTCTCCAGCAGATCACGCTTCGACGTGCCGTGCGCCTCGCCCGCCCCGCCCGGGGCCCCCGCCGAGTCCGTGCCGTGCACCCTGATCCGGCCCTGGTCGGCGAGATCGCTGACCAGCACCTTGACGACCCCCAACGGGATCCGCAGCAGGGCCGAGATCTCCGCGACCGAGCGCATCTGACCCCGGCACAGCTCGCAGATCGCCGCCAGCTCGGGCAGCGCCCGGTCCGCCGGGTCGGTCGGCCGGTTGAGCGCCGACACCAGCGTTTCCACCAGCAGCACGCGGGTGAACCGCGTCCTGCCCCGGGTGATGGTGTACGGCCGCACCCGGGACGAACGCCCCTGGCCCGGCCGGGCCGTCGTGGTCCGTTGTGCGCGCAGAGCGTGGCCCTGCTCTGCCCCGTACGTACCGCCGTTGTCGCTGCCGGCCATGCTTCCCACCTCCCTAGACCTCATCGGACGGCCATCGCCCGGTGGAGTTCGCTGCGCACCTGCGGCGTCAGCGCATGTCCGGCGCGCTCCACGAGCAGCGCCATCTGGTAGGCGACCACGCCCAGATCGCATTCGAGGGAGGCGTACACACCGAGGCAGGAGCCGTCGCTGATCGCCATCACCACGAGATGTCCCTGGTCCATCGTCACCATGGTCTGTTTCACGGCGCCGCGGGCCAGCGAGCCGGCCGCGCCGGCCGCCAGGCTGGTCAGCGCCGAGACGATCGCGGCCAGTTGCTCGGAGCGGGAGCCGTCCCGCGAGTCGGCGAGCAGCAGGCCGTCCGAGGAGACCACCACGGCGTCGACCACGCCCGCGACCGAGCCGAGGAAGTCGTTGAGCAGCCACCGCACGCTGCTGGCGGCCTGGCTGACCGCGGCGGGACCGGGCGTACCGTCGCCCGCCTGTACCAGGTGTCCGGAATAGTTCATCGGTTGTCCCCCTCGGCGGCCGGGTCCTGCGGGCGCTCCGCCGCCGGCGCTGCCGACGGGTCGGTGAGCGGCGGGACGGCCGGCCGGATTGTGGTGGGCGGGGCTGTGGTGGGCGGGGTGGTGGGCCCGGTGGTGGTGGGCGCGGCCGTGCTGGGCCCGGTGGTGGTGGGCCGGTTCTCGGTGATCCGGTCCTCGTCGGGCCGGTCGCCGGTGGGTGGGTTCTCGTCGGGCCGGTCGCCGGTGGGCCGTTCCCCGTCGGGCCGGTGCTCGGTGGGTCGGTCCCCGGTGGGTGGCGTGGTGGGCGCCTGCTCCGGGTGGGCGGCGGCAGGGGCGGCTAGGGCCGAGTCCCGGGCGGCCCGGCGCAGTCCGCCCTGGAAGACGCCCAGTCTGCGACGGAGCTCCTCGGGGGAGACGCCCGACCGGGCGGGGGCGTGCTGCTCGGCGACGGGCTGCCCGGTGACAGGCTGCTGCCCCGCCGCGGGCCGGCCGCCGTCGGCCGCCGGAGGCGCGGTCCGGGCCGGCGTGCTCTCCTCGACCGCCAGGCGGCGCAGGCCGGAGGTGGGGGTCTCCCCGGTACCGGGCAGGCCGTTGCCGCGAGGGATCCGGCGCGGCAGACCGAGCGAGGTGACGGGGGCGTCGTCCGGCAGCGTCCCGCGTTCGGGGGCGCGGGCGCCGTCCCGGGGCTGCTCGGGTATCCGCTCGTCCGCCCGGCCGTGCCGGGCGGCCTGCTCGTCGGGCCGGACGGGGGAGGAGGGGTCGGCCGGGGGCTGTTCCACGGGCTGCGCCACGGGCTGTTCGGCAGGCTGTTCGGCGGGCTGTTCCACGGCGGCCGGTGGGGTCGTCGCGACGTCCTGCGGGCCGTGCCCGGCCGCCGCTGCATCGGCTGCCGCTGCCGGGGCTGCCGGGGCTGCCGCCGCCGGGGCCGTTGCGGCCGGGGCGGGGGCGGTCGGGGGCGTCTGATTCGCGGGCTTGCGGCGCGGCAGGACGGGCGGCTCCCCGCCCGGGACCACGGCCTCGGGGCGGGGCGCCGGGACCGCCGGGCGGGCCTGCGCGGCCGCCAGGGCCTCGGCCTGGATGCGGGCGCTCTCGGCCGCCGAGCTGACGGTCCGCTCCGCGCGGCGCTGGTCGTCCAGGTCGGTGTTGGTGACGGCGTCCTGCTGGAGGGCCTCCCGGGGGAGCATCACCATGGCGGTGATGCCGCCGCCCTGGGCGTTCTCCCGCAGCTGGACCCGGATGCCGTGCCGGCGGGCGAGCCGGGCGACCACGAACAGGCCCATGCTCCGCCCGGTCAGGGCGCCGGCCAGCAAGGCGTCACGGCGGTCGCTGCCGGGCTCGGACGGCTCGGAGAGCTGCTCGTTGAGGGCGCGCAGCCGCTCGCCGGGCAGGCCGATGCCGCGGTCCACCACGGAGATCATCAGCTCGCCGTTGTCGAGCAGCCAGCCGCCGACCTCGACCTGGTCCTGCGGGGGCGAGAAGGCGGTGGCGTTCTCCAGCAGTTCGGCGACAAGGTGGCTGGTGTCGTCGGCCACCGCGCCGCTGAGCCGGATGGAGGCCAGGAAGCCGAGCTTGACCCGCTCGTACCGCTCGATCTCGGAGACGGCGGCCCGGGCCACGTCCAGCAGGGTGACCGTCTTGCGGCTCCGGTGGCTGTTCTCCAGGCCGGCCAGCAGCAGCATGTTCTCGCTGTTGCGGCGCATCCGGGTGGCGAGGTGGTCGAGCCGGAACAGGCTCTCCAGCTGGGCCGGGTCGGCCTCGCGCCCCTCCAGTGCCTCGATCAGCACCAGCTGGCGCTCGACCAGGGTCAGGGTGCGCATCGCGAGGTTCACGAAGGTGGAGTCGACGCTGCCCTCCAGCTCGTCGCGCTCCTTGGCCAGCGCGTCCCGCTCCAGCACGAGCGCGTCGCGGGCCGCCGTCAGGACGTCCCGCTCGGCCGAGAGTTCGGTGACCAGGGCGTCGGTCCCGGCCTGCCGCTCGGCGGTCTCCTCCGACTGCCGGGTCAGCTCGTCCAGGGTGCGGAGCAGCTGCTCACGCTCGTGGAGCAACTGCTGCCGCTCGCCGGCGTAGGCGTGCAGCCGGCGGTCCTGGGTCTCCCGCTCGGCGGTCAGGCCGTGCCGCTCCTGCATCAGGGCGTCCAGGTTCCGCTCGGCCTGGTCCCGGGCGCGCAGCAGCGGACGGGCGGTCGCCCGGCGGGCGACGTACGCGCTGCCGCCGGCGAGGACCACGGCCGCGCCGGCGCCCCAGAGCGCGGGCACGGCGGAGCCGTCCGTCACCGCTCCGCAGCCGGAGAGCGAGAGCACCGCCAGACAACAGGCGAGGGGGCGTGGGAAGCGGCCGGGCATCGGTGCGCCGGCCTGAGCCGACCCGGTACGCGCGGTGCCCTCGTCGGCCGGGCCGCTCAACGCCCCGCCGGGGCGCCGGCGCTCCGTCATCCTTTTACGCAACGGTGCTCACAATCTCGTCAGGCCTCAAGTGCCAACGCACTTTCAGGCCTTCGTGGATCTCGCAGGAGGACGGTAACCCCCGATCCCGCCGCAGACACCCGCGAGAGTCAACCGTAGAAATAGGTGGACAAACAAGATCAACTCTGCATTTCCCCCGTCGGCTTCTCTGATGTGGTGTCATCTCAGCCCGAGTCGTCGCAGGTCAGCGCGGTACCGACAGTTGAGCGGTTGAAACTGTGGGTCACGGGATGTGACGGAGATCTCACGACATCCCGCCAGGTCGTCGGTGGGCGAACTGCTTTGCCTGGTGGGCTCGGTGGCTGTGCAGTCGCAGGGCGGTGGTGGTGGGGTGGTGGGGGTGGGGTGACGGCGGCGAGGTGCTGATGTGCGGTGGTGGTGGTGCTGGTGGTGCTGGTGCTGGTGCTGGTGGTGCGTCGGTGGCGTGGCGGGTGTCGAAGGGGCAGGTGCGGCCGTGGGGGCCAGGGCATCCCCGACGGAGGCTCAGGCGTCCTCGGTCCGGGGCTCGGGTGCCGCCATGGTCGGGAGTGCTCGGGTCGCCGGGGTGATGCCTCTCGGGCTGGTGCATTCCGTCGGCTTCCTTGTGCGGCCGGACGGGGCCGCGCCCACGAGTGCGATGCCTTCGGCGGTGGGTGTTGCTGCTGGTGGGTCCGCTCTAGCCGCCTGTCCCTGACCGGGTCCGCGAGGCTCGCCGGTCATCTTGCCCGTGTCGGCGCCGGGGCCTGCGGGGCTCGGTCGGGCATCAGTAGACCGGTCGGTCCAGTAGAGGCTCGTGCAGATTCGGTAGACCGGTCGGTCCAGTGGGTGTCCGGTGGGTCTGTGGCGTTTCGGTAGACCGGTCGGTCCAGCGGATCCTGTCCCGTGTATCGGTAGACCGGTCGGTCCAGGGCCTGTCCGAAGCTGATCACGTGGCAGGCAGAGGACGAGGTGATGGATGTGACGTGGGAGCAGATCGAGCCCCTTTCGCCGCGTGACGATTGGCGTGGTGGTCCATCCCCCGATCATCAGCAGGTGGCCGATGGGGGACGGCTACCTACGGGCGCTTCGCCCATCCCGCTCGCGCGTGCTCACGCCCGGCACCGTTGGCGACGCCGGCCACCGTGTTCGGCCAGGTCCTTCGCGGCATCCGCGTCTCGCCCACTGTCGTGGGGCGCCCGTGCGCGGTGCCGGATCGGGTCCTGGTGACAAGGCGTATCGCAGCAGGGTCATTGGGCGCCTGCTGCGGCTTCGGAGACCGTTGCGATGGTCCCCGAGGCCGGGGTCAGGCCGCCGACCCCCGACAGCGCGGGCCCTGCGCGGCCGGCTCCCCGCCGCTGGCGGGGGCATCCACGGGTCCGTCTCGTGGTCGAACGACACTTCGCCCGCCTGAAGCAGCCTGTGCAACCGCCACCAGGTGCGACAAGCCCGCTACTCGTCACCCCGTCATGGGCGTCGAGGTGGGCCGCGTCGATGCCGGAGCGCAGCGTGCGAAGTGCTTCTCGATGAACGAGAGCCGAGTCTGCCGGGCTCATTCCGTCCGCGAGTACGAGCTCGCGGATCAAGCCGCGATCCTGGTTGGCCACGTGCAGACCCTCGCACACACGTGGACGCCACTTCGGAGTGAGGGCTGCTGCACCGTGACCTTGCCGGGCACGATCCAGCGGGCTCGCCCGGGGTGCCAATGGACCGACCGGTCGGTCCGGCGGATCCGTCTCGCTTATCAGTAGACCGGTCGGTCTATTAAGCCCGCCTCGCCGCCAGTGAACCGACCGGTCGGTCCATTCCCCGGAATCGCCCACCGGCCGCGCAGCTCCCCGCCGAGCCGTGCAGCCCTCGCGGCAGCCGGGCAGCACCCAGCCGAGCGTGCGGACTCGCGACAGCCGCGCAGCCGCCCGGTGTTCGCTCAGCTCCCGTCCCCGTCCGGCCACTGTGCGACCGGGCCGTAGGAGCCGATCGCCTCGACCAGCGTGCCGGGCGGGACGAAGGAGTCGAAGGCGATCCCGGGGTCGCCGGTGTCGACCGTCACCAGCAGGACGTAGTGGCTCAGCTCGGACCAGCTGTTGCCGCCGATCAGCTCGATCGCGCTGACGTTCCCGGAGCGCTGGGCGGGCCGTTCCAGCAGGGCCGAGAGGTGGGGTGAGACGGCGTCGACGAAGGCCTGCCGGGTCTTCGTCTCCTCGGCCATCTGCTCGTCGGTCGGGTTCGAGCCGTTCCCGGTCTTCTCGATGCCGCTCGGGGGTGCGTCGACGCGGTACACGACGGTCGTCATCAGTGGCCTCTCCGGATCTCGACGGGCGGGGAGCGCCGGCGGGGCCGGGCCCTCGGTCGGCCCTCGGCCCGGCCCTCGGCCCCGGGGCGGCGCTGGACCCGCAAGGGTGCAGTCGCGATGCTTTCCCACCCGCCCGGCCGGTGCGCCGCGACGCACCCGGCGGCCACCGCCCGCCACCCGGCCGGAGTACGGGCCGGGAGCCTCCGGGCCCGTCCTTGCTCGGGGAAGCAGGTGTCCGGTGCTCCGGTCCTCCGGGGCCCGTGCGCCCGCCCGGAGTACGGGACTGCCGGCCCGGCCCGAGGGGCAGCGCCCGGCCGGCAGGGGAGCCGTCTGCGGCCTCTACCCCGCAGGCTGCAGCAGGCGGCCGGGCTCAGGAGGCCGGCGGCCCGGCCACCGGTACCACCGGGCTCCGGAACGCGTGTCCGCCGAAGCCGGCCGTGCCCGCCAGTTGCTCGTCCCACCAGGCGGCCGTGCGTGCGGGGTCCATCGTCGTCCAGTCGGGTGCCTGCTCGACCTGGGCCCGGCCGAGGCGGCGGCCGAGCGTGACCAGCGCGCGCCCTGCCTCGCCGCGCTCGCGCTCGTAGGTGGCGAGCAGGTCCTCCCACGAGGCGGACCGCCGCCAGGCGTCCTCGAAGGCGACGGCGTCCTGAACGGCCTTGGCGGCGCCGCTGGTGTTGTGCGGGCGCACCACGGTGGCGGCGTCACCGGCCAGCAGCAGGCGGCCCGAGGTGCGGCGCGGGGTGTCGAGGTCGTAGATCGGCTGCAGGAAGGTCCGCTCGGGCGGGGTGAGGGCGATCAGGGAGGCCCAGTAGGGCGGGAGGTGCCGCTCGGCGAGCAGCGCGACATGCGCGGTCAGCTCCTCGGTGGCGGCGCCCGGCGGGATGCTGGTCGGGTCCTCCAGCCGCAGGCCGGCGGCGGGCGGCGGGGCGTAGAAGACCCAGTTGACCATCGGCCGGCCGGGCTCCTGGCCGGGGATCCGGTAGAGCACGCACTGGCCGCCGGGAAAGCAGACCGTGGCGGCGTGCTCGGCCGGCCAGGCCAGGTCGGCGGGGCCGGCCAGGTGGTCCAGTGCCGCCAGTCGTTCGGCGGGGAAGCTGCCGCGCCAGCAGACGTACCCGGCGTATCCGGGCCGGGCCTCGGGGCAGACGGCCGTGCGCACCACCGAGCGGTACCCGTCCGCGCCGACCACCAGGTCGAAGCGCTCCTCCCCGCCGGAGACCAGCCGGACGACGGCGCCCGGGGTTCCGTCCGCCGCCGCGGAGGTGTTGCGGACGCCCGCCACCGGGTCGCCGAGGCGGTGCTCCACGGTGGCCGGGGTCCGTTCGCGCAGGCCGCGCCAGAGCAGGCCCCAGTGGTAGGAGCGGAAGGGGAAGGGCTGGTCCCAGAGCAGCCGGCCGAGCGGGGAGCCGTCGGCGGCCAGCCAGTGCCGCCGGGTGAGCCGGTGCCAGGCGATGCCGTCGTCCAGGTGGCCGGCCGCCGCGAGTTCGGCGTACCGGTCGTCGTGCACGCAGAGGCCGACCCCGCGGTCCGTCAGTTCGCCGTAGGAGCGCTCCAGGACGACCACCCGCCGGGCGCCGCCCCGGGCGGCCGCCGCCGCGAACGCGCAGCCCGCGATGCTTCCGCCGACCACCGCGACCGTTCCACCGAGCATGACCGGACCTCCCCGCCACCCGCGCCGCCGCGTCCCGTGCCCCCGGGCCCGCTCCGACCACCGTACGACGTGTACGGCCGACCCGTGGCCGATCCGGCGGGTCGGTGCCGTCCGGGCGTGCCGGAACGCGGAGGAGGGCGCGGCCCGCAGGCCACGCCCTCCCCGTCCGTCAAGGACCGGTGTCAGCAGCTCAGGTTGCTGCCGGCGGTGGTGCCGAGGATCTGGACGAAGCTCTGGTACGAGTTGATCCGGCTCTGGACCTGGGCGGGGTTGCCGCCGTTGCACTCCAGGCTGCCGTTGATGCTGCGGATGGTCTCACCGAAGCCGTAGCCGTTGACCATGGCGTTGTGCGCGGTCATGGTGCCCGGGCCGTTCTGGGTGTTCCAGTACCAGAGGCCGGTCTTCCAGGCGACCGAGGCGTCGGTCTGCACGAGGTTCGGGTTGTGCAGCAGGTCGATGCCCAGGGCGTCGCCGGCGGCCTTGTAGTTGAAGTTCCAGCTCAGCTGGATCGGGCCGCGACCGTAGTACGCGGACTGTCCGGCCGGGCAACCGTACGACTGCGAAGTGTCGCAGTAGTGCGGGTAGTTGGCGGTGTTCTGCTCGACCACGTAGACCAGCCCGCCGGTCTCGTGGCTGACGTTCGCGAGGAAGGCCGCGGCCTCCTGCTTGCGGACGGTGTCGCTGCCGGTGCCGGCGAAGCCGGGGTAGGCGCTCAGCGCGGCGGTCAGACCGGCGTAGGTGTAGAAGGGGTTGCGGCTCGGGAACATCTGGTTGAACTGAGCCTCGCTGACCGGGAATCCGCCCGGGTTGGCGGTCTGCGTCGGGCTCGGGGACGTCCCGCCGCCGGTGCAGGTGTACGGCGACCAGTACCAGGTGCTGATCACCGGGTCGTAGCCGGGGTTGTCGTGCGTGGCCTGGTAGTACTGGCCGTTGGTGTACTTGACGATCGCGCCGGTCAGGTACGTCTGGCCGGCGACCCAGGCCGGGTACGTGCAGCCGGTGCCGGACGTCGGGGTCGGGGTGGTCCCGCCACCGCCGCCGGAGCAGCTGCCCTGGTCGGCCCAGACGCCGGAGGAGCCGCCCGGGGTCTCGTTCTGGGTCCACCACTTCGCGGACCAGTTGTGCGAGTTGTACGAGACCTGGCCGCTGGCGGCGGTGTAGACCGTGGCCGAGTTCCAGGGCGTCGCACAGCCTGCCGCCGAGGCGGAGGCGGGGAGGAGCACGGCGAGCGCTATCGCTGTCGCGACGGCGGCCAGGATGGCCATCACGCGCTTGTGGATCGACATTTCATCACCCCTCGGTGCGGTGGGGGCCGCACGAGTTGGAGGACAGGACGGTCCCGCGGGGGGCCGGCCGTGGGGAGGCCGGGCCCCGACCGGGGTGCGGGCCGGGGCGGAACTGATGGGGACTCAACAGTAGTGGTCTATACCTGTCAATAGGTATGGACCAAATCTCCCGCAAACCTCCACGAGACCCTGCCGGGGCGCCCGTCCGCGGGTACCGGCGCGGGGCCGCCGTGCCGCCGCCCCCGCACCGGCCGCCGTCGCAACCGGGCCACGGCCCGTTCGTGCACCCGGGCGGCCACCGGGATCTGCGAGGATGGCGGGGTGAACGACTACCCCGGCCCCGGTGCGCCGATCAGGTCGGGCATCCCGGACCACGGCCGGGTGCCCAAGTACTACGCGGTCAAAGGCGAGTTGGACGCTCTGCTCGACGAACTCGGCGAGGGCGGGGTGCTGCCCACCGAGCGCGACCTGGCGACCCGCTTCGCGGTCTCCCGGGACACCCTGCGGCAGGCGCTGCGCGAACTGCTGATCCAGGGCCGGGTGCGCCGGCGGGGCCGGAGCACCGTGGTGGCGGGCCCGAAGCTGGAGCAGCCGCTGTCGCTGGCCAGCTACACCGAGGGGGTCCGGCGACAGGGCCGCGTCCCCGGCCGGAACCTGATCGGCCTGGAGACCTTCGCCGCCGACGCCGTGCTGGCCGGGCAGTTGGGCCTGAAGCCCGGCGACCCGGTCTGGCACCTGGAGCGCGTGCTGCTCGCGGACGGCGAGCGGGTCGGCCTGGAGAGCACCTACCTCGCGGTCGCCCGGGTGCCCGCGCTGGACCGCGAGTTCGACCCGGGGGCCTCGCTCTACGCCTACCTGGGGGAGAAGCTCGGCATCGGCTTCGGCGGCGCGGACGAGCGGATCGAGACCGTCCTCGCCACCCCGCGCGAGGCCCTGCTGATCGGCACCCCGCCCGCGCTGCCGATGCTGCTGCTGCACCGGTTGACCCGGGACGAGGACGGCCGGCCGGTGGAGCGGGTCCGCTCGCTCTACCGCGGCGACCGCTTCAGCTTCACCACCCAACTGGGTACGCCGGCCTGAGCCCCGCGCGCCCTCTCCGGCCGGGCCGGCCCGCCCGGCCGGGGCTCAGTCGAGGGCGGCCCGCAGCCGGGCGGCCACCTCGGCGGCCGTCGCCTCGTCGGGGTAGCGCGAGCGCGGCCAGAAGAAGCCGCGCAGCCCGTCCTTCGGGTTCCGGGGCACCACGTGCACGTGCAGGTGCGGCACCGACTGGCTGATCCGGTTGTTGGCCGCCACGAAGCTGCCGGCCGCCGCCATCCCGCGCTCCACCGCGGCGGTGACCAGTTGCACCCGCGCGAAGAACGGCCCGACATCGGCCACGGGCAGGTCGGTGACGGTCCGCAGGTGCTGCCGCGGCACCACCAGGACGTGCCCGGGGAAGAGCGGGCGCTGGTCGAGGAAGGCCACCGCCACCTCGTCGTCCAGCACCCGGTGGGCGGGCAGCCCGCCGGCCACGATCGCGCAGAAGACGCAGTCCATCGGACCAGTGAAACCCGTCGGACGGCCCCGCCCCGGCAGGCCGCGCCGCCGGTCACCGCCGGCCTTGCCCCCCGGCGGTCGGCCCGCTGCCGGACAGCGGCCCCGTACTGGCCCCGTACCGGCCTGGTACCGGCCTGGCGCCGGCCCTGTGACGGCTTCCGACCGGCCTCGTACCGGCCTCGTGCCCGTCCGGGGGCCGCGCGGCCGACGGCCGGCGTGCGACCGGCTGGACGAAGCCACCCGTCCCGGCAAGGGCCCCGCCGGGCGGACAATGGGTGACATACCCGGCGGGTCCGCGAGCCGGCCGGTTCGTCCCCCGACGAGGGGCGGCCACGGTGGCGCGGGCCGTGGGAGGAGGTAGCCGTGATCGTCCGGATCTGGGCCGCGCAGGTCTTGGCGGGGCACGTGGACGCGTTCTGCGCACTGCTGGTCTCCGAGGTGCTCCCGGGGCTGGCCGAGGCGGACGGGTGTCTGGGCGGGGAGGTGCTGCGGTCGATGACCGACGACGGCCACCGGGTGCTGGTGGTGACCCGTTGGCGGGACGAGGCGGCCCTGCGCGGGTACGCGGGGCCGATGTGGCGGATCCGGCCGGTGTGGGCCGAGGGCGAGCTGCGCTACCTGGTGCACCCGCCCGAGGTGACCCACTACCGGCCGCTGGCGACCGGGTGACCCGCCCTGCCCGTCCGCCTTGTCCATCCGCCTTGTCCATCCGCCCTGCCCGTCCGCCCGGCTCGTCCGCCGGACCGCCGCCGGGCCCGCCCGCTCACCGGCCTCACCGGTCCCGACAGCCTCACTGGCCTCACCGGTGCCGCCGCCCCCCACGGAGCCCGGCCGCGCGACGGGCCCGGGCTGGCTACGCTCGAAGCGGGGACGGGAGGACTGCCGATGCCTGGGCTCCCCTTCGTCGGACGTGCCGACCTGCTGGCCGAGATCGGCGACGCGCTCGCCGACACCCGGTCCGGCCGCGGCGGCCTGGTCGCGCTGACCGGCGCGGCCGGGGCGGGCAAGACCCGCCTCGCGGAGGAGGCGGTGCTGGCCGCCGAGGGCTTCCGGGTGGTCTGGGTCTGGTGCCCGCCCGGCGAGGCCGGCAGCGCGCTGCGCCCCTGGTCGCAAGTGGCCCGTGAGCTGGCGGCCGGTGCAGCCTGCGGCCGCCTGGTCCGGCGCTCGCCCGGCCTGCGGGCGCTGATCGCCGGGCACGGCCCGGCCGACCCGCCTTCCGCCGAGGCTCCCGTCCTCAAGGTGCCGGACGTCGCGGGCCCGGCCCTTCCGGTGACCGCCCGGACCCCCCGTCCCGAGCCCCGCCCCGAGCCCGGCCCCGCCTCCGACCCCGTCCCCGAGTCGGCCCCCGGCCCCGACCCCGCCGCCGGCCCGGCGGCCGCGCGGCTCCGGCTGGCCGGTGACCTGGCCGCGTTGGTCCGGGAGGGTGCGGCCGCCGGTCCGCTGCTGCTGGTCGTCGACGATCTGCACGAGGCCGACGCCTCCTCCGTCACGCTCCTGCTGGAGCTGGCGGCGGCGGTCCGTACGGCCCCGGTCCTGCTGCTGGCCACCGCCCGGGACGACGACACGGCCTGGCGGGGCCGGACGGCGGCGCTCGCGGCGCTGCTGCGCACCGCCCGCTGCCTGCCGGTCGGGCCGCTCGCCGAGGCGGAGGTCCACGCGCTGGCCCGGGCCGCGACCGGCGGCCCGCCGGATCCGGCGGCGGTGCGCGAGCTCCTCGCCCGTACCGGTGGGGACGCCTTCTTCGTCACCGAGCTGCTCCGGCGGCCGGGCGGCGCTCCGGTGCCGGTGTCCGTCCGGGCCGCCGTGCAGGCCCGGGTGGCGGCGCTCGCCCCGGAGTGCGCGCGAGTCCTGGGTGCGGCTTCCGCGCTGGGCGCCGGCTTCGACCTTGAGGTGCTCGCCGAGGTCGCCGGGGTGCTGCTGGCGGAGCTGCGTCCGGTGCTCGGGCAGGCGGTGGACGCCGGGCTGCTCACCCTGGCCGAGCCGGGCCGCGGAGCCTTCCGGCACCAGCTGACGCAGGAGGCCGTCCACGACGCCTTGTCCGTCCGGGAGCAGGCCGGGTGGCACCACCGGGCGGCGGACGTCCTGGCCGGACTCGCCGCCCGGGGGCGGGACGTGGGCCCAGCCGAGGTCGCCCACCAGCTCCTGCTGGCCGGCCCGGAGCACTCCCGGCGCGCGGCTGAATTCGCCCGCCGGGCGGGGGCGCGCGCGTACGGACTGCTGGCGTACGAGGACGCGGTGCGCTGGTACGAGGCCGCCGTGCTGGCCCTGGCCTCCGCCGGCGAGCCCGATGCCGGGCCGCCGGACCCGGGCGCCGGTCCCGACGCGTCCGCCGGCCCGGCCCGCGCTCCCGCTCCGGTTCCCGCTCCCGCTCCCGCTCCCGCTTCGGCTCCGGTTCCCGCTCCCGCCCAAGGCTCGGCGGCCGCCCGACCCGCTGCCGTGCCGGATGCAGCCCAGCCTCCCGTCGCCCGGCCCACCGCCGCTGTGCCCGCCGCCGAGCCCGCCACGTCGCCGGCCGAGCTGCTGATCGAGCTGGGCACGGCCCGGACTGCCACGGGGGAGCGGGCCGGGGCCCGGGCGGACTTCCTGCGGGCCGCCGCGCTGGCCCGCCGCAGCGCCCGGCCGGACCTGCTGGCCAGGGCGGCCCTCGGGCTCGGCGCCGGGCCGGCCGGGTTCGAGGTGGCCCTGCTGGACCGCACCCAGCTCGACCTGCTGGGCGAGGCCAGGGCCGCGCTGCCCCCGGAGCGCGCCGACCTGCTGGCCGCCGTCGCCGCCCGGCTCTCGGTCGCGGCCACCCTGGTCGAGCCGGAGCAGGACCGGACCGCCCTCGCCGAGGAGGCGGTCCGCACGGCCCGGGCCGGCCATGACGACCAGGCGCTGGCCTACGCGCTGGCCGCGCTCTGCGACGCCCGGTCCGGTCCGGCGTACTGCGCCGAACGCCTCGACCGGTCCGCGGAGATCGTCCGGCTGGCCCGCCGGCTGCCCGACCCGCCCGCCGAACTCCTGGGCCGGCGGCTGCGGGTGGTCGCGCTGCTGGAACTCGGCCGGGTCGCCGAGGTGGAGCAGGAGGTGCGGGCCTTCGAGGTGACCGCGACCGCGCTTGGCCAGCCGCTGCACGCCTGGTACGTCCCGCTCTGGCAGGGCATGCGCGCGCTGCTGGAGGGCCGGTTCGACGACGTCCGCACCGCCCTCGACCGGGTCACCGCGCTCGGCCGGCGGGCCGGCAGCGACAACGCCGAGCTGCTCGCCGCCACCCAGCGCTGGTGCCTGTTCGCCGAGACCGACGACCGGGCGGGCATCCGGGCGCTCGCCGAGCAGCTCTCGCTGCTGGACGTCTCGCTCGGCCTCTGGCCCCGGGTGACCAAGGCCCTGATCGCGGCCCAGCTCGGCGAGCCGGCCGAGGCCCGGCGGCGGCTGGCGGCGGTCGCCCCGCTGCTCCCGGCCGCCCCCAGGGACAGCGAATGGCTGCCGATGCTGGCCCAGGCGGCGGAGGTCCTCGGCCTGACCGGCCCCGCAGGGGAGTTGGCGGAGCCGGCCCGCCAGCTGTACGACTGGCTGGCGCCGTACGCCGGCCTGTTCGCGGTGGAGGGCATCGGCGCCGCCGTGCGCGGGCCGGTCCACCGCCACCTCGGGCTGCTGGCCGCCGCCCTCGGCGAGCCGGCCCTGGCCGAGCGGCACTTCACCGCCGCGCTGGCCGCCGCCCGGGCCGTCGGCGCGACCGGGCCGGCCGCCAGGATCGCCCAGGAGGCGGGCACCCGCACGCAGCTGGATGGCCGGAGCGTCTTCCGGCGGGCGGGGGAGGGCTGGGAGCTGCGCTTCGCCGGCCGGCAGGTCACCCTGGCCGACAGCAAGGGCCTGCGTGACCTGGCCGTCCTGCTGGCCCGCCCCGGCCGGCCCGTACCGGCCCTCGACCTCGTCGGCGCGGCGGCCGGCCCGGGACGCGGCACGGCCGGTACCGCCGGCGCGAACCCGGACGGGCTCCACCCGCCCGGCGACACCGGGGAGTTGATCGACGCCACGGCGCGACAGGCCTACCGGACCCGGCTCCGGGAGCTGGAGCAGGAGGAGGCCGGGGCAGACCGGGACGGGGACGCCGACCGCTCGGCCCGGATCGCCGCCGAGCGGCAGGCCCTGGTCGGCCAGCTGTCCGCCGCGTACGGACTCGGCGGCCGGCCGCGCCGGACGGGCTCCACCGCCGAGCGGGCCAGGACCACCGTGACCGCCCGGATCCGTGCCGCGCTCGACCGGATCGGCCGGGCCCACCCGCCGCTGGGCCGGCACCTGGCCAACGCCGTCCGCACCGGCACACTCTGCGTCTACGAACCCGAGTCGCCGGTGGACTGGCACCTGTGACGGTACGGTCCGCGGCGCGCCCGGGGGCGTCGCGCCACCGCCACGGGACCATGTGCCGGGCCCCGCCTCACATCGTGCATCCGGACCTCACGCCTGTTGGGTGGAGGGGACCGGAACGGAACGAGGAGGCCCACCATGCCCCGCATCTCGAAGGCCGAAGCGGCGCTCGCCGTGGACGAGCCGGTGATCGAAGGCCGCTACGCCGAACTGGACGGCTACACCGTCGGGTTCGAGACCCACAAGGCCGACCTGGACCCGGCCCCGCTGTTCGCCGGCCTGCCGCAGGACCGCTGCCAGAGCCCGCACTTCGGCCTGGTGGTGACCGGAAGGGTGGTCTACCGCTACCCGGACCACGACGAGGTCTTCCGGGCCGGCGACGCCTACCACGCCGCCCCGGGCCATCTGCCGCTGCTCTTCGCCGGCACCGAGCTGATCGAGTTCAGCCCGACCGAGGCGCTGGAGCGGACCATGGCGGTGGTCGGGCGCAACCTGGACGCCGTGAAGGCGAGCGGCGCGCACGTCGGGAGCTGAGCGCGATGACCCGAGCCATGGCACCGGCCGCCGCGTCGGCCGCGTCGGCCGCACCCGCCGCACCGACCGCACCCGCCGCATCCGCCGCACCGACCGTGCCGGCCGCCGGGGGCCGCACGAGCGGTCCCCGGGGCCGGGAGGCCCTGGCGGACCTGCTGGTCACCTTCCTGGAGACCGGCAGTCCGCCGGCGGGCCTCTTCCGGCCCGATGTCTTCTGCGACCTCACGGTGCCGCAGTGGCGGCTGCAGTCCGAGGGCCTGCCGGGCCTGGTCGCTCTGCGCCGGGCCGGACACCCCGCCCCCGGCGTCGTCCCGCGCCGCCGGGTCGACCCGACCCCGGCGGGGTTCGTGATCGAGCTGGAGGAGCGCTGGGAGCAGGACGGGCAGTCCTGGTACTGCCGGGAGCTGATGCGGGCGGACGTCGAGGACGGCATGATCGCCCGGATCTCCGTCTACTGCACCGGCGACTGGGACGCCGAGCAGCAGCGCCGGCACGGTCAGGAGGTGGTGCTGCTCAGGCCCTGACCCGGCGGGGCCCGGCCCGGCGGCGGGTCGGCCGCGGGCCGGCCGCCCCGAACCCGCAGGCCCGGGCGCCGCCCAACCCCCGGTGCTTCCCACCGCCCGGGCCCGGGCCCCGGCCCCTCGGCGGTCGACTCGGCTGTCGACCGCGCGGCCCATCACTGGCAGGATGGCGCCGAACGGGCCCGGATCCCCGCCGCCCACCCGCTCGGCGGCCTCCACATGCCCGGGGGACCGCCGAGGTGCTGGCCGTCCCGGCCGGGCCCGGCGTCCCGGACGCGAACGGCGCCCGCCGCCGACGGCGACGCCCGCGCCGTCCCCCCGGAGGTCGACACCCGATGAGCAACCCCGCAGGCATCCCCGCCCCCGTGCCGGTCGACGACCGGGTCAGCGGACTCGGCGAGGGGCCGGTCTGGGACGTCCGCAGCAACTCCCTTCGTTGGGTGGACATCCCGGCCGGCGTGGTGCACGACTCCGACGGCGGCTCCCGCCAACTGCCGCCGCCGGCCTCGGCGATCCTGCCGACCGCGGACGGCTGGGCGGCCGTGCTCCGCGACCGCGTGGTCGAGCTGGACGGGCCC
The DNA here is from genome assembly GCF_014655955.1 of Kitasatospora indigofera. Taxonomy (GTDB): domain Bacteria; phylum Actinomycetota; class Actinomycetes; order Streptomycetales; family Streptomycetaceae; genus Kitasatospora; species Kitasatospora indigofera. Next base: position 101,555 of record NZ_BNBO01000007.1, read on the forward strand.
GGGGCGGCGGCCGTGCCGCTCGGCGCCGCCGAGCGCTGCAACGACGCCAAGGCCGACCCGGCCGGCCGGCTCTGGGTCGGCACCATGTCCGGCGACGAGCGGCCGGGCGGCGCGGCGCTGCTGCGCCTGGACGGCGCCGTCGCGACCGAGGTGATCACCGGGGCGACCATCGCCAACGGGCTGGGCTGGAGCCCGGACGCCCGCCGGATGTACTGGATCGACACCCCGACCCGGCGGATCGACGTCCTGGACTACGACCTCGCCGACGGCAGCGTCCGGGACCGCCGCCCCTTCGTCGCGGTGGACGCGGACGCCGGCTGGCCGGACGGCCTGGCGGTGGACGCCGAGGGCGCGTTGTGGGTGGCCCTGTGGGGCGGCTCGGCCCTGCACCGCTACACGCCGGACGGGCGGTTGGACACCGTCCTGCCGATCGGCGTGGCCTGCCCGACCAGTTGCGCGTTCGGCGGCGAGGACTTCCGCACCCTGTACATCACCACCGCCCACCGCCCGGACGAGCACGGGCGGTTCGCACCCGACGCGGGCAGGCTGCACGCCGTCCGGGTGCCGGTGCCCGGGCCGCCGCCCACCCCGGCCGTGCTGCCCGCAGCCGCCGGCGGCGCAGCGACCGGCGGCGCCTAGGCTCGGCCGGGAGCCGGGAGCCGGGAGCCGGTCCGGGCGCCCGGCGCACCTACCCCGCGCATTCCCGGAGGGGGAGTGAAACAGCCCACAGTGAATGCCTCTCCCTGCGGCCCGGCGGGTCGTGGCACAATGACGGCAGTAGTAGTAGTGACGTTCAGCGCACTCCGGGGTCGGTGAAAATCCGAACCGGCGGTTACAGTCCGCGACCCGTCCGCAGCCAGCGGGCGGTTGACCAGGTGAGATTCCTGGACCGACGGTTAAAGTCCGGATGGGAGGCGTGCGCGACGGATCGAGCAGTGCCGTGGTCCCCCGGTGGACCGCGGGTGGTGTGCACAGATGGAGCTCTCCCCGGCGACGGCGCCGACGGAGCGGCTCCCGTCGGCGTACGCCCGTCCCTGTGCCGTTCCGTGTCATCTCCCCATGCCGCCCCGGAGTCCGCGCCCTATGCGCGAGGAGAACCCGGGTGTTCACCGGCATCATCGAAGAGCTCGGCGAGGTCGTCTCCATCGAGGAGATCGGCGACTCGTCGCGGATCCGCCTGCGTGGCCCGGTGGTTTGTCAGGGTGCGCACCACGGCGACTCCATCGCGGTCAACGGCGTCTGCCTGACCGTTGTCGACACTCCTGAGCAACTGGCAGCCGAGAACGGCGAGTTCACTGCCGACGTGATGGCCGAGACGCTGCACCGCTCCAGCCTCGGCGCGCTGCGCACCGGCTCCCCGGTCAACCTGGAGCGGGCGATGGCGCTCGGCGCCCGGCTCGGCGGCCACCTGGTGCAGGGTCATGTCGACGCCACCGGCGCCCTGTTGAGCCGCGAGCCCGGCGACCTCGACGCGGACGGCACCGTCCGCTGGGAGGTGCTGCGGTTCTCGCTGCCGGAGAGCATCTCGCGCTACCTGGTCGACAAGGGGTCCATCACGGTGGACGGCGTCAGCCTGACCGTGGTCGAGGCCGCCCGCGACAGCTTCACCGTCAGCCTGATCCCGGCCACCCTCGCGCTCACCACGCTCGGCGCCAAGGCGGTCGGCGACCCGGTGAACCTGGAGGTCGACGTCCTGGCCAAGTACGTCGAGCGGCTGCTCGACTCCCGGGCCCTGCCCGACACCATCGCGAAGGAAGCCTCGTGAACGGGCTGAGCGGCACGGCGTTCACCCTCCTCGGTGAGCCGGTGAAGTGGGCCGACATGATCGGCAACGGGTTCGGACTGGTCGCGCTCGGCTTCGGGTGGCGCCGCTCGGCCTGGACCTGGCCGCTGCAACTGCTCTCCGGCGCCGTCCTGATCGCCGCCTACTGGTCCGGCCACGTGCCCGGCCTGATCGGCAAGCAGCTGATCGTCGTGGTCGCGGCGGTCTGGGGCTGGACCCGGTGGCGCCGGGGCCGGCAGCAGACCGGTGACATCACGGTCCGCTTCGCCACCTGGACCGAGCGGGCGGCGCTGGTCGGCGCCACGGCGCTCGGCACGGCCGCCGTCACCTGGGCCTTCCTGCACATCACCGAGACGGTCTACCACCCCTGGGCGATGGCCTACATCTTCGTCGGCACCCTCGCGGCGATGTACGCGCAGGCCAGGGGCTGGGTGGAGTTCTGGATCGCCTGGATCGCCGTCGACGTGGTCGGTGTCCCGCTCGCGTTCAACAGCGGCTTCGCCTTCACCGGTCTGACCTTCAGCATCTACTTCGTGCTGGTCCTGCTGGGCCTGCGCGCCTGGTGGCTGCGCACCCGTGACACCCGTCCCGTCACCGAAACCGTCCCGCAGGGAGCATCCGCATGAGCACCCAGCCCGCCACCGACGACCTCGCCCTCGACCCCGTCGAGCGTGCCGTCGCGGACATCGCCCTCGGCCGCCCGGTGATCGTGGTGGACGACGAGGACCGCGAGAACGAGGGCGACATCGTCTTCGCCGCCTCCGCCGCCACCCCCGAGCTGCTGGCCTTCACCATCCGCTACAGCTCCGGCGTCATCTGCGTCCCGATGACCGGCGACGAGCTCGACCGCCTCAAGCTGCCCCCGATGACCCAGGTCAACGAGGACCGCAAGGGCACCGCCTACGCCGTCTCGGTCGACGCCCGGGACGGCGTGGACACCGGCATCTCGGCGGCCGACCGGGCCCGGACCGTCCGGCTGCTGGCCTCCGCCGGCACCGAGCCGGGCGACCTGACCCGCCCCGGGCACGTCTTCCCGCTGCGCGCGGTGGAGGGCGGCGTCCTGGTGCGCCCCGGGCACACCGAGGCCTCCGTCGACCTGGCCCGGCTCGCCGGGCTGGCCCCGGCCGGCGCGATCGCCGAGGTGGTCAACGACGACGGCACCATGGCCCGGCTGCCCGAACTGGTCGCCTTCGCCCGTGAGCACGGCCTCGCGATCATCTCGATCGAGGACCTGATCGCCTACCGCCGCCGCACCGAACTGCACGTCGACCGCGCCGCGGTCACCGCGCTGCCGACGGCCTACGGCGACTTCACGGCCGTCGGCTACCGCGGCACCCTGGACGGCATCGAGCACATCGCCCTGGTCGCGGGGGGCCTGGACGCCGACGGCAAGGTGGCGGACGGCGAGGGCCTGCTGGTCCGGGTCCACTCCGAGTGCCTGACCGGGGACGTGTTCGGCTCGCTGCGCTGCGACTGCGGCCCGCAGCTGCAGGCCTCGCTGGAGAAGGTCGCCGCGGCCGGCCGCGGCGTCGTGCTCTACCTGCGCGGCCACGAGGGCCGGGGCATCGGCCTGGCCCACAAGCTGCGCGCGTACGAGCTGCAGGAGCAGGGCCGGGACACCGTGGACGCCAACCTGGACCTCGGCCTGCCCGCCGACGGCCGGGACTACAGCATCGGCGCCCAGATGCTCACCGACCTGGGCGTGCGCTCGCTGACCCTGCTGACCAACAACCCGGACAAGATCGCCGCGCTCACCGAGCACGGCCTCAAGGTGAAGGGCCGCGAGCCCGTCCCCACCGTGCCCGGCGAGCACAACCTGGCCTACCTGCGCACCAAGCGCGACCGGATGGGCCACGAGCTGCCCTGGCTCGGCCAGGACTCCTGACAGCACCCCGCACCACCACCCACCACCACCGAACAGGAAGTACGAACGTGAGCGGCCACGGAGCCCCCGAGCTGACCCTGAAGAACTGCGCCGACCTGCGGGTCGCGGTGATCGCCGCCCAGTGGCACGAGCAGGTGATGGACGGGCTGCTGGACGGCGCCCACCGGGCCCTCAAGGAGCTCGGCATCGAGGAGCCGACCGTGCTCCGGGTACCGGGCACCTTCGAGCTGCCGGTCGCCGCCAAGCAGCTCGCCGAGCGCGGTTACGACGCCGTGGTCGCCCTCGGCGTGGTCATCCGGGGCGGCACCCCGCACTTCGACTACGTCTGCGAGGCGGCCACCCTCGGCCTCACCCAGGTCAGCGTGAACACCGGCGTCCCGGTCGGATTCGGTGTGCTGACCTGCGACAACGAGGAGCAGGCGCTGGACCGGGCGGGCCTGCCCGGCTCCGCCGAGGACAAGGGCCACGAGGCCGTCACCGCCGCCGTGGCCACCGCCGCGGTGCTGCGTTCGGTCTCCGAGCCCTGGCGGTAGGCGCCCGTCCGGCGCCGTCCCGTGCCCGGCCGGTGCCCCCGGCCGGGCACCGTCGTGCTCCCTCCGGCGCACCCGGCCGGGGGGAGTACGACGTCCAAGGCGGTGTCCACGGTCCGGGACCGTTTACCGTCCGTATGCCCGCAAGCCGTAAGGTGAGTCCATCATGGCTTCGAAGACATTCGAGGAGCTCTTCACCGAGCTCCAGCAGAAGGCCGCCACCGGCGACCCCTCGTCCTCCCGCACCGCGCAGCTCGTCCAGCAGGGCGTCCATGCGATCGGCAAGAAGGTCGTCGAGGAGGCCGCCGAGGTCTGGATGGCCGCCGAGTACCAGTCCGACCAGGAGACCGCGGAGGAGATCTCGCAGCTCCTCTACCACCTTCAGGTGATGATGGTCGCCAAGGGGCTGACGCTCGACGACGTGTACGCCCATCTCTAGACCGGGCCCGAGAACTCCGGGTACGGGCCGCCGGCGTGCGGCCCGTACCGCTGTACCGACCGAGTGACCAGCATCAACCGCACCACCCGCACCACCCGTGAGACCTGCACCACCTGTACCACCCGCACCACCCCTCACCCGCTACCTCAGCGAAGGATTCACCACTCATGCTGCGCATCGCCGTCCCCAACAAGGGTTCGCTCTCGGGTCCCGCGGCGGAGATGCTCCATGAGGCGGGCTACCGCCAGCGCAAGGACCCGAAGGAACTCGTCCTGGTCGACCCGAACAACGAGGTCGAGTTCTTCTTCCTGCGCCCGCGCGACATCGCCGTCTACGTCGGCTCCGGCCGCCTGGACGTCGGCATCACCGGCCGTGACCTGCTGCTCGACTCGGCCTCCAACGCGGAGGAGGTGCTCGCGCTCGGCTTCGGCGGCTCGACCTTCCGCTTCGCCCGCCCCGAGGGCCTGGACGTCGAGAACGTGAAGGGCCTGGAGGGCCTGCGGATCGCCACCTCCTACACCGGCCTGGTGCAGCAGCACCTGGCCGACCACGGGGTGAAGGCGACCGTCACCAAGCTCGACGGAGCGGTGGAGACCGCCGTCCAACTGGGCGTCGCCGATGTGATCGCGGACGTCGTGGAGACCGGCACCAGCCTGCGCAACGCCGGCCTGGAGGTCTTCGGCGACCCGATCCTGGTCTCGGACGCCGTGGTGATCCGCCCCAAGGGCGCCGGCGAGGACAGCCGCGTCGAGCAGTTCCTGCGCCGCCTGCAGGGCGTCCTGGTGGCCCGCCGCTACGTGCTGATGGACTACGACATCCGCGCCGAGTCGGTCAGCGCCGCCGTGGCGCTCACCCCCGGCCTGGAGTCGCCGACCGTCTCGCCGCTGCACACCGAGGGCTGGGTGGCCGTCCGCTCGATGGTGCTCCGCAAGGAGGCCCAGCGGATCATGGACGACCTCTGGAGCATCGGCGCCCGGGCCATCCTGGTGACCAACATCCACGCCTGCCGGCTCTGAGCCCGACCCGCTCGGCCGATCGAAGCACGGGCGGGGACGCGAGCGTCCCCGCCCGTTCTCTCTGAGACCCCGCACTCCGTCTGGAGACCCCGTGAGCGCCCCCGTCCAGCTTCCCGTCACCTGGTTCCCGCGCCGCACCCGCGCGGTGCTGCTGCCGGTCAGCGCCCTGCTGGTGGTCATGTTCAGCGCCATCGCGGTCGCGCTGCCGGCCAACTGGCAGCTGAACGACCGGGTGGCGATGGTGGTCAGCGGGCTGGTCTTCGCCGGCGCCGGCCTGATGCTGGCCCGGCCCAAGGTGTCGGCCGACGCCGAGGGCGTCACGGTGGTCAACTTCGTGCGCAGCCGCCGGCTCGCCTGGGCCGAGATCGTCCGGGTGAACTTCCGCCAGGGCGACCCCTGGGCCAGCCTCGACCTGGCGGACGGCACCTCGCTGGCCGCCGTCGGCATCCAGGCGGGCGTCGGCCACCAGCAGGCGGTCAGCGCCGCCCGCGCCCTGCGTGACCTGGTCGAGGGTCACGGCCGGGCACCCGCCGAGGTCTGACCTCCGGCTGGCCGCCGCACCGCCGACCCGGCCCGTGCCGGGACCGATCCGCCGGGCCGCCGGTCAGGCCGATGACCCGACCGGTCGGGCGGATCGCGCGCACGCCGCCGGGTCGAACAAGATCCTTATACTCGTACGGGTATCGTCTACGCTGGTAAAAGCAGGGCAAAGCCCTGTCCTGTCCGCCCGCGACCTGAGGAGTGACACCTCCCCTCGATGGACGATCCGTCCGGTAGTACCGACGCCGCCCCACTTCCGATCCTCGGAAGGCAGGCGGCACTGTGATCACCGCCTGGCTGCTGCTGTTCGCGGCCCTGCTGCTCATCCTCGCCAACGGCCTGTTCGTGGCCGCCGAATTCGCCTTCGTGACGGTCGAGCGCGGTGCGGTCGACCGCGCCGCCGCGGCCGGGGACCCGAAGGCCCGCCGGATCAGCCACGGGCTGCGGCACCTCTCCTTCCAGCTCTCCGGCGCCCAGCTCGGCATCACCGTCACCTCGCTGGTGGTCGGCATGCTCGCGGAGCCGGCCCTGTCCGTCCTGCTCAGCCCACCGCTGACCGCCATCGGCGTCCCGGCGTCCGCCGCCCGCGGCGTCGCCGTGATCGTCGGCATGGTGCTGGCCACCGTGCTGCAGATGGTGATCGGCGAACTCGTCCCGAAGAACTGGGCGATCTCCCACCCGATGCAGGTGGCCCGCGCGGTCGCCGCACCGCACATGGCCTTCTCCGCCGTCTGCCGCCCGCTGATCAGCCTGCTGAACGGCGCCGCCGACCGGACGGTCCGGGCGCTGGGCGTCGAACCGCAGGAGGAGCTGGGCCACGCCCGCACCCCCGCCGAACTGGTCTCGCTGGCCCGCCACTCGGCCCGGGCCGGCGTCCTGGACGAGGAGTCGGCGACGCTGTTCGTGAAGACCCTCGGCCTCGGCGAACTCACCGCCCAGAGCGTGATGACCCCGCGGGTCGACGTCGCCGCCCTCCAGCGCGACGCCAGCGCCGCGGACGTCCTCAACCTCACCCGGGCCACCGGCCTGTCCCGGTTCCCGGTCTACGCCGACAGCCTGGACGAGGTCACCGGCACCGTGACGCTCAAGGACGCGCTCGCCGTCCCGCACGAGCACCGCGGCAGCGTCCGGGTCGCCGACCTCGCCACCGCGCCGCTGCTGGTGCCCGAGACGCTGCCCGCCGAGGCACTGCTCGACCAGCTGCGCCGCCAGCAGCCGATGGCCATCGTGGTGGACGAGTACGGCGGCACCGCCGGCGTGGTCACCATCGAGGACATCGTCGAGGAGATCGTCGGCGAGGTCCAGGACGAGCACGACCCCGAGGACACCCCCGAACTGGTCCCGCTGCCGCCCGTCGACGGACTGCCCGCCTGGGCGGCCGACGGCCGGGCCCGGATAGACCAGCTGGAGGGCCTCGGGCTGCACGCCCCCGAGGGCCCGTACGAGACCCTGGCCGGACTGGTCGCCGACCTGCTGGGCAAGCTGCCCGCGCCCGGCGAGACGGCCGAGCTGCCCGGCTGGCGGCTGACCGTGGAGAACGTCGACCGGCACCGGACGACCAAGGTCCGGGTCGAGCGCACCGCCGAGCACCGCCACGACGAGGACGAGACCCGATGACCGCGCTCCAACTGGCCGCCGCACTCCTGCTGCTGCTGGGCAACGCCTTCTTCGTCGGCGCCGAGTTCGCCGTCATCTCCGTCCGGCGCAGCCAGATCGAACCGCTCGCCGAGGCGGGCAACAAGCGGGCCCGCACCGTGCTGCACGCGCTGTCCAACGTCTCCGCGATGCTGGCCGCCGCGCAGCTCGGCATCACCGTCTGCTCGCTGGGCCTCGGCGCGCTCGCCGAGCCCACCATCGCGCACCTGGTGGAGGGCCCGTTCCATGCGATGGGCGTTCCCGAGGGCCTGATGCACCCGCTCTCGTACGGGCTCGCGCTGGCCGTGGTGGTCTTCCTGCACATGGTGATGGGCGAGATGGTGCCCAAGAACCTGGCGCTGGCCGGCCCCGAGAAGGCCGCGCTGGTGCTCGGCCCGCCGCTGGACCGGCTGGCCCGGGTGCTGGCCCCCGTGATCAGCTTCCTGAACGCCTTCGCCAACGGCATCCTGAAGCTCTTCAAGGTGGAGGCCAAGGACGAGGTCGCGTCGGTCTTCACCACCGAGCAGCTGATGTACCTGCTGCTCGACTCCCGGGACGCCGGCCTGCTCGACGTCGACCGCCAGGAGCGGCTGGAGGACGCGCTGGAGCTGGGCCACCGCCCGGTCACCGACGTGGTGCTGCCGCCCGAGCAACTGGTCACCGTCGGCACCAAGGTGACCGCTGCCGAGATCGAGCAGCTGGCCGTGCGCACCGGTTTCTCGCGCTTCCCCGTGGTGGACGGGGACGTAGCCGGCAACGGCTTCCTCGGCTACCTGCACCTCAAGGACATCCTGGACGTCGAGGACCCGTCCGCGCCCGTGCCGGCCAGGCTCTGGCGGCCGATCACCGTGGTGCGCGGCAGCCTGCCGCTGGACGACGCGCTCGGTGCGATGCGCCGGGCCGCCTCGCACCTGGCCGCCGTGGTCGACGCCGAGGGCCGCACCCTCGGCCTGATCGCCCTGGAGGACGTGGTCGAGGAGCTGGTCGGCGAGGTGCACGACCCGGACCACCGCCCCGCCGCGGCGTAGCGGCGGGCGGCCACCGCGCCGCGGGCCGGGCCGGTCAGGGGACCAGCGTGATCTTTCCCCTGGCCGGCCCGGCCTCGCTGTCCCGGTGCACCCGCGCCAGCTCGTCCAGCGGGTAGGACGCGGCGACCGGCACCGTCAGCACGCCGGAGTCCACCAGCCGTACGAGCCGCGCGAGCTGCCGGGCGTCGTTGCGGGCCACCAGGTGCACGGCGGTGGCGTCCACGCCGGGCGGCACCGGCACCGGGGTGGCCACCGAGACCAGCAGGCCGCCCGGCCGCACCAGCGGTACCAGGGCGGCCGCCGCCTCCGGCGCCACCGGCGCGAGGTTCAGCACCACGTCCACCGGCCGGCCGACGGCCCCGGCGAGCGGCCCGGCGGTGCGGTCGACGACCTGGTCGGCGCCGAGCCGGGCGACCGCCGCGGCGCTGTGCGGGCCCGCCACCGCGACCACCTCGGCGCCGGCGTGCTTGGCCAGCTGGACGGCGAACACCCCCACACCGCCGCCCGCGCCGTTCACCAGCACCCGCTGCCCGGCGCTGAGCCGGGCCCCCTCGAAGACCGCCTGCCAGGCGGTCAGCCCGGCCAGCGGGATCGCGGCCGCGTCCGCCAGCGGCACGGTCCGCGGGGCGGCGGCCAGCAGGGAGGCCGGCGCGAGCGCGTACTCGGCGCCGCCGCCGCCCGCGTCGACCCGCCCGATCACCCGGTCGCCCGGTGCGAGGCCGGTGACGCCCGGGCCCGTCCCGACCACCGTGCCGGCCACGTCCCAGCCGAGGGTGTACGGCAGCGCCACCGGCAGCAGGTCGCGCAGCAGGCCGGCCCGCAGGGCCGCCTCGGTCGGGTTGAAGGAGGTGGCGGCGACCCGGATCAGCACCTCTCCGGACCCGGGCACGGGCCGGGGGACGGTGTCGACGCGGATCACCTCGGGGCCGCCGAACCCGTGGATCCGGGCGGCCCGCATGGTGGGGCGGAACTCGCCGGCGTGCGCCCGCGCCCAGTCGCGGAAGCTCCGGGCCGGCGCCCCGGTGACCTCCCGCACGGTGTCGGTGACCACCGCGGGTGCGGCGAGGGAGGCGGCCAGGGCGCGGAGGACGCCGTCCGCGGCGGCCGCGGGCCAGCCCCGGTCCAGCATCTGCTGCCGGGCCTCCGGCTCGCCGGCCTCCTCCCAGCGGACCGGGCGGCCGAGCGCCTCCCCGAGGATCCCGGCCTGCTCGGACCTGGTCATCGACCGCGGGCCGGTCAGTTCGAGCACGGCGCCGAGCTGCCCGTCGCCGGTGAGGGCCCGGACCGCGACCGCCGCGACGTCCCGCTCGTCCACCGGGGCGGTGCTGGCCGCGCCGAAGGCCTCCCGGACCGCGCCGCCGGCGCGGACGGCGTCGGCCCAGCGCCGGGCGTTGGCGGCGAGGGCGTGCGGGCGCAGCACCGTCCACCCGGTCCCGGAGCGCTCCACCAGCCGCTCGACCTCCCGCTCATGCTCGCGGACGGCGGCCGAGGACAGGTACACCACCCGGCGGGCGTGGCGTGCCGTCTCCTCCAGCACGGCCCGGGCTCCCTCGGCGCCGGCGAACGGCCAGAGCAGGAACACCGCGTCCGCACCGCCGAGTGCGGTCCGCAGGCTCGCCGGGTCGGTGAGGTCCCCGCGCAGCACCCGGACCCCGGCGGGCAGCGCGGCCCGCTCCGGCGCCCGGCTGAGCGCGCGGACCTCGGCGCCGGCCGCCAGCAGGCCGTCCACGACCAGGCGCCCGACCGTGCCGGTCGCGCCGGTCACCAGGACGGTGGGCCGGCCCTGCTCCGGCGGCTGCGCCCGCGGACCCTGCTCCGGCGGGCCCTGCTCCGGCGGACCCTGCTCCGGCGGCTGGTGCGGTGACTGCTCCGACATGGTGGTTCCCCTTTCGTCGGATCCAGCCTAGGAGCGCCGGGTGAGACGACCAATGCGTGCGAGTCCATGATTCATACGCGATCGTGCTCCCGGCGCTAGTATCGCTCCGTGGACCTGCTCAGCGACGTGGTCGCCCTGATGCGCACCGGCGAGCCCCGTTCGGCCCGGGTCGCCTGGTATTCGCCGTGGGCCCAGCGGTTCCCGGCGGTCAGCGGTTCGGCCGGCTTCCAGGTGATCCTCCAGGGCGGCTGCTTCCTGCTCCCGCCGACCGGCCCGCCGGTCGCGCTGAGCGCCGGTGACGTCCTGTTCCTGCCGCACGGGCACGGCTACACGCTCGCGGACGACCCGGGCACCGTGCCGGCCGAGCCCGACTGCGACCCGGCCGCCGAGGCGGAGCTGTTCGCCTCAGCCGCCGCCGGCGACCTGCGCGGCCCCGCCACCGCGGTGACGCTCTGCGGGGGCTACCGGCTCGACCCCGGACGGGCCCACCCGCTGCTCGCCGGCCTGCCCGAGCTGGTCCACCTGCCCGCCCGCCCCGGGCACCGGCCGGACCTGCGGGCGGCGGTCGAGCTGCTGGCGGGCGAGGTGGAGCGCCCCCGGCCCGGCGCCGACACCGTGGTCACCGCCCTGCTCGACATGCTGCTGCTGCTCGTCCTGCGGGCCTGGTTCGAGGACCGGCCCGCGGACGGTCCGGCCACCGGGTGGGCCGCCGCGCTGGCGGACCCGGCGGTCGGCGCGGCGCTGCACGCCGTCCACCGCGACCCGGCGCACCCCTGGACGGTCGAGTCCCTCGGCGCCCGCGCGGGACTGTCCCGGGCGGCCTTCGCCCGGCGCTTCGCCGCACTGGTCGGGCGGCCGCCGCTCGGCTACCTGACCTGGTGGCGGATGACCGTCGCGGCCCGGCTGCTGACCGAGTCGGACGCGCCGCTCGGCGTGGTGGCCGCCAAGGTCGGCTACGGCTCGGAGTTCGCCTTCGCCAACGCCTTCAAACGCGAACGCGGCATCGCGCCGGGCGCCTTCCGCCGGCGGACCGCACCGGCCGGCTGAGCCCGGCCCGGTGCCGCCGGCCCGGCCCTATCCCTCCGCCGGGCCGCCGCGGCCGTCGATCAGCTCGCCGTAGGCCTGCACCAGGTCGGGCAGCCGCAGGGTGGCCAGGTCCTCCCGGCTCGGCTGGCCGCCGGTGAGGGAGAGCCGCAGGTCGCGGTAGGCGCAGGACTTCTCGTACAGGGTGCGGATGAACCGGCCGTTGCCGAGGTCGTCGATCCAGCCCTCGCGGACCACGTGCCCGCAGATGCTGGTGAGCTCCTCGGTGGCGTCCTCGTCCCAGCCGTCGCCGTCGCGGCCGGCCAGTGCGGCGCCGATCGCGGTGAGTTCGGCGGGCCGGTAGCTGGGGAAGTCCACCCGGGTGGTGAAGCGGGAGTTGAGGCCCGGGTTGGTGGCGAGCAGCCGGTTCATCCCCTCCGGGTAGCCGGCCAGGATCACGACCAGCCGGTCCCGGTTGTCCTCGGCCCGCTTCAGCAGCACCTGGAGGGCCTCGTCGCCGTAGGCGTCGCCCTTGCTGTAGCCGGAGTTGGAGAGGCTGTAGGCCTCGTCGATGAAGAGCACCCCGTCGAGTGCGGAGTCGATCAGCTCGTTCGCCTTCACGGCGGTCTGGCCGAGGAACTCGCCGACCAGGTCGGCCCGCTGGGCCTCCACCAGGTGATTGCCGGAGAGCAGTCCGAGGGAGTGGAACACCCGGCCGAGGATCCGGGCCACGGTGGTCTTGCCGGTGCCGGAGGGGCCGGAGAAGACGAAGTGACGTTTCGGCGGCTGCACCGGCAGGCCCTCGCCGGCCCGCAACCGGGACATCCGCAACTGTGCGGACAGCGCCCGGACCTGGCGCTTCACCGGGTCCAGCCCGACCATCCGCTCCAGCGCGTCCAGGGCGGCGTCCAGCTCCTGCCGGCTGCCGGAGCGGCCGGGGGAGGCACGATGGGCCGGCACCGCCTGCGAGCCGACGGCGCGGCCGGGGAGGAACAGGGTGGCCGCCGGACCGGGCTCACCCGGAGCGCCGGAGCCCGAGCCGGTGCCGGTACGGGCACCCGTGCCCTGCGGCGCCGGCCCGTCGAGACCGCCCGGCCGCTCGAAGCCGCCGCCAGGTCCCTCGAAGCCGCCCGGACCGTCGAACCCGCTCGGCCCCTCGAACGCCGGGCCCTCGAACGCGCCCGCCCCGGGGCGTGGTTCGGAGCCGGCGCCGCCCTCGGCCCCCGGTCTGGTGCCGCCCGTCGCCTGCGGCCCGGCCGCGTCGCCGGCGCCCTGGCCGGCGCCCGGGGCCTCCTCGAAGCCCGCCGGCGGGCCGAAGCCCTCGTCCGCCGGGAAGCCGCCCGGCAGGCCGCCCGCGAAGTCGCCCCGGAATCCGGCCGGGAACTCCGCCGGCAGGTCCGCGGGCGGCTCGCCCGGGTAGTCCGCGGTGAAGGCCGCCCCGGATTCCGTCGGGCGCCCGGCCCCGGGCGCCGCGCCGTACCCCACCGGGAGGTCCTCCGGGGTCTCGTAGTCCACTCCGTAGCCCGCCGCGGCCCCGAAGCCCTCGCCCGCCCCCAGCTCCTCCGCCGGGTCGTAGGCCTCGTCGGTGCCGAAACCGGCCACCGGGCCGGCCTCGCGCCCGGCGCCGGTGCCCGCGCCGCCGCCCGCCGACGGCCCGCTGCCGGTGACGCCCTCCAGCAGCGCGTCCACCAGCCCGTCCTCGGCGGAGATCGCCGTCAGCCGGGCGGCGGTGTCCATGAACGCGGGGTCGGCCCGGTGCACCGCGCGGTACAGCGGCAGGGCGGCGGCGCTGCGACCGGCGCCCTCGTAGGCCCGGGCCAGCCAGTAGCGCAGCTCCTTGCGCTGCGGCTGTTCGGAGCGGCAGCGGGCCAGCGAGGCCGCCAGCGGGCCCTGGGCCTGCGCGCACATGTCCAGCCGCACCCGGGCCATCCCGCCGAACAGGCCGGCCTCGATGCCGAGCAGCGGGTCGTCCAGCAGCCGGTCGGTGTCCCGGATGAGCTGCTCCCAGTCCTTCAACAGGTAGGAGCGGCAGGCGTGCAGGAAGCGCACCGACGGGTCCTCGCCGGGGGGCGGGCACTGGGTCAGGGCGGTGTCGAGCTCGGTGAGGTGGCGTCCGTCGAGCCAGTGCGAGGCGTGCGCGAGGGCCAGGTCGCGGGCGTCCTCCAGCACGGGCTGGACCCACCAGCCCAGCCAGTACCAGGAACTGAGCGGCCGTCGGTGCCGGCTGCGCTGCTCGCCGAAGCGCTTGCGGTGCCGGTGCATCGCCAGCAGGGCGCCGGAGGTGTCGCAGCGCAGGGCGTGCAGCCCGAGCCAGGCGTCGGCCATTCCCGGGTCGAGGCGCACCGCCGCCCGGAACTCCTCCTCCGCGCGCGCGTACGCGCCGGCCGTATAGGCGTCCATCGCCCGCAGCCAGGCGCGGTCGGCGAGCCTGCCGGGGCCCCCGCCCGCGTTGTTGCCGTCGGAACTCTCCACCGTCGTCACTCACGCCCCCCGCGGTGTGCATCGGAGCTCGGCCGGCTGCATGGTTCGCCGGTGGAGAGAGCCCCCGGGGCGCATATGCGCCTGCCAGGAATCGTACCGGCGCGGAGCTGATCCGGAAGGGTGCCGCGCCAGGTCAAATCCAAACGGCGCGCGGCTCGTTGGGGTACGGGGGAAGGAGAACGGCATCTCCGGCTCACGGGGGAACAAGCCGGAGATGCCGTGTCTGTGGTTGCGCGATCAACAATCTCGCAACGAGGGAAAACCTAGTTCCCGGCGACGGCCCAGGTCAAGGGAGGTCCGGCAGCTCACCGAGGGTGCCGGAGGCGATCCGTCCGGTTACTCCGTCCACCCGGCTGTCGGCGTACGGACGGCTCGGATCGGCGGCGAAATGCTCCTGCTCGGCCCGCGCCCAACCGGCCCAGAATCCGGCCAGTTCCGGGCCGTCCCGGAGCTCCCCGCGCCGGCGCGCGGCCGCCGCGTCCAGCTCCATCCAGACCAGCCCGGCCAGCCAGGGCCGTACCGCCCGCCGGCCGGCGCCCACGCCCTCCACCAGTACCACCGGGGCCACCGGCACCGTCCGGGTCCCCTCGAACCGGCGCGACGTCCAGTCGTACACCCGGTGCCGGGCCTCCCGGCCGGCGGCCAGCGGCTCCAGCACCTCCGCGCGCAGCCGCTCCGTCCACCCGAACGGCTCGGCGTGCGTCGCCAGGTCGTCCAGATGGACCACCGGCGCACCACCGAGCGCCGCGGCCAGCCGGCCGGCGAAGGTGGTCTTGCCGGACCCGGCGTGGCCGTCCACCCCGATCAGGCGGACCGGCCCGCAGGAGGGCGCCGCCGCGGCGATCCCCGCCAGCAGCGCGCTCAGCCCCGAGTCACCCTCCCGACCTGCACCGTCAGTCACGGCCATCACTGTACGGGCGCCCTCGCGGCCGTGCGGACGGTGATCGGCCGCCGGCCGTGACGGCCGGGCCCGGATCGGGCATACTCACATCGCCAGACATGTGAACGACCGTTCACCGCGACCCGGTGACGGTCGGGCCGACCTGCCACACCCGTGCCGTGCCCGCCACCTCTGGGCCCGGCGCCCGATCGAGGAGGCGACCAACCGCCATGAGCCCCGCACCCGCGAAACCTGTGGACCGCCAGCTCCCCAGCGACGAGGCCCGAGAGCTCCTGAGCCTCACCCGCGACCTGGTCCAGCGCGAGCTCGCACCGCGCGCAGCCGGGGACGAGGCGGCCGACCGCTTCCCCCGCGAGGTCTTCCGCACGCTCGGCGAGGCGGGTCTGCTCTCCCTCCCGTACGGTGAGGAGCACGGCGGCGGCGACCAGCCCTACGAGGTCTACCTGCAGGTCCTGGAGGAGCTCGCGGCCGGCTGGCTGGCCGTCGGCCTCGGCGTCAGCGTCCACACCCTCTCCTGCCACGCCCTCGCCACCTTCGGCAGCGACGAGCAGCGCGCCGCCTGGCTGCCCGCGATGCTCGGCGGCGACCAGCTCGGCGCCTACTGCCTCTCCGAGCCGCAGTCCGGCTCCGACGCCGCCGCCCTGCGCACCCGCGCCGAGCTGGACGGCGAGCAGTACGTGATCAGCGGCACCAAGGCGTGGATCACCCACGGCGGCCAGGCCGACTTCTACAGCGCCCTGGTGCGCACCGGCGAGGACGGACCGCGCGGCATAAGCTGCCTGCTCGTCCCGGCCGGCAGCGCGGGCCTGTCCGCGGCGCCGCCGGAGCACAAGATGGGCATGCGCTCCTCGCCGACCGCCCAGGTGCACTTCGACGGCGTGCGGGTCGCCCGCGAGCGGCTGATCGGCACCGAGGGCCAGGGCTTCCAGATCGCGCTCTCCGCCCTGGACTCCGGGCGCCTCGGCATCGCCGCCTGCGCGATCGGCGTCGGCCAGGCCGCCCTCGACCTGGCCGTCGACTACGCCGGCAGCCGCCGCCAGTTCGGCCGTCGGATCGCCGACTTCCAGGGCCTGTCGTTCATGCTGGCCGACATGGCCACCCAGCTGGAGGCCGGCCGCTCGCTCTACCTCGCCGCCGCCCGCCGCCGCGACGCCGGGCTCTCCTTCTCCAAGGAGGCCGCGATGGCCAAGCTGTTCTGCACCGACGCCGCGATGCGGGTCACCACCGACGCCGTCCAGGTGCTCGGCGGGTACGGGTACACCCAGGACTTCCCGGCCGAGCGGTACATGCGCGAGGCCAAGGTGCTGCAGATCGTCGAAGGCACCAACCAGATCCAGCGCCTGGTGATCGGCCGCCACCTCACCGGCAGCTGAGGCCGGGCGGGTCGACGGTACGTCGGGTGTGAGGCCGTCCGGTCCGGCGGCCGCCCCGTCTCGACGGTGGGGCGCCGGACCGTACGGGTCCGCCACGGGGCCGCCGGGTCAGCGGCGGGCGAGCTGCGCCGCCGGGCGGCGGCCGGCCTGCACGGGGCGGCCCGCCACCGGGCGGGAGGCCGTGCGCTGGGCCGGCACCGCGTCGGGGGCGGCGGGCGCCACCGGCTGCGCGCCGGCGGCCTTCACCGGGCTGTGCGCCACGGCGTGCGAGAAGGGCTGGGTGCGCCAGTCCAGGGCGGCGGGCAGGGCCAGCAGCCCCTCCAGGCCGGGCGCGACGGTGTCCTCCGGAGCGTCGATCTCCGCCAGGTCGTCCGCGGGCACGCCCGAACCGGGGCACAGCGCGGGGGAGAAGGGGTGCCAGGCGGTCGGCAGGACCGCGTGCTGCGGGAGCCGCTCCTCGTCGCCCAGCAGGGCGATCGGGCGGTCGCACTCGGGGCAGTGCACCCGGATGATCTCCCAGGTGTCGGCCTCGCCGGGGTCCGTCCCCGGGGTCGGGCCGTACGAGACCGCGAAGGTGTCGCGGTCGTTCGTATCGTGGGTGTCGTCCGCGCTCAGCGAGCGCTCGTCAACGGCAGACATGGTGATCCCCCTCGGATCGGGCCGGCCTGGTCGGCCAGGGCCACAACCAGCACTTCCCGGTGACGGGGGCTCATAATCCTGCGGTGGGTGGCACGGTGATGCATGGAGTGTGTCGTTCGCCACATTCGTCCGGCACATGACAGGCCCCATATGCGGCGGCTCGCCGCCGGAGCGCTTTAGGCCCGGTGCCGACGGTCGTCGCTCCGTCGCTCGCCCTCCTTGCCCGCCGGCGGGCAGGAGGGGCCCACCCTTTCGGCACCGGCGCGCTCCTTCGGCTCGCAGCCTGGGAGGTGGGGGGTGGAGGTGGGGTGGGGGGTCAGAACGTGCTGGTGCGGCCCGCGCGGGCGGTGGTGACTCGTGGTCGGGCAGGGCCCCGGGGGAGGGGGCGCGGGTGGGTGTCCGTGGACGCCGGCGGGGTGGATTCGGCGGCCGTGTCGGCGGGAGGGTCCGCGGGGCAGTAGGTTTGCGCCTTGTGGAGGATCTCGACCAGCGCATCGTTCAGCTGCTCCTTGAGGACGGCCGGATGAGCTACACGGACCTGGGCAAGGCCACCGGCCTGTCCACCTCGGCGGTGCACCAACGGGTGCGTCGCCTGGAGCAGCGCGGGGTGATCCGCGGGTACACCGCGATCATCGACCCCGACGCCGTCGACCTCGCGCTGACCGCGTTCATCTCGGTCAAACCGTTCGACCCGAGCGCCCCGGACGACACGCCGGACCGCCTGGCCGGGCTGCCCGAGATCGAGGCCTGCCACAGCGTGGCGGGCGACGAGAACTACATCCTCAAGGTGCGCGTGGGCGCTCCCGGCGACCTGGAGGACCTGCTCGCCCGGATCCGCAGCGCGGCGGGCGTCTCGACCCGGACCACCGTCGTCCTCTCCACCCCGTACGAAGCGCGCCCCCCGAAGCTCTGAGACGCGCCCCCCGGGGCGTCCGCCCGGACGGTGCGGGTGCAGACTTGGGCCCATGACCGAACGCACCTCCCGGACCGTGCTGCTGCGCGGCGGATCCGTCTACAGCCCCGCCGACCGGTTCGCCACCGCGATGCTCGTCGAGGGCGAGCACGTCGCCTGGGTCGGCAGCGACGGTGCCGCCGAGGCCTACGCGGACGTCGCGGACGAGATCGTCGAGCTGGACGGTGCGCTGGTCACCCCCGCCTTCGTGGACGCCCACGTGCACGCCACCTCGGCCGGCCTGGCCCTCACCGGCCTGGACCTGACCGGCTGCCCCTCGCTGGGGGAGGCGCTGGAGCGGATCGCCGGCTTCGCCTCCGCCGCCGCCCGCCAGGGGGGCGGGACGGCGGGCGTGCTGATCGGCCACGGCTGGGACGAGACCCGCTGGGCCGAGGGCCGTCCGCCCACCCAGGCCGAGCTGGACGAGGCTGCCGGCGGCGCCGCCCTCTACCTCTCCCGGACCGACGTCCACTCCGCGCTCGCCTCGACGGCGCTGCGCGCGCTCACCCCCGGCCTGGAGGCCCTGCCGGGCCACAGCGCGGACGGTCCGCTGACCCGGGAGGCCCACCACGCGGTGCGCCGGGCCGCCCTCGCCCACCTGACCCCGGAGCAGCGCCGGGCCGCCCAGCGCGCCACCCTGGCCCGGGCCGCCGCGCTCGGCATCGGCTCGCTGCACGAGTGCGCGGGCCCCGACATCTCCTCCGAGCAGGACCTCACCGACCTGCTCGCGCTCGCCGCCGAGGGGGACACCCCCGAGGTCTTCGGCTACTGGGGCGAGCTGGGCGGCGTGGAGGCGGCCCGCCGGCTGGGCGCCGTCGGCGCCGGCGGCGACCTCTTCGTGGACGGCGCGCTCGGCTCGCACACCGCCTGCCTGCACACGCCCTACCAGGACGTGCCGCACACCGGCACCGCCTACCTGACCGCCGAGCAGGTCGCCGACCACGTCGCCGCCTGCACCGAGGCCGGCCTGCAGGCGGGCTTCCACGCCATCGGCGACGCCGCGCTGACCGCCGTGCTGGACGGTGTCCGGGCCGCCGCCGACCGGGTCGGCCCGGCCCGGGTGAAGGCGCTGCGCCACCGGGTCGAGCACGCCGAGGCGCTGGACGACAAGGCGGTCGCCGCCTTCGTCGAGCTGGGCCTGGTCGCCTCCGTCCAGCCCGCCTTCGACGCCGCCTGGGGCGGTCCCGAGGGCATGTACGCCCAGCGGCTCGGCGCCGAGCGGGCGGCCGGGCTGAACCCCTTCGCCGCGCTGCTGCGGGCCGGCGTCCCGCTGGCCTTCGGTTCGGACGCCCCGGTCACGGCCCTCGACCCCTGGGGCACCGTGCGCGCCGCCGCCTTCCACCGCACGCCGGAGCACCGGATCTCGGTCCGGGCCGCGTTCACCGCCCACACCCGTGGCGGCTGGCGCGCGCTGGGCCGCGACCAGGACGGCGTGCTGGTGCCCGGCGCGGTCGCCAGCTACGCGGTGTGGTCCGCCGGCGAGCTGGTCGTGCAGACCCCCGACTCCCGGGTCGCGGGCTGGTCCACCGACCCCCGGTCCGGCACCCCCGGCCTGCCCGACCTGACCCCCGGCGCGCCGCTGCCGGTCTGCCGGCGCACCGTCGTCCGGGGCCGGACCGTCCACCAGGCCTGAGTCGCGGCGCACCGCCGCGCCCCGGGGCCGGACACCGGCGGCCCGGGGCGCGGCCACCCCGTTATCCGTACACCTCCGGATCCGGGGTACCGTCTTCGCACGGCGTCCGGTCGACGGACGGCGAAGGACGCGTGAACACGTACGACCAGAGAGATGGTGCGCAGGTGGCACTGCCCGTCACGCAGGAGCGGTCGGCATCCGGGCCCGCGCCCGAGGAGCCCGCCTCGGCACCCGCGGCCGGCCGGGGCGCCCGTGCCCTCGCCAAGGTCCGCGCCGGCCTGCCCCGGACGGGCCTGGCCGTCCTGCTCGGCCTGCTGCTCGGCGCGGCCTTCCCCCCGTACGACCTGTGGCCGCTCTCGATCGTGGCGGTGGCCGGGCTCTCGCTGCTGACCCGGGGCCGGACCGCCCGGCAGGGCGCCTGGACCGGCTTCGCCTTCGGCCTGCCGTTCTTCGTGCTGCTGCTCAAGTGGCTGACGGTGATCGGGACGGACGCCATGATCGGCCTGTCGGTCGTCGAGGCGCTGTTCGTCGCCGCGCTCGGCGCCGGCCTCGCCGTCACCTCCCGCCTCCCCGGCTGGCCGCTCTGGACGGCCTGCCTCTGGGTCACCCAGGAATGGGCCCGCGACCGGCTCCCGCTCGGCGGGTTCCCCTGGGGCCGGCTGGCCTTCGCCAACACCGCGACGCCCTTCACCCCGCTCGCCGCACTCGGCGGCGCCCCGCTGGTGACCTTCGCGGTCGCCCTCTGCGGCGCCCTGCTGGCCTGGGCGGCGCTGCGCCTGCGCGGGCCGCTCCGGTCCCCCCGGGCCGCCGCGCTGGCCGCGCTGGGAGCCGTCGCCGCCGTCCTGGCCGGGTACGCCGTGCCGGTGCCGACCGCGGCCGACGACACCCTGAAGGTCGCCATCATCCAGGGCAACGTGCCCAACCCCGGGATGGACTTCCTCGGCCGCCCGATGCAGGTGCTCAACAACCACGCGGAGGCCACCGAGAAGCTGGCCGCGGACATCGCGGCCGGCCGCCGGGAGCGCCCCGACGTGGTGATCTGGCCGGAGAACGCCTCCGACCTGGACCCGTTCAGCGACCCGCTGGCCTACCGGCGGATCGACCAGGCCGTGAAGGCCGTCGGCGTCCCCACCCTGATCGGCACCCTGGTCGACGGGCCGGACGCGCAGCACGTCCAGAACGAGGGCATCGTCTGGGACCCGAAGACCGGCCCCGGCGCCTCGTACACCAAGCAGCACCCGGTGCCGTTCGGCGAGTACGTGCCGTTCCGCGCGGAGCTCTCGAAGATCATCACCCGGCTGGACCGGGTCGCCCGCGACTTCTGGCCCGGCACCTCCACCGGCGTGATGCAGCTCGGCCCGGCCCGGATCGGCGACGTGATCTGCTTCGAGGTCGCCTACGACGAGATCGTCCGCGACACCGTCAACCAGGGCGCGCGGGTGCTGGTCGTGCAGACCAACAACGCCACCTACGCCCTCAGCGGCCAACCCGACCAGCAGCTGGCGATGTCCCGCCTGCGTGCCGTCGAGCACGGCCGGGCCGTGCTGATCGCCGCCACCAGCGGCATCAGCGGCGTGATCGCCCCGGACGGCTCGGTGGTCACCCGCACCGACGAGCTGACCGCCGCCGAGATCGCCGCGACCGTGCCGCTGCGCGACGGGCGGACGGTGGCCGACCGGCTCGGCGCCGTCCCCGAGTGGACGCTCGCCGTCGCCGGACTGCTGGCCTGCGGCGCCGCGGCCGGCGCCGGACTGCGCCGTCGCCGCGCCGGACGGCCCGGCGACGGAACACCCGCCGGGGACGACGCGTTGAACCCGGTGGTGCCGTAACCGCCCCGGACTCCGCCGGGCGGCGCGGAGAGCACCGCGATGGAGTGGATCCCTACCGTGACCCAGCAAGCCACCCCCGCCCGCCCGGCCCCCCGGGGCAGACTCCGGCGGGTGCTGCCGCTGCTGATCACCGCCTGGCTGGTCCTGGAGATCTGGCTGCTGGTCCAGGTCGGCTCCGCGATCGGCGGCTTCGCCGTCGTCCTGCTGCTGCTGGCCGGCGTCCTGCTCGGCGGCTGGCTGATCAAGCGGGCCGGCCTGAAGGCGCTCTCGGCGGCCTTGGAGCAGAGCCGTGACCCCAAGCCCCAGCAGGCCCAGACCGGTACCAGCCTGACCGTGCTGGCCGGGCTGCTGCTGATCGTCCCGGGCTTCCTCTCCGACCTGCTGGCGGTGACCCTGCTGCTGCCGCCCACCCGGGCGCTCTGGCGGGCGGCCGGGCGCAGGGCGGCCGGCGCCGCGCTGCGCCGCTCCCCGGTGGCGGGCACCGATCCGTTCGCGGACGCCGTCCGGCTCCAGGAGCAGCTGCGGATCCACCGCCCGGACGGCAAGATCGTCCAGGGCGAGGTGGTCGATCCGGCCCAGGGTCCGCGTGGTCCGCAGGGCCCGGAGACCGGCTACCGCCCGCCGATCGCCGGCTGAGCCGCCGGGACACCGGGCCCGGCCGTCCGACCGGCGGAACTCACCTGACCCGGTACCACCGTTGCCGGTACCACCGTTGCCCGTGGGGGCGGCCCGTCGTCACACCGACGGGCCGCCCCCACGGGCATGCCGGGGGAGCGGACGGGGGAGGGAAGCACCGACGGACAGGCTGCGGGCGGACGCCGACGGACAGGCTCCGGGTGGACGGACAGGCTCCGGGCGGACGACCGGATCCGGACACACGAAAGGGACCCTGAACAATTCAGGGTCCCTTTTCGACTGCCTCCCGCACGGGGCGGGAGCGAGGTCAGGCGCTCTTGCGGGTGTCCCGCGGGTGCACCGCGAGATTCATCCCACCGGAGCGGAGCACGGCCAGCCGTTCGGCCAGCACCTCCTCCAACTCCTCGCGCGTCCGGCGCTCCATCAACATGTCCCAATGGGTACGCGTGGGCTTGGTCTTCTTCTCCTCCGGCTCGTCGCCGTCGAGAAGTACTGCTTCCTGGCCGCAGAAACGGCATTCCCAGGCCGAGGGAATCTCCGCTTCGACGGAGAAGGGAACCTCGAATCGGTGTCCGTTCTGACATGCATACTCGACAGTCTGGCGCGGAGCCAGATCGATACCGCGGTCGGTCTCGTAGCTAGTGGCCCCGAGTCGCGTGCCGCGAAGAGCTCGCTCGCTCATGAATCGTGCCTCCCGGGCTTATGGCCCACAGGACTAGTTGGTCGCTGTTCTTCGTCAGTTCGGTCAACGCCCGGCTGTCGACGAAGATTCCCGTCCGGGGACATGCGTCGTTTGGCGTGCCGCCCCTGTTTGTACCCATCAGCGCCCGATTTGTCACATCTGGCCGGTGATATCACCCTAGGTGTCACTAATTTCACAACTGGTGATCAGTTCGGGTTTCAACCATGAGCGTAGCGGTTCGTGACTTTCCCGGCGTGGCCGGGCCCGGCGGCGGCCCGCGCCGCCGTCCGGCCCGGCGCCCGTCCCGGGGTCCCGGCCGCGCCGGACCGCCGCGCCGGGCTCACCAGACCGGGCGCGGCCGGACGGGCGTGTGCTCCTTGCCCAGCTCGACCGGACGCTCGGCGAGGACGTCCCCCGTCAGGTCGTCCAGTCCACCGGCCGGCTGCTCGCCGGCCCGCCGCACCGGCTCGGCCGGGGGCGCGACCGGAGCTGCGGCCGGGGCCGCCGCCTCGGTCCGGGTGTCCCGGTGCGGCAGCAGTGCGATCACCGCGTCGCGCAGCTGGGCGGGCGCCTCGTCGTCCAGCGGGTCCACGGTCGCCGGGACCTGCAGCCGGACGGGGGCGGCGGTGCCGATCCGGGCGTAGCCGCGCCCGGCGGGGGCGTGCGCGGCGGGCACGATGTCCAGCGGGGCGCCGAGCGCGGCGTGCCCCTCCTCGGGGGTGGTGGGGCCCAGCACCACCCGGGCCCGGGTGGTGGCGCGCAGCGTGGGGGTGATCCGGTCGCGGGCCTCGATGTCGTCGGCGATCACCACGGTGACCCGGGCCGCGCGGCCGTGCCGCAGGGGCGTCTCCAGCAGGTCCTGCGGGTCGGGGCGGCCCTCGGCGTGCGCCAGTTCGCTCAGCTCGGTCGGGTGGTCGAGCAGCAGCCACAGCGGCCGGGTGACGTCCTCCGGCGGGGTGGTGCCGGCGTGCCGGGCGGCGTTCAGCGCGGTCAGCCGGCGGGCGGTCTCCTGGGCCGCCCACTCCAGCGCGGCCAGCGTGCCGTGCAGGCTGGTCTCCACGGTGTGCACGCCGGGCCGGTTCACCAGGCAGGCGTGCTCGCCGGTGCCGGCGCCGTCGATCAGCACCAGGTCGGCGAAGGGCAGGGCCTGCAGGGCGATCGAGCGGATCAGGGTGGAGGTGCCGTGGCCCGTCGCGCCGAGCGCCAGCAGGTGCGGTTCGGAGGAGCGCGGCCCGGTGCGCCAGATCACCGGCGGCTGCTGGGCGCTCACCCCGGCCTGGGTCACCGGGATCATCCGCCGGCTGCCCGCCTCGTCGGTGAAGCCGAGCACGATCTCGCCCGGCGCGGTCACGAAGCGCTGGGCGGCGATGTCGGTGGCCAGCGGGGCGAGCGCGCTCACCCGCAGCCGGTTGGACTCCTCGTCCCAGTCGAAGCGGTACTCGCGGGCCCGGCCCGCCTTGCCCTGGACGACCTGTTCGATCCGGGCCCGGGCGGCCGGCTCGGTGTCGGTGAAGTACGCCGGGTAGGCGAGCTCCAGCTCGGTCAGCCGGCCGTCGCCGTCGAACTCCCAGGAGCCGAAGGCCGTCCGGAACCCGTTCTCGTTCCCGTAGAGCGGGCTCAGGTCGTCGGGCGAGGCCAGGTACGGGGTCAGGGCCGCGTACAGCGCGGTCAGCTTGACCTCGGCGACGTCGGGCTCGGGCGGCGCGGGCGGCGCCTTGGGCGCCCGGCCGACCCAGGCGGCGCTGGCCATCAGGCCGACCAGGGTGAACAGCGGCCCGTGCGGCAGCAGGAAGATGCCGAGCACCATCGCCGCGCAGAGGAAGAGCGTCGGCCCCCGCCGGTCCTTCGGGGTGGCCTGCCAGCGGCCCTTCGCCCACTCGGCGTGGCGCCTGAGCCCACGGCCGATGAGGGTGATCGGCGCGAACATGTCTGCGGCGTGGTCGCCGGCCGTGCGGGCGAGGGTGCGGCCCTTGCTGAGGTGGCGGTTCAGGGACATTCCTGGGACTCCCCGGGCGAGTGGGACGGGTCGGTGGGGGCGGGTCGGGACGGGGCGGGTCTGGACGGGGCGGGCGGGGCTGGGTCGGAGCGGGTCGGATCGGGCTGTGCCGCGGTGCCGGCCGGTGCGGTCCGGCGGCCCGGCCGGCGGGTGAACGGGCAGGCCCGGGGCGGTGGGATCCGCGCCCGGGCCTGTGCGGGGGAGTGGCGGCTCAGAACTTGATGCCGCCGAGCAGTCCGGCCAGGCTCGCGCCGCCTGCCGTGATGCTCGGTGCGATGGACGAGCCCGCCACGTAGAAGCCGAGGAGGGCACAGACCACGGCATGGGAGATCTTCAGACCGTCCCGGCGGAAGAAGAGAAAGGCGATGGTGCCGAACAGGACGATGCCTGAAATGGAGAGGATCACGCGTCTGCTCCTCGGGGAGGGGTGACAGGGACAGTGTCACGGAAAGTGCCCTAATCGTGACAAAAAGTAATAGATGATGGAACGGCGCAAATGGGTGGTTCGATTCGGGAAATTCGCTGACGGGTGTATGCGAACCGCGCGGTCGGGACTGCTCAAGGGCTCCGTTCCGCCGTCCCGAGCCATTCCCGGCCCGCCACCCCCGGGGTGCCGCCGGCGGGTGGAAGTTCGCCCGAACGGACGCGTAACCGACAGGTCGACGTGTCGACATGTCGCGTGGACGCGCACGGTGTGCTCCACATACCGGACAACTGCTGGATCACCGGTACGCCCGGCCGCTACGGTGCCGTACGTCACGTCGTCCCCCCGAAAGGTCCCCTCATGGCCGACTCCGCCGAATCCACCGGCCCCGCCGACCCCGCCGCGCCGCAGGCCCCCGACGCCGAGGCCGACGTGATCGAGCTGGCCGGCCGGCTCTTCGACGCCGCCCGCGCCGGCGACTCGGCCACCCTCGCGGCGTACGTCGACGCCGGGGCCCCCGCCAACCTCTCCAACGACCGCGGCGACACCCTGCTGATGCTGGCCGCCTACCACGGCCACGCGGACGCCGTCCGGGCCCTGCTGGAGCGCGGCGCCGACCCCGACCGGGCCAACGACCGCGGCCAGACGCCGCTGGCCGGCGCCGTCTTCAAGGGCGCCGACGAGGTGCTCACCGCCCTGCTGGACGGCGGCGCCGACCCCGGGGCCGGTACCCCCTCGGCCGTCGACACCGCCCGGATGTTCGGCAAGGACGACCTGGTCGCCCGCTTCACCGCGCGCTGACCCGGCGGCCCCGCCGGGCGGGCGTCCGGCCCGGGCCCCGGACGCCCCCGCCCGCCGGCCGGGCCACCCGCCTCCCGGGCGCCGGCCGGGCCACCCGCCTCCCGGGCGCCGGGCCGGTCCCACGTAGGCTGGACGACCATGGAGAGCACCACGCAGAGCGTCGTCGAGATCCGCGTCACCGGCTACGGGCACCCCGACGCGCAGCGCCTTTCGGCGGAGGTCCAGGAGGAGTACGTCCGCCGCTACGGCGAGGGCGACCTCACCGAGATGCACCCGGACCACTTCGATCCGCCCGCCGGCCTCTTCCTGATCGCCTACCTGGACGGCGAGCCGGTCGCCTCCGGCGGCTGGCGCGCGAAGAAGGCCGGCCCGCACGGCCTGCGCGACGGCGACGCCGAACTCAAGCGGATGTTCGTCGCACCGGCCGCCCGCGGCCGGGGCCTGGCCCGGGCGCTGCTCCGCCGGCTGGAGGAGACCGCCGTGGAGGCCGGTCACACCCGGGTGGTGCTGGAGACCGGCACCCTGCAGCCCGAGGCGATCGCCCTGTACACCTCCGAGGGGTACGCCGACATCCAGAAGTTCGGCCTCTACCGCGAGCACCCGCAGAGCGTCTGCATGGGCAAGGAGCTTCCCCCGGCCGCCCCGCGCCCCTGAGGCCCGCGGGACGCCGTCCGCCGCCCTGCCCCGCCGCCGCGCCGGAGCCAGGTCCTGACCCGTCCGGCGCGGTCGCCGGGCCGCCCCGCTGGGTAGGCTCCCCGCCGACGGCGACGGAGGCGGGGGCATGACCAGCAGCAGCGAGCCACTGGTGGCACTGGTGACGGACGGCCTCCGGGAGGTCGGCACCGGCGCGGTCTGGGCGGTGGGCGACGCGGCCGGTGTGCGCCAGGAGGGGCGGCACGGCCCGCTGGGGCGCCGCCCGGGCGGGCCGGGGATGGCCCGGGACACCCTGTTCGACCTGGCCAGCCTGACCAAGATCGTCGCCCTCTGGCCCTGCGCCGGCGCGCTCTGGTCGGCCGGGCGGCTCCCGCTGGACGAACCGCTCGGCGGCTACTGGCCCGAGGTGGCCGGGCGCCCCGTCGGCGGGCTCACCGCGCGCCGGCTGCTGACCCACACCGCCGGCCTGCCGCCGCGGACCAACTTCGCCCGGCTCTACGGCACCGACCCGGCCGCCGTCCGGGCCGGGGTGCTGGCCGCGCCGCTGCACCGCCCGCCCGGGCAGGCCGTGGAGTACACCGACCGGGCCGCGATCATCCTCGGGTACCTGGTCGAGGCCCTGGGCGGCGCCCCGCTGGCCCGGCTCGCGGCCGAGCAGGTCTGGCGCCCGCTCGGCATGGCCGACACGTCCTTCGGGCCGCTCGGCCCCGACGTCCGCGCCCGCACCGCGCCCACCGAGTTCGACCCGGTCACCGGGGACTACCTCGCGGGGGTCGTGCACGACCCGTCCGCCCGGCTGCTGGGCGGCGTCTGCGGCAGCGCCGGCGCCTTCTCCACCGCCCACGACCTGGGGCTCTTCCTGACCTCACTGCTCGGCCCCGGCCCCGCGGCGGGCTGGGTCGCCGAGTCCCTGCGCGAGCAGACCGGCGGGCTGGCACCGGCCCGCGGGCTCTCCTGGCTCTGCGCCCCCGGGACGGACCCCTCGGCGGGGACCTTCGTCCACTACGGCTTCACCGGCACCGCCATCTGGCTCTCCCCCCGGCAGGGGCGCTGGGCCGTCCTGCTCACCAACAAGATCCACCTCAACCGCGAGCTGCAGCCGCTCACGGACCTGCGGAACGCCTTCCGTCGCGAGGTTTTCGGCTGAGGCCGGCCGCCGCCGTGGCGCGCGGGGCCCCGCCTCCGGCCGGCCGCCACTGTGCCCCCGCCGTCCCACCACTGTGCCCCCGCCGTCCCACCCCTGGACGGCCGACCGCCGCCGCACCCGGGGGTGCGGCGGCGGTCGCGGGACAGGCCCGGATCAGGCGAGCACCTTGGCCTTGGCCTTCTCGTACTCCGCCTCGTTGATGGCGCCGCTGCTCTTCAGCTCGGCGAGCTTGGCCAGCTCGTCCGCATGGCTCCGGGCGGGGCCGCCACCGCCCTCGGCCGCGGTCTTCTGGACGTAGGAGCGGAAGTCCCGTTCGGCGTCCGCCCGCATCTGCATCTCGCGCTCGCCCATGCCCTTGCCGCGGGCGATCAGGTAGACCAGCACGCCCAGGAACGGCAGCAGGATCACGAAGATCGCCCAGCCCGCCTTGCCCCAGCCGCCGACCGAGTCGTCCCGGAAGAGGTCACCGAAGATCCGGAAGAGCAGGAAGAACCAGAGGATCCAGAGGAACAGCCACATCATGGTCCAGAAGATGTTGAGCAGCGGATAGTCGTCCATGGTGCCTCCTGCCTGGGCGGCCGCCCCCGGAACGGGCGCGGCCGGTGAAGGGCCCCTCGCGACTCCTGCGAGCACGTCCGAGGGGCCGCTCTCGCGTTCCACTGTGCTCCCGGGGGGCCCGGCCGCACCTCGCGGCCTGGGCCGACCGGGTGAATCCCGCGCCGCCGCCCGGCCCGGCGGTCACCCGCCGTTCGCGATGATGCCCCTGAGACGGTCCAGGTCCTGGCCGGAGAACCCGGACGGCCGCAGGACGGTGTTCCAGCCGTCCACGTACTCGGCCCGGTACGAGTGGCCGTGGCCGGCCGGCACCCCGGTGGAGAACGGGAGGTCCGCGGTGACCTGCCAGAAGGTGACGAACGGGATCCAGACCATGCCCTGGAGCACGTCCCGGCCGTGCGGCTCGCTGATCCAGTCGGGCCTGCCCAGGATCAGGTGCGGACTCCACCAGACGATCGGGTCCGAGGGGTGCATCAGGTAGAGGACCCTGGTGCCCTCCCACGGCCGGTCGGCCGGCGGGATCCCGGCCGCCGGGTCGTTGCCGAAGCGGACGGTCCGGCCGTCCTTGAAGACCGGCTGGATCTCGGGGCTGCCCGGGTCCCGGTTGTCGCTGAACTCGCGGAAGAGCGTGTTGAAGTTGGGCGGACCGGCGAACAGGGTGCCCGCGGTGCGGTTGCGCAGGTCGGCCTCCCCGCTGAACGCCGTCTCCGCACCGAACGAGCCGAGGCTCTCCCCGGCGACGAACAGCCGGGGCCGGGTGCTCTGGGGCAGCTTCGACCAGACCTCGTAGACCGCGTCGAAGAGGTCCCGGCCGGCCGCCCTGGCCCTGGACTGGTCCACCAGGTAGGAGATCCAGGACGGCAGGTAGGAGTACTGCATGGCGACGGTGGCGGTGTCGCCGCCGCTCAGGTACTCGAAGGAGTCGACCGAGGCCGGGTCCACCCAGCCGCTCCCGGTGGTGGTCACCACCAGGAGGTTCGCCCGTCGGAACCCGCCCGCGCGTTCGAGGTCCTGGACGGCGAGCGCGGCCCGCGCCTCCGTGTCGTCGGCCGACCCGAGCCCGGCGTAGGACCGGATCGGCTCCTGGGCCGGCTGGTGGGTGAACGCGGTGATGTCGGCCTCGGACGGGCCGGTGCCCACGAAACCGCGCCCTTGCCGGCCCAGGGAGTCCCAGGGCACGACCGAGCCCGGGCCGCCCGAGCGCAGGGCGGTCGCCGGCTGCTGCGCGCCCTCGGGCGTCGCGTCGTCCCGGACGGAGAAGATCTCGTTGGCGACGCCGACGAAGCCGTTCAGCAGCAGCCCGCTGATCACCAGGTAGGCCAGGCCGGCGGTCAGCAGCCAGCCGACGGTGTGGGCCGCCCGCCGCCCGAAGCGGCGGCTCAGCCGCCCCGCCGTCCAGCGGTACAGCGCGCGGACGCCGCGGGCCGCCAGCAGCAGGAGCCCGAAGACCACCGCCGCGACCAGGGGGGAGAGCAGCACGTACCAGACGTTGTAGTCGCTCACGCCCATCAGCCCGCGGATCAGGTACTGCCAGTACTGGCCGAGCCCGAAGAAGACCGGGAGCAGGACGGCCGCACCGATCAGCAGGGAACGCCGGGTCCAGGGCCGGGGCTGCCGGGCCTCGCGGTCGGCGAAGGCCCGCCAGACGTACGCGAGGAGGACGCCGAGGCCGTAGCCGATGGCCGCGCCGATGCCCCAGACCAGGCCCTGGACGATGCCGCCGCGGGGCAGCAGCGACGGCGTGAAGGACAGACAGGAGAGGACGAGGGCGCCCCAGCAGCCGGGAATCGTGAGTGCCGGGTCCCAGCGCTTCGCGGGCCGGTCCGCCGGTTTCGGGCCTCTGGCGAAGATTCTCAAGGCGGCCACCGATCGAGAGGGAGCGGACGGCACGACCTGTCCGGTGGGCCGCCCGGGCGGCGGTCGCGGCACCGCGTGACCCGGCCGGACGCCTGCCCGGCTTCCATGGTCGCCCTCCGGGCCGCCGCGCGCCAGGCAACCGGCCGGGCGCGGCGGGCCGGCCGGGACGGCGGGTGAGGTCCGCGGCCGGCCGCCGGGGCGGATCAGAGCAGGGTCCGCCAGTAGGACCAGAACCGGTTGAGCACCAGCAGCGCGATCACCGCGTACCAGAGGGCGGGCACCACCCAGTGGTAGCGGACGGCCTCCCGGACGACCGGGCGCAGGCGCGCGGGGACGGGGACGACACCCCGCCGCAGGGTGTGCAGCGTGAGGTACCAGAACAGGGCGATCGTGACGGCCCAGACCACCATGCAGTACGGGCAGAGCGCGCCGATCCGGTAGAGCGCCTGGACGATCAGCCAGTGGGTGAAGGCCAGGCCGAGGACGGCGCCCAGCTGCAGCCCGAGCCAGAACCAGCGCCGGAACGCCGCCCCGGCCAGCGACCCCGCGCCGACGGCGAGGACCACCGCGAAGGCGGCGATGCCGAGCAGCGGGTTGGGGAACCCGAAGACCTCGGCCTGTGCGGTGCGCATCACCGAACCGCAGCTGATGACCGGGTTGATGTTGCAGCTGGGGACGTACGAAGGGTCCGACAGCAGACGGATCTTGTCGAAGGTCAGGACGGCCGAGGCGATCAGGCCGACGAGGCCGGCCAGGGTCAGCAGCAGGGCGAGGGCCCGGCCGGCCGGCACGGGGGCCAGGGCCCGGGCGGGGGCCGGGTGCTCGGGGCGGGCGGACCCGGCGGGGTACGCGGACAGGACAGTCATCGGGACGGACTCCGGTGGGTGTGGAACTCCGGTGGGCACGGCGGGGCCCGGCCCGGCCTCGGCGGCCGGGCCGGTGCTGTTCTTCGGGGTGCTGCTCAGTGGCCGGCAGGCGGCAGCGGGCGGGCGGCGGCCGCCCGCCCGCTCACCGGGCGCCGGCGGCCTGCTTCAGCTGGGTGGTGAGCTGGTCGGCCGTCAGGGGCCGGCCGCTGTCGTCGGCCAGCTTCACCGGCTTGCCGTCCAGCTTGACGGTCGGCGTGCCCGTCACCCCGCTGGAGTTGAACGCCTCGGCCACCTTGGCCGCCCACGGCGCGTAGGTGCCCTCGGTGACCGCCTTGGTGAAGGCCTCGGTCTTCAGCCCGGGGACCTGCTCGGCCAGCGCCAGGATCCGGTTGACGTCCCCGAAGCCGTCCACGCGCTCCTCCGGCTGGTTGGCGTAGAGCACGTCGTGGAACTGCTTGAACTTGTCCACGCCCTCGTTGGCCGCGGCGCCGGCGGCGGCCAGCGCCGTCCGCGAGCCCCGGCCGCCGAGGTTGACGTCCAGGAAGGCCGCCAGGTGGTACTCGATCTTGTAGGTGCCGTCGTCCGCGAGCTGCTGGACGGCCTTGCCGTGCGCCTTCTCGAAGGTCTTGCAGACGGGGCAGCGGAAGTCCTCGAACACCTGGAGGGTGTGCGCGGCGTCCGGCTTCCCGTAGGTGATCACGGTGCCGTCCGGGCCGGAGGTGTTGGCGGGCACCACCAGCGGGCCGGCCGAGCCGGCCGTCCCGGCCCGGGCACCGGCGGCGGCCGGGGCGTCCTCGGCGCCGCCGCCCGCGGTGCTGATGGCCAGTGCGGTGCCGCCCGCCAGGGCCAGCACCGCGACGATCGCGGCGCCCACCACGATCCGCCGGCGGGTCCGGGCGGACCGGGCCTCCAGGCGGTGGGCCTCCTGGATGCGCTCGCGTGCGGTCGGCAGGGAGGCGCGGTGCGGGTTCTGCGGCGGGAGCGGCCGGGCGCCGCCCGGGGTGCCGGGCGCGCTGCTCCGCGCGTCGGCGGGGTTCGGGACGGCGGGGTTCGGGACGGCGGGTCGGGTCGGGTTCTTGGACATCGGGGTCAACTCCTGGACGGATGCTGCGCCGGCGCGGGCGGCCGCGGCCCGGGGCAGCCCGCCGGAGGGCGGGTGCGGGCGGGCGGCGCGGGGCCGGGCGGTGGATGCTCTGGACGGCCGGGGTGGGCGCGCCGCCGGGGCACCGTCGTCCGGGCACGGCCCGGGGAGCCGTGGAGGAACGGCGGGACGGTCTCAGGCGGCGAGCGCGAGGACCGGCGGGCCGCGTCGGGGGGCCGGGCCGCACAGGACGTCCGTGCGGCGCGGGCGCGGGCGGTCCGCGACCGGCGGCGGGACCAGCCGGACCGGGCTCGCCGGCACCGGCGCGAGCAGCAGCAGCCGCCGGAGCGGGCCGCCGAGCGACTCGCCCAGGGCGCGCAGCGCGCCGGCCAGACCACTCAGCGCGGAGTCGCCCAGCCGGAGCCACAGGGCCGCGACGACCGCGACCAGCAGGTGGACCAGCAGCAGGAACACCTGGGCCGCCGCGGGCGCGACCGGGCCGGGGAGGAACGAGCTGTCCATCGAACCGCCGCCGCAGACCAGCAGGTTCATCCCGTGGACCGGGCCGTGGCCGGCGCCGAAGGCCGGCGCGCAGGTCGTCTGGCCGAGGTTGAAGGTGGTGTTCAGCAGCAGCTCGACGGGGACCAGCACCGCCGAGATGTGCAGCAGCCGCCGTTCGGCGCCGGCCAGTGCGGCGGCGACCAGGAAGACCACCACGGTCGCGCCGGCCACCAGGGCCGGCGGCAGTGGGCGGCCGGTGACGACGACCTGGCCGGACGCGGACAGCGGCACGGCGAGCGCGGTGAACACCGCTGCCCGCAGGGCCCTCGTCGCGTGGCTGGTCGTCATGTTTCGGGAGTATGCCATGCGACCGGCCGCGGGCACGAGGCCGCCCGCTGCGACGCCCGCCCGGTGCGGTGTCCACCCCGGTGGAACGGCCGCCCGGGGACGTACGGGTGTCGCAGCCTCGGGTTCCCGTTCGTCACCCTGGGCCCGCAGCTTCACCCCTGAGGCGGTTTCGGCCGCGGATCCGGGTGATCGACGCCGGGGGGCTCTCAGGGCGGCTGGAGAATCAGCCGATGGACAACGCCGCTCACTCTCCGCAGGCCTCCCAGGCCCCCCAACTGCCGCAGACACCGCACCCGTCGGAGCATTCCGCACCCGCGCACCCGGCCCACCCGGCCGGTGCTCCGCACGGCCCGCAGGCGCCTCCCGCCCCGCACCCCGCGGAGCACCAGGACGACCACCCGTCCGGTCACGACCCGGACGACCACCACCCGTCCGGTCACGACCCGGACGGTCACGACCAAGGCGACCACCACCCGTCCGGTCACGACCCGGACGGCCACCACCCGCCGCAGGACGGCCACCCGTCCCACGACCAGCACCACCCGCCGGACCCGCCGCCGCACGACGGCCACCCGCCGCACCTCCCGCATCCGCCGCACGTGCCGGCGCCCCCGTGCGAACCGCCGCCGCCCCCACCACCCTGTCCACCCCCGCCGCCCTGTCCGCCGCCCAAACCCGATCCCCCGCTGCCCCCGGTGGTCCATCCGCCGGACCCGCCCGTGCCCCCGCCCCCGCCCCCGCCGCCGGACCCGCCGGCGCCGCCACCCCCGCCCCCACCGGTGAAGGCGGAGGCGCCGGAGCCGGTCAAGGCCACCCCGACGGCGGCCGCGCCCGTCCCGGTGAAGCCGGCCAAGGCCAAGGCGGTCGTGGTGGCCGCCCCGCCCCGGCCGACCCCGCCCCCGCCGGCACCGGTGGCCACGCCGGTCGCGGGCACCGCCGTCCCGGCGCCCCCGCCGCCGCTCGCCGTGGCACCCCAACCCGCGCTGGACCCGGTGGTGCTGTCCGTCGTCCTGCTCGTCACCGTCCTCGTCCCCGCGGCACTCGCCGCGATCTTCCACCCCGTCACCAGGAGTCGCAGATGAACCCCGCCCCGATCGTCGGAGCCCTCGCGGCAGCGACCGTGGCCCTGATCAGCCTGGCCGTCGCCCAGCGGATGCGTCCCGCCCTGCCCGAGGGCGAGGAGGCGGACGGCCCGCACCCGGTGCTGTCCACCATCGGCGGCGGCCTGCTGTCGGGCTTCGTGCTGCTGACCGGGTTCCTGGTCGCCACCGGCTGGGCCGCCCACAGCACCCAGGTGGTGCCGCCGGTCGGCCTGTACGCGGCCGACCTGGCGGCCGGCTGCGCCGTCCTGGTCTACCCGTCCCTGGCGGGCCTGCCGTTCAGCGCGCGGCACGCCACCGCGGTCGGCCTGTTCGGTGCGCTGGTCGGGTACACGCTCTCGCTGGCGATCCAGCTGCGGCCCTGAGCCGGGGCGGCCGCCTCCCGTCCTCGGGGCCCGCGCCGGGCCGGCGGTCCCGCGCGGGCCGTCGGCCCGGCACCGGCGCCGGGTGAGTCCTAGGCTGGAGGCCAGAGCTTCGGACCGGCCGGGTCGCCGGCCGGTCCGGTCGACCCGCGAGGGGGTGACCAGGTGCCGGCACCCGCGACCGGCGCACCCGGGACCACGATCGGGGCCGCCGTCCTGGCCAGGCTGGCCGCCCAGGCCGAGGTGCTGGCCGCGCTCGACCCGGCGGTGCGGGCGGACGAACCGGACGCCGTGCACCGGATGCGGGTCGCCTGCCGACGGCTCCGCAGCGCCCTGCAGACCCACCGGCGGCTGTTCGCGGAGGGCCCGGCGCGGGAGCTGGCCACCGAGCTGAAGTGGTTCGGCGCGGTGCTGGGGCAGGCCCGCGACCGTGAGGTGCTGGGCGAGCGGCTGCTGGCCGAGGCGCGGGCACTGCCGCCGCCCTGCCGGCCGGAGCGGACGGCCGGCCGGCTCGCCGCCTGGTCACGGCGGGAGGCGGAACGCGTCCGGCCGGAGGTCGTCGCGGCCCTGGACAGCCCCCGCCGGCAGGCCCTGGCGGCGGGCCTGGCCGGGTTGCTGGCCGATCCGCCGCTGCGCGGCCGGGCCGGGCGGGCCGCCGGACCGGAGTTCTCCCGGATCGCCGCCCGCGAGCAGCGCCGGACGGCCGACCGGGTGCGGACCGCCCTGGCGGCCGGGCCCGGGCCCGGCGGTGACACCGCGTTGCACGAGGCCCGCAAGGCGGCCAAGCGGGCCCGGTACGCCGCCGAGACCGCCGAGCCGGTGGCCGGCCGGGCCGCCCGCCGGTACGCGGCACGGATGAAGGCCGTCCAGGAACTGCTCGGTGAGCACCAGGACGCCGTGGTGGCCGCCGCCGCCCTGCGCGAGCTGGCCGCCGGCACCCACGAGGGCCCGGGCGCGGGGACGGCGACGGGCCCGGACGCGGGCGGTGCACCGGGGCGCGAGGACGCCTTCGCGTACGGCGTGCTGTACGCCCGGCAGCTGGCCGCGGCCTCGGCCGCCCGGGAGCGGCTGCCGGAGGTCTGGGCCCGGGCGGCCGAGCGGCGCCTGTCCCGCTTCGGCTGACCGGTCGGGCCGCGTGCCCCGGCGGCGGACGCCGCGCGCTGCACGCCGCACGGGTCCCGCGCGGCGCGTGCGCTACGGCTGCGGCTCCGGATGCGGGTCCAGGCCCGCGCCGCGGGCCGCCGTGCGCAGGACGTCGCAGAGCATCGCGGGGGTCAGCCGGCCGGTGAAGGTGTTGCGCGGGCTGACGTGGTAGCAGCCGTGGAGCTCCAGCGGCGGTCCGCCGTCGGTGGCCGGCAGGCTGACCCGTGCGCCGTGGCCGAACACCGGACGCGGCCGGGGCAGCTGCCAGCCGGCCTCGGCGAGCGCCGGGAGCAGCGCCTGCCAGGCGAAGCCGCCGAGGGCGACCACGGCCCGGACGTCCGGGCGCAGCAGGGCCAGCTCGCGGGCGATCCACGGCCGGCAGGTGTCGCGTTCGGCGGGGGTCGGCCGGTTGTCGGGCGGCGCGCAGCGGACGGGGTCGGTGATCCGTACGCCGTGGAGTTCCAGGCCGTCGCCGCGCCGGACGGACTCGGGGCGGGAGGCCAGGCCGAGGCGGTGCAGTTCGGCGTAGAGCAGGTCGCCGGACGGGTCCCCGGTGAAGATCCGGCCGGTGCGGTTGGCGCCGTGGGCGGCGGGCGCGAGGCCGACCAGCACGAGCGGGGCGTCGGGCGGGCCGAACCCGGGGATCGGCCGGGCCCAGTAGTCCCAGTCCAGGTAGGACTTCCGCTTGGTGCGGGCGGCCTCCTCGCGCCAGGCGACCAGCCGGGGGCAGGCCCGGCAGCCGGTGACGGCGGCGTCCAGCACGGCCAGGTCGGCGGCGGCCGCCGCGGTGACGGCGGGGTGTCCGGGATGCTCGGGCCGGTCGGGCCTGTCAGGTTCGTTCGCGCGGTCCGTCCGGTCCGGACCGCGCGGTCGCTCCGACGCCGCACCGGGCGCCGGGTGCGGAAGGCGGGCCGGGAGCGACGGGCCGCCGGGGGTGCGGCGCGCGGGAGGCAACTGGTCCGGCATGCCGACGATCCTAGGGGGCCCACCCGCCCCCGCGGCCGGGCGCCGCGCCCGGGGGAGTGCGGCCGGCCTCCGTCCCGGCCGAGCTCCGGCAGGCGTAGCGTGGAAGGCGGCTGTTCCGGTGATCGTCAGCCCGGTCCCACCCCGACCGGGCCGGAGCGGCCGGGTGCCTGAGGTGGCGGCGATGCTGATTATCGATGTGGTGCTGGGGGCAGTGGCGGCGGCGGGACTGTGGGCGGGGCTGAGTTTCCGCGTGGTCCAGCAGTTCCAGCGGGGCGTGGTCTTCCGGTTCGGGCGGGTCCGCGCACAGGTCCGTGATCCGGGCCTGGTGATGCTGATGCCGGTGGCCGACCGGCTGCACAAGGTGAACGTGCAGATCGTGACGATGCCGATCCCGGCCCAGGAGGGCATCACCCGCGACAACGTGACCGTACGGGTGGACGCGGTGGTGTACTTCCGGGTGCTCGACCCCGTCCGTGCGGTGGTCAACGTGCAGGACTACGGCTTCGCGATCTCGCAGGTCGCGCAGACCTCGCTGCGTTCGATCATCGGCAAGAGCGAGCTGGACGACCTGCTCGCCAACCGCGAGCCGATCAACCAGGGCCTGGAGCTGATGCTGGACACCCCGGCCATGGGCTGGGGCGTCGAGATCGACCGGGTGGAGATCAAGGACGTGGCGCTGCCGGAGTCGATGAAGCGCTCGATGTCCCGGCAGGCGGAGGCCGAGCGGGAGCGGCGGGCCAGGATCATCACGGCGGACGGCGAGTTCCAGGCCTCGGCCCGGCTGTCGGAGGCGGCCGCGGTGATGAGCGCGACCCCGGCGGCGCTCCAACTGCGTCTCCTGCAGACGGTGGTGGAGGTCGCGGCGGAGAAGAACTCGACCCTGGTGCTGCCCTTCCCGGTGGAGCTGCTGCGCTTCCTGGACAGCGCGACGGCCGCCAACGTCCGGGCGGTGCCGGCGGGCGAGGCCGAGGGCGAGCAGCAGCCGGGGGTGGTGGAGGCGGTCGAAGCCGTCGAGGCGGCCCGCCGCGGCGTCGAACAGCTGGAACTGCCGCCGCTGGAGGAGCTGTTGGCGCACGTCCCGCGCGAGGAGCGGACGGCGGTCGACGTCCCGCAGGTGGACGGCGCGGACGGCTCCGGGCCGGACGGTCCCGGCCGCGAACCGTGACGTCCGGTGGCGCCGCGGCCGGGGCCGGACCACGATGGGAGCAAGGGGCCAGGAACGGGAGCCGGGGGAGAGGCAGTTACGGCAGGAGGCCTGACGATGACCAGAGCCGGCGACATCATGCACGCGGGGGCGGAGTGTGTCGGCGAGCACGACACCCTCGCCGACGCGGCCAGGATCATGCGGGAGCGGGACGTCGGGGCGCTCCCCATCTGCGGCGACAAGCAGAAGCTGCTGGGTATTCTCACCGACCGCGACATCGTGCTGAAGTGCGTCGCCGAAGGGCGCGACCCCAGCCAGGTCGAGGCCGGTGAACTCGCCCAGGGCCGGCCGATGGTGGTGGAGGACGACGAGGACACCGAGCAGGTGCTCCGGGTGATGGAGCAGTACCGGGTGCGGCGGCTGCCGGTGATCAACCACCCGGACCACGAGCTGGTCGGGATGATCAGCGAGGCGGACATCGCCCGTGGCCTGCCGCAGGCCCGGGTCGCCGAGTTCGTGTCGGTGATCTGCGCCCGGTAGCGCCAGGGCGGCGGCCGGCGGACGTACCGGTCCCCGGAGGGGGAGCCGGTACGTCCGCCGGTGCTGCCCGCCGGGCGGTCCGGGCGGCGGTGTGGTCCGAATCCGTCGCCCGGCGCGTGTTCTCCGGTGGCGGTGCGCGCCCGCGCCCGCCGGAGGAACCCGGAGAGGACACCACCCGATGCGGAAGCCCGCACTCGACCGCCGTACCTTCCTGCGCACGGCGGCCGCCGCCGGGGCCGGACTGCCCGTGACGGCCGCCGCGTTACCCGCCGGAGCCACGCCCCGGGAGCGACCGGGCGGGCCCGCCGCCGCGCAGGAGCCGGACCGGCCCTCCCGGAAGGACCAGGCCGGCACGGTCTTCCGATGGCTCGGCACGGCCGGCTGGCGGATCGACCACGGCGGCCGCACCGTGCTGTTCGACCCCTACCTGACCCGCTTCACCACCGGCCTCTACGTCGACGGCGGCAAGGCCTTCGACCCCGCCACGCCGCTGGTCACCGACCCGGCGCTGGTGGACCCGCACATCGGCACCCCGGAGCTGCTGCTGGTCAGCCACAGCCACTGGGACCACATCAACGACGTCCCCTACATCGCCGCCAGGACGGGCGCGCCGGTGGTCGGCACCGAGACCACCTACCACCTGCTGCGCGCCCTCGACGTGCCCGCCGGGCAACTGATCGTGGTGAAGGGCGGCGAGGTGCTGGACTTCGGCGGCGGGCTGACGGTCGAGGTGGTGGCGAGCCGGCACAGCCGCAACGACCAGCGCCGCTACTTCGCCCCCGGGACGCTGAACGCCCTCCCGCCGCGGCGCCCGGCCACCGTCGGCGACCTGCCCGAGGGGGACACGCTGGCCTTCCAGGTCGGGTTCGACGGCGGCCCGACGGCCTTCCTGACGGGCGCCAGCGACTTCGCCGAGCGGGAGGCGGCCGGGTTGCGGCCCGACCTGGCGATGATCGCCGTCCCCGGCAGCGCCGCCACCCACGGGTACGTGCCGCGGCTG
Source organism: Kitasatospora indigofera (assembly GCF_014655955.1). GTDB lineage: Bacteria > Actinomycetota > Actinomycetes > Streptomycetales > Streptomycetaceae > Kitasatospora > Kitasatospora indigofera. The sequence goes on from NZ_BNBO01000007.1 coordinate 140,921, forward strand.
ATGCGGGCGCTGGGCAGTCCGCGGACGGTCGTGCCGGTGCACTGGGACACCTTCGAGAGCGCCCTGGTGAACCCCGTCCGGCCGGACCCGCACATGGACCTGGCCGCGTTCACCGCGCAGGTCGCGCAGGCCTCGCCGCAGACCCGCGTGGTGGTGCCGGACTACCTGACGCCGCGCACCTTCGGCTGATCCCGGGCGGGCAGCGCGCCGGCGGGGGGGGCCCCGGGGGGGGGTGCCCCGGGGGGGGGGGCCGGGGGGGGGGGCCCCCCCGCCGGGTGGAGCGGTGCGGTCAGCTGCAGGTGATGCTCAGCGAGCTGTTGGCCTTGCAGGTGCGGGTGGCGCTGTCGTTGGCCGCCGCGGGGTCGGCCGGGACGCTGGCGGTCCGGGTCGCGGTGACGGCGAACGTCCGGTAGGTGAGCAGGCTGACCGGGACGGTGAAGTGCCGGGTCACGCTCGCGCCGCTGGCCACGGCCGGCAGGGTGCAGGTCACCTTGCCGGCGGCCGCCGTGCAGTCGGTCGAGGTCGCGGTGGTCGGGGAGGCCAGCGGCACCGAGACGGTGCCGGAGGTGAGCTTCGAGGGGCCGCGGTTGGTGACGGTCAGGGTGTAGTCGACCCGTCCGCCGAACAGCGAGGTCACCGGCGTCGCGGTGAGGGCGACGGCGAGGTCCGCCTGCTCGGTGTAGGTGTAGCGGTCGCCCTGGACGGCGGGGCTGACCCCCTCCGGCGTGGTGACCCGGATGTCGACCGTCCCGGCGGCGCCGGCCGGCGCGGTGGCGGTGCAGCTGGTGGCGGTGCACGAGACGGCGGTCGCGGCGGCGGTGCCGAAGGTCACCGCGGTGGCGGTGGCCAGGTTGGTGCCGGTGACGGTGACGGCGGTGCCGCCGGTGACCGGGCCGGTCGCGGGGCTGACCGCGGTGACGGTCGGGGTGGGCCGCGGGATGTCCAGCACGCTCACCGCGCCGGCGCCGAAGTCGGCCAGGTAGCCGCGCTTGCCGTCGGGGGTGATCGCCAGTCCGTACGGGTTGGTGCCGACCGGCAGGGTGGCGCTCACCGTGTTGTCGGCGGTGGCGATGACGCTCACCGTGTTGTCGTCGTAGTTGCTGACGAACGCCTGCCGGCCGTCGGGGGCGACGGTGACGGCCAGCGGGTTGGCGCCCACGGCGATGGAGCCGGTGGCGGCACCGGCGGCGGTGTCGATCACCCCGACGCTGTGGTCCTCCCAGTTGGCGGTGTAGATCCGGGCGCCGTTGGGCGTGACCGCCAGGTCGAACGGGGTGCTCGGGACGGTGATGGCGCCGCTCACCGTGTTGGTGGCGGTGTCGACGACCTGCACGGCCTTGTCGCCGGGGACGGCGACGTAGAGCTTGTGGCCGTCGGGCGAGAGGGCCAGCCCGTGCGGCTCGGTGCCGACCGGGACGGTGGCGCTCACCGTGTTGCCGGCGGTCTCGATCACGCTGACGGTGTTGGCGTCGGCGTTGCTGACGTAGACGTGCCCGCCGTCCGGCGCGACCGCCACGTCGAAGGGGCCGGCGCCGACCGGGACGGTGGCGCCGACCGTCCGCGCGGTGGTGTCGATCACGCTGACGGTGTTCTCCGCGGAGTGCGTCAGGTACGCGTGCTTGCCGTCGGGCGCGACGGCGACCGCGTAGGAGCCCGAGCCGGTCTCCACGGTGGCGGCGACGGTGCCGGCCGCGGTGTCGATGACCTTCACCGCGCCGGTGCTCTGGCTGGTGACGTAAGCCTGGGAGCCGTCGGGCAGAACCGCCACCCCGGCGGGGTAGGGGCCCACTTGGATGGTGCTGGTCACGGTGGGCGGTGCGTCCGCGAACGCCGCGCCGGCCGGGCACGTCACCAGCGCTCCCACGGTCAGACCTGTCGCCAGCAGGGCCGTCCAGGGTTTGCGGAACGAACGACGTGTCCTCACAGAAGCCTCCGGGGCTCATCACATTCGGTAGGAGTGGTTCCGGTGGACACCGCAGTGCGTCGCCGGAGCCGGTGCACAGCGTAGGAGGTGTCCTGACGCCGGGTCAGAACGTTGGGTGGATTGTCGTTTAATGATTGAAGTTGAAAAGTCGTGAAATTTGTGGGGCTGTTGGGAAACGGGCCCGGTCACGCCCGTTCGCGCGGCTCCCCCGGACCGGCCCGCAGGGCCCGCTGCAGCAGTTCGGCGAGGTGCAGCGCCCGCCGGCCGTCGCCGAGTTGGGCGATCTGCGTCCGGCAGCTGAAGCCGTCCGCCAGCACCACCGTGCCGGCCGCCGCGGCCCGGACCTCGGGCAGCAGCACCCGCTCCGCCACCGCGACCGACACCTCGTAGTGGCCGCGCTCGAATCCGAAGTTCCCGGCCAGGCCGCAGCACCCGGAGTCGAGCACCCGGTTCGCCAGCCCGATCCGGGCGTCGATCCGGCGGTCGGCCGCGGTGCCCAGCACGGCGTGCTGGTGGCAGTGGGTCTGGGTGATCGCCTCCCCGCCGGCCCGCGGCAGCTCCAGCCCGGCGGCGTACTCGTCCAGGAACTCGGCGAAGGTCCTGACCCGCTCCGCCACGGGCCGGCCGGCCGGGCCGAGCAGCTTGGGCACCTCCTCGCGCAGGGCCGCCGTGCAGCTCGGGTCCAGCCCGACCACCGGGACGCCCTCCGGCAGGGCCCGCAGGCTGCGCCGCATCACCCGGCGGGCGGTGTCCAGCTGCCCGGTGGAGACCCAGGTCAGGCCGCAGCAGACCGGCCCCGTCGGCAGCTCGACCGCGAAGCCGAGGTGCTCCAGCACCTCCACGGCCGCCCGCAGCACCTCCGGCTGGAGGTGCTCGGCGAAGGTGTCCGGCCAGAGCAGCACGCGCTGCCCGCCGGCCGGGGCCGGGTGCGCGGCCCGGTGCCGGCGGAACCAGCGGCTGAAGGTCTCCGGGGGCAGCACGGGCAGCGTCCGGCGCCCGTCGACGCCCGCCAGCCGCTTCAGCGGGCCGGCCGCGGCCGAGCGGGCCACCCGGTTGGCCAGGCCCGGGGCGAGGGCCGTGCCGCGCAGCCAGAGCGGCAGCCAGCCCATCGACCAGTGCGAGGCGGGGCGCAGCCGCCGGCGGTGGTGCTGGTACAGGAACTCGGCCTTGTAGGTCGCCATGTCGACATGGACCGGGCAGTCGCTCGCACAGCCCTTGCACCCCAGGCAGAGGTCGAGGGCCTCCCGCACCTCCTCCGACCGCCAGCCGTCCGGCACCGCCTCGCCGCGCAGCATCTCCGCCAGCAGCCGGGCCCGGCCCCGGGTGGAGTGCCGTTCCTCGCCGGTGGCCATGTAGCTCGGGCACATCACCCCGGTGCTGGTGTCCACGCACTTGGCCACCCCGACACAGCGGTGCACCGCCTTGAGCAGGCTGCCGCCGTCCTGCTCGTAGGGCAGCGCCAGCGGCAGGTCGCGCACCGGGCCGTCGAAGCGCAGGTCCGCGTCGAGGGGGCGCGGGTCGACCAGGTTGCCCGGGTTCAGCAGGTTCTCCGGGTCCCAGATCCGCTTGAACCCGCCGAACAGGGCGATGATCCCCGGCGGGTACATCCGGGGCAGCAGCTCGGCCCTGGCCTGCCCGTCGCCGTGCTCGCCGGAGAGCGAACCCCCGTACGAGACCACCAGGTCGGCGGCCTGCTCAAGGAACTCCCGGAACACCCGGCCGCCGCGCGGCGCCGTCAGCGGGAAGTCGATCCGCAGGTGCACGCACCCCTCGCCGAAGTGCCCGTACGGGACGCCGCGCAGTCCGGACCGGCGCAGCAGCCCGCGCAGGTCGCGCAGGTAGTCGCCGAGCCGCTCCGGCGGCACCGCCGAGTCCTCCCAGCCGGGCCAGGCCTCCCCACCGCCGGGCAGCCGGGTGACGATCCCCGCGCCGGCCTCCCGGACGCCCCAGAGCTGGCGCTGCTCCGCGGGGTCGGTGACCACCGCGGCGGTGGCGGTCCGCTCCCGCCGGACGGCGTCGACCAGGGCGCGGGCGGCGTCCAGCGCCTGCGCCACGGTCGCGCCGCCGGCCTCCATGAACAGCCAGCAGTCGCCGTCCGGCAGCCGGTCCAGCGCGGGCGGCCGGGGGCCGGCCGCGAGCAGGGCGGCGATCAGGTCGCCCGACATCCCCTCCACCGTGAGCGGGCCCAGCGGCAGCAGCGCGGGCACGGCGTCCGCGGCCGCCGTCTCGTCCGGGTAGCCCGCCACCACCAGCACCCGGGCGGCCGGCTGCTCGACCAGCTTCACGGTGGCGCCGAGCAGCAGCGCGCAGGTGCCCTCGGTGCCGGTGAGCGCGCGGGCCAGGTCGTGGCCGCGCTCCGGCAGCAGGGCGTCGAGGGCGTAGCCGGAGGTGCGGCGCGGCAGCTGCGGCATCCCCTGGCGCAGGGCGGCCAGGTTCCGGTCGGCCAGCTCCTGCAGCGCCCGGTGGACCTCGCCGGGCCGGCCCGGCAGTTCGCGCAGCCGCCCGCGCGCGGCGGGGGAGAGCGGGCCGCCGACGGTCAGTTCGGTGCCGTCGGCGAGCAGCAGGTCGAGCGTCTCCACGTTGTCGGCGGTCCGCCCCCAGGCCACCGAGTGCGCGCCGCAGGAGTCGTTGCCGATCATCCCGCCGAGGGTGCAGCGGCTGTGCGTGGACGGGTCCGGCCCGAAGCGCAGCCCGTACGGGCGGGCGGCGGCCTGGAGGTCGTCCAGCACCGTGCCGGGCTCGACCCGGGCCAGCCGGCGCTCCGGGTCCACGGACAGCACCCGGCCGAGGTGCCGGCGGAAGTCGAGCACCACCGCGCCGGGCCCCACGGCCTGGCCGCCGATGCTGGTGCCGGCCCCCCGGGCGACCACCGGCACGCCGTGCTCCCGGCAGAGCGCGAGTGCCGCGCGGACGTCGTCGGAGTCGGCGGGTTTGACCACGCCGAGCGGCAACTGCCGGTAGTTGGAGGCGTCGTGGCTGTACACCGTGCGTTCGGCCGGCCCGAAGCGGACTTCGCCGCGCAGCGCGGCGGCGAGCGCCCGGGCCAGTTCGGTGCCGACGGCGGAGTGCTGGGTCACGGCGTGCCTCCCGGGGCGGGCGCGGCGGTCATAGTGCCGATGATCCCAGCCGGGGCGCCGGGGCGCGGGGCGGCCACCCCGGGCGGAGGCGACGGGGTGTCATGTGGCAGGCTGGGCAGGCATGATCACCGACAACAGCGACCCGGCACGGGTCACCGGGCCCGGCGCGTACCTGGACCGGCTCCCGATCGGCCGGCGTCCGCAGCTGCGGGCGGACGGCGTCCAGGCCTGGGACATCTTCCCCTACGAGGGGGAGCTGCGGGTCAAGGTCCTGGACGAGCCGGTGCTGCCCGAACCGCCCCGGCAGGGCGAGGCCGGCGCCGAGGAGTGCGACCAGTGCGCCCGGCCGGACTCCGACTTCCTCTGGACGGACGAGCACTGGCGGCTGAGCGGGCCCGACCGGCCGGCCGGGTTGCCAGCCATGGTGCTGCTCCAGCCTCGGGAGCACCACGACCTGGCCGACCTGCCGCCCGCCCGGGCCGCCGAACTCGGCGCGATGCTCCAGCGGACCGAGCGGGCCGTCCTGTCGCTCGGCGGGATCGCCCGGGTGCACATCGACAAGTGGGGCGACGGCGCGGCGCACCTGCATTTCTGGCTGATCGCCCGGCCGGAGGGCATGGCGCAGCTGCGCGGCGCCTGCCTGCCGCTCTGGAACGACGCGCTGCCCCCGGTGCCGGCCGAGGAGTGGGCCCGTACTGGCCGGCTGATCGCGGCCGCGATGGCGGCCGGGGGCGGCATCGCGCAGGTCTGACGGCGGCGCGGCCGGATCCGGCGCCCCGGTCGCCCGCTGCCGGTCGGGGCCCTCAGCCGGCCGGCTCCGGGGCCCGGAGCCGGCCGGCCCGGGCGGTGACGGCGCCCCTGGCGATGTGGGAGAGCTTGGCGACCTCGAACGCCGGGTACGAGCCGCCCGCCAGCAGGGAGAACTTCAGCCCCTCCCGACCGGCCGGGCGCCGGTGCCCGGCCGGCAGGAAGCGCCGGTGGTGCTCGGCGGCGCGCTGGAAGAACTGCGGGCGCTCGGCCCTGGACACGCACCCGGCCAGGTCGAAGACGAACAGGTAGTGCCGGATCATCCGGTCGAACAGGTGCGGGCGGACTGCCTCCAGGGCCGGTCTGGCGTCCAGCAGCTCGAAGCTGCGCTCGTACTGGCCGAAGAGGTCGAAGTGGCTGCTGCCGGGCGAGCCGGTGGGGTGCAGGGTGTGCCGGCGGCGCAGCTGGACGCACTCGCGGGGGAGGACGGCGATCCGCCGGGCGTCCATCAGCGCCTGCTGGACGACGGGCACCTCCTCGTAGCGGCCCTCGGGGAAGGCCAGGGCCAGGTCGCTCCAGCGGGCGCGGTTGTGCAGCCGGTCCCAGCTGTGCGGAGGGGCGCCGAACAGTTCGGGGCGCGCCTGCGGTCCGAGGACGGCGCCGCCGGCGGTGCCCAGCTGCTGCTGCGCGCCGCCGGGCCAGTCGCGGCCGCCGTGCCGGCGGGTGTGGCCGAACAGCAGGACGTCCACCTCGCCGGTCTCCGCCAGGCGCTCGGCCAGCGAGTCGAAGGCGTCGGGCGGCAGGACGTGGTCGCTGTCCAGGAAGAGCAGGTACCCGCCGCGGGCCCGGGCGGCGCCGGCGTTGCGGGCCCGGCCGATCCCGACGGCCGCGTTGAGGTGCAGCGCGGAGACGTTCGGGTGCTGGGCGGCGTAGGCGTCGGCCAGGTCCGCGGAGACCTCCGGGGAGCGGTCGGCGACCAGGATGACCTCGAAGTCGCGGAAGGACTGGGCGAGGAGCGATTCGAGGCAGTCCGTCAGCTGTTTCTGCTGGTCGTAGGCGGGGAGTACGACGCTGATCAGGGGTGAGGGCATGCCGTGGAGGGTAGGAGCGGCCGCGTTCGCAGGCAACGGCCGGCGGCCGGCCGAAACTGACCATTCCCCGCCAAAAGGCACGGCGTGCGCCAGATCTTCACGCCGTGCGCCGCGGGCGTCCACCGGGGCCGCGCGCCGGGCGCACGGAACAGCGCACCCGACAGGCCGGCGTGCGCCCCCCGGGACGGCCTGGTCGGACGGTTGACCAGCGCGGATCCGGCCCGGCGCCGGATCATCCGTGTGCGGGTGGTCGGTGCACGGTCGGCCGGTGCACGGGGTGAGCGCAGGTGGCTCCCGGGGGCGGGCCGGGCACCGGGTGCCGGGTGCCCGGGAGCGGCCCGGGCGTCCGGCTCAGTACGCGTGGTGGACCTGCCAGAACTTCCACGCCCCGCACGGGCTGCCGTAGGTGGCGTTCATGTAGCTCAGGCCCCACTTGATCTGGGTGGCGGGGTTGGTCCGCCAGTCCGCGCCGGCCGCGGCCATCTTGGAGCCGGGCAGGGCCTGCACCAGGCCGTACGCGCCGGAGCTGGGGTTGGTGGCCGTCACCTTCCAGTTGCTCTCGCGTTCGATGATGTTGTTGAAGCACTGCAGCTGTCCGGCCGGCACGATCTGCGCGGCGATCTGCTGCGGGGTCCCCGTGAACGCGGAGCCGCTGTTCAGCGCGGGGCGCTGCTGCGAGCGGGAGGCGGCCGCGGCGGCGTCCGCCTTCGCCTTGGCCTCGGCCTGCGCCTTCGCCTGGGCCTGCGCCTGTGCGGAGGCCGCGTCGGCCTGGGCCTTGGCGTCGGCGTCCGCCTGAGCCTGGGCGGCCTGGGCCGCCGCCGCGTCGGCCTCGGCCTGCTGCTTCGCGGCGGCGTCCGCCTCGGCCTGCGCCGACTCCTCCGCGGTCGGCGCCGCGGGGAGCGCGTCGACGGAGGCGCTGGTCACGGTGGTCGCGGCCGCGGCGGTGCCGCTGTCCTGCGGGAGGGCGAGCGAGAGGGTGGCGGCCCCGGCCAGCGCGATGGTGGTCACACCGGTGATCAGGGAGTTGCGGCGGGCATGGCTGAGCGGCATGGGGCGGGCGTCCTCTTCCGTCGGGCGTGGGACCGCGCCGGAGCGCGGGGCGGCCGGGCCCCTCGGGAGGAGGGGGCCGGCGCCGCTCCGCGGGACGGCGGTGACACCCCGGCTGCGGGACGGGGCGGGCAGGTGGCGCGGCGGTGGGACGCCTCGCGGCCTGGCGGCCTGCACATTCTTCGCAGAGCGCCGAGCGGGGAGCAAAATGCCCGGCTACTACGGCCGGTAGTGGACGCGGCGGTACCCGGCCGTAGCGGGGTGCGACGAATCCGGTTACCCGGAGTAGGGGAATCGGGCGCCGGGCCGGCCCGGCCGGCGCCGCGTCCAGGGCCGGAAGTCACCTGGTGGCCCGCGCTCCCGCCCGGGGGCGCCCTCCCCCCGCCGCCCCGGCCGGCGGGCGGCGGAGGGAGGGCGGGGGATGCCCGGCACCCTTCAACGATCAGCGGTAGTAGTGCTGCGGGAGCCTGTGTCCGGCCTCACAGCGGGCCCGCGCCCCCGTGTCGCGGTGTCACCGCCCGCTCACCTTCGGTGGCACCGCCCGGACGGGTCCGGTGCTACGGCGCGGAGCGGTAGGGATTGGCCTCCACCCCGCCCTGGTACGGGTTCCGCACCTGCGGGGGCTCGGCGTACGGGTTCTCGGGGCAGGCGCTCGCGAAGGCCTGGCCGCCGCGGTACGGGGCCCCGTCCGGGGCGTCGCCGGGGTGCTGCCCGGACCCGTCCGCCGCCGGGTCCTCCTCGCCGTCCTGGCCGGCGTCGACCGGGACGAGGTCCCGGGCCAGCAGGGTCGCGCCCGCGACCGCGCCCGGCATCGCCAGCACGGTGAGCAGCGGGACGAGGAACAGCAGGATCAGCGGCACGCCGAACCCGAGCGCCAGCGGGAGCCGGCGGCGCAGCAGCCGGATCCGCTCGGCCTGCGGCACGCCGCGCCGCTGCAGGGCCACCGCGGAGAGCTCGACGACCAGGAAGAAGCCGGAGACGCAGAAGCCGGCGACCGGCACCACGGTCTGGCCGACCACCGGGATGAACCCGCAGGCGAACAGCAGGATGCCGAAGGCGAGCACCCGGACCAGGACGTACAGGCTGTCCCGGGCGGAGATCAGCAGCTCGCGCCAGAGCGGGATCTCCGGCTTGGCCGGTGCGCCGCCCTCGGTCTCGTCCACCTTCTCGCAGAGCGACTCGTAGAAGGGCTGGCCGACCAGCAGGGTCACGGCGGTGAAGGTGATCAGGGCGATCAGCAGGCCGCCGCCGAAGGTGATCGCCGCGAGCGCGCCGCGCAGCAGCCCCTGCCAGGGGGAGCCCCAGCCGTCGGCGAACGGGGTGGCCCAGGCGGCCAGGTCGTCGGCCCTGGTGCTCAGCAGCACCAGCGCCACGATGTACCCGACCAGGGTGATCAGCGCGGGAATCATCCCGAAGCCCCACCAGCGGCCGTGTCGCGCCACCCACTTCTGGCCCTTGGCCAGGTACCCCATCCCCGCCACAAGATCTCGCATAGGGGGAAGGGTAGGGGACGCCGCCGGACCGGTCACCTCAGGCCGGTCGCCTCGGGCCTGGGCCCACGGGCCCGCCGGGTCGCGCTGCCGGCCGGGCCCGGCCGGCGGTGGTCCTGACGACGCGTCCGGCCGCCCGCCCGGCCGGGGCGGGGCGGCCGGCCGGCCGGAGGCGGTGTGCCGGGGAACCGGCTAGGCGGCGGCGAGCGCGGCGGCCTTGCGGCGCCGGTCCACCAGGGCCGCCGCGACCAGGACGACGGCTGCCGCGACCAGCGACAGGTACATCTGGGTCCGGCCGTCGTGGTCGGTGAACATGTAGATCATCACGAACCCGATCAGGCCGATGGTGGCCCAGGTCAGGTACGGGTAGAGCCACATCCGGACGGTGAGCCGCTCGGGCGTCTCCCGCTCGATGATCTTGCGCATCCGCAGCTGCGAGAAGCAGATCACCAGCCAGACGAAGAGGGCCACCGCACCGGAGGAGTTGATCAGGAACTTGAAGACGGTGTTCGGCGAGGTGTAGTTGAAGAACACCGCGAGGAAGCCGAAGACCACCGAGGACAGGATGGCCACCCGGGGCACGCCGCGCGGGCTCACCCGGGCGAAGGCCTTGGGCGCGTCGCCGCGCTGACCGAGCGAGAAGGCCATCCGGGAGGCCGTGTAGAGGCCGGAGTTGAGGCAGGACAGCACGGCGGTCAGCACGATCACATCCATCACCCGGGCGGCGCCGGGGATGCCCACGTGCTCCAGCACCGCGACGTACGGGCTGCCCTTCACCGAGGCGTCGTTCCACGGCAGCAGGGTCACCACGATCGCGATCGAGCCCAGGTAGAAGACGCCGATCCGCCAGATCACGCTGTTGGTGGCCCGGCTGACCGCCTTCTCCGGGTCGGCGGACTCGCCCGCGGCCAGCGTGACGATCTCGCTGCCCATGAAGGCGAACACCACGGTCAGCATGCCGGTGAAGACGGCGCCGACCCCGTGCGGCAGGAAGCCGCCGTTGCCGGTCAGATTGGCCGTGCCGACCGCGCTGGTGCCGGGCAGCAGGCCGAAGACGGCCAGCCCGCCGATCACGATGAAGGCGATGATCGCCACCACCTTGATGCCGGCGAACCAGAACTCGAACTCCCCGTAGGAGGCCACCGAGAAGAGGTTGGTGGCCGTCAGCACGGCCATCACCAGCAGGGCGAACGCCCACTGCGGCACACCGGGGACCCAGGTGTTGAGGATCTTGGCCCCCGCGGTCGCCTCCACGGCGAGCACCACGACCCAGAAGAACCAGTACAGCCAGCCGATGCTGAACCCGGCCCAGCGGCCGAGCGCCCGGTCCGCGTAGGCGGAGAACGAGCCGCTCTGCGGGTCGGCGGCGGCCATCTCGCCGAGCATCCGCATCACCATCACGACCAGTACGCCGGCCAGGGTGTACGAGAGCAGGATGCCGGGGCCGGTGGAGGCGATGCCCGCGCCGGAGCCCACGAACAGGCCGGCGCCGATCACGCCGCCGATGGCGATCATCGACAGGTGCCGGTTCTTCAGGCCGGCCTTGAGGTTGCCGTCCTGGCCGCCGTCGCCGTGGGCGTCCGGGGGTGACGCGGTCCGGGTGGTGGTTTCCGCACTCATCTGCAGGGTGCCTGTGCCTTCCCGCGCGGTCGACCCCTTCGGCCTGTGGTGCCGGAGGGTGGGGGGACGGATCCGCGCAATGCGACGCAACCTAACTTCTACTTCCGGGTATCGGAACAGGGCATCGGATTCTGTCCGCTCAGCGGACGCGTAAGGCCTGGTCAGAGGCCCTTTTGAGTTGTCCGCGAAAGCTCAAATCTGACCCGGGGTCAGGCGGTTCGGCCCCGGTCCGGGCGTGACCCGGCCGTGATCCGGCGGGTGCCGGGGGCAGGTCGGGGGCCGGCCGCGGGGGTGCTCATACTGTGGGGGTGAAGATCAGCGGAACGGTCCCGGAGTTGATGGCGGCGTGATCGTGGTCGTGGTGCTCGCCCTCCTGCTCGCCCTGGCCGTCGTCGGCCTCGCCCACTGGTACCTCTGGCGCCGCCTGGTCCGGGACGTCAGCGCCCCCGGCGGGCTCTGGCGGCGGACCGGCACCGTGCTGGCGTTCCTGCTCCCCGTCCTCGGCATCGGCGCCGTGGCCGGCGGGCGCGCCCTGCCGATGGCGGCCGAGCGCTGGATCGCCTGGCCCGGGTTCCTCTGGCTGGCGGTGCTGCTCTACCTGCTGCTCTTCCTGCTGGCCGGCGAACTGCTCCGGCCGCTGCTCCTGCGGCTGCCCGCCCGCCGGGGCCCGGTCCAGGACGGGTCTCAGGACGCGGTACGGGACGTGGCACAGAGCGGGACCCAGGGTGGGTCCCAGGACGCGGCCGGGGGCGCGACCCCGGCCGGTGCCGCCGCCGGGCCGGTCGCGGCACCGGTGGCGGACCTCGCGCCTGACTCCGGCCCGGCCGGTCCCGCGCCGTCCGCCGCCCCCGCGCCGTCCGGCCCCACCGGCGCGCCGTCCGCCGACGCGGTACCCCCGTCCACCGTGCCCGGCGGCCCGGTGCCCGGCGGCCCCGCCTCGCCGCAGCGGCGGCTGTTCATCGCCCGCACGGTCGCGATCGGCGCCGCCGGCGCCGCGGCCGCCGTGGTCGGCAACGGCACCTACGGCGTGCTGCGCGGCCCGCGCCTCAAGCAAGTGACCGTCCCGCTGTCCAAACTCCCCGTCCGGGCGGACGGCTACCGGATCGCCGTGGTCAGCGACATCCACCTCGGCCCGATCCTCGGCCGCGCCCACACCCAGCGGATCGTCGACACCATCAACGGCGCCCGGCCCGACCTGATCGCCATCGTCGGCGACCTGGTCGACGGCACCGTGCCCGAACTCGGCCGGGACGCCGAGCCCCTGGCGCAGCTCAGGGCCAAGGACGGCGCCTGGTTCGTCACCGGCAACCACGAGTACTTCTCCGGCGCGGCGCCCTGGGTCGACTTCGTCCGCTCGCTGGGCGTCCACCCGCTGCAGAACGCCCGGGTGGAACTCCCCGGCTTCGACCTGGCCGGCGTCAACGACCTGGCCGGCACCTCCGAGGGCGACGGGCCCGACTTCGACAAGGCGCTCGGCGACCGCGACCGCTCCCGTACCTCCGTCCCGCTCTCCCACCAGCCGGTGACCGTGCACGACGCCGTCCGCCACGGCGTCGACCTGCAGCTCTCCGGCCACACCCACGGCGGCCAGCTCTGGCCGGGCAACTACCTGGCCGAACTCGCCAATCCCACGGTGGCCGGGCTGGAGCGCTACGGGGACACCCAGCTCTACGTCACCCGAGGCGCGGGCGCCTGGGGCCCGCCGGTGCGGGTCGGCGCCCCCTCGGACATCACCATCGTCACGCTGGCCTCGCCGCGGGCCTGACGGAACGGACGCGGGGCGGGCGTCGGGCACCCGGCACCGGGCTGCGGAACGGGGCGGCCCGGGCGCTCACAGCGGTCGCAGCCGGAGCAGGGTGATCAGCCGCCGGTCGGCGGGCCGCCCGGTCAGGCGGGCGGCGATGATCCCGGGGATGTCGCTCTCCTGCGAGTGGCCGGGCAGCACGGTCACGTCCGCCGAGCGGACCCCGGCGGTGCCCGCCACGAGATAGGTGACCCGGTAGGTGGTCCGCTCCGGCGGCGGCGCGGACGTGCCCGGCGCGTACTCGATCATCCGCGTCGGCCTCCTCACCAGCGGCCCCGTACCCCTGCGGCCATTCTCGTCCGGGCGGCGCCCGCTGTCCTGGGCGCGGACCCGGCCGGGGCCGCCGTCCGCGCAGAAGTCCCGCGGCGGCCGGTGTAGATCCCTCCGGGACCGGGCAGCACGCCTGTAGGGCCCGGCACCGGCATGATCCGGAGGTGGCGGGCGACGACCGACCCGGACCGACCTGGCGCGTACGCCGGGGTCTGGAGGCGAACGAGATGGATCCGCAGACGACCGGGGGCCCGAGGACGACCGGAGGCCCGGCCGCAGGACCGCCGCAGCAACCGCACGGCCACTGGCTGAAGCGGGCCTGGAAGGCCGATGTCGGGCTGTCCACCACGACGGCGGTGTTCCTGGTGGCGCTGTCCCTGGGCCTGGTCCTGGTGGCCGTCCAGATGTCGTACACACCCTTGCTGGTGGTGTTCGCCGTGGTGTGGGGCGTGACCGTGATGGTCCTCTTCGGCGCGGTCTCGCGCTGGATCAGCAAGAGCCAGGGCCCCGGCCGGCACCGGCGGATGGCCACCGGGCACTGACCCCGCCCGCTCGGCCAGGCGCCGTCCGGACGACCCGCCCCGGACCGGCCCGCCGCGGCGGGCGCGGGCGGGCCGGTCCGGACGGCGCCGGCTCAGGAGGACGCCGGCCCCACGGTCTCAGGCGGACGGCGGCCCCATCCACACCGTGGTGATGTTGCAGAACTCCTTGATGCCGTGGCCCGACAGCTCCCGCCCGAAGCCGGAGCGCTTGACCCCGCCGAAGGGCAGCGCGGGGTGCGAGGCGGTCATCCCGTTGAAGAAGACGCCACCCGCCTCGATGTCCCGGACGAAGCGCTGCTGCTCCGCGCCGTCGGTGGTCCACACGTTGGAGCTGAGGCCGAAGGGCGAGTCGTTGGCCAGCTCGACCGCCTCGTCCACGTCCGCCACCCGGTAGACCGTCGCGACCGGGCCGAAGGTCTCCTCCAGGTGGACGCGCATCCGCGGCGTGATGCCCGAGAGCACCGTCGGCTCGTAGAACCAGCCGGCCGCCAGCGCCGGGTCCAGCCCCGGCGGGCGGCGGCCGCCGCACTCCACCCTGGCCCCGTGCGCCCGGGCGTCCTCGACCAGCTCCTCCAGGTCGGTGCGGCCCTGCTCGCTCGCCAGCGGTCCCACCTCGGTGCCCTCCGCCATCGGGTCGCCGACCTTCAGCGCCCGCATCGCCGCGGTGAAGGCGGCCAGGAAGGGCTCGTACACCTCCGCGTGCACGATGAACCGCTTGGCCGCGATGCAGGACTGTCCGTTGTTCTGGATCCGCGCCCGCACCGCCGTCGCCACGGCGGCCGCCAGGTCGGCGCTCGGCATCACCACGTACGGATCGCTGCCGCCCAGCTCAAGCACCGCCTTCTTCACCTCGTCCGCCGCCGTCGCGGCGACGGCGCGCCCGGCCGGCTCGCTGCCGGTCAGCGTCACGGCCGCGACCCGGCGGTCGCGGATCACGCCCTCCACGGCGGCCGAACCGATCAGCAGGGTCTGGAAGCAGCCCTCGGGGAACCCGGCCCGCCGGAACAGGTCCTCCAGGGCGACCGCCGTCCGGGGCACGTTGGAGGCGTGCTTGAGCAGGCAGACGTTGCCGGCCATCAGGGCGGGCGCGGCGAAGCGGATCACCTGCCAGAACGGGAAGTTCCACGGCATCACCGCCAGCACCGCGCCGATCGGGCGGTAGCGCACATAGGCGTCCGTGGCGCCGGCGTCCGCGATGTCCTCCCGGCGCGGGAGTTCGTCCGCGAGCAGGGCGGGCGCCTGGTCGGCGTACCAGCGCAGCGCCTTGACGCACTTCGCGGCCTCGGCCCGGGCGGCCGCCAGCGGCTTGCCCATCTCCTCGGTCATGGTGCGGGCGACGGCCTCCTGGTCGGCCTCCAGCAGGTCGGCCGCGCGGTGCACCAGCGCGGCACGCTGTTCGAAGTCCGTGGTGCGGTACTGCCGGAAGGCCGATTCGGCCCTGGACAGACACAGCTCGATCGCCGCGTCGTCGTGGGCTTCGAAGGTCTCCAGGGTTTCGCCGGTCGCGGGGTTCACGCTGGCGATGGGCATGGCGGGCTCCCTGACGGGGTGGTGGGCGGTCGGGATGGGCGGTCGGGTGGTGGGGCGGACGGACGGGCGGCCGCCGCGCCGTCCGGACGGCCGGGGTGCCCCGGCCGGAGCCCCCGGGTGTTCATTCCGGCGTGGCCTCGGCCCGGGCGGCCGCCTCCCGGGTGCGGGCGCCGGAGCGGGTACGGGCGGCGGTGACCTGGCGGTTCGGGAACCGGTGCAGGTACTCCGCCTCCAGTTGGGCGGTGCGCGTGGTGTGGTGCGCCAGCGCGTCGTCCGAGCCGTACAGGAAGGTCTCGTGCCTGGTGCGGTGGAGCTGCTCCAGTTCGTGCAGCAGCACCCCGTTGTCCAGGGCGTGCGGGGAGATCCCCTCCGGCTTGCTGCGGGGGCCGTCCGGGTGCCGCATGTCCGTACCTCCTCGGCGGTTGAACCTCCTTCTACCTTCTACCCGGGCTCGTCACTCCGCCGCCGGTGACCGGGCGGCGGACTGGGCCGATCGGGTGCGATCCGGCGCGAGCGGCCCGGGACGGGCGGCGGGCGGGTATCGCACTGCCTGTCGGCGCACCCGCTTTCCTCCCCGCCGACCCCTCGATCCCGGGCCCGCGCCCGGCGCGCCGGACGGTGGCAATGATCCGAAGATTCCTCGCCCGGTTCGAACTGTCGGCGGTGATGGAACGGCACGACCCCAGCCTGGTGCTGGCCTCCTACTCCGCCGTCAACGCCGGCATCTCGCTCGCGGTGATGGCCGCGCTGGCGCACTTCAGCAACGCGCCCTTCCTCTTCCCCTCGCTCGGGCCGACCGCCTTCCTGCTCTTCTACACACCGACGCTGCCGAGCGCCTCGCCCCGCAACACGGTGTACGGGCACCTGATCGGCGTGCTGTCCGGATACTTCGCGCTCGCCGTCACCGGCCTGCTGGACACCCCGCCGAACCTCAACGACATCACCTGGGCCCGGCTCGGGGCGTCCGCCGTCGCGCTGGGCCTGACGTGCGGGCTGATGCCGCTGTTCGGCGTCGCCCACCCGCCGGCCGCCGCGACCACGCTGATCGTCGCGCTCGGCCTGCTGCGCACCCCGCTGCAGCTGACCGTGGTGATGATCGCGGTCGTCCTGCTGGTCGCCCAGGGCCTCCTGGTCAACCGCCTCGCGGGCATCCCCTACCCCTGGTGGCGGCCCGCGCCGCCGGCCGCTCCCAAGCCCGCCCCGGCGGCGGACGGGGTGCGCGGCGGCGGGTCGTAGGATGGTCCCTTTCCTGGTAGTTCCATCCCCGAGTACCGAATCGATCCCTTATGTCGCTGCCCAAGGCCGAACTCCACCTGCATATCGAAGGCACCCTGGAGCCTGAACTCGCCTTCGCCCTCGCCGCCCGCAACGGCGTCACGCTGCCCTTCGCGGACACCGAGGAGCTGCGGCACGCGTACTCCTTCAGCGACCTGCAGTCCTTCCTCGACCTCTACTACGCGCTGATGGCGGTGCTGCGCACCGAGCAGGACTTCGCCGACCTCGCCGACGCCTACCTGGCCCGCGCCGCCGGGCAGGGCGTGCGGCACGCGGAGATCTTCTTCGACCCGCAGGCGCACACCGCGCGCGGCGTGGAGATCGGCACCGTCGTCGAGGGCCTCTCGCGCGCCCTGGAGCGCAGCGAGGAGCGGTACGGCATCAGCACCCAGCTGATCATGTGCTTCCTGCGGGACGAGCCGGCCGCCTCGGCGCTGGAGACCTTCGAGGCCGCCGGGCCGCACCTGCACCGGATCTCCGGCGTCGGCCTGGACTCCGCCGAGGTCGGCAACCCGCCGGCGAAGTTCCGCGAGGTGTACGAGCTGGCGGCCGCCGCCGGCCTGCGCCGGGTCGCGCACGCCGGGGAGGAGGGCCCCGCCGAGTACATCCGCGAGGCGCTGGACGTGCTCGGCGTCGAGCGGATCGACCACGGGCTGCGCTGCCTGGAGGACCAGGAGCTGGTCGCGCGGCTGGTCCGCGAGCAGGTCCCGCTGACCCTCTGCCCGCTCTCGAACGTCCGGCTGCGCTGCATCGACACCCTCGCCGACCACCCGCTGCGCCGGATGCTGGACGCCGGACTGCTGGTCACCGTCAACTCCGACGACCCGGCCTACTTCGGCGGCTACGTGGAGGACAACTTCACCGCCCTGCGGGACGCCCTGGGCCTGGACCGGGAGACCCTGCGCACGCTCGCCGCCAACTCCTTCAAGGCCGCCTTCCTGGACGAGCCCCGCCGCCGCGCACTGCTCGCCGAGGTGGCCGCGTACGAGTTCACCGACTGACCCGTCCCGGGGCGGCCGGCCGGGCCGCCAGGGGTCCTGGCGGTGCGGGTGTCCTGGTCGCGCGGAGGTCCGGGCCGTCAGGGGTCATCCGGGCCGTCAGGGATCAGGGGTCAGGGCGGGGTGCCAGCCGGGCCCAGACCGACTTGCCGCCGGGGAACGCCTCGACGCCCCAGGCTTCGCTGAGCCTGGTGAGCAGGTGCATGCCGAAGCCGCCGTCGGCACCCGGATCGCGCCGGACCGGCAGCCGGGGCGAGGAGTCGCCGACCCGCAGGAGCACCCCGCCCGGCACCGGGCGCAGTTCCAGGTCCGCCGGGCCGCCGGCGTGCCGGTGGGCGTTGGTGACCAGCTCGGACACCAGCAGTACGGCGTGGGCGTACTCCTCGCCGGGGTAGTCCCACTCCCGCAGGGTGTCCCGGGCGAGTTCGCGGGCGCGGGCGAGTGCGCCGCCCCCGGGCGGGATCCGCCACCCCCGGCCGGGCGCGCCGGGGAGGCCTGAGGTGTCCGGGAGGCCTGGGGCGTCCGGGAGTGCTGGCGCGTCCGGGAGGCCCGGGGTGTTCAGGTGGACGGTGGTGTCGGGGCGGACGGCGGCGTCCGGGGTGGTGTCAGTCATCGCGCGGAGCCTCCTCCGGCCCGCAGGGTCCCACCGGGTCCCACCGGCCCGGGGCCGGCCCCCGGGCCGTCCGGGCGTCGCTCTCCGGCTGTGCCATGTCCACTGCTCCTCCCTGGTCCGGGTCGCTTCCGGCTGGTCGGGGCCGGTGCTCGGATGCTCCCGGCCCGCGACCCGCCTACCCGGACGGGTGCGGCGCATGCGGCCGGCGGTCCCTTTTGTCCGTCATCCCGTGCCGGGCCCCGGGCCGGCCGCTCCCGCGCGTGGGCGGCCGGCCCGAGGGCCCGGCCGCGTCAGTCCAGGCAGAACTCGTTGCCCTCGGGATCGGTGAGCACGATGAAGCCGGCGCCCAGCGGGGGAGCGGGCTCGAAGCGGCGCAGCCGGGCCGCACCCAGCGCGACCAGCCGCTCGCACTCGGCCTCCAGCGCCGCCATCCGCTCCTCTCCCTGCAACCCGGGAGCCGCCCGGACGTCGAGATGGACGCGGTTCTTGGCGACCTTGTCCTCCGGCACCTGCTGGAAGAACACCCGCGGCCCGTGCCCGTCCGGGTCCTCGATGGCCGACCGGGTGTTGCGCTGGTCCTCCGGCACGCCGATCCGGGCGAGGAAGTCGTCCCACGCGGCCAGCGGGTCGGCGCCCGCGGGCAGCTCCACCCCGGGCGGCCCGGGGTGGACGTAGCCCAGTGCGTCGCGCCAGAAGGACGACAGCGCTCGCGGGTCGTGGGCGTCGAAGGTGACCTGGAAGCGGCGGCTCATCGGGGTGCTCCGTTCGTAGCGGTGCGGGTGCGGGTGCGGGTGCGGGTGCGGGTCCGGTGCGGACGGTGGTCGTGCGCGGGTGTGCGGCGGGCGGACGCGCGCGCGTCCGCCCGTGCGGGGTTGTCGGCGTGCCCGCAACCACCCTGACACCTGGGACCGACAGGACCGCTGCGGCGGGCCCGGCCGTATGCCCGCCTTCATACGGAAAATTCCCAGGAATAGCCGCGACGGACCCGGGCATGCGCAGTTCGACACCGACTGGGAGGTCTTCGAAATGGGTCCGCTGCTTCTTGTACTTCTGCTCGCACTGCTGCTCTTCGGCGCCGGTTTCGCCCTCAAGGCACTGTGGTGGATAGCAATCTTCGTCCTGGTGGTCTGGCTGATCGGGTTCGTGGCCCGGGGGACGCACCCCTCCGGCGGCCGTCACCGGTGGTACCGCTGGTGACCTGCTGAGCCCGTGGGGCACGGTGATCGCAAGGCAGTTCGGGCGGGGCGCACCCTGGGGTGCGCCCCGCCCGCGTCTGTCCGGCCGCCCGCCCCGGCCCACCCGCCCGGGCGTCCGCATCATTCCTGAAATGACGGGAAGGCGAACGGTGCGGATGTCAGAACGGCCAGGAAAACGTGACGGCAGTTCGCCGGATGTCCCATCACCGGACGCACCGTCGGAATATCGGAGGAAATCCCATGTACATAGGACTCGGCACCGTGGTCATCGTGATTCTTGTCATCCTCGCGGTCCGCGCCCTCCGGCGCGGCTGATCCGGCCTCCGGCGGCCTCCGGGCCGGCCGGAGTTCGGCCGGCCGCGCTCACCGACGAGCGGTGGCCGGTGCGCGCGGTACGGCTCTCGACGGCTCCGGCCCACGGTGTGGGGCCGGAGCCGTCGGCTTTCCGGGAGGAGGCCGGCGCTCGGGGAGCCAAGGGGAGCCCAGGGGAGCCCAGGGGAACAAATCTGTACAAGCATCACTTAAGCCGTATATAAGGTCAGTTTTGTAGGGCGGTGCATGAGCCGGTGATCGCGGGGTAGCCGCGGCCCAGGAGCGTTGCGCCTATCCGTGGCCCGCGTTCGTGACCCGGAAGAGGGATACCCATGGCAGTCCTTCAGGACACAGCGTCAGCCGTCGCTTCGGACCTCGTCGAGGCTCCGGCCCCGACAGACGTCCGACCCGCGGCCGCTCCGGCGGCCCCCGGCGGTCCGGCGCCGCGCATCGAGGACGCCGGTGCGATCGCACCCGCCGACGCCCGGGTGCTGTCGAAGGACCTCTTCCTGCGGCTGCGGGACCTGGAGGAGGGCACCCGTGAGTACTCGTACGTCCGTGGCACCCTGATCGAGCTGAACATGGCGCTGGTGAAGTTCGCCGCCCGGCGCTTCAGCAACCGCAGCGAACCGATGGACGACATCATCCAGGTCGGCACGATCGGCCTGATCAAGGCCATCGACCGGTTCGACCCGACGCGCGAGTTCGAGTTCGTCACCTTCGCCCTGCCCACCATCACCGGTGAGATGAAGCGGTTCTTCCGCGACACCAGCTGGATGGTGCACGTGCCCAGGGGGATGCAGGAACTGCGGCTGGCCCTGGCCAAGGGCTCCGACGAGCTGGAGCAGGTCCTGGACCGCCTGCCGACCACGGCCGAGCTCGCCGAGCACCTCTCGCTGACCGAGCGTGAGGTGATCGAGGGGATGAAGGCCGCCAACGCCTACACCGCGCACTCGCTGGACGCCCCCTCCGAGAACGACGACGCCGGGTCCGGCTCCGGCGCCGGACTGGGCGCCCGGTTCGCGGTGGAGGAGCCCGGTTTCGAGGCGGTGCTGCACCTGGAGACCCTCAAGCCGCTGATCGCCGCGCTGCCCGCGCGGGACCGCAGGATCCTCGCGATGCGGTTCGGCGCCGAGATGACCCAGGGCCAGATCGGCCAGGAGCTGGGCCTGTCCCAGATGCACATCTCCCGGCTCCTCGCCCGCATCCTCGGCCACCTGCGCACGGCCCTGCTCGCGGAGAGCTAGGGCCTGCGCACTCCCCCCGCGCGTCCGCCCCCGGACCGGGGCCGGGCCGGCGTCCGCGCCGCCCCCGGCCCCGGTCCGCGCGGTGCCCGGGGCGGACCGGGGGCGCCCGGACGGGGGTGCCCCCGGTCGGCGACGACCGGCCCGCCCACGGCGGATCGGGCGATTGTATGGTCAGGCGTGAGGGTCGGTGCGGTGCCGACGACGAAGAACTGAGGTGGAGATGAACGATCCGGCGAACGCCGCCGCGATGCCGGCCCCCGACGGGCCGGGCGCAGAGTTCCGGCGGACCGACGACGGCGCGCTGGTCTGTTCCCTGGCGGGTGAGCTGGACCTGGACGGCGTGCTCGCGGTCGGGCCGGCCCTGGAGGAGGCGGTCCGCTCCGGCGCGCCGCTGATGGTCGTCGACCTGTCCCGGGTCGGGTTCTGCGACTCCTCCGGCCTCAACCTGCTGCTGCGCACCCGTACCGACGCCGACAGCGCCGGTACGGCCCTGCGGCTGGCGGGGGCGCCCGACCAGCTGCTGCGGCTGCTGGAGATCACCGGCGCGGACCGGGTGTTCGCACTCGAACCCACGCTCGAGCACGCGCTCGCCGCACGTTGACCGGGCCCGGAGCGGTGCCGGCCACCGGCGCCGGCCGGACGGCCGCACCGGCCGCGCCCGTGGCCGCCGCTGCCCGCCGGGCGGCCCGGCGGCCCGGCCCGGCCCGCCCGCCGTCCGGGGAGATGTGCAGAAACGGGGCACCTGGTGTTCCCCGGGTCTCAGCGGGCAGGCGTGACACGGTACGGAACGGCGTGCGAGCCGCCGGCCCGGCGGACCGCGCCGGACACCACCGGATCCGTGACCTCTCGATCCACCGACAGCGCCGAACCGCGGGGTGAGAACGTAGTGACATCCATCGACCCAGGGGCGGGCGTGCCGCAGCGGGCGGGCGTGCCGAAGGCCGGCCAGCGCCGGCGCCTCGCCCTGCTGGCCGTGCCTGGCCCCGTAGGCCGCGGCCGCCACTTCGCCCGGCAGGCCCTGGAGGACTGGGGGTGGGCCGACGCCGACACCCTCACCGACGACATCCTGCTGATCGTCTCCGAGCTGCTCGCCAACGCCTGCATCCACGGCGGCGGCCCGCGCGAACTCGTCCTCACCGCCTCCCCGGAGGGGCTGCGGGTCGAAGTGCTGGACCACGAGGCGACGCTGCCCAGTCCGCGCCCGCCGCACCTCACCACCGCCCCGGGCGGCCACGGGCTGCACATCGTGGCGCGGCTGTCGGAGCGCTGGGGCGCCGACCTCCACCCGGGCGGGAAGAGCGTCTGGGCGGAGCTCGGCGCGGCCCGCCTGCGCAGTCGCGAACCGGCCGGTCCCGGCGTCACGGGCAGTCCCGCCGGACGGGGTTCCGCGCCGGCGGTGTGAGCGGCTCCGCGGTGCTGACGGCCGACCGGCCGCGCACCACCGCCCGGCCGCGCCAGGGCCTGGGTGAGCCGCCTCCCGGCTGTGCCACCGCCCGGCCGCGCCACCGCCCGGCCGCGCCACCCGCCGGGTGCGCGACCAGGGGTGCCTGCGAGCGGTGCGTGCGAGCGGTGCCGGCGAGCGGCCCCGCACCAGGTGGTGGTGCGTTGCGTTGCGTTGCCCCCACGCCGGCGGGCCCCGGTGGGCGAACCGAGGGGCATGGGAGCGGCCGGGGCGGGCAGGCGGGACGTACGGCGGGGCGGTTCGCCCCCCGCGTCCGGAACGGCGAGTCCTTCCGGAGCCGTACCGCTGCTCCCGAGTCGCGCGCCCTGACCGGCGCGTCCCGAGTCCCGCCCGAGGTCCCATGAATCATCACAAATCCCTGTCTGCCGAGGAGGCGGATCCGTCGGCCGATGGCGTGCCCTCGGCTCGCGAGCGCGAGCTGCTGGCGGCCCTCCAGGACGCCCGGGCCCGCTGCCGTGAGTCGGAGCGTTGTCTCGCGGAGCTGCGGGAGAAGCACCGGGAGGCGACCGCGCGGTACTCGGTGCTGTCGGCCGAGCTGGAGGAGACCAACCGCGGCGTGGTGGCGCTGTACAGCGAGGAGCACCAGTTCGCCCTGACGCTCCAGCGCACCTTCCTGCCGGCGACCCTCCCCGACTGGCCGGGCGTCGACCTGGCGGTGCGGTACCTCCCCGCGGCGACCGAGAACGAGATCGGCGGGGACTTCTACGAGGCCGTCGCCACCCCGGACGGCCTGCTGATGGCGGTCGGCGACGTGGCCGGCCACAACCTCCAGGCCGCCATGGTGATGGGGGAGCTGCGGCACGCGCTGCGGGCGTACGCCAACGAGGGGCACCCGGCCGACGTGCTGCTGGAGCGCCTGGACGCGCTGATGGGCCGGCACCGTCCGGGCTGGACGGCGACGCTCTGCGTCGCGCTGCTGGAGTCCGGTACGGGCCTGCTGCACCTCGCGAACGCCGGGCACCTGCCGCCGCTGCTGATCGGCCCGGACGGCCGGGCCCGGTACGTGCACGAGCACGGTCCGCTGTTGGGCCTGGGCCTGCCGCAGCCGCCGGCCGGCCGGCACGAGGTCGCCCCCGGCAGCAGGCTGGTGATGGTCACCGACGGTCTGGTCGAGCGCCGGGGGGTAGACCTGGACCGGTCGCTGGAGCGGCTGCGGCTGACGGCCGCGGCCGGACCGGCCGAGCCGGAGGCACTCTGCGACCACCTGCTGGACGGCTTCGGCACTCCGCAGGAGGACGACACCGTCGTCTTCGCGGCCCGGCTGGGCGGCATCTGAGCCCGCGCGGGCCGTCCGTCCCGGGTGGGCCCGGGGCGGACGGCGCCCATGACGGACGGCGGTGCCGGCTCAGTCCAGGGGAAGGTGCGCCCGGACGCGCTTGCCGCCCGCGTGCCGCTCGATGTCGTAGCGGCGGCACACCGCGAGGACGATCTCCAGGCCGTGCTGGCCGACCCGCGCCGGGTCGGGGGAGCGGGGCGCCGGCAGACGGGCCTCGGTGTCCCAGACGGTCACCCGGATGTCGTCGACCGTGAGTTCCAGGTCGAGCAGGCACGGGCCCGGGGCGTACTTCGCGGCGTTGGTGACGAGTTCGCTGACCACCAGCCGTACCGTGCCGGCCAGCGCGGCGGTCACCGGTACCGCGTGCCGGGTCTGCGCCTCGGCGAGGAAGCCGTCGGCGAAGCGCCGGGCGGCCGCGGCGGTGCCCGGCTGGCCGTCGTAGGCGGCGCCGGCCCGGAAGGTGATCTCCGTCCAGGTCTGTTCCGTCAGTGTTCCCGCCTCCGGCACCAGGCACCGTCCCCGTTCGTGGGCCCGGTGCGCTCGCGGCCGGGCATGGGCCACCGCCTACCCCGGTTCCGCGAGGTCATGCACCGGCCGTCGGACAAGTGTCCGGCGACCGGGAGGCCCGGCCGGGGGCCGTGCCCGGCCGGATGGCCGCGGGGCTCCGGCCGCAGGTCAGCGGTGGTGCAGGACGGCGGCCGTCTCCAGGTAGAAGTTGTCGATGCTCTGGACGGCCCGGGTGAAGTCGTCGAGGTTGACGGGCTTGGTGACGTAGGCGTTGGCGTGGCGGTGGTAGGCGCCGCTGACGTCCTCCGGGGCTGCGGAGGTGGTGAGCACCACGATCGGGATCAGCTTGAGCTGGTCGTCCGCCTTGAGGACCTCCAGCAGCTCACGGCCGTTCATCCGGGGCATGTTGAGGTCGAGGATGATCAGGTCGGGGTACCGGGCGACGTTCTCCCGCAGGTGTTCGAGGGCGGCGACGCCGTCCTCCGCCTTGACGATGGTGCGAGCCATGCCCTGTTCGAACAGGGCCTCCTCGATCAGCATGGCGTCGGCGAGGTCGTCCTCGACGAGCAGGACGCTGTAGGAGCGGGCTTGCGAGCGGGTGGCCATCAGGCGCTCCGGTTCTCGGAATGGGTGGTGCGATGGGGTAGCGGCGGGACCAGCCCGGGCCAGCGCTGGCGGGCCGCCTGGCGGCTGATCTCGCAGGCCTGGCCGAGCTGCGGGTAGCCCGCCCCGGCCCTGGCCGCGTCACGGGCCGCCTGGTCGGCGAGGCGCTCGGCGGCCTTCCGCAGGTGCATCAGGGCGTGCAGCCGGGTCAGCGCGTCGTGCTGCGGGTCCGCCTCCCAGGGCTCACCGGGTGCGGGGGCGCCGGGTTCGGTGGCGGGCAACGGCCGGAACGCCCGGGCGGCGAGGCGGCCGGCGAGTTCACCGAGCGTCGCGTCCGCCAGGGCCGCGAGTTGGTCCTCGCTCATGAGGGCGGCGAAGCGGTCGGCTGGCATGCCTGCCACCTTAGGGGACCATTCGTCGGGCGACAACCAAACTTGTCGGACGGCGTGTAGGGTGTGGCTGCCGCGGGCGACCTGCCGCAGGCGGGCACGGACGAAGGCGCATCCGGCGACGGATGCCGGACGAAGGACCGACATGGCCAGCCAGACCCCGGCGGCGGAGCACCCCGCCGCCGAGACCCAGGGGCACCCCCGTCCGGAACGGGCGGCCGCCGGCACCGGCGGCTGGAGCACCCGTCGCTGGCTGCGCGTCGGGGTGAGCACGTCGCTGGCGGTCCTCGTCCTGCTCGGAGCGCTGGGGTTCTGGGTGTTCGCCCACTCCTCGGTGGTGAACAACCGGCTGGTCGACGTCAGCTCGCCGGCCCTCATCGCGGCCGTCCGGCTGGAGTCGGGCCTGGTCAACCAGGAGACCGGCATCCGCGGCTACGGCCTCACCGGGCAGGCGGAGTTCCTGGCCCCGTACGAGCAGGGCATCGCCCAGCAGCGGGACGCCGTCGCCGAACTCCGGCGGCTGATCACCGGCGAGCAGAGCCGGGCCGACCTCGACCTGGTCGTCGCCCGGGCCGAGGCCTGGCAGAGCCAGGTGGCCCGGCCGGTGGCCGCGGCCCCGCCGGGCAGTGCCGCACCGGCCGCCGGCCGGCAGACCACCGAGGGCAAGGCGGCCTTCGACGCCCTGCGCGCGGCGATGACGCTGCAGCAGGAGCACCTCCAGGCCGACCGGGCCGAGAGCCGGGCGGCCCTGCAGTCCGTCCGCACCCTGCGCAACGTGGTGTTCAGCACCATCGCGGTGATCATCCTGCTGCTCGCCGCCCTGGTCTTCGAGGGCCTGCGCCGCGGCGTCACCCGCCCCCTGGAGCACCTCTCGGCCGACGCCGAGCGGGTCGCCCGGGGTGACTTCAGCCACCCGATCACCCCCACCGGCCCCGCCGACCTGCGGCAGCTCGCGGCCGTGGTCGAGTCGATGCGCGGCCGGCTGGCCCAGGAGCTCCTCGCCAAGGAACAGGCCCGGCAGGTGCTCGACGCCCAGGCCGTCGACCTGCGGCGCTCCAACTCCGAGCTTGAGCAGTTCGCCTACGTGGCCTCGCACGACCTCCAGGAGCCGCTGCGCAAGGTGGCCAGCTTCTGCCAGCTGCTCCAGCGCCGCTACGGCGGCAGCCTCGACGCCAGGGCCGACCAGTACATCGAGTTCGCCGTGGACGGCGCCAACCGGATGCAGACCCTCATCAACGACCTGCTGGCCTTCTCCCGGGTCGGCCGGGTGCACGCGAGCTGGACGCCGGTCGACCTGGAGCAGGTGTTCGATCGGACCGTCGACTCGCTGAGCATCGCGATCGCGGACAACGAGGCCGTGATCACCCACGACGCGCTGCCCCGGATCAGCGGCGACGCCACCCAGCTCGGCATGCTCCTGCAGAACCTGATCAGCAACGCCGTCAAGTTCCGCAGCCCGGACCGCGCCCCGCGGATCCACCTGGAGGCGGTCCGCGACGGCGGTCTGTGGCGGTGCGCGGTCACCGACAACGGGATCGGCATCGACGGCGACTTCGTGGACAAGGTCTTCGTCATCTTCCAGCGCCTGCACACCCGGGACGCCTACCCCGGCAACGGCATCGGCCTGGCCATGTGCAAGAAGATCGTCGAGTTCCACGGCGGCACCATCGAGGTCGACCTCACCCACACCCCGGGCACCCGCCTGGTCTTCACCCTGCCCGTCGAGGAGTCCGTGGAGCAGCAGGAGACCGCCGGGGCCCCGGCGGCCGGCCGGAGCGAGGGTCGCGTGGCGGCTCCCCGGGCCGAAGCGGGGCGCTCGTGATCCCCGGCCAGCAGCACCGGACCGAACCGCCGGCCCACCCGCTCGGGCAGCCCGGCGCGGAGGCGGCCGGGGTACGCGTCCTGCTGGTGGAGGACGACGCGGGGGACGCCCTGCTGGTCGAGGAGCTGCTCGCCGACACCGACCTGGACCACAGCCTGCGGTGGACGCCGACCCTCGCCCAGGCCGTCGCCGAGCTGGAGCGGGAGCCCGCGGACTGCGTCCTGGTCGACCTCCATCTGCCCGACGGCTCGGGCGTGGGCCTGGTCGCCGCCGTCCAGCAGGCCTGCCCCCGGGCCGCGGTGATCGTCCTCACCGGCATGGCGGACTCCGGGGCCGGCGCGCAGGCCGTCGCGGTGGGCGCCCAGGACTACCTGGTGAAGGGGCAGGTCGACGAGCAGCTGCTGCAGCGCGCCCTGCGCTACGCGGTCAACCGCAAGCAGGCCGAGCTGGCCGGCGCCGAGCTGCGCGAGGACCGCATCCGGGCCCGGGAGAACGCCCGGCTGGAACGCGGTCTGCTGCCGACCCCGTTGCTGCGCGGCGTCACCGCCACCGTCACCACCCGCTACCTCCCCGGGCGCGAGCGCGCCCTGCTCGGCGGGGACTTCCTGGACGTGGTGGAGACGGCGGACGGCACGGTGCACGCCGTCATCGGCGACGTCAGCGGACACGGGCCGGACGAGGCGGCGCTCGGTGTCTGCCTGCGGATCGGCTGGCGCGCGCTCGTCCTGGCCGGCCACCGCGGCGCCGAGCTGCTGGACCTGCTGGAGCAGATCCTGGTCGCCGAGCGCGACCGCTCCGACATGTTCGCCACCTGCAGCCTGGTGTCGATCGCGCCGGACCGCCGGTCGGCGACCCTGTACCTGGCCGGGCACCACGAGCCGCTGCTCACCGCCGCCCGCGCGGAGGGCGCCGGCCGGCCGGCCGGCGCGACCGAGGTGGCCGCGGCGCACGGCGTGGCCCTCGGCATCGCGCCCGGCCTGCGGCACTGGCCCGCCACCGAACTGTCGCTGCCGCCCGCCGGCGCGCTCCTGCTCTACACCGACGGTCTCACCGAGGGCCACTGCGGCCCGGGCGCCGAGCGGCTGGGCACCGAGGGCCTCCTGGAGCTGATCGCGGCCGCGCCGCCATCCGGCCCCGCGGCCTTCCTGGACCACCTGGTCGACACCGTCCGGCGGCTGAACGCGGGCCGGCACGCCGACGACCTGGCCATCCTGCACCTCGCCTGGACCCCCTCCGCGGACCGGCCGGGAGCCGGGGGGCTCGTCCCGGGCCCGGCCATGATCCGGGCGGAGTCGGGCTGAGCGGGTGTGTGGGTCCCGGGGGAGCGGGGCAGGTGCCGAGGGGCCGTTCGTGGTCTGTACCTACTCGGCCGTAGCATGGCGCGGGGCGGTCACGGCCCGCGAAACGTTGGTCGTACGGCCGGATGCCGTTGTGATGAGGGAGTTTTGGTGGCGGAACGTCAGGAATCCGAGCGACTGGTGAAGCTGCTCTCGCAGCAGGGCGACGTCCTCGTCGGCCGGTGGATCGAGGGAGTCTCCCACACGCTGCGCGGGCGACTGAGCGTGCTGGAGCTGGACCGGGAGCTGCGGGAGCTGTACAGCGCGCTCGTCGAGGGCCTGCGGGCCGGTGGGCCGGACTGGCGGGGTGAGGGCTGGTCGGAGGTCCGGGCGCTGCTCACCGAGCTGTCCCGCAACCGCGCCCGGCAGGGGTTCAGCCCGACGGAGACGGCCACCGCCGTCTTCGCCCTGAAGGAGCTGCTCGTCCCCGACACCGACACCTCGCAGCAGGACTTCGCGGCCTACCTGGAGCTGAACCGGCTGGTCGACGCGCTCGGGCTGTTCACCGTGGAGACGTACTCGAAGACCCGTGAGGAGATCATCGGCGCGCAGGCCGAGCAGCTGCTGGAGCTCTCCACCCCGGTGGTCAAGCTCTGGGACGGCGTGGTGGCGGTGCCGCTGGTCGGCACGCTCGACTCGGCCCGGACCCAGGTGGTGATGGAGAAGCTGCTGCAGACGCTGGTCGACACCGGCTCCGAGCAGGCGATCATCGACATCACCGGCGTTCCGGCGGTCGACACCGAGGTCGCCCAGCACCTGCTGAAGACCGTGGTGGCGGCGCGGCTGATGGGCGCCGAGTGCACCATCTCCGGCATCCGCCCGCAGATCGCCCAGACCATCGTCGCCCTGGGCATCCAGTTCGGCGACATCGTCACCAAGGCGACCCTGGCCGACGCCCTCAAGCACGCCCTGCGCCGGATCGGCACCTCGCCCGAGGCCGCCGCCGCCACCGTGCGGGGCGCCCGGTGAGCGAACGCATCCCGGTCCTGCGGATCGGTGACGTCCTGCTGGTCTCCATCCAGACCGACCTGGAGGACCAGTCCGTCCTCGACCTCCAGGAGGACCTGGCGGAGCGGATCGTGGAGACCGGCGCGCAAGGGGTGGTGATCGACATCACCGCGCTGGAGATCGTCGACTCCTTCGTCGGGCGGATGCTGGCCACCACGGCCGCCATCTCCCGGATCCTGGACGCGGAGACCGTTCTGGTCGGCATGCGGCCCGCGGTGGCCATCACCCTCGTCGAGCTCGGCCTGTCGCTCGGCGGGGTCCGTACGGCGCTCAGCCTGGAACGCGGCCTGGCGATGCTCGGCCGGGCCGGTGGCGTCGGCGCGGGGCGCGCGTGATCACGGCCCCCGCCGTACCCGAGGGCGAGCAGCAGACCCTGCCGATCGCCTCGAACGACGACGTGGTGCGGGCCCGGCAGCTGGTCCGCACGCTCGCCCAGCAGTGCAAGCTCTCGCTGGTCGACCAGACCAAACTGGTGACGGCCGCCAGCGAGCTGGCCCGCAACACGCTCGTCCACGGCAACGGCGGGACCATGCGGGTCGGCCTCGTCGACAAGGGCGGCCGCCGGGGCGTCAGCGCGGTGTTCCAGGACACCGGGCCCGGCATCCCCGACCTGGAGCTGGCGCTGACCGACGGCTGGACCTCCGGCGGCGGCATGGGCCTGGGCCTGAGCGGGGCCAGGCGGCTGACCGACGAGTTCGCGATCGACACCGAGGTCGGCCGCGGCACCGTCGTCACCGTCGTGAAATGGACCAGGTGAAAACCCCTTTGCTGTTGGAGACGCAGGACATCGCCTGGTTCCGGGACTCGGAGTCGCTGCCGACGGCGGCACGCGGGGCCGCCACCGCACTGGCCCGCCGGATCGGCCTCGGCGACCAGCGGGCCGCCGAGGTGGGCCTGGCCGTGACGGAGGCGGCCACCAACCTGCGCCGGCACGCCGTCGACGGCTCGCTGCTGCTGAGGGTGCTGCGGAACCAGCACGACGCCGCGGTGGAGTTCCTCACCCTGGACAGCGGCCCGGGCATGCCCGACGTGCCGTACGCGATGACCGACGGCACCTCCTCGGCGGGCACCCTCGGCATCGGACTCGGCGCCATCGCCCGCCTCGCGGACACCTTCGACGTGCACTCCCTGCCCGGCACCGGCACCGTGCTGGCCGCAAGCTTCTGGGGGCCGGGCGCCGCACCGAGGGTGCCGGCCGGCACGACCCTCGTCGGCGGGCTGACCCGCCCGATCAGCGGAGAGGAGTCCTGCGGGGACGCCTGGGCGGCCCGGCCGGCCAGCGCGGCCGACCCCGACGGCCCGCTGCTGGTGATGTTCTTCGACGGGCTGGGGCACGGTCCGATGGCGGCCGTCGCCTCCGAGCAGGCCGTCGCGGCCTTCCGGGCCTCCGTGGCCGGCCGGCCGGCCGAGGTGCTGACCCAGGTCCACCACGCCCTGAACGGCACCCGGGGCGGCGCCGCGGCCGTGGCCCGGATCGAGCCCGCCGCCGGCCGGGTGCTGTTCTGCGGGGTGGGCAACGTCAGCGGGTTCGCCGTCGACGAGCAGAAGCGGCACGCCCTGCTCTCCTCGCCCGGGATCGTCGGCCACCAGCTGCCGACCCTGCGCACCCACGAGCAGGCGCTGCCCGGCGGCGGCGCGGTCGTCCTGCACTCCGACGGGCTCACCGAGCGCTGGCGGCTCGCCGCGATGCCCGGACTGTTGCGGCACATGCCGCTGGTGACGGCCGGCATCCTGCTGCGCGAGGCGGGCGTGCGTCGCGACGACGCCGGGGTCGTCGTCGTCAAGGGGAGCTGGTGACACCCCGGGCGGCCCTGCCGCTGCTGACCAGCGCGGTCGGCTCCGAGCAGGAGATCTTCGCGCTGCGGCGCAGTGGGCGGGTCGTCGCGCAGGCCATGGGCCTGGACAACCAGGCTCAGGTACGGCTCGCGACCGCCCTCAGCGAACTCGGCCGCGACCTGCTCGGCGTCCGCGGCCTGAACGCGTCCTTCACCCTCGCCCCGGGCGAGGCGCCGGCCCTGCTGGTCACCCTCCGCTGGGAGGACCGGCGGCGCTCGCCCGGTGAGGAGACCCTCGAAGCGGTCGGGCGGCTGCTGCCCGGCGCGGTCCGCCGGCCCGCCGTGCCGGGCTGCCTGGTGGTCGAGCAGCCGCTGCCCGGGAACTCGCCGTCGCCGGCCGAGCTGGCCGAACGGACCCTGCGGGTGCTGAGGGCCCAGCCGGCGCCCAACCCGATGGAGGAACTCCGGGCGCAGAACCGGGACCTGATCGCCGCGCTGGAGGACTCCCGCGCCCAGCGCGAGGAACTCCAGCGGCTCAACGAGGAGTTGGAGACGACC
Source organism: Kitasatospora indigofera (assembly GCF_014655955.1). Lineage (GTDB taxonomy): Bacteria > Actinomycetota > Actinomycetes > Streptomycetales > Streptomycetaceae > Kitasatospora > Kitasatospora indigofera. Next base: position 172,441 of record NZ_BNBO01000007.1, read on the forward strand.
AACCAGGGCGTGGTGGCGCTCTACTCGGAGCTGTCCCAGGAGCTGGAGGACACCAACCGCGGTGTGGTCGCGCTCTACGCCGAACTCGATGACAAGTCACGCCAGTTGCGCGAGGCCGGTGACGCCAGGACACGGTTCTGGGCCAACGTCAGCCATGAACTGCGCAGCCCCGCCAACTCGGTGATCGGGCTGGCCCGGCTGCTGCTGGACGCGGACGAGGACCAGCCGGCCGAGGAACGCAGGCACCAGCTGGCCCTGATCGGCGCCTCGGGCAGCACCCTGCTGGCCCTGGTGGACGAACTCCTCGACGTGGCCAAGGCCGAATCGGGCCGGCTGGACCCGCACTGGAGCTCCGTCGACCTGCGGATCCTGCTGGGACAGCTCCGCGGCACCATGCGCGGCCTGGTCCAGTCGCCCGCCGTCACCCTGGTGATCCCCGACCCGCTGCGGCCGCCGGAGCTGACCGGCGACGAGGTCATGCTGACCCGGATCCTGCGCAACCTGCTCTCCAACGCCCTCAAGTTCACCGAACAGGGCGAGGTCCGGCTGGAGGTGGCCACCGAGCGCGCCCCCGACGGCTCCGAGCTGGTCGTGCTGACCGTCACCGACACCGGCGTCGGCATCCCGGTGGACGAGCAGGAGCGGATCTTCGAGGAGTTCTACCAGGTGCGCGGCCCGCACCAGCGGGGCCGTTCGGGCACCGGACTCGGCCTGCCCTACGTCCGCCGGGTGGCCGAACTGCTCGGCGGGTCCGTCTCCCTGGTGAGCGCGCCGGGCCGGGGCACCACCGTGACCCTGCGGCTGCCCGCCGTGCCGCCCGCACTCCGCACCGCGCCCGCGGCCGGGGGCGCGCCCGCCAGACTGGCCGTCCTGGTGACGGTCGACGACGACCCGGCCTTCCGGAGCGGGGTGCGCCCGGTGCTCGGCGAGATCGCCGACCGCGTGGTCGAAGTCCCCCGGAGCGCGGACGCCCTGGCCGCCGTCCGGCGCGAACGCCCCGACGCCGTGCTGCTCGACCTCCACATGCCCGCCCCCGACGGCTACCAGCTGCTGGCGGACCTCGCCGCCGACCCGCTGCTGCGGGACGTCCCGGCCCTGGTCCTCACCTCGGCCCGGAGCGCCGACCTGGACCACCGACGCCTGGTCCACGCCCGGGCGGTGGTCGAGAAGACCGGGCTCGACGCGGCCCGGTTGGCCCGGGCGCTGGCCCTCGGAGCCCGCGTCGGCGCCACCGGCCCCGCGCCGGACGGCCCGGCCGGCACCCCCGCCGGACCTGGGCCGGACGGCCCGGCCGGCACCCCCGCCGCGGCCGCGCCGCGCCCGCACGGAGACGGAACCCCGCCATGACCGAGCAGGCCAATCCCGACAGCGCGGCCGCCACCGTCCTGGTCGTCGACGACGACGACACCAGCCGCTACATCCTGGCGAGTTGGCTGCGCCGGGACGGCCACCGGGTGGCCGAGGCGGCGGACGGCGCGCAGGGGCTGGCGCTGCTCGCCGCCGCGACCGGCGCGGACCGGCCCGAACTCGCCGTCGTCGACGTCAACCTGCCGGACATGAGCGGCTTCCAGGTCTGCGAGAGCATCAAGGCCGACCCGCTCACCGCCCACCTGCCGGTCATCCACGTCTCGGCGACCGCCATCGAGGTCAACGACCGCGCCCAGGGCCTCTACCGCGGAGCCGACGCCTACCTCACCGAGCCGATCGCCCCGACCGAGTTCCTGGCCACCGTCACCGCCGCCCTGCGGTACGCCCGGGCCCGCCGCCGGGCCGAACGCCTGGCCGGCCGGATCGCCGTCCTCAACCAGGTCACCCTGGACGTGTACGGCGCGCGCGACGGCCGGTCCTTCGCCGCCCTCGCGGCGGCGGGCGCGGCCGGCCTGATGTCCGCGCCCGCCGCCGTCCTGGCCCTGGACCCCGACGGGCGGGAGGTGCGGGCCGCGACCGGCGGGCCGGGCGACGGCCCGCGGCCCTTCGGCGGGGAGGCGGCCGTCCTGGGGGTGCTGGCCGACGCCTCCGCCCCGCAGGAGGGGACGGGCACCAGGACGGCGGTGCTGACCGCCGGGCAGTGGGCCGGCCTCACCGGCTGCGAGGTGTTCGAGGGTGCCGGCGAGGTGGCGGTGATCCTGGCCCGGACCTCACCCGGCCGCCCTCCGGTGGCCCTCGCGGTGCCCGCCCGGGCGCTCGGCGGCGGCGACCGCGACCTGTTCGCCCAGCTCGCCCGGACCTGTGCGCTGGCCCTGGAGGCACAGCGCAGCCTGCGGGAGGAGCAGGGCCTCGCCCTCGCGCTGCAACGCACCTTCCTGCCGAGCCGGCTGCCCTCGGCGCCCGGGGTCGGGCTGGCCGTCCGGTACGTCCCGGCCGGCTCCAGGACCGAGATCGGCGGCGACTTCTACGAGGCGGTCGAGACGCCCGGCGGACTGCTGCTGGCCATCGGCGACGTCGTCGGGCACTCGCTCGCCGCGGTGGTCGTGATGGGCGAACTCCGGCAGGCCCTGCGGGCCTACGCCATCGAGGGGCACGAGCCGCACGTCGTCCTCGACCGGCTGGACGCGTTCCTGGCCCAGTTCCACCCCGGGGTCACGGTGACCGCCTGCCTGGTCCTGGTGGAGCCCGGCCGGCGGAGCGTCCTGGTCGCCAACGCGGGCCACGTCCCGCCGGTGCTCCGCGACCCCGGGGGACCGGCCCGGTACCTCACCGAGCACGGCGTCGTCCTCGGGCTCGGCACCGCCCACCCGCCGGCGGTCCGCCACCCGGCGCCGGCCGGGTCCACCCTGCTGCTGTTCACCGACGGCCTGGTGGAGGTCCCGGGCGAGCACCTCGACCGGGGCCTGGAGGCCCTGCGCCGGCGGATCACCGAGGGCCCGCGCGAGCTCGCCGCGCTCTGCGACCACCTGCTCGGCCTGTTCGCCGAGGGCAAGCAGGACGACGTCGCCCTGCTGGCCGCCGGGCTGGACTGACGTCCCCGCCGCCGCACCCGCGCCGGACGGGTGTCAGCGCGCCTCGTGCGGGGGCAGGGCCACCGTGTCGAGGTAGAAGGCGTCGATGCTCTGCGCGGCCCGGGTGAAGTCGTCGAGGTTCACCGGCTTGGTGACATAGGCGTTCGCGTGGTGCCGGTACGAGCTGGTGATGTCCTCGGGGGCCGAGGACGTGGTGAGCACCACGACGGGGATCTGCTGGAGCTCGGTGTCGGTCTTCAGCACGTGGAGCAGCTCACGGCCGTTCAGCCGCGGCATGTTGAGGTCCAGGATGATCAGGTCGGGCAGCCGGCGCAGGCTGTCGCGCAGGTACTCCAGGGCCGCCACGCCGTCCTCGGCACGGGTGATCGTCCGGGCGGAGCCGCGTTCGAACAGGGCCTCCTCGATCAGCATCGCGTCGGCGGTGTCGTCCTCCACCAGCAGGACGCTGAGCGATCGGGCCGGACGGGGACGGTCATCGGGGGCTCCGCTCGGTCGGGGGGTTGCTCGGGGCAGCGGGGACGAGGCCCGGCCAGCGCTTCCGGGCGCCCTGGCGGCTCATCGCCAGGGCCTCCCCGAGCTGCGGGTAACCGGCGCCGGCCTCGACGGCGTCCCGGGCGATCCGGTCGGTCAGCCGCTCCGCCGACCGGCGCAGGTGCACCAGGGTGTGCAGTCTGGCCAGGGCGTCGCCCTGGGGGTCCGCCCCCTCCTCGGGGGCCGTCGGCGCGCCCGGACCGCCGGGGGGCGGCAGCGGCCGGAAGGCCCGCTGCGCCAGCCGTGCGGCGAGGTCGGCGAGGGCGGCGTCGGCGAGGGCCGCGATCTGCTCCTCGCTCATCCGGGGGACTCGGCGGGCACGGGACATGGCACCACCCTACTGGTCCGGTCCCGGGCCGGTCCCGGGGTCCTCGGGACCGGCGGCGGCCGGCCCGGGTGGCGGGCGGACCGTCGACCGCCGGAAAGGCGGCGGCCGGCCCGGGAGATGGATTCCCGGGCCGGCCGACGGCGACGGTGCTCCCGCGGGTGCCGGGCAGGCGCGCGGTGCGGTACTCAGATCAGCGTGCGCCAGTAGTACCAGAACCGGCTGAGGATCATCAGGGCGATCACCGCGTACCAGAGCACCGGCACCACCCAGTGGTAGCGCAGCGCCTCCCGGACGGCCGGCCGCAGTCGTCCGGACACCGGGATCACGCCGCTGCGCAGGTTGTGCAGGGTGGTGTACCAGAACAGCGGGATCATCGCCGCCCAGACCAGCATGCAGTACGGGCAGAGCGCGCCGATCCGGTACAGCGTCTGGACCATCAGCCAGGTGACGAAGCCGACCCCGAACACGGTGCCGGCCTGGAGGCCGAGCCAGAACCACCGCCGGTAGCGGGCCCCGGCAAGCAGGCCCACGCCGATCGCGACCACCACGGAGAAGCCGGTCAGGCCGATCAGCGAGTTCGGGAAGCCGAACGCCTCCGCCTGGTCGCTGCCCATCACCGAGCCGCAGCTGATGATCGGGTTGATGTTGCAGTTGGGGACGTACGACGGGTCCTGCAGCAGGCGGATCTTGTCGATGGTCAGGACGACCGAGGCGGTCAGGCCGAGCGCGCCGGTGACCACCAGCAGCCAGGCGAAGGCCCGGCTCGCGCCGATCGGGGCGCCGCCCGCCCGGGTGGCGTCGGTGCTCTCCAGGCCGGCGGGGGTCATCCGGTGGCCTGCTTGACCATCGCGGTGAACTGCTCCGGGGTGACCGCGGCGCCGTTGCTGAAGACCTCCAGCTTCTTGCCGTCCAGGTTCACCGTCGGGGTGCCGGTGACACCGCTGTTGTCGAAGGCCTTGGAGACCTCGGCGGCCCAGGGGGCGTAGGTGCCGTCCTGGACGGCCTTGACGAAGGCGTCGGTCTTCAGGCCCGGGACCTTGCCGGCCAGGTCCAGCAGGTGGCCGGTGTCGGCGAAGGCGTCGTCGCGCTCGTCCGGCTGGTTGGCGTAGAGCACGTCGTGGAAGGCCTTGAACTTGTCCACGCCTTCGTTGAGCGCCGCACCGGCGGCGGCGAGCGCGGTGCGCGAGCCCTTACCGCCGAGGCCCTTGTCGAGGAAGGTGGCCAGGTGGTACTCGATCTTGTACGTGCCGTTGTCGGCCATTGCCTGCATGGTGGGCCCGTCGGTGGTCTCCAGCTGCTCGCAGTAGGGGCAGCGGAAGTCCTCGTAGACCTCCAGGGTGTGCGCGGCGTCGGCCTTGCCGTACGTCACCACGGTCCCGCCGGGGCCGCCGGCGTTGGCGGGGACCACCAGCGGGCCGCTCTGCGCCCCGCCACCCGAGCCGCCGACGGCGAACGCGACGCCGGCGGCCAGCGCCAGGACGGCCGCCGAGGCGGCGCCGACCACGGTGCGGCGGCGGATCTTCGCGGACCGCTCGGCCCGCCGGCGCTCCTCGTGCAGCCGCTCGGTGGCGGCCCGGCCGGCGGGCTTCCGGGGGCCGTTGCCGTTGCCCTTGTTGTTGGTGCCGTTGGTGCCGTTGGTGCTGTTCTTGCTCATGGGGAGGTCGTCCTGTGCTCGATCGGAGGTCGGCTGGCGCCGGCGGCCCGCGGAGGGGCGGGGGGCCTGGCGCGGCGGGTCGACCGCTGAGAGCGGAGGTGTTCTCAGCAGGCCGGAGCGAGCACCGGCGGACCGCGCCGGACGGCCGGGCCGGTCAGGACGTCCTCGACCGGGAGGTGCTCCCGGCTCGACGGCGGGAGCGGCAGCCGGACCACCGGACGGGCCGGGACCGGCGCGGTGAGCAGCCGGAACAGCCCCCGGACGGTGGCCGTCGCCCGGCGGTGCAGGAAGTCGCGCAGGGTGCGCAGCGACTCGGCGAGGCCGGTCAGGGCGGCATCGGCGCGCCGCAGCCAGAAGGCGGCGACCAGGGCGATCAGGGTGTGCACCAGCAGGAGCAGCACACCGCCGGCGGCGGTCGGCACGCCGGCCGACGCGGCGCCGTGGCCCAGCAGGCCGCCGTCCCCGGCCAGGCTGCTGTTCCCGACGAGGAAGGCGCCGACCGAACCGCCGCGGCAGACCAGCGGCTCGAAGACGTGCGGTCCGGCGCCGGAGCCCGGGCCGCAGGTCGTCTGCGCGAGGTCGAAGAGGGCGGACAGGGCCAGCTGGAGCGGCAGGAACACGGCCGCGATCCGGCCGAAGCCCCGCCGGCGGCCGGCCAGCGCCAGGGCGAGCGCGAAGACGGCGCCGCCCGCGAGGGCCAGCACCGCGACGGGCAGCGGGCGGCCGGTGACCAGCACCTGGCCGAGCGCGGCGAGCAGCACGACCAGCGCGGCGAAAACCGCCGCGCGGAGCGTCCTGGTGGCCTGCTTGCTGTCCATTTGTCCGAGTCTGCCACAGGTGTGTGTGCGGACCGTCGGCCCTGTGAAGAGCCTCACGGTGCGGCCCCGCGTCCGGCGGACGGTTGCGGCGGGGCCGGTCGGGCGTCCGGCGGGCTGCGGCGGCGGGGCGGCTGCGGGAGACTTCTCCCATGCCGGAACTGCCGGAGGTCGAGGCCCTCAGTGCCTTCCTGGGGGAGCACCTGGCCGGGCGCACCGTGGCGAAGGTCCACCCCGTCGCCGTGAGCGCGCTGAAGACGTACGCGCCGCCGCTGAGCGACCTGGAGGGCCGCACCGTCGACGCGGTGACCAGGCACGGCAAGTTCCTCGACGTCGCGGCCGGCGGGCTGCACCTGGTCGTCCACCTGGCGCGGGCCGGCTGGCTGCGCTGGCGCGAGAACCTCCCGCCCGAGCCGCCGCACCCCGGCAAGGGGCCGCTGGCCCTGCGGGTCCTGCTGGCCGAGCCGGCCGGGGCCGGCTTCGACCTCACCGAGGCGGGCACCCAGAAGCGTCTCGCCGTGTACTGCGTGCACGACCCCGCCGAGGTGCCCGGCATCGCCCGGCTCGGGCCGGACCCGCTCGACCCGTCCTTCACCCCGGAGGCCTTCGCCCGCCTGCTGAGCGGCGAGCGCCGCCGGCTGAAGGGCGTCCTGCGCGACCAGGGCGTGCTGGCGGGGGTGGGAAACGCGTACTCGGACGAGGTGCTGCACGCGGCCCGGATGTCGCCCTACAAGCTGGCGGCGAGCCTCGACGAGGAGGAGACGGCCCGCCTGTACGAGGCGCTCGGCAGCACCCTGCGGGAGGCGGTGGAGCGCTCACGAGGGCTGGCGGCCGGGCTGCTCAAGGCGGAGAAGAAGAGCGGACTGCGGGTGCACGGGCGGGCCGGGGAGCCGTGCCCGGTCTGCGGCGACACCATCCGGGAGGTGTCGTTCAGCGACTCGGCCTTGCAGTACTGCCCGACCTGCCAGACCGGCGGCAAACCGCTGGCCGACCGCCGGATGTCCCGGCTGCTGAAGTAGCGGCCACCGGTCGCGGACCGCCGCACCCCGCCCGCGCCGTCGGGGTGCGGCCGGCGGCGGCTACTTCTTGCGGGCGACGCCGGACCAGTAGTAGGCGGTCTCCGGGTCGGCGGTCAGCTCGCCGTCCGGCAGCCAGGACATCACCGGCGAGACCCCGGGCTCCAGCAGCTCCCAGCCGTCGAAGAAGCGCGCCACCTGCTCGCGGGTCCGCGGGACGAGGGTCATGCCGCCCTGGCGGGCGGACTCCTCGACCCGCCGCACCGCCTCGGGGTCGAAGTCCTGGGTCGGGTGGGTCAGGGCGATGCAGCTGCCGGAGGGGAGGGCGTCGCGCAGGGCGGCGACCTTCCCCCAGGGGTCGTCCTCGTCGGCGATCAGCATCAGGACGGCGATCAGCAGCAGGCCGACCGGCTGCTCCAGGTCCAGGGTGGAGGTCAGCGCCGGGTCGGCCAGGAGCTCCTCGGACCGGCCCAGGTCGGCGTGGATGTAGCTGGTGCGCCCCGACGGGTCGCCGACCATCAGCGCGCGGGCGTGGGCCAGCACGATCGGGTCGTTGTCGACGTAGACGACCCGGGTCTCCGGGGCGATGGCCTGGGCGATGTCGTGGGTGTTGGGAGAGGTGGGGATGCCCGTCCCGAGGTCGAGGAACTGGCGGATGCCCTGCTCCCGCACCAGGTGGCGCACCGCGCGGCCCTGGAAGGCGCGGTTCTCCTTGGCCATCGTGCGGATGCCGGGGATCGCCTGCCCGATGGCCTCGCCCATGGCCCGGTCCGGGGCGAAGTTGGTCTTGCCGCCCAGCCAGTAGTCGTAGATCCGCGCGGAGTGCGGCTTGCTGGTGTCGACGCCGAAGCGCTCCCAGTCGCTCACCTCGCTGCGGTCGCCGTCGTCCTGCTGCGCGAAAGCCTGACTTGTCGTCATTACTACTTCCTCTGGAGGCAGATCATCACACTGCGGGCCAGGGTAGCGGTCGTGGCTCGGCGGAGGGGCTGCTTGCGCCGTCCGGGTGGTGAATCGCCCGCTGGGATCCGCGGGCCGGGAGGGAGGCGCGGTGACGGGGCAGGGATTCAGAATGTCGTCCGATCGTCAGATTTACTCGCGAAGAGTGCTGTTGGTCGCCGCCGGCGCTGCCCTGCTGTCGGTGAGCGGGTGCGGTCGCCCGGATTTCCAGCAGGGCGAGAGCGTCGCGTGGCCCGGCTCCGGGGCCTTCGGCGCCGGCCTGGACGCCGGTGCGGTCCCGGCCGGCGGCGACGGCCCCCCGCCGGAGCGCCCGCCGGCCCCGGCCCCCGGGCCGAGCCGTGGTTCGCCGTCCGCCGCCGGGTCGTCCGCCGGGCCGGGCGCGAACCAGGCCGCCGGTTCCGTGCGGAGTCCCGCGCCGAGTGCCGCATCGAGTGCCGCATCGAGTGCCGTGTCGAGTCCCGCCGGCGGGCCCGGGCCGGGCCACGGCACCCCGTCGGTCCAGGGGGCCGGCGCGAGTCCGGCCGCCGCTCCGTCGGCGACGGCTCCCGCCCCGGCGCCCGCGCCGCGGGCCCTGGACCAGGCGCAGAACCGGACGGTCAGCGAGCTGTCGCCGGACCGCCGGGTGGTGGCGATCACCGTGGACGACGGACCCGACCCCCGGTACACCCCGGCGGTGCTGGCGCTGCTGCGGCAGTACGGGATCCGGGCCACCTTCTTCGTGATCGGCCAGAACGCCGCCGAGTACCCCTCGCTGATCCGGGCCATCGCCGACGGCGGCCACCACCTGGCGAACCACACCTGGTCCCACCCCGAACTCCGGCGGCTGTCCGAGGCCAAGGTGCGGACCGAGCTGCAGCGCACCTCGGAGCTGCTGGAGCGGGCCACCGGCCGGGCGACGACCTGGTTCCGGGCGCCGGGCGGGGACTGGTCCCCGGTGACGATGAAGGTCTGCTCGGAGCTGGGGCTGCGCCCGATGAGCTGGTCCGTGGACCCGCAGGACTGGGCGCGGCCCGGTACGGCGGCGATCACCTCGCGGGTGCTGGGCGGCGTGCGGCCCGGCGCGATCGTCCTCAACCACGACGGCGGGGGCGACCGCTCGCAGACCGTCGCGGCCCTGCGGGCCTACCTGCCCGCCCTGATCGACAAGGGGTACGCGTTCACGGCGCCGCCCTGAGCCCCGGCGGGCCTCCCGGGCCGGACGGTCCCGTCCGGGCGCGCTGCCCGGGGCCCGTCCTCCGGGCCCGTCGTCCTGGGCCGGCCGTCCGGCCCGCTCCCGGGTCAGCGGGAGGCGGCGGCGATCGCGCCGAGGAGTTCCGTCCACGGGGTGGGCTCCAGGCCGAAGGTCTTCCGGGCGGCCGTGGAGTCCATCACGAACGGGCTCCGCAACTGGTAGGCGGTCTCCTTGAGGGCCCGGACGGTCGGGTTGAACAGCCCGACCGCGGTGAGCACGGCGTCCGGCAGGCGGGTCACCCCGACCGGCGGCACGCCCGCGGCGCGGCAGAAGTCGGCGACCACCTCGCGCTGGGTCCGGGGCTCGTTGGTCGGCACGTGCCACGGCCGGCCCCAGGCCCGCTCGTCGCCGCCGACGGTCACCAGCAGCCGGGCGGCGTCCTCGGTGTACGTCCAGCTGTGGGTGGTGTCGGGGTCGCGCATCACCTGCACGGCCCGCCCGGCCAGGGCCTTGCCGAAGACGCGGGCGTCGATGGCGCTGAGGGCGCCCGGGCCGAGGTAGTCGGAGCTGCGGATCTCGGTGGCCCGGACGCGCCCCGCCAGGTGCAGGGCGTGGGCGTCCTGCCACATCCGGGCGCGCACCCGCCCCTTCACCGAGTTCGGGTTCAGCGGGGTCTCCTCGGTCATCGGCGCGGTGACCGCGCCGTAGCCGTAGAGGTTGCCGACCGAGGCCAGGACGGCGCCCGAGCGCTCCGCGGCGACCAGCAGGGCGGCGGCCAGCGGCGGCCAGTCGGTGGCCCAGCGGTGGTAGGCGGGCCCGGCGCAGTTGTAGAGCACGGCCGCGCCCCCGGCGGCCTCGGTGAGGGCGGTCGCGTCGGTGGCGTCCAGCCGTATGCGGCGCACGCCGGGCAGCGGGGCCGCGCTCGCGCCGGAGCGGGTGGCCACCGTGACCTCCTCGCCGCGGGCGGCCAGCAGGCGTGCGGTGGCGGTGCCGACGGGGCCGGCGCCGACGATCAGGTGCTTGCTCACGGTGGACTCCTCGGGTGGTTCCGGCCGGGCGGTCGATGGGCGACGCCCGGCGGGTGACCGTCGTCGACATCGGCGAGAACACTGTTCTCGCTCGATGACGAGAGTGGCGGACGCCGGGTGCCGGTGTCAAGAACACCGTGCTCGTTTCCGATCGCCGTTCTCTTTCGCGAGCTGCGTTCTCCTACGTTGGCGGTGTTCTCGTACGAATGCGGCGTTCTCCGATGTTGCGGGTGTTCTCGCCCGCTGCCAGGATGGGCGCATGCCCACCGCGCCCAGATCGCTCACCGCCCGTGAGCGGGCCCGCGTCGAGTTCACCCGGGACATCAAGGAGGCGGCCCGCCGGCAGCTCGCCGAGCACGGGGCCGCCGGGATCTCCCTGCGAGGGGTGGCCCGCGACATCGGCCTGGTCTCCGCCTCCGCGCTCTACCGGTACTTCCCCGGGCGCGACGCGCTGCTCACCGCCCTGATCGCGGACAGCTACAGCTCCCTCGGCGACGCCGCCGAGGCCGCCGCGGCGCCGGACGCCGAGGTCCAGGACGGAGCCCCGGACCCGGGGGACCACCTCGGCCGGTGGGTGGCCGTCTGCCACGCCGTCCGCGCCTGGGCCCTCGCCCACCCGCACGAGTACGCGCTGATCCACGGCTCACCGGTGCCGGGCTACACCGCTCCCGCCGAGACCACCGAGCCGGGCACCCGGGTCCCCTTCCTGATCGGCGGCCTGTTCGCCCGGGCCGCCCAGGACGGCGCCTACCGCCCGCTCGACCGGCTGCCCGTCCCGGCGGACGCGCACCGGGCGCTGCTCCCGCTGCTCGGGCGGCTGCCCGACGGCATTCCCGACCACCTGGTGGTCGCCGGCCTGACGGCCTGGACCTACCTCTTCGGCGCGGTCTCCTTCGAGGTCTTCGGGCACCGCGCCAACATCGTCGACGACCAGCGGGCCTACTTCGACCACGAGGTCCGCCGCCTGGGCGTCCTGCTGGGCCTCGGCCCGGTGGCCGCGGACGGCGGACGGCCGTCCGGGCAGGGCGCCTGACGGTCCGTCCCCACGGCCGCCCGTGCCCACGGCCGCCGGCCCCGGGTGGCCTGGTGGTCCGGTGCCCGGGTGCCCCCGGGGCAGGTCCTCGCCGGGCGTGCGGCGTTCGGCCCAAGCGTCCGCCGTGGCGGTCCGCCGGGCGCCCCTCCCGGTGCCGCCCGGCGCGTTCCCCGTCCGTGGCCGGCCCGCCCCCGGCCCGCCCCCCCGCCTGCACGCGGACCGCTCCCCCGCCTGCACGCGGACCGCTCCCGACCCGGGTCCGGCGCGCACTCGGAGCCCCGGCCGGGGGGTACGCCCTCGCGGTCGACAGGTAAGGGGTTCATGGCCAAAACCACCGAAAAGGGTGAATCAGAAGAACCGTTTCGCCACTTTTCCGGCACCTAGGGTGATTCTGCACCGCTTCACTTGGAAAAGGATCACCTCTCATGCGTCTCCGCAACGCCGCGATCGCCGCCGCCAGCGCCGTCACCCTCGTGCTGGCCGTCCCGGGCTCGGCGAACGCCAGCTTCGGCGAGTTCCGCTACACCTACCGAGACGCCGGCGCGGAGCGGACCGGACGGCTGGTCGGGCCGCCGAGCGGAGCATGCGTCAACCTGGCGGAGGCCACCCGGGAGGAGCCCGCCCGCACGCCGAAGAACCGGACCGGCGCGACCGCCACGGTCTTCCCCGGCCCGGACTGCGCGGGTGACGGCTCGTACGTGCTGCGGCCCGGCGTCGTCGCCCCCGAGGGGTCGGCGGTCCGTTCGGTGGTCTTCTCCTGACGGTGCGGCGCCCCCGCCGGGCGCACGGCCGGCCCCGGACGGCGGAGCCCGGCCGCCGGGGTGGCGGGCCGCCCGCGCCGGCCGGCCGCCCGCCCCTGCACATCTCCCGCACATTTCCCACCATCCCCAGGACGTCCGCCGCCCCGGCTGCCACACTGTCGGCACCCGGGGCGGCCCCGGGTGTCAGGACCCGGGGGAGTGGCTGTGCGGATTGGGCGGGCGGGACTCACCTCCCGGAGCGGCCGGATCGTGCTCGTCAGCACGCTGTTGGCGCTGGTCGCGGCCGGTCTCGGCATCCAGCGGGCGCTGGGTGACGATCCCGGCGGGCCCGGCGCGGGCGCGGCGGGCGGACCCACCGGATCGCACCGGATCGTCCCCGCCCCGCTGACCGTGACCGACGGCACCGGCGCCGGCTACACCCTCACCGCGCGGACCGCGATCAGCGCGGCCGGCGGCAACCCGGCGGCCCGGCGGATCGCCGACCAGCTCGCGGCCGGACTGCGCCGCTCCACCGGCCTCGCCCTGCCGGTGACCGACGACCACGGCGCCCGGGACGGCATCGACCTGGCCCTGGACCCGGCCCTGCCCGAGGAGACCGGTCCCGAGGGCTACCGGCTCCAGGCCGACGGCCACGGCGTGCGGATCACCGCCCGGACCGAGGAGGGCCTCTACCGGGGGACCCAGACCCTCCGCCAGCTGCTCCCGGCCGAGGCCGACAGCCGCACCCCGGCCTCCGCCGACTGGACGGTGCCCCCGGTCGGCATCACCGACCGGCCGCGCTACGCCTACCGCGGCGCGATGCTCGACGTCGCCCGGCACTTCTTCACGGTCGACGAGGTCAAGGCCTACGTCGACCGGCTGTCCCTGTACAAGTTCAACCACCTGCACCTGCACCTGACCGACGACCAGGGCTGGCGGCTCGCCGTGCCCGGCCGCCCGGCGCTCACCGGGATCGGCGCGGCCACCGAGATCGGGGGCACCCCCGGCGGCTTCTACACCGAGGCGGACTACCGCGAGATCGTCCGCTACGCGCAGGAGCGGTACCTGACCGTCGTCCCGGAGATCGACCTGCCCGGGCACACCAACGCCGTGCTCACCGCCCACCCCGAGCTCGACTGCTCCGGCGGGCCCCCCGCGCAGCCCTACTTCGGCAACGCGGTCGGCTTCAGCCTGATCTGCCCGACCGACGAGCGCACCTACGCCTTCACCGGCGAGGTGATCGCCCTGCTGGCCTCGCTGACCCCCGGGCCGTACCTGCACATCGGCGGGGACGAGGTGAAGACCCTGGCGCCGGCCGGGTACCAGGAGTTCGTCCGCCGGGTCGCCGCGCAGGTCCGGGCGGCCGGGAAGATCCCGTTCGGCTGGAACCAGACGGCGCCGGTCGCGGGCGGGGACGGCGTCGGGCTGCTGGAGTTCTGGAGCACGGACGGCGCCGACGCGCGCGCGATGACCGCGGCCGCCGGGCGCGGCGCCCGGGTGGTCATGGCACCGGCCGGCCGGGCCTACCTGGACATGAAGTACGACAGCGGCACCGCGCTCGGGGTCCGGTGGGCGGGCACGGTGAGCGTGAGCAACGCGTACTCCTGGAACCCGGACACCGAACTGGAGCTGCCGGCCGGCACGGTCGCCGGGATCGAGGCGCCGCTGTGGACGGAGACCCTGCCCGGCCTCGCCGAGGTCGACCAGATGGCGCTGCCCCGGCTGCCCGCGCTGGCGGAGGTCGGGTGGTCCGCGCAGTCCGGGCGTGACTGGGACGGCTTCCGGCTCCGGCTGGCCGCGCAGGGCCCGCGCTGGGATGCGGCCGGCTTCGGTTACGCCCGGCGCCCGGAGATCCCCTGGCCGTAGCGGCCCGGAGATCCCTTGGCCGTAGCGGCCCGGGGACAGCGGCCGGCCGCAGCGGAGCGCCCTCCGGCCCGCGCTCCCGCCCGGGGGCCGTTCGCTTCCGCGTGCCGGGCCGGCCGGCGGGAGCGTAGCGTTGCCAGGAGAGAGTATGTCCGGATCATCCGCCCGCCGAGCCGTGTCCGGGCGGCCGAACCCGCCTCCCCGCCGCGGCCCGATGCCGTAGGAGGAGCGATGACTGTTCGGGAGCTCGACCGGGCGAAGCAGGAGGCGTTCGCCGGCCGGATGGTGCAGATGCTGAACGACGGCTGCCTGGCGCTGATGACCAGCCTGGGGCACCAGGGCGGCCTGTTCGACGCCATGGCGGACCTGCCGCCGTCCACCTCGCAGGAGATCGCGGCCGCCACCGGGCTGACCGAGCGCTACGTCCGTGAGTGGCTGGGGTCGATGGTGGTCGGCGGCATCGTCGAGTACGAACCCGGTGCCCGGACCTACCGGCTGCCGGCCGAGCACGCGGCCTCGCTGACCCGGGCGGCCGGGCCGGACAACCTGGCCGGCCTGATGCAGGACTTCGCGATGATGGGCGAGGTCGAGCAGCGGGTCCTGGAGGCCTTCCGGTCGGGCGGCGGGGTGCCGTACTCCGCCTACCCGAGGTTCCAGGAACTGCAGGCGGAGGAGACGAACCGGGTCTACGACGCGGCGCTGGTCGGGAGCATCGTCCCGGTCGTCCCCGGGCTGGCCGAACGGCTGGCGGCGGGGGCCGACGCGATCGACATCGGCACCGGGCAGGGGCATGCGGTGAACGTGCTGGCCCGGGCCTTCCCGGCCGGCCGGTTCCACGGCCTGGACATCTCCGAGGAGGGCGTCGCCGCGGGGCGGGCGGAGGCGGCCGCGCTGGGGCTCGGCAACGCCACCTTCGAGGTGGGCGACTGCGCGGAGCTGACCGGCGAGTACGACCTGGTCACGGCGTTCGACGTGATCCACGACCTGGCCAGGCCGACCGCGACCCTGGCCGCCGTCGCCTCGGCGCTGCGCCCCGGCGGGGTGTTCCTGATGGGTGACATTGCGGCCTCCAGCAATCTGGAGGAGAACGTCGGGAACCCGTTCGCGCCGGCCCTGTACACCTTCTCGGTCTTCTACTGCATGACCGTCTCGCTCGCCCAGGGCGGCGAGGGGCTGGGGACGGTCTGGGGCGAGCAGACCGCGCGGCGGATGCTGGCCGAGGCGGGGTTCACCCAGGTGGAGACCCACCAGGTGGAGGGCGACGTGCTGAACGTCTACTACGCGGCACGGCGCTGACCGCCGGGCACCCGGCACGGTGCCGGCGGTGTCCGGTGCGACGGGGGCCGGACGCCCCCGGGCGGTACGGCGTGAGGTGCGTCTCCGGCGTGGCACGGCGTGATGGCGCCGGAATGACGGTGCGTTAGCTAGCATGAACATTTCATAACAGGAGAGTGGACCGCCGTCCGCCGGGACAGGACGGAAGGCAGACCTGTCGTCAGGTCCCCACCGCCCCAGCGATCCTGGAGGAATCACGTGCGCAAGAGGCTGATCGTCTCTGCCGCGGGCGCCGCCGCCCTGCTTCTGGCCGTCCCCGCCGCGGCCGCCCCGGCCGGAGCCGGCACGGCCGGCATCGGCGACCCGTACTACCCGACGTACGGCAACGGCGGCTACGACGTGTCGCACTACGACATCCGCCTGACCTACCAGCCTGCCACCGACCGGCTGGAGGGCACCACGACCGTCCTGGCCACCGCCACCCAGGACCTCACCCGCTTCAACCTCGACTTCGCCCTGGACGTCAGCCAGGTGCTGGTCAACGGCCGCCCGGCCGCCCACGCCGCCACCGGGGAGCAGGAACTGGAGATCACTCCGGCCGTCCCGCTCGCCAAGGGCGCCACGGCCACCGTCGTGGTCCGCTACGCGGGCACCCCGTCCAAGGTCTCCCGCTACGGGTTCACCGCCTGGCTGCGCACCCCCGACGGCGGGATCGCGGCCGGGGAACCCGAATCGGCCTGGTGGTGGTTCCCCGGCAACGACCACCCCGCGGACAAGGCCACCTTCGACGTCTCCGTCCAGGTGCCCGACGGCACCCAGGCGATCAGCAACGGCACCCTCGTCTCGCAGACCTCCAGGCTCGGCTGGACCCGCTACAACTGGCGCCAGAACAAACCCCAGGCGACCTACCTCGCCACTCTCGCCCTCGGCAGGTTCGAGATCAGCACCGACACCACGCCCGGCGGCCTGCCGGTGCTCAACGCCTACAGCAAGGACCTCGGCGACAACGCCGGCGCCGCCCGCGCCAGCGTCCAGCGCACCGGCGAGGTGCTCGACTGGCTCAGCGGCTACTTCGGCCCGTACCCCTTCGGCTCGGCCGGCGGTTACGTCCCCAACGTGACCACCGGGTACGCGCTGGAGACCCAGGGCCGGGTCTTCTACAGCCCCCGGCAGTTCGCCGCCGGCTCCAACACCTCCGTGGTCGTCCACGAGCTGGCGCACCAGTGGTACGGCGACAGCGTCTCGTTGCAGCGCTGGAGCGACATCTGGCTGAACGAGGGGTTCGCCCGCTACGCCCAGTGGCTCTGGTCCGAGCACGAGAACGAGGGCACGGCCCAGGAGATCGCCGACTACGTCTACGCCCTGCACCCGGCCGGCGACACCTTCTGGAACGTCAAGCCCGGCGACCCGGGCCCGGAGCGGCAGTTCGACGCCGCCGTCTACGACCGGGGCGCGCTCACGATCCAGGCGCTGCGCAACACCGTCGGCGAGGAGGCCTTCTTCCGCATCCTCAAGGAGTGGCCGGCCGAACACCGGTACGGCAACGCGACGATCACGCAGTTCCAGCAGTTCGCCGAGCGGGTCTCCGGGAAGCCGCTCGGCGACCTGCTGAACACCTGGCTCTACACGGCGGGCCGCCCCGCAGCCGGGCCGGCGGCGCCGCCGGCCGCAGGGGCGCCCTTCGCCGCAGCGGCCCGGCCCTCGGCCGACGCGGTGCCGGAACCGCGCTCGTGGAAGCAGATCCGGGCCACCGACGGCGTCCACGACCACGCGGAGCGGCACCCCGCCGGCGCCCGCCCGTAGCCGTCGCCGCGACCGGCCCCGGGCGGGGTGCCCGGGGCCGCACCCGTCGACGCCCGCGTCGTGCCGGGGCCGGTCAGGGCGTGCCGGGCCGGTCCGCCGTCACCAGGTAGTAGTCGAGCAGCCCGTCCCGCCAGGCGGGCAGGAAGTTGCGCGACCAGTGCCCGGGCGGCACCACGCCGCCCGCCAGGAAGCGGTCGAAGCCGGGCCAGACCGCCGGCCCGATCGACCGCACGGCCGGGCGGGCGAACCCGGCGGCGTCCAGGGCCTCGGCGAAGCCGGCGATCGGATGGGGCACGTCCAGCCCGTCCGCGAAGCTCTCCAGCAACTCGCGCAGCGGCCCGGCCGCTGCCGGGCCGCTGGTGAAGAAGGTCGTCACCACCAGCCGTCCGCCGGGGCGCAGCACCCGGGCCGCCTCCCGGGCGAAGCCCGGCAGTTCGGGGAAGTGCTGGGCCGCCTCCACCGAGTACACGCCGTCGAGCGTGCCGGCCTCGAACGGCAGCCGGTCGGCGGCGCCGGTGGTGTATGCGAGCCGGTCCGGGTGGGCGGCCAGCGGGCCGGCGTTGGCGGCCGTCGCCCGGGCCACCTGCTCGGGGTGGATGTCCACCCCCGTGACCGCCGCGAACCCCAGCTCCTCGACCGCCAGCGCGCACCCGAGCCCGCGCCCGCACCCCACCTCCGCCAGCCGGCTCGCCCCGGGGTGCGGGAACTCGCCCAGCACCCGGCGGTAGAGCGCCTGCTGGCTGCGCACCCGGTCCGCCCGGGAGGGCGGGCCGGCCGGAGCCACCCCGCTCCAGTCCCCGAAGTTGATGTACCCGCCGGCGAAGGGCGCCGCGGTGCTGAGGTCCTCCGGTCCGTAGACCCGGCGCACCGCGGGCGGAATCCCGTCCTGGCTCACCCGAACTCCGATCTGTAGCCGCTGCTCCGCGGGCACCTGCGCCGGCGGACGAGGAGTACGTACCCGCACGGGCGCCCCGGTGACACCGCTCGCGCGGGTGGAGCCGGGCCCCGGGGGCGCGCCACCCCGGGCCGCCCGCCTTCGGAGACCGGCACGCCGGCCCCCCGCACCCCGCCAGGCACGCCGCCCGGGGTCAGGTGCCGGTGACGGCGATCTCGGCGGCGGAGGTCCACGGCCCCCGGTTGCCCGCCTCGGTGAGCGCGCGCAGTCGCACGTACCGGCCGTTGACCGTGGGGAAGGTGACGGTCTTGGGCCCGGCGTCGTCGGCGAAGGTGCCGGTGGCGACCGGGGTGCCCCAGTTGGCGGGGTCGTTGCTGACGTAGACCTCGTACCGGCCGATGCGGCCGTTCGCCCCGCCGCTCTGCCTCGGCAGGTAGCGCAGGCCGGTCACCGCGTGCGGGCCGCCGGTGTCGAGCTGGATCTCGTGCGGCAGGGCCGCCGGGGCCGGAGACCACTGGGTGTGCCAGATGGTCTGGGGATCGCCGTCGACGGCGTTGGTCGCCGCGCCGTTCTCGCCGCTGACCTCCTGGCTGTCGACGTGTCTGACGGTGGTCCCTAGGACGCTGGTGACGGCAGGATCGGTGGTGCTCTCCTGGCCGTTCTCCGCGTGGCCGGCGAACCGGCGCAGGAAGCCGTCGGTGGTGTCGGCGGTGGCGGTGAGGTCGTACCACCCGTTGCTGTCGCTGATCGTCCAGGAGTTCTGCACCGTCGCGGAGGCGGGCAGGCCGAACGTCCAGGGGCCGTCCGTGCGGTAGGCACCCGCGGTGACGGTGACGGTGCACGGGGCCGTGCCGCTGTTCACCATGGTGAGGGTGAGGCGGCCGTTCGCGCCGTCGGCCCGTGCGGTGACCTCGGGGTTGGCCCGCCCGGCCGTGGTGGCGGTGACCCGGTTGCCGCGGAACCGCCGGTGCAGGCCGTTCGGGCCGTAGAGGGAGAGGTCGTAGGCGCCGGCCGGACTCCCGCTGACGAAGTAGTCGGTGAGGGTCTTGCCGGCTTCGACGGTGTGCCGCCACGGGCCGTCCGTACGGTAGGCGTTGGGGTGGAGCTGGACGCACTGCCCGGCCGCGCCGGTGTTGGCCATGTCGATGTAGAAGGCCTCGGCGGCGACGCGGCCGGAGGCCTCGAACGCGTACGGCAGTGCTCGGGCCTTGCGATGCCCGGGCTCCTGCACGGGGAGCGTCTGGACGGCGGGCACGGCCGGCGAGGGGAGGTTCGCGCACTGCGCGGCGGCCTGGGCGGAGTAGTTGGCGGTGCTCGGCAGGGCCGGCCAGGTGGTGTTCGCAGAAGCGAAGTTGAAGGCCGACAGCAGGTCTCCGGTGACCGCCTTGCGCCAGGGGCTGATGTTCGGCTCGGCCACCCCGAACACCTGGGAGCAGAAACGGATGACCGAGGTGTGGTCGAAGACCTGCGAGCAGACGTACCCGCCGCGGGTCCACGGGGAGACCACGATCAGCGGCACGCGGAAGCCCAGCCCGATCGGCTTGCCGTCGGAGATCTCGCCGGCGGTGGAGACCGTGGAGAGCCCGTCGGAGTCGGAGGCCGGCGGCATCGGCGGTGGCACGTGGTCGAAGAAGCCGCCGTTCTCGTCGTAGTTGAGGATGAACGCGGTGCTGGACCAGACGGCCGGGTTCGCGGCGAGTTTGGCGAGCAGCCTCGCGGTGAGGTTCTCACCGTCGGCCGGGCGGTAGTTGGAGTGCTCGGACAGGGCCGTCGGGGCGACGATCCAGCTGACCTGCGGCAGCGTGCCGCGTGCGACGTCGTTGCCGAAGGCCGTGACGATGTCCGCGACGGTGGCCAGGCCCTTGGTGCGGAGGGGACTTGACGCCCCCGACTGCTTGAAGGAACTGAACCAGGCGAGTGCGTTGTCGTCGAAGTTGTCGGCCTGCTGGTAGACCTTCCAGCTGACGCCGGCCGCCTGCAGGCGCTCGGCGTACGTCGTCCAGCTGAACCCGGCGCTCGGCTCCGTGTTGTCCATGACCGCGGACTGGCCCACCGAGAGGCCGTTGCTGCCGGTGAAGGCGTGCAGCCGGTTGGGGTTGGTCTGGGTCAGGGTGGACTGGAAGTAGTGGTCGCAGATGGTGAAGTTGTCCGCGAGCTGGTAGTAGAAGTCCAGGTCCGGGCGGGTGAAGTAGCCCATCCCGACGCCCGGGCTGCGGGCGGTGTTCCACGCGTCGAACCGGCCGCCGTTCCAGATGGCGAGGTCGGTCGGCCAGTCCATGGCCGGGGCGTTGGCGCAGGTGGCGGACGTGGTCGTGGTGTTCATCCGGAAGGGCAGGATGTAGCCGGGGCCGCCGGAGGCGGGTTGGTACCAGACGGGGCTGCCGCCCGGGAGGCTCACCGCGTTGCGGTCGCCGAAGCCGCGGACCCCGCTGAGGGACCCGAAGTAGTGGTCGAAGGCGCGGTTCTCCTGCATGAAGATCACCACGTGCTTGACGTCGGCGATCGTCCCGGTCCCGGCCGTCACCGGGGCGGCCATGGCCCGACGGAGCGCGCCCGGCAGCGCGGTCATGGCGGCCGCGGCGGCCGCGCTGCCGAGGAGGGCACGCCGGCTCACGCGGGGGGTGGGTTCGTCGTTCATCTGCGGAACTCCTGCACAGCCGAGGGGGGTGGGGGAAGCCGGTGGACGGGGGATCTCCGTGGACGCGGCCACGCGCAGCGGGCCGCGGGACGGGGTGTGCGCCACGGCGGTGCGGGCCGTACGCAGGGGAATTCCTTCGTGGCTGTGGGCCGCGGCCGGAGGGTGCACCCCGTCGGCCGCCTCGACGGAGACCTGTGGGGACGCCGGTGGGGCCGGTCGTGCCCGGCCGCCGGAGTCCGTTGTCCTGCTCCGGCCGGGCACGCCAGGGTTCTTGAGGGCGCGCCCACCGTCCTCGTGTTTGCGCCAACAGGATGCTGGCGCACAGCTTCCATCGCCGACAGGCGGGGAGTCAAGCCATTCGCGCCGTCCGGTGCGGTTGTCGTAAGAACCGGCCTCAGGGGTCTCCACGAGCAGTGGTGGATCCCCGCCCGTGCCGTGAGCCGCCCACGTTGCGGCGGTTCGGCGGGCGATCCGCCCACTGGTCCGGCAGGTGGGGTGCGAGGTATTGACACTCTCGATGTTTGCGGCAACACTCACCGCGCGGGGCGCCCCGTCGTGACGCGGCCGCCGGCCGGCCCGCACGCTCGCCTCCTCGGTCCACCCCCTTGAGGGGGCACCTCCACGGAGTACCCGTGAGGGAGTGCCTCCACGGGGTGCCCGCCCGACACCGACGGGCGGGCCGGCCAGGTCTTCGCCCCCCGTGCCCCGGCGCCGGGGACCGCCATCGCGCCGACCTGGCCGGAGCCCGGGTCGTCGGCCCGGCGTCGTCACCGTCGCAAGCCGAACAGGGGTGTTCCGGCCCCCACCAGCGGTGTTCGCGGTGCCCCGGAGCCCGGGCCCGGCGGGGCGGTCGAGGTGAGTGTGCGTCCGTGAGTGTTGGGCGGGCGATGGTTGGGGTACCAACAGGGGGACGGCGGGCCCCACCGCCTCGGCGCGGACGGTCCGGGTGTCCCGTACCCGCCGGGTCCGGTCCCGCCGCTTCGCTCGTACGTTCCCAGTCCCTCCCGGCACAGTCGTCCGCGCCGGGCCGAGCCCGGTGCGGCTGCCGGTCTGCCGCCGGCCCCCGACGCTCCGCGCTCCGGCCGGACGTGTCGTCAATCCCCCCGCGCCGTGGCACCGTCGTGCCCGCGCGCCCCCGCCCGCCTCACCGGAACGGAGAACCCGCATGTCGGACGCCGCTCGCCGCACCGCCCGAACGGTGCTGCAGTCCACCCTGGCCCTGGCCGCCGGACTGCCCCTGCTGATAGACACCGCCGGCCTGTCCCGGGCGCTGCCCGGGGTGGGTGTCGCCCTCACCGTCGCGACCGTGCTGACCCGGCTGATGGCCCTGCCGGCCGTCGACCGCGCGCTACCTCCCTGGCTGCGGACCGCCGAACCGCCGAAGGCGCTGCCGACCGCCCCGCCACCGCCGGACGACGCGCCGCCGGAGCAGCCGTGAACCACGGGGACCCGGACGGTCAGCCGGGTCTGGGGGTGGAGGTGGCGGTCAAGCTGGAGCACATCCGCGGCATCATGGAGACCGGGTTCGCCCGGCTCAACGGCCGTCTCGACGTGGTCTCCACCCGGATCGCCCAGTTGGAGGACGAGGTCGCGACCCTGCGCGAGGAGATGGAGGCGGTGCAGCGCTCGCGCTGGCCGCTGCCGTCGCTGGCCGCGCTGACCGGCATCGGCGCGCTGGTGCTCTCCGTGGTGGTCTACCTGCAGCGTTGACGGGCCGGCCACGTTGCGACCCGTGGGGCCCGGGCGCCGGGGCCGGGTGGCCGTCCGCCCGGCCGCGTGCGCCCCCTGCGCCGGGCGTTGCGCGGGAGGGCCGGTCGTGCGCGGGCGTGCGGCGATCTCCGCGCGCTGGGGGCGGCCGCCGTCCGCTCCGGTCCGACCGCACGTACACGCATGACCGCGGGGGTGCGGAGGAATGATCCTCGGCGGCGTCGGCGTCATGCCCATGGCGCACGCCCCGGAAGGTGGGTCATGACCGGTACCGAGGAGTTCCTGTTCCTCTCCGCCGAGTTGACGGGGTTCGGGGTCGGACAGCTGTCCGCGACCGGGCTGGCCGACACCTATCGCAGCCTGGTGCTGGAGCGCGCCGGACCGCCCCGGCTCGACCGCCTGCGGGCCGCCGTGGCCGCCGGCGCCGGCCGGCCGCCCGCCTTCCCCGACGAGTCGGTACGGGAGCTGGCGCGGGCGGTCGTCCACCTCTGGTACCTGGGCACCTGGCCCGGGCTCCCGCCGGCCGGCGCCGAGGGGGCGGCGGACGGGACGGCGGCCGCGCCGCCGGACGAGCAGGTGGACAGGCCGGCGGACGGCCCCTTCGTGGTCTCGTCGCGGGCCTATGCCGAGGGCCTGGTCTGGCGCACCTTCGGCGCCCGGGCGCCGGGCACCGTACCCCAGGCGCACGGGAGTTGGAGCCTCCCGCCGTCCGTGGAGGAACCGGCGGGCGGGCCGCCGGGGCCCCGTCGCGGCGTCGCGACCGCCCCGGCGGGGCAGCGGTGAGCGGGCCGGCCGCCGGCCGGTGGGACGTGATCGTGGTCGGCGCCGGGTTCGCCGGCTCCCTGGTCGCCCGGGACCTGGGCGCCCGGGGCTGGCGCGTCCTGGTGCTGGAGGCCGGCGCGGGGACGCCCGACGACCCCGGCCGGGAGCGGGCCGACGCGCTGGAGAACTTCCGCACGGCCCTCGCCAAGGTGCCCAACTCGCCCTACCCGGTGAGCACCGCCGCGCCCTCGCCGGACATCCTCGACCTCACCGGCCGCCCGGAGGGCGGCTTCGAGGCGGACGGCTACTTCGTGCAGCGCGGCCCGCTGCCGTACGCCAGTGGGTACCTGAGGGCCAACGGCGGCACCGGACTGGCCTGGACGGGCCTGGCGCCGCGGATGCACCCCGAGGACTTCCGCGCCGGCGACTTCGGCCACGGCCGCAACTGGCCGGTCGGGTACCAGGACCTGGAGCCGTTCTACCGCGCCGCCGAACGCGAGCTGGGGGTGGCCGCCGACGCCGACGAGCAGCGCGAGGCCGTCGGCCTGCCCCTGCCGGCGGGCTACCGGTTCCCGACCCGGGCGATCCCGCGCAGCCACCTGGACACGGTGATCGCCGGCGCGCTCGACGGCCACCCGGTCCGGGAGGAGGCCGGGGCCGCGCCGACCACCCTGCGGGTCGTCACCACCCCGCACGCCAGGAACGGCCGGCCGCACCCGGAGCCCGGCCCGGACGGCGGGCCGCGGCCCGGCGCCGAGGACGCGGTCTGCCGCGGGCACGCCAGCTGCGTGCCGATCTGCCCGTCCGGCGCCAAGTACACCCCGCTGCGCACCCAGGCCCGGTGGGCGCCCTCCGTCAGCCTGGTCACCCGGGCCGTGGTCAGCCGCCTCCGGCTGGACGCGGGCGGCCGCGTCACCGGTGTCGAGTACCTGCGCCACCCGGCGGACGGGAGCGCGACGGGAGCCGCGACCCGCACGGCCGAGGCCGATCTGGTGGTGCTGGCCGCGCACGCGATCGAGAACGCCAAACTCCTGCTGCTCTCCGGGGCGGCGGCGGGCAGCGGACAGGTCGGCCGCAACCTGATGGACCATCCGGTGCTGCTCACCTGGGGGCTGATGCCGGGACAGGTCGGCCCCTACCGCGGCCCGGGCTCGACCTCGGGGCTGGAGGGATTCCGGTTCGGCCCGGCCAGGGCCCGCCGGGCGCCGTTCCGGGTCGAGATCGGGAACTGGGGGTGGACCTGGGCGCTCGGCCCGCCGGACGGGCGGGTCGCCGAACTCCTGCGCACCGGCGGGCCGGACGGGCGCGGCCGGTTCGGCCCGGAGCTGCGACGGGCGGCCGGCGACCGGATCGGCCGCGAGTTCGCCTTCCAGTTCGAGATGGAACAGGACGCGGACCCGGCGAACCGGGTCACCCTCGACCCGGCCGTCCGCGACCCGCTGGGCATTCCGCGCCCGGTCCTGCACTACGACCTGTCGGACTGGGTGAAACGGGGGATCGCCGCCGCCAAGGCCGTCTCCGACCAGCTCTTCGCGCTCCTCGGGGCCGAGGACCGGACCCGCTTCGCACCCGGGCCGGGGTGGCCCGGCCGCTTCGAGCACGAGGGCCGTGCCTACGCCTACCGGGCGGCCGGCCACGGCGCGGGGACCCACATCATGGGCGACTCCCCGCGGACCTCGGTGGTCGACCAGTGGCAGCGCTGCTGGGACCACCCCAACCTGTACGCCGTCGGCTGCGGCAGCATGCCCAGCGTCGCGACCTCCAACCCCTCGCTGACCATGGCGGCCCTCGCCCTGCGCAGCGCCGGGCGGATCCACCAGGACCTGCTCGCCCGCCACCGGCCGGTGCCGCTCCGGGGCCCCGCCGCACTCGAAGGAGCCGACCACTCGTGAGCCCGACCCCGTCCCCGACCCCGTCCCCGTCCCCGTCCGCAGGCCCGTCCCCGCGCACCGCTCCGGCCACCCCGCCCGCCCGTTCGGCCGACCCCGGCCGGGCGTACGCCCCCGCGCGGGCGGAGCGGCCGCCGCTGCCACCCGTCCCCGCGCCGTACCAACTCCCCTTCCACTACGGCGCGCTGCACACCGTCGGGCTGGACTACCTGGTGGCCCCGGGGCCGGTCCGGGACCTGCTCGCCGAGCACCATCCCGACCTGGCCGCGGCCGACTTCGACGGCCGGGCCTGCGTCTCCCTCAACTACCAGCTGTACTTCGCCCAGTACCCGGGCGGCGGCGGGATCACCCAGGAGGTGGAGGTCAACATCGTCGCCCACCCCGCGGCCGCGGCCGGCCGGCTGGCCGCGATCGGGTACGGGGAGTACGCGCGCGGGGTCGACCAGACCAAACTGCTCGGCATCGCCCGGATCCACGTCCTGTGCGACAACCCGCTCGCCATCGACGCCGGCCGCCGGCTCTACGCCGAGCCCAAGTCCCCGGGCCGCTTCGAGAGCGTGATGCCCTCGCTCAACGGGCCCGCCGACGGCCGGGCCTGGTCGGTGGTCTGCCGGCAGGCGACGCCCGGTGCGGACGGCGGGGTCGGCCCGGCCGGCCGGACCTTGTTCTCCTTCTCGGCCGATCTGGCCGGCCTCACCCCGGAGCCGGTCAACAGCGCGCCCGTCACCGGGTACGGCACCGATCCGGCGGCGGGTCTGCTCGCCGGGCCGATGAACGTCTACCAGCCCTACCACTACCATGAGTTGGACGGCTCCACCGCGAGCCGGGTCGCCCTCACGGTCGAGGACCGGGCCGCCGGTGCCGGCCGGGACCTCGCCCTCCTGGTCGGTGACGCCCCGGCGGCGGGGGTCTGGACCTTCCAGTCGGCGCCGGTGGCCGCCCACAACCGGCCGTACTACATCCCGTCGAAGCCCTGAGCCCGGCCGGACCCGCCCGCCTCGGCCCGCCGCCCGCCTCGGCCCGCCGCCCGCCTCGGCCCGCCGGGTGGCCCGGGGGGCCGGACGGCACCCGTCGTCCTCGCCGGTCGGGCCCTTGGGGCCGGTCGGCCGGGTCCGGCCCGAGCAAGGAGACGACGGATGCACCGGGACAACGTGACCGCCGTACGCCTGGCTGCCGTACGCCGGGCCCCCGTACGCCTGGCCCCCGTCTGCCCGGCCGTGGGGCGGGCGGCCCCGGGTGCCCGGAGGACGGGCCGGCGTCCGTCGTGACCGGGCGGAGCGTGCGCTGCCACGACCTCGGCCTGCTCGGCGACCGGCAGGACAGGTCGGGCGGGCCGGAGGGGTCGGGCGGGCCGGACAGGTCGGATGGGCCTGACCGTCAGGGCAGGTCGGGCAGGTCGGGCAGGCCGGGTCGGCCGGGGAGGCCCGTGCTCCCGGGCCCCGGCGAGGGGCCCGCCGGCCTGCCGCAGGGGCCGGCCGCGACCGCGGCCAAGGCCGTGGCCTGCCTCGCCCTGGTGCTGGCGGTGCCGCTGACCGGCGGCGCCGGCCAGGCGTCCGGCCGGCCGGCGGACGACCCGGCCGCCGAACCCCGGTCCGCCCACCGCCTGGCCGGCCCGTACACCGACCCTTCGGTCGGGGCGCCGGGCGGCGACAGCGGTGATCCGGCCGGGCGGGCGGCCTCGGCCGAACTGCCGCTCGCCGTCCGGGCCGCCGCGCCCCCGTACCAGGGGCTGGGAATGCTGGTCGCGCAGCGCTCGGGCCTGCGGCTGGAGTCCGCCCCGGCCCAGGAGCGCCCCTCGATGCAGGCCGCCGGGACCGCTGCCGGGGCGGGGGCCGGGATCGATGCCGCTGCCGGGGCCGGGCTCGGGGACCGGGTGGGGGAGGAGGCCGGTGCCGCGGCGGCCGGGGGCGCCCAGCAGTGGACCCTCCGGCCCGCACCGGGCGGGGAGGTGGTCGTCCGGTCCCTGGCGTCGAGCGGCTCCCACGAGCCCAGGGTGCTCACGGTGCTGGCCGACGGCACGGTCGGCCTGCGGTACGACCGGTCGCCGGCCGGCCCGGACGACTCCTCCCAGTTGTGGAGATTCGTTGATCGTTCGGTGGTGGCGCTCCGGGCCGACCCGGTCACCGGGCTGCGGGCGACCGCCTTCAGGATCCTTGCGCACCACGGTGGTTGCCTGCTGGACATGGGCGCCGGCCGGGCACCCGCACTGGGGCCGTGCGAGGACCCGCGGGCCTGGTGGAGGGCCCTGGGCTTGTACCACGGAACCCCCTGGGAGCTTCGGTAGTTGCTACGGGTACCTGAGCAACCGGTGTGCTGCCCGAGGGTGCTGGTGCGCCGTTCGGACGGGGCGCCGAGGGGGCGGACACGGGGCACCGGGACGTTCGGCGGCCGGGGCCGGCCTTGCCCGGCGGCTCGGGCCGGTGCTGGGATGGGCAAGGGAGAGGTGTCCGGGGGTGTACTCCGGGCAGGGCGGGGCAGACGCGTCCGTGGACGCCGGACCCTCCGTCCGGATGCGCCGACGGTCCACACCACGGGGCCGGGCGGGCGGGCCGCGCCGGCGGCCCGCCCGCCATGCCGTCGGCGGTGCCCGTGAACCGCGCTGTTTCCGCCTGTTCGAACGAGGAGTTTTGCAGCATGTACGGGGATGACATGTACGGGAACGGTTCCGGACTGGTGTACCGCTGCGTGGACCGGCACGTCGAGGCCGGCCTCGGCGACCGGGTCGCGATCCACTTCGAGGGCGGCCCCGGTGGCGGCCGCTCGGTCAGCTACGGCCGCCTCCAGCAGGAGGTCGCCCGCGCCGCCGAGGCGCTGGCCGAGCTGGGGGCCGCCGAGGGCGACCAGGTGGCGGTGCGGGCCGCGGCCACCCCCGAGACGGTCGTCACCGTCCTCGCCTGCGCCCGGATCGGCGCCGTGCCCGTGCCGTCGGACGGCCCGTCCGAGCCGGGCGCCGGGGGCGCGGCCGGTGACGTGCTGGCCGTCCGGAGACGTGAGCGGGCGGGGCGGGCCGTCGGTGCCGACGTGGACTGCGGTTGCGGCTGCGCCCGGCCGGCCGAGGCCGGGGAGGGCACGGAGGGTACGGAGGCGGCGCCGGCGGGCGGCAGTTGCGCCGGTGCTTCGGCGGGCCGCCCGCCGAGGGCCGGCCAACCGCGCTGCGGCGGACCGGAGTCCGGCCGCACCGCGCGGGCGCACCCGGGCCCGGCCGCGCCCGGCCGCCGCCGTCCCGGCGCCGCGGCGCCCGCCCAGCTCACCGTCCCGGTCCCCGCCCGGCGCGTCGTTCCCGCGCCCGAGGCGGACGTCGACGTCTACTGGAGCCGGTTCACCGACGGCTGGGGGAGCGGCCTCCCGGAGGGCGTCCGCGGCCCGCTCGCGGCGGGCGCCACGCAGGTGATCCACACGGCCGACCCGGAGGGCCTCCGCGAGGAGGAGCTCTGGGAGACCGTCCAGAAGTACGGCGTGAGCGTGCTCTACACCACCCCCGAGGACATCCGGACGCTGATGCTCTGGGGCGACGAACTGGGCACCCGCCACGACCTGTCCAGCCTGCGCATCCTCGGTACGGTGGGCGCCCGGAGCGGCACCGAGGGCTGGATCTGGTACCGCGACCCGGACGGGGCCGACGGCCTCGGCGCCGAGGACGGCGAGCCGGGCGGAGCGGCGCCGTGGGAACTCCGTACCTGCTCCACCCCGTGGGCCGCGCCGGCGCCGGGCGGCCGGCGCCGGCTGTACGTGGTGCGCTGACCGGCCGCCCGGCTGCACCGGGTGGGCCGGACGGCCCGGTGAGGAGGAGGAAGCGTGCGCGATCCGTTGGAATGGCGGGCCGGGGACGGGCCGTTGGCCGCCTGGCTGGAGCTGGCCGGGGAGCTGCTGGCCGGCCCGCAGCCGGACGGCTACGTCGTCCGGGGCGACGTCCGGTGGCCCGACCAGCCCTACGGCGTGGAACTCGCCCGGGGGTTGACGCCGGCCGCGGTGGCCGGCCTGCTCACGGCGGAGGGCGTGGCGGGCCTGCACGTCCGCACCTCCGGCGGCCGGCGGTTCGCCGAGCCGCACCTGGAGATCGCGCCCACGGCCGAGCCCGGCCTCGGCCCGGACGGCCCCGGCGCGCGGATCCTGCACGTCACGCCGGCCGGGGTGCCGGCCGGCACCGTGCCGCTGGCCGGCCGGATCCGGACGCCCGCCGAACTCGCCGGCTGGCTGGGCCGGCTGTCCCCGCTGCTGCCCGGCGGGATGCCCGGGTTCGACTGGGCGGGGACGGCCCTGGCCGAGCCGCTCGGCGCGACCCTGCTGCTCCGGCGGGACTCCGTCCTGCTGACGCTGCAACCGCTGGAGGCCGCCGAGCGCAGCGGGGCGGACGCCACCTCCCGGCTGGTCCTCACCTCCCGCGCCCCGGACCTGGCGGAGCACGCCGCGCTGCTGGGCCCGCCCGCCGTGCTGGAGGAGCGGACCCTGTCCACCGTGCGCGATCTCGGGCGGTGGCTCGGCGAACTGGCGGCAGGGTGGGGGAGCGGACCGCCGCCGAAGCCGGGCCGCCTGGCGGGCGCCGCACCGCTGCCGCGCGCCACCCGCGCGAGCGTGCGCAGGATCGAGGACGGTGAGGCCGAGCTGATGCTGCGACGGCACGGGCGCTCCGAACTGTGGGTGCGGGGGCCCGCCCCCGAGGTCGCCGCCTGGGCCCTCCCGCTGCTGGAGCCGGCCGTCCACGAGGAGGCCCCGGCCGGCTCCCGGCGCCGGCTCACCCGGTGGCTGGAGCGCGTCGGCGGCGCGGTCCTCGGCGGGCCCGCCGTCTGGACGGTGAGCGGGCTCGCGGCCCCGTTGTCCGCCGCCGAGCTGGCCGGCCGGCTCCCGGCACTGTGCCCCGGACGGGCCTTCGCGGTGGACCGGGCCGGCGCCGGCGAGCTGACCCTCGGCGGGACCAGGACGGCGGACGGCTGGGTCACCGTCACCGGGCGCCGCGCCCCCTGAGGCCGCTCCGGAGAGCGGGCCGAGAGCGGGCCGGAGAGCGGGCCGGAGAGTGGGCCGGAGCGGTGCGGCGGACCTCCGCAGGACCGGGCCGATTGTCAGACCCCGCGCCTAAAATAGGTGTTGTCAGTGAGCACCCCACCGCCGCACCAGGAGGTCGCCGATGTCCGCTGCCACCGTCAGCCGCTCCACGTCCAAGCGCAAGGCCGCAACTCCCGCCCGCCCACGCCGCCGTCTCGGTCCGCCCGCCCCGCAGCCCCTGCCGCCCGGGCTGCCCCGGGCCTGGTACGAGGACCACAACCGCCGCCTCAAGGCGATGCGCCTGGCCATCGTCCTGCTCGACTCCGGCAACTACCTCCCGCAACAGGCGACCAACCGCCGCATCCGCTCGGTCGCGAGCCGGATCGGCATCCACCGGCCTTCGGCGGTGACCTGCCGCGCGGTCAGGTCCCTGCTGGCGTAGTCCTGGTAGGGGGCGGACGCTCCGGGCGGCCCCGGCGCCCGGCCGACGAGCGCCGTCGCGGCCCGCGGCGTCCGCCCCTGTGTTCTCCGCATCCGTGTTCCCGGCCGTCTTCCCGGGCCGCGCCCCGCCGGCGCTCACGGCCGGGGTCGGCGGCCGGCCCCGGACAGCCGTCCGGGCCCGGGACGTTCCCGCCCGCCGCCTTCAGCCGCGGACCGCGGACCGCTCGTCGAGCACCCGGAGCGCCAGCTCGCCCCAGCGGATGTTCTCCCGCTCGAAGGCCATCCCGCGCAGCAGCGTCAGATAGGGGCCGACGCGCTCGGCCCCGGCGAAGTACTGCTCCTCGCTCCGGCCGTTCAGCATCCGGGCCTGGAGCCGTTGGTAACGGGCCAGTTTGGCCGTCGCCCACTCGATCCGCTGCGCCACGGCCGTCCGGACCGCCCCGAGGTCGCCGACGTCCGCGCACCGGACCTTGACCATCAGCTCGTCGCGGACGGCGGTCGGCCTGGCCGGCGATTCGGCGGTGTAGGCCCGGACGGCCGCCAGCCCGGCCTCGGTGAGCGAGAAGAGCCGTTTGGTGGGCCGCCGTTCCTGCTCGACCACGCGTGCGGCGATCAGCCCGTCGCCCTCCATCCGCTCCAGCTCCCGGTAGAGCTGCTGCGGCGTGGCCATCCAGAAGTTGGCGACCGAGGCGTCGAAGGCCTTGGCGAGGTCGTACCCGGACGCCTCACCGTCCAGCAGGGCGGCCATCACCGCGTTGCGCAATGCCATCCGGTCAACCTAGCACCAGGTGGGCGGGCCGCCCGTGGGCCGGCGACCGGTACCCGGCGGCCCGTCCGGCGCCGGCTCCGGTGTTCGTTCCGGTGCTCGTCCCGGTGGTCGGGGGGCGTCTGTGCGCGGGCTCTGGACACCGGGCGGGCGCACCCGGATACTCACTGAAGCACCTACTCAATTTGTTGACTATCGAGAGGTTGGCCCGTGCACCCCTTCCGCAAGGCCGTCGAGGCCCGCGACGAGAAGGCCCTCGCGGCGCTCCTGGCCGAGGACGTCGTCTTCACCAGCCCGGTCGTCTTCAAGCCCTACCCGGGCAAGGCGATCACCGCGGCGATCCTCCGGGGCGCGATGCGGGTCTTCGAGGACTTCGCCTACGTCCGCGAGATCGCCAACCCGGACGGCCGCGACCACGCCCTGGTCTTCACCGCGACCGTGGGCGGCAAGCAGATCCAGGGCTGCGACTTCCTGCACTTCAACGAGGCCGGGAAGATCGACGAGTTCACCGTCATGGTCCGCCCGCTCTCCGCCGCCCAGGCCCTCGCCGAGGCGATGGGCGCGCAGTTCGACCGGATCGCCCAGGAGGCGACGGAGCAGTGAGCGCGGGGCGGCCGTCCGTCCGGACACGGCGGAACGGCCGGGCCGGACCGGAGGCCGCGATCTCCCGTCGCGGTGCCACCAGGACGGCGACGGGGCCAGCCCGGGATGCGTGGATCGCTTGACTTGAAGTGTGCTTCACCTTGGAGGCTGGGAGCGTCCCTCCCCCGGTCGGGAGGGGGCCGCCCGACAGCCACGAGGAGATCCGTCATGAGCCCGCAGATCGCAGGAGTCACCGTTCCCCAGGAGGACGTGGACGCGGTGGTGGCGCTGGTCGCCGACGTCGAGCACGCCCAGCAGCACGCCCTGCCGGAGGCGTTCCTGCGGCACTTCAGGGCGGACGCGATCTGGACCACCGGGCACGGCAGGCTGCTCACCGGCCTGGACGAGATCGCCGCCTTCACCCGCACGGTGCTGCCGCCCACTGCGGACTCGCCCACCACGGCCGGCTACCGGCCCGTCCACATCCTCTTCGTCCGTCCGGACATCGCCGCCGTCAAGGTCCGCCAGCGCCCCGTCACCCGCGACGGGGTGTACCTCGACGAGATCTTCCACGGCCACCCGGACCCGGCCGCCCTCGCCGTCGAACGGCCGGGTGCGCTGCCCGGCACCCCGACCTACTTCCTGGCCAAGGACGACGGCGTCTGGCGCATCGCCGCCGCCCAGAACACCGTCGTCCAGGACCCGGGCACCCTGGCGGCCGGCTGAGGCGGCCGCCGGGGCCCGATGCCGGGTCGGCACGTCCGGGCCTCGCCGCCGCGCAGCACCGCAGCGGCCCGGGCGCCGACCCCGGGCGCCGAGTTTGCGCGTCAGCCCTGGCCGGCGACCGCCGTGAGGGTGGCCGGGGTCGGCCCGTCGGGGCGGACGGTGATGCCGTACGCGGCACCGGCGGGCACCGAGTGGAGCTCCACGCCGTAGGCGGGCAGCAGGTGTTCGAGCAGGACGACCGACTCGCGCAGCGCGAACTGCAGCCCCAGGCAGGCCCGGGGCCCGAGACCGAACGGCAGGTAACTGCCCGGCACCGCCGGCCGCAGTCCCGCCGTGGTGAACCGCGCGGGGTCGAAGCGCTCGGGATCCGGCCACAGGGCCGGGTCGCGGTGCGTGAGGTACGGGCAGACCAGCAGATCGGTGCCCGCCTCGACCCGGTAGCCGCCCAGCACGTCGTCCTCGGTGGCGTGCCGCGGCAGCACCCAGGCCGACGGGTAGAGCCGGAGGGTCTCGCTGACCAGGGCCTGGACGGCCTCGCGGCGCTCCGGCGAGCCCTCGCCGCCGGCGGCCAACGCCCGCCCACGGGCCTCCGGACGGCGGTCGAGGAGCAGGTACAGCCAGGTCAGGGTGCTTGCCGTGGTCTCGTGGCCGGCCACCAGCAGGGTCACCAGCTCGTCGCGGATCAGCCGGTCGGTGTACTCGGGCCGCTCGGCGGCCGCGTCCAGCAGGACGTGCAGCAGGCCCGGGCCGTCGGGGCCGGCCGAGCCGTCCCGGGCCGCCTCGATCGCCCGGGCGGCGACGGCGTCGATCCGGGCCAGGTCGGCCGCGACGGCCTGCTGGGCGCCGGGCGTGCCGACGGGCAGCGTCGGCAGGGCCGCCACCACCGTGCCGACGGAGGCCAGTTCGCGCTCCGTCCCGGCGTCGAGCGGGTGCCCGGTGAGGGAGCGCCAGATGGTGTCGAGGGCGAAGCCGCGCATCTCCAGGCCGATGTCCACGGGCTGCCCGGTCCGGGCGTGACCGGCCCAGCGCTCGGCCGTCCGCCGGGCGGCCGCCTCGATCCGCTGTTCGTGGCGGCGCATCCCCGTACCCGTGAACTGGGCCTGCAGCACCCGCCGTTGCTGCTTCCAGGCCTCGCCGGTGGCGGCCAGGACGCCGTCGCCGATCAGCAGCCGGGCCCGGTGGGACCGTTTCACGTACTGGTCCGGCCGCTGCGCCAGGACCCGCAGGGCGGCCGCCGGGTCGGTGACCAGCACGGTCGGGTCCGGCCCGAGCCGGACGGCGGCGACCCCGCCGAGCCGCTGGCGCACCTGGGTCAGCAGGTCGACCAGGTCGGCGCCCCCGGAGCGCCACCGCTCCACCAGGGCCGGGTCCGCCTCGGGGACGGGCGGTGCTCCCGAGGGGTTCGGGGGGACGGGTGCGGGACTGGCTTGGGTGGCCACCGGTCTTCTCCTGTTCGGCCGCCGGGGGTCGTTCCTGACGGAGCGTCGACAGCTCGGACTGTACGCGAACCGGCGCGACCGGTGACAGCCCGCCCGACGCCCCCGCCGTACCCCGGTGCTCTGGCGTCCCATCCGAAGCAGTGATCGCGGCCGGCTTGCAACCATCGTGCAACTGGTCTGCAACTTCCCGCGTCATGACCTTGCGCGCGGCCGCCCACTGCCACAACCCTTGGACCGGACGCCGATCCGGCGCCCGGCGTCCCTCACGCCGAACCGCTTCCCCCGCAGGCGCATTCACCAGCGGTCTCGCGCCCGGACGGCCCGCCGTCCGGCCGCGCGAGCCTACCGAAGACCGTCCACCACAACGATGTTGGCGAGATGCGTCCGGCAGCCCGGGCGGGCCGCCGGTCCAGGCCCGGACACGGCCGAGCACCCACAGACTCAAGGAGCGGAGTGACGATGCCAGCTGCGATCATCGGGCGCGAGGGGCCCCTGGCCGGACGGCGGTTCCCGATCGGCAGCAAACCGGTCACCTTCGGCCGCAGCGCCGACAGCGGCGTGGTGATCGCCAGCGGGAGCGCCTCGCGGCTGCACGCCGAGGTGGTCCGCGACGGTGACCGGTACATCCTGAAGGACCGGGGGAGCCGCAACGGGACGCTGGTGAACGGCGTCCCGGTGACCTCGCGGGTGCTCAACCCCGGTGACCTGATCACGATCGGCGGCGAGGTCTTCGCCTTCGAGGTCGCCGACTCGATGGAGACCATCACCGAGGTCTTCAGCCTGCCGCCCGCCCCGGCGGAGCCCGTCCTGCACGTCACCGTCTCCGGCGGCGGGCCGGTGGGCCTGGCCTTCGCCCTGCTGCTGGAGCACCACCTGGGGCGGCGGGTGTCCGTCACCGTGCACGACGGCCGCTGGATCCAGGACGGTCCGCGGGTGGTCTGGAAGACCGAGGCGCAGGGCAACGTCCGGCGCCAGCAGGTGGTGACCGTCCAGAGCCGTCAGTTCCTGAACCTCCCGGAGGAGGTCCAGGCCCGGCTGTTCACCGCGGAGGCGTTCTCGGAGATGTGGCCGGCCGGGCCGGACTCCATCCGCGGCTTCGGCCCGCGCAACATCCGGATCGCCCATGTCGAGGACGTCCTGCTGGAGATGGCGAACGAGAAGGCGGACCGGATCCGGCTGGTGCCGGCCAACTTCGACCCGGCCGAGCAGCGCGAGGAGGTCGCCAAGGGGCACGTGCTGGCGATCTGCGAGGGCGGCCGCTCCAGGACGCGGGAGTTCTTCACCGACAAGTTCGGCACCCCGGACACCTCGATCTACTCGCTGGAGGGGCGGCACGTCCAGGACATCGTGCTCGGCCTGCGGGTGAAGTCCGGCCTGTCGGACCCGACGGCCGTCCTGCTGACCGTCGCCCAGAACCGGTTCCTGCTCAACTCGCTGCGCGGCGAGGGCTTCCTGAACATGCGGCTGACCGACGCCGAGGCCCGCGAGGTGATCGGGGTCGACCCCGTCCGGCAGGTCTTCGAGCAGTGCGTCGCCTCCCGGCCGTGCCTGATGGGACGGGACGAGGAGGGCGACTTCCGCTGTTCGACCCACGGCACGCTGTTCCTGCCCGCCCTGGTCAAGGGCTCCGCCCTGTGGAAGAGGGTCCTGGAGGGGCTGGCCCTGTTCGGCGTCACCGAGGACAACCTCAGCGCCGTCACCGGGTTCCGTCTCGACATGGTGCAGCGGCCGCGGTTCACCGCCCACCTCTACTCCGCCACCGCCAACACCCCCGGGACGTACGGGTTCCTGCTCGGCGACGCCGCCAACGCGATCCACTTCTGGCCGGGCCGCGGCCTCAACAGCGGCCTGGCGTCGGCGATCTCGCTCGCCCGCTCGCTGAACAACGCCTGGCGCGGCCGGTCCTTCCGGGACGCCGACTTCGTCCGGCACGAGGCGGCGATGTCGATGCTCCAGTACCGGCACAAGAGCCGCGCCTGGAACGCCATGGTGACCACCGACCAGCAGGGCGTCACCTGCGCCATCAAGGACCGGATCGCCCTGAGCATCGAGGAGGGCCTGCCGGAGGGCGAGGACGGCTCGGCGGACCGCGAGGCGCTGCTGGACCAACTGCGGCAGATCAGGGACCGCCTGGCGCCGCGGATCGCCGGCATGCCGGACGACGCGACCCTGCGCGAGCACCTGGGGCAGCTGAAGGCCGAGACGGTCCGGACCCTGCTGGCGAGCGGCGCCTGGGACACCTTGACGGTCGGCGGCGAGGAGGTCGACATCGACATCTTCTACCGGGAGGGCCCGCCGCTCACCGGGGCGAAGGCGCTGGCGCCGGTCCGACGGCCCTGACCCCGCCGGGGCTGCCCCCTGCCCGGTCCTGACCCTGCCGGCCCCGGCTCCCGGCTCGCCCGGACCGGGCGGGGGCCGGGGCCGGTCCCGTCGGCGCCGGGTCCGGCACCCCGGAGGTGAGGGCCGCCGGTGCGGCCTGGGCCACCGGCGGCGCGAACGGCGGGCGGACGCCCTCCGGGAGCGCCGCGTGCTTCGCCCCCGCCCGGTGGTAGTGGTCGAACAGCCGGACGGTGGCGGCGCGCCCGACGGCCTCGCCCTGCTCGGCCAGCAGCTCCGCGCCGAAGCTGCGGACCAGCCCGGACTGCGCGTGGTGGCCGGGGGACACCTCGGTGAGCAGGTGGTGGTCCGCCAGCGCGGCCAGCGCCCGGCGGGCCCGCGGCCGGTCGCAGTCGAGCAGCGCGGCCGCCGAGCCGGCGTCCACCGGGCGGCCGGGGTGCACCGCCAGCAGGCCGAGCAGGTGCGCGGCGTCCCAGGGCAGGTGACGGTAGGTCATGACCAGCCGGCTGCGCAGGCCGGCCGCGCCGGGGGTGTCCAGCGTCTGCAGCCGGGTGCGTTCGTCGGCCAGCGCGGCCGCCAGGGTGGCCGTGCTCCAGGTCGGGCGGGCGCAGAGCCGGGCGGCGGCGGTCCGCAGGGCGAGCGGCAGCCCGTCGCAGAGCGCGGCGAGCCGCCGCACGTCGACGGCGCCGGCGCCCGTACCGGTGCGGGCGTCCGCGTCCGCCCGGGCCGGCGTACCGGTTACGGCCGGTCCGGGCCCGCCGGGCGGCAGCAGCCGGTCGAGCAGCGCCACCGCGTCCTCCTCCGGCAGGGGCCCGAGCTGCAGCAGGGCCGCGCCCTGGGTCACCGTCACCTCCTCCAGGGTGGCGCGGGCGGTGATGACGGTGACGCAGTGCGGCCCGGCCGGGAGCAGCCCGGCGACCTGTGTCGCGTCCCGGGCGTCGTCCAGCACGACCAGCAGCCGGCGCCGGCCGGCCTCCCGCTGGTAGAGCGCGGCCCGGGCCGGCGACTCGTCGGGAACCGCGGCCGCGGGGACGCCCAGCGCGCGCAGCAGCGCTCCGAGCACCTCGGCGGGCGCGGCGGGGCCGGCCGGGTCGAAGCC
Organism: Kitasatospora indigofera; assembly: GCF_014655955.1. Classification (GTDB taxonomy): domain Bacteria; phylum Actinomycetota; class Actinomycetes; order Streptomycetales; family Streptomycetaceae; genus Kitasatospora; species Kitasatospora indigofera. The sequence goes on from NZ_BNBO01000007.1 coordinate 209,876, forward strand.
GCGCAGCGGGACGAACAGCCGGCCGTCCGGGAACCCGGGGGCCTGCCGGGCCCAGCTCACGGCGGTGGCGGTCTTGCCCACGCCGGCCGGGCCGGTGACGACGGCGATGCCGCCGCCGGCCGGCCGCGGCCCGTGCAGGCGGTCCAGCCACCGGTGGGCCTCGGCCCGGCCGACCAGGTCGTCCGGCAGCCGGGGCAGCGCGAGGCCGGCGGCCGCGGCGCGGTGGCGCTCGGGTGCCGCCGGCCGCTCCGCGACGGGCGGGCCGCACCCGGTGTCCGGTCCGGGGGCCCGGCCGGGGTTCCCCGCCGTGCTCCGGTCGGTGGCCGGTTCGCTGCCCCGGCCGACGGGGCGTTCGGTGGCCCGGCCGGGGGCCCGCCGGGCGGGCAGCGGTGGGCCCCCGCCGTCCGTCCCCAGGGCGGCGCGCAGCGCGTCCCGCAGGGCGGGGCCCGGTGCGATGCCCAGCTCCTCGTCCAGCCGGCGCCGGGCGTGGTGGTAGGCGGCCAGGGCGTCGGGCGCGCGGCCGTCCTGCACCAGGCAGCGCATCAGCAGCGCGACGGCCGGTTCGCGCAGCCCGTCCGTGCGGACGTAGCTCTCCAACTCCGGTACGGCCGCCGCGCCGAGCCCGAGCCGCAGCTGCCGCTCCGCCCAGGCGGCCAGCACCCGGGCCCGGGCCTCGGCGAGCCGGGCCGCGAGGTCCCGGCAGAGCGGCGTGTCCGCGAGGTCGGCCAGCGGCAGGCCGTACCAGAGGTCGAGGGCCTGCTTCAGCAGCAGCGCCGCCGAGCGGTCGTCACCCCCGGCGGCCTCGGCGCGGGCGGCCAGCGCCTCGAACCGGCACAGGTCGATCTGCTCCGCATCGCCGGTGAGGAGGTAGCCGGGTGCCCGGGTGCGGAGTTCGAAGGCGCTGCCGTCCAGGGCCTTGCGCAGGGCCGCGACGTGCCCCTGCAGCGCGGCCCTGGCCCGGGCCGGCGGCTCGTCGCCCCAGAGCAGGTCGAAGAACCGGTCGAGCGGGACGACCCGGTCGAACTCGACGGCCAGCAGGGCCAGGACGGACCGCTGTTTCGGCCCGGCCACGGTGGCGGGAACGCCCGCCGCGGTCCGTAGTTCGATCGGCCCCAACAGTCGTATGCCCACGCCGTCCACCCTACTGGCCGTCGCACCGGATTCCGGTCACGGATGGTCGCAGGGCGGTCGCGGGCCGCCCGCCGGGCCGTCGGCCCGTCGGCCGGACGGCCCGTCAGGCCGCCCGGTCCGTGGCCCGCGCACGGCCCGCGCCGGCCGTGGCCGGATCACGGCCGGCGCACCGGAGCGAACCGGCGGGGCGGAAGGATCCTGCCGAGCAGTCGTGTTGACCGAGCATCAGCCCAGATGGCGGGCGAAGAACCGCAAGGAGTCCTCCGGCTCGGACGCCGGCAGGTCCCCGTGCCCGCCCGGGTGGGCGTGCAGCGTCTTCTCGGCCGAACCGAAGGCGTCGAACAGGGCCAGGCCCTGGGCCCGCGGCACCCGTTCGTCGTCCCACTGCAGCAGGAACTCCACCGGGACGCTGATCCGCGCGGCGGCCCCGGCCGACGACAGGGCACCGCCCAGGCCCAGCACCGCCGCACGGACCCTGGGTTCGGCGGCGACGAAGGGGACCCCGAGCCCGCAGCCCAGCGACACGCCCCAGTAGCCCACCGGGCCGGCGCCGACGTGGCCGTGCCGCTGGACGGCGTCCAGCACCGCCCGCCACTCCGGGACGGTCCGGCGCGCCACCAGGGCCTGGAAGCCGGCGATCAGCGGGGCAGGCTCGGCGCCGGCCGCCACCCGGGCCTGGTTGGCGGTCGCGATCCGGTCGAGCTCCTCGTCCTTCGGCCGGTCGCCGTGGCCGGGCACGTCGACCGCCACCGCGGCGAAGCCGCCCCCGGTGACGAAGCGGTGGGCCCGGGCGATGACGTCGGGGGCCTTCTTGTGCTGTCCGCCGCCGTGCCCCAGCAGGATCAGGGGGCGGGTGGCGGCGGTGCCTTCGGGAGTCCACAGCACGCCGGGGATCCCGCCCAGGGTGAAGGAGTGCTCGATGACGCCGGCGGAGGACGTGCGGGAGGTGAAGCGCATGGTGTCGCGGCCTTTCGGGGTGCCTGTGCGGGCGCTCCCTAGACCTCACGGGGGAGGGAGCCCCGACCTGTCACAGCGTTGATCGGTCTCACCTCCTCGGGTCGCGGCGGTTCACGGCGACGCCGAAGGTACCACGAAGGGCCGTCATTCGCGCGGCCCCGAGGGCGGAGGGTGGCCTGACGCCACGTCAGGTCCTGGGCGGACGATCCGTCCGCGGGCGGGGCCGGTGCGGGCGGGTCCGGTGCGGCCGGGCGACGTCCTCCGGCCGCACCAGGGCGCCTCAGCCGCCGCGCCGTGCCGGGGAGCCGGTGGCGCGCCCCAGCCACAGCGCCGCCAGCAGGCACAGCGCCGAGAGCCCGCCGAGCAGCAGCGGGACGGCGCGCACCCCGGACCACTCGATCGCCTTGCCGAGCGCCGGCCCCGCCGCGACGCCGCCGAGCATGGAGGCGGCGATGACCAGCGCGCCCGCCCGTGCGGCCCGTGGCGCGGCCCGGTTCAGCCAGGGCAGGCCGGTCGGGAAGATCGGCGCGATGAACAGGCCGACACCCGCGTACGCGTACGGGGCGAGCCCGGGGACGGAGGCCAGCAGCAGGCAGACCGTCATTCCCGCGCAGGAGGCGGTGACGACGGCCCGGGCGGTGAAGCGCAGGGCCAGCGGCGCGACGAGGAAGCGGCCGACGGTCAGCATCGACCAGTAGACGGACGTCGCGGTGGCGGCGACGCCCGCGCGGTAGCCGACCGTCTCCAGATGGGTGGGCTCCCAGCCGCCGACGCCCGCCTCGATCCCGACGTGCAGGACGTAGAGCACGACGAAGAGGGTCAGCACCGTGAGCAGGCTGCGGTCCCTGGCCCGGCCGGGGCCGCCGGCCTGGGGGGTGCCGTCGTCGGGCCCCGGCGCGTCCTGCCGGCGTATGCCCCGCAGGAGGAACAGCAGCGGCAGGTTGGCGAGCGCGAAGCCCAGGAAGACCGCGGGGTAGTGTTCGGGGCCCACCACGCCGATCAGCACCGGTCCGAGGATCGCGCCCACCCCGAAGTGGGCGTTGAGGATGTTGAGCATGGCGGCCGAGCAGTGTCCGAAGCCCACCGCGAAGAGCAGGTTGAGGCCGTGGTCGACGCCGCCGAAGCCGAGCCCGGCCAGCAGGGCGGCGGCCAGGGCGAAGGGCCAGTCCGGCGCCAGGGCGAAGCCGGCCGAGCCGACGGCCATCAGCAGGTACGAGCTGCCCAGGATCCGCCGGCTGCCCAGCCTGCCGTGGAGCCGGGCGAAGAGCAGGACGCCGGCCACGCCGCCGGCGAAGTGGGCGCTCAGCCCCAGGCCGGCGGCGGACGGGGAGAGCCCGAACTCCTCGCGCAGGGCGGGGATCGCCGGGCCGTACAGGGCCTGGAGAGCGCCGATCAGGACGAAGCCGACGCAGCAGGCGACCACGGCCGCCGGGGTGAAGAGCGCCGCCGCGCGTGGTTCGGCCGCGCCCGGTTCGGCCGTGGCGGCCCGCCGTGCGGTCCGACCGGCGGTCACCCGGACACCCGGGCGGGGGCGGGGCGGCCGGTGCCGGTACTGATGCCGGCGCCGCTGCCGGTGGGGTCCGCAGGTCGTCCGCGGTCCGTGGGCGGGACGGACCCGGGCCGGGTGGCCGCGGCGGTCAGGGCGATGGTCGGCATCGGTGTGTCTCCCCCGGGAATCATCGAAGTCATCAAGATTCAACCAGAAGGCACATATATCAACAATGGGAGGAGTTGACCTCCGGCGGGGGACGCCGCCGGCCGCCCCCGGTGCCCATGCCGCCGGCCCCCGTACCCATGACGACGTCACGGCCCGGTCGTGGGTGGCAGGGATCCTGCCACCCACGACCGGGCCGTGACGTCCTTCATCCCGTGAGCAGGCCTCAGACGGTGGTCCGCCGCCAGTGCTGGTTGGTGCCGCCGGAGCAGGTCCACTGGTCGAGCGCGGTGCCGTCGGCGGTCGAGGTGTTGACCACGTCCAGGCACTTGCCGCTGTGCTTGGCGACGATCTCGACGTAGCCGGCCGTGTCGGTGGCGCGGAGCTTCCACTGCTGGGAGGGCTGGCCGTTGCAGGTGTTCTGGACAGCGAGCGCGCCGTCCGCGGTGGAGGCACCGGCGATGTCGAGGCACTTGCCGCTGTGCCTGGCCATGATCTGGACGTACCCGTTGCCGAGCTTCTTGATCCAGAACTGGTCGTTGGCGCCGGCGCCGCAGCCCCACTGGATCAGCTGCACCGCGTCCGAGGTGTCGTAGTTGGCCACGTCGGCGCACTTGCCGCTGTGCTGGGCCGCCAGGGTCTCCCAGACCACGTTCATGCCCTTGACCGTGCCGGCCGCCGTGTCGACGGTGATCTGCGGCGAGTACTCCAGGCTCATCGACGTCTTGGTCGGGAACTTGACCGGCAGCCAGACGTACTGGGAGTCGTTGACCGACTTGCCCATCGAGTTGCCCCAGCGGTCGCCCATGTAGAGGAAGCTGGTGCCGGCGGTGCCCTGGACGGGCAGCACGTACGCGGTCTGGCTGCGGAAGGCGGTGGAGTCGCCGACGTCCTTCAGGCCGCTCCACGCTCCGGTGATGCTGGTGGCGGTGGCGTACTTCTGCTGGTTGGGCGCCCAGCCGGTGGCGCCGGAGGTGAGCAGGAAGTACACGCCGTTCCGCTTGAACATCGCGGGGGCCTCCCGCGAGCTGCCCTGCCAGAGGTTCTGCACCTGGGCCTGGATGCCGGTGTAGTCGGCCGTCAGCCGGTAGACGTGCAGGTCCCGGTTCTCGTTGGCGGCGGAGATCATGTAGCCGGTGCCGTCGGTGTCGACGAAGGTGGTGATGTCGCGGGACATCTCGCCCAGCGGCCGGAAGCTGCCCTTGTAGCTGTAGTCGCCGTCGACCGTGGCGGAGACGGCCACCGCGGCCCGGGCCTCCCCGTAGTCCGCGCTGTTCTCCTTGTGCATCCACATCACGAACTGGTGCGTCGCGGCGTTGTACATGACCTTCGGCCGCTCGATGTTGGCGGACCCCAGCTCCGGATCGGTGGCCTGGGTCAGCGCGTGGTTGCGGAACTCCCAGGTCTTGAGGTCGGTGGAGCGGTAGACCGAGACGTAGCGGAAGGTGTTGTCGGCGTTCCGGTCCTCACCGAACCAGTAGTAGTACTGGTCGACCTTGACCACGCCGCCGCCGTGGGCGTGCACCGGGTTGCCGGCCGGGTCGGTGAACTGGGTGGCGTTGTCGATGCTGACCGGCGCCGCCTGCGCCGGGGTGACGGCGCCGGCCAGGGAGAGGGGGAGGGCGGCCAGCGCGGCGAACAGCGCCGCGGAGGCCTTGCTGCGGAGAGACATGTGGGTACCTCTTGCTCTTCACTTCAGGCATGACCGGTCCGTGCTCCGGGCGGGCCGGGAGCGCAGGTGGGGACGGACGCGCGAGGTCATGCGGCGGGCGGAGGCGATGGCCGGCCGGCGGTGCCGGGCAGGAGGCGATCGCGGTCCCGAGGAGGGACGGGCGGACCGGTGGTGGCCGGTCGCCGGGTGGACCGTCGCGCCGGGTGGGGTGGCCCGGGGGGCGGTGAACCGTGGGGGGCGCGCCGGTCGCGCAGAGTCTGATGTCTGCGCTAACACGGCGGGTTGAGGAGAGTCTGGGATCAGCGCGGGAGTCTGTCAAGGCATCTCGTCGCGGCCGCTCCGGCGGGCCCGCGCCGCAGCGGCCCGCCGCACCCGCCCGGGCCTGCGAATCCCTGGGGGCACGGCCGCGGAGCCGCTGTTCGTCCGGCTGCCGCCGAGGTGGGCCTCACGATGCACGGCCCGGGAGTCGCGGGTACCAAAAGGGGCACAGTCGGGCGTACACCCGCACGCCGGGCTGCCGGGCGGCCCGGGCCGCGGCGGCTCAGAGCTCCAGGTCGTCCCACTCGCCGGAGAACATGTCGCCCAGGGCCTCGTCGTCCGGCGACCCGCTGTCGAGCGACTGGGAGGCCCAGATGGTCTTCCCCCGGGTGGAGTAGCGGGTGCCCCAGCGTTCGGCGTACCGGGCGACCAGGAAGAGGCCGCGGCCCCCTTCGTCGGTGTCCTTGGCACGGCGGATGTGCGGGGCCGTGCTGCTCCCGTCGGAGACCTCGCAGACCAGCGTCTCGGTGAGCAGCAGCCGGACCCGGATCGGCACCTTGCCGTAGCGGACGGCGTTGGTGATCAGTTCGCTGAGGATGAGCTCGGTGCCGAAGGAGATGTCGTCCAGGCCCCACTCGGCCAGCTTGCGGGCGCAGGCGTTGCGCACCGGGCCGACGGCCGCCGGGTCCGGCTCGACGTCCCACGCGGCGACCCGGTCCGGTGCGAGCAGCCGGGTCTGCGCCACCAGCAGCGCCACGTCGTCGTCGGGCCTGGTCGGCAGCATCGACTCCATCACCTCCGCGCACACCTGCTCCGGCCGGCGGTCGGGCCCGCCGGCGGCCTGCCGCAGCGCCTCCAGCGCCGCGTCCAGGTCACGGGTGCGGTTGTGCAGCAGCCCGTCGGTGTAGAGGACCAGGCGGGAGCCCTCGGGCAGGGTCGCCTCGGCGGTCTCCACGGGCATGCCCGCGTTCAGGCCCAGCGGCGGGGAGACCGGCGGGCGGAGGAAGGTCACCGTCCCGTCGGGGTGGGCCAGCGCCGGGGGCGGGTGGCCGGCCGTGGCTGCGGTGACCAGCCCGGAGACGGCGTCGTAGACGACGTACAGGCAGGTCGCGCCGGTGATCGCCGGCTGCGCGCCGTCCTCGGGCTCCTCGGTGTCCTCGTCCTGGAGGTCGATGCGCGCCACCAGCTCGTCCAGGTGGCTCAGCAGTTCGTCCGGGGGGAGGTCCAGGGTGGAGAAGTTGTGGATGGCGACCCGCAGCCGGCCCATGGTGGCCGCCGCGTGCAGGCCGTGGCCGACGACGTCGCCGACCACCAGCGCGACCCGGGCGCCGGGCAGCGGGATCACGTCGAACCAGTCGCCGCCCACCCCGGCCTGCGCGGGCAGGTAGCGGTGGGCCACGTCCAGGGACTCCTGGGCGGGTACGCCACGGGGCATCAGACTGCGCTGCAGGGTCACCGCGGTCGCGTGCTCGCGGGTGTAGCGCCGGGCGTTGTCGATGGACACCGCGGCCCGTCCGGCGAGCTCCTCGGCGATGGAGAGGTCCTCCCGGTCGAAGGGCGGGGAGTCGCCGGCCCGCCAGAAGTTCACCAGGCCCAGCACCACGCCGCGGGCCTGCAGCGGCACCACCGCGAGGGAGTGGATCCCGTAGTCGAGGATCTCTTGGGCCCGCGCGCGGTCCTGGCCCTGCCAGCCGGGGGAGCGGGCCAGGTCCGGCTCCAGCACGGACCGGCCGTCGGCCACGCTGGTCGCCACAGGGGTGCCCGGTACGAAGTGGATCAGTTGGCCGACCGGGTAGAGGGGGTGGTCCTCCGCCAGGCCGGCGACGGCGGTGCGGCGCAGCTCGGTACTGGCCCCGCTCGGCTCCTCGCCGCGCAGGACCAGGTCCTGCAGCTCCACCGTGACCACGTCGGCGAAGCCGGGGACGGCCGATTGCGCCAGCTCCTCGGCGGTGCGCGAGACGTCCAGGGTGGACCCGATCCGCATCCCGGCGTCGTAGAGCAGCCGCAGCCGCCCGCGGGCCACCTCGGCCCGGCCCGAGAGCGTCCGCAGCTCGGTGGTGTCCCGCAGGGTCACCACGCTCGTGCGGTGCACGCCGAAGGGCGTGGTGGAGCGCTTGTTGAGGGAGAGCAGCCGGTCCGCCGCCAGGTGGACCTCGTCGGTGGCGATCCGGTCGGAGGCGAGGAGTTCGGCGGTGCCCGGCTCCAGGCCCAGCGAGTCGACGGGCCGGCCCTCCGCGTCGGCGGGCAGGTCCAGCAGCCGCCGGGCCTCGTCGTTGGCCAGCAACAGCCGGCCGTCGGCCCCGGTGATGAGCACGCCCTCCCGGACGGCGTGCAGGACGGCGTCGTGGTGCTCGTACATCCGGGTCATCTCGGCCGGGCCCAGGCCGTGCGTCTGGCGGCTCAGCCGCCGGCTGACCAGGCCCGCGCCGACCGCGGCCAGGGCGACGGCCGCGCCCGCGCTGACCAGGAACACGGGCAGCTGCCGGTTGACCGTCTTCTGCACCGTCTCCACGGTGACCGGGGCGGAGACGATGCCGACCACCTGACCGGAGGCGTCCTTCACGGGGGCGGCCGAGATCACGGACGGGCCGAGCGCGCCGTTGAAGGTCCGGGTGAAGGCCTGCCCCTCGGCGGCCTGGGCGTACGGGCCGATGACGTGCTTGCCGAGCTGCGAGACGTCGCTGTGGGTCAGGGTGATCCCGTCGAGCCGGTAGACGATGAGGGCGTCGACGCCGGCGGCCTTGCGGGTCTCCTCGGCGAGCGGCTGGAGCGTGGCGCTCGGGTCCGGGCCGTTCAGGGCGGCAACCAGCCCGGGGGCGTGCGCGAAGGACTCGGCGGCGGCGAGGGAGCGGTGCCGGGCGTCGGCCATGGTGTCGCGCCGGGTCTGCACCACGACGGCCACCAGCGCGGCGGCGACCAGCAGGATCACCAGCATCAGCTGGAGGAGGAAGACCTCCCGGGCGAAGCTGCGCGGGGTCTGCCGGGCCCGGGGGCGGGGCGCGCCCGGGGCCGCCACCGCGGTGCTGCCGGCCGGCTGCGGGGTGTCGCCGGTTTCGGGAGGGGGCGGGTCCACCGTGCCGGCTTTGCCGGAACGGCGGGTCAGCCAACTCCGGAGAGTGCCCGAATACTGGCTCATACTCCCCATTTATCCCGCTTCGGCGGGGCGGTGGCAAGGAGCGGACCGGTGGCCGGGACACCGGGTGGGGTCCTCGCGGGGCCACCGCGAGGCGTGGCCCGGAGCTGCCGGCCGGTGGCGCGGCCGCGTCGGCAGGGCCGTTCACCAGGCACGATGTCCCGGTGCGGGCCAGCTGCGCCGGTGGCGGCGGCGTTCAGGAGGCGGGGCCGGGGCCGTGGGATTCACCGGGTAGCGCAATGCCCGGAGGCCGCGGGTACGTTCCGTGACCGCGGCCTCCGGGCGGGGGGTCCGGCGTCCCCGCCCGGCACCGGAACCCCTGCCGCCGGGCGGGGAGCGGTGCGGCAGCAGGGGTTCCGGCGGGGGTGCGGGGAGCGGGGAGCCGTCCGGCTACTCCTCGGTCGGTCCCAGGTCGGGGATGTCGCGCAGTTCGACGGTGAGCGCGCGGTGGGCGGCGTGCAGCTCCAGCACGGTGATCTCGTTCGACCCCTGGCGCAGGACGGGGCCGGGGACGTAGAGCGAGCGCTGGGGGCCGCGGGACCAGTGCCGGCCGAGGTGGAAGCCGTTGACCCAGACGTTGCCCTTGGTCCACCCGGGCAGGTGCAGGAAGCTGTCGGCGACCTCGTCCAGCTCCACGGTGCCGCGGTGGAAGGTGGGGCCGGCCTGGGCGGGGCCGTCCTCGGTGAAGGAGAGCCCGTCGAGGGTGTCGAGCGGCAGCGGCCGGCTGGTCCAGCCGGTCAGCTCGGCGCCGTCCAGCAGCACCCGGCCCAGCAGGCCCTTGCGGTCGTGGATCCCGCTGCCGTAGTTGACCCGGCCCTGGTTCTCCACCAGCACGCTCAGCAGGGCGCCCTCGCGCGGCACGGTGAAGGCGACGGCGCGCTCGTGGTTCTCGCGCTCCAGCACGCCGACCGGCTGGCCGTCGACGAAGACCTGGGCGCGGTCGCGGACCGTGCCCAGCTCCAGCAGGACGGGGCCGGCGGCCGGCAGGGCGCACTCGTAGAGGACGAAGCCGAAGTCCTGGCCCAGCTGCTCCATGGTGAGCGGCCGCTCGGCGACGACGGCGGCGCCGAGCGCCGCCAGGTTGGCGAACAGCGGCGCGTGGGCGCCCAGCCGGATGCCGGCGGCGGCGGTCTTCGGGCCGGGGTCGGGGATCGGGTCGGCCGGGACGGGGGCGTACTTGGCGATCACCTGGCGGAAGGCCTCGTACTTCTCGGTCGGGTCGCCGGCCTCGTCGAGCGGGGAGTCGTAGTCGTAGGAGCCGACCGTCGGCCGGTAGGTGTGCTTGTCGTTGGCGCCGTTGGTGAAGCCGAAGCTGGTGCCGCCGTGGAACATGTAGAGGTTCACCGAGGCGCCGGTGGCGAGCAGGGCGTCGAGCTCCTGCGCGGCCTGGGAGGGGTCGCGCACCACGTGGTGGCCGCCCCAGCGGTCGAACCAGCCGATCCAGAACTCGGTGCACATCAGCGGGCCGGCCGGCTGGTGCGCGCGCAGCGCGGCGAGGCCCTGCTCCGAGCGGCTGCCGAAGTTGGCCGTGGCGAGGACGCCGGGCAGCGATCCGCGGACCAGGTCACCGGGCTGGTCGCAGGTGAAGAGCGGGACGTCGACGCCGTGGCTGCGCAGCGACCGGGCCAGGTGCGCCAGGTGCTCGGTGTCGTCGCCGTAGGCGCCGTACTCGTTCTCGACCTGCACGGCCAGCACCGGGCCGCCGTTGGTCGACAGGTGGCGGTTCAGCGGCGGCAGCAGCCGTCCGAAGAAGTCCTCCACCGCGGCGAGGTAGCGCGGGTCCTGACTGCGCAGCAGGATGTCGGGGTCGGCGAGGAGCCACGAGGGCAGGCCGCCGCCCTCCCACTCGGCGCAGATGTACGGGCCGGGCCGCAGCAGGACGTGCAGCCCCTCGGCGGCGGCCAGGTCCAGGAAGGCCGGCAGGTCCAGCCCGCCGTCGAGGCGGAACTCGTCGGGGCGCGGCTGGTGCAGGTTCCAGGGGACGTACGTCTCTACCGTGTTCAGGCCCATCAGGCGGGCCTTGCGCAGGCGGTCGGCCCAGAGACCGGGGTGGACGCGGAAGTAGTGCAGGCCGCCGGAGATGATCCGGAAGGGCTGGTCGTCGAGGCGGAATCCCTCGTCGGTGATCTGCAGGACGGGCATGGTGCTGTTGCTCCTGGGTGAAGTGGGTGCTCGGCGGGACCGTCCCAGCGGGCGCTCGCGGGGTGGTCACCGGCCGGCGCCGGCGCGGGGTGGATCGCACCCCGCACCGGCACCGGCGTCGGGTCACGGCGCGGTGACCTTGAAACCCTGCTGGTTGCCATAGTCGGTGATGCGCTTCTGCCAGGCGGTCAGGCCGGTGTTGATGTCGGTCGAGATGTTCGGGCCGACGGTGTCCTTGAAGACCGAGTTGGCGTAGAGCTGGTACGGCAGGTACTGCCAGCCCTTGCCGACGCCGGCGGAGGAGTCGGCGAAGACCTGGTTGGCCTTCTGGCCGCCGAGGCCCGCGACCGGCTGGTCGAGGAAGGCCGGGTCCTTGAGCAGTTCGGTGGTGGCCGGGAAGAGGCCGTTGGCCGAGAGGGAGCGGACGGCCTCCGGGTCGGAGTTCAGCCAGATCGCGAAGGCCGCGGCGGCGGCCTTGTTCTTGCTGCTGGTGGGCACCGCGACGGCGGAGCCGCCGTTCTCGGAGGAGACCGTGTCGCCGGCGTTCCACTGCGGGATGGGCGCGGCGCGCCAGTCCTTGGCGGTCTCCGGGATGGTCGAGCCGATGTTGCCGGGGGCCCAGGCGCCGATGATCCACATGGCGTACTGGCCGCTGCCCATGGACTGCCACCACTCGTTGGTCCACCCGGGGGCGGTGTCGACGAGCTTGCGGTTGATCAGGGAGGTCCACATGTCGGCGGCCTTCTTGGCGCCGGGGTCCTGGAGGTTCACCGAGACGGAGGAAGCGTCCTTCTGCTGGAAGGGGCGGCCGCCGGCCTGCCAGATCAGGCTGTCCACGCCGCCGGCGTCGCCGGGGTCGATGGAGGTGATGAACCGCTTCGGGTCCGACTCCTTGATCTTGACGGCGGCGGTCTCGAACTCGGCCCAGGTCTTCGGCGGCTCGATCTTCAGCTCGTCGAGGATCTTCTTGTTGTAGAACATCGCCATCGGGCCGGTGTCCTGCGGGACCGCGTAGACGCCGTCCGCCACCGCGACCTGCGACCAGGCGGAGGCGGTGAACTTGGGCTCCAGGGCCGCCGCGCCGTACTCCTTCAGGTTGACCAGCCGCTTGGAGAGCGCGAGCTCGGGCAGCGCGAAGTACTCGACCTGGGCGACGTCCGGTCCGCCGCTGCCGGCCTTCACGGCGGTCTGGAGCTTGGTGTACTCGGCCGCCGACTGCCCGGCGTTGACGACGTTCACCTTGACCTTCGGGTACTTCTTCTCGAAGAGGGCGACCGTCTTCTCGATGTTGGGGGCCCAGGTCCAGAAGGTCAGCGTGGTCTCGGTGTCCAGCGCGGCACTCGGGTCGGCCGAGACCACGGGGGCGGCGTCCGAGCCGCAGGCGGTCAGCGTGAGGGCGAGCGCTGCGGCCGGCACGAGTGCCAGGAGTCTGCGGCGGGAGGGGATGGATGCACGGGTCATGGCACGACTTCCTTGCTGAGGTGGTGGGGCGGGCCGGACATGAGGGTGGGAACGCGTTACTCCTTGACGCTTCCGGCGGCGAGGCCGGACTGCCAGAACCGCTGGAGGAAGAGGAACGCGACGACGAGCGGGATGATCGCCAGCACGCTGCCGGTGACCACGAGGGGGTAGAAGCCGGTGGTCGTGGCACCGCTGCCCGCCGCGCCGGTGGCCAGGGCGTTCCACTGGTTGAGGCCGACCGTGAGCGGGAACCACTGCGGGTCGCTGAGGACGATCAGCGGCAGGAAGTAGTTGTTCCAGGTGGCGACCAGCGAGAACAGCAGCACCGTGACGAAGCCGGGGGCGAGCAGGCGCAACGAGATGGTGAAGAAGGTCCTGATCTCCCCGGAGCCGTCGATGCGGGCCGCTTCGAGCATGGAGTCCGGGACGGCGCCGATGGCGTAGACCCGCATCAGGTAGACGCCGAACGGGCTGACCAGGGAGGGCAGCAGGACGGCCCAGGGGGTGTCGATGACGCCGATCTTGCTGAACAGCAGGTAGGTCGGCACGGCCAGGGCGGTCCCGGGGATCGCGATGGCGCCGAGCACCACGGCGGCCAGCACGTTGCGGCCGCGGAACCGGTACTTCGCCAGCGCGTACCCGGCGGCGGTGGAGATGAAGGCCGCCCCGCCGGCGCCGACGACCGCGTAGAGCAGGGTGTTGGCGAACCAGCGCAGGTAGATGCCGTCGTCGTAGGTGAGGACGTTCCACACGTTGTCGAAGAGGTGGAAGCCGTGTCCGAACCAGAGACCGAAGCTGGTGCTCAGGGAGTTGGAGTCCTTGGTGCTGGAGAGCAGCAGCCAGACCAGCGGGAGCAGCGCGTAGAGGAGCATCAGCCCCATGGCCACGGTGAGCGCCGTGCTGGACCGTCGTGCGCGTCCTCGGCCGCCTACAGGGGATTTGACGCTCACAGGCTCTGTTCCTTCCGCATCGACCTGGCCTGCACGGCGTAGGCGACCACTGCGGTCACCCCGCCCAGGACCACGGCGACGGCTGCCGAATAGTTGAACTGCTGACCGTTGAAGGCCAGGTTGAAGGCGTACATGTTGGGCGTGTAGCTGGTGGAGATCACGTCCGGGGCCAGCGACTGCATCACGTTGGGCTCGTTGAAGAGCTGGAACGTCCCGATGATCGAGAACACCGTGGCCAGCGCCAGCGCGGGCCGCAGGGCGGGGAGCTTGATGCTCCAGGCCTTGCGCAGCTCGCCGGCGCCGTCGACCTCCGCCGCCTCGTACAGCTCCTGCGGGACGGTGCGCAGCGCCGCGTACAGGATCAGCATGTTGTAGCCGACGAATTCCCAGGTCACGACGTTGCCGATGGAGGCGAGCATCCAGGACTCGCTGAGCAGCCGGGGGACGTCGACGTGCAGGGCGTCACCGATCTGGCGGATCAGTCCGAACCGGTCGCCGTACAGGTATCCCCACATCAGGGACGCCACGACGGCCGGGACGGCGTACGGGACGAAGATGCCGATCCGGAACAGGGCGGGCCAGCGCAGCCGCCCGCTGTCGATGGCCAGGGCGGCCAGCAGGGCGAGGGCCAGCATCACCGGGACCTGCACGAGCAGGAAGAGGGTGACCCGCCAGAGTCCGGCCCGGAAGAGCTCGTCCCCCAGGGCGCGGGTGTAGTTGTCGAATCCGACGAAGACGTTCCCGCCGACCAGCCGGTCCTGGAAGAAGCTCAGGTAGGCGGCGTAGCCGAGCGGTGCCGCGATCCCGATCACGAAGACGACCAGGAACGGGGCGAAGAAGACGTAGCCGAAGGACCCGTGACCGATGCGACCGGATCGCGGTACCGGCCGGGACCGGCTTGTCGGCCGGGCCGGGGTGGACTGGGCAGGGGGGTGCGTCGTGCTCACGGGGGTGCCCTTCACGGCTGATGTTTACGCCAACATGAAGCTGGCGTTGAGTCTTGACCGCCGACGGCGGGCGAGTCAAGTGGTCGTCACGGCGTGATGCGCCTTCGTGATGAAACCCGTCGGTAGCTCAGTGCAATCACCAACGACCCCCGGGGGCCCGCGAGTCGGCGGGGCGCCGCGGTGTCCTCGTGCGGCCTTCCGTGCTGGTGGGCGCCCCCGGGGCGGGCCGCGGGCGGCGGTGGCCGAGTCCTTCGTGGGCGGTCGTACCGCGCTGCCCGGTCGCTGACCGTGAGGGCCTGCCGTGCGGGTGTCACCGGGAGGCGGCCGGGGGGCGGCCGGCCAGGGGCGGGTCGGGCGAAGTCGAAGGTTACGAGCGGATATCAGTCCGTTTACCGGCTTGACGCACGAGCGCGGGGCGAGTGTCATTGTTCCAACGCGTTGGAATCTGTTGAGTTCTGATCGTTATTGGCTCCCGCCTGGTTCCCCATCTGTCCGGCCAGCCCGGTCGCCCGGCCCTCCGTGGCCCGTCCTTGCCATCCCCATCACCGTGCAAGCACCGTCTCCGGTGTGCGCGCTAGGAGTGTCCCCATGTTCCGTACCCATGGCAGCCGGGCTGCCGGCGCCGCCGCCCTGCTCCTGACGCTGGGCCTGGCCACCGCCTGCTCCACCGGCCAGGAGACGACCTCCGGCTCGGACGCCACCGTCGCACCGGTCTCCGGCAAGATCTCGATCACCTACCTGCAGAAGCAGGGCGACCAGGAGTACTTCGTCGGCG